>CBDASL010000001.1:0-1927599 GCA_965199635.1 Acidobacteriaceae bacterium | reverse complement strand
AGCTTCTGCGTCCTAGCAGGAGAGCAGATCAGGAGGCAGTCGGCGATGGACGGAACAGAGCAAAAGAGCGTGGTGTCGGTGCACGAGGCACCCTTTGGTCAAACGCCGGACGGCCAGGCCGTCGCGATCTGGACGCTGCGCAACAGCGCGGCAGAGGTCAGGATCATTACCCTGGGAGCGCGCGTGCAGACCATCCTGGTGCCCGACCGCACCGGCGCGCTGGCAGACATCGCGCTGGGCTACGGAAAAGTTGCCGACTACTTCGAGGGCAAAAACACGTACTTCGGCGCCATCGTAGGGCGATATGCGAACCGCATCGGCGGTGGGCAGTTCTCGCTCGGCGGAAAGCAGTACCAGATCACGCTGCCGGCAGGGCAGAAGAACTCCCTCCACGGCGGGGCGGTTGGCTTTGACATGTTGGTCTGGAGCGCTCGTGAGATCCCGGGCGGCGTTGAGATGTCACTTACCAGCATCGATGGCGATCAGGGATTTCCTGGCACGCTGAGCGTCCATGTGAGCTACACGCTGCAGGGAAGCGCTCTGCACATCGGGTTCCGGTCCGAGACGGATAAAGAAACAGTGCTGAACCTGACCAACCACACGTACTTCAACCTCGCTGGCGAGGGCGTTGGGCTCATCACCGATGAGATCGTCACCTTGAACGCGCCACAGTTCGTCGTCGTTCGCGACGCCGAGATGATTCCAACTGGCGAACTGCGCGCAGTTGAGGGTACGCCGCTCGACCTGCGGCAGCCGAAGCGCATCGCCGACGAGGTTGACGCACCCTATGACCAGCTGCAGTTCGGCGGTGGCTATGACCACTGCTGGGTACTTGAGGGAAATGCCGGCGAACTGCGGGAGGCGGCACGCGTGGAGCATCCGCCCTCGGGCAGAACCCTCTCCGTGCTGACAACAGAGCCCGGCATCCAGTTCTACAGCGGCAATTCGCTGGACGGCTCCCACACAGGCAAGACAGGGCGCGAGTACGTGCGGCGGTCCGGTCTCTGCCTCGAGACGCAGCACTTCCCGGACAGCCCGAACCACCCGAACTTCCCGTCCACAGTGTTGCAGCCGGGCGTCGTCTGCACGAGCGAGACAGTCTTCCGCTTCGGCACGACAGACTAGGCGGGAGGTTCACTGAGGGTCGATGAGCCCGGTAACCGCTAGCTGATACGCTTGTTGCGTATGCATTTGCAAGAAAGAACAGGTAGGGGCGTGCTGAGCTCCTGCGGGCGATGAGGCTCCTGGCGGCCGGGGCGGGTCCGGTTGCGGCCGCTGTCTGCGGCGTGCAGGTTCTCGCCGTGGGTGCGGCATGGCTGCTGCGCCGGCGAGAGCGCCTGCTGATGCGCACCTTGCCCTACCTGGTCAGCGTTGCAGTGGGTGTTCTGCTGGCCACGGCCCTGCTGCACCTGCTGCCGGAGTCCATTGAACAACTCGGCAACGGACGCGTCGTGCCCTGGCTGGTGGGCGGCACCATCCTGGTGCTCTTCAGCATGGAGCGCCTGGTGTTTGCCACCACGGGCGCGGTTCCGGAGCAGCCAGAGGCCGAGGCGCTGCTGCGGGCACACGTGGCTACAAGCCACACCAGCGGCCAGATGGCAGGGCATGCCGGGCACCATCATCACCATCACGGCGAACCCTGCCCAGGCGGCGCTGACATGCATGGTGGCCGGTCGTCTCGGCCTGGAAATCTGCTCATGGCCAGCATGCTGCACAGCCTGGTGGACGGTGCTACCATCGCCGCCGCCTTCAGCGCCGGGGCGCGCACGGGCTGGTTGGCGGCGACTGCCGTAGCCCTCCACGAAGTGCCTCACCGCATGGGGGATCTGGCGCTCCTGGTGCAGCTTAGGGTGCGGCCGGAGCGGGCGCTGCGCTTCGCCATGCTTGCCGGCCTGCCCGCCTTGCTGGGCATGGCGCTGGTGCTGCTGGGTGGCGCGCGGCAGGGAGCCGTGCGCTACCTGCTGCCGATCAGTGCAGGCAGCTTCCTGTATGTTGCGCTTGTTAACCTGTTGCCGGAGGTTCAGGTGGAATGTCGGCGGGGGCGCGTGCTGGTGCAGCTGCTCTGCCTGCTCGGGGGAGTGGCGTTAGTGGGCCTGGTGGGCTTGCTTCCGGAGCGATGACACCGTTGCGGGCGCACACTGCGCGCAGCTGCCGTAAAGGAACAACTCGTGCCCACTCAAGGCAAAGCCCAGTGGCAGATCCGGGATGTCGCCGGGAAGACTGCAGCCCGCCAGATCGTAGATCCTGCCACAGCTGCGGCAGTGGAAGTGGTGATGGTGCCCCTTGCCGGAGATCTCGTAGCGCGCCGGCTCGCCCGGCACCTCCACGGGCGCAAGCCAGCGCTCGGCGACTAACGTGCTGATGTTGCGGTAGACCGTCGCCAGGCTAACCGCGCCTACGTGGACCTGCGAGGCGGCCAGGGCTTCCTCCGGGGACAGCGGCCGGCCCGCTTCTTCGAAGGCCTTCCGGATGGCCTCCTTTTGTTTCGTGCGACGGGGCTTGGCAGGCATGAGCCTCCCCATCTTAACGGAGGCAACCGACAATACAGGCATGGACCTCTCCATCTGGAGCTGCGGGTGAGACTGTTTGTTGGGCTGGCGATTCCGGATGACGTGGCCCGCGATCTGGAAGAGCGCACCCGCGAGGCTGCCTCACGGTGGACAGGTTCCGCTCGCCTGGTCGTCGCAGCGGATCTGCATGTGACCCTGCGCTTTCTGGGCGAGACCGCGGCTGACCGCGTGCCTGCGCTTGTGGAGGCGATGGAGCAGGTGCGCTGCCAGGCGATCACGGTCTCACTCGCAGGCGTGGGTGTCTTTCGCGGAGCTGGTGTGGTCTACGCCGACGTGCAAGCAACACCCGACCTGCTGCGGCTGCAGGACGCGCTTAGCGAAGCCCTCGCCTGGCGCAGTGTGCCTCGCGACACACGCGAGTTCCATCCCCACGTGACGCTCGCGCGCCGGCGTCACGGCATCGCGCCAGCGGACCTTGATCGCTGGAATCGTAGCTGGTCGCCGGTGGCCACCTCGCTAACAGAGTTGGTGCTCTTCCAGAGCATGACGCCGCCGGACGGCCAGGGATGCCGCTACCAGCGCCTGCGGACGGTGGAGCTGATGTAGCGGTGCTTTGGCGTGCAGCGGCTATGTTGCCTGGGTTCTGTGCGTACAGCCCGAATGCTTCTCTGTCGGGAGCCGCAAGCTATGCAAGCTCTGCCCTCCGCCAGCGCCGGAGGACATCGCATGGCACTTTGGGGAACATAGCTTGGCTCTCTTCCGAGGACTCGGGCAGCCATCCACCTGCCGATTTCAGGTATGCTCAAGGGCGTTCACTGTGAGGGTCATGCCTGAGTCTGTTCAAGACCGAGTTCTTCGTGTAATCGCAACAACCCAGCGCAAGCCCCTGGGTGACGTACGGGCTGACAGCACCTTTGAGGAGCTGGGAATCGATTCGCTTGATCGCCTCAACATTCTTTTCGACCTTGAAGGCGAGTTCGACATAGTCATCGATGATGAGGAAGCAAAGAAGGTCACAAATCTTCAACAGATGATCGACGGCATCACGGCATTGCTCCAGGCCAAGGCAGATTCCGAGCTCGCAAAGTGAGCGTGCGCGTCGTCATCACCGGTCTTGGCGTGATCAGTGCCCTCGGCAGAGGTCAAAGCGCCTTCTGGCAATCGTTGCGGGCGGGCACGTCAGGGATTCGGTCTCTGAGTCTTGTTGACACATCGCAGATGCGCTTCAAAAATGCCGCCGAGGTCGTGGACTACAACGCCGAAGCAGAGTTTCAGCCCAAGGAACTTGCCTTTCTGGATCGCTTCTCGCAGTTTGCGCTGCTGGCCGCCCATGAAGCGCTCACGCAGTCCGGCATCGAGCTGACCGAGGCCCTGCGGGACCGGGCCGCAATCGTGACCGGCTCCTGCCTGGGTGGACGCGGTGCCGAAGAGGCGGGCTATTGGGAGCTCTTCCACCACAACCGTACCCGCGTCCACCCGCTGACGATTCCTCTCAGCATGAGCAACGCCGGGGCGAGTCACATCTCGATGAAGTACGGCATCCGCGGCCCGGCGTACACCGTGTCCACCGCCTGCTCCTCGTCCGCCCATGCCATCGGCCAGGCATTCTGGATGGTACGTTCCGGCATAGCGCCCATGGCTATCGCCGGCGGTAGCGAAGCCCCGCTGTTCCTTGGTGGTCTGAAGGCCTGGGAGGCGATGCGGGTGGTGAGCACCGACACCTGCCGACCGTTCTCCGCAGACCGGTCGGGCCTGATCCTCGGAGAAGGTGGCGCGATGTTGATCCTCGAGCCGCTGGAGGCAGCGCTCGCCCGCGGTGCAACACCCCTCGCAGAGATCGTTGGTTTTGGCATGTCGTCCGATGCAAGCCACATCACGCAGCCCTCGCCCGATGGCGCCGAGCGCGCCATGACCGGAGCCATGCGGGACGGTGGTCTGGCCCCTGAAGAGGTTGGCTACGTCAACGCGCATGGCACGGCCACGGTGGCCAACGACCGCTCAGAGGCAGCAGGCATCCGGGCTGCGTTCGGGGCCCACGCGGATCGGCTCGCCGTGAGCTCGACGAAGTCGATGCACGGTCATGCGCTCGGAGCCGCAGGCGCCCTGGAGGCGGTTGCCTCCATCCTTAGCCTGCGCCATGGCTATCTGCCGCCCACCACCAACTTCACGACGCCCGATCCGCTCTGCGACCTGGACGTCATCCCAAATGTCGGGCGTGAGGCACAGGTAGAGGCTTGCCTGTCGAACTCCTTCGCCTTTGGCGGGTTGAATGCCGTGCTGGCCTTCCGGCGCTACAGCTAGCGCCGGTGCGTCTGAGGATCGGAAAACCAGGCCACTGACCGCCGCAGACCTTCTTCCAGGGAGACGGCAGGTCTGAACCCGAAGTCCTGCTGTGCGCGCAACGTGGGGAACTCCTGATTACGGGCGAGAAGAAGGACGGCGTGCCGCGTCAGCAAGGGCCTGCCCGGCAGTCGCAGCGTCCGCTGCGTCGCCTCAAAAGCGCCCGCGAGCCGCATGGCCGCCCCGAACGGGATGTTCAACCAGGGCTGTTTAGCGCCAAGCTGCTGCGCGAAGAGGCGTACGTAGTCGCGCCATGAAGCATCGGTCCCGTCTGAGATGTTGTAGGCCTTGCCCACGGTCTGTGGGGAGGCTCCGGCCTCCATAGCAGCAGTTGCGACGTTGTCCACGTAAGTGAAACCGCCGGTCGCCCGTCCCCCATCTACGTGGGCCATCAGCCGCTGCCGCAGCAGCTTGGCGATCTCCTGCGTGAAGTCCTTGCCGCGCGGGCCGTAGATCGTCGCCGGACGCAGGATCGTGACGGGCATGCCCTTGTCTGCCGCAGCCCGGACCAGTGCCTCGCCCGCGCCCTTGGTCTGGTTGTAGGGGAGACCTGCGTCACGGATCGGAGCGTCTTCCGTGCACGGCGTCTCGGGGTAACCGTAGACGTCGGTTGTGCTCACGTGAACGAAGCGACTGATCGTCGGCGTCTGCTCCGCAGCCTCGAGCAGCCTCCGTGTGCCGTCCACATTGGCCGCCACGTAGGTGGCCCGCGGAGCCCAGTCTGTGGAACATGCAGCACAGTGGAAGACCTGCGTTACGCCCTGGACGGCAGCGCGTAAAGCATCACGATCCGCGAGATTGCCGGGCACTACGCGTACTTTCAGGCCTTCCAGATGCCGAAGGTCCGACCGGGGGCGCGCCAAAACGGCCACGTCCTCTCCCCGGCTCGCTAGCAGCTGAGCCAGGCGCCCGCCCAGAAAGCCGCTCGCGCCTGTAACCAACACCGGCACAGGCTAGCGGCCTGCGAGCTGGCGAAAGGCGTCCAGAACAGACTGCAACTGCTCGGTGGTGTGCGCGGCGGTAACGCACAGCCGTAGGCGAGCTGCGCCTTGAGCCACCGCGGGAAACATCACGGGAGCGGCAATGATGCCAAGGTCGCGCAGACCGCGGGCAAACATCGCGGTTGTCGCTTCATCGCGGAGGATGACCGGCACCACCGCGGTTTGGGACAGGCCCGTATCGAATCCCAAATCGTTCAGGCCCTTCCGTAGAAAGGCGCCGTTCTCCATCACGCGGGTCACGCGCTCTGGCTCCTGCCGCAGAATTGCCAGACCGGTTGAGATGGCAGCCACTGCCGATGCATTGACGGCTGCCGAGAAGATATACGGAGACGAGGCATGCTGCAGGAAGATCGCCACCTCCTGCGAGACCGCGATGAAGCCCCCGTTCGACGGAATGGATTTCGCGAGCGATCCCGTCCAGATGTCCACATCCTCCGTCGGCACGCCGAAGTGCTCGTCAGTGCCTCGACCAGTTGCGCCGAGCACGCCAGTTGCGTGCGCCTCATCCATCATGAGGAAGCAGCCGAACTCCTTCTTGAGCGCAATCAAGTCAGGAAGGCAGCAGATGTCGCCGTCCATGGAAAATACGCCATCGCTGATGATCAGGGTGCGGTTGGCCGAGCTTGGCTTTTGCAACTCGTCGCGTGCCGATTGCGGGTCGTTGTGCCGAAACCGCTGAACCTGAACCCCCGCCATGCGGCACGCGTCGAGCAGGCTACGGTGGCACAGTTCATCGATGATCACCCGGTCCGACGGCCCGAACAGACCGTAGATGACGCCCAGATTCGCCATATAACCGGAGCTGAGCGTGAGCGCGTCTTCCGTTCCCTTGAAGGCCGCGAGGTCCTTCTCCATCTTGCGGTGAACATCCAGGGTGCCCGTCAGAAGGCGCGCGCCGCTGGTGCTTGTGCCATAGCGCAGGGTCGCCTGCACTGCAGCCTCGTCGATCCGGGGATCGCCAATCAAGCCCAGATAGTCGTAGGAAGACATCATCAGCATCCCGTGACCATCCGCAACGACCTGTGGGCCAGCTTTGGCCTCGAGCGGCATGTGGAAGGGATAAGCGTTCACGGAACACGCAAGGGCGGTGTTCTCGAAGGTTCTTCGCGCCCGTGTATCCAGGAGGTCCGTCTTCTTGAAGTTCCAGGACCGGTTTGGCGTGAAGTAGTTGCCGAACATCTCCCCCGAAGAGGATGGAAAGTGCTTCTCACCTTCAGGTTGCTTGTGGAGTTCCTCGACAGCTGCAGCTTTCATACAGCAATCCTAGCGTGAAATCCCCGCAGCACAAGATGTTCCAGCTGATGGATCAAATTCCGCGTAAATTCCCGAAGTAGACGGGGCAGATCTTTAGGCCAGAGCGAACGATGCAGGAGGCATCACCGCTCAGCTGCCCTGGCTGGGAGAGCAGACCCAAAATGCGGGGCACCCTTCTGTACAGAATCCACCGCTCATGAGTAGGCAACTGAGGGTTGTCGCAAAGGCGAAGCGGCGGCACCGTTGCAGGCCCGCCGCTCACATCAAGAAGGTTGGAGCACCGAATGGGATTTGAACCCATGAATACTGGTTTTGCAGACCAGCGCGTTAGCCACTTCGCCATCGGTGCCCGGGTTGATTCTGCTGCGTGCGCGACGTCCGCTTTACTTCGACGCCGAGGCTGTTTCGGACGTCTTCTCTGCAGCCGTGCCCGGCTGCGCCGTTGTGCGCAGGTAGGGCTTCACTGTCTTATACCCCGGGAAGATCTTGTCCGCTTCTTCATTTGACACAGCGCCAGTGATGATCACATCACCCCCCTGCTTCCAGTCAGCGGGCGTAGCCACCTTGAATTGCGAGGTCAGCTGCATGGAGTCCAGGACGCGCAGGATCTCGTTGAAGTTGCGGCCCGTCGTCATCGGGTAAGCCAGGTGCAGCTTGATGCGCTTGTCCGGGCCGATGATGAAGACGGTGCGAACAGGTGCATTGTTAGCCGCCGTGCGGCCTTCCGAGGTGTCGCCGGAGTCGGCAGGGAGCATGTCGTACAGCTTGGCTACCTTCAACTCTGGATCGCCGATCATGGGGAAGTTCACCTCGGCCCCGCTGACGTCCTGGATGTCCTTGGCCCACTCGCTATGGCTGCCAACAGGATCAACTGACAGGCCGATCACCTTTACGCCACGCTGTGTGAAGTCCTTCTCCAGGCTGGCCACGGCTCCCAGTTCGGTGGTGCAGACGGGAGTGAAGTCTTTGGGGTGAGAGAAGAGAACCGCCCAGCTGTCGCCAATCCACTCGTGAAACTGGATGGGGCCGTGGGTCGTTTCAGCGGCAAAGTCAGGAGCAACGTCGTTGATGCGGAGGGTCATGGGTTCGCCTCGATAGGTTTGTTGAAGTACTGCACGAAAGCTTGGGAGGATGAGCGCAAAGATCGCGCAGAAGAAAACCCACCCGGGTAGTGGGTGGGTCCAGATGCGCAAACGAAGAAAAGTCGCCTCGCCGTCATCAGGGCCGCACACGCAGGCACAGACAGCGACAGCAACCAGGGCTGGCGAGATGTGCGGGCGCGCTTTGGACTGATGAAAGTGGCATCTGAAAGCTCAGGCACGGGGGCAAAGTGAACCCGGAGTGACCTGAACCGACGATACCCGGCACGCCAGATGGTGTCAAACAAAGGAGACAACGCGTGAAGCAACTGCACTATGCCGTTCTGGATGTCTTTGCCGAGCAGGTTTTCGAAGGCAATCCGCTAGCCGTCTTCGCCGACGCGACTGATCTCAGCAGCCTCCAGATGCAAACCATTGCTCGCGAGATGCAGCTCTCGGAGACAACCTTTGTGCTGCCGAGAGCGCCGGAGATCGAGGCCAGGGACGGGGTGCGGGTGCGGATCTTCACCACGGAGGAAGAACTGCCCTTTGCCGGGCACCCCACGCTGGGCACGGCGACGTTTCTGCGGGAAAGCAGGGTCGAGCTGCAGGGCGCACCCCGTGTTCAGCTTCACCTGAATGTCGGCCCCATACCGGTGGTGTTCTCGGCAGACGAGCCTGGGCGGCCAGGGCACTTTGGAACCATGCGGCAGCGCGACCCGGAGTTTGGCCACGCGATCGCAGACCGAGCGGAGATCGCGGACGCATTAGGGCTTGATTCAGCGGATATCGGCCTCGACGGGACGGTGGCAGGGGTAGCGCCTGTCCAGGTGGTGAGTACCGGCAACCCGTTCTGTGTTGTTCCGGTGTGCAACCTGCGGGCCCTCGCCAAGCTCCAGTACTCCGCCAAGCTCGGCCGGGCCTTGCTGGATCGCCTCGGTGCCAGGTTCTTCTACTGCGTAACGCGAGGACAGGGTGAGGCATGGCGAGGGCGCATGCAGTTTGGCGGGGGAGAGGATGCGGCCACGGGTTCGGCGGCGGGCTGTGTGGCGGCATGGCTGGTGCGCCACGGGTTGGCTGCCAGTGGTGCAGAGGTGGTGCTGGAGCAGGGGATCGAGATCCTGCGGCCAAGCCGGCTGCTGCTGCGGGCGAGCCGTGGCGCAGAAGGTGGCGTAACGGATGTGTTCGTCGGCGGACGCACCATTCGTGTGGCAGAGGGACGCCTTTTTCTGCCTTGATCCACGTGAAATGCACAGGGCCAAAGCAGAGGAAAGCCGGTTAGGACGCCGCTTTCCCCACGGACCTGTGGAGAGCCGGGGCGAAATAGGTGTGTGCTTCGCATAATCTTCGCTGTTGCGCGGTCGATGGGTGGTCCGTAGGCTGAATTTCGAGCCGCAGCAGGCGGGTGCAACGCCCTTCTGCTGCGGATGTAGTCTTTCGCCTGAGTAAACGAACAACCTGAGCTGGGAGGCACCGCCTGAAGCTGGAGTGGGCGTGCCGTCCGTGTGTTCCTGTGCCGGTCGTGTGACTGGCCGAGGTCCGATCCCGTGTGTCTGCGGGGGCTGATCCGGTCTGTTGCTGCGAGTCTGCCATGGAGCCGGAGGACGGCACTTCACCTTTGCCACGGAGTTGCACCCACGCGTCTCCGAACCGGTGCAGTGCACCGGTGCAGCGGCCTCGCGCCTGAAGTTTGTTGTGTGCTGACCTGATGGGTCGGGTGCATGGCGGCCTCCGGTGCGATCGCTCCCCTGCGCCTCCCGGACGGGACCGCACAGCTCGTCACGACCTCCATCGCCGCCGCGGCCGACCAGCCGGGAGGCGCAGGAAGCCCATCGGCCGAAGCCCGCCAGAACGGCGGGTAGACGGCAGGAACGAGATCGACGGATGCGACCCAAGAAGACGATTCTGTGTGTGGATGAGAACGAACAGGTCCTGAGTGTGCGGAAGTTTTTGTTGGAGACACGGGGCTACCGGGTGATGTCGGTCCACACACCAGGGGACGCGCTGGAGGCTCTGGAGAGGGCCCTGCCGGGGCAGATCGACCTGCTGCTGTGCGACCTGCTGCTGCCGGGAATGGATGGCAATGAGCTGGTACGGCGGGCAAAGAACCTCCATCCGGAGCTGCCGGCGATGATCGTTTCAGGTACGGTGCAGAGCTTTGACCGGGCGGGCGCGGCGGATGTGTTTCTGCCGAAGGGTGCGTCGTCGCCGGCCGAGATGATCGAGCGGATCCGGGTGCTGGTGGCACGCAAGCGCGGGCCGAAGAAGGGCCCGCTGCGGCCGGTCAGCCTGGGTGTGGTGGCAACGGCTACCGTGCACTAGGCTGCCCCCCTCCCCCCCGTATGAAATTGTGCAAAATCTTGTAATTGCTGGACTTAGGTCTGGACCTCCGGTGTATGGGAGCACCGCAAGCGCAAGGGCAACAAGCATGGACAAGGGCTGAAGCAACAGCAATAGGAACGGCAGAAGCAACAACAAAGCCAAGAGCAGAAGCAAGCAACGGCAAGAGCAGAAGCAGGTCCTTCGCTTCGTTCAGGATGACAACGGAGGAAGAGGCGCGGCAGCAGCCTTCAGGATGCCTGGTGGTGGAGGGGAGTTGCGCCACACCCTGCTGCGGGTGGTGGTGGGAGGTCAGGCTTCGACGAGGGCGTAGCGGCGCTGCCAGTGGGAACGGAGGTGGGCCCAGACGGTCTCGATCTCTTCGGGGGTGAGGGTGGGGTCAGGGGCGGCGGCGAAGCGGGCGGCCTCGGTGCGGGCCAGCTCGAGGAGCGTGCGGTCGCGGAGGAGGTTGGCGACGCGGAGCTCGGGGAGGCCGGCCTGGCGGGTGCCGAAGAACTCACCGGGGCCGCGCTGCTGGAGATCGATCTCGGCGAGCTCGAAGCCGTCGGTGGTGGCGACCATGGCGTCGAGGCGGGCTTCGGCGGCGGCGGAGACGCGGTCGCCGGTGACCAGGATGCAGAAGCTCTTTTGGGCGCCGCGGCCGACGCGGCCGCGCAGCTGGTGAAGCTGCGAGAGGCCGAAGCGCTCGGCGTGATCGATGACCATGAGGGTGGCGTTGGGGACGTCGACGCCGACCTCGATGACGGTGGTGGCGATGAGGACGTCGATCTCGCCGCGGCTGAACTGCCGCATGGTGATGTCCTTTTCTGCGGCGGAGAGGCGGCCGTGGAGAAGGCCGAGGCGGAGGCCGTGGAGGGCGCCGTGGCGGAGTTCTTCAAACATATCGGCGGCGGCGCGGAGGGGTGTTTTCGGGAAGAGGGGCTCGGCGGCTGGGCCGGCCTTTTTGCGGGACTTCTTTGCGGCCTTGGCGGGTTTTTTGACGGACGCGATGAGCCGGGCGGCGACGGGGTCCGGAGCGGGGTGGGAGGCGGTGGGCTGCCCGGGTGCGCGGCGCCCAACCATTGAGGGCGCGACGGAGGAGTGCGGGGAGCTTTCCACCTGGCTTCTCTTCGGTCGAGATGACGGGGGCTGGAGAGTGGTGGCCTGAGAGGAGAGAGGCTTGGGCGATTTCCGCTTTGCTGATGGCGGTGCCGTATCGGCTGCGGCGGTGGATTCGGAGAGCTCGGGATCGGTGGCGAAGTCGAGCTGGGGCTGGTCGTCGGTGGCGCCTTCGATGACGGGGTAGACGACGTAGGCCTGGCGGCCGGCGGCGATCTGTTTGCGGACAAAGGTCCAGACGTCGTTCATGCGGGCGTGAGAGGTGCGACGGGTTGTGATGGGGGTGCGGCCGGGGGGAAGCTCGTCGAGGACGCTGACGTCGAGGTCGCCGTACATGGTGAGGGCGAGGGTGCGGGGGATGGGGGTGGCGGTCATGACGAGGGTGTCGGGCTCGCCGGGGATGAGGTGAGTTAGCGGCTCGGCATGCTGTTCGGTGTCACTGGAGATTTGTCCGGTCTCCGGGGTGGGTTGGGCGGTGGGCTTGCGCATGAGGCGGAGGCGCTGCTGGACGCCGAAGCGGTGTTGCTCGTCGATGATGGCAAGGCCGAGCCGGGGGATGTCGACCGAATCTTCGAAGAGGGCGTGGGTGCCGATGGCGAGGTCGATCGCGCCGGAGGCGATGCGGTGGCGCGTGTCGCGCTTGGAGCGCTCGTCGAGCGAGCCGGTGAGGAGGGCGAGGCGATAGGGGCGGCCGGTGCGGGGGCTCCTGGCGTGGCCGAGGAGCTTGCGGGCGGCGAGAAAGTGCTGGGTGGCGAGGATCTCAGTGGGGGCCATGAGGGCGACCTGGAGGCCGTTTTCGATGGCGATGAGGGCGGCCTGCATGGCGACGATGGTCTTGCCGGAGCCGACGTCGCCCTGGAGGAGGCGACGCATGGGCTGGGGGCGGCGCATGTCGGCGGCGATCTCACCGAGGACGCGCTTTTGGGCGGCGGTGGGGTGGAAGGGGAGGACCTGCTTGAGGGCGTTGCGGACGGTCTGGTCCGTGCGGAAGGGGGTGCCCTGGCGGGTGAGGAGGCGGCGGCGCTTGAGCTCAAGGCCGAGCTCGAGAAAGAAGAACTCCTCGAAGACGAGACGGCGATGGGCAGGGGTGGCGGCGGCGGTGAGGTCGGCCATGGAGGTGCCGGGCGGGGGGAAGTGGACGGCGCGGAGGGCGTCGAGGCGTGAGGGGAGACCGAGGCGGGCGCGAAGGGGGGCGGGGATGGGATCCGGAATGGCGGGTGGGGTGGCGGGGCTGGGCCTTGGTGGAAGAGAAGCAGATCCTTCGCTTCGCTCAGGGGGACAGCTTGCGGCGAGGTCCTCGATGAGGTGGAAGAGGACGCGGCGGAGCCAGCGGGAGGTGAGGCGGGAGCCCCAGGCGGTGGTGCCGCCGGTGGTTTCGTAGACGGGAACGATGCGGTCGACTTCGAGGGCGGCGTACTGGAGGGCCTGGGGGGAGGCGTTGGGGTCGTTGGGGTTGGGGAGGATTTCGAACTGGGGCTGGAGCATTTTGAGGCGGCCGGCGGTGGAGCGCGAGGCTTCCAGCGGGCCATAGAGGGCGACAAGGGAGCCGAGGGGGAAGCGGTCTTTGAGATAGGCGCCGTTGAACCACATGGCCTTGAGGGTGGAGGTGCCCTGGCCGACGGTGAGCTCGAAGAGGGGCATGCGGCTGGTGCGGAGCAGGGAGGAGCCGCGGACCTCTGCGATGACGGAGCCGGTGGTGCCGGCCTGGAGGGCGGCGATGGGCTGCGGGTGGAGGCGGTCTTCGTAGCGGAAGGGGAGATGGTAGAGCAGGTCTTCTGCAGTGAGGATGCCTTTGCGGGCGAGCTCGCCGGCGACGCGGTCACCGATGCGTTTGATGTAGCGAAGGGGTGTGGCGAGGTCGGGCACTACAGAGGATGGTAGCGGAGTGAGGCCGTAGAATCGCCTGCATGGAACCGACCGAAGTTCGTGAGTTCACGGAGCAGATGAAGGATGCAAGCGAAGAGGGCGAGCTGACGCGGGTGGCGTTGGCGATCTCCGTACTGGCGGTGCTGGTGGCGTTGGTGACCGTGCTGGGGCACGGGCCGGCGTCGGATGCGTTGTTGATGCAGTCGCGGGCGAACGACCAATGGAGCGAGTACCAGGCGAAGAAGATTCGGGCGGATAACCTGTCGGTGGTGGTGGACGAGTTGTCGCTGCAGAACGCGCCCTCGGCGGCGACGCAGGCGAAGATCGCGGAGTACAAGGCGCACCTGCAGAAGTGGAGCGGGGATCTGGAGGAGAGCGCGAGGCAGGCGCGGGAGTTTGAGGCGGACGTGCGGCGAGCGGAGAAGAAGGCAGGACGCTTCGACCTGGCGGAGGGGCTGCTACAGATCGGAGTGGTGTTGTCGTCGATCACGCTGCTGACGCGGAAACGGGGGTACTTTCTGCTGGGGTTGGGGCTGGGTGTGCTCGGTGTGGCGGCTGCGGTCTCGGCGATGCTGGTGCGGTAGGTGTTCGCGTGGGGTGATTAGAATTGGGGGAACGTTTGGGCGGAATTGTGACGGAGACGATGACACAAGATGGGCGTGGTGTGCGGAAGGGGCTGACGTTTCAGGAGCTCCTGTTTACGTTGCAGCGGTTTTGGGCGGAGCGCGGGTGCGTGCTGCAGCAGCCGTACGACGTAGAGGTGGGTGCGGGGACGATGAGCCCGGACACATTTCTGCGGGTGCTGGGGCCGAAGCCGGTGCGGATCGCGTATGCGCAGCCGAGCCGTCGGCCGGCAGACGGGCGGTACGGGGAGAACCCGAACCGGCTGTACCGGCACACGCAACTGCAGGTGATTTTGAAGCCTCCACCGGAGCGGATCCAGGAGATCTATCTGGAGAGCCTCCAGGCAATCGGGATCGATCTGCGCGAGCACGACATCAAGTTTGAAGAAGACAACTGGGAGTGGCCGGTTGGCGGGGCGTGGGGTGTGGGCTGGCAGGTGATGCTGGATGGGCTGGAGGTGACGCAGTTCACCTACTTTCAGCAGTGTGGCGGGATGGATCTGGACCCGATGTGCGGGGAGATCACCTATGGGCTGGAGCGGCTGGCGGCGTTTCTGCAGGATGTGGACTCGATCTACGACATTGTGTGGGCGGTGGAGCCGGGGGTGGATGGCGGGCCGGAGCGCGTCGTGACCTATGGCGAGATGCGGCTTCCGGAAGAGGAGCAGTTTTCGAGCTACAGCTTCGACTACGCGGATGTGGACCGGCTGTGGGAGCATCTGCGGCTGTATGAGGCGGAGTGCCTGGAGCTGCTGGCACGATTCAAGACGCTGACGGGCCCGGACGGCGCGCCAGCGGTGCAGGAGGTTCGGCGATTCCCAGTGCTGGGGGCGTATGAGCTGGCGCTGAAGTGCTCGCACCTGTTCAACCTGCTGGATGCGCGCGGGGCGATCAGCGTGACGGAGCGGGTGGGCGTGATGGGACGGATCCGGACGCTGGTAGTTGGGGTGGCGCGGATGTATGTACGGCAGGGTGAGGCTGCGGCTTAGATTTCCGGCGTGAGTTGATGTGGTGCGAATGAGAGAGGGTTGGCGAGGCGATGGCAGTATTTCTGTTTGAGATTGGTCTGGAAGAGGTTCCGGCGCGGATGATCGCGGGGGCCGAGGCGGAGCTGCGACGGCGTGTGGTGGAGATGCTGGGGCGGCAGCGGCTGCTTGTTGAAGGAGCGGAGCCGGAGGTGCAGAGCTTTGCGACGCCGCGGCGGCTGGCGGTGCGGGTGGGTGGGGTGGCGGAACAGCAGGCGGATGTGGCCGAAGAGATGATGGGGCCGAGTGCGGCGATCGCCTTCAAGGACGGGGTAGCAGGGCCAGCGGCGATGGCGTTTGCGAAGAAGGCCGGTGTGGCGGTTGAGGCGCTTGAGCGGGTGGGGACGCCGAAGGGCGAGTATCTGCGGGCGGTGGTGAAGAAGGCGGGGCGTGGGGCGGCCGAGGTGATTGGGGCGGAGCTGCCGAAGGAGCTGGCTGGGCTGTATTGGGCGAAGACGATGTACTGGCGCGCGGGCAAGCCGGAGCGGTTTGTGCGGCCGGTGCGGTGGATGCTGGCGCTGCTGGATGAGCAGGTGTTGCCGGTGGAGTTTGCGGGCAAGCGTTCGGGATCGGTGACGTACGGGCACAGGGTGCTGCATGGCGACGAACCGGTGACGGTGAGTGCGCCGGGTGAGTATGAGGCGGTGCTCGAGCGGGTGTATGTGCAGGCGGATGCCGCGGCGCGGAAGCACGGGATACGGAAGGCGCTGGACCGGGTCTGCCGGGCGATGCCGGGAGCGGCGGAGGCGGGTGCGCGGTGGCGCGAGGACCACGAGCTGGTGGAGACGGTGACGGAGCTGACGGAGTGGCCGACGGTGCTGGCCGGCAGCTTCAGCGAGGACTTTCTCCAACTGCCCGAGGAGGTGCTGGTGACGGTGATGCGAGATCAC
Source organism: Acidobacteriaceae bacterium (assembly GCA_965199635.1). Lineage (GTDB taxonomy): Bacteria > Acidobacteriota > Terriglobia > Terriglobales > Acidobacteriaceae > Edaphobacter. Next base: position 1,911,573 of record CBDASL010000001.1, on the reverse strand, counting down.
CAGAAGTACTTCGCGGTAGAAGGGAAGGATGGCAAGCTTTTGCCGGGCTTTCTGACGGTGCTGAATATTGAGGTGGACGAGCAAGGAGCCTCGGTCATCCGGCATGGCAATGAGCGGGTGCTGCGGGCACGGTTTAATGATGCTCGCTTCTTCTGGGAGTTTGACCAGCGCGTGCCGCTGCGCGAGCGGCAGACTTTGCTGGAGCGGGTGGTCTTCCAGAAGGACCTGGGGACCTATGCGGCGAAGACGGAGCGGGTGAGCCGGGTGGCGGCGCAGATGGCGTCGGTGGCGAGCGCACGGGGTGCGGCGGTGGACGCGGCGGTGCTGGAGCAGGCGGTTCGCCTGGCGAAGACGGACCTGACGACGGAGCTGGTGAAGGAGTTCACGGAGCTGCAGGGCATTGTGGGCGGGCTGTATGCGCGGGCGCAGGGGATGGACGAGCGCGTGGCGACAGCGATCTATGACCAGTACCGGCCGGAGGGGATGGAGGACCGGGTACCGCAAACCACCGAGGGCGCGCTTCTGGCGATGGCAGACAAGGTGGATACGATCGCCGGGATGTTCGCGCTGGGGATGGAGCCGACGGGGTCGAAGGATCCGTTTGCGCTGCGACGGGCGGCGAATGGTGTGGTGCAGATTCTGGCCGGCATGGAGCTGCCACTGACGCTGCGGGATGTGGCGGAGGCTGCCTCCCCGGAGGACGATGCACTGGCCGGGCGAATATTGAGCTTTCTCAAGGAGCGGCTGCGGTTTTACCTGGCGGAGGCGCGCAAGCACACCTACGACGTGGTGGCGGCGGTGCTGGCGGCGGACGCCGATGACGTGCAGGACGCGGCGGCCCGGGCGGAGGCATTGACGGCTGTGCGGTCGGAGAGCGAGTTTGCCGCGGTCAGTGCGGCGTTCAAGCGGATGAGCAACATCCTGGAGCAGGCGCGCGCGCAGGGGATGAGCCAGCCGGCGAGCGTGAACGAGGCGCTGCTGCTGGAGCCGGAGGAGACGGCGCTGTGGGAGCGGGCGCAGGCGGTGGCAGCCGAGGTGGAGGCGCGGCGCGGGCGGCGGGAGTATGGCGAGGCCCTGCGGCTGACGGCGACGCTGCGGCCGGAGGTCGATGCGTTCTTCGACGCGGTGATGGTGATGGTTCCGGAAGAAGAGGTGCGAGGCAATCGGCTGGCGCTCTTGCAGGGGGTGCGCGAGGGGTTGGGGCGGATTGCGGAGTTCTCGGAGATTGTGGTGGCGGGCTAGCCGCAGCGGCTGGCTTCGCCGCTGTGGCTAGTTCAGTCGTTGCAGGCGGGCGATGAGCTTTTCGGCGAGGGGCTCGCCGGACTCGGTCCAAAGCAGCCGGCTGGAGATGCCGCAGTTCTTTTCGACAGATAAGGTGAATGCGAGGAGCAGCTCGACGTTGCGTCGGATGTATTCGGCCGCGTCGGGGGTTCCTAGCTCATCTTCGCCGGGGCGGGAGAAGGCGAGGAGATTGGAGGGCTGGTCTTCTTCTTCTTCGTCCTCGATGCCGGCGAGATCGTCGTCTTCCTCGTCGTCCGGGTTGTCGTCGAGAACCCACGGGAAGTCGAGGCCGAAGTCGACGCGGATGTGGCCGTTTTGTTCGAAGGAGGAGCTGTCGAACTCCGGGCCGAAGCCGAGGATGCGGACCGTGTGGGGTTCAAGGCGCCAGAGTGTGTCCAGCTGCGCGGACGAGCCGAGGATCTGGTCGGGCGGAACGTCCGGCAGCCAAAGGTTCCACTTCATCTCGAACTCGTAGGCGACGTCGTCGTGGAGGAGCTCGGTGGCTTCGGCGACGGCAGTTTCAATGATGGAGGCGGAGGTGTCCTCGTTTTCTTCGGAGCGTTCGTCGGTGACGTAGAGCCGCTGGTAGACGGGGGGCTCGGAGAAGGCAATGGGATAGGCTGCGGCGGCGTGCACGCGCTTGCCGGCGGTGGTGGGGCTGAGCGCGGCGAGCTGCCGCATGACGGCAATAAGGGCCGTGGGGAGCGACTCCAGGCGGAAGTTAGGGAACCAGAGGCTCAGGTAGAGCTGATCGGCCATAGATCGATTGTAGCGAGTGTGGGGCGAAGCGTTGCGGCGGAGGGTGGCGGGAGTGAGTAGGATTGGGAAGGACGACTATGCGCCCCACGATAGCCTGGCTGCGAACTGGACTTCTCCTTGGTGGGGGAGCGCTGGTGCTTGTGCTGGTGGGGATCCTGGGGTGGGCGCACCTTCGGGCGCACCAGGAGTTGCGCGACCTGCCAGGACGTTTGGGTGCGGACATCCAACGTGAGGCGAACGGCTTTACCTACTCGCAGACAGTGGGCGGACGGGTGCTGTTTACGCTTCACGCGAAGCGCGCAACGCAGCACAAGACGGGTGCGGCCCAGCTGGAAGACGCAGGGCTGGTGCTGTACGGCGACCACGACGGCCGGGCGGATCGGATCTACGGAAAGAACTTTCTTTATGACCAGCGGGCAGGGGTGGTGAAGGCGGTGGGTGTGGTGCGCCTGGACCTTGCGGCGCCGGCGCCGACCGACGCGGCGGAGCGGCTGCGATTCGCGAGTGGAGGGGAGCTTTCGGCGAAGGAACGGGCGGCGGCCGAGGGGCAGATGGTGCAGGCGGTGACGAGCGGTCTGGTGTATACGCAGTCGACAGGGGTGGCGACGACGGCGGAAGGTGTGCACTTTACGTTTCGCGGGTTGAATGGGGATGCGGAGGGGGCGACTTACCAGACGCGAGACGGCTCGGTGACGCTGGAGCGGGCAGTGCAATTTGCGGGGCAGCAGGATGGGCGAGCGTTTCGCGTGACGGCGAGCCATGCGGTGCTGCACCGGTCAGAGAACAGGGTGCTGCTGTCGGACGCGGATGTGCACCTGACGCGAGACGGCGTGGCAGGGGAACAGGAGGTGCGGGCAGCGCAGCTGCTGCTGCGGCCCGACGTCCAGGGTGGCATGGGCTTGGTGGAGGGCAGCGGTGGAGTGGAGCTGAGGAGTGCGGAGACGACGGTGCGGGCACCCGAGGGAGTGCTCGAGCTGGCGCGCGGGCAGCGGCCGGTAGCTTTCCGGATGCGAGGGGGCGTGCACCTGGAGCGGGTGTCGGGCGGCGAGCGCGTGATGGGGACGGCGGCGCAGTGCGCGTCGCGCTTTGATGAGGACGGGCGGCTGACCGAGGAGGTGTTTCAGAACGGGGTGAAGGTGGTGATGGAGCGAGGGGAGACGACGCGCGAGATTGCAGGGCAGAGCGTCAGCCTATCCCTGACGGGCGAACAGACATTGCGGCAGGCCACGGTGGACGGCGATGCGGCCGTGCGAATCGCAGGCCGGGACGGGGTCCTGAGTTCCCTGACGGGCGAGCGGGTGGTTGCGGAGTTTGTGCAGCGTGGGGCGGAGACGGCGTTGCAGCAGGTGACGGCTGCCGGGTCGGCCAGCCTGCGCCGGCAGGAACAGGGGTTGGTGGAAACGAGCCGAGCGGGCCGGATTGAGGCAACCTTCGCCGGCACGGGGAAGGGCGGGGCGGACGTTGCGATCGCCAGGTTGGTAGAGAGTGGCGGAGTGGTGCTGGATCGCGAGGGGCGGCACGGCAAGAGTGGTGAAGTGGAGCGAACCCATGCCGTGGCGCAGACCGCGACCTATGGCGCGGAGACCGAGAAGATGTCCCTTTCGGGAGCGGCGGAGATCTCGGAGCCGGGCCGGGTGCTCAAGGCGGACCGGGTAGTGGTGGAGCAGAAGACTGGGGATGCGGTGGCGGAGGGTGCGGTGCAGGCGACGCTGGTGTCTCAGCCAGTGCTGACCGGGGGGAGTGCAGCCAAGGAGCCTGTGCACATGGTCGGGGCAAGGGCGGTGCTGCAGCGCGCGGCCGGGGTGTTGACGGTATTTGGGGCGGGCAGCGGGAATGCGCGGATGTGGGAGGGCGCTGCGCAGGTGCAGGCGCCAGCGCTGTTGCTGCGGCAGGCGGACGGTACGATGGATGCATATGGGCCGGAGGGCGGGGCGGCGCAGCCGGTGCAGGTAATCCTGCCGGCAGGTGCGGGCGCTGCCGCGACAACGGATCCCCGGCAGGGTGGCGTGGTACGGATAAGGAGCGGGCGGGTGCACTTTGTGAATGGAGCGGATAGCGCCAAGGAGGGCGGGGCGGGGGCGAGACGGGTGGAGTTCTCTGGTGGAGTGACCATGCTGGGGATGGAAGGCACGGTGCGGGCGCGGCAGGCCGTGGCGATGCTGGGCGGGGTGTCGGCGGGAAAACGGGCTGGTGGTTTGGAGCGTGTGGTGGCGCAGGGAGAGGTGCGCGTGCAACAGCCAGGCCGTGTAGCGACAGGCGAGGAGCTGGTGTGGACGACAGGGGATGGGACCCTTGTTCTGACAGGTACGGCATCTGCTCCGCCCAGGGTTACAGACGAGGCGAGTGGCACGGTAAGTGGGGGAGCCATACAGCTGCACACAGGAGATAACAGCGTGGTGGTGACCGGTGCAGGCTCTGGCGTGGGGCATGGGCGCGTGCAGACGGAGACAAGGCTGCAAAAGCGATGATGAAGACACTGGCAGCGCAGACAATCGGCAAGGAGTATGGCGGACGGCAGGTGGTGCGCAGCATCAGCCTGGAGATTCGGCAAGGTGAGATCGTGGGTCTGCTCGGACCCAACGGTGCGGGGAAGACGACGACCTTTTACATGATCGTGGGGCTGGTACGGCCGGACTCCGGGCGAATCCTGGTAGGGGGCGAGGACATCAGCACGCTGCCGATGTACCTGCGTGCGCGGCATCACGGCATCAGCTACCTGCCGCAGGAGCCTTCGATCTTTCGCAAGCTGACGGTGGAAGACAACATCATGGCTGTGCTGGAGGCGCAGGGTCTTAACCTGGAAACAAGGCGCACGCGAACGGAGCGGCTGATTGAGAACCTGAGCCTGAGCCACGTGCGCAAAACGCGCGGCTACGCCCTGAGCGGTGGCGAGCGACGGCGAGTAGAGATTGCGCGGTGCGTCGCAATCGAGCCGAAGTTCATCCTGTTGGACGAGCCGTTTTCTGGTATTGACCCGATTGCCGTGCTGGATCTCCAGGAGATCATTCTGGGGTTGAAGCGCAGTGGCATAGGGGTGTTGATCACTGACCACAATGTCCGCGAGACGCTCTCGGTGGTGGATCGGGCGTACATCATCGCGGAGGGTGAGATCTTTCGAACAGGCACTCCTCTGGAGCTGGGGCGTGATCCTGAGGTGAAACGGATCTACCTGGGAGAGAAGTTCACGATGGCGTGACGCCGTTGTGACGGGCTGTTACAACTTCCGTGGCAAATCGGTGTTTGGGCCCAAATTGCAGGAAAAAAACACCTTACACTTCACCCTAATGGCTCGGTTCCGGGACAGAACAGCGGGGCCTTATGTTGTGTAGACTGAGGCGGACCGGGCCTGGATGCTGTTGAACGCCGACATCCAGGGCAGGGGCCGCGGCAGGAGATGTGAGCTGGCCGCCGGCATGTGCGGAGACAAGGACGACGAGCGGTGCTACTGCAACCCAAGCTAAATCTGAAGGTCTCCCAGCGCCAGGTGTTGACCCCCGGGCTGGTGCAGATGGTAAGCGTGCTCGCGCTGAACAAGCTTGAGTTGAAGGAGATGATCAACACCGAGCTGGTCGAGAACCCGGTGCTCGAGGAGATGGAGGAGTCTGGCCTTTCGCTTGAGGAGATGGCCGGGCGGGAGGGCGATCGCGAGCGATCAGCCGAAGAGGTCTCTGCCGAGACGGAGCGCGCCAAGGAGAAGGACCCATTCGACGAGGTGGACTTTGGCGAGTACTTCAAAGAGTACCTGGATCCCGGGTTCAAGAATCCTTCGACCTTTGAGGAGTATGACAAGCCCTCGTTTGAGCACTTTCTTTCGCAGCCGACGACGCTGACGGACCACCTGATGTGGCAGCTCGGATCAATGGTGCTGCGACCGGAGGTGCGGGCCGCGACCGAACTGATCCTTGGCAATCTGGAAGAGACAGGGTATCTGCTGGCAAGTGACGAGGAGCTGGCGGAGGCTTTGCAGAAGATGCTTTTGCCGGTTCGCCAGGATCCGATCCCGTTTGAACGCGGTATGCGCATGCGTGCAGCGCTGCAGGGCGCGAGCGTCCCAGAGATGGCAGCGAGTGTGGCTGAAGCAACTGAGCGGACCCTTGCGCCGGAGAACCATGCAGAGCAGGAAAGAACGTTCTGCCTCCATGCTGTGGGTGAGGCGCGCCGTGTGGTGAGTCGCCTGGACCCGGTTGGTGTGGGGGCGAGAGATCTGCGGGAGTGCTTGATGACGCAGATCTGTTTCCAGCGGGAAGAGGCGCAGGCAATGGCGCGCCGGAGTGGCGCAGCGGAGCGGGTGAGACGGCCCGATGCGGTCTCGGAGGCGATTTCCAGGACGGCGCTGCATGTTGTGTCACACTGCCTGCCGCTGCTGCAGAAGAAGGATCTTCGCGAGTTGACGCGGAGCTGCAATCGCCCGGCGGATGAGGTGATGAAGGCGGTGGAGTACATTCGCACGCTGGATCCACGACCGGGTCTGCGCTTCAGCGAGAAGGAGACCCGGCTGATCGAGCCGGATGTCGCTTTTGTGAAGCGCGAGGGCAAGTACGTTGTGGTGATGAACGACGAAGAGATGCCGGCGCTTCGGTTGAACCAAAGTTACCGGCGCATGCTGGGCGAGGGCACGACCGAGAAGCAGGTGAAGGAGTATGTGAAGGAGCGGTACAAGTCCGCGATCCAGCTGCTGCGCAATATCGAACAGCGCAAGAACACGATTGTGCGGACGTGCGACGTGATCGTGCGGCGGCAGCAAGACTTCCTGGAGCATGGGGTGGAGGCGCTGCGGCCCATGATGATCAAGGAGGTGGCGGAAGAGATTGGGGTGCATCCTTCGACGGTGAGCCGTGCGGTGGCGAACAAGTATGTGCACACGTCGCAGGGTGTGTTTGAGCTGCGCTTCTTCTTCTCCGAAGGTGTCAACGGGCCGGAAGGTGGCGATCTGCCGCTGGTGCTCCTGAAGCGCAAGGTGAAGAAGCTGATTGAGGATGAGGATGCGCGCAAGCCGTTTACCGATGACCAGCTGGCGGCGGAGCTGCAGCGACAGGGTATCCAGGTGACACGGCGAACCGTCGCGAAGTATCGCGAGGACATGCAGATCCCGAGTACCCATCAACGCCGTGTGCGCTAGGCGGCATCCTACGGAGCTGTAGTGCACGGAGGGTCAGGCATGAAGATTGAGCTTACGGGACGGCAGACAACGGTGACACCCCAGCTCCGGCAGCAGGCCGAGGCAGGGCTGGTGCAGATAGCAAAGATTGTTGGCAAGACGGGGAACTGTCACGTGATTCTGGCGGAGGATGGCTACCGGAGGATCGCCGAGGTGACGGTGAACAGCAAGGAGCACGAGTTTGTGGCCACTGCTGAGGGAACGGAGATGAAAGCGGCGCTGCATGATGCGCTGGCGAAGCTGGAGCAACAAAGCGTGCGCTACAACCAGAAGCTGCAGACAGTGCGGCGCCACCCGAAGCCGGACGTAAACAGCCTGACGCCGATGCCGGACGAGGCTAACGCGGCAGAGTAACGGGCCTGCGGGCATGGACTGGTGCCGAGGTGCTAGGATCGGCCCATGTCCGCGGAACGGCCAAGGGATGGGATGCAGACAGAACCAGGAGCGCGGAAGCGCGAGCTTGTGATCCTGACGGGACTGTCAGGATCGGGCAAGCTGTCCGCCTTGAAGGCGTTTGAAGATCTTGGCTTCTATGCGGTGGATAATCTGCCACTGCCCTTGATTCCGCAGTTCGCGGAGCTGGTGAAGGACTCCTCAACGATTGAGCGTGCGGCTCTCGTGGTGGACGTGCGAGAGGGCGCGCGGCTGGATGAGTTTCCCGCGACGCTGGCAAAGGTGCGACACATTGTGGCGACCGAGGTGGTCTACCTGGAGGCTTCGGAGGATGCGCTGATCCGGCGCTTTTCTGAGACGCGCCGGCCTCATCCGCTGGGACGCGAAGAGACAGTGGTGGCGTCGATCCGGGCGGAGCGCGAGCGGCTGGATCCCATACGCAACGTAGCGGATGTAATTCTGGATACAACGCGCTTCAACGTGCATGAGCTGCGGGCCCACATCAATGCGCAGTTTGAACGCGAGGCGAGCGACCGCAACCTGACGGTTTCGACGATCAGCTTCGGTTTCAAAAATGGCGTACCGGTCGAAGCGGACCTGGTGTTTGACGTACGGTTTCTGCCGAACCCGCACTTTGTGCCCGAGTTCCGCCTGTTGACCGGGCAGGATCCGCGAGTGGCGGGGTATGTGGCGAACTTTCCGCAGACGACGGAGTTCTTGAGCAAGGTGTCGGACCTGCTCGCGTTTCTGTTGCCGTACTACATCCAGGAAGGCAAGAGCTATTTGACAGTGGCCTTTGGGTGTACCGGCGGACAGCACCGGTCGGTGTACATCGCGGAAGAGATGAAGCGGCGACTGGCGGGGGATGGCTACCGGGTGAAGGTGTCGCATCGGGACATGCCGCGTGAGGTGCCGCGTGGCTGACGAGCGTTGCGGGCTGGTGGCAACATTTTGAGTCCGATCTGGCGGCTGCTGCGCTATCTCCGACCGTACCTGCTGTATTCGCTTTCTTCTGTGGTGTTGCTGGCGATTGTGGGTGCCATGGCGGCACTGCGTGTGCTGCTGGTAAAACCGATCTTCGACAATGTGCTGACGCCGAATGCGCCGAGCACCAATGCCTTGCTGTTTCACTTGGGGCACACAGGACGCACGATCAATCTGCACGTACTGGTGCCGAGCCGCTTGCACAACGCATGGACGGTGGTGGCGTTTGTGCTGGTGGTGTCGGCGGTGCTGAAGTCGCTGTGCGACTACGCCGGGACGTACCTGGTGAACTATGCCGGATTCGGCATGATCACGGACTTGCGCAACGAGCTATATGAGGCGATGCTTCGCCGCTCGGTGGCGTTCTTTCAGCGGCACAGCACGGGAACGCTGGTCTCCACGCTGATCAACGACGTCGAGAAGGTGCAGCTGGCGATGTCCGCGGTACTGGCGGAGTTGCTGCAGCAGCTGTTTACCCTGCTGTTTCTGATCGGGGTGGTGGTGCTGTATGGCGGCAAGCTGGCATGGGTGCTGCTGCTGTTCTTGCCGGTGATCCTGTCGAGCGCGCGGCGCATTGGCACCCGGGTGCGGCAGACGACACGGCGCGGGCAGGACAAGCTTGCAGAGATCCAGAACATTCTGCACGAGAGCATCACGGGCAACCGGATCGTGAAGGCGTTCGGCATGGAGCGCTGGGAGATGGGGCGCTTTCGGAGCGCGGCGCAGCGGTTGTTCCGGGCCAACCTGCGCTCGGTCAGTGTGCAAGCCATCTCGTCGCCGCTGATGGACGCCCTGGGCGCGGTCGCGATCGCACTGCTGCTGTTGCTTGGGCGGGAGCGCATCCTGCACGGGCAGATGACCACTGGATCCTTTGTGGCGTTTCTGGTGGCAGTGTTTACGCTGTATGACCCGGTGCGCAAGTTCACGACCTTTTACAACAGCTTTCAGCAGGCGGTGGGCGCGAGTGAGGAGATCTTTCGCTTCATCGATGAACAGGGGGACGTACTGGAGCAGCGTGGCGCCTATGTGCTGCCAGACTTCGAGCGTGACCTGGTGCTGGAGCGCGTGGACTTCAGCTATGAAAGCGAGGGACAGCATGTCCCGGTGCTGCGGGGGATTGATCTTAGGGTGGGCCGCGGGGAGGTGGTGGCGCTGGTAGGGGCGAGTGGCGCCGGCAAGTCGACGCTGGTGAACCTGCTGCCGCGCTTCTACGACGCGACGGCGGGAAGTGTTCGAGTGGACGGGCGTGATGTGCGCGAGGTGACGCTGGACTCCCTGCGGAAGCTGGTAGGGACGGTGACGCAGGAGACGGTGTTGTTCAACGACACCGTGCGAAACAACATCGCCTATGGCCGGCCAGATGTGCCGCTGGAGCGGGTGGAGGCAGCGGCTCGGGCGGCGATGGCACATGAGTTCGTCTCTGCGCTGCCGGAGGGCTACGAGACCATGATTGGCGAGCGGGGAACGCGGCTGAGCGGCGGGGAGCGACAACGGATTGCGATTGCGCGTGCGCTGCTCAAGAACGCGCCGATCCTGATCCTGGATGAGGCGACTTCGGCGTTGGATGTGGAGAGCGAGCGTGCGGTGCAGGCGGCACTCGGCAACCTGATGCGGAACCGGACGGTGGTGGTGATTGCGCATCGGCTGTCGACGGTGCGGCAGGCGACGCGCATCGCGGTGCTCGAACGAGGAGAAATTGTGGAGATCGGAACGCACGAGGAGTTGCTGCGGCTGGGCGGGACCTATGCCCGGCTGTACCGCTTGCAGTTTGCTGCGGCGGACGATGCCACGCTTGCGGATGGTGCAGCGTGAGCGGTTTGCGATCGATGACGGGCTACGCGGCGCAGGAGATGGCCCTGGAAGGCGGAGAGCGGGTGCTGCTGAGCCTCAAGGGGGTGAACCACCGCTTTCTTGACCTGCAATTTCGGCTGCCGCATGGGTCAGACGCGCTGGAGATGGAGCTGCGACGGCTACTGAAGGAGCGGTTGGGTCGGGGGCACGTGGAGTTGAGCCTGGAGGTGAACGGCGGCGGAGCGGGGGGCGGCGTTCAGGTAGATGTCGAAGTGTTCCGGGGCGTGGTGGACGCGGTGCAGGCAGCAGCACGTGCGGCCGGCATCTCGGAGGTGATTGAGCCAGGAGCGATTCTGCGGGTGCCCGGGGTGCTCCACAGCGGCGGACGGGGGACTCGGGTCTCCGCGGCTGAGTTGCAGCGTGTGGTACCCGCGCTGGCGGAGCAGGTGCTTGGCGCGTTTCAGACTGCGCGGGAGAGGGAAGGCGCGGAGCTGCGGCGGGAGCTGGCGGGGGCCATGGAGCGTCTGGGCAGCCTTCTTGAGCGCGCGCGGACGCTTCGGGCCGGTGTGCGGCGGGAGCAGTTTTTGCGGATCAGGACGCGTATGGCCGAGTTGCTGGGCGATACGACGGTAAGTGAGGAGCGACTGCTAATCGAAGCCGCCATGCTGGCCGACCGGAGCGATGTGGACGAGGAGATGGTGCGCCTGCGGACACATATCGGGCATTTCACGGCATTGCTCGCGGAAAGCGAACCGGCGGGCAAGCGGATGGACTTTCTGCTCCAGGAGTTCAACCGTGAGGCAAATACGATGGTCTCCAAGAGCGGCAGTGCCGCCGGTCCAGCGGGCCTGGATCTGGTGGCGCTTGGGTTGGAGATGAAGGCGGAGATTGAACGCGCGCGCGAGCAGGTCCAGAACGTGGAGTAAGACCGGCCAGTACACTCGGCAACAGGGGAGAGACAAAGGGGAGACATGGCTGGGATCTTGTTCATCATTTCGGCGCCGAGCGGATCAGGGAAGTCAACGCTTGTGAGCCAGCTGCGGACGCTGGTGGAAGGCCTGGACTTTTCCGTCTCGTACACGACGCGGGCGCCGCGCGGCAGCGAAGAAGACGGGCGGGAGTACCACTTTACGACGCGTGACGAGTTTGAGCGGATGATCGCGGCGGGCGAGTTCCTGGAGTGGGCGCAGGTCTTCGGGAACTACTACGGAACAGCACGCACGGCGCTGCAGCATGCGCATAAGGCGGGCAAGGACCTGCTGCTCGACATCGATGTGCAGGGGGCGCTGCAGGTGATAGAGCGCGCGCCGGCGGCGGTCTCGATCTTTGTGCTGCCACCAAGCCCGGAGGTTTTGGAGCGGCGGCTGCGCAACCGGAGCCAGGCGGAGCACGTAACAGACGAGGCCGTGATCTGCCGGAGGCTGGCGCAGGCCAAGGAAGAGCTGAAGCGGGTGTGGGAGTACAAGTATGCGCTGGTGAACGACGTGCTGGACCAGGCCGTCTCCGAGATGCGGGCCGTGGTGCTAACCGAGCGCGGTGACGATGGCGAACTGCAGGCGGAGGCGGAAGGCTGCCTGACGCGGGAGATGCGCGGGCGGGAGAGACTGGAGCCTGTGCTGGAGCGCTTTCGCGACTGAGGGCCGTGTGCCAGCTGCACCGACGGACTTACCCCTGGGCTGAGAGGGGGCTAGGCGAAGTGCCAGGGCTGCGGTAGAGTCAGAGGCACCTGCAGTCGAGAGCAGACGAGGGGCGGCAAACGATGAAGGATGAAGTCTTTCAAAACAAGTACAGCCTGGTAAAGGGTGCGGCACGACGGGCGCGGCAGCTGCAGAATGGCGCTCCGCCGGTGATCGCGACCAAGTCGATGAAGGCTTGCCGCGTGGCGCAGGACGAAATTCAGGCGGGGCAGGTGAGCTACACGCTTTCCAGCCGCAAGCCGGCCCCGGACGCAGCCGTGGACGAGGCATTGGAGCTTTAGCGACAACGAATGGCAGTCGATCCGGTGCAGTTACGAGCGTGGGTTGACTACCTGCGCGATCTGGGCGTGTGGGAGATCTACCGTCGCGATGGTGTGCCCCCGACAGAGTTGATCAGCAGCTATGCCACGACCACACCGGAGCTCCAGGAGACGGCGGAACGACCAGTGTTGCCAGCGGTAACCGCCGCTTCCCCGGCGCGAGCCCCCATGCCGGAACCAGGCGCTACGCCGCGGCACGTAGCAGCTGTTGCGTTGAAACCGGCGGCGATCCGACCGGCGACTCAGGTGCCGGTCGAAGTACGCGAAAGTGCGGGCGCCGCTCCCGAGTTGGAGGAGACGATTCCCAAGCCTGTTCCGTTTGATGACCTGGCTCCCTTGCCTGAGGTACGCGTGCGTCCGGAGGACCGGGCCGCGGCGCTGCTGCAACTGCGAGAGCTGATTGGTGACTGTACTCGATGTCCGCTGGCCTACGCCGGGCGACGAACCATCGTGTTTGGCAATGGCGATCCGCGGGCGAGGCTGATGTTTGTGGGCGAAGGCCCCGGGGCGGATGAAGACGCGAGCGGCGAGCCGTTTATCGGCAAAGCCGGTCAGCTGCTGAACAACATGATTGGCGCGATGGGACTCTCGCGCGAGCAGGTGTATGTTGCGAACATCGTGAAGTGCCGGCCGCCACAAAACCGGGTGCCGGAGCCGGTGGAGGCGAACACCTGCTCACAGTTCCTGTTGCAGCAGATCGACATTGTGCAGCCTGAGGTGATTGTGGCCCTGGGTGCAACGGCAGCAACCTACGTGCTGGGTGTGAAGCAGTCGTTGAGCTCGCTGCGCGGGGAGTGGAAGAGCTGTCGTGGCGCCAAGGTGGCTGTTACTTTCCATCCGGCGTACCTGCTACGCGATCCACGGCAGAAGGCAGAGGCCTGGAAGGATCTGCAGCGCGTGATGGCGGTGATGGGACTGAAGGCACCCGCGAAGGGATAGAGACTGGAGCGGCGGCGGCCCGGGTCGACGCACCGGGCCACCAGCCGTGGGGTGCTACTGCGCCCTGCCACGAGGCACGATGCGAACCGACTGGGCGGCGCAGGTGCGGACCTTACAGGCAAAGGCCTGGAGGTTTTTGTCCAGGCAAACCTGGACCGCGGTGAGGTAGTTGTTGCCGCAGGACAGTGCCAGGCTGGTCTTCGGAATGCCAGTGTTGACGGCGGCGAACTGCTGCAGGATGGCTGCAGGCGGCTCGGCCGTGGGAGCCGTGAGTGTGTTCAGGGCGGCTGGTGTGTGGACGGACTGAAAGGCGCGACGAGCCAGCTGTAGATAGGCGTCGGGGGCTAGACCGGAGCAGGTGCCATGGGTCTTCCACTCATGCTGCAGGAGGCCGGGGTCGGGAAAGATGTCGCTGTATTGCTGTGGGTCGGCGGGTCCAGGAGCGTCCGAGCAGTTTTCGGGATATGTGCCGTTGGCGTTCTGCGGCCACAGGCCATGGAGCACGAAGCCCAGGTGAGCGGCGCACTCCGCCGCACTGCGATGGGTGCTGCAGAACTCCGGTGACCAGGACAGGGTGAGGAGATAAAAGTCAAACGAGCCTGGAGCCGCTGTGCTGGGGCGTGCGCGTGGCGTGCGTGGGCCTCCCTGGGTTCCCGTTTGCGTGGCCAGCGGCGATCTGGCGGACTCCTGCTTCGGTTGGGGGGCGGGGGAGCAGCCGAGGACTGCGAGGACGACGAGGAGGGCGAACAGCAGGACGGGTCGCATAGCTGGAGATGACTCTACATGGCAGGGAAGAACAGCACGCCACAGAGCTCGGGCTAAGCTTGAGGTGTGCCGCTTTTTTGTGATGTTGCGCTGCCGGTGCCGCTGGACCAGAGTTTCACGTACTCGGTGGGACAGCTGGCTCCCGTTGTAGGGGGGCGGGTGCTGGTGCCGTTTGGCGGCCGGCGCCTGACGGGGGTGGTGCTTGCGCTGCACGATCAGCCGCCGCCTTGCGAGGTGGAGGTCAAGGCGGTCGGCACGGTTCTGGATCACGAGCCATTGCTGGATGACGGCCTGCTGCAGCTTGGCAGATGGGTGGCGAGCTACTATGTGGCGCCGCTCGGCGAGGTACTGCGAGGAATGCTGCCGCCGACGGCGGAGGTGCGGCAGCAATGGCTGTACCGCATCACGGAGCAGGGTCGCAAGGTGCTCTACGCCGGGGCGGAGAAAGGAGCCTCCCGGCGCTCTCGCCTGTCGCCCGAGGACCAGGATCGCGAGTATGCCGTGCTGAACCACCTGGAAGGTGGGGACGGGGCGAAGATGGGCACATTGCGGTCGGCAACCGGCGCGCGCAAAGCGCTGCTGGAAGGCATGGTGCGAAAGAAGTGGCTCGCGCGGGAAGCCCTGGTAGAGACACGCGACGCGCGCCGGGTGCGGCAGGTGGCGGTGCTGGTGGACGGGACTCGGCTGCCGAAGTTGAATGCGAACCAGACAGCTATTCTTGCGGAGTTGGCCGCGGTTGGCGGTCGTGCGCCGGTCCGGGAGCTTCAGGAGAAACTGCAGCGACTCGCTATCCCGCAGGGTACGCTGCGCACCCTGGTCGGGCGCCACCTGGTGCGGCTGGAGCAGGAAGAGCAAGCGATGGAGTTTCGCGCGCTGCCTGGCAAGCTGGCCCATGAACATCGTCTCAACACGGCGCAGGATGCGGCGCTGATGCAGATCACGGAGGCGATGGAAGCAGGGGAGTTCCGGACGCAGCTCCTCTGGGGCGTGACCGGTTCCGGCAAGACGGCCGTGTATTTGCAAGCAATGCAACGGGCGCTCGCCATGGGCCGAGGCGTGATCCTGCTGGTGCCGGAGATTGGGCTTACCCCGGCCACTGCGGGGCAGATGTTTGCGGCGTTCGGGGGCGAGGTGGCGCTGCTGCACTCCGCGTTGACGGCCGATGAACGGGCGCAGCAGTGGTATCGGATCAGGAGGGGGGAGGCACGTGTCGTCGTCGGGACGCGCTCTGCGGTCTTTGCCCCGGTGCATCGGCTGGGTCTCGTGATCGTGGATGAAGAGCACGATTCCAGTTACAAACAGGACGAGACACCCCGCTACAACGGACGTGATGTGGCCGTGATGCGGGCGAAGCTGGATGGTGCGGTGGCCGTTCTGGGTTCTGCGACGCCCTCGCTGGAAAGCTGGGCTAACGCCGAGCGTGGACGCTACGGGAAGATCGAGATGCGGGAGCGCGTCGCCGGTCGACCGCTCCCCGAAGTTGAGTTGGTGGATATGCGGACGGAGTTTCGCGAGACGGGCAAACAGGAGATCTTTTCGCGGCGGCTGCTCCTTGAGACGCAGGAGACGCTGGATCGCGGTGAGCAGGCGATCCTGCTGCAGAATCGCCGCGGGCACTCAACCACGGTAGTGTGCCGCAGCTGCGGGGAGCGGATGGAGTGCGAAAACTGTGCCATCGCGGTGACCTATCACCGGCAGATGCGGGAGGACCAGGAGGCTGCTCCTGGGGAGCGCCTGGAGTGTCACTACTGCGGTTACAGAACGCGCGTTTCCCAGGTCTGTCTGAAGTGCGGCAGCGAGCACCTGTACTTTCTTGGAGCGGGCTCGCAACAGGGTGAGGAGCGGCTTCGCGAGTTGTTTCCTGCGGCTCGTATTGGTCGCATGGATCGTGACACCATACGTGGCCGGGGTGACATGGAGCGCCTGCTCCACCGGTTGCATGCAGGCGAGATCAACCTCTTGGTAGGCACGCAGATGATCGCCAAGGGGCACGACATCCACAACGTCACAATGGTTGGTGTCGTGGGTGCCGACCTGCAACTGGGGTTGCCGGACTTCCGCGCGGCCGAGCGCGTCTTCCAGCTGCTGACGCAGGTTGCCGGACGGGCAGGTCGGGGCGACCTGCCGGGCCGCGTGCTCGTGCAGACGCTGCATCCCGAGCACTATGCCATCCGCTGTGCCCAGGCGCATGACTACGAGGGCTTTGTGGAGCGTGAGCTGCAGTTTCGCCGCTGGATGCACTACCCACCCTTTGCGGCGCTGGCGAACATCGTGGTGCAAAGCCCGCAGCTGGAGGAGGCTGCAGCCTGGAGCTCGGAGTTGGCGCGCTTCTTCGAGCAGAAGGAGCATGAGGGTGTTCGAGTGATGGGGCCGGTGTCGGCGCCCATTGCGCGGCTCAAACGGAGCTACCGTTTCCAGTTCCTGCTGAAAGCCGAATCGCGGAGCAGGCTGACGACCCTGTTGCGACGTCTCTCCGCTTACGCGATTTCCCGCGAGATGCCGCGCTCCATGCTCCTCATCGATGTGGACGCGATCCGGCTGTCCTGATGGAACGCCGCTTAGGTAAGGAGGTGGAGCTCCTTGCCCGGCTTGAAGCGGACTGCCTTTCCTGGAGCAATGGAGACTTCGGCGCCAGTGCGGGGATTTCTCCCGATGCCGGTCTTGCGTGGTTTGACGGTGAACACACCAAAGCCGCGGAGCTCGATCCGATCTCCCGAGACGAGAGATTGCTTCATGCTTTCGAAGATGGCGTCGACGGCGGCTTCGGCCTTGGTGCGGGGCAGCCCAGTGCGCTCGACCACGCGCTGTATGAGGTCTTGCTTAATCATTGCAGTCAGCGTCCTCGCGGGAGATGTTCAGCGTTGCATTCAGGGTAAGTTGCAGTTCCCCGTGATGGTATGGAGGAAGCTGGAGGTTGTCAACGAGTGCACCGTCTCGTAATATCAACGAAACGAAGCGCAAATTTATGCATCACAACCGCGGTTGCGGCGAAGCAGACGCGCGCACGGCAATTCTCAATCAGACAGGTATCGACGTCGTCCGGGAGCTTGGGCGGACGTGCAGGAAGGGATCAGTGTCCATCAAGAGTGATCGCTGGATTCGGGCGCAGGCGCTGGAAAAAGGCATGATTACGCCCTTCAGTGAGAAGCAGGTGCGGGATGACGTGATCTCGTACGGTCTGTCGTCCTATGGCTACGATCTTCGCGTCGCGGATGAGTTCAAAGTCTTCACCAATGTAAACAGCGCGATCATTGACCCGAAGGCCTTCGATGAGCGCTCTTTTGTCACCGTGCACGGGGAAAGCGTCATCGTTCCTCCGAACTCCTTTGCACTGGCTCGATCGATCGAGTACTTCCGCATCCCGCGAAATGTGCTGACGATCTGTGTTGGCAAGAGCACGTACGCTCGCTGCGGCATCATCGTGAACGTGACGCCGTTTGAGCCCGAGTGGGAAGGCTTTGTGACGCTGGAGATCTCCAATACCACGCCGCTCCCTGCCAGGGTCTATGCCAACGAGGGGCTCTGCCAGATCCTGTTCTTCGAGTCCGACGAGGTCTGCGAGGTAAGTTACGCAGATCGGCGCGGTAAATACCAGGGGCAGCAGGGAATTGTTCTGCCCAAGCTTTGAAACACAGGGCGCGTGTCGGGTGCCATCGGTAACCTGATAGGAGTACCGTACAACCAGGAGGGGCTGCGATGCGCCAGCAGTTCGGGATCGTCGCGTCGGATCCGCTTCGTCTGCTGGGATTGCAGACATTCTTTGAGAAGCGGGAAGCTGATGCCATCACGCTGACGGGAGATGACGCAGCGGCCTTCCGTTCGGTGTCGCTGACCCTCATCGACGCGGCTTGCACTCCGCAGCTCTTTGAGCTTGTGTCCGAGTTTCGGCATCTTCAGCCCACGATGAAGCTGATCGTGGTGGGTCTGTCCCAGGACTCTGAGTTCATTGAGAAGGTCATCTGGTCCGGTGCCAAGGGGTACCTGACGCATCAGGCCAAAGAAGAAGAGATCCTGATGGCAATCGACATCGTCCTGGATGGGTCGGTGTGGGCTCCACGCAAGGTGCTTGCCAAGCTGCTTGAGCGAGACCGCCTGGAGCGCGAACGCCGTCTGGCCGCGCCGCCCCTCACCATACGGGAGCGCGAGGTGCTCGATCTGCTGGTCGACGGCCTGAGCAATCGCGAGATTGGCCAGGCCCTCACGATCAATGAAGCCACGGTGAAGGCGCATGTGGGCCGCCTGATGCGCAAGGCCGGCGTCAAGAATCGAACCGCTCTCTCTTTGCGCGCGGTGGACTGGAAGAACGGCTCCGGGGTGAGCGCGGCCCCCGTCGAGCCAGAAGGCGACGCTGCAGCGGGTCTATAGACCTCAGTACCGTTGCCCACTGGCGGTCTTGAGTGGATTCTTAGACAGCAACACAGACCTGGGAGAGGGGTCGCACTGAGCCGTTACGGTTCGCTGCGGCCCCTATTTTTTCACGGTTTCGGCGGGTGGCCGGATCAGTTGCACATCATTGGAGGACAACTCAAAGTACGTTGATCCCATCAGATGTAACCGTTGCACCAATACCATGCGGGATTGTGTCGCAGTAGCGAAGTTCTGTCTTGAAAGGCCTAAATTCTATGAAGAAGTACGTGTCTGCTCTCTGTGGCGTTGCGATGGCGGCGTCAGCGGTAACTGCCTTCGCGGCTGAGGATAAGGCAAAGTTGGATGATCGCATCCAGGACGCCACCTCCGTATTGTCCGAGATCATGGCTACGCCGGACAAGGCGATTCCGACCAGCATCCTGTCGTCTGCTCGGTGCGTTGCGGTGATCCCGGGCTACAAGAAGGGTGCCTTCCTTGTGGGCGCGCAGTACGGCCAGGGTGTTGTCACCTGCCGCACGCCTAAGGGTTGGAGCGCTCCTGCATTCGTACAGCTAACGGGCGGAAGCTTCGGATTCCAGGTGGGCGGACAGTCGACAGACCTCATCCTGCTGGCGATGAACAAGAACGGCATGCAGGACATGCTGAAGAACAAGTTCAAGATCGGTGCTGGTGCCTCGGCCGCTGCCGGGCCGGTTGGCCGTGACGCGCAGGCAGGTACCGACTGGAAGCTCAATGCCGAGTTCCTCAGCTACTCCCGGTCCAAGGGCCTCTTTGCTGGGCTCGATCTGAGCGGTACCGTTCTGTCGCAGAATCAGGATGACACACGTACCTTTTACGGAACTGACCTTCCTGCAGAGACGATCCTGGCTGGCAAGCAGAGCACGCCCAGCGACGCGGTCCCGTTTGTGAAGACCGTTGCGAAGTACTTCGTCTACGCCAAGAATCAGTAAGCATTCCAAGGATCGACGGGCAGACTCGCACAGAGTCTGCCCGTTTGCTTTTGCACCGACTACACTACACAAGTGATCTCCCAGTCACATAGTCTGCGACTTTCACGGCCGCCGACGCCCAGCGAGCGCATGGAGGACCTTGCCCTGCGCTCCATGCTGTCCGTGGTCGGCTCCCTTCCGCGGGCCCTTGCACGCATGTTAGGGGAGGCGATTGGGCGCGCGTGCTTCCATCTCTTCGGGCGCCTGCGGCGGGTAGGTCTGCGCAACCTCGAGATTGCCTTTCCCTCGTGGACACCCGAGCGAAAGACGGCTGTGCTGCGCGCCTCGTTTATGCAGCTTGGCCGCCACCTTGCCGAGTTCTGCCACATGCGACGGTACACACCCGAGCAGGCCGCCTCGTTCATTCGCTACGACGGATTGGAGCGCTACCTTGCCGCGGCACGCCGAGGTAAGGGTGTGCTCGTGTTGACCGGGCATCTCGGCGCCTGGGAGCTCTCCAGCTTCTTTCACTCACTCATGGGGCACCCGATGGGCCTGGTGATTCGGCGTCTCGACAACGGGCTTGTGGACACACGCGTAAACGAGGTGCGGTGTCAGCATGGGAACAGGGTGCTACACAAAGACGACTTTGCCCGAGGTCTGCTGACGGAGATGCGCGCGGGACGGACCGTGGGCATCCTGATGGACACCAATATGACACCGCCCCAGGGCGTCTTCGTCCCTTTCTTCGGCAAGCTCGCCTGCACCGCGTCCGGATTGGCACGGGTCGCGCAGAAGACTGGCGCCGCGGTGCTTCCGGGCTTCCTCTTTGAAGAGCCAGGTGGGAAGTACCGCCTGCACTTCGGTGAAGAGATCAAGCTGCAGGAGACCGATGATGCGGAGGCCGACGCCCTCGCGAACACGGCCCGATTTACGGCCATCCTGGAGCAGTACATCCGCAGCTTTCCCGAGCAATGGCTTTGGATGCACCGGCGATGGAAGACGCGGCCGGCAGCGGAAGCAGGGGTCTACTGATGGCCGCTCTTAACAGGGCGGAGATCGCCACACTTGTGCATGGAGCGGACAGCACAGAAGACGAGAGTCAGGCAGTCTTCACTTGCGTTGGCTCTATCCCGTCTGCCACGGCGGAGAGCATCGTCTTTGCTCAGGATGAGGCGACGCTGCGTGCGGCGCTGCTTGGCGAGGCTGGTCTGATCCTGGCAACCGATCGTCTGTCCGCGAGCACTGATTCGACTATCGACGCGAGCGACAGGAGGAACGACGATCGGCGCGTGCTCTGGGTGAAAGATGCCCGGCTCGCGTTTGCGCGGGTGGGGCAGGCGTTCGCACGGCAGGCCGCCGCGCACGGCATTCATCCCTCGGCTGTGGTGGCAGACGATGCGACGCTGGGTGATCGAGTGTCCATCGGCGCCGGTGCCGTGGTGGAAAGCGGCGTCCGGCTCGGGAACGATGTCGTTCTCGGTTCACGGGTGACGGTGCATGCAGGTTGCGAACTGGGCCATCGGGTCACGGTGGGCGCGGGATCCGTGCTGGGCGGCAGCGGCTTCGGCTGGGTTCGCGACCCGGATAGCGGGGAGTACCTCCCGTTCCCACAGCAGGGGACGCTGTGGATCGGGGAGGATGTGAGCATCGGTTCAAACTGCACCATCGACCGGGGTGCGCTGGACCGGACACGGATCGGCGCGGGAACCAAGATCGACAGTCTGGTCCACATCGCGCACAGCTGCCAGATCGGACGACGGGTCGTGATCGCCGCGCAGACCGGAATTGCTGGGTCGAGTGAAGTAGGTGAGGGCGCAATCATCGCCGGCCAGGTCGGCATCGCGGACCATGTGCAGATCGGCGCCGGTGTGGTACTTGGAGCCAAGTGCGGCGTGCCCTCCCACAAGCAGGTGCGGGGTGCGGGCCAGGTGTTCTGGGGCATCCCAGCCAGACCCATCAAGCAGTACCTCCGCGAACTGGCGTTCCTGCGACGCGGCCTGGAACGGTGAAGCGATGGCGCTGATTGTTGTTGGTGGGCATACACGGAACATCGGTAAGACAAGCGTGATGACGGGCCTGATCGAGGCCTTATCCGAGCGACAGTGGCTTGCCATCAAGATCACCCAGTTCGGGCACGGCATCTGTTCCACCGACGGCAAGGCGTGCGGCTGCGCCACCGCGGACCACCGCTACGCGCTCACAGAGGAAACATGCGCGACCAGTGGCACCGACACCTCGCGCTACCTGCAAGCTGGCGCTCAGCGTTCCATGTGGGTGCGGACACAACAGGGCTCGCTGCAGGAGGCTATGCCGAAGCTGCGCGGAGCGCTGGTGGCGGCATCCGAGAGGGGACAGGACATCATCATTGAGTCCAATAGTCTGCTTCGGTTTGTTCGGCCAGATGTCTTTGTCTCTCTGCTTGACCCGGCAGTCCCAGACTTCAAGGGTTCAGCACGGCGCTACCTCGATCGGGCCGATGCGATCCTCATGCGAGGTCAGGGATTGCCTGACCAGACCTGGGGTGGGGAGATCTCCAGAATCATCCGTCGTGTACCCGTCTTCCACTTCGAGGCGCCCCTCTATGTTCCTCTGGAGCTTGTCGCCTTTGTACGGCGTTGCCTGGTCACGACCCAGGTGAGCGCATGCACCGCAGTTCCATCTATCTAGCACCTGCAGGAGCAGGGTCTGCGCAGCGGCTACTGCTCAGTCCTCTGGTCCAGAAACTCATTTAGTGACACCTTTGCGGAGGAGAAGAAAGTTGCATACCGGATGAGCGCTCTCTTCTCGTTACAGATTGCGTCTGTGTTGCTCCTTACGCTCTTCGGTGCGGCCATTCTGCTGGGCATTCGCATCTTTGGTGGAGCTAAGTCCGCCTTCTGGTTCGCCGGGGCCAACTTCCTTCACGCCTTCGCGATCGGGCTCTTTCTGCTGGAGGTCCCGCAGCCCGGTTGGCTGCCGATCAAAACCGTTCTCCTGTTTCTGAGCTTCGCCGCGCTGCATCGGAGCTTTGCGGAGCTCCTGGAGCGGCCGAAACTTCTTTTGCGAGCGCAGGGTGCCCTGGTCGTGCTGGGCGCTTGCCTGCTTGTCGCGGGGCAGCGGTATGCGGGCGGGGTGGTCGCCGATGTGCTTGTAGGCAGCCTGATCACCGCAGCGCAGCTCGCCTTGACTGCCTCTGTCGTCTTCAGCTTCTCCGGTCACGAGGCCAAGGCCGCCGGCCGCTTCGTCGGGGTCGCCCTGCTGGTCTATGCCACTCTTCATGTTTTGCGGGCTGAGGCGGGGTTCCGTGTGATGGTGGGCCAGTCAGATGCAGGCCTCGCGCGCGCTACCTTCCTGTGCGTCATGGGAGGTCTGGTCGCAGGGGCTGCCATTGCGTTCGGCTTTGGTTTCCTGAGCTCGAGCAAGCAGCGCGTCGAGCTGCTTTGGCGTGCCCAGATTGACGAGTTAACGGGCCTGCTCAACCGGTGGGCCTTTAAGCGCATCGCCGTTAAAGAAACGTTCCGAACGCGGCGCAACGGAGGGCAGTTGTCGGTCCTCACCATGGACCTCGACGGCATGAAGCGCGTGAACGACAAGCTGGGCCACAGCTGCGGAGACGTGGTCTTGCAGGCCGTAGCGGGAGCCCTGCAAGAGACACTGCGCGAGCGTGATTCGGTCGCGCGCATGGGCGGAGACGAGTTTTGCATCCTGCTGCCAGATACCGACCTGACCGAGGGCGTCGTGGTCGCGGAGCGACTTCGGGCAGAGATCGCTGCGTTGGCCGTGCGCTATCGCGGTGAGACGGTGCAGGTGCGCGCCAGCTTCGGTGTGAGCTGCACGCAGCAGTGTGGGTGGGTCTGGCAGACGCTTATCGACCGAAGTGATGCCGCGCTCTACGAGGCAAAGCGCGGCGGCAACCAACGTGTGATCGCCGCCCAGAAGGTCGTGGAGAGCTCGAGCCCGGAGCTGCCCGCGCAGTCAGGTCCAGAGCGCCGCCGCAAGCACTGACTGGTCGCCCTCCATTCGGCTCTGGCGGCATAGCTACCCAACAGCTATGGCGCGTCCGCACCAGACCCGAGCGAGCTCGCAGCCTCCGTTCGCCGGCGACGAACCGCTGGTGAAATAAGTCTGACGGAACGTTCCGCGTTCACCGTCTCCTGCTGCGTTCCGCCCGTCTGCCTCGGCGGCACTCTGGGCTAGGTCGCCAACGCGGCACGGCGGCGTTGCCGGAAGAACGCGGAAAGCATCGTGGACGCGGGCTCTGTCAGAACGCCGGATGTGATGACGAGTTGGTGGTTGAGGCGCGGGTGATTCAGCACCTGCAACGCCGAGCCGTCTGCCCCTGCCTTGGGGTCCTTCGCGGCGTAGACTAGGCGAGCAACGCGAGCGTGGAGCATAGCGCCGGCGCACATGGCGCATGGCTCAAGCGTGCAGACCAGCGTGCACCCGGTGAGGCGGTAGTTGCCGAGCGCGCGACCGGCAGCGCGGAGCGCCACCATCTCGGCATGCGCCGTAGGGTCTGAAAGGCGGAGCACCTGGTTGTTCCCTGTCGCGAGCAGCGTCTGGACGTCCGGGGCGAGAACAACGGCGCCCACGGGGACCTCGCCGGCCTGCTCGGCCAGGCGTGCCTGTTCCATGGCGAGCAGCATCAGGTCTTCGTCGGAGAGCGGCATGGGGCGAGTGTATGCGGCGACGGCGGCTGGAGGCCAATACGGGGACTCCGCACGGCCCGGTGAAGATGGATCGGCTTACCACGGGACCGATATCACGCAGACGGTATCTGGCGCAAGGGAGCTCACCGATGCCGTAAGAAGAGCGTACGAGCGTCAGGAGCACAAACGCCGCGAAAGACCGGCCTAACTGCGAACCAGCGGTTGAGCCTCCGGTCCGAAGAACCGTGCAATCTGCGCGGCGAGCTCGCCGAGGGCCCACCGGCGCGAGTCCATCTCAGACGACTCAAGGGAGAAGCTCTGCTCCCAGATCGCCTCAAGGATGGGGAGAAGGGTGGCCGGAGTGAGTTGAGCTGTGGGCAGGTCCTTGACATGGGCGAGAAGCGCTTCGGCTTCGGTGTCGTACTCGTCACCAGGGGCGCCCTGAGCGATGAAGCTTTCGACGTCGGCAGCGGCGACAAGTTCCTTCAGGGAGGCCAGGTCGGGCGGCGGGGGCCAGGGTTGGGTCACGCGGGCTCCTGCTGCGTCATGCAGTGCAGGGCGCCAAGGCCCCAGATGAGGTCGGTGCAGTGCACACCGGTGACGCTGCGATCGGGGAAGCAGTCGGCGATGGTAGCAAGCGCGACGCGGTCGTTGGGGTCATTGAAGGTGGGCACAAGGACCAGGCCATTCGCGATGTAGAAGTTGGCGTAGGAGGCGGGAAGGCGCTGCCCGTCGAAAACGACGGGGGCGGGCATTGGTAGCGTGCGGACGGTGAAGGGTTCCCCAGCCTGGGTGCGGGCGGAGCGGAGTCGGTCCAGGTTCTCGGCGAGTGGCAGGTGGTTCTCGTCGTGAATGTTCGCCTCCACAGCAGAAAGAATGGTGCTGCCGGCATTGTCAGGGCCGGGAACGAAGCGTGTGATGTCGTCGACGTGACCGTGCGTGTCGTCGCCGGCGCAGCCACGGTTCAGCCAGAGGACCTGGTCGATGCCCAGGAACTCGTGGAAAGCGGCTTCAAGCTGTTCGCGAGAAAGGCCGGGATTGCGTGCCTGGATAGGGGAGAGCAGGCACTCCTCGGTCGTCAGCAGGGTGCCCTTCCCGTCGGTGTCGATCGAGCCACCTTCGAGAACAAGGCGGTGTTCCGTGCCATCCGGGAGGGTGACCGTGGGTTGGACGGCGGGCATGCCGTAGTGTGTGGCGACGTGTTGCGGTATCTGATCGTCGTGCAGGTGGTTGGGGTACTTCGCCCAGCCATTGAAGCGCCAGTCGGTCAACGACAGGTCGCCCGCGGGCGATTTAACGAAGATCGGGCCAGAGTCGCGGAGCCATACGCGATCCGTGCGCCAATGGTGGAAGTGGAGGCGGGCGAGGTTGGCGCCCTGCCGACGGAGCATGCGCGTGGCGCGCTGCTCGGCGGCGAGATCGTTGACAAGGAGATGGACGTCCTCAGCGTGGGAGAGGAGGCGCACGATCTCCGTGTACACCCACGGTATGGGCTGGAACTTGCCGGGCCAGTCCGCCGGGTTGTGAGGCCAGGCGAGCCACGTGGAGGTGTGCGGAGCCCATTCGGCAGGCATGCGGTTTCTTGCGGTCTCAGTCACGCCTTTAGTTTTTCATGTGCGGGCCAGGTGAACGCGTTAATTCCGCAAGCTGTGGCACAAGACCCTGTCCTGGTCTCGAAGTTCAATTCGCAGCCGATCGGTCCACTGTGACAGAGGAACTGTGTGACCGGCTCTGACCTTTTCTGCGCGCTCCGCCCCCGGCCCGCATCCCTATGTTAGATGACACACTCCAGGGTAGAGTCGGAACCGCGTTGGCCTGCGCTGCTGGCGCTTGTAGGGGTAGGTGGCCTGCGCATGGCGCTCCCGGGGGCCCTCTCGATCGGACCACGATGGCTCCTGCTGCTCGTGGTGGGCGCTCTGGCCGTGCCTACAGTGTGGGCCAGGGTAGGCGGCAGCCACAGGATCAACCAGATCCTGGGCTACGTGCTGAACAGCGTCATAACGGCGGATACGCTGTGGTCTCTCGGTCTGCTGATTCGGGCGCTGCCCTCGCACAAGGAGAAGCCGCTGGCCATGCTGGGCTCCGCGGCCGCGCTGTGGGTCGCCAATATCCTGGTGTTCGCTTCGTGGTACTGGCGGCTGGATGCGGGCGGGCCTCACCAGAGAGATCTGCGCGTCACGCGCACCGGGGCGGCGTTTCTGTTCCCGCAGATGACGCTGGATGAGGATCTGCGCAAAGAACTTGGCCTGGAACGATGGAGCCCGCACTTCGTGGACTACCTGTTTCTGGCGTTCAACACGAGTACTGCCTTCTCGCCCACGGACGCACCGGTACTGTCACGCTGGGCCAAAGCCCTGATGATGACGCAGGCCCTGATCTCGTTCACCACGGTGGCCTTGCTGGCAGCACGGGCGGTCAACATCCTGTAGCCGTCCTCGCGACAATGCTTCGCCACGAACCGAGCAGGACAGCTAGTGCGCTGCCGGGTTGGTCACTTTCGCCGCAGGATCTGCAGCCAGCGGAGAGGCGGGGATCGCTGGGCCAGTCGCCTGGAGGGAAAGCAGCGCCTCCTGGAGTTGAGACCGAAGAAAGACGATATTGGCGTGGAGGTCGTGGAGCATGGCTTCGCGATCGGCGAGTTCATCGGCGGAAAGCCTGCGGGCGCTGGTGCGGTCGGCCACGAGGTCTTCAATGGGAGCGCCGTTGCTCTTAGGGCCTTGCTTCAGCCGGTCGAGCCGCCGCCAGGCAGCAGTCAGACCCTGGGCAACGGAGGGACGGCCAGGAGATTGCGGCGCCTGCAGATACGCTTCGACGATGCTGGGATAGTGACTCTCCGCATTCGGCGTTTGATCAAGAATCTCGGCAAGCATGTTGTAAGGAGAACGCACGGGCTGCTTGCCGCCGCCTGCCTTGAGCTGGATTGCAGATAGCACAAGCGAGGTGCCGCCCGCCGCAGCCTGGAGCGCGGTACCGGCATGGTTGAGTCCGTGGGTGAGTTGCATGGCGGAGCCGGCTGCCCCAAGCGCACCGCTCGCCGCGAACGTAACCAGATTGAGAGCATTCGCCTGCCGTTGGGTGTGGACCTCGAGGACGTACCGATCTTCGCTGGCGTAAGAGGCTTCGGTGTCGATGCGGCCAAGTGCGGCGTCGATCGCGAAGGAGGCACCCAGAATCTGCTCCAGAATGAGCTGGCGCGTCGTGAGCGCCGGCAGCGATGTTGCCTGTCCCGCTTGCTGAAACGCTTCCAGCTGGGCGAGGAGGGGCTGAACGCCAATCGCTGCCTGAACTTCCGGCGCAAGAGTTGGCGCAGACGGATGCGATGAGGAAGATTCGGGAGGCGCCTGAGCGCAGGCCGCCGAAAGCGAGAGTGCGCAGATGAAGAGGGCAGAGGACGGTAGGCGCATGCAGGCCGTTAGACGCAGATGACACAAGAGAGCACGACCTTTCGCTCGCCGGTAAGCGGCCCGGTTCCGCAAACGGGCTCTCCCGGACCGTCAGCTACAGTTCGCCACCAGCAATCTGCCACCAGCAATCAACAGAGCGTCAGTCGATGAAGCGGCTGGTGATGCCCCCGTAGGCGTCGATACGACGATCGCGGAGAAAGGGCCAGTGTTGGCGAGTAGTCTCGATAAGTGTGGGGTCAAGGTCGGCGATGAGGATCTCTTCGTCGGTGTGCGAGGCCTGGGCAAGAATGCGGCCGAAAGGGTCAGCGATGAAGGAGCCGCCCCAGAACTCGAGGCCGGAAGACGGGGTGTGGTCGCCGGGGCCGGGCAGGTCGACGTAGTTCGGGTCGTCGGCGGCATGGGGCAGGCTGGCAGCGTTGGTCGGGTCGCCCGGTGCCGGTACGGTGCCGACTGCGTTGGCAGGGTGGTTCGTGATGCCGGTAGGGTCGGAGTCACGGCGGAAGCGCACGTCGCCGTGCTCGTGGCCGACCCGGTTGACGGAGCAGACAAAGACGCCGTTGGCGATGGCATGGGCACGCTGGATGGTCTGCCAGGCGTCGTACTGCGCTTCGCCGAACTCGGATTTCTCGCTGGGGTGCCAGCCGATGGCAGTGGGGTAGAAGAGCATCTCCGCACCGCGCAGAACGGTTTCGCGGGCCGCCTCGGGGTACCACTGGTCCCAGCACACCAGCGTGCCGATGTTGCCCTGGCTGGTGGAAAGGGACCTGAAGCCGAGATCGCCGGGGGTGAAGTAGAACTTCTCGTAGTAGAGGGGATCGTCCGGGATGTGCATCTTGCGGTAGATCCCGGCGACGTTGTCTTTGGTGGCGGAGTGAGGGTCGAGGATCGCGGCGGTGTTGTGGTAAAGGCCGGGCGCGCGCCGCTCAAAGAGGCTGGCGATGAGCACCACATTGTGCTCGCGAGCCACGGCCGCGAGAGCGGCGGTGGATGGGCCGGGGATGGACTCGGTGATGCCAAACAGGGCGTGGTCTTCGCGCTGGCAGAAGTATTGGGCGCGGAACAGTTCAGGCAGGCAGATAACGTGCGCGCCGGCCTCCGCGGCCTCAATCGAGCGGCTCACGGCCTTGTCGAGGTTGCGCTGGGTGTCGGGCTCGCAGGACATCTGGATGAGCGCGACGCGGGTGGGGCGTTTGCTGGTGGCAGTCACGCTTTCAGTTTACGAAATGTGCGGGGAAGCAGGGGATGTGCGGCGGGGCTTTGACACGAGCTTCATAGGCGTATGGGTGCGCAGGAGGGGCAGCCGCTATCTTTCGGCTGCGAGCGGCGAGTCGGGGTGCGCCCTCCGTGAAGGCGAGGCGGATTTCTGGTAGCGTAAAGGCACGCGACGTGAACTTACTTTGCTCGCCAGAACCCACCGGTGCTGGCGTGCGCCCATGCAGTCCGGAGTGTGTTGCGGGACGGCATGCGCGTGCGCGGAAGCACACTTATAAGGAGCCGCATGCCGGGCGAATACCGAGATTTTCTTGAGCTGTCCTATGCTGAGCTGGAAGAACTGAACCTTCGCGCCAAGGAGCAGCGGAAGAACCGCGTGCCCGCCGAGCAGCTGCAGGAAGAGCGGCTCAAGTACCTGACGGACACCAAGGGCATCAAGGCTGTCACGGTGGTCTTCAGCGATCTGGAAGGCCGGCTGCACATGCTGGACTACGACGCCAAGTTTCTGGTGAAGAGCTACGACAACCTAACGTTTGACGGCTCGTCTATCCGCGGCTTTACGGCGCAGCGGGAGAGCGATCTGCGGCTCGGGATCGACTGGAGCGCGTTCTACTGGGTGCCGGCTGACATCTTTGGCGCGGGCAAGGTGCTGGTGTTCGGCGAGGTGATCGACAAGAACGGCGGCACCTACTCCGGGGATATTCGCGGCGTGCTGAAGCAGTATGCCAAGGGCTTGTTCGACCAGAAGGGCTATGCGCTGCACGCGGCGAATGAGATTGAAGGGTTTCTCTTCGACGGCGTGGACGCGGAACAGAACTTCCATGAGACGCGCGAGTTCGCGTATGTCAACCAGGGTGGCTACTACCATTCGCTGCCGGGCGATCCGCTGCGCGACTTCATCGACGTTGCCGCTGAAGTGCAGCGCGCGATGGGCTTTGAAAACGAGAAGGACCATCCCGAGGTGGCGCCGAGCCAGTTTGAGATCAACTACACGTACGGCGACGTGGTAACGGCGGCTGACCAGATCCAGCTTTACAAGCTGATCTGCCGGCAGGTTGCGCGGCAGATGGGCATGACGGCGAGCTTCCTGCCCAAGCCCGTGACGGGCGTCAACGGTTCGGGCATGCACACCAACATCTCCATCACGCAGAACGGCAAGAACCTGTTCTGGGATCCGCAGGGGCAGGAGAAGGTCTCCGGCATGGCGTGGGAGTTCGTGGATCGCATCCTCACGCACGGCAACGATCTTTGCCTGCTGCTGAATGCGAGCGTCAACGCGTACCGACGGCTGGATCCTCACTTCGAGGCTCCCAACCAGATCAAGGCTTCCGCCACGGATCGTGGATCCATGGTGCGCATCCCAATCGGCAACGAAAAGTCGGCGCGCGTGGAAGTTCGGTCCGTTGGACCGGATGCGAACCCCTACATGGTGCTCTACTCTCTGTTCCGATCTGGCCTGGAAGGTGAGACGGCGAAGATCGAAAACCTGCGGCAGGCTGAGCGGTACCTGCCGGACAACATCTACTCGGCGCTCGAAGACTTCCGCAAGGCGGAGTGGACGGGCAAGCTGCTGGGCGAGGATGTGAAGCAGCGCTATGCGGACCTGAAGCAGGCCTCTGCGGATCGCTCTCCGCGGCTGCTGGGCTCGGTTGTCAAGTCCAGCGAGGTGACCTTCCACCACGAGGTCTATAACCAGCTGCTCTGGGGCAAGTTCTAGAAGACCGACAGGCCCAACAGAAGGCGAGCCCCGGCGAAAGTGCCGGGGCTTTGCTGTGTGTAGTCGAGCGAACCTGCGGGCGACTATCATGAGGCTGTCGGGCGCTGAGCGCCGGGGAAGGAAGTGCGATGCGGAACAAGGTGAGTGTGATTGGGGCAGGGAACGTGGGGGCGACGGCGGCGCACTGGCTGGCGGCGAAGGAACTCGCGGATGTGGTGCTGCTGGATGTAGCCGAAGGCGTGCCGCAAGGCAAGGGTCTGGACCTGCTGGAGGCCATGCCGATCGAGAAGCGCGACGTGTCGATCATCGGCACGAACGACTATGCGGACACCAGGAACTCGGATGTTGTGGTGATCACCGCCGGCATCGCACGCAAGCCTGGGATGAGCCGCGATGACTTGCTGAATACGAACTACAAGATCATGTCCGAGGTGGTGACCAAAGTAGTCGAGGCTTCGCCGGACTGCATCATCGTGGTGGTGTCCAATCCGCTGGACGCTATGGCGCAGACGGCGTTCCGCAAGGCGGGCCTGCCGCGCGAGCGCGTGATCGGCATGGCGGGCGTGCTTGATTCAGCTCGGTTCCGCACGTTCATCGCCGAGGAACTCAAGGTCTCCGTTGAAAATGTAACAGCGTTTGTTCTGGGCGGCCACGGCGATACCATGGTGCCGCTCCCGCGCTACTCCACCGTTGCTGGCATTCCGATCACGGAGTTGATCGCGCCGGAGCGTCTGGAAGCCCTGGTGCAGCGCACGCGCGATGGCGGCGCAGAGATCGTGAAGTATCTCAAGACAGGTTCGGCCTACTACGCCCCCAGCGCGGCGGCGGTGGAGATGGTCGAAGCGATCCTGAAAGACAAGAAGAAGATTCTGCCGTGCGCGGCGTACCTCGATGGTGAGTATGGGATCAAAGGCCTGTACGTTGGCGTGCCGTGCAAGCTGGGCAGCAAGGGGCTGGAGCAGATCATCGAGATCAAGCTTTCGGCTGAGGAACAGGCGGCGTTACAGAAGAGCGCTGACGCCGTGAAGGAGCTGTGCACGGTGATCGGCGTTGCCTGAAGCGGGGGAGGGTGGCAGCCCGACGATCCGGCTGCCACGCTCACCTCGCAGAACGTTTCGGCTGGTGCAGGTGCTGCGGGCCGTAGCGGCGCTGATGGTGGTGTGGCACCACGCGACCATGCTGCTGGAGCAGCGGACGTTTCAACCAGTCACCTGGTACAACGGCGCGGCGGGCGTTGATATTTTCTTTGTCATCAGTGGCCTGGTGATGACGCTGTCAACAGCGCGTGTGGGGCGGGATGCCGCTGCGGCAGGTGCGTTTCTGAAGCGCCGCGTCGAGCGTGTGGTGCCCCTCTACTGGCTGGCGACGACGGCCAAGGTGGCAGGCACGCTGCTGCTTCCAGGGCTGGCCCTGCATACGGTAGGCACAGCCAGGCACGTCGTTCTCTCCTATCTCTTCCTTCCTAGTCTCGGGCCAGGTGCGACCTTTGAGCCGACCGTGGTCTCCGGATGGACGCTGAACTTCGAGATGCTGTTCTACCTGCTGATCGCCGGAGCGTTGCTGCTGAGGATGCGCACGGTGGCGGTAGTCCCAGTGCTGGGAGTGCTTGCCCTGCTCGGGATCTTGCGCGTCGTACCGCCGTGGAACCCGCTGTCCTTCTGGACAGATCCGGTGCTGCTCGAATTCGCATGGGGCATGGTGCTGGGGTGGGCGGTGCTCTGGTCTGCCGGGAGGCGCGTTCTGCCACAAGGCTTGGGCTGGAGCCTGGTGCTGGCGGGAGCGTGTGGGTTCGTGGCAACCCACTCCATGATCGCCAGCGTTTGGCGCCCACTGATCTGGGGCGTCCCTGCAATGCTGCTGGTCGGCGGTGCGTTGCTGTTGGAGGCGCGCTGGGGCCATCGTGTGCCGCGCGCCGTGCTATTGCTGGGAGATGCTTCTTACTCCATCTACCTTGTGCACGCCTTTGTGCTGCCACTGCTCGAGGTTGGGCGGCTGGGCCCGGTGCTGCTGCGGCCGGAGCGGGCGTCGCTGGTCGGGCTGGCTGGGATGCTGTTGAGCGGCGCCGCGGGTCTGGCGTGCTATCGGTGGGTCGAGCTGCCCATGCTGGAGTGGTTCAATCTGCGACGACAGGCAAAAGCTGTCACGGCATAAGAAAGCGGGGCGCCCTTGAGAGCTGCCCCGCTGCGGTATCCTGCTGGTCTGGCGCTTTATGCGACGCGGTCGATGGTGACGGAGTCGAGGGTCACGGGCGTCTTGGGACGGTCCATGGAGTCACGGGCGACTTTAGAGATCTTCTCAACAACGTCATACCCTTCAACAACTTCACCGAAGATGGTGTGCTTGCCCGTAAGCCAGCTTGTGTCGGTCACGGTGATGAAGAACTGACTGCCGTTGGTGTTGGGGCCGGCGTTGGCCATGGCGAGCTTGCCCGGATCCTTGAAGTTCTGCTTGGAGCCACGAGTCTCATCGGCAAACTTGTAGCCAGGGCCGCCCATGCCGTTGCCTTCGGGATCGCCGCCCTGAATCATGAACGAGGGAATGACGCGGTGAAAGACAGTGCCGTCGTAGAGTTTGTCGCCCTTCTTTGAAGGGGCGTTCCACTCCTTGGTGCCTTCCGCCAGGCCGATGAAGTTCTTCACGGTCTCGGGAGCTTCCTCCTCAAAGAGGCGGCAGACGATGGTGCCTTGCGAGGTTTGAAATGTGGCATAGGTGCCGGGGGTGCTGGGCATTGGTGAATCTCCTTACGTGCAGGATGTTGGATGCGCGGACGGCGAGATACCGCTCGCGTGGGGAGGTTCTTTGGCCCTCTTCGGTCCTACTGGACCGGCGCGGCAGCAGGTGCAGCAGGGGCGCTGCGCACGAGTGTGGGCATGGGATCGGGCGGAAGCGGGCTGCCATCCGCGACGATCGTGACCTTTCGGATCACGACGGGGGTGAGCGGTTTATCTTCGGGGTCCCGCGGGACACGAGCGATGGCCCTGACAAGATCGACGGAGTGGCTGTCGCACTGGCCGAAGATCGTGTGGCGACCGTCAAGCTGGGGGGTAGGCTCTTCCGTGACAAAGAACTGGCTGCCATTGGTGCTGGGGCCGGAGTTGGCCATGGCGAGGCGGCCGGGAACATCGAAGGTCAGGGCGGGGTCGAACTCATCCTGAAAGAGATAGCCAGGGTCGCCGGTGCCGTTGCCTGCGCGGTCGCCGCCCTGGATCATGAAGCCGGGTATGACGCGGTGGAAGGTGACACCGTCGTAGAAGGGCTGGCCGTGCTCCCGTTTCAGCGTGATGGGGTCGGTCCAATCCTTGGTGCCGTTTGCCAGGCCAATGAAGTTGGCCACAGTGACAGGGGCCTGCTTGCTGTAGAGCTTGCAGGAGAGACGGCCCATGGAGGTGTCAATCACCGCTGTGGGACCGGTTGGCGCGATGGGCGCTGGCACCTGCGACGCGGCATCCGGTCCGTCGGGGAGCTCGGGAGGAGCGGTCTCCTGGGTTGCAGGGGGCGGGGTGGCCTGCGTCGGCGTTGGAACGGGTGCCGGGGGCGTGGTCTGGGCCAGGCCGGGGATAGTGAGACAGGCGACGGCGAGGAGCGGCGAGGCGAATCTGGTTAGGGCGTGCACTGGTGAAAGTTTACTGCGGCACTCGGGGCGGGACAAACAGGAGCCCTGCGACGAGGCGGGTGCAACCTGCGTGGGCAAGAGGGTCTCCAAGAGGGAAGAGGTGAAGCATGGCGAACAACGACGAGACGATCAACCTGAACCTGAACTCGACCAAGTCGGCAGCGCGGCCGTCCCACGAGGCGATCGAAGGACTTACAGGGAACGCGACCGACGAGAGCAAGATGGATCGGATTGCGGATGAAAGCGCGCAGCGGTCGACCAATCGGATCCACGCCGAGGAGCAGCGCAATCCGGAAGACACGCTCTTCACCAAGTAGAACCTTGCACTGTAGTGAGGGCGCGACAGGCGGTGGCTGTCGCGCTTTTCTACGTCCGGGATGCGCCGATGGGATGGAGTGGATCAGGCGTGGGCTGCGGACTCTGCCAGCCGTAGGTCTCGTAACGCCATTCCACCTTGCCAGCGGCGAGCTCCAGCACGGTAAAGCCTTCGGGTGTACCCCATCGGGAGCCGTGCCACCAGTTGCCCGAGACAGCGCCTGACGTGATGTACGGGGTATTACGCCAGAAGACAGTCTCGTTAATGTGTGTGTGCCCCTGGAGCACGGCGATGACGTTATGCCCTTCGAAGCAATCGATGGTTTCGCGCGCGTTGCCGATCAGGAATCCATGAAGGTTGGAGAGAACCGCGAGGGCTGACGCCTTTGCGGCCTTGTCGTCGGGTGGGGTGTACTGCGGTGCCGCGGAGACCAGGGGGACGTGGCAGGCGACGAGAATGGGCGTGCCCTGCGGTGTGGCTGCCAGGTCGGCGCGGAGCCAGGTGAGCTGCTCTGGGTCGATCATGGCGTCGAACTCGCGCTCAGGGGTGATCTGGATGGAGTCGAGCAGAATGAAGTGGTACCCGGCGCGATTGAAGGAGCGGAATGTCTTGCTGCTGAAGCGCTGCTCAAAGGCCTTCTTGCCGTAGAGCGGGTCGGAGGGCGAGACGCCGGAGGAGGTGGCGCGGCCGAAGACGTCGTGGTTGCCTATGACGTGTTCGATTGGGATGCCGTGGAGGGCCTGCTCGGTGCGTGTGTAGAGGTCCAACAACATGACCGAGCGCTCGCGTGGCACGGCGGCGAGATCGAAGCAGTGGTCGCCGCCCTGAATGCAGAGATCGGGTTTCAGGGAGCGGACTTTGGCGAGGGCGAGCGCGGTACCCTCGTCCGCCCTGAGCTCGGGCTGGAGGTGGGTATCAGTGAAGAAGACTATGCGGAGCCTGCCCGCGCTGGATGAGGGCGCGGCCTGGAGAGGGAGCGAGGGAACGGCTGCTGTGGCGGCTGCAAGGGATAGAAAGCGGCGACGATCCATGAGGAGGATGGTAGTCGAGCCGTGTCACAGGGTGACGACGGCCCGACCGAAATTGCCTTACGCGACCTTCGTACCGAGCAGGCCGTGCGGATCGAGCACGAACTTCTTGGCGACACCCTTGTCGAAGTCCTGGTAGCCCTGCGGTGCATCGTCAAGAGTGATGACTGTGGCGTTGACAATCTTGGCGATGGGCAGCCGGTCGTGGAGGATGGCGTTCATCAGCTGGCGGTTGTACTTCAGCACAGGCGTCTGGCCGGTGTGGAAGTGCTGCGACTTGGACCAGCCAAGGCCGAAGCGCATCTTCAAATTGCCGCTCTTGGAGGCCTCGTCTTCCGCGCCCGGATCGTCCGTGACGTAGAGTCCGGGGATGCCGATACCACCGGCAGCGGTGGTGATCTGCATGAGGCTGTTCAGGACGGTAGCCGGGGCTTCCTGGCCATCTTTGCCCTGGGCACGGGCCTCAAAGCCGACGCAGTCAATTGAGGCATCAACGTCGCGCTGGCCGATGGCCTGCTCGATGAGATCGGCCAGGTTGTCCGAGTTGCGCAGGTCGATGGGTGTGTAGCCGACCGAGGCCGCGTGCTTGAGGCGATCGTCGTTCATGTCGCCGATGAGCACGGCAGCTGCGCCGAGGACATAGGCTGAGGCTGCGGCGGCCAAGCCAACCGGGCCAGCACCGGCGACGTAGACGAAGGAGCCGACGCCCACGCCAGCGGTGACGGCGCCGTGGAAGCCTGTAGGCAGGATGTCCGACAGCATGGTCAGGTCGCGGATCTTCTCCATCGCCTGATCCTTGTCGGGGAAAGCGATGAGGTTGAAGTCGGCATAGGGGACCATGACGTAGTCTGCCTGGCCACCGACCCAGCCGCCCATGTCCACATAGCCATAGGCTCCGCCCGCGCGGCCCGGGTTGACGTTGAGGCAAACGCCAGTATGTTGAGCGCGGCAGGTGCGGCAGCGACCGCAGGCGACATTGAAGGGAACGGTAACGAGGTCGCCGACGTTGAGGAATTCAACGTCCGATCCCTTCTCGATGATCTCTCCGGTGATCTCGTGACCGAGGACCATGCCGCTGGGCGCTGTGGTGCGGCCGCGCACCATGTGCTGGTCAGAGCCGCAGATGTTGGTCGAGACAACCTTGAGGATGACGGCGTGCTCGATCTTCTTGCCGGCAGGGTTCTCCATCTTGGGGTAGTCGATGGACTGAACTTCGACCTTGTTGGGGCCGAGAAAGACAACGCCGCGATTGCTCGCCATAGTGTGCTCCGAATTTGATTGTGGGGGAAAGGTGCGGCATGTTGCCGCAATTGCTGTCCCTCCTTCAGATGCGGACGCCTCGCCCGGGTGAGTGGGCGAGGCGTCTGGGTAGGGCGAAGTTCCGAGCGGAGAGGCTATCGGCTGAAGAAGTCTTTGACCTGCTGGACGATGACATCACGGCTGACGTCGGAGATGGCCTCAGTGAGCGGCAGCTGCTTGGGGCAGGCATTCACGCAGTTCTGCGCGTAGCCACACTCCTGCACGCCACCATCGCCGGCGAGGGCGCGGAGGCGCTCTTCCTTGAGGACGGCGCCCGTGGGGTGGTTGTTGAAGAGCTTGACCTGCGCAATGGTGGCGGCGCCGACAAAGCCGGTGGCGTCGTTGAACTGCGGGCAGACCTCCATGCAGATGGTGCAGGAGATGCAATTTGATAGCGGGTAGAGCTGCTCCTGCAGCTGGGGGAACTGGCGGGGACCGGGGCCGAGGTCGTAGGTGCCGTCGACGGGGACCCAGGCCTGGACGGCCTTGAGGTTCTCAAAGAGGACAGAGCGGTCTACAGCGAGATCGCGGACGACGGGGAACTTGGAGAGCGGGGCGAGGGTGATGGGCTGGTCCGAGCCGGGCTCGACGAGCTTGTCGACCAGGGCGGAGCAGGCCATGCGGGCCTTGCCGTTGATGAGCATCGCGCAGGAGCCGCAGATCTCTTCCAGGCAGTTAGCGTCGTAGGCGATGGGGGTGGTTTCGACGCCGGCCGAGGTGACTGGGTCACAGGCGATCTCGCCGAGCACCGAGGTGATGTTCATGTTGGGACGGTAGGGGATCTCGAAGCGCTCCGTGCGGGACGGGGCGTCCGGGGTGGCCTGACGCTTGATCTCCACCTTGATGGTGCGGCGGGAGGCGGGATGGTTCGGGGTGGTGACCTCGACGGGTGCGGTTGCGGTGCTCATAGTGCATTGCCTCCCTTGCCTTGGCCGGGCGGATGGTGCCCGCCGCGGGCTGAACCTTTGCTGCTCCCCACCCCCCCTATGACTTTTGCGCAAAATCTTCAAACGAGGGGAGATAGGTCTGGACTTCAGGTGGTCTGCGGTGCCCAGTTGATGCCTTCGGGAGCCGCCTGGGGATCTTGGATGCGAGCCGGTCCGGAGTGGGCCAGTCCGTTGAGGATAGCGGGTTCGGTGGTGCGCCTGTGCCACCCACCGGAGCCGG
Organism: Acidobacteriaceae bacterium; assembly: GCA_965199635.1. Lineage (GTDB taxonomy): Bacteria > Acidobacteriota > Terriglobia > Terriglobales > Acidobacteriaceae > Edaphobacter. The sequence goes on along the minus strand of CBDASL010000001.1, from coordinate 1,873,802 downwards.
TTACCGGGCTGCGCGGGATGAGGCGGTTAGTGTTGTGCGGGGTGGACATGTGGCTCCGTTTCTTCGGCGACGACGTCTCCCGCGTCCGTGGTGGTGGGGTGAAGGCCACGATCGCGCAGCGCCTGTCGGCGGCCATCGATCCACGCGCCGAAGAGAACAAAGGCGGCGAGGAGGACGGCACCGAGGATGCTGAGCGTGATGGCTAAAGAGGGCATGGTGTGACTCACGCGGTAGCGGCGTAGTTGCGGGCGCGGGGAGCGATGTACTGGGTGTCGACTTCCTCGTAGGTGATCTGCGGTGCGCCGTCGACGAAGGCCGCCCTGGTGGTTTTGAGGAAGTCGGGGTCGTTGCGCTCGGGGAAGTCCGGCTTGTAGTGGGCCCCGCGGGACTCGTCGCGAAGAGCTGCACCCTGGACCACGACACGGGAGAGATGCAGCATATTGTCGAGCTGGCGGGCAAAGGCGAAGGAGGTGTTGGCCCACTGGCTCTTGTCCGACAGATTGACGTTGCGCAGGCGGGACTGGAGCTCGACGATCTTGCTGTCGGCTTCGGCCAGGCCATCGTTGTAACGAATGATGGTGGCGTGGCGGGTCATGGTGTCGCCGAGTTCGCGCCATAGCTTGAAGGGATTTTCAGTGCCCGAGTTGTTGAGCAGAGCGTGGTTCTTTTCGCGCTGGCGCTGGATCTCGGCAGCGTGGCCACCATCGCCCGGAGCAGCGGCGAGATGGCGGGCGTAGTCCATGGCGCAGGGGCCGGCGACGAACCCGCCATAGATGCAGGAGAGCAGCGAGTTGGCACCGAGGCGATTGGCGCCGTGGATGGAGTAGTCGGCTTCGCCGGCGGCGAAGAGGCCGGGGATGTTGGTCTGCTGGTTGAAGTCCACCCAGAGGCCGCCCATGGTGTAGTGCATGCCGGGGAAGATCTTCATGGGGGTGTCGCGCGGGTCGTCACCGACGAACTTCTCGTAGATCTCGAGGATGCCTTCGAGTTTCCGGTTGAGCGTAGCCCGGTCGATGTGGGTGAGGTCGAGGTAGACCATGGGCTGACCGTCGATGCCGAGGTCTTCCTGGTAGACAATGCGGTGGATGGCGCGGGTGGCGATGTCGCGGGGGACGAGGTTGCCGTACTTGGGGTACCACTCCTCGAGGAAGTAGAAGCGCTCGGCCTCGGGGATGGCGCGGGCTTCGCGCTTGTCGCCCTTGGCGCGGGGAACCCAGACACGGCCGCCCTCACCGCGAGCGGACTCGCTCATCAAGCGGAGCTTGTCTTCGCCGGGGATGGCGGTGGGGTGGACCTGGATGAACTCGCCGTTGGCGTAGAGGGCACCCTGCTGATAGAGAGCGGACTGAGCGGAGCCGGTGCAGACGACGGAGTTGGTGCTTTTGCCGAAGATGGCGCCGATGCCGCCGGTGCAGATGATGACGGCGTCTGCGGGGAAGGTGCGGAGTTCCATGGAGCGGAGGTCCATGGCGCAGATGCCGCGGGTGGCACCGTTGCTGTCCAGGACGGCGGACATGAACTCCCAGCCCTCGTACTTGGTGACCTTGCCTTCGGACTCGTAGCGGCGGACCTGCTCGTCGAGGGCGTAAAGGAGCTGCTGGCCGGTTGTCGCGCCAGCGAAGGCGGTGCGGTGATAGAGCGTGCCGCCGAAGCGGCGGAAGTCCAGCAGGCCTTCCGGCGTGCGGTTGAAGGGGACGCCCATGCGGTCGAGGAGGTCGATGATGGCGGGACCCTGGGCGGTCATCTGCTTGACGGGGGTTTGGTTGGCGAGGAAGTCGCCGCCGTAGACGGTGTCGTCGAAGTGCTTGAGGACGTCGTCGCCCTCACCCTTGAGGTTCTTGGCGGCGTTGATGCCGCCCTGGGCGCAGACGGAGTGCGAGCGCTTGACGGGGACGATCGAGAAGAGGTCGACCTTGCCGCCGGCTTCGGCGATCTTGATGACGGCGGAGAGGCCGGCTAGGCCTCCGCCTACGACGATGATGCGGGGTGTGGTTGCTGCTGCCATGAAGGAATTCCTAGATCAACGGCTATCTTGTTTGTGGAGTTTGGAGATCGGCGCGGATCCACTCTTGGGAGATAGGAGCGCGCAAGATAAGAAGCAACTCAGCGAGAGACAAGTGCAAGCAACTTGGATCGAGCGAAGATGGCTGAACGGGAAGCATACTTTGTGGAGTGCGTGAACTCGAAAGCTCCACCCCGGGTAGCTCTCGAAGAAACGAGGCTCGCGCAATGCTCCGGCCCGAATCAGCTGTCTCTCCATACGTTCGAAGACGACAAATTCAACGACAGATGACAAGGCACCGATCAGGAAGAGGTACGAAGCCAAAACATCACCGGACCTCGTCGGGCTGGGAGGGGTTGGTGGAGTTGGGGGCGGCGGTTGAGGGCGCGGGGAGGACGACGCCGGCGGGTTGGGCGGGCATGACGTCTGCGGGGGCGTTGGGATACTTCCAGACGACGGCGTACATGCTGACAAAGCCCATGGCGCAGAGGGCGGTGCCGACGGCGGCGCAGGCCCAACCGGAGCGGCGACGGGCGCGCTCGCCGGGGGTGATGCCCCACTTGGCAGCAAAGAGCCAGATGCCATAGGCGAAGTGCCAGCAGGTGGCGACCATGGCGATGGCGTAGATCGCGAAGACCCAGGGGTTCGAGAGCTCCACCTGGACCTTGTGGAAGGCGGCGCCGGGGTGCTCGGGCAGACTAATGCCGGAGAAGCGCTGTCGCCAGACGTGATAGATGATATAGGCCAGCGCGATGATGCCGGTGACGCGCTGGGTGATGTAGGCCCAGTTGCCGGCCCAGGGGTAGACGTTGACGTTGGAGCGGCCGCGGAAGGTGATGAAGACGCCATAGGCGGCGTGAAAGGCGAGGGGGATGAAGATGAAGGCCCACTCGAGGATGCGGACCAGGGGAAGACCGTTGAGGAACTTGACCTGCTGGGCATAGGCGAGGGGGCCGTTCCAGGTTTCGAAGTTGGAGACGATGTGCTCGACCAGAAAGGCGCCGATGGGGACGATGCCGGAGAGCGAGTGAAGCTTGCGCCACAGGAAGGAGTGGCCCTGGCCGGCGCGAAGGGGCTGGACGCCGCGACGCTTGCCGGTAGGGGACTGGGCGAGGTCGGGTGCTGCCATGGGTGCGGTTGCGGCCAAGTGGGACTCCTTGCTTGCTGGGCGGCGTGTGTTGCCCGCGGTCAGGTGTGATTATTCGGTTTGCGAGGAACGACCGTCAAGGAAAACAGGGGGTTGTGGTTCGATTACCGACCAGTTTGTGCGAGATCCGTGATGACGCTGGAGCTTTCGAGCAGTGCTGTGAGGGCGCGGGCGCGGTGGGAGTTCGCGAGGCGATCCGGTAGGGAGACTTCGGCCATGGTGAGGCCGAGATCGGGCAACAGAAAGAGGGAGTCGTAGCCGAAACCGCCGAGGCCCCGGGGGATGGCGAGGATCTCGCCTTCGACAGTGCCGGTGCTGCGGGCGAGGACTTCGCCATCGCGGGCGAGGGAGAGGGCGCAACGGTAGCGGGCGGTGCGGTCGTCCTCGCGGGTGGAGGCGAGGGCGTCCAGCAGGGCGTAGTTGTTGCTTTGGTCGGGGTTGCGGGCGGGGGCCGGTGCGGGGCGACCTGCTGCCGCGGCCTTCGCGGCATCCCGGTCGGCGGCGAATCGAGCGGAGCGCACGCCGGGCGCGCCACCGAGTGCATCGACCTCAAGCCCGGAGTCGTCGGCGAGGACCAGCAGGCCAGAGGCCAGGCGGGAGTAGGCGATGGCCTTGCTGTCGGCATTGCCGGCGAAGGTGGGTTCGTCCTCGGGAGGTGCGGGCATGTCGGCGAGCCCAGGGAGGGCTTCAAGCGTGATGCCAGGGGTGGTCGCGGAGCGGAAGTCGCGGAGCTTGCCGGGGTTGGTGGTGGCGATGAAGAGTGTGACAGGAGGCATGAGGGTGACGGTAGCACCTTGGGCGTGGGTGAGTTCGTGGAGGGAGTGATTCGGGAGACGGCGACCGAGGGCTGAGCGCAGGGCAGGTCCGTGCACGAGTCCGATTACTTTGAGGTGCTCGGAGAGGGTTTGGCCGAATCCTGGGGATCGGGTGGCTGGAGCGGTGGGGCGAGATTTTTGTTCTTAAGCCACTCGAGCGTGACGCCTTCTGCGGCCTTGCGCGTGGGGAGGTTGTCGACGTTGGGCATGTAGATCTCGAGGCCGGCGTCGGCGGTCATGCGGGTGGTGCCATAGACCAGCTGCGCCTGGTACTTCACGAGGTCGAGATCGAACCAGTCGTCCTGGGTGGCGTCGATCATGGTGAGGTCGACGGGATGCATGGTGAGCTTGCCGAAGTCGAGCGTGCCACCGGAGAGGCGGAGGAAGTTGTGCCAGCGGGCGAGTTCGCCGTCCTTGCTTTGGACGTTGCCGTAGATGACGCGGAGGTCGGTGGCGGTGGCGGTGACGCTGGTGATGTTGCCGTGGATATGCGGCGGGGGCAGCAACTTCTGCGTGTCGAAGAGTATGTCGTTGTCGGAGATCTGGATGCCTGGCTGAGAGACCGCGGGCACAAGATCGTCAAGCTGAACGTGCACCAAACCGAAGAGGCCCTTCATCGGGATCTTAAGGACATTGAGCTTGGAAAGGCGGTAGCGCAGGCGACCGTCTGGCAGCGGGGAGAGCGTGCCCTCGAGCTGGATAGGAATGGACAGCAACAGCTTGTGCATATTGCCGCGCAGTTGGAGGACGCCGTTCTGGTTGCGGATGGAGATGTTGCGCAGAGACGCCTTGGAGCCTGTGCTGGAGTTAAGAAAGTTCGCAAGATCCTGCAGTTTGACGGAGAGCACCCCCTTGTTGATGACCAGGACGAAAGAGTCCGGGGCGTCAAACGAGGGATTCCGGTGCGGGTCGGTGCGCTGCATCTCGCCGCGGATCCACGCGACATAGACTCGGAACTCGGCACCTTTGCGCAGCAGGAGGTTGTGCGCGTAGAGAAGGGTGGGCTGGGTGTCGGGAGAGGTAGGGGTGACGGGCTCATGGACCAGCTCCGTCGTGTGGACGACGGGCTGATGTGGGGCGGTGTGCCGGCCCAGCCAGAAGGCACCGGAGGTGAAGGCAAGAAAGAGCAGCAGCAGACACGCGGGCAGCAGAACTCGCCTCATCCGTGCATTCTAGCGGGCGCGGATGACTGGCTGGCTACGACGGAAGTGGGTATTGCGGGGACGCGGGTCAGGCGGTGATGGAGATCTCTTCCTCGAGGTGCTGCTTTTCCGACAGGGTGCGATAGTAACCCTCAAAGGCCATCAGCTCATCATGCGTGCCGGACTCAACGATCGAGCCATCGACCAACACGGCGATGCGATCGGCGTGGCGGGCGGTTGAGACGCGATGTGAGATGAAGATGGTGGTGCGGCCGGCCATGACCGAGCGGAGGTTGGTCAGGATCTGCTCCTCGGTGTAGGTATCGACCGAGGCGAGGGCGTCGTCGAGGATAAGGATGCGCGGGTCGCGCAGAACGGCCCGCGCAATAGCCGAGCGCTGCTTCTGCCCGCCTGAGAGCGTGATGCCGCGCTCGCCGACTACCGTGCCGAAGCCGTTCGGAAATTCGAGGATCTCCGTAGCGATGTGCGCGGTGCGCGCCGCCTGCTCGATCTCCGCCGGCGTGGCGCCGGGCCGGCCAAGAGCGATATTGTCCGCGACCGTGGAGGAGAAGAGGAACGTTTCCTGCGGAACAAAACCGATGCTCGCGCGGAGGTCCGCAAGAGGGAACTCGCGGATGGGCCGGCCGTCGAGCAGTATCTCGCCATCCGGCGCGTCGAACAGGCGGGGCAGCAGGGCCACCAGCGTGCTCTTGCCGGAGCCGGTGGGGCCAACTATCGCCAGCGACGATCCGGCCGGGATCGAGAGAGAAACATCTCGCAGGACGGGCGTGTCGGGCAGATAGGAGAAGTTGAGCTTGCGGAACTCGATGCTGCCGGTGATCTCCGGTGCGGCGTGCGGCGAGTTGAGCGTGCTCGGGTCGTCCGCGATCTCGGGCTGCTGCTTGAGCAGCTCATCCAGGCGGGCGAGCGAAGCGGTACCGCGCTGGATCAGGTTGACGACCCAACCGATAGCGATCATGGGCCAGGTGAGCTGCACCATATAGACATTGAAGCTGGTGAACTGCCCGATGGTGATGTGGTGAAGCAATACCTCGTGCCCGCCGACCAACAGTGTGATCATCAGCGAGATGCCGAGGACGAACTCCAGCGTGGGCCAGAGCATGGCCATGAGGCGTACAAGGTGCAGCGAGCGCTCGATGTACTCAAGGTTGGCCCGCTCGAAGCTGGCAATCTCTGCATCCTCCTGGGCGAAGGCTCGGATCAGCCGGGCACCGGCGAAGTTCTCCTGCGCTTTGGCTGAGATCTCCGAGAACATGGCCTGAATGCGCTCAAACCGGGTGTGAATACGAGCACCGAAGTACTGCACGACGACGCTCGCGATGGGGAGCGGGGCAAAGGCGAAGAGCGTCAGGCGAGGCGAGATGTGAAGCATAAACGGCAGTGCCGCCGCGGTGAAGACGACGGTATTAGCCGAGTACATGATGGCCGGTCCGAGCAGCTGGCGAACGGCGGAAAGGTCGTTAGTGGTCCGCGCCATGATGTCGCCGGTGCGGTGCGTGTGGTAGAAGTTGGCCGACTGCCGCTCCAGGTTCTGGAAGAGATCGTTGCGCAGATCGAACTCGATCTCGCGCGAGGCGCCAATAACAATCTGCCGATTGAGATACAGACAGACGGCACTCACCGCGGCGATGCCAAGCAGAAGAAGCCCGTGGTGAAAGATGCTGGACGGCTTGAAGCCGTGGCGCATGTCGTCGATCGCCGAACCGATGACGAGCGGGATCGCAACCTTGGACAGGTTGTAGAGCAGGGTGGCAAGGCCACCCCAGGCGAAGCTGCTCCAATAGCGCCGGAGATAGGGGGCGAGCGGTTTGAGCTTGCTGAGCACAGGTATCCTGCTCTGTCAGATGGGTGGAAGCGGGTTTGGATTCGAAGGTTAGTGCGCGGTGGGGGCGTCCGGGGCGCTGGCATCGGGATTTTCGGGCTTCTGGTCCACGCCGGGTACGGGCGTCTGGGTGTCGGAGAAGCCGACCAGTTCGATATCAAAGATGAGATCGGCCTTGGGCGGGATGGCGCCTTCGCGACCGGACTCCCCGTAGGCCAGCTGGTATGGGATATAGAGCCGGCGTTTGCCCCCGACACGCATGCCGGTGAATCCGGTATCCCAGCCCGGGATGACGCGGTGCGCACCATCGAAGAAGGTGATGGGCTGCTGGCCGGGATGGTCGTAGGACGAGTCAAACTTGGTGCCGTCGGTGAGCCAGCCGGTGTACTTCACCGTATAGAACTTCTGCGGCGGCGCAAGCGGGCCAGTGCCGACGGTGAGGTCGACGTAGCGGAGCGAGTAGAGGATCTTGGGCGCGGTGTGGACGGGGGGTACGCCGGGCGGGTTGTCGGCCGGGTTGAGCGCGGGGGTGCTGGCGGCTGTGGTCGAGCGGTGGGTGGCGGTGGTTGCCGCATGGTGCCGGGCGGTCTGGGCAGGCGCGGCACTACAAAGAGCCAGGGGGAGCGTGGTTGCCGCATGGTGCCGGGCGGTCTGGGCAGGCGCGGCACTACAAAGAGCCAGGGGGAGCGTAAGCAGCAGGGAGGCAGCGAAAGCGGGGCGCACAGTCATCGTTTGCCTAGTGTACCGAGGCCGTGTGTGCGCGGAGGCCGGGCAGTGTTCCAGGACAGGTCACAGTGCAGAAGACGCGGGATCGGCCGATAGAGAGGAGGAGGGCGCAGGCAGGCCTGGAACAACGAGGGAGAGACAAATGGGGCGCTTGATCTGGAAAAGTTTCGTGGTGGTGGCGGTCTTGTGCACGGAGGTGCAGCCGGTGCGAGCGGCGACGGCGACGTCTGTGCCGGGCAGGACGGAGGGGCGGCATAGCCTGGTTGCCCGAAAGAGGCACACAGTCGCGGACTCCGGGATGATGCTGGCGTTTGGCGTCGGGCTCTTTGGCTGTGCGTCGGTGTGTGCCGTAGAGTCCCATCGCGAAGAACGACGGCGGCAGGCGCATGCGGAAGAGCCAGGGCTGGGCGTCGCGCTGCCGGTGTAGAAGGCTAGGTCGGGGATCGCATTAACAGGTAGGCTCCTCCGATGCCGAAAAGAAGATCTGGCGACCAGGCGGCCAGGGCGGCGGGCAATGTGTTCACGTCGCCCATGGCCTCAAACAGACCTGCTACCAGCCAATAGCTGAGGGCCAGACCGACGGCCACGGCGATGCTGGCAAGGCCGCCGCGTTTGCCCGTTGCGAGCGCAAAAGGGATGCCAAGCAGGGCCATTACGAAGGTGATCAGTGGGTAGGCAAGCTTGCGATTCAACTGAACACGGAGCCGCATCGTGTCAAAACCCGCCTGCGACAGATCAGAGACATACCGAGACAGCTCGTGGTAACTCATCTCCTGCGACGGCCGATCCTCTTTTTTGAAGTAGGCGGGTTGTTCGCGCACCTCGGGAAAGGAGGCTGTGGCAAAGGGATGGAAGGAGGAGACAACATCGCCGGCGAAGTGGCGATCCCACCCTCGCTCCAGCACCCACTCATTGCTTTGCGCGTCCCAGTGGGCGGATTCGGCAAAGATGCGGCGTGTGAGTTGAAAGGTGTCAGGCTGGAACTCGAAGACGGTGAGGTTGGCGAAGAGGTTCTTGTCGGCGTCGAAGAACTTGTAAAAGAAGATGCGCTGCGGCTCGCCCGGCTGTGTGTTGGTGCCGGAGATCCATTTGCGATCGGGGCGCAGAAAAGTCTGCGCTGGCTTGCCCTTGATGACGGCGCGCAGAGCCTCCTGGCGTCGGTTCGCTGCGGGAAGGTAGAACTCGTCAAAGGCAAAGAGCGAGACGGCGAGCAGGCCGGTGAGCACAAGGACGGGGATGACGACGCGGTAAAGGCTGATGCCGGTCGCTTTCATCGCTGTGAGCTCCGACGTGCGGCTGAGCGAACCAAAGGTGATGAGCACCGCGACCAGCGCGCAGAGCGGCATGGTGTTGTAGATGACGTAGGGGATCAGGTTGAGGAGGTAGTCGCCCACGGTGACGAGTGGCGTGCGGTTCCGGATGATGTCGCCCACAAGCTCGAAGAAGGTGAAGACGAGCACCATGGTGGCGAAGGTGCCAAAGACGAGCAGCAGATTGGTGGAGAACTCGCGAAGGACGTAGTCGTCCAGCAGAAGAGGAAAGCGTACGCCAAAGCTTTCGCGCAGCCGACGCACCAGCGCGGTGATGCGGGCGGCGAGACCGCCGGTCTCGGTGTCGCGGCTGCCAGAGATGGTCGTCACGTGAGCTTGCAGCCAGACTGTCAGCCGCGTGACCACAGTAAGGGCAAGCCCACCCCGGGACAGCTGAAAGAGCAGCAGGCAGCCGACCAGCGTGAAGACGAGGTTGGAGCCCCATACGCCGAGAAAGGGGGAGAGTTTGCCGTTGCGAGCGAGGGCGACACCGATCGAGGAAAGAAAGTAGTAGAGGAAGACGACGACAAGCGTGAGAACGAAGCCTGCAGATTTGCCACCCCTCCGTGAAGAAAGGCCCAGCGGTACGCCGACCAGCATCAATACAAAGCAGGCGCAGGGGTAGGAGAGGCGGCGGTTCAGCTCGATGCTGTAGGGGTTGGAGGAGCTTGCGCCGGGTTTCGAGGATTGCTGGCGAGCGCGGGCGTTGAGCTCATGGAACGACAGAGCCTGAATTGGTGTGTCGTTGCGCGAGATGTGTGTGTCGTCGGGATTTTCGAGCGGTAGGGGAATCTCGGTGGAGGCAAAGGTCGAGATGTTGTAGACCGAGGGATCGCGCAGCGAGGTCTGGTGCTGGCTGCCGTCCATCAGGTGCAGCACCAGGGTGGAGTTCGGCCCGGAGCCGGCCGGATTCGTGGTGACCGCCGCCTCCTCCGCGGTAGTAATGGAGGGGTGCTCGGGTTGCGAGACGTCGGCGAGGAAGACGTGGTGCCAGACGGCCGTGCCGGAGAGAGTGCGCGTGTCCTGGATGTAGAGGACGTAGTTCTTGAGGTCCTCGTAGAAGATGCGAGGCTGCACCTCGAACGAGGCCTGACTGTTCTTGAGTGAGGCCTCGAGAGCAAGCAGGCCGGAGGCGGCACGCGGTGCGAGGTAGAGCGAGTTGAACAGCCCCAGCAGAAGCGTGCCGATGGAGACGAGCGAGAGCACGCGCACGAAGTCCAGAGCACCCATGCCGGCGGCGCGCATGGCAGTGATCTCGGAGTCCGAGGCAAGGCGGGACAGGCCGAGAAGGATGCCGACCAGCACGGCCATAGGGATGGTGAGCGTGAGAGCGGCAGGAAGCGTGTAGAGGATGAGACGAGTCGCGTCGGCGAGCGAGGCGGAGTCGCGCACGACTAACTCCAGTACCTTGCCAAGGTCGCGCATGAAGAGCACAAAGGTGAACAGAATGCCGCCCAGGGCGGCGTACGAGAGGACCTCTTTGAGGATGTAGCGGGTAAGGATGCGCATCGAGGGAGGCGAGCAGGTGTGGCGCGCTCCGTTCAGTGTAGCTCTCACACCGGGGCTGGATCGCCAATGCGACCGCGGGCGGCGGAGTCAGACCTGTGGTTAGGGCTCCGGGATGAAGCGGTAGCCCACGCCGCGCACGGTGAGCAGATGCCGGGGTTTGCCGGGGTCGTCCTCGATGTACCGCCGCAGGCGAACGATGAAGTTGTCGATAACGCGTGTGTCGGTGTCCTCGTGAACACGCCAAACCTGCTCCAGGATGTCCTTGCGCGGCACAACCACCCCGGCGCGCTCTGTGAGGAAGCGGAGCAGGTCCGCCTCCATAAGTGTGAGCTGGGTGTGGCGGCCGCCTGGGGCGAGCAGTTCCAGGGTGTCGAAGCGGAGAGTGCGGCCGGCAAAGGAGAACTCATCCCGGGGCTGGGGTGGTGGCGGGGGAGCGCTGCCCTGTGCCTGCCAGTGCATGCGGCGGAGCAGCCCTTTGAGGCGGACAAGGAGGATGGAGAGGTCGAAGGGCTTGGGGAGGTAGTCGTCGGCGCCGGCCTCGATGCCGGCCAGGACATCGGATGGTTGCGAGCGGGCGGTGAGCATGAGGATGGGGAAGAAGCGCCCGTGATCGCGCAGGCGACGCGCGATGGTGAAGCCATCGGCGCCCGGAAGCATGCAGTCCAGCAGGATCGCGGAGGGCGTGTCCGGGCCGTCGGGGGAGACGGCGAGCAGGTGGGCGAGGGCGAGGTCGCCGTCGGCGAAGTGCTCCGTCCGGTAGCCTTCGAGTCCGAGATTAAACAGCAGCCCCTGCGCCAGGTGGGCTTCGTCTTCGACGAGGGTGATGAGAGGGGTGGTTGGGGTGCTCATTCGTGGGGTTCGATGCGGCTGGAAGGCGGTGGGTGTCACGGGGCGGGAGTGTTGCCGGCCGGAGCGAGGGGAAGGGTGAGGGTGATGGTGGTGCCTTTGCCCGGGCCGGCGGACTGTGCGGTGGCGTCGCCGCCGTGTTGCCGGAGGATGGTGCGGACGAGGAAGAGGCCAAGGCCGGTGCCGCGGATACGGGCGGCGGTGCGGGCGAGGGCGGTATCGGCAGGGCGGGCGTCGGTGCGGAAGGCGAGGTCCTGGACGCGGTAGAAGCGGCGGAAGATGCGCTTGTGCTGGCCGGGCGGGAGGCCAAGGCCAGTATCCGAGATGCGGATGGCGGCAAAGGTGTAGCGCTCCATCAGGAGGGAGACGCGGATGTGCACACCATCATGCGAGTACTTGACGGCGTTGTCGAGGACGTTGAGGACGGCGGTGCGAATGTCTTCCGCGCTGGCGAGGACAAGGAGGCGGACGGCACCGGGGACGGGGGTGAGAACGATGCTCTCCGGGGGAAGGTGGTGCTGCTGGAGGACGGTCTGGACGCACTCGGCGAGGAGGGGTTCGAGGTCGAGGGGGCGGCGGTCGTGGCGGCGCTGGGCGAGGGTGCCGGCGGTGAGGATGCGGTTGACAGTGCCGAGAAGGCGATCGGAGTCCGCGAGCATGATGCGGAAGAACTCCTGGCGTTGTTCTTCCGTGACGGGGCGGCGCTGGAGGGTCTCGAGGTAGAGGCGGATGGAGGCGATGGGGGTTTTGAGCTCGTGCGTGACGGCGTTGAGAAAGGTGTCCTGCCGCTGGTTGCGGCGGAGTTCGCGGACAAGAAAGACGGTGTTGAGGACGACGCCGGCGATGATGGCGGCAAAGAAGACGATGCCGATGATGGAGATGGCAAGGCGGCGCTCGTTGAGGATGATCCAGCCGATGTTGAGGGTGACGGTGGCGCTGATGAGCGCGACGCCGAGGATGATGGCGAAGGCGATGGCACCACGGCGCTGGGTGAGGTTCATGGCTGGGGGAGAGTGTAGCGGATGGGTGCCCCCCTCCCCCCTACGATGTTGCGCAAAATCTTCGAACGTAAGGGGTTAGGTCCGGACCTACGTGCCGCATCGGCGGGTCTGGTGAACGGTCCAGCGACGGTGTGGATGGTGGAGCGGGCGCGCTCCAAGGCCTCCTGTTTTTAAGCTAAGTCGCTGCGCGGGGAGATTGCGCCACCGTAACGCGGCGTCGCCGGACGAGAACCACGGGGTTCACGGAGGGGCCGGATGGTAGTGCCGTTGCGTATGGGTGAGCTGCTGAAGAGCGGCGGCGGGGCTTAGTGCATTGTTTCCACGAAGCAAACCTGGCGGTGCGTCGGCTGTTTTGTGGGGCAGGGGAGGACGACCGCCAGGCTGGACGAGGGGGTGTGAGACGGAGCTAGAGGGAGACGCCCTCCAGGCTGCGGGCGTGGGTGCGGACGGCTTCAAGGTAAGGGGCGAGAAAGGTGGCGCGGTCTGCGCCGCCGCGGGTGAGCGCCATCGTGCCACCGGAGGTGAGGACGGTGGCGTCGGTCACGCCGAGGAAGCCGAGGGTGGTGCGGAGGTAGGGCTCGACGAAGTTGTAGGAGGCCATCTGGGTGCCGGCGTCGTAGATGCCACCGGTGGCGATGAGGAAGGTGGCCTTTTTGCCCCGGAGCAGACCACGCGGCGTTCCGTCGGCGTAGGAGAAGGTGCGGTTCACGCGGCAGATCTGGTCGATCCAAAGCTTGAAGGCGGAGGGGACACCGAAGTTGTGCATGGGGACACCGAGAACATAGTGATCGGCCGCTTCGAGTTCAGCGATGAGGGTGTCCGAGAGGGTGAGCTGCTTCGTCTGCTCGGGCGTGCGGGCCTCTTCCGGGGTGTAGACGGCGCCGATCCACTCCGCGCTGATGGGTGGGATGTTGGTTGCGTTCAGATCGCGGTAGGTGACGGTAGCGGCCGGGTGGGAGGAGGACCACTCGGAGACAAAGGCGGCGGTGAGCTCGCGGGAGACGGAGTGGCCGACGAGAGGGCTGGAGTCGATGTGGAGCAGCGAAGGCATGGCGTGGGATCTCCTATGCGACATGTGATGTATAGGCGACCCGTGTTGATTCGGAGAAAGCGACATGTGTCGCTGAAGCGAGTTGGGTGCGGTACTCTACAACCCGATGGCCCCTGTCCCGTCCCAGTGCGTTGGTGAAGCGACCGACCCGCGGGTGCTGCGCAGCCGACGGATGCTGATGGACGCGCTGTTGCGGCTGCTGAAGATGAAGCGGTTTGACGAGATCTCCGTGCAGGAGATTGCTGACGAGGCAACGCTGAACCGGAACACCTTCTACCTGCACTACCCGGACAAGACAGCGCTGCTGGCGGCGATGACGGAGTCGCGTTTTCGCGAGCTGATTCGGCAGCGCGGCATCTCGTTTACGGACTGCAATGGCGCGCTGCGGGCGGTGGCGCTGGGTGTGTGCGACTACCTGAATGAGCTGACGGACTGCTCGGCGGCGGGAGCCCAGATTCCGCTGGAGAGCTCGATCATTCCGGCGGTGGCGGATCTCTTCAAGGAAGGGGCTGCGCACCACAGGCTGGTTCCGGGCGTGGATGCGACGATGCTGGCGGTGACGGGGGCGTGGGCGCTGTTTGGGGCGGCGCGGCTGTGGCACCAGACGGCGAACCGCGTGCCTGCCGAGGAGATGGCCGCGAAGATTGAGGCGATGGTGAAGCCGATCTTTCTTGAGAGCTTTCGATAGCTGCTGATCCCGGTGAGGCACCTCCGAGACGTCCGCGCTTACGCGGTTACGGATGATGACCTGTTGGCAGCCGCTCTCGGTTTAAGGATCGCGGTATTTCCGGCGCTTGAGCTCCTGGATGGCCTGTTCGTGACCCTGGAGAGCCGCCTGGCGAGTCCAATGGCGGGACAGGGTGTAGTCGTGCTCGACGCCGACGCCCATGCTGTAGAGCTGGCCGAGGAGGAACTGGGCTTCGGCGTTGCCGTTGTGGGCGGCGCGCTCGTACCAGCTGGCGGCCTGTGTGAGGCTGCGGGGGACGCCCTGGCCGAAGTAAAAGAGGTCGGCCAGCTTTTGCTGTGCTTCGGGGAAGTCCTGCTGGGCGGCGAGGGTGTACCAGCGGGCGGCCTCGGTGTCGCTGGGGTCGACGCCCTCGCCCTTGCGATACATGAGGCCGAGGTTGTACTGGGCCCAGGCTAGATTGCTGTGGGCAGCGCGCTGGCACCAGGTGAAGGCTTGTTCGAAGTCCTCGGCGGTGTAGGCGCGGAAGCTGAGATTGGCCTGGGCGTAGGCATGGCCCTGGTCGGCTGCTTTGCGCTCCCAGAGGGCGGCGATGGCGCTGTCCTGGGGGACGCCCTGACCCTCGTCGTAGAGGGTGCTGAGCATGTACTGCGATTCGGCGTGGCCGGCCTCGGCGGCGAGGGTGAAGCTTGCCGCAGCTTCCGGGAAGCGGCGCGACTGGAAGTGCTGCATGGCCTGCTGGAAGTGGGGGTTGGTGGCGGCGGTGGAGGCTGCTTCGCGACCGCGAGCGATGAGGCTGGAGCGGCCGGGGGAGCGGGCGAGGGAGGCCCCGGTGGGCTGCGGGCGGAGGCTGAAATCGGGGCTATCGGCCATGGGCGGTGATCTGGCGATTGACGGTTTCGAAGCGGAGCCGGGCTTCGGCGATCTCGGCGCTGACGGCGGTGGCGAGCTCGGTGAGGAGGTCGCGGTGCTGGAGCGCGGCGGCGTCGGCCTCGGCGCGAAGTTCGGCGATGTCGCCGTGCAGGAGCAGATGCTCTTCGGTGTCGAGGGCGGCGAGGTCGCGACGGGCGTGGGCGAGTTGGCGGTTGAGGCGGAGGAGCTCGGCGACGGATGGCTCGGCGAGGGGTGGGGCGTCGAGCTCGCGGTGGTCGTCGAGCAGGCGCTCGAGGGCGGCGATGTCGGCGCGGCGGTAGGCCTGGTTGGCGCGGGCCATGAGCAGGGTGAAGTGCTGGGCCTCGGCGGGGTCGCGGGCGAAGTCCGGGTGGATGCGGCGGGCGACCTCACGAAAGAGGGACTTGAGGGTGGGAGGTGGATCAGGAGGATCGGCGGCGGGGGTGTCGTCGAGGGCGGCGGTTTGGGTCTCGAAGGCGCGTTGCCGGGCCTGCTGGGCGCGGAGGCGGGCGGCGTCGGAGTCGTAGAGGTCGACTTCGCGCTCGGCGATGCGGGCTTCGATGTCGTCCAGTTCGGCGTAGAGGATGCCGACCTGGCGGAAGTAGCGGCCTTCAAAGTGGGCGAGCTGGGCGCGAAGCTGGGCGAGCTCGGCTTCGCGGTCGGCGAGAAGGCTGCGCGCCGCAGTAAGCTGCTCGCGTGTTTGCTGGAGGAGAGCCTCGTCCGGGGTTGGCTGGAGGATGAGTTCGGCTGGCATGCGGTGGCACCTCCAGTGTAGCGAGGCGGGGCGGCGGATGGGAGGCGAGCACGAAGAAGCGGCGCAGACTGTGGAGGTCTGCGCCGCGAAGTGAATGCGTGTGCTACGAGTTAGTTGGCGCCGGCAGGGCGGGGGTTCTTGCGATCGAACTTGGCGATCTGAACCTTGTGGGCCAGGCCGACCTTTTCCAGCAGCCAGATGCCGTAGTAGTTGATGTCGAACTCGTACCAGGCAAGGCCGTGACGGGCGCTGACGGGGTGAGCGTGATGGTTGTTGTGCCAGCCTTCGCCGCCGGTGAGGAGAGCGACCCACCAGTTGTTGCGGGAGTCATCCTTGGTCTCGAAGCGACGCTTGCCCCAGAGGTGGGTGGCGGAGTTAACCAGCCAGGTGGCGTGGAGGCCAAGGGTGACGCGGAGGAAGGTGCCCCAAAGCATCATGCCGATGGCGCCGTGGATGGGGTGAGCCGGGGAAAGCAGGGCGCCGATGCCGAGCTGCAGGAAGCCAGCAAGGGTGAGCGGAAGCCAATGCCACTTCGAGAGCCAGACATGGACCTTGTCGCGGGTGAGGTCGGGGGCGTAGCGACCGAGCAGGGCGGTTTCGGAGTGCAGGGCGCGACCGGAGAGGATCCAGCCGGCGTGGGCCCACCAGCTGCCGTCCTTGGGGGTGTGCGGATCACCTTCGTGGTCGGAGTTCTGGTGATGGACGCGGTGGGTGGCTACCCAGAAGATAGGTCCGCCCTCAAGCGCCATGGTGCCGCAGGTGGTGACGAAGTACTCGACCCACTTGGGCGTCTTGTAGCCGCGGTGGGTCAGCAGGCGATGGTAGGCCATGCCGATGCCGACGTTGATGGCCAGGAAGTACATGATGGCGAACGCGGCGACGTTCTTCCAGGAGAAGAAGAAGAAGGCGGCGATGGCGCCGACATGGAAGAGGCCCATGAAGATGGTGGTGAGCCAGTTGACGCTGCCGGCCTGGTGCTCGCGTCCCATGCGGAGATCCTGACGAATGCGACGCTGGGCTTCCTGCGCGGCAGAAAGCTGCGCACCAGCGGCGGCGTGAATATGCTCGGAGGAGATGCCGGGATCGTGCGCGAGATCGGGCGCGTGCTGGGGGACGGCTTCAGACGGGGGGGAGATCAGAGAAGCATTCATGTACGGGTGTCATCCTTGTACCGCTGTAGTGACGCTAGCAGGGGTCTTGCGGGACGGGTGTAAGAGTTTTGTAATGGAAGAGGAGACTTGATATGACGATGACGACGAAGGCAGGCGAGGGTGTGGCGAACGTGCAGGGCGCAGTAGGGGCGTTTCGGTTGGAGCCGACCTTTAGCCCGAGGCCTTGGGGCAAGGACAGCCTCCAGCCCTGGTACGCGGAGACGGGCTATGCCGAGAAGGTGGGTGAGGCGTGGCTGACAGGGCCGAAGGCGAAGGTGGCGACGGGACCGAAGGCGGGCGAGACGCTGGAGGATGTGGTGCGGGAGGCGGCGGAAGAGGTGCTGGGTGGCGTGACCGCAGAGCGTGAGTTTCCGCTGCTGGTGAAGATCCTGTTTCCGGCCGACAAGCTGAGCGTCCAGGTGCATCCGGATGACGTGGAGGCCCAGAAGCTGGGGCAGCCGCGCGGCAAGACGGAGTGCTGGTATGTGCTAGAGGCGGAGCCGGGCGCAGCGGTGGCGCTGGGCCTGAAGGACGGTGTGAATGCGTCGGCGGTGCGGTCGGCGATCGAGGATGGGACCCTCGAAGAGCTGATGCGCATGGTGCCGGTGAGCGTGGGGGACATGGTGTTTGTGGACGCCGGCACGGTGCACGCGATTATGCCGGGCGTGGTGCTGCTGGAGACGCAGCAGACCAGCGATACGACCTACCGGATGTTTGACTATGGGCGGCCGCGCGAGCTGCATGTGGAACAGGGCCTGCGGGTGACGAAGTTTGGCACGCGCGCGGGCAAGGTGCAGCCGCAGCAGCGGGACGGGTTTGTGCGGCTGATCGAGGAGCAGTACTTCAGCGTGGACCGATTTGCGGGCTCAGCGGCGGTGCGGATGGATGGGCCGGGGTGCCTGGTGGGGTTGGCGGCAGGGATCAGCGTGACAGCGGATGGGGAGCGGCTGGAGCTGCCAAAGGGGGAGGCGATGGTAGTGCCGGCAGGTGCGACAGTGCAGGTGGAGGCGCCAGAGGGTGCGGCCTACCTGCGATGCGTGGCACCCGCGGTTTAGGTCGCGAGAGGAGGGAGGACTCGGGCTGCGTGCCTGGGTCTCCTTGCCTCTGATGAGACAGGTGTCACCGTGAGTGGTCGGCATGGATGGGATGGTCAACGCACTGGAGAGAGCATTCTGCCGTCCTCATTGCATAGGTGTTGGCGTAGTAGGGCGTTGAGGTGGGAGATGCCCCTATTCTCGGCAACTAACGCCTCGGGCACGGGATTCTTTTGCGCGCAGATCAGACCAGGTGTACCGACTAGGACGACTGCTCGGCAGGTGGGTGTCGAGAGGAGGTGCTTCCGCCGAGTGCATTTCCGGAGGTCTGCTGTTTGCTCAAAAGCATTCCTCTCAAGAGACGGCGCACCGGTAGGTCGAAATAGCGGTCGACCATGAGCGTCAACAGGGCGACTGCCGTGAGCAGCAGGTCCGCCTGCTGATTCAGCGGAACGCGCGCTCGTACCATGTAGGGGAGCAAGAGGCCGCCAAGCGGCACGTGGAAGACGTAGAAGCCGTATGACATAGCGCCCAGAAGTTCACAGGCCTCGCCCGTTCGGCTGCTGAGGCGCGTGAACGAGGCAGCGGCAACGGTCGCCGGAATGATAATCAGGGTGGCCGCTAGGTCGAAGGCTGTTCCATATTCGTCTAGGTGTGGGGTGGCGAGTAGCGCCAGGACAACGGCAACGGGCACGAGCGCTGGCATCCTGACTTGGCGATATCGACTCCAGACTCGGAAGATAAGGATCCCCAGGATGTAGGAATACAGCACACGAATGATCGCTTGAAGGAACGAGGGCGTCTCGATGCCGAAGTTCACAGATCCGGACTGGAGGATGCTTCGGACCAGGAGGGCCCCGAAGAGAAGTGAAAGGCAGAGAAGCGTTCGGTTGCTGCGGCGCCTGAGCGCCAGCCCATGTACGAGGTTTGCAATCAGCTCGACAGAAAGGGACCAGGTTGGAGGGTTGAAAGGAAACGCAGCATGCGGATGCGCCGCCGTGCTCGGGGCGGGGATGAAGAGAAGCGCGAGAACAATCAGCGTGACTTGACCAAGAGCCCCATGCGGAATGGGAACGCGACGGACTTGCGTGAAGTAGATGAAGCCGACAGCGACGCCAAGGAAGTAGATTGGACAAAGGCGGATGAGCCGGATCTTGATGAACTCACGGAGAGAGAGTCCACTCACCAATCGCTGGCCATATGCCGATGCAAGGACGAAGCCACTGAGGACGAAAAAGATATCCACGGCCAAGTAACCGTGGGGAAACATCCTGGGATGGGAGAGCTGCGGGTAGTGAAAGAAGCCAACAGCCAGAGCAGCCAGACCCCGGATCCCGTCCAGTAGTTGAAATTTGTGTGGCTTCTCTACCAGACTCGAATCCAACGTCAGCACCTCACAAACTGCAGTATGGGCAGACTTCCCCTGCCCCTTCATCGCTCGATGTCCACGAAATCGCAGGTGGGGTATCGGAGTTGACGAGCAAAGTGCTCTCTCACCTTTTCAGCTCCACTGCCGCAGTGAGCCTCAGGACGAGGCCTGCGTATCGGGGAGAAGCCAGACCAGTGAACAGGCTTGATCCTAATTGTTGTGTTGAGGGGCATCCACTCTTAGTGGAAGGGGACTGCACCCTTTAGCTTCCGGAGATCTGTTTCAGGACTGCTCCCGTCTCTTCGGATTGCTGGCGGTCACGTAGGGGCAAATCTCCATTGTCAGCTGCCTGCCAGGGAAGGCAATTAGAGCCGCCCAGAGCTGGATAAGCGGAGGGAAGTTAATGTCGAGCTGGCGAGAGAAGAGAAGAGGGCGGTGGCGACCAGGAGAGCCGGGAAAGGGTGGTTACTGGCGGAGGTGAAGGTAGTGGCGGTGCGCTCAGGGGCGTTTTGGGCCGTAGAGTGAGGAAAGGCCCGGGCGGATGCCCGGGCCTTTCTGTTGACGACGTTCTCCGGTGCTGGTAGCAGAGAGGCTCTACGCCCGCAGTTCGGGATGGAGCACCGTCGCTTCTTCCGTTGTCTCGGCGATGCAGCAACGGTTCCGCCCCCCGCGCTTGGCACGATAGAGCGCCTGATCGGAGCAAGCCAGCCAGTCTTCAGGGGTGAGTTGGCTGGCATGGAGGGCCGCAACACCAAAGCTGGCACTCACGACGGCAGTTTCATCAAAGGCGAAGCGGATGTCCGAGATGGCGAGGCGTAGTTTCTCTGCCACGTGCACGGCCTCCGTGAGTTCGGTGTCGCCTAACAGAACGCCAAACTCTTCGCCGCCCAGCCTGCCGATGATGTCTTCCTTGCGCAAAATCTCGCGGAGGGTCTTTGTGATGGAGCGCAGAACCACGTCGCCTGCCGGGTGGCCGAAGGTGTCGTTGGTGCGCTTGAAGTGGTCGACATCCAGTGTGAGCAGGGCCGCAGGGTGTCCGTGCCGAACAAATCTGGCGATGGCTTTTTCTACTTCGAGAAAGAAACCTCTCCGGGTTGCCGCGCCTGTGAGGGAGTCGGTTTGCGCGATGCGCCGAAGTTCCAGCTCATCGACTGCGATCGCCGCAAAGCTTTTGAGGACTTCGATCTGGGCCGCGCTGAAGTCGCGGGGCTTCACGTCCAGTGCACAGAGGGACCCCAGATTGTAGCCATCCGGCGTTGCGAGTGGCACACCGAGATAGCTCCGGATGAAGGGGTCTCGGATGACGGAGGGGTAGTAGGCAAAGCGCGGGTCCTGCAACGTGTCCGGGATGTTCATCGGCTCACGAGCCTGGATGGTGTGGGTGCAGAAGGAGAACTCACGCGGCATATCGCTGTCGTCGATGCCAACGCAGGACTTGTACGACTGCCGGTCAGCGTCGATCAGGGAGAGCGTGGAGATCGGGACGTTTAGCACAGCGCGCACCAGACCCGTGATCCTCTCAAACGGCGCCTCTGGTGGCGTGTCCAGGACTTCATAGCGATGCAGTGCAGCCAGGCGGGCGGGCTCGTCAAGGAGCTTTGGATCAAGCATGTTGCACCTCCACCAGAGCCTTGATTGCTCGGAGCAGTTCTTCCTTGTACGACTCGACGATGACCGACACACTGACGTCAATCTGCTGTTCATCGAGGCCAGCGGACTTGAGGTTGGAGATCAAGCGAGCCAGGTTTTCCCGATGACGACCGAGGCTTTGTTGCAGCGCCTCGGGAATTTCTAGATCTGCAAATGGGTCATTCTGGGCCCATACGCTCATTGTGCTGCCCCCGTTCTGAGCACGCCATGCAAGGTTGGCTTACACAGAAGCCACTGTCCCTCTTTGGCACACTTACCCGCTTACCTTCGCCCGTGGATCCAGGGCTGACCATGGCACAAAGGTGGCAATGTCTTCCTTGGTGCTGCGGGGAGCAGAGGACACGGCAGCTTGCGGCGTTCCGTGGGAGGGCAGGATGCTGAGACTGCCGCTGCCCTGACACGGGTTGCGTACAAGGAGACAGCCTCCAGATAAGAAGTGAGCCCGATGAGAGGTGGGGGACTGCGGTGGGAGCTAGAACTGGAAGTAGAGGAAGGGAACGTTGGTGTCGAGGTTGGCGAGGGAGGCGAAGAGAAGGGTGGCGAGGACGAGGGCCCAGGGGAGGGTTGGTTGCCAGCGAAGGTGATGGAGGAGGCGGTCGGCCCAGGGTTGGGCGAGGTCGGGTGCGGGACCGGCGGGTAGGGAGGCGGCGTTCGGCTGCGAGGATGCCGTGGCGTTGGCGGGCGCAGGGGCGAGCGAGCGGGCGGCGAGGGCGGCCTCGGTGGTGGGTTCCTCCCCGAGGATGGTTTGCGTGTTGGGAAGAAACCAGACGACGGGGAAGAGCGCGAAGGCGAGGGCGCCGGGGGTGAGGGAGGCGAGGTGGCCGAAGCCGCCGTGGCGACCGAAGAGATCAGCTAGGAAGTGAAAGGCGGCGGGGGTGGACGCGGCGCGAAAGAAGACCAGGGCGAAGACGACCTGGAGATAGACCCCGAGCATGAGGGGGAGGCGTCGGAGCGCGGCGGTTGTGGGGCGAGGGCGTGCCGCGAGAGCGGCGGCGGGGGCGGGACGGAAGTGGCGCCAGGCCTGGTTGGCCGTGAGATAGACGCCGTGGATGAGGCCGAAGAGGACGAACTGGAGGCCGGCGCCGTGCCACAGACCGGTGAGCAGCATGGTGACGAGGGTTGGGATGGCGATCATGTGGGCGAAACCAGCCGGCGAGCGAAGGGCTTTGCGGGAGACCTTGCGCCCGGTGCGGGCGCGGAAGCGCTGGATGCGGAGCAGAAGCGGGTTGTAGAGGTAGAGGGTGATGTAGCGGGTGAGGGTGATGTGCCAGCGCTGCCAAAACTCGGTGATGGATGTGGCCTTGTAGGGGCTGTCGAAGTTGAAGGGAAAACGGATGGACAGCATGCGGGCGAGACCGAGGGCCATGTCGGAGTAGCCGGAAAAGTCGAAGTAGAGCTGCATGGAGTAGGTGATGAGGCCGACCCAGGCGGCGGCGGCGGTCTGGTGGCCGGCGTGGGCGAAGCTGATGTCGGCGGTGCCGGCGATTTGATCCGCGATGAGGACCTTTTTCGCGAGGCCGAGGATGAACCAGGAGAGGCCAAGGGAGAGGTCGTCGCGGCGGAGGCGGAAGTGGCCGCCGACGGGGGAGAACTGGGGCATCATCTCGCGGTGATGGAGGATGGGCCCGGCGATGAGGTGGGGGAAGAAGGTGACGAAGAGGGTGTAGGAGAGGGGGCCCTGGAGCTCGGCCTGACCCTGCGCGAGATCGACCAGAAAGGAGATCTGCGTGAAGGTGAAGAAGGAGATGCCGAGGGGGAGCAGGATGGGGTGCGGCACGGGGATGGGGAGGTGGAGACGGGTGAGAAAGAGCAGCGTGGCGACGAGGTATTTGAAGAAGAAGAGCAGGGCAAGGTTGGCGGCGATACCGGCGACGAGCCAGCGGGAGCGAGCCGCGGAGTCTGCGGGAGCGGAGTTGATGCGGCGGGAGACGAGAAAGTTCAGGGTGATGGAGCCGAGCAGGACAAACAGAAACGGCGGGTTCCAGACGGCGTAGAAGACGAGCGAGGCGGCGGTGAGCCAGAGCAGGACGGGACGTCTGCCGAAGCGGCCGAGGAGATGGAAGCCGAGAACGGTGACGGGGAGAAACAGGAAAAGAAACGCGAGGGAGTTAAACAGCATTGCTCTGCTGTGAGGCTAACAAAGGCGGCCAGGACGGGCGGATAGGGTGTGCGGCGGGTCGGCGGAGAGGGCGGAGACGCGGCCAAACGATAGAAGCGGCTGACGAGGGCCTGGCCCGGCTGTCAGCCGCTATGAGAACCATTGGTTGAGCCCAGGCGGAAAGCCTCAGGCAGGTCGCGTGACGAAGGGACTTCAGGTGCTGCAGGAAGAACAGGTTGAAGCAGGACTGCAGTGTGACGAGCCTCTTGTGGCGCCCTTATGTGACGAGGTTAGGCAGGGAAGGCAAGACAGCCCATACCCCGGACGTGGCAGTGAGAGTACTTCAGTTTTCGAGGAGTTTGGGGCTCTGGCTGCATGGGATCCGCTGCTCGCAGGCTGCGGTTACAGCTTGCGAGCGCTTGCCGGAAGACTGGGCCAATGCTGTGTACGCCGGTGGGGACTACAGCGCGATATGAGCGGCTCGGACGTCCTCCGCAGTGAAGAGCGAGAGGAAGGGAGCGCCCTCGAGGGCGGCTTCGATGGCTTCGCGACCTCCCTGCTGCCGGTCGACGAGGCAGAGAACGCCGATGACGGGCATGTTGGCGGCACGGGCGGCTTCAATGGCGTTGATGGTAGAGCCGCCGGTGGTGCAGACATCGTCGACGATGACGACGGGGGCGTTGGTCTGAAGAAAGCCTTCAATACGGCGGCCGGTGCCGTGGGCCTTTTCGGCCTTGCGGACGAGAAAGCCGTGAAGCAAGGGCGGAGCGTCGTCGGGGAGTTCGCGGAGGGGATCGTCAGGGTCGAGCTCAAGCGAGTCAGAGAGGGCAAGGATCTCGGCGTGGTCGGCGGCCGCCCAGGCGGAGGCGGAGGCGATGTTGGAGACGAGGGGATCGGCGCCCATGGTGAGGCCACCGACGGCGACAGCAGAGGGGAGGTGCTCGCGGATGAGGTCGTAGAGGAGGATGCCGGCGAGGCGGCCGCCTTCGGCGTGGAGGGTGGTGATGCGGCAGTCGATGTAGTAGTCGGACTTGGCGCCGGAGGCGAGGGTGAAATCGCCGAGCTTGAAGGAGAGGGTGGCAAGCAGATGAAGGAGAGACTCGCGCTGGGCGGGGTCGAGCTCCGGGTGCGTATCGTCGTGCGCGTGGTCAAGTTGGGACATGGGGTGATTGTAGAGAAATCAGGGCCGGTCGCTTAGCGAGCCAGCGCGGGAGAGGTGCTGGCCTTGGAGGCTACCGCGGTGTTTTGGGCGAAGGTGAGCTGCCATTGCGTGGTCTGCTGGTGGGCAATCAGGGTCATGCGACTACGGAGAATACCGGGTTCGGTCGGCTGAACGCCGGCGGGCAGGCCGTCGTACTGGGTGACGAGGTATTCGACTTCGAGCAGAACGCAGCCAGGGGCGAGCTGGCGGACCTCGTGGATGGTGATGGCGGCGGTGCTCTCGTAGAAAGGGCCGGCGAAGATGCGGGCTTGCAGGCGGGCGATGGCGGCGCGCCCCATGAAGTACTCCCCACGCATGTTGATGAAGGAGGCGTCGGCTTCAAAGGCGGCGGCCCAGGCTTCGCTGTCCCCACGGTTCCAGGCGGCCTGTTGCGCATGGATGAGAGCACGCACCGCAGCTTCATCCTGCGGCGAAAGGGGACCCGGAAAGGACTGCGGATGCACGTTCATGGAAATGCTCCGAGTTGCTGACGAGGGGTGACGCGGCAGGTCGCGAGACGGCCTTGGGCCGTACCGGGACGCTACACCGCCCATCGGGAAGTGTGCAAAGGATTTCGTGTGCGTCGTTCTGTACGCAGATGGTCGTTGCGGCTGCTGGGAGCGGCTACTGGTCGCCAGCCTGGTCGAGCTTGAGGTGAAGCTCCTTGGCCCAGTCCGGGATGCGAGGGGCGGCGGAGGGGGGCTCGAGATGGCCGCTGGAGACGGCCCAGTGGTCGAGCCAGGAGGTGCCGACGTCGGAGATGTAGGTGTCGGGCTGGGCGTACGCGGAGTCGACGAGGGCGTCGTCGAGGGAGATGAACTTGTAACCGCGGTCGCGCATGAGTGCGAGGAGCTCGGGGGCGTGGTCGGCTTCCAGCTGGCACTCGTGCATGAGCAGCACCTGGCGGGGTTCGTAGCCGAGGAGCGAGCGGGAGAGCGCCTCCGCGTGCGCGAAGACCTGCTGGTTGTAGGCGAGCCAGGAGGAGACGGTGCGGGCCTGGAGGGCAGCGTCGTGGGTGCTGAGAGCGTGGCGGTAGAGGTCGGAGAAGAACCAGTCCTCGGTGTCGATGGTGACGGGGGCGACGCGGTAGCCACGGCCGGTGAGGAAGGCTTCGGCGGCGCGGCGGGTTTGGAGGTCGGGGCCGGCGTCGAGAAAGGGATGGCGGAGGTAGTGGAGGGATTTGTGGCGTGGGGTGAGCAGGAGGCGGGTGATGTTTTCGCCCTGGATGACGTCATCTTCCCAGTCCTTGAGCTCGACCTGGTTGAGGGAGGTATGGGAGTAGGTGTGATTGCCGAGGTCGAAGCCGGCATCGAGCCAGGCGGAGAGGGTGGCGATGCGGGCGTCAGCCTGCCCGAGCGGGTTGAAGAGGTGCTCTTCGTTGACGAAGCCGGTGACGGGAGCGTGGGCGGCCTGGAGATCGGCTATGAGTTTCGTGTTGATCGCGGCGAGGGTAGCGGCGGAGTCGTCGCCGGAGTTAAGGCCGGGGAGGTCGTCGACGGTGAGGGCGATCTGCCGGTCGGGGGCAGCGGGCGTTTGGGCGCGCAGGGCCGGGGAGCCAAGGGTGAGGAGAGCGAGGGCGGCGAAGGTTAGGCGCATGCTAGGTGGGGAGACGATCAAGATGGCGGTAGCCGCCGGTGGCGATAAACGCGGCCATGAAGACAGTGGCGTTGTAGGTGGCGTGGACGAGGGTGCTGGCAGCGACGGAGCGGAGGCGAACGCGGATAAAGGTGAGCACCAGCGAGACACCGAAGAGAAGGATAAGAATGGGCCAGGTGAAGGCGGTCTGCTGACCGTGAAGCAGAGCGAAGAGGACGCTGGTGAGCACTGCTGAGAAGACGAATGCGGGCTGCGAGATGCTGTTGGAGTTTTGCCAGGCTTCCCGGGCGGCGGGGATGCGGGGGAGCGAGAGCCAGTCATACGCGATGGCGAAGGCGGGCAGCAGAAAGCCGCGAAAGAGCGTTTCTTCAAAGAGCGGGGCCAGCACGATACCGAAGACGGTGATGAGCCAGATGTCCGACTGCGAGTGGAAGAAGCTGTTCATGGGGAGCTTCTTGGGGATGGAGATGAAGCTGGAGACGCCCTGGACGGTGGCGGAGAGGACGATGCCTACCGGGAGGAGGCGAAGGAGGTTGCAGCGCGCGGCGGGGCTGTTCCAGCGAAGGCCGGTGAGGAAGGGGCGCTGCCAGAGCAGGGGAAAGATGGCGAAGGAAAGGCCCAGGGTGCCAAGGTAGGTGATGACCTCCGCGATGATGAGGAGCTTGGGGTGGATCTCCGCCGCGGAGAGGGCGTGGGTGCGGCCGATAAGGACGGCCTGGCTGAGGAGGAGCAGGAGCAGCGTGATGGCGAGAAACAGGAGCGCGTGGCCGAGGTGCGGGATGCGGTTGGGCGGTTCGGGCGGCGCCTGATTGGGGGTTTCGTCGGTTGGCGGGAGCGCGACTGCGTCGCCTTCGGCGAGCACCGGGGTAAGCGAAGGCGCGGTGGGAGCGTCGTCTGGCATGAGGCTGAAACGGGTGTGAGTCATCATGCGGGGACCTTGCGGGAGGAGCGCCTGGCGGGTTTGGCATCGGTTGGGGTGTCGGTGGTGGCGGCGCGTTTGCGCGAGGCCCTGGGAGCCTTCGTGCTGTCGGCGGGGGTGTCGGCCACGGTGGGCTTGCTGGCGACTTTGCGGCTTTTCTCTTCGGGTTTCGCTGCGCTTGCCCGGGGGACGCCGGTCTTGCGCTCGGGCTTGACGAAGGAGCCGCGAGCGCGGCGTTCGGCGTCGGCCACGGCGAGAATGGAGTCGGGCTGGGGGCCGGCGTAGGAGGTGCCGGGCTCGACGGTGGACGGCACGGCGGGGTGCTGCTCGAAGTGCTGGCGGAGAAAGGTTGCGGTGTGCGACTCACGCACGGTGGAGACCTGCTCGGGGGTACCATGGGCGACGATACGGCCACCACCTTCGCCGCCCTCCGGGCCGAGGTCGAGGAGGTAGTCGGCGTTGCGGATGATGTCGAGGTTGTGCTCGATGATGATGACGGTGTTGCCGAGGTCGGCGAGGCGATGGAGCACCTCGAGGAGCTTGCGGACGTCGTCGAAGTGGAGGCCGGTAGTGGGCTCGTCGAGGAGGTAGAGCGTCTTGCCGGTCTGCCGCTTGGAGAGCTCGCGGGCGAGCTTCATGCGCTGGGCCTCACCGCCGGAGAGCGTGGTGGCGGACTGGCCGAGGTGGATGTAGCCGAGGCCGACGTCGACCAGGGTTTGTAACCGGGTGTGAACGTTGGGGATGTCAGCGAGCAGCGGGGCTGCGTCCGCGATGGGGAGCTCGAGGATGTCGGCGATGGAAAGGCCGTTGAAGCGGACGGAGAGGGTCTCCTGGTTGTATCGGCGGCCGTTGCAGACTTCGCACAGGACATAGACGTCCGGAAGAAAGTTCATCTCGATCCGACGCTGGCCTTCACCCTGGCAGGCCTCGCAGCGGCCGCCGGGCACGTTGAAGGAGAAGCGGCCGGGCTTGTAGCCGCGTTCGCGCGACTCCGGGAGCATGGCGAAGAGGTCCCGGATGGCGGAGAAGGTGCCGGTGTAGGTGGCGGGGTTGGAGCGCGGGGTGCGGCCGATCGGCGACTGATCGATCTGGATAGCTTTATCGATCTGACGGATGCCGATGACGCTGCCATGCTGGCCAGGATCTTCGCGTGAGCCGTAGAGCTCGCGGGCGAGGGCGCGGTAGAGGATGTCGTTGACGAGCGAGCTTTTGCCGGAGCCGGAGACGCCGGTGACGACGGTCATGACGCCGAGGGGAAAGTGGGCCGTGACGTGCTGGAGGTTGTGGGAGCGGGCGTCTTCGACGGTGATCCAGGAGCCGTTCAGGGGGCGCGGGCCGGTCTCGCCCGCGGCGTTGGGCGGCCGGGAGAGGAGCGTGGCGGCGCCGGCGAGGTACTGGCCGGTGACGGAGGCGGGGTTCGCCATGATCTCGGCGGGTGTGCCTTCGGCCATGAGGTGACCGCCGTTTTTGCCGGCGCCGGGGCCGAGGTCGAGGACGTAGTCGGCGCGGCGAATGGTGTCTTCGTCATGCTCGACGACAAGGACTGTGTTGCCGAGGTCGCGCAGACGTTCGAGGGCGACGATGAGGCGCTGGTTGTCGCGCTGGTGAAGGCCGATGGAGGGCTCGTCAAGAACGTAGAGGACGCCGCGGAGGCGGGAGCCGATCTGTGTGGCGAGACGGATTCGCTGGCCTTCGCCGCCGGAGAGGGTGGCGGCGGAGCGATCGAGCGAAAGGTAGGAGAGGCCGACGGCGTTGAGGAACTCGAGGCGCTCGATGACCTCGCGCTGGAGGCGGTCGGCGATGAGCTGGTCGCGGCCGGAGAAGTGCATGCCACGGGCGGCGGCGAGGGCGCGGTCGAGCGGGAGGCCGGTGAAGTCGGCGATGGAGGCGTTGGTGGGCCGGTCTGACGCCACGCCTTCATCTTCGTTGTGCCCGGACGCAGTGTTCTGGGAGCTTGCGGGAATGGTGAGGGGGAGGGTAACGGCGAGGGACTCGGGGCGGAGCCGGCGGCCGTTGCACTTGGGGCAGCTGGTCGCGGACATGTACTGCATCATGTACTCGCGATAGCCCTCGGACTTGGTGTCTTCGAGGTTGGAGCGGAGATAAGCGTGGATGCCGTGGAAGCCGGTTCGGGCGGCCTCCGTACGCTGCGGGCCATAGAGGAAGAGGTCCTGCTCGGTCTTGCTCAGCTCGGCGAACGGCCGCTTGAGGTTGATCTTGTACTTGTCGGCGGCGAGCTTGATGAGGCGGAGCAGGTAGGCGGAGGTGGAACCAGGCCCCATGGCGCCATCGAGCAGGGGCTTGGTCCAGTCGGTGATGGTCTTGGCGGGGTCGAAGTCGTAGATGGAGCCGAGACCATGGCACTCGGGGCAGGCGCCGTAGGTGGAGTTAAAGGAGAAGGAGCGGGGCTCGAGCCGGGGGACGTTGATGCCGCAGTCCGGGCAGGCCATGGAGGAGGAGAAGAGGGTCTCCACCTGCTCGCGGGTGTCGGGATCCTGGACGGCGATGAGGACGAGGCCATTGGCCATGCTCAGTGCCTTGGTGACCGAGGTCTCGAGCCGCTTGGTGTCGTAGCGGGGCGGGGTGGCTTCGCCGGAGGGCGTGGTGAGGGAGGGGTTGGCGTTGGCGGGCGTCTGGGCGGGATCGCCGGGGGCGAGCGGGCGGAGGATGATGCGGTCGACGACAGCTTCGACCGTGTGATTCTTGCGCTTTTCAAGGCGCATGCCTTCGGTGATCTCGGTGATCTCGCCGTCGATGCGGATCCGGAAGCCCTGCTGGTCGAGGGCTTCGAGCTCCTCGCGGAACTCGCCCTTGCGGCCGCGGACGACAGGGGCCATCACGGTGATGCGCTCGGGCTGGGCGCCGACGGCGAGCCGGCTGACGGCCTGGTCGACGATGCGGGCGACGATCTGCTCGGCGGACTGGCGGGAGATGGGGCGGCCGCAGTTGGGGCAGTGTGGCTGGCCGACCGAGGCCCACAGGAGGCGGAGGTAGTCGTAGATCTCCGTGATGGTACCGACGGTGGATCGGGGGGAGCGCGAGGTGGTTTTCTGCTCGATGGAGATGGCAGGGGACAGGCCGTCGATCGAGTCGACGTCGGGGCGCTCCATCTGGTCGAGGAACTGGCGGGCGTAGGCGGAGAGTGTTTCGACATAGCGGCGCTGTCCTTCGGCGTAGATGGTGTCAAACGCGAGGGAGCTTTTGCCGGAGCCGGACAGACCGGTGACCACGGTGAGGGTGTTGCGAGGGATGCGGACGGAGACGTCTTTAAGGTTGTGCTGACGCGCGCCGCGCACAGTGATGTGCGTGATGCCGGAGGGAGAGGTTGGGGCCGCGCTTGCCAAGTTCCTAGAATACGGCATTGCTGCCGGGAGGCGTTGTGTGGGGCGGCGAGTGGTACGGGGTGGCGGCTGGGCGCCTCGGCGCATCTTAGAGGTTACCTACCCCTGAACGACTTGCGGTTGCGAGCGAGCATGGGAGGTGCCAGCATGGTCAGAGTTGCTGGATCAGCCCCATCCGGGGTGCACGAGGAGCGTTGTGAGTTCAATCTTGCTGTTGTGCGCGGTTCTGGCGTCCCTGACGCTGGGGGTTTTGGTGGCGTACGGGGTTTGCCAGGCTATGTTTGCCGTGTTTCGGGTGCACTCCCGCCAGGTGCAGGCCAAGCGGGTGGTCGCTGCTGTTTCTGTTGCAGGTAGCCGAGCGAGCTGAGCTACTGCTGGGACTCCGGAGGGGCGGGGGATGCGGTGCTTTCCGGTGTGCCCTGGTTGTTGTTGTTCTGTAGCTTTTGCAGCTGTTCAAAGATCTGCTGGGGCGTCCTGACCCCTTCGGTGCCGGTGTCCTGATCGTTGTCGGTGTCAGGCGGAGTGGTGGTGCCGGTCGCCGGTGTGGCGTTGGGGCTGATCTTGGGGAAGACCAAGGGCTGCGTGCTTTCAGACGGAGCGGTGTTTGCGGATGGATCGCTGCCGGCCTCGGGCTTGTTGGTGCCGCGATTCACCGGTTCCGGCTCAGGCGGTGGGCCATCCGCACCTGCTGCGTCGCCATTACCCTGGTCGGTGTCGTCGGCATGTTGCGCCTGGTCGGCCGCGCTTGGCGGGGTCGGCGCACCGGAGCGGGGAGAGAGCTGCAGTTCGAGCGGCTGATCCGCGGCACTGGAGACGATCAGAACGTTGACACCCGTGCCGTCCAGCAGGGTGCTCAGCACCCGCTGCGGATCAGCAGGGCCGTAGCTGCCGAAGACGCGGTCTTCCGGGACAGATCCTGTGATCTTCATGCCGGTGGAGCGGGCGATCTCGCGCAGAACACCATTCAGACTGGCGTTGGACGCTTCCACGCTGAGCAGGCCGTTCTGGTAGCTGACTGTGTCATGCCGTCTCGCCGGCGTCGTCGTCGATGCGGGTTGCTGGGCCGGGAGGCTGCTCGACGCGGCGAGGGTGAGGCCGAGCAGGACGGACGGTGCCACGAGATGGATGTGCCGGTTCATGCGGTGTGCCCCTTATAGTAAGACGGTTGCGGGGTGGGTGGCGGGTGCTCCTTTGCACTTCCGGGGCGTATTTCTTTCGCGGTAGTCTACCGGGAGAGTGAGGGCAGCTGTGACGACGAAGTGGTGGACGCGGAGCACCGAAGTACCGGAACGTACCCTCTGCGGAGTGCGGCGCAAGGCGGGTGTGCTGACTTTGCTGACCGCCATCGGGGTGCCGCTCGCGGCACTGGGGACGGCGCACGGGGAAAGCTGCACGACGCAGTCGCAGATGCAGGCAGGGGATCGGGACGCGCTGGCTGCCGCTGCGCGGAGCATGGTAGCCACCATGCAGGCTGGAAACACGGCAGGGCTGCAGGGGGTTGCGGTTGCGGAGCTGCAGAGCAACTTCAGCAACGTGAAGCAGGCCGCGCTGGAGTTGCAGCCGCACCTCCAGGGCGACACGCTGCAGGTGGAGTCGGTGTACCTGCTGGACGCGACCGG
Organism: Acidobacteriaceae bacterium; assembly: GCA_965199635.1. Classification (GTDB taxonomy): domain Bacteria; phylum Acidobacteriota; class Terriglobia; order Terriglobales; family Acidobacteriaceae; genus Edaphobacter. The sequence continues at coordinate 1,842,102 of CBDASL010000001.1, read as the reverse complement.
GCTGGCCGCGGGCGCCGACGCGCAGTTCTTCTGCACGTTGAACCGATCGCAGGCGGAGGCGGACTTCTCGATCCGCGGGCTGACGGCGGGTGTTTACGGCTTTGCGGTTGTGCAGGCACAGGGTGCGTCGCCGTGGCGGGTATCGCTGCTGCTGCGGCGGGAGGGTACGCGCTGGTTGTTGGCGGGCTTCTTCCCGGGAGCGACGGAGGCGGCGGGGCACGACGGCTTGTGGTACTGGAAGGAGGCGCGACAGCTGGCGACGGCGCGGCAGCCCTGGAGTGCATGGCTGCTTTACGGGCAGGCACGGGCGCTGCTGCTGCCGGCTCCCTTTGTGCAGTCCACCCATCTGGAGCGGCTGGACGACGAGCGCAAGGCAAAAGCGCCGCCGGCGTTGTCAGCGGGCATTAGCGCAACCACGCCGCTGGTCGTGAAGGGCCCGGACGGCACGGAGTATCGCTTTACCGATCTGGGCACCGAGACGATCCTTTCCCGCAACAAGCTGGACGTGACTGTCGGGGTGCAGGGCGAGCCGGGGGATGCCGCGGCGTTGCGCGCGCAGAGCGATGGCGCGGCGCGAGCGCTGTTGACGGCGTACCCGGAGTTACGGCAGACCTTTGGCGGTGTGCTGGTGGCGCTTGCTACAGGGGCAAACACACAGCCGCTGGTGACGGAGCATGCCGTGGCAGATGTGCCGCAGGCGAAGTGAGCTTGGCAGGCGTGGACGGAAGCCGTGCCGCCGTTGACGGGGTGGAGCCAGATGACGCCGGCGGTAGCCCAGAGCCGCAGGTGGAGTGGGCGCGATGGTAAGGTGAATCGTGGCAGGGCTGCGGAAGCGCCCGGCCAGCGGTGTGGTTCCAGGGGTGGGCTGGAAGCGGACCGCAAGATCGTGATCGAGGAACGCACGACGTGAAGACTCTGCACCAGGCGATCTTTGAGCGTCGCTCCACGCCCAGCTTCGCCGATGAGCCGATGGACCAGGAGGCGTTGCAGGAGATTGTTCGGGCGGGTTTGGCCGCCCCAAGTGGGTATAACCTGCAGCCCTGGCGATTTGTGGTGGTGCAAACGGCGGAGCAAAAGAAGCGGCTGCGAGCGGCCAGCTTCAACCAGGCCAAGGTGGAAGAGGCCTCTGTCGTGATCGTGGCCTGTGGCGACGCGGATGGGTGGCGCCGAGACCTGGATCTGATGCTGCAGCATGGGCTGGAGGGCGGCATGCCGGAGAGCTATGCGGCACAGGCCCGCAGCAGCGTGCCGAAGTACCTTTCCAGCTTTTCCACCGAGCGAATGCAGGGCTGGCTGAACAAGCATGTGACGATTGCGTTCACCCACATGATGCTGATGGCCGAGTCGCTGGGGTATGACACCGCGCCGATGGAAGGCTTTGAACAGGACCGGGTGCGTGAAGTGCTGAAGCTGCCGCTCAGCTTCTGGGTGGTGGCGCTGCTGGCCATCGGCCACGGTGTAGGGCCGGACAAGTACGATGGCGGCCGCTTTGACATGAATCACACGGTGTTCTCCGAGGAGTTTGGCAGGCCCTTGCGTTGAGTGGGGAACCATCGGCGGAGTGGATGCGCGAGTACCCGCAGCGCCCGATCGTCGGGGTGGCCGGCGTGGTAGTTGAGGCTGACCGCGTGCTTCTGGTGCGACGGGGACGACCACCTGGCGTTGGGGCGTGGAGCCTGCCCGGTGGAGCGCTGCAGGTGGGGGAGCTCCTGGCGGATGGCGTCGCCCGCGAGGTCTGGGAGGAGACAGGTCTACGCGTCACGGTGGTGGAGCAGGTAGCGACGCTGGATCGCGTGATACGCGACGCTGCGGGCGACGTACAGTTCCACTACGTGTTGCTGGACTGGCTCTGCCGGGTGGACAGAGGCGGTGCCGAACCGAAGGCGGGGGACGACGTGACAGAGGCGCGATGGGTGGAACGCGCGCAGCTGCGCGGGATGCCCGGGCTGGATGACGTGGCGATCGAGTTGATCGAGCGTGTGATGGAGCGAGCTGGTAACGAGTGAAAAAGGAGCAGCACTTGAAGGGTTCGGTACGTGTTGGAGCGGGGGTGGCAGCGACGCTGCTGGCCGCCGCTGCAGGCCTGGTTTACATGCGGCCGATGTCAGTGCTGGATCTCGCTCTGCGGGCGAAGCTGTGGCGTAGCGGGGCGCGTGGTGCCTGGGTGCTGGTGGATGGGGTGAAGATCTTCTATCTGCGGGCGCCGGCTGTGGGCGGCAGCCATGGCGTGCCGCTGCTGCTCATTCACGGGCTTGGTGCGCGCTCGCTGGATTGGGCGGCGCTGATTCCGGGCTTGCAGGCAGCCGGGCACGAGGTGATTGTGGTGGACCTGCCTGGCTATGGGCGATCGGACAAGCCGGAACACGTCGGGTACACCATTGCGGAGCAGGAGCGGGCCGTGGTGGGCGTGTTGCGTGAGCTTGGCATCGCGGTGGCTGATGTGGCGGGCTGGTCCATGGGCGGCTGGATCGCCATGAAGATCGCGGCGGATCACCCGGAGCGGGTGCGACGGCTGGTCTTATTTGACAGCGCCGGGATGGACTTTGAGCTGGAATACGAGCCCTCGGTCTTCACGCCCAGGGATGTGGACGGCGTGCAGCGGCTGCTGGCACGGCTGACGCCCCAGGCGCGCAGGATGCCACGTTTCGTCGCCAAGGACCTGCTGCGACGCACGGCCTCTACGCGCTGGGTGATGCGGCGCAGTGTGGACGCGATGCTGGGCGGTCGTGACCTGATGCAGTTCCGGCTGGGGGAGATCCGACAGCCGACGCTGGTTTTCTGGGGTGAAGACGACCGGCTGATTCCGATCGAGGCGGGTGAGCGCATTGTGGCGGGGATCGAAGGCGCGTCGTTGGTGCGGCTGCCCGGATGCGGGCATCTGGCACCGACCGAGTGCGCGGCAAAGATCATCCCGGCGCTGACGCGTTTTCTACAGGAGCCCGCCTAGGGCCGGGGCTCGACTTGCCACTGGAAGGCCTCCGGCTGGGGCAGGCCCATGTGGCCAAGGATGCGGCGACACAGGGCGAGCGCCATGTCGGCGGTGGTCTGGGGCTGATCGTAGAAGGTCGGGATGCAGGGAAAGAGTGTGGCCCCTGCCTCCGCCACACGCAGCATGTTTTGCAGGTGGATGCGGTTGAAGGGTGTCTCGCGAAGGCAGAGGATCAGCGGGCGACGCTCCTTCAGGCATACGTCGGCGGCGCGGTGCACCAGGCTTGACGCCAGGCCAGCGCTGATGGCCGCCAGCGTGCCCATGGAGCAGGGAAGCACGATCATCGCGGAAGACGGGTAGCTGCCGGAGGCGATGTTGGCGCCGATGTTGGCATCCGTGTGTAGCTGCACCTTGGCGGAGGTGTGCCCGAGCAGGCGCTCGACCAGGTTGGCGCGACCAGAAAGGTTCAGCTCTTCAGCCTGCACGCGCAGCGCACTGTCAGTCAGGACGAGGTCGACGTGGGCGATGCGTGGATCGGCCTCCAGCAGGGCAAGCATTGTGCGAGCAAGGATGGCGCCGCTGGCACCGGTGACGGCGAGTGTCAGGGTCTGGAGGTTCTGTGGAAGGGAGCTGTCAGCCATCGCTTCTCCACTTCTACCACCGCTCCTGCGGGATGCCACGAAAGCCTGGGTCACAGGACTGAATCGGTTTCATCGCGCAGGAGGTGGAGGCTTGGGTGTGGAGTGGCCGAGGCTCAGGCCTGCTGGCCCAGCACACGGCGGAAGATGGCGTCCACGTTGCTCAGCTGACGGTTGAAGTCAAAAGCGCGGTCGAGCTGCTCGGGGGAAAGACGGCTGCTGATCTCCGGGTCACGCGCTACTTCGTCGCGAAAGACGAGCTCGTTCTTCCAGGAACGCATGGCATGCGACTGCACGAGGCGATAAGCATCTTCGCGGCTCATGCCGGCCGCGGCGAGATCGAGCAAGAGCTGTCCGGAGAAGATGAGACCGCCGGTGGACTGCAGGTTGCGCAGCATGCGGGCTGGGTATACCAGCAGGCGATCGATCAGGTCAGAGGTCTTGGTGAGCAGGTAGTCCGCCAGGATGGTGGAGTCCGGGAGGATGACGCGCTCGGCGGAGGAGTGCGAGATGTCGCGCTCATGCCACAGGGCCACATCTTCAAACGCCACCTGTGCGTTGGCCCGCACGACGCGAGCGAGCCCGGAGATCTGTTCGGAGGTGATCGGGTTGCGCTTGTGCGGCATGGCGGAGGAACCCTTTTGCTTTTCCGAGAAGAACTCTTCGGCTTCGCGGACTTCCGTGCGCTGCAGGTGGCGAACCTCGGTGGCGATCTTGTCCAGGGTGGAGCAGAGCACGGCCAGCGTGGCGATGTAGGCAGCATGCCGGTCGCGCTGAACCACCTGTGTGGCGACGGGAACCGGACGCAGGCCGAGCTCGGCGCAGATGGCCTCCTCGTGCTCGGGCTGCAGGTGGCCAAAGGTGCCCACCGCGCCGGACAGCTTGCCTACACGCAGGTCTTCGGCAGCGGCGTCGAAGCGGATGAGGTTGCGCTGCATCTCGGCATACCAGAGCAGCAGCTTGAGGCCAAAGGTGGTGGGCTCGGCATGAACACCGTGCGTGCGGCCGACGACGGGGGTGTGCTGGAACTCCAGCGCACGGCGGCGCAGGACCTCGGACAGCGTCACAATGCCGGCGCGAATGGTGGAGGAGGCGGCCTTAAGCTGTAGCGCCTGCGCGGTGTCGACGACGTCAGTCGAGGTAAGCCCGTAGTGCAGCCAGCGCGAGTGCTCGGGGTTGCCGATGTGCTCGGCGACGGTCGTGGTGAAGGCGATGACGTCGTGCCGGACCTCCGCCTCGATCTGCTGGATGCGGTCCACGGTGAAGCCGCCCTGGGAGCGAATGGCGTCAGCGGCCTCTTGCGGCACGATGCCGGCGCGCGCCAGCACCTGGGAGGCGGCGGCTTCCACCGTCAGCCAGCATTGGTACTTGTTCTCGTCGGACCAGATCTGGCCCATCTCGGGCCGGGTATAGCGAGCGATCAATGTAAAAACTCCAGGCGCTTCGGGCGCTGTCCGTCAGGGGCTCAGGCTTGCGCCGGGAGCGCGGGCTAAGGGTGGGGGACGCCCAGAAGCTCAGACATCTCTTCGTGGAGGAAGCCACGGCCTGGCTTGTACGGCTGCACCCAACGCCCGTCGATTACGAACTGTGGAATGGCGCGCTTGCCTACATTGCGCAGAACTTCATCGGCCGCACCTGGGGTGTCCTCGATGTCGATCTCCCGGTGAGGGATGTTGTGCTTGAGCAGAAAGCGCTTGGCTTCGCGACAGTCACGGCACCAGGAGGCGGAGTACAGGAGAAGGTTCATACGGTGATGATACAAGCGCTGCGCCGCTGGCAACGACGAAGGGGAGCCAGTAGGCTCCCCTTCACCATGTCGCGTTTCGCTGCGGTTAGGTGCTCTTGACATTGCCATTGAGGCCAGCGGGGAAGAACCCACCGCTGCTGACGCCGGTTCCTGCCTTGGCGTAGACGATGTTCAGGACCTGGGCTGGTGTTCTGGCCCAGCCGATCGCGTTGGTATCGGCGTTCACGATGGTTGAGCTGGAATACGACGCAGAGGTTCCGTTGAGGGCGACAAGGGCACCAGAGGTGACGCCGACATCATCCGGGGTTCCCGAGGAGGTGCCGTCAAGCTGAGCACGTACGGTGGAGATGGCCCGGGTGAGCGAGAGCAGCGTTCCGGCCGGGCCCAGGTCAGTCTGAGCCTGGTCGATGCCGAAGAGCGTGGTGCGAATCAGGCCGGCGTGGTAGGCCTCGACCGCATGGATCTTCGCCGCCGCGCTGAGCTTGGTGGAGTCGCTGATGAGACCGGCTCCTCCGTGATACGCGCTCACACCAACATCCTCGAAGATGTAAGCGCCGAGGAGGAAGGTCAGATCGTTGGCGAAGGGGTCAAAGCCGGGAACGTGGATCAAGCCGCCCAACGCCGAGAAGGAGTTGACCAGATCGATGTTCGGCTCCTGCACCGCATCGCCCGCCAGGGCTGTGCGGAGAAAGGTGACGTGATTGCGTTCTTCCGCCGCAACCTCGAGGGCATAGGCCTGCACATTCGGCATCGTGAAGGGAACCTTGCAGGAAGTGTAAGCATTGTTGCCCTTGGTGGTGATCACGGCGTTGCCAGTCGCCGTGGTGCCCGCGCCCGTGCCGATGTTCATCTGCGCAAGAGTTTGACCGGACGCCGCAAGGCTATAGAACTCAGCTTCGAGGTACTCGAGGTTCAGGGCAAAGTTAAGGACGTCGGTGTCGCTGACGGTGGCAGCCTGTGCTTTGGCTGTTCCGGCAAGGGCAAGCGCGGCCAGGGCTCCGCCGCCAAGCATCATCGCTCGCCGGCTTGAGATTATGTTGTCGAGTTGCTGCGTTTCCTGGGTGGCCATGGTGTCGTCCTTAAGCTGCTGTTACTTTGATCGTTCCGTTGAGGCCGCTCGGGAAGAAGCCGCCGCTCTTGACGTTGGCACCGCCGCCGGTCGCGTACACGATGTGCAGGACCTGGTCCGTTGTGCGCGCAAAGGCAAGGGAGGTGTTATCCGCCGCGACGATGGTGCTTGGCGTGCCCTTGGTCGGGTCTCCGATGCTGATCGTGGTCTCCATCCCGCCGCCCAGTGTGCCGCGAAGGCCAGAGATCTTGTTTGCAGCAACAACGGCGTCCCCACCCATGACGGCGAGAAGCGTGCGAATCTCCGCAGCATGGTAGGCCTCCACAGCCTGAATGCCAGCTGCAGCGGAGAGGAAGGTCTTGTCCTTCAAAAGAGGGGCTGCACCGGTGTATGCCGTGACGCCTACGTCCTCAAAAATGAACGCGCCCAGCAGGAAGCTGGTCTGGTCGGCAAAAGGGTTAAAGGTCTGCCCGGTGGTGATGACGCCCGCTGCAATCGCTGCTGCAGTGAACGCGTTGTCAAAGTCGATCGCCGGACGAGCGACGGCATTGGTCATCAGAGCGGAGCGGAGGAAACGCACATGCAGCAGCTCGTTCTGGGCAATCTCATTCGCGTACTGCTGGATGACCGAGCTTTGGAACGGAACGGGCTTACTTGCACTCGACGTCACGGCTCCTGCACCGGTGCCGGCATCCGCGGAGCTAAGCCCGGAGCCAGTCGATGCACGGAGGTAAAACTCGGCTTCCAAATACTCCAGGTTCAACGCAAAATTCAGAATATCTGCGTCGGTCAGAGTGGTCGTGCCACCACCACCGCCACCGCTGGGGGGATTGATTGGTGCCTGGTTGTCGCTGCTGCACCCGGCGAGTGCCGCAGCTCCCAGGGCGCCGGTTCCGGCGAGAAACGCCCGCCGCGATGGTCCCGTTGAACGTCCGTTAAATATTCCCACGATGACTGACCTCGTACTTTGCTGTTGTTGCCTGTTTGCTTCCGGAGTCGGGGAAGAGGATCGCGCTGATCCAGTCCCGTCGGCTGCTTAGGTACGTGCTGTGGATCGAACTGGTTTTCGCTGAAGCAACAATCGTTTGTCCGCACAAGGTTTCAAGAAACTTTGGAAGACATTCTGTGTGGCCGCAGTTCTTGTAGCACGTACGGAGTACCGTTGTGACCAAAGAAGGTGACAGGTAACGAGTGCGAGGTAGTACTAAAGTGTTACTTGGGTCGGAGCAGATCTATGACCCAGGCGCAAGCACAGGGTCAGAAGTCGCAGGACAGGCTCGGAATGCAGAGGATGCTAGAGGGAAGCGACGGGCAGCAGAACCACGTCGTCCACCAGCCCGACTTCCTTCTGAACGAAGGGTTCTGCGTAGCGGACGCCGCTGAGCAGGCCGAAGTGGCGCGCCGTGGCAAAGGTGCGCTCACGAATCTCCGCCTCCGGGACAAAGAGACCCTGGCCAGCTTGCTGGTCGCCGTACTGTGACCGGTAGGCCAGCAGGGAGCGCAGCCTGTCCTCCATGAAAGGCGTAATGTCGACCGTGAAGGTCGGCCGCACGTCTGCGTAAAGCGAGGCGTAAAGGATCTTGAAGGGCCGGTGCGGTGGCGCTCCCGAAGGGGTCTCCACGCGCGACAGACCGGCCACAAAGCAGGCCTCATAGCCGAGTGTGGCGGAGGTGTAGTGATCCGGGTGCCGGCCCTGCCAGAAGGGGAGGATGACCACCCGCGGACGGAGGCGCCGGAGAGCGTCGGCCAGCTTCAGCCGGTTCGCATAGGTGTTCTCGACGTTGCCATCCGGGAGGTCCAGCGCTTCGCGGTGCGAGACGCCGAGGATCTCGGCGGCGGCGGCGGCCTCGGCGGCACGCTCGGCTGCGGAGCCTCTGGTGCCGGCCTCGCCCTGTGTGAGATCGACGATGCCGATGCGCCAGCCGCGAGCGCGCATGGCGAGCAGGGTGCCGCCACAGGTCTGCTCCACGTCGTCGCGATGGGCAGCGACGGCGAGGATATCGACCTGTGAAGAGGCTGAGGCCACGTTAGTTGGCGGCGTTGGTGGTGGCGTCCATGTAGGCCACGTCAAGAGCCGTACCCTGCACGGTGATGTTGACGTTGTTGATCTCGGAAACGTCCGCAGTTTGGAACGCATGCACCTGGCCGCCGTAGGCCGTGTAGACCTTGTGCAGATTCTGCACCCAGCAGATGCCTGTGAGATCACCGTAGTAGTACGGGTTCAGATTTTCGTTCGGGTAAGGAACCGTGGGCGAGCCACCCGGTGTGACGTTGGGAACGATGGAGGCGGCAAGGGTGCCGCGATCAAAGCGAGTCAGGCAGTTGTAATTCTGACCAAGTTTGGCGCGCTCGCCGGTCGCGCATCGCTGGGAGCCGATCCAGAGTGTATTGTCGTCAGCAAAGAGCAGCTTGGAGTGGTAGCCGTCCGAGATGGAGTAGCTGCCGGTCACGGCGTTGGAGGCGATGTCCATGGTGGACAGCGCACCGGTGAGCAGGCCATCGGCCACCAGATGTTGGCCGGCGATGTAGAGTGTGGAGTCCGAGGCGAGGGCGACCGTCGCTCCACCGGGCACCGGTACGGTAGTCACGGTGGCGTTGGTGTCCGGGAAGGCTGTTGGCACGGCGTTGAGGTTCAAGGGTGCCTGCTGAAGAACGCTCACACCGGCCGTGGTGCCGCCGCACTCCGGCCCGCAGTTCAACACATAGGCCGTAGTGCCGTCGACGGAGAAATACGCATTGACCGGGCGATCGAAGTTTCCAGTTACCGGGACCACGCAGAAGACGGGGAGGTTATAGGGCTGGCAGTCTACGGAGCCGGGCGGTGGGGCCTGGTTCGTGTTCAATCGCACCAGGCGGTAGAGTGCGTTCGAGTTCCGCACCATCGCCAGCGTTACGGTGTTTCCGGTGTTTGAGACCACCTTGAAGACGTTGGGAAGATTGAGGGCGTAGGTCCCGGTCGGCGCCGGGTTGTTGTTCACCACAATCAGCTGCCCGTTGCTCTCCTGCGTGGCGTAGATGTTGGACAGGTCCTGCGAGACAAAGGTCGAGGTGGACCGGGCTGCACCTGCACCGGTGCCAGTCACCCCGGCCACGGGCGTCGCAGTCTCGGTGCCGTAGTTCACATTCGAGATGCTGCCGTCAGAGTCGGAATACACAAAGCCGCGAATCTGTTCGGGATAGTTCTGGATCGTGCTGGGGTAGCCGGAGCTGTAGCCGCTGACCGAGAAGAAGCGGGTGGTGTTCTCAACATTGCCGCGAATGTCGCGCAGACCGTCCAGGATGGCCAGAGCACCGCTGGTCCTGCTGGTGATGGAGACCATCACGCGGTTGGCCAGCTTGCTGGGCGGAATGGGCCGGTTGGCAAAGGTGTACTGCGGAAACTTGTAGTACTGCGGACCGCAGGCTACCAGCAGCAGGGTGGAGACACTCAGCAAGGCGACAAGAAGACTTCTGGCGCCAAGCGCCCGGAGCAGCGTACTTCTGTTCATGAAAAGGAGAGACTCCGACGGGTTCTACACGTGAGCGGCAGGCCCCGCGCGCTGCGGCGAGTATACCAAAGCGCCACGCCCGCGGTGCACCACGCTCCCAAGCGCCCGTTCCGGCGACGGCAAGCAGTCTCACGCACGTCGAGCGTGTTCCCGGAATTGCCCGGGGTGCAGGGGTCACATAGGATGGGAAGATGCCCCGGAGGCCGGGTGCGGGAGCAGGAACAATGCCAGGAGCAAGTACGGTGGAGGCGCCAAGGAGCGCCGCTGCAGAGGAGCTGTTCAGCGGCAGAACGGTGCTGTGCGACGGCGCGATGGGCACCATGCTGTACTCGCGCGGCGTCTTCATCAACCGCTGCTACGACGAGTTGAACCTGTCACAGCCGGACCTGGTGCGCACCGTGCACATGGAATACCTGCAGGCCGGCGCCGAGCTGATCGAAACCAATACCTTCGGCGCCAACGCCGTGCGGCTGGAGCGGTTCGGCCTGCAAGCGAAGACTGCGGCCATCAACCAGGCGGGTGTTCGCCTGGCGCGTGAAAGCGTGGCGCAGATTGCGGAAAAGCAGTCCATGGTTGCCTACGTCGCCGGAGCGATTGGGCCCCTGGGCATCCGCCTTGAACCGCGCGGGCGACTGAGCGAAGCGGAGGCGATCGCCGCCTTTGCCGAACAGATCGCGGCACTAGCCGAGGGCGGGCCAGGTGTGGGTGCGGATGTGCTCGTTGCCGAGACGATCTCCGCACTGGACGAGATGAAGTGCGTGGCGGAGGCCGCCAGGCAGGCCGCGCCCGGTCTGCCGCTGCTTGTGCTGATCACGGTGGATGATGGCGGTCTTTGCCTGGATGGGGAGCCCGCAGAGATCGCGGCGCAGCGCCTGGAAGCCTGGGGAGCGACGGCCGTGGGGTGCAACTGCAGCTCGGGCCCGGCCGTGGTGCTGGAGGTGATTGAGCGCATGCGGAAGGCGGTGAAGATTCCGCTTGTGGCGATGCCGAACGCCGGCGTGCCACGCTCTGTGGACGGGCGCTCGATCTATTTGACTTCGCCGGAGTACATGGCGAGCTACGCGCGCAAGTTCGTGCGAGCCGGCGCAAGCTTCGTAGGCGGTTGCTGCGGCACCACGCCCAACCATATTCGTGCCATGCGCGGGGCGCTGCGGGCGCTGGAGGCCCAGCAGGAGGGTGCCGATGCCTCTGTGGAGGAGACAAAGGCGGCGACGGTGCAGCCACCGCGGTTGGAGGACAGGTCGCGCATCGGTGCGCTGATCGCCGCGGGCGAGTTCTGCACCATGGTGGAGATTGTGCCGCCACGAGGCATCGATGCCAGCCGGGAGATCGAGGGCGCAGCCTATCTGCACCGGCTGGGCGTGCACGCGATCAACGTGCCGGACTCGCCCCGGGCCAGTGCACGCATGAGTGCACAGAGCCTGTGTGTGCAGATCCAGCAGCAGGTGGGCATCGAGACGGTGCTCCATTACACCTGCCGCGATCGCAATATCCTGAGCATGCAGAGCGACCTGCTTGGGGCTGCGTCGCTTGGCCTGAAGAACATTCTCTGCCTGACGGGCGATCCACCAAAGCTCGGCAACTACCCAGACGCAACAGCCGTCTTCGACGTGGACGCTATTGGCCTGACCCGCATCGTGCAGGGCCTGAACCACGGCCTTGACGTGGGCAAGAACCCGATTGCGGCATCAACCGGTTTCACTGTGTCCGTCGCGGCCAACCCTGGTGTCGCCGACATCGACAACGAGGTGCGCCGGTTTGAGCACAAGGTGGAGGCGGGTGCGGAGTTCTGCATTACGCAGCCGGTGTTTGACCTGCGCCTGCTGGAGAGCTTTTTGCGGCGCATTGAGCAGTACCGCATTCCGGTCGTGGCGGGCATCTGGCCGCTGACCAGTGCCAAGAATGCCGACTTCATGAAGAAGGATCTGAAGGTAAGCATGCCGGACGAGATCATGGCGCGGATGGCTGCGGCCGGGTCGCCGGAGATGGCGCGCGCCGAGGGCGTGCGTATCGCGCAGGAGATGCTGGCGGCGGTTCGTGGCTCGGTGCAGGGTGTGCAGGTGAGCGCTCCCTTTGGCAAGTACACCGCCGCAGCCGAAGTGTTGGACAGCCTGTTGGTAACAGGCCAGGGAGGGACCGATGCCAAGCTTTGAGGATCAGATTACCGAGCTGGAGAGCGTAGTCGAGCGATTGGAGCGTGGGGAGCTGTCGCTTGAGGACTCGGTGCAGCTGTTTGAACAGGGCATGCGCTTAACCACTGCGTGCCGCAAGGAGCTGGATGCGGCCGAAGGTCGGCTGCAGATCCTAATCGAGAACGCAGACGGCTCTCGCACGGCAGTGGATCTGCCGTCGGATGCGGGCAACTAGGGGGCGGGGCTAGCTGTCGCGCGTGGTGACAAAGCCAGGGATCCAGAGCATGGCTTGCTTGGCGTCCGAGGCGGCGAGATCGGCGATGGAGAGGCGGGCGGCTTCCGCGTAGGCGCATGCCGTATCCATGGCGTACTCGATGGAGCCATGGCGCTCCAGGATCTCGAGGATCTGGGCGTGGGTGACGCGCGAGAAGTCTCGATCGGCGAGGACGGTGCGGATCGCCTCGCGGTCGGCCCCGGTGCCGCGCTCCAGTGCGTGAATCACGGCGAGGGTGGCCTTGCCTTCGCGCAGGTCACTCGCGACTGGTTTGCCAAGAACGCCCTGTGTGGCGGTGAGGTCGAGCACGTCATCCACAATCTGGAAAGCAAGGCCAAGGTTTCGGCCATACTCAGCCATCATGCCTTCTTCTGCCGGTCCGGCGGAGGAGATGGCGGCGCCGAGCTGGGTGGAGACCTTGAACAGACAGGCAGTCTTGCGATAAATGAGGTCGAAGTACTCTTCCTCGTTGATCAGGTGGCCGAGCTTCTCCATTTGCAGCAGTTCACCTTCGACCATCTGCTGGGTGAGGGAGATCAGGAGATCGAGCACATAGAAGTTGCGTTCCTGCAGGGCGATCGAGAAGGCCTGCATATAGAGCCAGTCGCCGGCGAGAACGCACTTCGCATTGCCCCAGGTGGTGTTGGGGGAGGGGCGACCGCGGCGGGTGTCGGCCTCGTCGATGATGTCGTCGTGGACGAGTGTGGCGGTGTGCAGCATCTCGACGACCGCCCCGAGACGAATGCGGCTTTCCCGCTGTGACCCCAATGCCCGGGCAGACAAAAGAAGGAGCATGGGCCGGATGCGCTTGCCGCCACCATCCATGAGGTAGTTGGCGATGGCGGTAACGACTTCGAGGTCTGACCCGGCCTGTTCCGTGAACTCACGCTCAATCGCCTTGAGTTCATCCCGGAGGAGGTCGAAGACCTCCTTTGCATTCGGTATTGGGGGCGCGCTCACGAGACCTCAGGGTATCAGGACGACCGAGGGATGGTCGGGCGAATGTTGGCGCTGCACCGATTAGGTGGAGCGATAGTTGGTGAACTGCAGCTCAACGCCAAGGTCCTCTTTCCGAAGCAACGCCATGACTTCCTGCAGGACATCACGGTCTTTGGAGGAGATGCGAACTGTGTCGCCCTGGATGGAGGCCTGCGCCTTCTTCTTGGAGTCTTTGATGAGGGCGACGATCTTCTTTGCTTTTTCAGAAGGGATGCCCTGCACAAGCTTGATCTTCTGGCGGACGGAGGAGCCGGCCGCAGGCTCGATCTTTTCGAACTCCAGGTTCTTGAGCGACACGCCACGCTTTACAAGCTTCTGCGAGAGGATTTCGATGATCGCCTTCAGGGTGTAGTCGTCCTGGCTGGCAAGCTGAAGCGTTTCCGTGCCTTCAAGAGCAATCGTGCTCTTGGTGTTTTTGAGGTCAAAGCGCTGGGCGATCTCCTTGGTGGCCTGGTCAATGGCGTTCTTGACCTCCTGGAGTTCTACCTTGCTGACGACGTCGAAGCTGTTATCTCCTGCCATGCTGTGGTGTCCTTGCGCGCGGATGGCGCGACGTGTGTGCTGCGGTTGCGCCTAGGCAAAGAGCCGACGGAAGTTGGCTGTGGTTGCGGTGGCGAGTTCATCGAGTGAGATGCCGCGGAGCTCGGCGAGGACGCGGGCGGTGTGGGGGACGAGGGCGGGTTGGTTGGTTTCGCCACGGTGCGGTATGGGGGCGAGGAAGGGTGAGTCGGTTTCAACCAGGATGCGATCGAGGGGAGCTTCTGTGGCGGACTCACGGATGGGGGCGCCGGCGGGGTAGGTGAGGTTGCCGGCAAAGGAGAGGGTGAAGCCGGCGGCGAGGGAGCGGCGGGCCTGCTCGGGCGTGCCGGAGAAGCAGTGCATGACGCCGGGGAGGCCGGTGGGCGTCCAGTGCTCGGCGATCAGGGCGAGGAGGTCGTCCCAGGCGTCAATGCCGGCGAACTTCGCCTTGGCGTCGGGGCGGGCGAGCTCGGAGGTGCGGCAGTGGATGAGGATGGGCTTGCGGACGGCGGCGGCGAGCTGCATCTGGGCGATGAAGGCGGCCTTCTGGACGGCGGGCTCGGGGCTTTCGAGGTGGTAGTAGTCCAGGCCGATCTCACCGCAGGCGACGACCAGGGGGGCAGCCAGGAGGGTTTCAACTTCGGCGAGGGCAGAGGGGGTGGCCTCGCCGGCGTCACCGGGGTAGATGCCGGCGGAGGCGAGGATGGTGGGGTGCTCGGGGTTGGCGGCGGTATGGGCGGCGAGGGCGATGTCCAGGGCGCGGTGCATCGTGCTTGGACCGTCGCCGATGCCTATGGCAAGGACGGTCTCGACGCCGGCGGTGCGGGCTTTGGCGAGGATGCCGGGCAGTTCGTCGGCGGTGTAGCGGTCGAGATGAGCGTGGGAGTCGATGAGCATAGGCGAGTTGGATCCGGGAGTGGGGGGGTACCCCCCCGTATGATGTTGCGCAAAATCTTCAAAGCAGGGATTTTAGGTCTGCCCTTTTAGGTGTCCCGAGGCACCTGGACGATGCTGCGGGATGCGCTGTGGCTACGGGGAGCTCTGTCGAGGATAGCGGGTTCGGTGGGGTCCGTCGGCCACTTCGGAATGCATTGGGTGTCCCACGACCGGCTTCGCCAATGCCCATGCAGGACGATGAGGCTGTCCTGCATGGGCTTCCCGCTTCTTTCGGGAGAGCTGCGGGGGCGCTTACTTGAGGCGGGTGCCTACGGGGACGGGCTCCGGAACGGTCACGAAGATGGGGCGGGCGCCGCCGGGGCCGTCGACCGGACCGGAGGCGGCTAGGAGCATGCCGTGGGAGGTGAGGCCGCGCATCTTGCGGGGGGCGAGGTTGGTGATGACGACGATGCGGAGGCCGACGATCTCGGCGGGGGTGTACCACTCGGCGATGCCGGACAGGATCTGGCGGCGCTCGTAGCCGAGGTCGACTTCGAGGAGGAGGAGCTTGTCGGCTTTGGGGATGCGTTCGGCGCTGAGGATCTGGGCGATGCGAAGCTCGATCTTGGCGAAGTCGTCGATGGTGATCTGGGGGCTGCTGTCTTCGGGAGCGGCGGTGAGGGGGGTGCCGGCGGAGGCGCTGGCGAAGATTCCGGAGGGTTCGGCATCGACGTGGGTGGTGGTGGCGGGGACGGGTGAGGCGGTGGTGGTGGCGGCGGAGCCGGCGACGTTGAGGATGGGTTCGCCCTCAACGAGGGCGGAGGTGCGCGGGCCGGCTGCGGGGTCGGTCGAGGGGGCAGTCGAGCGCTGGGCGGGGTTGCCGGTTTCGGATTGAGCTTCGGCGGCGGCGAGCTGGTCGGGGGTGCCGGCGGCGGCGGATGCGAGCGGGGCCTCGCGGAAGGCGGTGTTGGCGGAGGTGGCGGCGTCGCGCTCGTCGTTGGCGGTGTTGGCGAGGGACGCGGGGCGGGCGGAGGATTCGATGTCGGCCATGGTCTGGGCTAGTCCTTTGTCAGCGCGGGGGAAGATGGGGGCGAGGGGGCCGAGTCTGGTACCGGGGGTGAGGCCGCCCCACTGGAGGTTGGTGAGTTTGCCGTCGCGGGCGGCGTCCTCGATGTTGCCGAGGCCGAGCTGGGCCCAGACGCGGGCGGTGGAGAAGGGGAGGATGGGGTAGAGGAGGGCGGTGAGGATGCGGATGGATTCGGCGGCGGTGTAGAGGACGCTTTGCAGCTCGATGCGGGCTTCGGCGCTGTCGTCCTTTGCGAGCTTCCAGGGTGCTTTCTGGGTGATGTACCCGTCGGCGATGCTGACGCCGGTGGCAATCGCGTCAAGAGCCCGGGCGAACTCACGCTGATTGAGTGCCTGATCCCAGGTGTAGGCGGTGACAGCGGTGGAGGCGCGGGCGTAGAGACCTGCCTCGGTCCCAGCTTCTGGAAGCAGCAGAGTCTGGGCTTGCTCGAGGGTGTAGCCGTGGTGATGTGCGGCGTCCGTGTGCGGGACGGCGCTGCCCAGATTTTGCTCGATCATCTTCAGGACGCGGCTGACGAGGTTGCCGTAGCCGTTGGCGAGGTCGGCGTTGTAGCGGGTGATCATGGCGTCGAACGAAAAGTTGCCGTCCTGGCCGAAGGGGATCTCGCGGAGTAGGAAATAGCGGAGGACGTCGGTGGCGAAGAGGTCGCGGTCCTGCTCGGAGGGGAGCGGGGCGGGTGTGAAGGCGGGGTCCTTCTTCGCTTCGCGGGCGTTGTGGTCTTCCATGCCGCGGAGGAACTGGTCGCCAAAGGCCTGAAGGATGGTCTCGGTGCGGACGATGTTGCCGCGGGACTTGGACATCTTCGACTCTTCGAAGAGGAGCCAGCCGTGGGCGACTACGGACTTGGGGAGCCACTTCGCGGCCCAGGCGGGGTCGAAGGCCAAGGGGGTGGCTGGTGGAGGGGCTACGGTCCCACCCATGTTGCCTTGCGCCATGGATGGGGCACCCGGGCTTCGGTGGCTGGAAGAAGCAGGTCCGTCGCTGTCGCTCAGGATGACAGCGGAGTTGGCGAGGGTTGACGGGGCGGTAGCAGGGGCGTGGGCGGCCCAGTTTGGGTCGAGGGCCAGGAGGAAGGCGGGCCAGTAGACGCAGTGAAAGCGGATGATCTCCTTGCCGACGAGGTGGAGGTCCGCGGGCCAGAACTGGTCGAAGAGGGGATGCTCGGGCTGCCCGTAGCCGAGGGCCGTCATGTAGTTGGCGAGGGCGTCGAGCCAGACGTAGATGACGTGCTTCTCTTCGCCCGGGACAGGGATGCCCCAGGAGAAGGAGGTGCGGGAGATGGAGAGGTCTTTAAGGGCGCCGGGGACGTAAACGGTGCCGGCGGCGGTGCGGGGGAGGGTGAACGACGTGGGTTCCTGCACCCCGGAGTCGGCCTCGGACGGGGAGGTGCCGAGCTGCGGTGAGGCGGCGGAGATGCTGCCGCGGAGAAAGGAGAGGACCTCGTTGCGGCGGGAGTCGGGTTCGATGTGGAGGGTGTCGGACTCGATGAGGTCGAGGAGGGGGAGTTGGAAGCGGGAGAGGCGGAAGTAGAAGTTCT
The DNA here is from genome assembly GCA_965199635.1 of Acidobacteriaceae bacterium. GTDB lineage: Bacteria > Acidobacteriota > Terriglobia > Terriglobales > Acidobacteriaceae > Edaphobacter. The sequence goes on along the minus strand of CBDASL010000001.1, from coordinate 1,824,807 downwards.
CTTCGGAGACGGTTTCGGTGAGGCGGCCGCAGTCCGGACAATGGATGCCGGGAGGGCCATCGACGTAGGCTTCGTCGGAGACGCAGTACTGGCCGGTGTAGGTGCCTTTGTATATGGCGTCGTTGTCGCGGAGTTGCTGAAAGAGGTGTTGAACGCCGGCGGCGTGGCGGGGCTCGGTGGTGCGAATGTAGTCGTTGTAGGTGATGCCCATGCGGTCCCAGAGGGCGCGAAAGGAGGCGGAGACCTCGTCGGCGAACTGCTGGGGCGGGATGCCGGCGGCGGCGGCGGAGCGCTCGATCTTCTGGCCGTGTTCGTCGGTGCCGGTGAGAAAGAAGGTGGGCCGGCCGAGAAGACGGTGGCGGCGGGCGACGACGTCGGCGACGATGGTGGTGTAGGCGTGGCCGATGTGAGGGCGCGCGTTGACGTAGTAGATAGGGGTGGTGACGTAGAACGGATCGGCTGGGGACTGGGGCATGGGGTGGTTGAGATGGAGTTTATCAAGAAGGGGATGGAGGGCTGAGCGGGATGGTGGATGAGGTGACGGTGGTGCTGGACCTGTGCGGGCGTGAGGCGGTGGTGGGGGTGGCGCGCGGGCTGGCGGTGCTGGCGGAGCGGCGGTTCGCGGGCCGGGGGGCAGCGGAGCGGGTGATGGACGAGCTCCAGGCGGCGATGGAGACGGCGGCAGTGGGGATGGCGGCGGTGCGGCGGGTGGTGGTGGTGCGGGGGCCGGGGTCGTTTACGGGGGTGCGAATGGGGCTGGCGGTGGCGAAGGGGTTGGCGGAGGGGCTGAGGGTGGGGGTGGTGGGGGTGTCGCGGCTGGCGGTGCTGGTGGGTGGTGAGGACGGCGTGGCGGTGCTGGAGGCGGGCCGGGGGGAGTGGTTTTGGGCGCGGTTCAGCGCGGGGCGATGCGTGGGGGAGGGTGTGGGGACGGCGGAGGAGGTGCGCGCGATGGGGGGCGCTGTGGTGGGGGAGGTTGGGACGGGGTGGGAGCGGGAGCGGGAGGTTTCGGTCGGGGCGATGGTGCGGGTAGCGGAGGGGCTGGTGGCGGAGGACGCGATGGTGGTGGAGGGACTGTATCTGCGGCGGACGGCAGAGGAGTTGCTGGAGCGGCAGGCGGCGCATCGGCGACGGCGGGAGGAGGAGGCGTGAGGATCAAGCGAGGGGCGGAGGGTGATCTGGCGGAGGTGCTGGCGCTGGAGCGGGAGGTGGCGGAGGCGCCGCACTGGGGCGAGGCGGTATATCGCGAGCTGCTGGAGGGCGAGGGAACGGAGCTGCGGGGGTGGCGGGTGCTGGTGGCGCGCGGGCAGGACGGCACGATGGAGGGGTTTGCGGTGGCGACGCTGGTGCGGGCGGCGGGGGTGGCGGAGCTCGAGAATATTGCCGTGGCGGCGGGCGCGCGGCGACGGGGTGTGGGCCGCGCGCTGTGTGGCGCGGCGGTGATCTGGGCGCGCGACGAGGGGGCGCAGGTGGTGGAGCTGGAGGTTTGGGAGGGCAATGCGGCGGCGGTGGCGCTTTATGGAGCGATTGGCTTTCAGCCGGTGGGATGGCGGGCGGATTATTACGGGGTTGGACGGAATGCGCGGCTGATGCGACTGGAGCTGCAGCGCTCGGGCCCGCGGCCCCTATAATGTTGAAGTTATGGTGCGTGACGGGTGGTATTACGGGCTTGCCTTCTTTGCGGTAGCGGCACTGCTGTTTCTGGCAACGCATGGGGTGTGGCTGCCCCTTGTGCCGATCCTGCTGGGCTGCTTCTTTCTTTGGTTCTTTCGGGATCCGAACCGGAAGGTGTCTGCGGAGGCGGGCGCGATTGTGTCGCCGGCTGATGGCCTGGTGACGGATGCGGAGTGGATTGAGCTGCCGGCGGGGCCGCGGATCCGGCTGAGCATCTTTCTGAATGTCTTTGATGTGCATGTGAACCGCAGCCCGGTGAGCGGGGTGGTAACCACCTGTGAGCTGCGGCGCGGCCGGTTCCAGAACGCGATGAATGCGGAGTCGGTGAACGAGAACGAGCAGACGCTGGTGGTGCTGGACGCGGGCGGGTACGAGGTGAGCTTCAAGCAGATCGCCGGCCTGCTGGCGCGGCGCATCGTATGCCGGCTCAAGGTCGGGCAGCGGGTGGAGCGCGGCGAGCGGATTGGCCTAATCAAGTTTGGCTCGCGAGTGGATGTGCTGATGCCGGGTGATGCGGAGTTGCTGGTGAAGACTGGGCAGCGTGTGCAGTGCGGATCGACGGTGCTGGCGCGGATGCCGGTGCGCGAGCCGCGTGCGGAGTCTGCACCTACGATGGCGCAGGCACGCTGAATGGGCTCAGGCACGGAGATTGAGGGGACAGGGAACGAGGAGCGGGGGCAGCCGCGCCGTGGCATGTACTTGCTGCCCTCGCTATTTACGGCTGGCAATATAGCGGCGGGCTTTTACGCGATTGTGCAGAGTGTCCAGGGATCGGCGGCCGACCCTAGTTTTTTTGATCGGGCGGCTCTGGCGATCGGCTTTGCGGTGCTCTTTGACGGGTTGGACGGACGCATCGCGCGAATGACAGGGACGGTGAGCGAGTTTGGGCGGGAGCTGGACTCGCTGGCGGATGTGATCACGTTTGGCGTCGCGCCGGCGATCCTGGCGTACATCTGGGGCTTCCGGATGCTGCCGCTGACGGTGAGCCCGGGGCTGAGGGCGCGGGCCGTGCACCTGGGCGTGTTTGCCTGCTTTCTGTTTCTTATCTCCGGGGCGAGCCGGCTGGCGCGCTTCAACGTGAGCGTGAATCCGCAGCCGAGAAACCCTGGGCGGCCAGGACGCAAGTACTTTGTGGGCATGCCGATCCCGGCAGGGGCGGGTGTGATTGCCTCCGTGGTGCACTGTTTCGATGGATCGCCGATCGACAACCCGCGGATCTCGCTGGTGTGGCTGGGCCTGTTGCTGTTTACGGGTTTTCTGATGGTGAGCAGCTGGCGATTTTGGAGCGGCAAGGAGCTGACGCTGCGGGGCAAGCACCCGGTCCGGCTGCTGGTGCTGCTGGTCCTGTTGACGGCGGTGATCGTGGCTTACTCGCAGGTGACGCTGATTGTGATTGCACTGACATACCTGGTCTCGGGCGTGCTGGCTCGGCTGGCGTACGCGCAGGGACGGCGTCGGCGGGCCGAGGCGCGCAAGTAGGCCAGCCGGCTGGGGCGCAGCGACCAGAGGGTGCTGCGCGCATCTGACGATGTATGGCTTTGGAGAAATTCAGTATCGGTGTGGTTGGGGCGTCGACCCTGCTTGGCAAGGAGCTGACGGAGGAGATCGATCGGTCGCCCTTGGCGACGGGACGAATTGTGCTGCTGGACGATGAGACGGGCGAGGGAAGCCTGGCCTCCGCCGGGGATGAGGCGACGTTTATCCAGCGGGTGGATGCAGATGCGCTTGAGCGCCTGGATGTGGTTTTCTTCTGCGGCACCCCGGAGCTGACGCGACGCTTCTGGGAAGGTGCGCGGGAGGCGGGCGCGATTGTGATTGACCTGAGCCGGGCTCTGACAGCGACGCCCGGTGTGCTGGTGTGGTCGCCGGCCTTGCGGGGTGGGACGCAACCGGACCTGCAGACGGCAGCCGTCGTGCCGGGGTATGGACCGGCGCTGATGCTGGCTATGGTGGCCGAGCGGCTGCGCGCAGGCGGGCACGCTGTGCGCGAGATGTCGGCTACGTTGCTGGTGCCGGCGTCAGAGTACGGGCGCGCGGCGATGGATGAGTTGCACCAGCAGACGGTGAGCCTGTTGTCGTTCCAGGCGGTGCCGGATGAGGTCTTTGGCGTGCAGAGTGCGTTCAATGTGCTGTCAGGTCTGGGCGATGAGGCCAAGGTGAGCCTTCCGGCGGTGCAGACGGCAGTGGACGAGCACCTGCGACTGCTGCAGGGGGACTCTGTGCCTCCAGTTGCTGTCCAGGTGCTGCAGGCGCCGGTCTTTCATGGCTATGTGATCTCCCTGATGGTGGAGTTGGAACAAGCGGCGGAGGTGGGTGCGGTACAGGGTGCGCTGCGGGGACCGCGGCTGCGTGTGCTGGCAGAAGAGGGGGAAGAGCCGAGCAATGCGATGGCGGCAGGGCAGGACGAAGCGGTGGTGCGGGTGCGAGCCGCGGGCGACGGGCGGCGTTTCTGGCTGACGATGGCGGCGGACAATCTGCGGCTGCTGACGACGGAGGCAGTGGAGTGCGCGCTGCGACTGCGGCGTTTGCGGCCGCAAGGCAAGGTGCAATAGAAAGCGAGGATTTCCGCATGGAGGCGGGGCAGAGTTCTGGTAGACTCAGCTCTGTGATGTTCGCTGCTGCGTGGGCCAAGTGGGTCCCGGTGCGAACGGGGAGTGGCGAGGTCAAGAGCTCCCCAGCTGAAGCTTCCATGCGGAAGATTCGGGGACGTAGCTCAGTTGGTTAGAGCGCTGCCCTGTCACGGCAGAGGTCGCGGGTTCGAGCCCCGTCGTCCCCGCCACAAACTCTTATGCATCGACGGGTTTGCGGTCTCAAGTGAAACGATCCCCAAACTGATAATTGAGAGCGGGCTTCGCCCCTGAGCGTCTTGAGCTGACGCTCGCTCGCGCGTGTTGAGGCGTGGCTCTATGGTTCCGTGATCGGCTCGCCCGCGATCACGAGGGTTTCGAACCACGGCGACTTGAGTGGCCGTAATCCTACGGACTGTGCACCAGCGAGTAGAAGCGGGGCTATGTTCATCCATGGCTGTGGCGCCTCCAAAATACAGCAGCGGCCCTGCAATCGTGAGAGGGCGAACGCTCCTACGCTCCATCCGAACGTGGAGGGCAGGGACGAGCATTCAATCCACCATCTTTCGTTAGCTTTGGTTGGAGATGAGGGTGCGCAGGCTGGACGAGCGACCGCGATGTAAGCCGTTCAGTGAGACTCACTCTGACAACAGCGTTCTCGCTGAGTCGCTGCGCGCGAGCCTTAGGAGATGAGTAGGGCAAGGCCGCCGGGAGAGGGAAACCATACGCTGCCGTGAACGAGTGCTCTATCTCCTATAAGGCTTCTTTATTGCAGGAATAGCTTCTTGCCGATGGCAGCCTCTCGTGCTCTTTTGTGCCGCGGGAGAGCACATATCGCCGCACGTGATTTGTGACGTCTGCAGGCGCAAGTCGGTTGCGTTTCGGCGAACACTCCTCTATGGTGCAGAGACCACAACAACTTCATAGCTGGCGAGACGTTCCCTGTTTTGAAGGGACAACGCCTCCCCCTTTACAGCTATCTTGCCCCTGCAAGGTGGCCGCGATCCCTTGTTTTGGGAGCTCACAGGAGAGCACTGTCTATGTACTTCCCCGCACGTAAGGCAACTGCCGGACTCTTTGCCGCCGCCGTCCTCGCGGCTGCTCCCGGTCTCACAGCACAGACGTTTCGCGGTGGCATAGCGGGGCAGGTGCAAGACAGCACAGGCTCTGTGGTGCCGAATGCGAAGATCACGCTCACGTCCTCAGGGACGGGCCTGGTGCGGGAGACGGTGTCTTCGAGTTCCGGAGACTACAGCCTGCAGGATCTGCCGCTCGGCGAGTACAGCATTCTCATCAACTCTCAAGGGTTTGCCGTAACCAAGATTGAAAAGATCACGGTGAGCCCGGGCCAGATTTATTCGCTGGACATCAAGCTCAACGTTGCGTCTTCGACCGAACAGGTTGATGTGAATGCTGCTGCGGTGACCCTGGATACCGTGTCGTCCGGGAACAACGACGTCATCAACGACAAGGCCGTGCAGAACATCCCACTGAACGGTCGTGACTACACGCAGTTGGTAAAGATCGTTCCTGGTTACAATGGCGCCGGCTCGCTGAACGGCACGCGCACGAACCAGAACAACTGGCAGATCGACGGCGCAGACAACAACGACATCTGGCAGAACTCCGCGGCGGCCAACCAGGGCGGTGTGGGATCGATCGCCGGGGTTACGATTCCGATCGATGCGATCGACCAGTTCACGGTGCAGACGCAATCCAATGCCGAGGTGGGTCGCAACGGGGGCGGCCTGGTTTCGCTCGCGATCAAGTCTGGCACCAATCAGTTGCATGGCTCGGCCTACTACTTCAACCGGAACGAGTTCTTCGCCGCGCGTGGACCCTTTCTTGCGGCCAATCAGCGCAAGACCGCGCTCCGCAATCAGCAGTTCGGCGGATCGCTCGGCGGCCCGATTGTGCGCGACCGGCTGTTCTTCTTCGTGAACTACGAACGGCAGAAGTATGTGATTCAGAACACCGCGGCGGCGACCGAACCCACCGCCGCCTACGTAACGGCTGCAAGCAATCTGCTGGCGGCGCACGGGATTCCGGTGAACCCGCTTTCCACCAACCTGTTGTCACTTTGGCCGCAGGGAGGCCTGCCCTCCGGCCCCGCGTCCGTGAACAACTACTTCGATCCGCGGCCGCAGAGCGGCTACAGCGACAACGTGATCGGCAAGATCGACTGGACCATCACGCCCAAACAACAGCTTTCGGCGCGAGCCTTTATCGGCACCGGGCGTCAGTTTGCCGCGGTTGGCACCAACGTCTTCGAGTACTACCAGGTGGCTCCGGACATCACGCAGAACTTCACAGCCGTGCATAACTGGATGATCTCCCCGCACCTTTCTAACCAGCTGCTTGCTGGCGTTGGTGTCTTCAACCAGACGTTCAATGACCAGGATCATAGCCAGAACATCCCGGCTCTTGGCCTTGCAACCGGGGTCACCTCGCCTTCTCTCTTTGGTGCGCCGACCATCAACATCAACGGCGGTGGCATCGACACCGTGGGAGAGACGCAGGCGCTGGGACGCAAGGACTATACCGGCCACCTTACCGAGACAGCGACCTACACCTTTGGCAAGCACCAGATCCGGTTTGGCGGAGAGTTCCGTCGCAACTACATGGACCTCCAATACCAACGCAACACCCGCGGCACGTTCAACTTTAACGGCGGCGCCTCCGCCGGGGTAGCTCTGCCTGCCGGGGCAACCTCCTATGCGAACGACACGAGCGCCTCACCCAACGTGCTCGCGCTTGCCGACTTTCTTGCCGGCTATGTGACGTCCTCAAGCTTCACGCAGGGCACGCTGCGGCGTGGCATCTACCAGAAGGCGTTTGACGCGTTTGTCCAGGATCAATACACGGCTACGCCGAGCCTGACATTGAACTATGGGCTGCGTTACACCTATGCGGGCCCGTTCACCTCGGACGGCGTGATTTCTGACTTCCGTCCTGGCGCCCCAGGCGCGGATGCGTATGGCCTCGTGTCGAACACCTCCGGGTTAAACACGATCTACAACAAGAACCTGACGAACTATGGCCCGCGCTTTGGCTTTTCGTACCAGGCCGCGCCACGGATGGTCCTTCGCGGAACCTACGGCGTGTATTTCGACGTGCCGAACTTCAACGGGTTCTTCGACAATCGACCCGGTAATGGCGGCGCCTCGGGCGTGCAGGCCAACCCGACGGGGGCGACGCCGGTCCTCAACGTCAGCCGGAATTTGTATCAATGGCAGACCGACGTCAACCCCTTCGTTGGCGCGACGATACCCGCAGCGATCGGGCTCTCGACCATCTCTCCCAACTTCCGCACGGCCTATGTGCAGAACTTCAACGTGAACACCGAGTACCAGCTGAGCCGCAACACCATCCTGCAGGTGAGCTATGTGGGGTCGCTTGGCCGCAGACTGTTCCGGCTTGTTGACCTGAATCAAGCGCGGCCGGGTCTCGGCTCCACGGTGGCGGCGCTGCAGCCGCGGCGGCCGTACTACACCAACACCGCGGTGCCGAATGCCCCAGTGCTCGCCGCGATCAACCAGATCGAAAGCGAAGGCACCTCCAACTACAACTCGGGCCAGGTGACGCTGCGCACCAGCGGGTTCCACGGGCTGACTGCCCAGGCTTCCTACACCCTGGGACACGCGCTTGACGTTGTCTCCGGAACGCGCGGATTTGCTCCGCAGGACTCGCAGAACCCAAGCGCGGAGTACGGCAACGCTGACTTCGATGTGCGGCATACCTTTAACGGGTACGTCGTCTACGAGATGCCGAACTTCTCTCACCGACTGAAAGCACTCAGCAACGGCTGGCAGGCCAATGCCTTTGTCTCGGCCTTCACCGGGACGCCTTTCTCGGTGAAGCTGGGCGGCACCGACAACAGCGGCACAGGCGAGTTCCAGGATCGTGCGAACCAGGTGGGCGACCCAACTGCCGGACTGTCCCGGCAGCGGGTCACGCCGGATGCGGATGCCGCGCCGGTGGTGCAGTGGATCAGCCGGGCCGCGTTTCAGCCTGCCGCGCCAGGAACGTTTGGCACCACGGCACGCAACCGCTTCTACGGTCCGGGCTTTGCAAGTGTCGACGCTGCGCTGGTGAAGAACACGTACATCCGCGAACGGGTAAACCTGCAACTGCGAGCAGAGATGTTCAACATCTTCAATCGCGTGAACCTGGCCAATCCGAGCACCGGAACCTTGTCGTCCTCTTCCTTTGGCCAGATCAGCAGCACACGCAACAACGGGGGGGCGCCGGGCATTGGGCCTGGCGAGCCATTCAACGTGCAACTCGCCGGCAAGATCGTTTTCTAACGTCACGGCGGTCAGAGGGCCCGGGGGCTTCGAGCTCCGGGCATGGCTTTGCCTTGCCCAAGCGACCACAAACAAGGAGATAGGAAATGAAGCGTCCAGTGACTCTGTTGCTTGCGACGGCGTTTGGCCTGGGGCAGGTTCTGCCGGCGCAGGTGGGAGCACCTGGCGGTGAACGGGCCCCTGTGAAGCCTGCCGTTGCCGGGCCACTTGCAGCGAAGTACAAAGCGGACGCGGATAAGATCCTCCAGGCGGCCTCCGCTGACACCGAGGGCTACGCTGCGCTGACCTACCTTTGCGATCACGTCGGCAAGCGCCTGAGTGGAAGTCCGCAGCTGAACAGTGCGGTAACGTGGGGCGCCGATCTGATGACCAAGGCAGGCCTGCAAAATGTGAAGGTGCAGCCTGTGATGGTCCCGCACTGGGTACGCGGAGAGGAGTCGGCTACGATTCTTGCGCCCGTCGCCAAGCCGCTGCACATGATTGGCCTAGGCATGAGCGTAGGGACCCCGAAGGAGGGGATCACCGCACCGATCGTCTTTGTTCCTGATTTTGCCGCGCTGGACCGCCTGCCAGACGACCAGGTAAAGGGAAAGATTGTCGTCTTCAACCCTGGCTGGCATGGCTATGGCGTTGGGTCTATGTACCGCACGGGCGGCCCGTCGCGCGCAGCGGCCAGAGGGGCTGTTGCCGTTCTGGTGCGCTCGGCCACCGGGCTTGCGATGCAAATACCGCATACGGGAACGCTTCGGTACGACGAGAAGCAACCGAAGATCCCTGCCGCCGCGATCACGGTGGAAGATGCGCTGCTGCTTGAGCGCCTGGCCGGCGAAGGGCCAGTGCAGGTGCACCTCAGCATGGGGGCGCATATGGAGGCTGAGGTCCAGGCTGGCAACGTGATGGGTGAGATCACAGGCTCAGAGCATCCCGAGCAGGTTGTGGTGCTTGGCGGCCACATCGACTCCTGGGACGTGGGCCAGGGCGCGCAGGACGATGGCTCCGGCATCATGGCCGCCTTTGAGGCCGTCTCGATCCTGCACAAACTCGGGCTCCGGCCGAAGCGCACCGTGCGCGTCGTCTTTTGGGTGAACGAAGAGAACGGTGGGGCTGGTGGCCGCGCCTACCGGACGATGGTGGGCGACACCATTGCCAATCACGTTGCCGCAATCGAGATGGACGGTGGCGCGGAGAAGCCGCTCGGCATCGGGTACAGCAGCTTCAGCGCGTGGCGCCGCCCTGTGCCACCTGCCCCTGGGGCGGCGTCAGCTCCCACGACGGCGACCGCACCTCCGCCGCTCTCCGCCCAGGAGGAGGAGTCCTACCGCGTGATGCAGGACGTCGCGGCGTTGCTTGCGCCGATCGGTGCGGATAGCGTCGCGCTTGCGGGCGGCGGATCGGATATCGCTCCCTTGACGGCAGATGCCGTTCCCTCGCTCAGTCCGCATACCGTGGGAGAGCACTACTTCGATTGGCACCACACGGAAGCGGACACCCTGGATAAAGTTGACCCGGACTCGTTTCGAAAGAACATCGGCATGCTGTCGGTTGTGGCCTTTGTGCTCGCAGACATGGACGGCCGTCTTGTGGGTCGAGTGTCGACAGCGCACGAGTAGTTGAACGAGCCGGACCGCGACAGTGCTGAGGAGGGAAGGGACCTATGACGATGGCTGGTCGAGCGTCGTCGTAGCTTGCGTGTGCGCTGCTCACCTCGCCTGATTCGACCGTAATGTGCTCGCGCTCGATGATGGTGTGGAGCTTTGCTCTGGGTTGAGCGGCGGGGTTAGACGGCAGGCGCTCTGAACGTTCAGTCGAAGTGAGAGAAGGGGCTCCCATTGCTTCGGGTGGTGTGTCCTTCTGGTCTGAACTGGCGACGGCGGCCTGCGCCCGGATGATGGACGCGACCTGACACGTGAAAGGGGAGAGCTCGTGTGAACTCTCCCCTTATATGTTGGTGTGTCGCCCTAGTAGGTGGTGCGGACCGACGGTTCGCGATCATAGATGCGACCGTTGGCGGCGGCGGCCAGGTAGGCGGTTTCGGGCTGGCCGATGAGAACGCCTGCATCCGGAATGACGCCTGCCTTTTCGAGCAGCGCCTTTGAGCCGGCGGAAGCGCCGATCACCTTGAGGTGCGCAAACGCGTCGTGTACCCAGGCGACTGCGGCGGCTTCCTTGGTCAGCAGCTGGGCGCCGCTTTCCGAGAGCGCCACGTAGACGGCGTCAAAGAGCACGGACGACCCGCCAGCGAGCTGGAAGTCTGCCTCTATGGTTTTGCCGTCGGCGGAGGTGGCACCGCCAACCTTGGGAGCGACGATCTTGAAGTGCGCTCCCGCCTTGTGGGCGGCGGCTTCCAGCGCGAGGATCTCTTCGGTTGATGTGCCGTCGGCCACGAGGCAGCCGATGACCTTGGTGGTGAGCCCGACCTTCATCTTCTTGACGATGCTGAGCGCGTCCGATGGGGGGAGATCGGTGCGGGCGGGCACGGCGGTTGGGATGGGGGTGACGGGCTCTTTGACGCCGAGGCCTGCCGCCACGCGCTGCGCGATGGTGGGATCGACATTGGCAAGCTGACCGAGCATGCGAGTACGCACGGCCTTGGTCTCAACCTTGCTCAACTCGAAGATGAAGGCCGAGATGATGTGGTTCTGCTCGGCTTCGGTCTGCGACTTGAAGAAGAGGAGCGCCTGCGAGAAGTGATCGGCGAAGGACTCGGGGCGGATGCGCAGCTTGTCGCCTGCTTCCTTTGCCTGGAAGGAGGTGAAGCCTTCGCGCGGGTCCTGCCGCGGGGTGTCGAGCTCAAGCGAGCTGGGGCTATAGGAGACGCGGCCCTTCTGTGCCCGCATGGTCATGTGGCCGTCGCGCTGATTGTTCATGGCGGGGCGACGCGGTGCGTTGATGGGGATCTGCTCGTAGTTCGGACCACCGAGGCGGCTGAGCTGGGTGTCGATGTAGGAGAGGTTGCGGCCTTGAAGGAGCGGGTCGTTGGTGAAGTCGATGCCGGGCACGACGTCTGTTGTGGCGAAGGCGACCTGCTCGGTTTCCGCGAAGAAGTTGTCGACGTTGCGGGTGAGAACCATCTTGCCGATGATGCGCAAGGGCAGGATTTCTTCCGGGATGAGCTTGGTGGAGTCAAGGATGTCGAAGGGGAGGCTGTTGGCGAAGTTTTCGTCGAAGAGCTGCACACCGAGCTCCCACTCGGGCAGGGTGCCGGCTTCGATTGCATTCCAGAGATCGCGCCGGTGGAAGTCCGGATCCGCGCCAGAGATTTTGAGAGCTTCGTCCCAGATGACGGAGGCCATGCCGAGCTTGGGGCGCCAGTGGAATTTGACGTAGGTGGACTTGCCCTCTTCGTTGACGAGGCGGAAGGTGTGGACGCCGAAGCCTTCCATCATGCGGAAGGAGCGCGGAATGGCTCGATCGGACATGATCCACATAAGCATGTGGGTGGACTCCGGGGTGAGCGAGGCCCAGTCCCAGAAGGTGTCGTGAGCGGTCTGCGCCTGAGGGAAGCCACGGTCCGGCTCCTGCTTGGCAGCGTGGATCAGATCGGTGAACTTAAGGGCGTCCTGGATGAAGAAGACAGGGATGTTGTTGCCGACGATGTCCCAGTTACCTTCGGGGGTGTACATCTTCACGGCGAAGCCTCGAACGTCACGTGCCGTGTCGGCGGAGCCGGCGTTGCCGCTGACGGTAGAGAAGCGGACGAAGACGGGCGTTTGCTGACCGACGGTGGTGAGGATCTTGGCTTTGGTGATGCCCGCGAGCGAGTCAGTCAGCTCGAAGTAGCCGTGGGCTCCATAGCCGCGCGCGTGGACGACGCGCTCCGGGATGCGCTCGTGGTCGAAGTGCTGGGTCTTCTCTACAAGGAAGAAATCCTCGATGAGGACGGGTCCGCGGGGATTGGCCTTAAGGGAGTTCTCGTCGTCGGCGATGACAGTGCCGCGCTGGTTGGTCATCTGCGGGTGTGTGCCGCCGGCTACCTGATGAACTTCACCGCCGGCTGGCGTCTCCTGCCCTGCTGGAGTGACGCTGACGGGAGCGCCGGCGATCATGTTCTGTGTTTCGGAGGGGATCGTCGTTGCTTGTGTGGTGCTGGATGGTGGTGTTTTTCCTGCCGCGTGCTCTGTCATTGCTTCTCCAGTTCATCTTCTTTTGTACTACGGGGGGCTAGGGAGGGACGTGACGACCGAAAGTCCTCTCGGTGACAGGGAGATGAAGATGGCGGAGGTGGGAAGGGCGGCCCGAACTACGGCTGGTCTTCCCGGCCGTCCTTTCGGCGCCGTGTGGGAGCGTGGAAGTTTGGGGGCTTGTTGGCGATCCAGCGGAGGAAGGCTCGCAAGTCCGGGCGTGCTCGCAACGTGTCCAAATCGGCGTACATCGCGGCGAGATCGTGGTTCGAAACATGCGCGTGGATGGCGCGGTGGCAGATGGGATGGACGGGAACGGTTTCGTTGCCGCCCTGGCTCTTCGGGATGCGGTGATGCCATTCGACGCGGGAGCCGAGCGGACGATGACAGAGGGCGCAGGTTGCGGCTTCCGGGGCGGCGGCACGCGCTGCGTATTCCTCTCTCCTCTGCAGCTCCAGCTTGCGCTTGATCCGGCCCGGCATGTGCTTGGTTGGATGCGTTGAGGATTGCTGCGCCCGCGCGGACGGGAGAAAGGGAAAGGCCACCTGCGATGGCGGGTGGCCTTTTGGTGATGACGCCACAGGACGGCGGTTGGTTTAGACGGCCTCTTTGCCGAGGGTGGAGAGGAAGGTGGAGGTGGTGACCGTGGGTGCCTTGCTGGGCAGGACGGCCAGACGCTGGTGCTGTTCGATCTGCCGGAAGGTGGAGAGAGCCTGGGCGACGACCTGATCCATGTTGAAGTAGCGGTAGTTGGCGAGGCGCCCGCAGAAGTGAACCTTCTCGGTTCTGGCGGCGAGCTCACGGTAGCGGGCGTAGATGGCAGCGTTCTCCGGGCGGGGAATCGGATAGTACGGGTCGCCCGTGGCACGCGGGTATTCGTAGACGATGCTCGTCTTGCTGTGTTGCTGCCCGGTGAGGTATTTGAACTCGGTCACGCGCGTGTATTCGTGCGTGTTGGGGTAGTTGATGACCGGAGCCTGCTGGAAGAGGGGCTGGTCGTGGGTGGCGTGTTGGAAGTGCAGCGAGCGATAGGGCAGTGGACCGTAGCGGAAGCTGAAGAACTCGTCGATGGGGCCGGTGTAGACGATCTCGGCATCCGGGTAGGTGCGGTGCATGGTTTGAAAGTCGACCCCGAGCCGGACCGTAATGTTCGGGTGGTCGAGCATGCGCTCGAACATCCGGGTGTAGCCCTCGCGTGGCATGGCCTGGAAGGTGTCGGCGAAGTAGCGATCATCGTTGTTAAAGCGAACGGGGATGCGGCCGGCGACGCTGCTGTCGAGCTCGGAGGGATCGAGTCCCCATTGCTTGCGGGTGTAGTTACGGAAGAACAGCTCGTAGAGCTCGCGACCGACGCGGCTGATGACGATCTCTTCCGAGGTGCGGATCTCGGCTGGCCGCTCGGTGCGCGCGGCGAGAAAGGCTTCCATGCCGGCGGCGTCGAGCTTGAGGTCGTAGAGTCGGTTGATGGTGTCGAGGTTGATCGGCACGGGGAGAAGCTGGTCCCGCACGCTGGCGAGCACGCGGTGCTCGTAGGGGCGCCATGCGGTGAAGCGGGAGAGATAATCGACTACCTCGGTCGAGTTGGTGTGGAAGATGTGCGGGCCATAGCGATGGATCAGGATGCCGGCTTCGTCATAGCAGTCGTATGCATTGCCGGCGATGTGATCGCGCTTGTCGATGACGAGAACACGCCGGTCCAGGCCGCGGGCGAGGCGCTCGGCGAGGACTGCGCCGGCAAAGCCCGCACCGACGACGATGTAGTCGAAGTGCTCAGACCGAACACTCTTGGGGCGGCGCGGTGTTTCGAGCAGCAGAGGGTTGCCGAGGACGGGGGAGGACGGCGAGGAGCGCTGTGCGAGGGCGCGGCTGATCTCCGCATCCATGGCACGCCAGGTCTTGTCCCAGGACATGCGGGCGAGATGGCGATTGACGCTCTGCTGCCACTCCGGCGAGGGTGGAAGAAGGGCCGCATCGATGGCGGAGGCGAACTCTTCCGGTGAGTGCGCGATGGCCACCAGGCCGGCGTCGCTATAGCCGCGCTCGACGTCCCGAATGGCAGTTGAGACCACGGGCTTCCCGGCAGCAAGGTACTCGGGGGTCTTGGTGGGCGAGATGAAACGTGTGGACGCGTTGAGCGCGAAGGGGAGCAGAGCCACATCCCATCCGGCTAGGTAGGACGGAAGCTCGTCGTAACTCTTGCCACCGAGGTAGTGGAGGTTGGCGGCCTGCGGCAGGGTGGCAGGGTCAATCTTGACAACTGGTCCTAGGAGGACGAAGTGAATCTCGGGACGCGACGCGGCGAGGGTGCGAAGCAGGTCGATGTCGAAGCGCTCGTCGATGACCCCGTAGAAGCCGGCGCGGGGATGAGGGATAGATGCCTGGTCGGTGGGCTCGCTGATCCCCGGAGATAGAGCCTGCCGGAAGTGATCAAGATCGATCGAGCTGGGAAAGGCGTGCACGTTGTTGTGCTGTGTGCGCTTAGCCTCAAAGAGGCTGACACCCCCGGTGAAAATGACGGCGGCTTCGGAGAAGAGCTGCTGCTCCAGGCTGAGGAGCTCAGGCGGCGCGCCAGCAAAGGCGCTGAGTTCGTCCATGCAGTCGTAAACGGTGACGGTCGATGGAAGCGAGGAGCTGAAGGGCAGCGCCATCGCGGTGTACAGCCATCGCACGCAACTCTCAATCGAGAACTCCCGGCAAAGCTCAGCGAGAGCTTCGCGCTGAACTGCGACGGCGTCGTCGCCAAAGCGGAGATGGGGCTGCACAACCCACAGATTGGGTTCGCGCAAGGTGGTGGTGAGGGAAGGGATAGGGGTTGCTTCATCGTTGCTGTGCCAGACAGGTTCTTCCACGAAGAAGACGCGGCGGGTGCGGGCGGCGCGACGCATAAGGTGCTGCGGGCGCTGGGTAACAAAATCCCAGCGAAGGTGACTCAAGCAGACGAGGTCAAGCGCTGTCGTGGTGATCTGCGGGGTGGAACGCGACGATGAAGAGGATTGCTGCAAGTTGTACCTCGACGCATGAGATACCGAGCATCGTGACGATGCAGACGGTGTAAAAAGGGGGTCCGACAGGCAGTACATACGACGGCGAACCAAAGCGCACGAGTTGTTCGCTGGCGCTGGAGACGCAGCAACGCTTGTGATGTGCCGGAAGTGCTTCCGCACGATCTGGACGCCCGCCACAGGTGGTGCATACGTTTGCCTGCCGCTGCCGGGATGCAGCGGGGAGAACCTAGCGGCGTCCCAATACCATTAGTGTACCGTGCAAGTGCCTCGGTTGCTTTGATGACGAGACGCCGAGCTCTGCTTGTTCCGCGGGAGCCAGTCCGATAGTGTGCTGATTGGTGAGTACGTTTACGTCATCAAATTCGCTGCTGTCCGGCAGAGCTGGGGAGCGCTGTCGGGCTGTGGTCGTGGTGCCGGCGCGGAACGAGGTACAACACCTCCGTCGCACGATAGAAGCCCTGGCGCGGCAGGTTGACCAGGACGGCAGACCAATGTCGCCGTCGGTGTTTGAAGTGCTGTTGCTGCTGAACAACTGCGAAGACGGCTCTGCGGA
Organism: Acidobacteriaceae bacterium; assembly: GCA_965199635.1. GTDB lineage: Bacteria > Acidobacteriota > Terriglobia > Terriglobales > Acidobacteriaceae > Edaphobacter. Next base: position 1,808,583 of record CBDASL010000001.1, on the reverse strand, counting down.
ACTGGCCGCGTCACTCCAGAGAGAGCTGCGCGATCGCCTGCAGCTTCATGTGGTTGCGCGGGAGTTCGCCCCGCGGGAGGCGCACGTAGGGATGGCGCGCCGGCTGTTGATGGACACCGCATGGGAACGCCTGAGCCCGCGGACTCATGGAGCAATTCTGTCAACCGACGCGGATACCATTGTGGCGCCGGACTGGGTGCGGGAGAACCTGCGCGCGTTGCAGCGCGTGGATGTGGTGGGAGGCGAGATCTGCTGGGCTGCAGGCGAGCTGGAGCATCTGCCGCCGATGGTGCGGCGGGCTTACCTGACCGACAGGCGGTTGCAGGCGATGGTGGCGGAGATTGAGAGTCTGCTGGACCCTCTGCCGGAAGATCCGTGGCCCCGGCACATGCACGCGTTTGGGGCGTCGCTGGCGTGCACGACAGAGGCCTATGCCGCGGCCGGGGGACTGCCGATTCTGCCGGCGCTGGAGGATGTGGAGTTTGTGGCGCGAGCACGCGCGGTAGGCGCCAGGGTGCGCCATGCCATGTCGGTGAGGGTCTATACCTCCAGTCGAATGCATGGCAAGGTCGATGTCGGTCTATCCGGGCAGCTGCGCGAGTGGAAGGCAATCACGGACGCGGGACACGAGCACTGGGTACCTTCGGCCGAGCTGATCGTGCATCGGGCGCTGTGGGCGGGCGCGATCCGAAGGTTTGCGATGACAGGGCGAGGTGACGACCTGAAGCTGTTGCCGACGGTCTGCCAGCAGGAAGTGAGGCTGCTGGCGGAGGAAGAGACCAGGCCGGCGTGTGTGGTGGCCCGGTGTGCCGCGTTGATTGAGAACGGATTTGACGGGGAGCGCCAGGCAGAGGTGGGCGAGGTGTTGCGCAAGCTGACGCGGCACCTGGAGGCGATGCGGCCGGGAGAGAGCCGAAGCGCCGAGTCGGCCTACGCGGCCGCTGATTAAGAAAGAGCTGGTGCCGCGCCGGAGAACTACTGCTGGGCCGGAGAACTACTGTCTCTCCAGCACCTCAAGGCGGTAGCGCTCACGACGCTCGGCGCGCAGGACACGCCACTCGGGTCGGGCGAGCCACGCCTCGTGGACCTGGTCGCCGGTGAGTGGGTAGTCGGGGACCAGCTCGGTCAGGTGGACCAGGACGAGGATGTCGCCGGTGTGTTGGCGCTCCGCCAGGAGAGTAGCGGCTCGATCGAGCTCATCGCGCTGCCAGTAGTACGCAACCTCCGAGATGAGGATCAGGTTGAAGTCGCCGTCGGGCATTTCGCGGGGGATCTGCAGCTGCTCCAAGCGGACGTGGGGGTTGCCGGCGAGGCGCTTGCGGGCGGTGGCTAGGGCGCGGTCCGAGACATCGACCGAGAGGAGAGCGTCGCAGTGCTCGGCGAGTTGTTCAGTGAGCACACCGATGGAGCAGCCCACCTCCAGCGCCGTGCGAAAGCGGGGGTGGGGAAGGCTGGCGAGGGTGTCGGCATACTTTGCGGCTTCGTAGGAGCTGGTCTCGAAGCTCCAGGGATCGGTGGAGTTGCGATACACCTCGTCAAAGTAGGCGGGGGAGAGCGAGGCCTGGTCAGCCTCGGCGGTCCAGGGGAGGAGCGTCTTGTGCAGGCGCAGGGTTCTCATGGTGCTGCGACCCACCTCGGCGAGGGTTTGGTCGGGTGCGGGCTGACGGAGGTAGGTGGTGAGATCACGGAGGATCTGCTCAAAGCGGTGCGGCCGCAGGAGCCCGCGAGCGCCGACGCCCGGCACGACGATGGCCATGGCGGCGGTAGCAAGACGCTCAACGGCCAGGCGCATGGTGTTGGCAAACTCCACCATGCGTTCTGCGGCAAACTTGTCCGCGGACAGGGAGAGGCCCCGCTCGGCGAGAGTGCCGGCCTGCTCGATCCAGAGGATGGCCTGCTGGGCGAGGAGCGTGAGCTCGCCGAGCCGCGCGATCTGGTAGGGGTCGGCGTCGCGCTTGCCGCTGTTGAGCCAATCGGCGAAGAGTTGATGCAGGCGAAGCACCGCGCCGGCGTGAACGGCTACAAAGCGGATGGCGCCACCGCGAAAGAGCGGCTCGCGGTAGAAGTCAGCCGGAGCACCGAGGAGGTCGGTCGTGGTGAGGGGGCAGCCGGTGAAGTCGACGGTGAAGGAGCCTGAGGCCTCCATGCCGAGGGGCTGCCAGCTTTGGTCATCGATGCGGAGATGAGGAGCAAGCGCGGATGCATCCAGGGGCAGGAGTACCATCTGCCAGCCGCGACGATCGGCCTGATCGATCTCTGCGGTGATGACGGGCCGCTGGATCAGGCGACAGCCGGAGGCGAAGGTCTTGTTGCCGGCGAGGGCGAGCGCGGCGGGTGTTCCCTCGATGCGCAAAGGTTGCGGGCTGCCGGTGTTCCAGACGCCGGAAAGCTTGCCTGCGTGGACGTCGGCGGCGAGGGGCTCCAGCTGGGCAGGAGAGCCAAAGGTGGCGGCGAGGATGAGGCCGTTGACATGACCTTCAAAGAGGCGACCGAGGGAGAGATCGATGCCACCAACCGTGGCCAGGAGCTGCAGAAGCGTGAGGTGGGTGCCGGGCTCGGTGCCAAGGCCGGCTCCGCCGAAGGCCCGGGGAAGAGCTGCAGTGGTGACCCCAATGGACAACAGCTGCTGAAAGGCGTGCTCAAGAAAGCCGGCCGTGGTGGGCGTCGGAGCGTTCGCAAGCTCGGCGGCAAGGGTGCGTGTGCGGGCTAGAAGCTCCGTGCCATCGATGGGGTTTGCTGGCGTGGAAGGAGAGACCTGGAGTTCTTCAGGGGCGGAGAGGGGCATGGGCGTTAGCCTTTCGCGGCGGAGGCGAGTGAATGGGAGGTGGAGAGAAGACGCTGCTGGGCTTTGAGTTCGGCCTGCAAGTCGTCGCGCAATGAGCGTGTAGACCAGTCCGCGGCCACCTCGATGAGGCCACAGCTGCAGTGGCGGCCGTCGTCCCAGCCCGGGTAGTCCATGACCGGGTAGAGGCAGAGACCCAGGACCGGCACACCGAGCCGCATGGCCTGCCGCACCTCGGCGGCGACGTATCCGAGCCAGCCCACGGCGGCGCTGGCTTCGGCTCCCGTTTCGGTAATGAGAAGCGGGCGCCCGTAACGCTGCCAAAGGCTTTTGAGGATCAGGTGAAGAGGGCGATGGAGGTTGTGCCCGAGCGGGGTGCGCTCCCCGCGGTCGATCCACTGGTTGTTCCAATAGAAGTTGACGCCGACGATGTCGAGACAGTCAGGCGTGCCGCCGACGTCTTCTGTCGCGAGAAGGCTGTCCGGCGGATGGTACCCGGCGAGCATGTCCCAGGCTTCGTACTGCCCTTCGGTGTGCCGTTCGGCCGCGAGCGCACGCTGCGGAAGGCTGGCGTTGCCGGCGATCTGGATGACTGGCTCGGGCTGGATAAAGCGCGCCGTTGGGTCATCGCTGCGGATGAGACGAATGGCGGCGAGGGAGGCGCGGACGAGTTGTTGCTTCAGCTCGGCGCCGCGTCCCTGGGCGAAGGGGAAGAAGTGCTGTTCGTCGCCGCCGACCCAGGACCAGAAGGAGATCTCGTTCACTGGACAGAAGATGGACGGACCGGGGATGCCCGCGCGCTTGTGGGCTTCGCGGATGAGACGAGCCGCTGCGGCGGCGAAACGAGCGAACTGGTCGGGGAACTCGGGGGAGAACGGATCAACGTGCTCGGGGACACCCCAGTGACAGAGATCCCACAGAACCTGCGTGCGCGTTTGCAAGGCGGCATCGAGCGTGGGCAGAAAGGAGGACCAGTCGTAGAGGGCAGGCGCATGCTCGATCAGGTGCCAGCGGAGGGCATCCCGCACGGTGCGGATGCCGCACTCCGCAAGCAGGGCGTAGTCGGTTGCCGCCAGGGTGTCGTGCCGTGTGCCATGCGCGACATCGATACGCCGACGGTCGCGGCGGGTGTGTGTGGCGCTTTCAAAGCCGCCCAGAAAGAAGCTTTGCAGCAGGGTGTGGTCCGTCCCGGGCTGCCCGTCGGCCACGGCGGCGACGGGGTCGATGGCGTGAGCCGGTGCGACTGCGGGTTGCGTTTCAAGGCGGTTGGGCACGAGTTTCAGGGTATCGCAGTGGACCGGGTCGGATGCGCCGCCTATGGGAGCAAATGGGCAGGCGGGTGGATCACGTGATCAGGATCGACGTCTAATTCTGTGAGGGCTTTGAGATGACACGAGTGCAACAGGTTGCAGTTTGGAGTGTTGGCGTGATGGCGTGCCTGGCGCCGGCGGTGGCCGCGCAGGCGCAGGCGATGGCGACCACGGTGGTGACATTCGAGAACAAGCAGGAGGTGCCGATCAACGCGAGCTCAATCTCGGTGCAGGTGCAAGGAAAGACGGAGGCGGTCACCCAGTTGCAGCCGCTCCAGCCCGCTGACACACAGGTTGCGGTACTGCTCGACGATGGGCTGCGATCGTCGATCGGGCGGCAGTTGAGTGACCTGCAGGATTTTGTGACAGGTCTGCCGGCCGGGGTACAGGTTCTGGTGGGCTATATGCAGAACGGCCGCGTGGTCTCGAAGGGATTTACGGCGAACCATGCTGCAGCCGCCGGCTCGTTGCGCTTGCCACTCGGCACCCCGGGCATCAGTGCGAGTCCGTACTTTGCACTGTCGGACTTTGCCAAGAGCTGGCCGCGGGAGACGGAGAGCTATGGGCAGGCGCCAGGGCAGGCAGGCAGGCCGCATGCGCGGTTTGTGCTGATGATCACGAATGGTGTTGACCCCTACAATGGCAGCGTGTCGCCGCTGAACCAGAACAGCCCGTATGTGACGCAGTCGATCACAGAAGCGCAGCGAGCCGGCATCAGTGTGTACTCCATCTACTACGGCAACGCGGGTGTGGGAGGCGGTCTGGCCAGCTTCAGTGGACAGAGCTACCTGCAGCAGGTAGGTGAAGGGACGGGGGGTACGCTGCTCTACCAGTTACGCAGCAGCCCGGTTTCTTTGGCGCCGTACCTGAAGAACTTCCAGGAGGCGATCAACAACAGCCAGTTCGCGACGTTTGCTGTTCCGGGCGCGAAGGACCTGGTGGATGTGCGCTTCAAGAGCAAGGTGAAGGGTCTGAAGGTGCGTGGGACGCATGCAGTGAGAGCGACAGCGGAGTAGCGTTACTTGGCTGTTCAACAGAGAAGGCCCCGGATGTCTCCGGGGCCTTTCCTGTTGTGCTGGTGGTGTATGGAGGCTTAGTACATGCCGTCCATGCCGCCGCCGTGCTGGTGACCGCCGCCCGCCGCTTCCTTCTTCTCGGGGATCTCCGAGATCATGGCTTCGGTGGTGAGCATAAGGCCAGCAATGGACGCTGCGTTCTGGAGCGCGGTGCGGGTGACCTTGGTTGGGTCGATAACGCCCGCGGCGACTAGGTCCTCATAAGCACCGGTACCGGCGTTGTAGCCGTAGTTGTTCTCGTCCGACGCGTGGATCTTGCCGATAACGACGGCACCTTCTTCACCAGCGTTGTGGGCGATCATGCGAAGTGGCTCTTCGATAGCGCGACGAATGATCTGCGCACCGACCTTCTCATCGCCCTCGAGGGTCTTGAGCAGGGCGTCGACGGCCTTGGAGGCGCGAACCAGGGCAACACCGCCGCCCGGGACGATACCTTCCTCAACCGCTGCACGGGTGGCGTGCATGGCGTCTTCCACGCGGGCCTTCTTCTCCTTCATCTCGGTCTCGGTAGCTGCACCGACCTTGATGACGGCGACGCCGCCGACCAGCTTGGCGAGACGCTCCTGGAGCTTCTCACGGTCGTAGTCAGAGGTGGTCTTCTCGACCTGAGCGCGGATCTCCTTGACGCGGCCTTCGATCTTGGAGTCATTGCCGCCACCGTCAACGATGGTGGTGTTGTCCTTGTCGATGGTGACGCGCTTGGCGGTGCCGAGATCTTCGATCTTGACGCCCTCAAGCTTGATGCCGAGGTCTTCGGTGATGGCCTTGCCGCCGGTCAGGGTGGCGATGTCCTCAAGCATGGCCTTGCGGCGATCGCCGAAGCCAGGAGCCTTAACGGCTGCGACGTTCAGGGTGCCACGCAGCTTGTTGACGACCAGGGTCGCGAGCGCTTCGCCATCAACGTCTTCCGCGATGATGATGAGCGGCTTGGCGGTGCGGGCGATCTGCTCAAGCAGGGGAAGCAGGTCCTTCATGGAGCTGATCTTCTTCTCGTAGATCAGGATGTAGGGGTTCTCAAGCGAGGCTTCCATGCGCTCTGCGTCGGTGACGAAGTAGGGCGAAAGGTAGCCGCGATCGAACTGCATGCCCTCGACGACGTCGAGCTGGGTCTCCATGGTGCGGGACTCTTCGACCGTGATGACGCCGTCCTTGCCCACCTTGTTCATGGCTTCGGCGATGATGGTGCCGATCTGGGCGTCGGAGTTGGCGGAGATGGTGCCAACCTGGGCGATCATGTCGCCGGAGACGGGCTTGGAGAGCTTCGAGAGCTCGCCGCCCTGGACCTGGCCATGCTCGTCGCGCTTGCCGATGATGCTCTCAACGGCCTTGTCGATGCCACGCTTGAGGGCCATGGGATTCGCGCCGGCGGCGACAGTCTTCACGCCTTCGCGGTAGATGGCCTGGGCGAGAACGGTGGCGGTGGTGGTGCCGTCGCCAGCAACGTCGGAGGTCTTGGAGGCCACTTCGCGAACCATCTGGGCGCCCATATTCTCAAGGGCGTCCTTGAGCTCGATCTCCTTGGCGACGGTGACGCCGTCCTTGGTGATGGTGGGGGAGCCGAACTTCTTTTCGATGACGACGTTACGGCCCTTGGGGCCGAGGGTGACCTTGACCGCGTCGGCGAGGATGTTCACGCCGCGCAGGATGGCCTGCCGCGAGTCTTCTCCGTGCAGAATTTGCTTTGCCATTTCGTTTTCCTTTGGTCTCGGCTATTTGCCGAGGAAACTTGGGTAATGATGGTGCGAGAAGCGGGGCGCTTCGTATGCCGCCAGGTGCCGCTTACTTCTTCCGGGTGCCGCTTACTTCTTGAGGATGCCGAGGACTTCCTCTTCACGCATGATGAGGAGCTCTTCGCCGTCCAGCTTGATCTCGGTTCCCGAATACTTCCCGAAGAGGATGGTGTCGCCAGCCTTGACGTCGAGCGGGAAGACCTTGCCTTCATCGTTGGACTTGCCCTTGCCGACCGAGACGACTTCACCCTGCTGGGGCTTTTCCTTGGCCGAGTCGGGGATGATGATGCCGCCACGGAGGGTTTCACCCTCTTCGACACGGCGAACGAGGATACGGTCGTGCAGGGGAGTGAATGAGGTTGTTGCCATAGAACATCTCCTGAGGTTGAGCGGGCGAGCAAGCTCGGCCAGCATATTTGGGACGAAACGCCGCGTGGGCGCAAGATGGTGCCTGGGCGAAAGCTGGCCTGTGACTTCTGGCACTCACGCCCCTCGACTGCTAACGTTAGACCGTGACTGGGTGCTGAGTCAAGCCGGATACGGTGAAATATGAGTTAATGCCACGCAACCTTCCTGCCAGGGATGGCTGCCTTGAGGACCTCCTCTCGGCCGGCCTACGGTGAAGCTGGAAGCGTAGAATGCGCCTATGTTGCGGCGACGGGTTGTTTCGATTGGTCTAGCGGGAGCGGTGGCGTTTGCAGGCGTATTTGGAGCCGGGCAGCAGGACAGGCGTGGGCGAAAGTACAAGGCACCGCCGCCGACCTCACACATTGAAGTGCTTGTGACGAAACATTCCACGGGCAAACCGATCCCCAATGCGGCGGTGATCCTGCGCGCGACCCGCGATGGCAAGGATGAAGGCAATCTCGAGGTCAAGACGGATCCGGACGGCAAGGCGAGCATGGATGTGATCACTACCGGGAGCAAGGTTCTGGTGCAGGTAATTGCCAACGGCTATGCGACCTACGCCGACGAGTTCCAGGTCGATGAGGCGAGCCGCGAGATTCGCGTAGCCCTGCTGCGACCGCGGGAGCAGATCTCTGCCTATGAAGACAATTACGGCAAAGCCGCCACCCGCAAGCCGGGGATCCAGGAGCCCTTGCCGGAGGCAAAGAGGCCGGCGCAGCCTACCCTGCAGCCCCGGACGACGCCAGCGCCTACGGGTGCTGACGCAACCGCGACTCCAGCTGACCCCGCGGACGGCACCAAGAGCCCGGAGGCGAAGCCCTCGCCGGACAAGCCTTCGGACAGCACCCAGAGCGCACCCCAGCTGTGACCGTGCCGGGAGAGGGTGGAGCAGGATGGAAGCCGCTTGCCGGGCGCCGGGCGCTGGTGACGGGAGCGGCCAAACGCATCGGCCGGGCGATCGCGCTGGAGCTCGCGGCGGCGGGAGCCGATGTGTGCGTCACCTACCGGGAGTCCGCGGCGGAGGCTGAGATCACCGCAGAGGCGATCCGGGAGCATGGCGTACGGGCGGCGACGGTGGCCTGTGACCTTGCCGCGCCGGGCGAGATCGTGCAGATGGCTGCGCAGGCTGTTGATGCCCTGGGGGGACTGGATCTTCTGGTGAACAATGCCGGGCGCTTTGCCTCCGAGCCGATGGAGGCGATCTCTGTAGAAGGCTGGGACGGCATGTTTGCGGTGAATACGCGAGCGCCGTTTCTGGTCGCCCAGGCGTTGCTGCCCAGCCTGCGCGCGGCGCGAGGAAGGATCGTGAACGTGGGCTCGTTGGGAGGGATGCACCCCTGGGCGACCCACGCGCACTACTGCACGTCGAAGGCAGCGTTGCACATGTTGTCTCAAACCATGGCCAAGGCATGGGCGCCGGAGGTCAGCGTGAACTGCGTCGCGCCGGGCATGATCGTGCAGGGGGAGATGGATCCGATGTACGCGCGCTTTGCGGAAAAGACGCCCATGCAGCGGAACGGCACGGCAACTGATGTGGCGGCGGCGGTGCTCTTCTTTGCGACGGGACCGAGCTTCATCACCGGGCAGTTGCTGGCGGTGGACGGCGGCCTGGGACTCTAGGCCAGTCAGAGGCTAGCGTCGCAGAAGGCGTTGCCACCAGCTGCTTTCCGCCACTGGGTCGTCGTCGAAGCGATGGGTTGATGAGACTGGAAGCGGTCGCCCCTCGATGGCACAACCCGGGTTGGTACGGAACAGGGCTTCGGCGATGGCGGGCGACGTACGGCTGCGGACCTCATCAAAGGCCGCGCTGAGGCGGGGCGGCCGCGAGTTCAGATTGTGGGCATCGGTTGCGACGATATGGATCTGCTGCCGGTCCAACATGTTGAGGGCGAATTTGCGGGCCTTGCGTCCCATGCCGCCGGTGATGGAGTTGGCTGTTACCTGCATAAGGACGCCCTGCTCAAACCACTGGTCGACCCAGGAGGCGTCTTCCTGGAGGGTGGGGTTGCGCTCCGGGTGCGTGAGGACGGGCGTCATGCCGGCAAGCTGCAGGTGGTAGAAGGTCTCGGCAAAGTTCGCGAACGAGCCATAGTCGGGCAGTTCGACCATAAGGTAGCCCTTGCCGGCGATCGAGAAGCGCGCAGGGTCCGCGATGGCGTCCTGGATGTTCTCGTAGGAGAGGTGGAAGTCCGCAGCACGTAAGAGCTGGAGCGAGATGCCTTCTTCTACCAGCCGGGCGCGGAGGACCGCCAGCAGATCTTCGGTGCGGAAGGGATCATAGGTGTAGCGATAGTTGGCATGGGGCGTGCAGGCAATGTGCGTGATGCCGTCCGCCTCGGCCATGCGACACATCTCCACCGAGATGGAAAGCTCAGGGGCGCCGTCGTCGAGGCCGGGTAGAAGGTGGTTGTGAATATCGATCATGTGCCCAAACAGGTGCTGCTTCCATTAGACACGAAAGCTGCCGCGGGGTCGCGAAACCTGTTGCAGGCAGCGACTTAGCCACTACTCGGCATGGCCGATCGCCCCTGTCTGGTAGGCGTGCTGGAGGGTGGAGAAGGCAAGCTTCTTCTGCCCCTGGTCGCTGATGAGGCCCTTGCGGTTGAAGTCGTCCTGGATGCCGGGGAGCATGCGGGATGGTGAGCGGAAGTCCATGAGGACCCAGGGGCTCATGCCGCGGAGCTGCTCGATCTTGTTGAGCATGCCGAGCTGATGGGTGTAGATGGCGGACTCGTACTCCTCCGTCCAGCGGGTGGTGGGGCTGCCGTGCAGACCGGCTTTCGCGCCGCCACCAAACTCGGAGACGATGAGGGGTTTGTTGTAGGCGACGCTCCAGCTCGTCTGGTCGGCGAGCTCCGGCGGGCCCTCGTACCAGCCGATGTACTCGTTGAAGCCGATGACGTCGAGCGACTTGCCGAGCGGGTCATCGATGACCTTGGCGTGGGGCTGACCGTCGGCGTTGTGGACCAGAAGGGCGGCGGTGACGAGACGCGAGGGGTCAGTATGGTGGACTTCGTCGGCGAGGGCGGAGAGGAACTCCGTGCGCGCGGGGGTGGCGGGGGTCTCGTTGGCGATGGACCAGAGAATGATGGAGGCCCGGTTGCCATCGCGGTTGATGTTCTCGTGAAGCAGGCGTTTGGCCTTGGCGAGGACGTCGGGATTAGAGAACTCGACTGCCCAGTAGACGGGGATCTCCGACCAGACGAGCAGGCCCACCTTGTCGGCGAGGCGGGTCATTCGCTCGTCGTGTGGGTAGTGGGCCAGGCGCACGTAGTTGCAGCCAAGATCCTTGGCCCAGCCGAGGAGCGTTTCACGCTGTTTGTCCGTGGTGACCCGGCCAGTCTCGATGGGCGCCTCGGCGTGGATGGAGACGCCGCGAAGAAAGATCGGCTTGCCGTTGAGGAGGATCTCGGAGCCGTGGGTCTCGATGGTGCGGAAGCCGATCTGATCGGTGAGGGTGTCGGCACCTCCGGATTGCTGGACGGCGAGATCGACCGCGTAGAGCTTAGGTGTCTCCGGCGACCAAAGCGCCAGGCCGGTCACGGGCAGGGAGACTGTCGCTGTGCCATTGGCGTCGGTGGTGATAGCGGCCTTGGCGTGCAGCTCGGGGATGGCGATGGCGATCTGCTGCGCGGCGGGATGCGCGCCGGCTAGCTGGACGGAGCCCTCGATCCTGGAGCGCGTGGCGCGGTCAAGATGCAGGTCGTAGTGCTCGATGTAGGTCGAGGGCATTTCAACCAGGGAGACGTCGCGCGTGAGCCCGCCGTAGTTGTACCAATCTGTCTTGACGGTGGGTAGGCCATCGGGGCGGCGGGCGTCGTCGACGGCGGCGACGATGGAGTTGGCACCGGGATGAAGAGCGGCGGTGACGTCGCAGTCGAAGGTGGTGAAGCCGCCCTCGTGGTCGCAGACGCGGGTGCCGTTCACCCACCAGAAGGACTGGTAGTTGGCGGCGCCAACGTGGAGGAAGACCGTGTGGTCCGGCTGTGCGGTGTAGGTGACGTCGCGCTGGTACCAGAGCGGCCCCTCGTAGAGGAAGAGGTCCGGGCGCTGCGTGTTCCAGTCACCAGGGACGTTGATGGTGGGGCTTTTGGCGAAGTCGTACTCGACGAGCTCGTTGTCGCCCAGGTGCCAGTGCTTGTCGAGGAACCAGCCGTCCTTGCGCTCCGCCCCGTGAAAGGAGAAGAGACCGGTGAAGTAGGGGTCCGGGATGATGTGCCAGGGGCCGTCGAGCGAGGTGGCGTGGCGGACGTCCGCACCGGTGAGCGTATTCGGAAGCGGCCCGGGTGTGGCGGAGAGGCGAGCCTGGGCGGAAGTCGGGAGCACGGCGGAGACGGATGCGACGAAGGCCAGGGTGCGCAGGAGGCTAGTCATAGGCGAGGAGAGTGTAGCGGAGCCGGAGGACGGCTGTCCCTCGCTTCGGCAGCCGTCAGGCAGTGGCGAGGGAGCTGGCGAGCGAGCGGAAGAGGCGCAGACCATCCGCCGAGCCGAGCAGGGCCTCAGAGGAGCGGTCCGGGTGCGGCATCATGCCGAGCACGTTGCGACCTTCCGAGAGAATGCCGGCGATGTTATCCAGCGAGCCGTTCGGGTTCACGGCGGGGGTGATCTCGCCGGTCGGAGAGCTATACCGGAAGGCGATCCGGTCCTGGTCGCGGAGCTGCGCGAGGGTGGCATCGTCGCAGAAGAAGTTGCCTTCCATGTGGCCGATGGGCATCTGCAGCACGGTGCCGCGGGGGACGTCGTGGGTAAAGGGCGAGTCGCCTGTTTCGGTACGGAGGTGAACCTGCCGACAGATGTAGTGCTGGTCACGATTGCGCATGAGCGCGCCGGGCAGGAGGCCGGATTCGCAAAGGATCTGGAAGCCGTTGCAGATGCCCATGACGATGCCGCCCGAGGCGGCGAACTTCGCCACAGACTGCATGATCGGGGCAAAGCGGGCGATGGCACCGGTGCGCAGGTAGTCGCCGTAGGCGAAGCCGCCGGGAACAAGGATCACATCCGCGCCTTCGAGGTCGTGCGAGGCGTGCCACAGCAAGGTGGTCGGCGCGCCGAGCACGGAGGAGAAGACGTTGTAGGTGTCGTGGTCGCAGTTGGAACCGGGGAAAACAAGCACGCCGAACTTCATGGCCCTAGGCTAGCAGAGCGGCGGGTGGCGCTCGCAGTGCGCGGGTGCGCGCTGCAGGCATCTGAGCAACCATGGCGAACGAGGACGAGCTGGCACGACGGGGGGAGACGCGGGAGCCGGGTGGCATGCTGCAGGCTACTGGCGGGGCGGCGCGGACGGTGGGCGGGGCACTGCTGGGCTGGTGGCAGGCGACGACGCTCGATGCTCTGATCGTTGGCGTGCTGTGGTGGGTGGGGCTGTGGCTGCTGCACGTGCCGCTTGCGCCACTGTGGGCGCTGGTGGGAGCGCTCTGCCAGTTTGTGCCGGGGGTTGGCGCGGCGCTGGGTCTGATTGGGCCGGTGCTGAGCCTGCTGTTCACGCTTGGCAAGACAGACGACTGGTACAAGCTGGGCCTGCTGCTCGGCCTGTACGCGCTGATTGCAGTGCTGGATGGTCTGCTGATCCAGCCCATGGTGCTGCATCGGACGACCCGCGTGCCATGGTGGGCGGCACTGCTGGGGCCGATCGTGCTTGGAATCGTGATCCCGTTCTGGGGGGTGTTGCTGGCGCCGCCGCTGCTGGCGGTCATCTTTGCGTTTCGCCGAAAGGGCGAGCCCGCTCGACCGGCCTAAAGGCGGTAGCGGGTCTCAGCCAGGCGGAAGAGCGGACGCCAGACCAGGCGATTAATGGTGACGACCATGAGGGCCATGACGATCGTGGCCATTAATAGCACCTGGAAGTGACCGGCGGAGGTAGCGGCGGAGATCTGCGCACCGAGACCAGTGGTCTGCAGCACCTGACCTTTGAGCAGGAAGTACTCGGAGATGATGGAGGCGTTCCACGCGCCGCCCGAGGCCGTCACCAGACCGGTGATCAGGAAGGGAAAGATGCCCGGGAGGATCACGGTGCGCCAGCGCTGCCAGCGCGTGAAGCGGAAGAGCGTGGCGACTTCCTTGAGGTCGGACGGGATGGCCATGGCGCCGGCGATGACATTGAACAGGATGTACCACTGCGTGCCGAGCAGCATGAGCATGATGGAGCCGATGCCCATGCCTCCACCTACCCGCAGCAGGCCAACCAGAAGGATGGGGAAGACGGCTACCGCGGGGACGGAAGCGACAATCTGTGCGAGCGGCTGGGCGATGCGAGCAAGGCGGGGCTGAAAGCCGATTGCAACGCCAACAGGGATGGTCCAGGCGGAGGCCAGCAGAAGCGCGCAGTTGACCCGCAGAAAAGTGAAGAGCGCGCCCTTGAGGATGGTGAGCAGTTCACGCCCGTCGATCTGGTGCAGCAGCGTAAGGGCATGCAGACCCATCACGCCGGCGAAGCCGAAGACGAGGATCAGAAGCAGGGTGCGAACGATCAGGGCCGGGGTGCGGGAGCCCTGCTTGCCTGCGGCGATGAGGGCAATGTCCCGCTCGCGGCGCCGGGCGTTCGCGCGATAGTAGCGATCTTCGGCCCGCGCGAGGTGGCCTGTGCCGAACTTCTGCAGCAGTCGCGAGTTCTGGAGGAGGTGCAGCAGTGGGGAGTGCACACGGGCTGAGCCCTCCACCTGCTCGAATTTAAAGCGATCGCTCCAGGCGATGATGGGTCGCCATACGAGCTGGTCTGTCGCAACGATAATGGCGATCATGGCTGTCAGCCCCCACACCACGGCGTGCGTGTTGCCGGCGGACGCGGCTGTCTGCAGGTAGGAGCCAAGGCCCGGCAGACGGAAGTCACGGTCGCCGAGGCGAAACATCTCGCAGGCGATCAGAAAGAACCAAGCGCCAGCCACCGACATAATCGAGTTCCAGATGAGCCCGATCGCGGCGTAGGGCAGCTCGAGCTGCAGCAGGCGTTGCAGGCGGGAAAAGCGGTAGATCTCCGTTGCCTCGTTCAGCTCCTTGGGAATGCTCTTCAGCGAGGAGTAGAAGGAGAAGGCCATGTTCCAGACGGCGCCGGTGAAGATCAGCAGCACCGCGCCGATCTCTACGCCGACCTGCCGCGTGGGAAACAGGGCGACCATGGCGAGCATGACGCCCGGCAGAAAGCTGAGCACAGGGATGGACTGCAGGATGTCCAGCGCGGCTAGCATAAAGGCTTCCAGTCGCTTGTTGTAGGCGGCGGTGTAGCCATAACCGATGGCGAAGACGAGCGACAACAGATACGCGAGGCCGATGCGGATGACGGAGTAGAAGGCGTATAGCGGCAGTGCGCGCGGGCTGAGCGAGATCTGCAGCTCAGGCGTGGGATGGCTGAACCAGTAGCGGCCGATGCGGACCACACCGTAGAAGCACGCCAGGCCAAGGAGCGCTACTGCGAGATCCAGCACGACCGGCCAGGTGCGTCGCAACGCCTGCGAGCGTGCGAGGCCTTCTGATCCGCGCAGCATGCCGAAGCTGTCAGGCAACGGCACTACTCGACTTCCTGCGCGGCACGGGCTTCCACATCCTGCTCCTCAAAGGGATAGAACCGACGACGGGAGCTGTCGTAGTCAAAGAGCTCGGCGTAGCGTCCCCAGTTGATGGCTGTTTCCAGCTGACGCAGCGTCTCTTCCTCGCTGAACTGCTCATCGAGCATGTCGTGGAAGAACTCCTCAGAGACGGTGTGGTCACTCTTCGCCTCGATAGCCCGAATGATCTGGCGCAGCAGCAGAACATTCGCGACTGCGGCTTCACGAAAGAGTTCTTTTTGCCGCAGGATCTCGGAGTTGGCGAACTCAGCTCCCGTGGGGGTGATGGCCGCATCACCTTCAGTGACCGTCAGAAAGCCGAGCAGCTGTGAAGCGTCCACAATGGGCAGAAGATCGTCGACTTCAAAGGCGAGATCATCGGCAAGCCGGTAGATGTCATCCTTGCCGGAGTGATCCAGAAGGATCTCAAGCAGGCCTGCAATGCCGCCCGGACGTGCGTGAGGCAGCATCTGGTAATGCATCAGTCGTTGGTCGCGGACACGCTTGCCACCGGCGGTCTGCGGCGGGGCTGGAGGCTGCGCGTCGGGCTGCGTAAGAACCTTGTAGATATAGTCGACGAGCTGGGTGAAGGCGCTCGCTTTGCGGTCGCGCGGATGAGCCAGACCGACCTTGAAGTCGGTGCGGACGTGCCCCGGGTTGCGTCCCAGCACGATAATCCGGTCCGCAAGCAGAACCGCCTCCTCGATGTTGTGAGTGACGAGGAAGATGGCCTGCGTGGGTATGGTCTTGTTCTGCCAAAGCTCCAGGAGTTCCGAGCGGAGGTTCTCCGCAGTGAGCACATCGAGAGCAGAGAAGGGCTCGTCCATGAAGAGCACCTCCGGCTCGACCACCAGCGCCCGGGCGAACCCGACACGCTGGCGCATGCCACCCGAAAGCTCTTTGGGATACGCCGCCTGGAAGCCGTCAAGGCCGACGGTGTCCAGAATCTTGAGAGAACGGCGGCGACGCTCTCCGGGCTCCATGCCTCGCGCGCTGAGGGGTGCTTCTACGTTTTCCAGCACCGTAAGCCAGGGAAAGAGGGCAAAGGACTGGAAGACGATCGAGACGTTTACATCGGCCGAGGCAATCGGCTGCTCATGCCAGAAGACCTGACCGGCTGAGGGCGTGGAAAGGCCGGTAAGCATGCGCAGCAATGTTGACTTGCCAGACCCGGACGGCCCAAGCAGCGCGATGATCTCACCGGGCGGGATCGCAAGGTCGGTCGGTGAGATGACCTGAATGCGATTTTCGCTTGGCTGAGCGTAGTACTTCTCTACGCGTTCGGCACGTATGATGGCAGGCTGCATAGTTGATAGGGAATCAGTTGAAAAGGCGTGTGTCGCGGGCGGTGGCGGGTGCGTGAGCAACCGAAACTTTGCCCAGCGTATCATTGCCATGACATACAGGCTGGCTTGCTGAGACGTGATATGTTCGGTGAGGCAGCTGTGGCAGAACCGGGGTAGATACTCTTTATGGCAGAAACGACAGCAAATCAAACCAAGCCTCGCGTGTTAGTCGCAGACGATGAGCAGGTGATTGCGAATACCCTTGCAATCATCCTCAACCAGGCTGGTTTCGAGGCACGAGCAGTGTTCAGTGGAGAGAAGGCAGTCGAGGCGCTCGACAGCTTTCAGCCAAACATGTTGATCAGTGACGTCATCATGACCGGAATGACCGGCATCGAGGCGGCCATCATCACGCGCAGCAAGATTCCTCAGTGCAAAATCCTGCTTTTCTCAGGGCAGGCTGCGACGGCCGACCTTCTGGAGAAGGCACGGATGCAGGGACACGAGTTCGAGATTCTCGCCAAGCCCGTGCACCCAACCGATCTTTTGTCCAAACTGCGATCGTAAGAGAGCAGAAGAGTAGGTGGCCTCTCCTTTATGGAGGGGCCACTCTCATTAGTCAGGCCGGCTCCCAACTCAGGCTGGTTCCCCCGGTTTTACCCGATCCTTTAAGCGACGTGCCGGAATCCCTGCGTAAACAGCCCAGGGCTCCAGCGAACGCGTTGCGATACTGCCAAGCCCAAGAACAGCACCCTCACCAATCGAGACGCCGGGAGAGACGGAGGCTCGGGCGCAAACCCACGCAGAGGCTCCAATCTCCATACGAAAGGCTAACAGGGGGAAGTCTGCCGCATCGTAGTCGTGGGTGGCGCCACAGATGTAAGCGTCCTGCGAGATGATGACGCGTGATCCAAGCACCAGGGGAGCCGGGTTATATAGCTCAGCCCCATCGGCCACGGTGACCAGGTCGCCGGCTGTCAGATTCCAGGGAGCCCAGATGCGCGCTGCTGGGTAGAAGTGGCAGGCGCGACCTACATGCGCACCAAACAGCCGCAGCACATAACTCCTCCATGCGTGTAGCGGGCGCGGAGAGAAGCGGTACAGGAGCAGGTAAGCCGTGTTCCAGGACAGGCGGCGCAGCCGATCTGAAAGCGCGAAGGCAGGCCGTTCGAAGGGGTCACGCTGGCTGGAGATTGTCTCCGCAGCGTTGTAGTGTGGCTGGGGGCGCGACGCAGCGGAAGGATGCGGTGAAGAGGCGGGATGCGTCAAACACTCTCCTTGGCACGACCGGTTTGCGCCTCCAGCGCAGCGTCAAAGAGCCGGATAATCTTCTTCGCATTCTGCTTCATGTCGTACCGGCTGAAGAAGGTGCTGAAAGCGCGCTCCTTCATGGTCTCCCGCTGCTCCGGGGAGAGGGCGATCCATCGCTGAAGCAACCGAACCGTCCCCTCCAGCGTGTCAGGCTCCATGAAGCCACATCCGTCGGCTACGACGTCTTCCCAGATGTTGACCTTGTCGGAGACAAGAACGGGGCAGTGAACGCTCAGCGCTTCCGCCACGGCGATGCCGAAGTTTTCCTGGTGCGATGGAAGAATAAAGACCTCGGCAGCGCGTAGAGCTCCCCACTTCGCGGAGCCCTGCAGCATACCCGGCCAGTGCAGACGCCCGGCAACTCCTGCCTGCTCGGCGATCTTCTTCAGGGATGCGGCCCATTGCTGCTGATCCGGGCCGGCGATCACAAGTTCCAGGCCGGGGTCCGTCGATGCGATGCGGGCAAATGCCTCGACCAACAGATCGCATCCCTTTTTGCGATGGATGCGGCCGAGGAACACAACAAAGCGCTTACCCCGCAGCTCTGGCTGCAGTGCGTAGAAGCTCTCCAGATTCTCTGCCGGGTCGCCCACCGGTCCGACTGTTCCATACGGAACCACGGCCGACTTCCAGCGATGGAGCCAAAAGCTTTGTCGCGCCAGCTTTTCTTCCGCCTCCGTGGTGAAGAGTACGCGAAATGCGCCACGCAGCACCCAGTACTCGCCCAGCAACCAGTAGACCCACTTCTTCATGTGCTTCAGCGGGAAGTTGTGTTTGAAGTAGGGGTCCAGCATGCCGTGCGTGAAGACCACGTAGGGTTTTCTGCCTCGGAAGACAAACCACACAGCAAGGCCAACGTACTGCCACAGACCACTAACGACGATGCCGTCGAATCGATCGCCGTTTGCTCGCAGCCACGGCACGAGCTTGCGGGTGAGTCGAAACGGTGTCACTGTCGGCCCGAGCGGATGGACAGGGAAGGAGACTTCCTTCAGGAACGGAGCGTCGGGCGGATCGAGCGAGGCGACCTCTCCCCTGTAGTCCGCGGGCCCGTTTGCCAGGATTGCTCGCACCGACTGCGACGGTCCGCCGGCCTCCGGGCTGATAGTACCGATGATGTGGAGCAGGCGCATATGCTGTAACTCGTTCTGCTGGCGGTTCTTGCGATCTGGTTCCGAAAGTAACATGACCTGAAGTGATCCGCAGCAGACAATCGTTGCTGCTGCGGTGACACTCCGTTCGTCTACGTTTCTCGGCGGCTCTTCCTAGAAGGCATTTGCGGCATAGAAAAGGACCGACACACTCGAAAGAAGCAGATTGATGCCGCCACTCTTGATTGCGGCCCGGAGAACGCTGGATGGCAGGAAGATGACGTCATCCGCTTGCAGCACAGGATCGGGGGCCTGTCCGCGCTCAACCTTCTTGATGTCCACACGGATGACACGGCGCTCCAGCCCAACCGTCCGGACAATCCGCAGGTCGTCGAACTTACCTTCAAATCCCGCGCCGCCCCCCAACGCTGTCGCCTGCATGAGGGTAAGTGGCGTGGATGGCTGGATCGGGATGGCCCCTTGTACCTTGAACGCGCCCAGAACATAGACAACGCCAACCCGTGAGACCACGATGGTGTCTCGCGCGAACACCGGGATGTCGCCTCGGTTGCTTCGTGCGGGATCGGGACCAAGGTCGATCAAAATAGGTTCGGCCTGTCCCGGACGATTGATCGCAACCAGATGGCTCGCAGTGTTCGGCAGACCACCGGCTGCGGCCAGCACGTCATACAGGCGCTTGTGGCCGCCCAGTGCAGGCACAACCGCATGGACTTCCCCGATCACTGTGATGATCTGGTTCGGTGACTCAAGCAACTCGATCGTGACCTGGGGGTTACGAAACATGCCGGCCTGCCTGAGGTGTAGGGCGATCAGCTCCTCTGCACGCTGCACGGAGAGGCCCCCAACGTGAATCACCCCGGCAAGCGGAATCTGAACGGTGCCATCCAGGCTGACGCGCGTGGTCGTGACGTAGTCCGGTGCGTCGAAGATGCGCACCGCAACCTGATCACCGGGACCGAGTTCCACCTCCCGCTCGCCCGGGAAAAGAACGGCAGGATCGGTGGTCAGTTGCATCGGCGTGTTGCGTAAGGGCGAAGGAAGTGGAGCCGGGCCACTGAACTGAGCCGGAAGGGCATGCGCCAGACATAGCAGACTGAGCAGCGTACCCAGACGGAGAATGGCCCTCGCAGCGCTCGGCAGGTGCTTGCACAAGGAGTTTCGCATCCTTAGGACTCCTTCCCAGACGACGGATCGTGCTGTGCTGACTCGCGTGGCTCCCAACTGCCCGCATCTGCCGCAGCGTAGTTGTACTTGGAGTAGCCGTAGTAGCCGTAGTACTCGGGTGATGACACGTCGATGGCGTTCAAGACCAGACCAGTAATTACCGCGCCGGAGCGGAGCAGAAGATCTCGTGCTCGGCGCACCACATGCTTGTTGGACTTGCCGTGACGAACCACCAGCACCACAGCATCCGCCTCCCGAGCGAGCACGATACCGTCTGTCACGGACAGAATTGGAGGCGTGTCGATGATGATGTGCGTATAAAGGTCGCGGAAGGAGATCAGCAGATCGCGCATGGCCTGGGACGCAAGCATCTCTGTGGGAAGCGGAGGCACGGGCCCACTCGCGATCAGGTCAAGGTTCGGTACCTCCGGAGTGTGCTGGACAGTCTGCTCTAGCGTGGAGGCACCGGTCAGCAGTGTCGTCAAGCCGACTCGTCCGTTAAGACCGAAGCGATGGTGGATGTTTGGTCGGCGAAGGTCGCCATCGATCAGCAGCACCCGGGCATCTCCCTGTGCCAGTACTGCCGCAAGATTGGTGGCGGCTGTTGTTTTGCCTTCTGAAGGCGTCGCGCTGGTGAACAGGATCGTCTTTGGAGGGTGACCCGCGGTGGAAAGCAGCAGCGATGTGCGCAGGGAGCGGAACGCCTCCGCAAACTGGGACTTTGGCTTGTAGATGACGGACACGTTCCGTTGCGCTGTGGTGAGTTGGGCTGCTTCCTCGGCCGATGCGCGTCTAGCTCGCGGAACCACGGCCAGCGATGGCAACTCCGTGATCTGTTCGATCTCGGCGACACCCCGAAGACCGGTGTCCAGGCTTTCAAGGAGGAATGCGATCACGACGCCGCCAATCAGCCCAAACACCAGACTCGACAGGATGGTGCTTGTCTGACTGCTGATAACCGGATTGGCTGGCAACATCGCGCGGTCGACCACGTCGATTTCCAGCGATTCGAGTCCGGCCTGCACGCCGGCCGTGCGCAGTCGCTGTAGCAACGATTCGTAAAGTGTCCGGCTTGACTCAAACTCACGCTGACGAAGTTGATATTGAATCAGATCATCCCCGAGCTTGTAGGCCGCCGTCTGCTGCGCCTCGAGGGTAGCCTGCGTCTGGTCTTCGTTTGCCTTCGCGGCGATGTAGTTCTGCTTGGCTTGAAGAAGGAGCCGGTTCTGTTCCGCGGTGATCTCCTGCTGCAGTTCGTCGATCTGCGCCTTCAGCGCCCGGACTTGTGGATGATTCGGACCCAGATTTGCAGTGAGTTGAGCGTAGTTCGCGCGAGCCGACGCCGCCTGTCCGCGCAAGGAGTTGAGTTCTCCAGCGGACGTGCCCGGGGTCGCTCCGATTGAACTTTCAATCGTGTCGGGATCCATGCCGGCCAGCACCCGATACCGCGACTCGGCGAAGATGCGGCTCAGGCGGGCCTGGTCTGCTGCCTTGGAGATGTCCTCCAGCTGGCTGGAGATCTGGTTATGTGTTGGGTCGAAGCCAAGGATGCCCAACCGCCGTTGTAGCGGGATCAGCTGCTCCTGGGATGTTTCGACCTGCTGTTTTAGGTCGTCAAGCTGCCCCTGAAGCCACTGCGACACACGTTGGGTCGACTCAAACCGGGTCTGGTAGCTGCGGTGGATGTAGGCCGAGATGACCGTATTTACGATCGAGGTCGCCAGCCTCGGGTTGGTGGCGGTGTAGGTGATCTTGATGATGTCCGTCTTGGGCACAAGCTCGACACCCAAAGTGGACTGCAATGTCTTCACAACCTCTTCACGCACTGCCGGATCGTCGAGCGATCGGTGAGCAGTGGCGGTCTTGGAGCCTGTGAAGTCAGGGTCATCGGCAAGCTTAAGATCGCGCGCCACAGTGAGCATCAGGGAGTCGCTTGAGAGGATCGCGACTTCGGTCAACATCTTGTTCTGCGATCCACTGAAGCCGGGCTCAGCGGTCACGCGAAACTCATTGGAAGCCCCAGCACGGACCTCAATGCGTCCTACCGCGCCGTACACCTTCGGCTGCTTGACCACCTTGTAGATACCCGCGAGTAAGCCGAGTAACCCGGCGATGATCAAGACCCACCGACGCTTGCGCAGCGTCATCAACGCTTCGGAAAGGGTGTTGTCGGCTGCGGTAGCAGCAGACGAAAAACCCACGCTCTCCGCGCGGCCTACGATCGACGGAGACGGCATTCTTTCCTCAGCCATTCAGGACAGTTTACCCGAGGTTTCAATCCGCACCCATAGTACCCCCGTGCAAGAAAGGAGTACTTTTGGTTGGAGCAATCCCAAAATTCTAGGCTATGCTGGGTGCCATAGGAGCTATATTCCACCCAATGAATAAGCCCGTTTCCATTGCTGTTGTGGGGTCCGGCTACGTCGGCCTTGTAGCCGCCGTTTGCTTTGCAGAGATTGGTCACACTGTCATCTGCGTGGACAATGATGAGAAGAAGGTCTCGGCGCTGCAGGCTGGCGACACGCTGATCCACGAGAACCACCTTCCAGAGTTGCTGAACCGCTACCGCAATAACCAGGTTCGCTTCACCACTGACCTGGGCGAGGCGACTCGAAGCGCCGAAGCCATCTTTATTGCCGTTGGAACCCCCCAGAGTGAGCGTGGGGACGCCGACCTTTCCTACGTTGAGGCGGTAGCCTGCGAGATTGCGCGCTCGATCGACACCTACAAGGTGATCGTTGAGAAGAGCACGGTGCCTGTCTACACGAACGAGTGGATCCGGCGCGCTATCGAGCGCAATGGTGTTGATCGCGGCTCATTCGACGTTGTGTCGAACCCGGAGTTCCTGCGCGAAGGTACGGCAGTGATGGACTTTCTTCATCCCGATCGTATCGTCGTCGGCGCTGACAGCCCGCAGGCAGCTGAGGTGCTGGGCCGAATCTACGAGCCACTCACCGGTGGTGCGTACTACAGCAAGCCAAACGCCATTGAAGGCTGTTGCAATGGCGAGCAGCCGCCGCTGCTGTTGAACACCTCGATCAAGAGTGCCGAGATCATCAAGCATGCTTCTAATGCCTTTTTGGCTTTGAAGATCTCCTTCATCAATGCCGTCTCCAATCTGTGTGAGGCAACTGACGCCAACGTCGAACAGGTGGCTGAAGGCATTGGCCTTGATAGCAGAATCGGTCCGAAGTTCCTGCGTCCCGGAATCGGGTACGGTGGTTCCTGCTTTCCAAAGGACGTAGCTGCCTTCAGGTCCGTAGCGGATCAGTTTGGCATCGACTTCAATCTGCTCAGCGAGGTGGAAAAGATCAATGCGCAGCAGCGCCGGCGGTTCCTAGCCAAGGTTCGCTCTGCACTCTGGACCCTCCGAGGTAAGAAGCTTGCGGTTCTTGGGCTTGCCTTCAAGGGCGAGACGGATGACATTCGCGATAGCCCAGCGATTGAGATGATCCGCTTGCTGATGAATGAGGGTTGCTGGATCTGCGCTTATGATCCTGCCGCGATGAAGCGGAGCGAAGAGGTTCTGCCGCCAAGCAAGCAGATGCAGTACGCAGAAGACGCGTACGCCGCAGCATCCGATGCGGACGCCATCCTCGTCCTCACCGACTGGGCAGAGTTCAAGCAGCTTGACCTGGACCGCCTTAACCAGGTATTGCGTTACCCGATCATGATCGACGGTCGCAATCTGTTCGAGCCGCACGCAGTGGCCGCACAGGGCTTCACCTACCTCAGTGTGGGGCGGCCCGCGGCCTATCCTGCTCGGGAGCTGGCTGCCACACGATAGCAAGACCACGCCCCTGTCGCCGACGCAGGGGCGTGTTCCACATTGCTGCTTATCAGTCGGAGGGAGAGTTCTGTGGCAATGAAGGTTCTTGTAACTGGAGCAGCCGGTTTTCTCGGCTCTCACTTGGTCGATCGGCTCCTCGCAGAGGGCAACGAGGTCATCGGAGTAGATAACCTGTGTACCGGCAATCTGGCGAATCTCGCACATCTCAGCAGGGAAGAGCGGTTTCGCCTGGAAGAGCGTGACATCTGCAAACCCTTCGACGTGGGGCCGGTCGACTTTGTCTACAACTTCGCCTCCCCAGCTAGTCCTGTCGATTACATGAAGCTTGGCATCGAAACGCTTCTGGTTGGTTCTGCGGGAACGATCAATAGCCTGGAGATCGCAAAGCGCCACAATGCTGGTTATCTGCATGCGTCCACCTCGGAGTGCTACGGCGATCCGGAGATTCATCCCCAGGTTGAGTCGTACTGGGGCAATGTCAACCCAATCGGTCCGCGGTCTGTCTATGACGAGGCCAAGCGCTTCAGCGAAGCCGCAATCATGGCCTACCACCGTTATCATGGTGTCCGAACGCATATGGTTCGCATCTTCAACACCTACGGCCCGCGCCTACAGGCGAACGATGGTCGCGTGATCTCTAATCTGGTCACGCAGGCGCTACGGGGGGACCCGCTTACGATCTACGGTGACGGTTCGCAGACGCGAAGCTTCTGCTATGTGTCCGACCTCATCGATGGCATCGTTCGGCTTGGCAAAAGTGACGAGAGCCAGCCGGTCAACATCGGTAACCCCGACGAGTGGACCATCCTTGAATGCGCAGAAGAGGTGTGCCGCGTGACAGGCAGCAAGAGCGAGATCCTCTTCAAGCCGCTTCCGCAGGATGATCCAGCAAGACGGCGTCCAGACATAACCAGGGCCCGCACGCTCCTGGGCTGGGAGCCGAAGGTTGCGCTGAGACAAGGACTGGAGATGTCGCTGGACTACTTCCGATCCACTCTGCCGGTCAGCGTATAACCAGATCACAACGAGCAGAAAAGGAAAGCCCCCGACGTTCAGGTTGGGGGCTTTCCTTGCGCTATCGCTGTTCCACTATGTCCAGAGAGTATCGCTGCTTTGCCTTCATGCTGGCGGCACCCAGGATGGTCCTGAGGGATCGCGCCGTTCTCCCTTGCCGCCCAATGACTTTGCCTACGTCGTCAGCTGCGAGGCGCAGCCGAAGCAAGACCCCGTCACCCTCTTCCACCGCTTCGACGAGAATCGCTTCAGGCGCATCAACCAGCGATCGTGCGATCGAGGTTACCAGTTGCACCATGTTTTCGACATGGTCGCCAGGGTTTATTGAAGCCGCCGCTTCCGTCATTCCTTTAAGCCCTCCCTATGTGGCACCCGGCGGCACAACCCATCATGCATACTCTTGCTCTGCAGAGAAAGCGAAGGAGACTGAGAGAAAGGGCAGATTTCGGATGAGGTCGAGCGAAGAGTCCAAGGTACAGCAGGCGTAACGCCCGCTGTCACATGAGTTTAGACGAGGAAAACGCTTGCGTCGTTATTCTGTGCGAATTTTTAGCCGTTGGTCACCAGCTCTTCCGGAGTGAACAGGCGACCACCACAGGTGTGGGGACCTCTGCTACGCGGAGGCTGTGGTCTCGGCCGGAGCGGGAGCACTCACCAGCTTGCCGACGCGATCGGAGAGCTGTGCGCCTTTGCCGGTCCAGTAGTCAATGCGGTCCTGCTTCAGGTTCACTGTGGCTGGGGACGTACGCGGATTGTATGTGCCGACAACCTCAAGCGAACGACCATTGCGGGCCCGATCCTTTTCGATCACAACTACGCGGTAGTACGGCTGCTTACGGGCACCTACGCGCGCCAAACGAATCATCAACAAGGGGAATACCTTTCCAGAGTCCAGCTCTTATGCAAGTGAAGTTACGTCCGAAAGAGAACGGGCACAACACCTAAGTATCGGCGAAAGTGGCCGTCCGCGCAATCATTTGACCTGTCGCACCGGGAAAAGACGCCCGACGGAGCAATCTGAAGGCCCGCAATGGTCGGTAGCTGACCTCACTTGCACCGAAGCCGATCGACCAAACCCTAGCCCTGTTCGAGAGGCAGCACTCCGGGCGGTATCTCGCCAAAGACTGAAGACTGACCGCCGGGGGTGGGGAACAAGAAACGCAGAATATCGCCGAAGCGGGCAGCCCAGGCGTCTTCGTTGTGCAGTCCACCAGCCACCCGCTGATAGAACACCTGATCCCCCGGCTGCCAGCCACGCTCCAGCAATATCCCGTAACACTGATCCGTGTCATGAAGGTGCCGTAAGCCCTCCGCCGTCCCCATGTCCAGCCAGATGCGCAACTCCGGGTCGGGCTTGGCCTTGCGAAGCAGACTGAAGAGGCTCCGGCGGTCCCACCAGAGTGACGGCGAGATCACAGCGATGCGCGCAAAGTGCTCCCGGTGTTTGAGGGCCAGGTAGAGCGAGATCAGTCCTCCGAGCGACGACCCACCCATGCCCGTGTTGGCGGCGTCTGTCAGAGTGCGCCATGTCCTGTCCACCAGTGGCTTCAGCTCGTCAAGCAGCAACCGGCCATATTGGTCCCCATCGCCCCCGCCGAACACGGGGTCTGCAGTCGGTGTGTACTCCGGCATACGCCTCATCCCTGCATTGGCAATGCCCACCAGGATGAGCGGCTCGACTGAACCGGCGGCGATCATGCTATCGGCTGTGGTGTGGCATCGCCAGGTGTGTCCTGGGTGGAAGGCGGTCTCGTTGTCGAACAGGTTTTGCCCGTCGTGGAGGTACAGCACGGGGAAGCGGCGGTCCGGTTCGGCGTCGTAAGCCTCCGGCAGGTACACGGAGATCTCTCGTTCCGAAGAGGGGAGGGCAGAACGCAGGTGGAGGACATGCAAACGATGATTGGCACGAAGTGCTGGCTCCGTGGCCTGTGACACCTCAAAGCGCGGCAGTGTATCGGGCTGCCCCGTCGTCCTGACCCGTGCACTTTGCTCCGGCTGGCGGACCGGGACGTCCCCTGAGTTGGTCTGCGATGGTCCGGTCGTGAAAGGGGCGTGATTCATGACGGGCAGGGAAGGAGCGTGCTCTCCCCCTCTAGAATGCTCAAGACTAGCAGTTCCATGAGGTGAGGGCGGGTTGGAGCGAGAGTTTCATCGATGGTACTCGGACTCGCTTGGGCGTGAGATGGAGATGCTCAGCTTCGCTGCGGCGAGCCAGCCTCGCGGCACACCGGTGCTGGCGTTTCCAACGTCCTGTCAGCGCTTCTTTGAGTTAGAGGAGCGCGGCATGGTCGGGGTGCTCCGGGAGCCGATTGAATCAGGCCGGCTGCAGCTGTTCTGCGTCGACTCCGTCGATGAGGAAAGTTGGTATAACCACGGTGTTCCGCCCACCTAGAGGGTCGCGCGCCAGGCCCAATATGGGCACTACCTGTTGGACGAGGTGATGCCGCTGCTTCAACAACGCAGCAACGGGTCTCGCGCTGTCGCCCTCGGCTGCAGCATGGGGGCCTACCACGCGGCGAACCTGGTCTTTCGACGGCCGGACCTCTTCATGGGCCTGCTCGCCATGAGCGGCATCTTCGATCCCACACGCTTTCTTGACGGTCACTACGACGCGGAGGTGTACTTCAACACTCCGCTTCACTTTCTGCAGCAGCTTGCAGATCCGTGGTATTTCGAGCACTTCCAGCGCTCAACCTACGTTCTCGCGGTCGGCGAACGTGATATCTGCCGAGGGGCAAATGAGGCCATGGCGAACCTGCTGCATAGTCGCAAGATTCCATGTCGATTCGACATCTGGGGCGAGGGGGCGGTTCATGACTGGCCAGTCTGGCTACGCATGGCACAGCACTACCTGTAAAGTTTGGGAAGCAAAGACGCGCCCACAACAGGGCATCGGGATTACATGGCAATGGAGGCAGGAGAGCGATGAAGAAGATCGGCGTGCTACACGGGGTAGAGAACACGTTTCCCGGAGCCCTTGTCGACCGGATCAACGCCCTGGGCGTGCCCGGGATCACAGCAGAGATCGCTCGGATCGGCGCCGTGGAGATGGGCAAGCCGTCGGGCTACGCGGTTCTGATTGATCGCATCTCGCATGATCTGCCCTTCTATCGCAGCTATCTCAAGCAAGCCGTGCTCGAGGGCACGGAGGTCATCAACAACCCATTCTGGTGGTCGGCGGACGACAAATTCTTCAACTACGCGCTGGCCTCGAGGCTGGGTGTTGCCGTACCTCGCACCGTGCTGCTTCCCCACAAGAACCATCCACCGCAGATCAGTGCCGAATCCCTGCGCAACATGGAATACCCGTTGGATTGGGATGGTGTCTTCGCGCACGTCGGCTTTCCGGCATTCTTGAAGCCGCATGACGGCGGAGGGTGGCGTGACGTGCATCACGTTCACTCCCCGGCGGAGTTCTTCAGGGCCTATGACCAGACGCGCGATCTCTGCATGACCCTTCAGGCCGCCGTCGACTTTGAGGAGTACTTCCGCTGCTACGTTGTTGGCCAGCGCGACGTGCGGATCATGCCTTACGACCCCAGGCGACCCCACGACCAGCGCTACATCCAGGACCCCCCCGAGTATGATCCGGCGCTGCTGAAGCGCGTCGAGCAGGACGCGCTCACGCTCTGCCGAAGCCTCGGGTATGACCTGAACACCGTGGAGTTCGCCGTGCAGGGCGGCGTCCCTTATGCGATCGACTTCATGAATCCAGCGCCGGACGCCGATTTCTTCTCCGTCGGGCAGGACAACTTCAACTGGATCGTGGACGCCGTGGCACGTCTGGCCGTGGACAAGGCGCAAGCCGGACCGAAGTTGCGCCAGGACCTCCGCTGCATGGATCTGTTGAACGGCACGCCAGCAACGGCCTCAGGGACGGGAGCAGCGAAAGGTAGCTCGGCGGCAGAAGAGCCGAACTCCGCAGCGCCCACGCCAACCAAGGCAGAGCCGCAGAGCAAATTGAGCAAAGCCAGGCCGGTCACGCTCAGCGCCAAAGCCGCGTCGTCCCGGACGACTAAGCCGGCCGCTACAGCTAGGGGCAAGCGGGCTGTCGACCCGCAAGCGGCCGAGCAAACCGCCATCGGCGCAGACCCCAAGAAGAAGGCAGCGTCCCCAAAGACCCCTCGTCAGGGCACAACGCCCAAAGCCCCCGCCCCGCCCAAGGCAAGCATCGCGCCCAAAGCAGCCAAGTCGACCAGACCGTAAGTCAAACCGCACTGCCGGAGAAAGTGATGCGACCGACCTTCACGCTGGGAATCGAGGAGGAATACCAGACCGTCGATCCCGAAAGCCGCGATCTGCGCTCGCACATCGCGACCGAAATGCTCGCGCAGGGAAAGCTGCGGCTGGAAGAACGTGTCAAGGCCGAGATGCACCAATCCGTCATTGAGGTTGGCACACGCATCTGCCGCACGGTGCAGGAGGCCGCCGAAGACCTGTACGACCTCCGTCGCAACATGATCCGGCTGGCGGAAGAGCACGACCTGCTGTTGGTCGCAGGCGCAACGCACCCCTTTGCTGACTGGCGTGCCCAGGAGATCTACCCCGACCCGCGCTACGCCCAGGTGGTTGAAGATCTCCAACTTGTCGCTCGGTCCAACCTCATCTTCGGGCTGCATGTCCATATCGGTATCGAAGACCGTGAGGCGGCCATCCGCGTGATGAACTCGATGCGGTACTTCCTCCCGCACATCCTGGCGCTGTCCACCAACTCGCCCTTCTGGCAAGGGATGGAGACTGGCTACAAGAGCTACCGCGCCAAGGTCTTCGAGCACTTTCCCCGAACCAACCTTCCGGATGCCTTCGCCAGCTACTCCGAGTTCGAACGGTATGTCGATCTGCTGGTAAAGACCGGTTGCATCGACAACGCCAAGAAGATTTGGTGGGATATCCGCCCTCACCCCTTCTTCAACACCATCGAAGTAAGGATCTGCGACATCCCGATGCGAGCCGAGGAGACCATCGCGATCGCCGCCCTCATTCAGGCAACGGCAGCCACGCTCTGGCGCCTGCACTCCCTTAACGTGGACTACCGTCAATACTCCCGGGCGCTGCTGATGGAAAACAAGTTCCGTGCCGTGCGCTACGGCCTGGACGGCAAACTGATCGACTTCGGCAAGGAAGAGGAGGTTCCCCTCCGCGACCTGATTGGCGAATACCTGAACTTTGTCGGTGACGAGATGCGTGCGCTCAACAGCGAGACCGAAATGGGGTACATCGCAGAGATGCTCAAACAAGGCTCCGGCGCGGATCGCCAACTACGCGTCTATCGCGAGACAGGCGATCTCAAAGCAGTGGTCGACTATATGGCCCGTGAGACACGGGCGGGGTTATAAGCGCAAGCTAGGGAACAGGAGAACAAGGTGACAGAGATGCTCGGAGAACACAGCACCGCCACAGCAGAGACTGAACGCGCAGCACTGCGGCAGACGAACTACCCGCGCAGCTTTGAGGGTGGCGCGCGCAATGCCGTGGAAACCTGCCTGCAGGTGCGGCCCGAAGAGAAGGTCACGCTTATCGCAGACCGCTCCACACTGCAGATCGCCGCGGCTCTCGCCGCTGCGCTGGACCGCGTAGGCTGCCCCTGGAACGGCTTCATCCTCGAGGACCTCGCCAGCCGCCCCTGCCACGACATGCCGGCAGCCATCCTCAGCGACATGGAAACCTCGGAGGTCAGCATCTTTGCAGTCACCGTGCAGCCGAATGAGCTCGGGAGCCGCATGCAGATGACCGACGTCGTCAACCGGCGAAAAATGCGCCACGCCCACATGGTCAACATCACGCCGGAGGTCATGGAGCAGGGCATGCAGGCCGACTTCGCCGCCGTGGACCGCCTCAGCCAGCAGGTGCTTGATCGCGTGCGCAAGGCGACCTATGTCCGCGCCACCACCGCAGCCGGCACAGACCTCCACGTAGAGCTCAACCCGGACTACCGCTGGTTCAAGACCTCCGGCATCATCAGCCGGGAGAAGTGGGGCAATCTTCCCGGCGGCGAGTGCTTCACCGCACCAGCCGAAGTGAACGGCGTCTTTGTGGTCGATGGTGTCGTGGGTGACTTCCTCTGCGCGCGCTACGGCCTGCTGCGCGAAACGCCACTCACCATCACCATTGAGCACAATCGCATCAGCGGCGTGCAGTCGGCAAACAAGCAGCTCCAAGAGGAGTTCTGGGCCTACACCCACACCGACGCCAACTCCGATCGGGTCGGAGAGTTTGCGATCGGCACCAACATCGGGGTAGAGCAGGTCATCGGGAACATCCTCCAGGACGAGAAGTTCCCCGGGGTGCATATCGCCTTCGGCGACCCCTACGGAGCGCACACTGGCGCCCCATGGAAGAGCTCAACCCACATTGACGTCGTTGGTCTCGGCTTCAATATCTGGCTGGGCGACGCGCAGGGCGAAGATCAGATCATGCAGGATGGCAAGTTCCTGATCGAGGCCTAGCGGTAGCTGGCAAGCCACTCCACATGCAAGGAGCTCGACCATGATCCCGGAGCTGCGCGAAGACTTCAACCAGCGATGGACCGAGCGCGCCTACACCGAGCTCCTGCACACGCTCGAAGCGGACCTTGGCGAGCAGCCCCAGTTCCGCATCGCGGAGACGCCCATCTTTCTCCCCGAGTCGCTTCTGGAGCGGATCGTCTCCGTCAGCAACGAGCTCCTGGAATCTCTCCTGAGCAACCAGGAGTTCCTCCAGGCGAGCGAGACGGCCATTCCAGAGAGCTTCCGCTTCCGCGAGCCCCACGGCATCCAGTCTCCAAACTTCATGACCGTCGACTTCGGCTTTGTCCGCCAGCCGAATGGTGCTCTCGACGTCCAGCTGGTAGAGCTGCAGGCGTTCCCGTCCGTTCTCGGGTTTCAGGACCTGCTTTCGGCTGCCCAGGCGAGAACATTTGGTTTGGACCCGGACCTGCGCTGGCTCCTCGGCGGCCTTCAGAGCGAAACCTACTGGCACTTCCTCTCCGACGTTCTGCTCGGCGGCCACGCTCCGGAAGAGGTGGTTCTCCTTGAGGTGGCTCCGGAGCAACAGAAGACCCGGATCGACTTCCTGACCTACGCAAAGCGCCTCGGCGTTCGCACGGTGGACATCGCCGCCGTGCGCCAGGTTGGTCGCCGACTGGAGTACCCCTGGGAGGGGCGTTGGTTACCCATTCGCCGCATCTTCAATCGCGCTATCGGCGACGAGATGCAGCGCATGGGCGTCAGCCCGAGCTTCGATCCGCGCATTGACTTGGATGTGGAGTGGGCCGGGCACCCAAACTGGTTCTATCGCGCCAGCAAGTTTGCTCTGCCCTTTTTGGACCACCCCTGCGTCCCCAAAGCCGTCTTCCTCAGCCAGTACCTTGAGGAGTCGCACCCGCCACCGTTCGCCCTTGCGGATGCCGTTCTGAAGCCCCTCTTCTCCTTTGCCGGCAAAGGCATACAGTTTGCTCCCAGTCTTGAGGAGCTGCATGCCATCCCGCTCCTTGAGCGGCAGAACTACCTGCTGCAGCAGCGTGTGTCATTCGCACCCGTGATCCGGACCCCACAGGGACCAACCCTGGCCGAGGTGCGCCTGATGTTGATGGCTCGCGACGCCGAAGCGCTCCAGCCGGTCATCTGCATGGTTCGCATGGGGCGTGGACCCATGATGGGCGTAGATTACAACCGGAATCAGACGTGGGTGGGTGCCAGTGGAGTATTCTATCGACCAAAAGGTAACGTGGGTTCTTTCAACTTGCTGTAGCGGTCACCAGGAGTTGGGGTACACTCGCGTCAATCACGAAGGATGCCCTATGCCGGCAACTTTTTCGGAGAACGACGTGACACTTTGGAAGAGGCCTGCGGGCGAAAGTCCGATGCGGGCAGCGGTCCGGTTTCCTGTAAAACTCGCGGTCAGTCTGCGCGCGGCTGATCAAAGCTACCAAGCGACGACGGAGGACATCTCGGCCAACGGCCTCTTGTTCTCCGGCGATCGACTACCCGCGGTGGACAGTGTTATTGAGTTCACGTTAAACATGCCGTCGGAAGTGATGGGTTCACCAACGGATGTAGAAGTTCACTGTCTTGGGCGTGTGGTTCGCCACGAACGGCAAGGCAGTCTGGAGCAGGCAGCCGCTGTAATCGACGAATACTATATGAAGGCCTAGCCGTTATGGACGTAAGAACGACTTCACCGTTTCCACAAAATGCAGACGTCGAACAGGACGGACTAGCAGGACACGGAATTCGCATTCTGCTCGCCGACTCCCAGGCGATCTACCGTGTTGGCATGAAAAAGATCTTCGCCGTTGAGGACGACATCCGTGTTGTCGCTCAGGTTGAGACTCTCGACAACTTGTATGCAGCCCTTGCTCGATACCCCACGGACGTTGTTGTGCTGGAAGGGGCTCTGATTGCGGGTGTGGTGGACGCTGTCCCGGAACTCGTCCGGCAAGCGCCCAATGCCAAGTTGATCGTTCAGATCACCGAGTCTGATGAGGCCAACACCGTGGAGCTGTACCGTCGCGGTGTGCGCGGCGTCATCCCTCGTTCCATCTCGCCCGACCTCCTCATCAAGTGCGTCCGCAAGATCGCCGACGGGGAGACCTGGATCGACAACCAGTCGATCAGCTGGGTCATCGAGGCCTACAGAGCCCAGGCGACCGCGCTCACCAACCCCAAGACGCAGCCCAAGCTCTCCAAGAAAGAGCTCGCCATCATCAGCTGCATCACCAGGGGGATGCGCAACAAGGAGATCGCCTACCAGATCGGAACGACCGAACAGGTGATCAAGAACTACCTGCGCAAGGTCTATGACAAGCTGGGCGTCTCTGACCGGCTGGAGCTTGCTCTGTACTGTCTGCACCATGAGCTGCTGAAGCAGTACGGGACAGCCGGGCAAAGCACCGGGCAGGAGATCGACTCCTTGCAGACCATTCCAGCCAAGGTGTAGCCATGGAGCGGTCGCTGGCGTTGCACCCTGCTTGTTCTAAAGCGCCAACCCTGCCAGGGCGAACGCTCGCCCTTTGCGGAACCGGATGGCGCTGACCAGCACGCAGCGCAGCACCTTTACGGCCTGCTTCCTGGGCTGGTCGCTCGACGCGTTCGACTACTTTCTGCTTACGCTCTGCCTTCGCTCCATCGCCGCAGACTTCCATGTCTCCCTGGCCACCATGGCCGAAGCCACGTTCTGGACCTTGGCCATGCGCCCCGTCGGCGCCCTGCTCTTCGGCTGGATGGCAGAGCGCTGGGGACGTCGCCCCACCTTGATGCTCAACGTCGTATGTTTTTCCTTCTTCGAGCTCCTCAGTGCGTTTGCGCCAACACTTCCACTCTTTCTTGTCTGCCGCGCCCTCTTTGGCATTGCCATGGGTGGCGAATGGGGTGTGGGCGCAGCACTCGCGCTGGAGGTTCTGCCGCCGGAGCGCAGAGGCTTCTTCTCCGGCCTGCTGCAGGAGGGGTACGTCATCGGCAACCTATTTGCCGCGGCCTTGTTTGGCCTGCTCTTCCCGCATCTGCATGGAACAGGCGCGATGGCGCCCTGGAGGGTGCTCTTCGTGCTCGGGGCTCTTCCCGCGCTGTTGGCTTTTTACCTGCGCGCCAAGGTACCGGAGTCGCCGGCCTGGCTGGCCGCTCATGCGGCGCGCCAGGCTCAGCCTCGCCGACCTGCCGGGCCAGACTGGCAGGCCATCCGCAGCTATCTGCCATCGCTTGGCTACCTCGCTTTGCTGATGACCGCGTTCACAGCATTCAGCCATGGAACGCAGGATCTGTATCCGTCGTTTCTGGGGCGCGATCGCGGCGCAACGCCGGGGTATATAGGACTGCTCACGGCAATTGGAAACCTGGGTGCGGTTGCGGGCGGCATCGCGTGCGGGACGTTGTCGGAACGCTTCGGCCGCCGGCGAACCATCGTGGTTGCCGCCCTGTGTGCGATACCGCTGATCCCACTCTGGAGCGCAGCCACCTCCTTCGCGCTACTGGCCTTGGGAGGCTTCCTTATGCAGTTCATGGTGCAGGGCGCGTGGGGTGTGATCCCCGCGCACCTCAACGAGCTGTCACCAGGCCCGGTGCGCGCGATCTTCCCCGGCTTTGCCTACCAGCTAGGAAACCTGCTGTCGTCCAAGAACAACGTCATCCAGGCGTCGTTGGCAGCGAGTGCCTTTGGTGGTCGGCTCGGGCCGGTGTTGGCGCGAACCGTGGTCCTTGCCGCGATCCTGGTTGCCACCCTGACAGCCTTTGGCCGTGAAGCCAAGGGCACAAGCCTGAGAGCTGTCGGCACAATCGTTCCAGACTGATTCAGCGCGGATCTCCGCAGAACGGACATCGATCATCCGACAGCAGCGCCTACCCGCGACGATCTCTCTCGGGATGGCCCTAACGCGGTCTGATTACGATGTAGCTCCGGCCGAGGTAGAGCCGATCTTCATCTGCCGCGCTGTCGTGCAGCAGCTGCAGGGGGCGGGGGCGGTGGAGGTTGGGGTCGGAGAGGGTGGGCAGGCTGAGCAGGTCGTGGCTGGCGACGTCGAGGACGGTCATGGTGTTGTTGGCGAGGAAGCCGGCACCGTAGAAGCCTGCAGGGAGGGTCTTGTCCGCGGAGAGCTGGAGTGGGACTTCGGTGTAGAGGAAGAACTGGAAGCGTTCCCGGACGCCGCTTGAGTAGCCCGAGCTGTCGACGAGGGAGGCGACGATCATGGCGCCATTCGGGAGGCGCATCGCACCGGAGTTGCGCGCCTGGACGGGGGCGAGCTGGCCCTTGAAGAGAATCGAGGAGGGGAGCAGCTTTTCTGTTGCTTCGGGGGAGAGGATGCCGGTGGGCAGGGTGGCGGCGATGGTCGGTGCGGGGTTAGCGGGCGGGCCCTGCGCCAGTGAGGGAGGAAGGCATGGGAGCGAGACGAGGGCGGCGCACAACAGGGTTCGAACGTTCACGCCGGCAATCATACGGCGTTTTGCCGAGGCCTTCTAGACGGAACGTGCGTTGCCGTGAGCTGCAGCCTGCGACCAGGATGTGGGGCGGTGGGTTGCCCAGGGGCGTTGCGCCTGACAGACCGTGAGGCTGCTGGTGGTGCTGTGACTAGATGATGCGACTGCGGAACTGGCGAAGAACCGTGGTGAGGTCGCGGCGGCTATTGGTGTTGGCGATGACCGGGAGGGGATGCAGACGGCCTTCGGCCTTGAGCGTGGCCGCGATCTGCTCGAGCTTGCGAGCACGGATGCGGGTGGCGTGTTCGATGAAGATATTGGGCGAGATCACGATGGCGCGGGACATGGTGTGACGGTAGGGGATGGGCGGGTGGGACGCACTCCCCCGAAGGTGGATTGGGAGGCTCCAGGACGGGTTATGCGAGGAGCGTGCTGTGGAAATGGTAGCCAGAACTCCGGTGTGGCTGTGCCCCGGTCCCCTTCTCTGTACCCCTCCCCTCCCCCCCCCTGTACGATGTTGCGCAAAATCTTCAATCGACATGAGTTAGGTCTGGACCTCAGGTGTTTCTGAAGGTGTTTTGGCAGAGGTGCGGGACGGGATTAAGAGGAGTGGGCCAGGGGGCGCAAGAGCGGCTGCGCTTCGCACGAATTGTGAAAAGGCCGGGCACTGCGTCTCAGCTTACTGGCGGCGGGGAGATGGGTGCGCCAATGCTGGTCAGCGTCTAGTGGAAGTCGTGGGAGCGGACCTGGATGGGAGTGGCAGCGAGGGGCTCGAGGTGTTCGGCGCGGATGTGGATGACCCCTTCCTGGTTTTGCAAGCGGCCGGTGACGAGGAGGAACTTGGCGCGGGTGACGGTGACGCGGTTCGCTTCGTAGAGGTCGGGGTGGACGATGACGTTGCTGATGCCAGTCTCGTCTTCCATGGAGAGAAAGATAAAGCCGAGGGCGGTGCCGGGGCGCTGGCGGGCGATGACGCAGCCGGCGGTGGTGACGGTGCGCTTGTTGGCGATCAGGGCGAGGTCGGTGGCGGAGAGGATGCCGCGGCGCTGGAGCTCGGGGCGGCGGAAGGCGAGGGGGTGCGGGCCGATGGTGAGGCCGGTCCCGGAGTAGTCGGCGACCAGGCGATCTTCGGTGGACATACGGCGGAGGGGGTTGGAGGGTGGAAGAGGCAGGTGAAGGGTGGGAGGTGTGGATGCCTTCGCTTCGTTCTCGCATTGCGAGGACTCGGGTCGAGATGACGCGATGATGGGTTGGGAGAAGAGGGGACCGGCGGGGCGGCCGATCTGGGCTACCTGCCATAGGGCGTCGCGGCGGTGGTCGATGCCGTGGACCCAGTTGAGGGCACCGATGTTGGCGAGCTGGGTGAGCTCGCGGTGATTGAGGCGGGGGACGCGACGCTGGAGGTCTTCAGACGAGCAGAAGGGGCCATTGACGCGGCGGGCGTGGGCGATGCTGTCGGCGATGTCGAGGCGGAGGCCCTTGCAGTAGCGGAGGCCGAGGCGGAGGGCGAGAGAGCCGTCGGGCATGGGTTCGAGGGTGCAGTCGCGGTCTGAGGCCTGGACGTCGACGGCGCGGATGCGGAGGCCGTGGCGCTGGGCGTCTTTGACGATGACGGCGGGCATATAGAAGCCCATGGGCTGGTTGTTGAGCATCGCGCAGGTAAAGGCGGCGAGGAAGTGGACCTTGAAGAAGGCGGAGGCGTAGGCGATGAGAGCGAAGGAGGCGGCGTGGGACTCCGGAAAGCCATAGAGGGCGAAGGAGGCGATGCTGCCGATGATCATCTCCTGGGTTTCGGCGTTGATGCCGTTGCGGGCCATGCCCTCGCGGAGGAGCTTGGTGAGCTCTTCCATGCGCTGCCTGGAGCGGCGCATGCCGACGGCCTTGCGCAGCTCTTCTGCCTGGGCACCGGTGAAGCCGGCGACGACCATGGCCATGCGGAGCAGCTGCTCTTGAAAGAGCGGGACGCCGAGGGTGCGCTCGAGGACGGGGATGAGGGACTCAGTGGGATAGGTGACGGGCTCCAGACCCTGGCGGCGGCGCATGTAGGGGTTCATCATCTTGCCGACGATGGGGCCGGGGCGGATGATGGCGACCTGGACGACGAGATCGTAGAAGCGGGTGGGGCGGTTGCGAGGGAGTGAGGCCATTTGGGCGCGGCTTTCCACCTGAAACATGCCGACGGTGTCTGCCTTTTGGAGGACGGCGTAGGTGGCGGGGTCGTCCTGCGGGAGCTGGGCGAGGTCGACCGTGGTGTTGTAGTGCTGCGGGATGAGGTCGACACAGTCTTTGAGGACGGCCATCATGCCGAGGCCGAGGAGATCGACCTTGATGATGCCGAGGTCGGAGCAGTCCTCCTTGTCCCACTGGACGACGGAGCGGCCGGCCATGGAGGCGCGCTCGATGGGGACGATGCGGTTGAGCTGGCCCTGGCAGATGACCATGCCGCCGGAGTGCTGGCCGAGGTGGCGGGGGAGGTCCTGCATGCGGAGGCAGAGCTCGAGGTAGCGGGCGATGCGGGGGTGGGAGGTGTCGAGGCCGGCATGGCCGAAGCTGTGGGCGAGGGTGTCGGTGGCGCCGCGCCACTCCCACTGGCCGACGAGGCCGGAGAGGCGGCCCTGGGCTTCTTCGTCAAAGCCAAGGGCCTTGCCGACCTCGCGGGCGGCGGACTTGCCGCGGTAGGTGATGACGTTGGCGGTCATGGCGGCGCCGAGCTCGCCGTAGCGCTGGTAGATGTACTGGATGGCCTGTTCGCGCTTGTCACCGGAGGGCAGGTCGAGGTCGATATCGGGCCACTCGTTACGGTTTTCGCTGAGAAAGCGCTCGAACAGGAGCTTCATGCTGATGGGATCGACGGCGGTGATGCCGAGGACGTAGCAGACGACGGAGTTAGCGGCGCTGCCGCGGCCCTGAACGAGGATGTCGTTTGCTTTGCAGAAGTTGATGATGTCCCAGACGATGAGGAAGTAACCGGCGAAGCCGAGCTGGGCGATGAGGGCGAGTTCACGCTCGGCCTGTTGGCGGGCGCGGGCTAGGAGGTCGGCATCGCGGCGGGGGGTGTAGCGGTTGCTGAGGCCTTCGAGGACACGCTTGCGAAGGAAGCTGTCCATGGAGTCGG
Source organism: Acidobacteriaceae bacterium (assembly GCA_965199635.1). Classification (GTDB taxonomy): domain Bacteria; phylum Acidobacteriota; class Terriglobia; order Terriglobales; family Acidobacteriaceae; genus Edaphobacter. The sequence continues at coordinate 1,770,061 of CBDASL010000001.1, read as the reverse complement.
AGGCGGGGACCTCATAGCGGGGGAACTCGTAGCCGAGGTCGTTGAGCTGGAACTCGAGGCGGCTGGAGAGGATGCGGGTGTTGCTGATGGCCTCGGGAAGGTCGTGGAAGAGGGCGAGCATGGAGCGGTCGGAGCGGAGGTAGCGCTGCGAGTTGGGGCAGAGGAGGCGGCCGGCGTGGTCGAGGTCTGTGCCGTGGCGGATGCAAGTGAGGAGGTCGAGGATTTCGCGCTCGGGGGAGGTGGCGAAGCGGACGCCGTTGGTGGCAAGGATGGGGAGATGGAGAGAGGAGGCGAGGCGGAGGGCGGCCTGGTTGCGCCATTCCTGCTCGCGGATTTGGTGGCGCTGGAGCTCGACGTAGACGTTGGTGGGGCCAAAGGTGGTGATGAGCTGCTCGAGGAGAGCGCGGCCAGCGGGCTCGCCACCAGAGGTGAGGGCGGCGGCGAGGGGGCCTTCGTCGCCGCCGGTGAGGCAGATGAGGCCGGGGGCGAACTCCTGGATGTCGGGGAGGCGGGCGGCGCCTTCGGCCTTGCCGGGCTCGCGCATTTTGAAGCGGGTGATGAGCTGGGCGAGGTTCTGGTAGCCGGTGCGGGAGGCGCAGAGAAGGGGGAGGCGACTGGGCTCGGCGGGGTGCTGGTGGGGGAGCCAGGCGGGTGGGGCGAGGCGGGGCGGGAGGTCGGCGACGGCGATTTCGGCACCGATGTGGGCGCGGAGGCCGGCCTTCTGGGCCATGGTGTGGAAGCGGGCGGAGCCGTAGAGGCCGTTGCGGTCGAGCAGGGCCATGGCGGGCATGCCGAGGTCGGCGGCGCGGTCGATGAGGGCTTCAGGGACGGAAGCGGCTTCGAGGAAGGAAAAGGCGCTGGCGGCATGGAGTTCGATGTACTCGGAGTCGGCCGGGCGGAGGGTGGGTGTGGTGGCCTCGGGTGCGTCAGTCATAGATGGCCTCGAGGAGCCACTGGTGGCTGCGGTGGTCGTGGGCCAGGATGCCGAGGAGGAGGGCGCCATCGGGGGCGAGGGCGGAGACGTCCCAGAGCTCGGCGGACCAGAGGTGCTCGGCCCACCAGCCACCGCTGGAGCGCCAGGGGCCGAAGAGGTGGTGGACGGTGAAGTGCTGGTTGTTGTGCCAGAAGCTGGTGGGCTGGGGGGGGGCGCTGGAGAGGGCGATGCGAACGGGGGCGGCGGGGCGGAGACGGCGGAGGGCGGGAGCGGAATGGGTGGGGAGGGCGGATGGGCGGGCTGTTGACCGTGTGGGGGGGATGGTGAAGGGCTGGAGGTGGAGGGAGCCGGACTGGTGGGAGTCGGCGAGGACGGCCTGGCCGACGCGGTCGTCGCCGACGATGGCGCGGAGGCGGGCGAGGGTGATCTCCAGGCGCATGGTTTCGGGGAGCTGGGGGGCGAAGAGGCCGAGCTGGACCTTGCTGGCGGGGGCGGCTTGTGCGGCGAGGCGGAGGGAGACGACGGGCTGCTCGGGGGGGTGGGCCTGGAGCTCGAGGTGGAGGAGTTTGAGGAGGAGGGCGCGGTCTTCGGTGGGGAGGGCGGGGCGGACGGTGCGGGTGTGGGGTGCGGGTGCGGGAGCGGCGGCGGTGGGCTCAAGGCCGCACTCGATGGTGAGGGAGGCGAGGGCGAGGGCGCGGGAGGCGGCGCGGCGGGAGAGTTGCTCGAGCTGGGCGTTGAGGACGAAGAGGAGGGGGTCGAGGAGGTCGACGGGGAAGTCGAACTCGCGGAACTCGGTGAGTGTGAAGGGGATGGGGATGGGCTGGAAGAGGTGCGGGAGGGTACCGCGGGCGAGCTCCCGGAGGTGGTGACCGAGGGGGCCGAGGGCGGTGATGAGTTCGGTTTCGGGGAGTTGGGCGAGCTCGCCGAGGGTGCGGATGCCCCAGTTGCGGAGGGTGTCGGCGTGGGTGGGGTCGAGCTGGAGGGTGGCGAGGGGGACGGGGGCGAGGGTTTGGGCTTCTTCGCCGGAGGTGACGTGGAGGGTGTGGCCGAAGCGGGTGCGGGCGAGGCAGAGGGCGGTGTGGAGGTTGGTGCTGGAGACGAGGCGGGCGGAGAGGCCGAGCTCGCGGATAGCGGCGCGGAGGCGCTCGGTGGCGCGGGGGAGCGGGCCGTGGAGGCGCTCGGTGCCGGCGAGGTCGAGGACGAGGATGCAGTCGACGCCGGTGCTGTGGTCTTCAAAGGATGGGGTAAAGGGGGAGAGGGTGGAGAGGAGGGCGTCGCGGGTGGCTGCTTCTTCGGCTGGGGAGCGACGAAGGAGGGGGATAGCGAAGGACTCGGCTTCGGCGCGGGTGGAGCCGGGGGCGAGGCCGAGGGTGGCGGCTTGGGGGGAGCGGCTGACGGCGCGTTCAAAGGGGCGATCACCATCAAGGATGGCGAAGGGGTGGCCGCGGAGCTCCGGCCGGAGACGGAGGGTAGTTTGGGCGGGGAACTCCGCTACATGGATGCAGAGATAGATGGGTTTGGGGGAGGGCATGGGGAGGGATTGGTTGCAGGAAGGGCGGTTAACGGCGGGCCCACATGGCGGGGGCTTGCCATTGGGTGGCTTGAACGGATTGTGGCTGCTTCTTTGGAGGTGGGGTACGGAGGGGGATGACGTTGGGGGTGGGATTGGGGGATGGCCGGAAGCGCTGGCGCACGAGCTCGATGGAGTAAGGGAGGGCTGCGAGCACGGCGCCAGCTTCCGGCATGCCGATGTGGGTGCGGAGGATGACCTCGGCGCTGCTTTGGGCGCAGGGATGCTGGGTAAGGAGGAGCACGGTGCAGCGAGAGCGCTCGGCGGCGGCGCGGAAGCGGAACCAGGAGGCGAGGGGGATGCGGTTGACGGTTTCGGGCGGAAGGCTGCCGAGATCCAGAACAAGGGTGGCGAAGCCGCCTGCGGCGAGGACAAGATCCGCAGCACGGAGGGCCTGATCGAGCGCCTTCCAGTGGCTGCCGGTGGAGCGGGACGGAAGAAAGGAGGAGTTCGGGGTGGTGCTGGGCGATGGAGATCGGGTGGGCTGGGAGCGGCGTGTGGGCAGCAGGGAGCGGCGGGCGGATTGTTTTTCCGAGCGCCGGGGCGGGATAGCGGCGGTGCTGTGGCGAGCTTGTTCGGCGAGCAGAAAGGTGCCGCGGCGGGCGGGCTGGCGGTCGGTGGAGACCTGCTCCTGCCGGGAAAGGGGGCGGGGGTCAAACGGCTGGAGTGAGGGCTGGCGGGAAGGGAGCTCCGGGGGATGGCAGCGGGGCGAGCTGGCGGCGAAGGAGTTGGGGAGGCGACGATTGGGAAGGTGGTCGGGGGTGCGGCGGGCAGGCGCCTGTTCTTCCCATTCACGGGCTTTTGGGCCTGCAAGCTGAGGTGCCGCATGGGGAAGAGCTGTGTCCGCGAGGGGGAGGTTGGGGGCGCCGGGGGTGCCGACGATGCGGCGAGCGCCGCGAGTGGGGGCAGTGCCGGGAGCCTGACCAAAGGAGGAGGGGAAGCGTTGGGGCGGGACGGGGATGGTGCCGCTGGGGTGGGGGACGGGGGCCAGAAGCTGGTTGAGAGCCTCCGGAAGGCCGCGGCCCTCGCCGCGGGGATGCGGACTGCCGCAGCCACCGCTGTGCAAGATGCTGCTGGCGGCGGCGGAGGCAGGGGTGATGTGGGGCGGTTGGATCGTAGGCAGCTGGGTGGCAGATGGCTGGCTGGACTGCAGATGACGGGAGGCCAGCTGGCGAGGCGATAGCTGGCCAGTGGCTGGCTGGGCGGAGTCTGGCTGGGAGGTGGGGGAGAGTGGCGATGAGGGCTGGGCGTTTGGAGTGAGGCAGGAATCGCCGCAGCGGACCCAGAGCAGGCGGCTGAGATCGACGCCATTGGCGGCGGCGGACTCCGGGTCAAGGGCGTCGGAGACGTCGATCCAGGCGGCGACGTTGCCTTCGGCGAGGACGCGGGCGACAAAGGCCTGGGCGCAGGAGGAGCGGCCGCTTGAGAGGGAACCGACGAGCTCAACCAGGGCGCCAACAGGAAGACCGCCGCCAAGCATGCCGTCGATTTCGGGTATGCCGAGCGGGCGAAGCTCCGGGGCGGAGCGTGCTTGGGGCGAGAGGGCCGCTGGGATGCGACGGCTGAGTTGGGCCTCGATGGAGGAGCGGAGTTGTTGGGCGGCGTTCATCTTCGCTTTATGTTCGCCAACCGAATGGTGGATTTCAAGCAGAAGTTTTCCACGTAGTGTGCTTTGTGGCTGGGTGGCGGGAGTTTTGAAGCGGATGAAGAGGGAAATGCAGGATTTAGGCGAGATGGCGAGGCAGGTTCCCGGCGATGGACAACCAGAGACCAAGGGTGGGCATCTTGCGCGCGCCGCCGGCCGGCGAGCCGGATGGGCCGGGCTGGTGGTGCTTGGGCTGCTGATGGTGGTAGCGGCGATGCCGCACAAGGTGGGAGCGAGCTCTGACGCAGAGGCGGCCGCGGCGGCGAAGACGGCCTTTCAGGAGAAGGCAGCGGCGCACTACAACGATCAGTTTGGGAAGGACCAGCACTTTTTGCCGTCGAACGCGACCTCGGCGGACGGGCAGTTTATTGATCCAAAGCTGTTTCCAACGGCGGCCTACTGCGGGCACTGCCACCAGGAGACGCACAAGGAGTGGCGGGAGTCGGTGCACTCGAACTCCAACCGGGTACCGTACTACCTGCGCAATGTGAACCTGCTGACGGACGAGAAGGGTGTGGAGTACACGCGGCACTGCGAAGGCTGCCACGACCCGGTGGCGCTGTTTGCGGGTGTGCTGACACAGGGTGCGCCGAAGAAGCGGCCATATGACCAGGACGGTGTGACGTGCTCGGTGTGCCACTCGATCCAGAAGGTGGATACGCGCGGGACGGGCAGCTACGTGATGGGGACGCCAGCGGTGCTGGTGGATGAGCAGGGGCAGCCAATTACGCGGCAGGTAAGCGATGCGGAGATCCTGGAGCACCTGGACCGGCACAGCGCGGCGGTGATGAAGCCGTTCTATAAGACAAGCGAGATGTGCTCCTCGTGCCACAAGGCGGCGCTGCCCAAGCAGCTGAACGACTACAAGTGGCAGCGAGCGATCTCGCTCTATGACGAGTGGCAGAACTCAAGCTTTGCCAAGCAGAGCCCGCTGCCGTTCTATGTCAAGGACACGGTGTCGACGTGCCAGACGTGCCACATGGGACGGGAGCAGCTGGCGTCGTTGCCGGACCCCGGGGCGAAGCAGGGCAAGCTGGCGAGCCACCGGTGGCTGGGAGCGAACTCGCTGATTCCGCAGATCTACGGGTTTGATGAGCAGGCCAAGCGGGTGAAAGAGTTCCTGCAGGCGAGCGTCTTCAACGTAGACGTGTTTGGGCTGGAGCGTGGGCAGGGCGAGGCGCATGAGGTGATTGCGCCGCTGGGACCGACGGCGTTCCAGGTGAAGGCAGGCGAGGTATTGACGGCCGATGTGGTGATCCAGAACAAGGGCGCCGCGCACAGCCATGTGCCGGAGCAGCGCGACATGTACCAGTCGTGGGTGGACTTCCAGGTGAAGGACGCAACGGGCAAGGTGCTGCACGAGAGCGGATCGTTGAGCCCGGACGGCACGGTGGATCCGGAGGCGCACAGCTTTACGAACCGGCTGATCAACGTGAAGGGCGGCATCAACGATCTGCACCAGGTGTGGAACAACCGTGTGGTGGCCTACAACAACACGATCCAGTCCGGGCGATCGCAGATGGTGCGGTACAGCTTCAAGATGCCGGAGGAGGCAGTCGGCCCGGTGACGCTGACGGCGACTGTGCGATACCGACGGTTTAACCAGCACTTCATCGACTTTGGGATGAACCAGAAGCACTATGTTCAGCCAATTGTGGACATGGTGTCGACCTCGCGGGTGATCAACGTGGGGGAGAACAAGCCAGTGGCGCCGCAGCCGGCCGAGAACAAGGAGTGGATGCGGTGGAACAACTACGGCATTGCGCTGCTGGATGCGCAGCAGTATGCGGCGTCGGTAGGGGCGTTTGAGCATGTGGCGAAGCTGCGGCCGGAGTATGCGGACGCGCGGACGAACATGGCGATTGTGGAGATCCAGTGGGAGCGGTATGACCGAGCACGGCCGCATCTGGAGGAGTCGCTGAAGCTGGCGCCGGGTAATGCGCGGGCGCTTTACTACCGCGCGCTGGTGGAGCGGAACGAGGGCGACCTGGATGGGGCAATTGTTGACCTGCAACAGGTAGCGAAGGCGTTTCCGCGGTCGCGGGATGCGCACCGGGAGCTGGGCTTCTCGTTCTATCAGCAGCACAAGTATCCGGAGGCGCGGGCGGAGTATGAGCTGGTGCAGGGGATCGATCCGGATGACCTGGCGGCGCACTACAACCTCTCGATCCTGTACCGGCGGCTGGGGCTGAAGGAGCAAGCGGCGGCCGAGGCGGCGCGGTTTGCGGACCAGAAGGACGACCCGACGGCGAGCACCTATGCACTGGAGTATCTGCGCAAGCATAATGAGGTCGCGAACGAGAGTGTGCCGTGGCATGCGCATGACCTGGACGGGTCGTCGCGCCAGGTGACGGATGCAGGCGCGATGCCGACGGCGTTCAGCGCAAACAGTAACTAGAGGGAGCGGGACGGATGCGGTTGGGCAGAAGTGGGGTGACTGGCGGGTTGCTGGCTGGCGGGTTGCTGGGGTGTGTGGGAGGTGTGTGGGCGCAGAGCCCGGTGCAGCCGAATCCGTTGGAGCAGCAGACGCCGCGTGCGGTAGAGGGGTCGCAGCCGGTTTCAAAGAGCGGGGTAAACACGGGAGGCGCGCATCCGGCGGTGCTGGATGCGGAGCATCGGCCGATTACCGCGGGCGGCTTTGTGAAGACGGGGCCGGTGGTGTTTGAGGATGTGGCGGCGAAGGCCGGGCTGACGACATGGACGCACCACATGGGATCACCGGACAAGGGGCTGATCCTGGAGACGGTGGGATCGGGTGTGAGCCTGCTGGACTACGACAAGGATGGGTGGCTGGACATTTACCTGGTGAACGGGTCGACGTTTGAGGCGGAGGCAGGCAAGGCGAAGCCGGGGCGGGCGGCGCTGTTCCATAACAACCATGACGGAACGTTTACGGACGTGACGGAGAAGGCGGGGGTGGGGAACGAGCGGTGGGGATTTGGGGCGGTGTCGGCGGACTTCGATAACGATGGGTGGCCGGACATTTATGTAACCAATTACGGAAAGAATCGGCTGTACCGCAACAACCATGACGGGACGTTTACGGATGTGGCGGAGAAGGCTGGGGTGACGGTGGGCGGGTGGTCGACCGGGGCGACGTGGGGAGACTACGACGGGGACGGGCGGCTGGACCTGTTTGTGCCGGGGTATGTGCACTTTGACCGGAGCGAGATACCGGGGGTGGCGGCGGCGGGAGCGGCGCCGCTCGATGGGTGCCAGTTCCGCGGGGTGCGCGTGATGTGCGGGCCGCGGGGGCTGAAGGGTGAGCCGGACCACCTGTTCCATAACAACGGGGACGGGACGTTTACGGACACGAGCAAGAAGGCGGGGGTCGCGGACGAGCATGGGTACTACGGGCTGGCGAGTCTGTTTGTGGATGTGAACGGGGATGGCAAGCCGGATTTGCTGGTGGCGGATGACTCGACGCCGAATTACCTGTACCTGAACAAGGGCGATGGGACATTTGAGGACGCGTCGTTTGCTTCGGGCTATGCGCTGAACGAGAGCGGGCGGGAGACGGCGAGCATGGGTATCGGGGCCGGGGACCTGACGCATAGCGGGCACGTGGATCTGTACAACACGACGTTTTCAGACGACTACAAGCCGCTCTACCGAAATGACGGCGATGCGAACTATACGGACATTAGCTACCAGGAGGGGATTGCGGAGGTGACGGTGCCGTTTCTGGGCTGGGGCACGGCGATGTTTGACTACGACAACGACGGCTGGCTGGACCTGATGACGGTGAACGGGCATGTGTACCGGGCGGTGGATAAGGAGAACTGGGGCACGACCTGGGCGCAGCGGCCGCTGCTGATGCACAACGTGAAGGGCAAGCTGCAGGTGGTGCCGGCGGTGGAAGGGACGGGGCTGGCGAAGGTGGCAGCCTCGCGCGGGATGGCTTATGGCGACCTGTTCAACGATGGGCGGGTGGATGTGGTGGTGAACAACATGGACGGCACGCCGTCGTTGTTTCGCAATGTGACTGCGGAGACGAACCACTGGGTGGAGTTCCGGCTGGTGGGTGGACCGAAGAGTCCGCGGGATGCGACGGGGGCGACGATGTGGGTGACGGCTGAGGGATTTCGGCAGCGGCAGGACGTGATTGCAGGTGGGAGCTTTGCGTCGTCACCGGACAAGCGGCTGCACTTTGGGTTGGGAGCGGCCGGCAAGCTGGACAAGCTGGAGGTGCGGTGGCCGGATGGAACCAAGGAGACATTGCCCGCGCCAGAGAAGCTGGATGGGGCCTATGCGATAACTGAGGGCATGGGAACGCTGGAAGCGGTGGCGCGATGAGTGGACGGGTGGCGTTGGTGACGGGGGCCTCGCGCGGGCTGGGTGCTGCGATGGCCGAGGCGCTGGCGGAGGCGGGGCACACGGTGGCGGTGAACTTCTTCCAGAATGGCGAGCGGGCGGAGCAGCTGTGTGCTGGCCTGCGGGAGCGGGGACTGCAGGCGGAGGCCTTCGGAGCGGACGTGCGGGACGAGGGGGCAGTGCGCGGTCTGGTGGCAGCGGTGGAGGCACGGCTGGGACCGGTGGAGGTGGTGGTAGCGAACGCGACGGGCCACCAGCCGATGCTCTCGGTGGAGGAGCAGACGTGGCAGAGCTATCTGGACCAGATGGAGTTCTTTGTGAAGTCGCCGCTGCTGCTGCTGCAGGCAGTGCTGCCGGGGATGCGCGAGCGCGGGTGGGGGCGGATGATTCAGATTGGCAGCGAGGTGGTGGAGCTGGGAAATCCGCGCTTTGCGAACTATGTGGCGGCGAAGGCAGCGCAGCTGGGGCAGACACGCTCGTGGGCGCGGGAGCTGGGGCCGGCAGGCATTACGGTGAACCTGGTCGCGCCGGGGTGGATCCCGACGGAGCGCTCGCTGGACGCGACGGACGCGGACAAGCAGGCGTATGTGGATGGTGTGCCGCTGGGACGGATGGGCGAGCCGGCCGAGGTGGGACGAGTTGTGGCGTTCCTGGCGAGTGAGGCGGCGAGCTTTGTGACGGGGCAGAAGATTGCCGTGAACGGCGGCAAGACGCTGGAGTAGGGAGTTAGGCCTCGGGCGTGTGGGTGGGTGCTTCGAGGCGTTGTTCCGTGCGGAGCTTGGCGACAACGGCGAGGGAGAGGCCTTCTTCTGCAGCGCGGGCGGTGAGCTTGCTGCGGCCGACGCGCTGCGAGGTGTAGATGCCGGAGTGGCCGGAGAAGAGATAGCTGACAACACAGGCGATGGCGGCGTAGGCGCCGGCTTCGGCGCCGAAGAGCTCGACGGCCATGAGGGTGGAGGCGATGGGTGTGTTGGCGGCGCCGGCGAAGACGGCGACAAAGCCCATGCCGGCCAGCAGCGTGGCGGGCAGTGGAAGCAGGTGCGAGAGCGCGTTGCCGAGGGTGGCGCCGATAAAAAACAGGGGCGTGACTTCGCCGCCCTTGAATCCGCTGCCAAGGGTGATGGTTGTAAGGAGGAACTTGACGGCGAAGGCGTAGGTGGGAAGCCGCTCGTGAAAGGAGGCGACGATGGTGGGGACGCCGAGGCCGATGTAGCGTGTGGTGCCCGAAAGGAAGACGGCGGCGGTGACGAGGAGGCCGCCGATGAAGGGGCGGAACTCCGGGCGCGGGATGGTGCGGCGGGCGAGGTGGGCGACGGTGTGGGTGGCCCTGGCGAAGAGCATGGCGATGAGGCCGAAGGCGATGCCGGCGAGGCTGGCGTAGACGATGGGCAGGACGTGGAGGGTGGGGACCTCCGGAATGCTGTAGAGGGTGTGGTGGGCGCCCGGGAGCCAGGTCTGGGCGATGTAGCGGGTGGTGAGGTCGCCGATAAAGGCGGCGAGGAAGCAGGGAGCGATCGCGTCGTAGGTGAGGCTGCCGATGGCGAGGACCTCGATGCCGAAGACGGCGCCGGCGAGGGGTGTGCCGAAGACCGAGGCGAAGCCGGCGCTGATGCCGGCCATGAGCAGAAGGCGGCGGCTGGCGGGGGCAAGGCGGAGGGGGTGGGCGAGCTGGTCAGCGAGCGAGGCGCCGGTCTGGATGGCGGTGCCTTCGCGGCCGGCGGAGCCGCCGAAGAGATGGGTAAGGAAGGTGCCGAGCAGGATAAGCGGCGTCATGCGGAGGGGGATGACGTCTTGGGGATCGTGCACCTCGTCGAGGATGAGGTTATTGCCGGCTTCGACGGATTTGCCGAGGTGCTTGTAGAGCGAGCCGACGCACCAGCCGGCGGGACCGAGCAGGAGAATGAGCCAATGATGGCTTTCGCGGAGGTTCGTCGCAATGGTGAGGGAGGCGAGCAGGATGGCGGAGGCGGCGCCGGCCATGAGGCCCACGAGGGAGGCAATGGGGATCCAGCGCAGGAGGTCGAGCAGAGGCGTGAGATAGATCGAGATTGCGTTGCGGGGCTTCAATTTGGACACGGGGACTCCTACGGGACTGTAGGAGTCATCAGAACCGGCCGCGAAAGCCGGACGTCGAGGCGAACCCCATCGCCTTCGGGTTATGGGGCGACGATAGCAGGGGGTGCGTGGAGCGTCAACCCGCCGCTGGTGTGCTGCGTAGGGATGGATGATGGGCAGGTGCCCTTGCAGACGCGCCAGGCGCTTTCGACGAAGGCCGTCCGTTTGAGGCTGGCGAAGAGCTGGACGGTGTAGGCGGGGTCGTGCTGGAAGCGTTCGAGGAGGGGATTGCCGATCTCGGGTGGAACGTTTTCGACGCCGGGCATGATGGTGTGGAGGACGAAGAACTCGGGGTACTGTTGGAGAAACTGGTCGCGATCGCGAATGGAGCTGCTGAAGTAGCCGGCGCTGCGCCAGTTCTGCATGAGGTGGTACTGAGTGACCTCCAGCCGAGGAGCGGACGGGCTGAGGCTCTGCGGCCAATCGAGCAGGTAGGTGTATTGAACCCCAGAGGCATGCTGGCGGCCGATGACCTCGGTAAAGCTCCATGCGTCTTCGCAGAGGACGGGGACGCCTTTGGGGAGCATGGCGGAGAGGGCATTGGTGTACTCGATCTGGCCGATGGCGAAGGGGCGAAGAAAGGCGAAGTTGTAGAAGAGGAGGCCGGAGACGAAGAGCAGGAGAGCAAGAATCTGGACAGGTTTCGGCGGGGGCAAGAATGCGGACGGTAGCAGGGAGCGCCAGGGGATCAGGGCGAGGGCCTCCGCAGTGAGCAGGGCCTGCGCGATGCAGACGGGAAGCAGGTAGCGGCTGATAAAGAGGGCCGGGCCGAAGAAGCCTTCGACGAAGAAGGCGAGCGGAACAAAGAGGAGGGCGAGGGTGACGCAGTAGACGGGGCGTCGATGCTGGAAGCCGGCGCGAAGGTGCGCGAGGCTGGCGCCGGGTTTGCGCCAGAGGGCGATGGCAAAGACGAGCACGAGGGTGAGGAGGACTACGGAGATCTCTGCGCTGAAGGCACTGTAGGCGCCAAGGAAACGACGGAAGGTCGGTTGCGTGGTCCAGAAGAAGGGCTTGCCGACGGCGGCTGAGGCGCGAATCGCAGTCCGCTCCGGCAGAAGCAGCAGCCACGAGAGGGCTGCGGCGATATAGAACCGGGGGCGAAGGTGGTGGCGAGACCAGTCGAGCGCGATGGTGGCAGCCACGAGAGAGAGGCTGTAGGCGACGCCGAGCAGATGACTGGTGGTGAGGAGGGCGTGGACCAGGAAGGTGAGGCCGCAGAGCGCCCACGTGCCGGTGCGGGTGGAGCGGGGCGGAAGGACGGCGACCCAGACAGCAAGGGCGGTGCTGAGGACAAGGAGGCCGTAGAAGCGACCTTCCGCCATGTGGAGGACCAGTGGTGGAGAGAAGAAAAAGGTGTTGATGAGAGCAAAGGCAATGATGCCACGAGCGTAGAAGCGCCGCGCCGCGGACCAGACAACGACGAAGGCGGCGGCGAAGCAGGCTCCGGAGTAGAGGCGGAAGGACGCCTCGGAGCTGCCGAAGAGAGCGAACCAAGCGCGACCCGTGAGATAGAACGAGAAGCCACCGCCGTCGGCGCCAAGCTTCCAGGCGCGGATCATGTGGTGCCAGGAAGGGTCGTGCAACAGCATCCAGCCGAGCATTTCGTCTTCCCAGAAGATGCGGCCGCGGCCAAAGGTGTAGCTGATCAGAAGGATCAGGGCCGCTCCCAGAGACACGAGAGCGAGTTCACCTGCGCTCCAGCGAAGAGGGTCCGGTGCTATCCGGTGCGGGGAGGAGAGGCCGGTGGTGGACGGGGCAGACGAAGGAGTCGGTCGGTGATGTTGCACGGAGCCGATCGGCGCGGACATTGTTAAACCTCTGGGGAGTTTGTGCGAGCTACTTTCGCTCTTTTCAGTTTGCTTCAATCGCGTCTGACGCGCCGTGGCAGGGTGCGACGAAGCAGGGCATAATGTCAGCAAGGGAGCCGATCGACCGCCCCTTGCACGTCTCGATGTTGCTTCTCGGGAGCAGCACCCGCACACACAATCCACTTTGAACTCTAGGAGCGTCTGTGGACACTGACCTCGCCTGGCTTCCTGTCTGCGCCGAGTGGAGCGATCTGCTGCAGTCGGCTCGCACGCAGGAGCCGCACGACGCGTTGCTCGCATTTCAGAAGCTGGCGAACAGCCGGATGGACTTTGTGCGTGCGGGCAGGCTGGACAAGGCCGTGCAGCGGTACAACAACGAGCGTGGCTTTGCGCCAGAGACGCCGCGGCTGCGCCTGGCGCTCCTGGGTTCTTCGACGCTGCATCACCTGGTGGGCGGGATCCGCCTGGGAGCGCTGCGACGGGGCGTGCTGGTGGAGGTCTATGAAGGGCCGTACGGCCAATATCGACAGGAGTTGGTGGATCGGGGCTCGGCTCTTTATCGCTTTGACCCAGAGGTGGTGTGCCTGGCGCTAGATGCGGATCACCTTGCCGGCGCCGACAACGCGCAGGCTGACGGTGTGCTGGCGGGGATCGAGGCTTGCTGGGCGACGGTGCAGGCGCAGTTGGGTTGCGCGGTGATCCAGCAGACGGCGTTGCCGCGACTGCCGCGACTGATGGGAAACGAGGAGGCACGCCTTCCGCAATCGCCTGCTCGGGTGATTGAAGAGATCAACTCGGGGCTGCGCGAGCGAGCGGCCCAGCGCAACGTGCATCTGCTGACGGTGGACACATGGGCGGCGCAGGACGGGATCGCGCAGTGGCATGACCGGATGCTGTGGTTCACCTCCAAGCAGGAGATCCATCCGCGGGCGTCGCAGGTGTATGGGGACCAGATGGGGCGCATGTTGGCGGCGCTGCGGGGGCGAAGCTCGAAGTGCCTGGTGCTGGATCTCGACAACACGCTGTGGGGCGGAGTGATTGGCGATGACGGGCTGCATGGCATTGTGCTCGGGCAGGGGAGTGCGGCGGCCGAGGCCCACACGGCACTGCAACGCTATGCGCTGCAGCTCGCGAAGCGAGGCGTGATCCTGGCGGTGTGCTCGAAGAATGATGAGGCAAACGCGCTGGCTGCATTTGGGCAGCACCCAGAGATGGTGCTGCGGCGCAAAGACATTGCGTGCTTTGTTGCGAACTGGCGGGACAAAGCGACCAACCTGCGCGAGATCGCCGAACGCCTGAACATCGGCCTGGACTCCCTGGTGTTTGTGGATGACAATCCGGCGGAGCGAGCGCTGATCCGTCGAGAGCTGCCGATGGTCGCTGTGCCCGAGCTGCCGGAAGATCCGTCGGGTTACGTGGAGATGTTGGATCGGGCCGGCTACTTCGAGGCGCTGTTTGTAACCGAGGACGATCAGAAGCGGACAGAGCAGTACCAGGCAAACGCGGAACGGGAGCGGCGGCGCCATGCTGCGACTGACATGGACGGGTACCTGGCCGATCTGAAGATGGAGTTGACCTGCAGCCCTTTCGCGGAGGCGGACCTGGGACGGGTGGTCCAACTGATTAACAAGACCAACCAGTTCAATCTGACTACGGAGCGGAGAACGGAGACCGAAGTGCGGGCTTTGATGCGCGACGAGGATGTGGCCACGCTGCAGTTGCGGCTGGTTGACACCTACGGCGACAACGGCCTGATCGCGGTGCTGATAGCGAGGCAGAAGCCGGATGCGGTGCTGGAGATTGACACGTGGCTGATGAGCTGCCGGGTGCTTGGCCGGCAGGTCGAGATGGCGACGTTGAACCTGCTTGCGGAGGCGGCGGTGGAGCGAGGGTGCACAGCGCTTGCGGGAAGGTTTAGGCCGACGCAGAAGAATGAGATGGTGCGCGAGCACTACGGACGGCTTGGTTTTGCACTGCAAGCGACTGCGGAGGACGGCAGTACGACGTGGCTGCTGCCACTAAATGATTTTACGAAGCGACCTGCAATGATGCGGGTGCTGCAAGGAGAGTTGTGGAGACAAACCACCTGTATCGCGAGCTGACCGAGGTGTTTCAGGACGTGTTCGACGACGACACAATCGTATTGACACCGGAGACGACGGCCGCCGACATCGATGGCTGGGACTCGGTAGCGCACGTGAACCTGATTGTGGCCATTGAGGCACGGCTTGGCGTGAAGTTTAAGACCTCCGAGGTGGAGGGTCTGCACAACGTTGGGCAGCTTGCCGGTGTGCTGGAGTACAAGCTGGAGCAGCGCGGCTGATGGTGCCGCTGCTCCGGGAGACGTTGACGATCGCAACCATTGCGCCAGGCCTCCATGCTGTTTAACTCCTATCCCTTTCTCTTTGTGTTCCTCCCAATCGCATTGCTGGGCCACCAGATCGCGGCTCACTGGCATAGGCGGGCGGTGGTGATCTGGCTGTCGCTGGTTTCGCTGGCGTTCTATGCCTACTGGCGGCCGCCGTATCTGATTCTGTTATGTGCGTCGATACTGTTCAACTATCTCTTCGGCGCGCTGATCACTCGGCAGATTCCGAACAAAGTGTCGACGCGCGTGCTGTTGACCGCGGCGATCGCCGTGAACCTCGCTGCGCTCTGCTTCTTCAAGTATCTGTTCCCGTCATTGAACTTCTTAGCAAGTGTGACGGGGAGCGCGCACCGTTGGCCTGATGTGATCCTGCCACTGGGGATCTCGTTCTTCACCTTTACACAGATCGCGTATCTCTCGGATCTACAGCAGGGTGCGGCGCATCAGCAAAGTCTAGACAGCTATGCGCTATTCGCAACGTTTTTTCCCCACCTGATTGCGGGGCCGATCTTGCACCATGCGGAGATGATGCCGCAGTTCCAGAGCCACCGCGACTACCGCCTGCGAGCCGACGACCTGGCAGTTGGGTTTTCGTGGTTCATTATGGGGCTGTTCAAGAAGGTGATGCTGGCGGACAAGTTTGCCCCAGCTGCGGATGCCGCCTTTGCCGCACCAAGTTCGCTGACGACCGTCCCGGCGTGGGCTGGTGTGCTGGCCTATGCGTTGCAGCTTTACTTCGACTTTTCGGGCTACTCCGACATGGCGCTGGGCTTGGCGCGAATGTTTTCAATCGACTTCCCTTTGAACTTCAGCTCGCCCTATAAGGCTGCCAGCATCATCGAGTTCTGGCAGCGGTGGCACATGACGCTGACGCGTTACATCACGGTGTACCTGTATAACCCCGTCTCGCTGTGGGTAAGCCGGCGGAGGCTGGCCCAAGGCAAGAAGATTTCGCGCAAGGCGATGGCGACACCAGCTGGTTTTCTGGGGATGATTGCGCTGCCAACGATGTTTGCTCTCTTCATTGCAGGCATATGGCACGGCGCCGGGTTGCAGTTTCTGGTGTTCGGGCTGCTGCATGGGGCGTACCTGTCGATTAACCATGCATGGCGGCTCTTTCGTGGGCGTGGCGGCAAGCAGGCTGATGTCCAGCGCGGGTGGTTGCAGGCGTACACAGGCCATGTTGCGGGCGTGCTTCTGACGTTCTCCGCCGTGCTGCTGGGACAGGTTTTCTTCCGCGCGACCAGCGTCCGGTCCGGGATGTCCATGTTGTCGGCGCTCTGTGGTCTGCACGCGGCGCAGCACGTCGGGAGCGAAGCAGCGTATCACCCGTCCGCCTCGAGACTGCTTTCGCTCGCGGCTGGGTATGCGATCGTCTGGGTGATGCCGAATACGCAACAGATCCTGGCACGATTCAAACCGTCGCTGGAGCTGTTCCGGGCGGACCTGCAGCCGGCGCTGGTGAACGTTCACTGGCGACCGACGGCGCTGTGGGGTGTTGGCCTGGGCCTGATGTTTCTATATGTCGTGGTGAAGATGCAGAACCCGACAACCTTTCTTTACTTCCAGTTTTGAGAATTCACGGAGCCGCGGTGATGGCACACGAGGGGGAGACGGTGGTTTCAGCAGGTGGCAAGGAGCCGTGGGCTGCGGGAGGACGACCATACCTGCGGTATCTGGCTTTCCTGTTTGTGCCGCCTTTGGTGCTGTATTTTCTCGCATTCGCCCTGGTCCGGACGGCTTCGTTTGAGCAATGGGGCCCGAGCCAGTGGGGTCCCATGCTGGAATGGGCGTTCGACGCCAAGCAGCAGAATGCCGACGTGGTGATCTTTGGTGATTCGAGCGCGTTTCTGGGCGTCGATCCACGCCTTCTCAACGAGCAGTTGGGGATCCACTCCGTTGTGCTGCCCAACACGATTGGAAGTCTGCCAGTGACAGGGGATCTGGCGCTGCGCCAGTACTTGAAGAACAATCGCCCGCCGAAGCTGATTGTCTTTTATTTCTCGCCCTGGAACCTGGACTACACCCACGCGGAAAACGTGAAGCTATTTGAAGGCGAGGAGATGATGCTCCGGCACAGCAACTGGCGGGCTATGTGGCGCTTTGCTCGGCGGCATCCGGTCGACGCAGTTGCTTTCCCGGTGCGGCTGTACAGCACCTTTGGACCGAGTGTGCTGAAGTCTCTGGCACGCGGGCAGAACCGCGAGATGCAGACGGCCAAAGCGCTGGGCCACGTGGATGACTATGACAACTTCCCGGCGCTGGGAGCGCCGTGCGATCTGCCGAAGCAATATTTTCAGGCGGATGCGGAGAACTCGGTGCAGCAACTGACGAGTCGGTTTGCTTCGCCGCAGACCAGGGTGATGCTCTACCTGGCGCCGGTGCCGCGCTGCCGCAATGCGGACAGCTTTGTGCGACACGCGGCGACCCAGTTTCACGCGGTGCCCCCGGCGCAGCTGCCGCCGGAGGGATTTGTAGGGGATGGGTACTACGCCCACATCCGGCCTACGGAGGTTGCCGCCTCCTCCAGACTGCTGGTTGAGGCGCTACGGGGCGAGGTTGGCAGAATGCGGTAGAGGATGTGGACCGGAATGTCTAGCGGCTGCAACTCAGGAAGCGGCTGGCGTTTGCGAGTGATCGACCTTGTAACTTCCTGGATGGAAATGAGAAACGGCGGAACAGGAGATTGGTCCGAAGGGACGCTGCCTGTTTCCGCCGTTTGCTAGATGGTTGCGGGGGCAGGATTTGAACCTGCGACCTTTGGGTTATGAGCCCAACGAGCTACCGGGCTGCTCCACCCCGCATATGAAGAATATCGCGGATAGGCGGGTGGGTCAACGGACTGTGAATGCGGCGCTGTGGAAGAGGCGCGTTGACGCTGGTTGGAGCGGTGGTACTTCGGTGCAGGAGACGGAACTTCTCCTTGCGGCGTGGGTTGAACAGAATGCATCGCACATGTGCGCGGTGTGACGCAGGCGATGTGACTGGTATCGGGAGGACGACCATGCGAAGGGCGAGTAGCAGGCGGTGGGGCAGTGTGGTGGCGGGCGTGGTGGTGCTGGGTGGCGCCTATGGGATGGACGCACAGCAGGCCAAGCCGGGGGCGATGCCGGACGCGCAGGTCGAGGCGAACGTTCTGAAGGCTATGGAAGGCAACACGACGCTCAAAGCGCAGAAAATCAGCTCGCAGGCGGTATATGGCGTGGTGACGCTGAGTGGTCAGGTTCCGGATGAGCCGACACGGGTGCTGGCGGAAGATGTGGTGTCGCGGGCCCCTGGCGTGACCAAAGTGATCGACGAGTTGACGCTGGGCACGAGCACGGCGACAGCCGCTGCCAAGGCGGGCACCGAGGACGCGGCTGGGGCGACAGCGGAGGCTGCGTCAGTGACACCGACAGGGGCGCCGATCGCCGGGCAGGGGGATGTGGGGCCGGAGAACGGCGCTGGGAACGGAGCCGGGAACGGAGCTGGGAACGGAGCTGGGAACGGGCAGGAGAATGGGCAGGGATCGCAGCCGACGCTGCAGTCGGACGGGACCTACGCGCCGCAGCCAGCACCGGGGCAGCAGGCCGGCATGGGGGGCAATCCGGGAGAGCAGGGACAGGGAGCGGGCACGGCGGCTGCCTCGGTGCCGGAGAGCCAGGGCAATGGAGGAGGTCAGCCAGCGGCTACGGGTCCTGCGCCGGCCTACCCAATCCCGCAATCAGAGAACCAAACGGCGACGATGCCACCGTATGGTGGGTCTCCAGCCGGGCCGACGCAGCAGCCAACTTATCCTGCAGCGGGCGCTGGACGGTATCCAGCAGGGCAGGGACCGTATGGGCAACAACAGGGACCATACGGGCAACAGCAGGGACCCTATGGGCAACAGCAGAGTCAAACCAGTCCGCAGGGATCTTACGGGCAACAGGGGCCGTATGGCCAGCCGGGCCAGTATGGGCCGCAGGGGCAGCCCACGGGGCAGGGCCCATATGCTCCAGGCTACGGCGGTCCTGGGAGCTACCCTCCCATGCGGAGGACTGGACCACAGCAGACCGGCGGACAGCCGGTGACAGTGCGGGCGGGAGCCCTGATCGCAGTTCGACTGAATGGAGGTTTGGACAGCAAGCACTCGGCGATCGGGACGGGGTTCAGCGGGGTCGTGACTCAGGATGTGGTTGATGGAGGGTATGTTGCGGTGCCTCGTGGCGCGACGATCCAGGGGCAGGTGGTGGACGTGAGCAGGGCCGGAGCGTTGCACGGCAAGGCGGAGCTTGGGTTGCAGCTGACCCAGTTGACGCTTGGTGGCCGCGTTTACCCGATTGACTCGGCGGTGTGGTCGCAGGCCGGCGGCGACAAGACGAATCGCACGGTAGGCAGCGCGATCGGCCTGGGAGCTCTTGGCGCTCTTGTGGGCGCGGTTGCGGGCGGAGGTGCGGGCGCGGCGATCGGTGCCGGCGTTGGTGCCGGAGCCGGTGTGGGGGCGTCGGCAGCTACGGGCCGGGCCGACGTCATAGTGCCGCCGGAGTCTGTGCTCCTGTTTCGGCTCCAGGCACCGCTCGAGGTGGTGACGGTGTCGCAGGCCGAGATGAACCGGCTGGGATATAACGTGCCGGGTGGCGGTGGCTATGGGCCACCTCCTGGCGTACTGGTACGGCGGGCACCGGTCTATGGACCTTACGGACCCTATGGCCCCGCTTTCTATGCTTATCCACGGTATGGGCGCCCGTACTAGAGCGAGGAGAGGAGGTTGTGTGGCCCGGAGAAGGCGGGGGCTTGCCTGCCTCCACTGAGCTATACTTCGGAGGTTCGCCTTGGCTGCGACCGGCTTTTTCAGCGGACGCGGGCAGACGTCCCATCTCTCAGGAGACTCCCGCGGTGTGCGCTCTGCGGATGCGGTCTCGACGAAAGCCCCCGGAAGAGCAATGATTCGTTTTCTGCAGCAAAATAACAGTGCCATGAAGTTTCTGTTTGGGGCCATTATTGTGGCGGCCCTTGGGACGATGGCGATCACGCTGATTCCGGGCATCTTCGATAACTCATCTGCAGTGGGCGCCGACCTGTACGCGACTGTGCACAGCCCGGGCTGGATGGGGCGGCTCGAGAGTGGCGAGACGGTGAAGCTGACGGAGGTGAATCAGCTTGCGGCCCGGCAGTTGCAGCAGCAGAACCTGCCGGAGATGCTGTTGCCCTACATGGCGCAGCGAGCAGGACAGATCCTGGTCCAGCGGCAGATTCTGAAGAACGAAGCGGACCGCATGCACCTCCAGGTGAGTGATGACGACCTCCGGCGCGAACTGGAGCATGGTGCCTTCGCGCAGTACCTCTTCCCGAACGGCTCCTACATCGGCGATGAGGCGTACATCAACTTCGTCAGCACCTACTTCCACACGACGCGAGCAGAGTTTGAAACGCAGGTGAAGAGCGACATGGAGCTGAACCGCCTGCAAGCTTTGATTACGGGCGGCATCAACGTGTCTGACAACGCGGTACGCACGGCGTTTCTGCAGCAGGGCACCAAGATCAAGTTCGACTATGCGGTGGTGAGCGCGGAGGATATCGCAAAGGAGATCAACCCTTCGGACGCGCAGTTGCAGCAGTTCTTCAAGGAGAACGCGACGCGATACGCCACGGCAATCCCGGAGCAGCGGAAGATTGAGTACGTCAGCTTCGACGCGAGCAATCTGCCAGGTGGTCGACCACAGGTGACGGATGCCGAGATCCAGGCGTACTACACGGCGCACCAGTCGCAGTATGCGGTGAAGGACCAGAGCAAGGTACGGCACATCCTGATCTCGGTGCCACGCGGAGCGGATGCCAAGACTGATGCCGCGGCCAAGGCCAAGGCAGAAGATGTGTTGAAGCAGGTGAAGGCCGGCGGCAACTTTGCCGAGCTTGCGGGCAAGTATTCCGATGACCCTGGGAGCAAGGGGCAGGGCGGCGAGCTCGGGTGGTTGAACCCGAAGCAGACGGTGCCGGCCTTTGACAAGGCGGCGTTCAGCCTGCAGCCGGGGCAGACATCCGACCTGGTGAAGACAGAGTTCGGGTATCACATTCTGCAGGTAGAAGATCGCAAGGCAGCGCACACCAAGCCTCTGAGTGAGGTGCGCGCCGAGATTGTGCCGATCGTGGAGCAGGAGAAGGTGGGCGGGGCGGAGCAGGCGTTTGCAACCCAGCTGGTGGCAGATGCCGCGAAGAACGGATTAGACAAGGCGGCGGCCAGCCATGGCCTGCACCCCGAGACGACCGACTATGTGGGCAAGGATGGCACCGTAGCCGGCGTGTCTGATGCGTCTGGCCTGCTGACCAAGGCGTTTGCTGCGGCAAAAGGTGGCACGCCGGAGAGTGTGGCGACGGGAGATGCCTTTGCGGTCTTCCAGGTGCTGGACGTGAAGGCGGCACACGCGCCCGAGTTCGCGGCATACAAGGACCACATCCTGACGGACTATCGCGAGCAGCAGACACCCCAGCTGCTGCAGGCACGGGTGATCAAGCTTGATGACCGAGCGAAGGCGTTAGGTAGCCTGCAGAAGGCGGCGGCGGAGATGAAGCTGCCGGTGAAGTCGAGCGATTTGGTGGGTCGCACTGGGCAGGTGGCGGAGTTGGGCGCGATGAACGGGCCCGGTGCGGTGGCGTTCTCGCTCGACAAGGGCGCCATCTCTGGACCGATTAACACAGGGAGAGCCGGCGTGGTGCTGACTGTCACAGACAAGCAGGAGCCGAGCACGGACGAGCTGGCGAAGAACTTCGGACCGATGAAGGAAGAGCTGCTGAACCAGCAGCGGGACGAGATCTTCCGTGTCTACCTGAGTTCGCTAACAGAGCGCTACCAGAAGAGTGGAGCAATTCGCTACGCACGGGGACCAGCCAGTAAGCCGGGAGCACCTGGCGAAGCGCCGACGGGCCTCCTGTAGCCTCTTGCGCTCTGCCAATAGCGTGCATCCTACAAGCGATATCGATCTGTGGTGGGGGTAGGGTAGATGGCTGTGGAGATGAATCGGCAACGACGAACATCTGGCGTATTGCTGCACGTGACGTCGCTTCCGTCGTATGGCGGTGTAGGAGACTTCGGACCCGAGGCGTATCGCTTTGTGGACTTCCTGGTTGCAGCGAAGCAGACAGTGTGGCAGGTGCTGCCACTCAGTCCAACGGGATACGGAAGCTCACCGTACTCGGCGGTGTCGGCGTTTGCAGGGAACCCGATTCTGATCAGCCTTGAACTGCTGGTGCGGGATGGATGGCTCGAGCAGGAAGAGATTGAAGGGCTGCCGGGGCACGAGGGGCCGGCAGACTATGCTGGCGTTCACGACCTGAAGCTGCCACTGATCGAGCGTGCCGCCGCGAGGTTTCTCGACACGGCGACACCGGAGCAGCGAGGCGGGTTCCAACGTTTCTGTACTGAGAATGTCTTTTGGCTGCCGGACTACGCGATGTTTAGCACCCTGCGGCGGGAGCTGAACTATGCGGTCTGGAACGAGTGGCCGGAGCCGCTAGCCCGCCGCGAACATGACGCCCTGACCAAGCTGCTGACGGACCGTGGACGTGAGTTGGCGATTGAGCAGGTGATCCAGTTTTTCTTTGACCAGCAGTGGTGCGCCTTGCGTAGCTACTGCAACTCGAAGAAGGTGACGATCCTCGGAGACCTGGCGATCTTTGTCAGCTACGACAGCGCGGATGTATGGACGCATCCCGAGCTGTTCGAGCTGGATGAGGAGCGGATGCCGATTCGGGTTTCGGGCGTGCCACCGGACTACTTTTCAGCGACGGGGCAGCGCTGGGGTAACCCGCTCTATAAGTGGGGGCTGCTCAAGGAACGCGGATTTGACTGGTGGATCGCTCGGATACGCCGATCGCTGGACCTGTATGACAGCGTGCGGCTCGATCACTTCCGTGGCTTTGAGGCGTACTGGTCGATCGCGGCGAGTGAAGAGACCGCAATGAACGGCGTGTGGGTGAAGGCGCCGGGCTACGAGTTCTTCGAACGGGTGCGAGAGGTGTTTGGCGAGACACCGTTTGTTGCTGAAGATCTGGGCGTGATTACACCCGAGGTGGACGCGCTGCGCGAGCATTTCGACATGCCAGGGATGCGCATCCTGCAGTTCGGCTTTGCGGATCGTGGCGGTCACCTGTACCTGCCACATCGTTGCGTACCGAATACCGTGATTTACACGGGGACGCATGATAACAACACAACCCTGGGATGGTGGCAGAACGATGCCACGGACGTGGAGAAGGCGGCGCTTGTAGCCTACCTGGGGCCAGTGAAGCATGACCACGATGTGGTGTGGGCACTGATCCGGGCCGCTTCGGCAAGCGTAGCTAACCTGTGCATCTTTCCGCTGCAGGATGTGCTGCACCTGGGAGCCGAGGCGCGGATGAACCGGCCGTCTGCGGGCGATGGGAATTGGACGTGGCGCTACCGTCGGGACGCGTTGCATCCGGACTTTGCTGCGCAGCTGGCGGCCATCTCTGAGGTCTGCGACCGTGATGGTTATGAGGAGGTCGAAGGCATCGATGCAGGCAAGCCCGTCGAGAACGCGTCGTTGCGCGAAGAGATTGCCGCAGCGGCGAAGTAGGCCAGGACGGGACGGCTAACAGGCAGACGCAGTAGACTGAGATGGCAGCAAGGAAGATTTTCCGTTAGGAGTTCCAATGCCTTTGTCCGGCGAAGCGATTCGCACCATGAACTACGTTGACGATATGTCGGTAACGCTGCGGCGGATCCTTTCAGTGCTGCCTGCTCTCACAGAGGAAGAGCGTGGCCGCGTGGCGGAGCACATCAAGGCTTCTGATCCGAGCTATGCCTCAGTGCTCCAGGCGATTGAGACAGGGAAGTGACCATGGACCGGGACCTGGGTGGGTTCCGGGTGGCTGTGATTGGCGCCGGTGAGGCGGGGCGATGGTTTGCCCGCCTTTGCCTGCAGCATGGAGCGAAGGTCTCGCTCGAAGATGTGTTGCCGACCAAGCTGCGGCGTGCGCTTGTAGAACTGAGCGGCTTTGGTGGGCTGGAGCTGGCGAGCTCGATTGAGGATGCAGTTCGCGAAGCAGATATTGCGATTGACTTTGTTCCGGATGAGCTTGAGTCGAAGCTTGAGATTTTCTCGTTGCTGGATCGCATGGCCCCTCCAAAGACCGCTCTGCTCACCCCGACCGATGTGCTGAGCATTGCCGACCTGGCGAGCTGCACTTATCGGAGGACGCGATGCTTTGGAGTTCGCGGCCTCAGGAGTGGGGCGGATGCGGTGCAGCTGGTGCACGGCACCGGTGTGGACGGGGAATCGCTGCAGCATGTCCGGGCTCTGCTGGAGGGGCTGGCGCTGCACTGCGATGTGAGTCTGGACGAGATGGAATCCGCTCTTACGGGCTGATCTCGACACCTGATTCGGCTTGGGTGTAGCGTGGGCCGGGGTGGTTGACCGGAGGGCGAGATGAAAAAGGTCCTGGGGCTGATAGCAGTTCTAGGTATGGGCGCTGGCGCAGTAGCGGAGCCGTGGCAGTCTGAGGCCGTGCTGGTCGGGCCGCCAACAGCAGCGGGTTGCCCCGTCGGCCTCTTCGCCCAGCGACGCGCGCCAGGGGCGGTGAGGCTTGCCGGCACTGGTGCACCAGTCGCAGGCGGCCTGAGCCTGCTGGTGGGTCTGGAGCAGGCAGGCGCGGCGAAGCCGGTTGCAGCAACGGCCGAGTTACATGGCATGCCATTGGGAGCGCGGCCGATGCAGGCGAATGGAGGACCGAAGGGTGAGGCTTCCGAGCGTTTCCAGTTGGAGCCGAAGCGTGGCGAGCGACTCCTACGGCAGGCTGTGGTGAAGCCGATCCAACTGCAGGGCGTGAGTTGGGTGGAACTGACTGCAATCCGGTTCGCGGACGGAAGCGAGTGGCACCCCTCGCAGAGCTCGCGATGTGTTGCCGAGCCGAATAGCGTACTGCTGGTCAGCGGACGCTAGAGCTGGACGGGCGCCCTACGCTTACTCCGCCTCCGGCCTCTTGTACGGCTTCTGCATGAGCGCGCGTGCCTCGTTGACGGCACCCTGGGTATTGTCGTTGGTTTGAACGGCGAGACGGTACTCGTTGACGGCACGGTCGCGCTGTCCGGTCACGTCAAAGATGCGTCCGAGCTCGATGTGGCTCCAGACCTCTGTCCATCGTGGGTCGCCGTCGCCGCGAAGGGCATCTCGGAAGCTGTTAGCGGCGGACTGGTAATTACGCTGGGTGAAGAAGACCTCGCCGATGCGGTACGACGCGAGGGATGAGGTGCGATTGGCGTCAAGGGCCTTTTGGTACTCGCCGAGGGCGGCGACGAGGTCACCCTGCGCGACCTGCTGCTGGCCACGCAGAACGGCAACCTTGACGGCAAGATCGGGCGTGCTCTTAAGCAGCCAATTGTTGGGGTCGATGGTGATCTTACGGGGGCGCCCGAAGGTATCGACCGAGTACGGGGAGTCCTGGCCGGAGACGTCGACACGCCGGTTCTCGGTTTTGCCATCGGTGTCAATCTGCAGTTCGACGGGCATGCGGAAAAGGTCGAGGTCCTGATCGATGGAGCCGGTCGTGCGGAAGCCCTTGTTGTTCCCCAGCCGGTAGACGGTGTACTTGTCGTTGAAGGCGGGCGCACCGGTGCCGTCGACCCACTGTGCGAAGAACGGCGTGAGCTGGAGGTTTGCCTCGGCGTTGGCGATCTTCTCGACATCCAGCGAGCGGACGCCCTTATCGGCGTTCTGAGCGAGCAGGGAGCGGAGGAACTTGAAGAAGACGTCGTCGCCCATCTCCCAGCGGAGCATGTGGAAGACCATGGCCCCCTTCTCGAGGGTCATGGATTGGAACTGGGGCGAGAAGGGATCCAGGCGGCCCATGGTGGAGAGTGGCTCGGTGTCGTAGGCGAGGGCGCCCGCGGAGATGTCGGAGACGGCGGTCTGGAAGGCGGTTTTGCCGGCGCTGTCTTCGAGATAAAGCAACTCGCCGTAGCGACTCATACCGTTCGTGATCCAGGCGTCGTTGAGGGTAGCGGGCGAGACCAGAGAGCCCCACCATTGGTGAGCAATGGTGTTGGCCAGCAGGCGATTGGAGGCGTGGTCCGAGATACGACGACCAGCGATGGCGGCGATCTCAGGTGCCCACGCGGCGGAGATGGAGTCGTCCGGTAATTCGACGAGCGTGAGGCGAGAAGACTCAGGCTGCCCAAAGGTGGAGGCCATAAACTCGAATTGCTTGACGGCAGTCTGGGCAAAGGCCGGGGCGTCGGCTTTGTGCTTGTCTGTGGCGTAGATGGTGACATTGGGAGCGCCAGGAGCCGAGATGGGATCGGCAAAGCGACCAGCAATGATGGTGCCTGGGAAGCCGGGCTTGGCCCAGTTGAAGGTGTACTCACTGCGGTTGCCCGGGAGGCTCTTGACGGCAGCAACGCCTGAGCCGGAGCCAACGACGCGTTCATCGGACGGAACGCGAATGTGCATCTGCGCGGTGAAGCGGTCTGTGAAGAGGCCCACCATGGGAAACCAGCGGCCGGGATAGAGCAGGATGGAGATGGGGTCTTCGACGCTGGCAAGCTTAAGACCCTCGACGGGCGAGGTGTCTGCGCCTTTCAGGGCCCCGGTGTAGACGAAGGTCCAGGTCGTCGAGGTCCCCTTGGGAATGAGAGCGGCGGGGGTGACCCGAAGGCTGGAGGCCGCGGGCCTGTCGCTTTGGAGCGGGTGGTGCTGGGCATCGGTGAGGGAGGTGACTTGCAGGCCGGAGTTGAACTCAAAGCTGGCGGACGGTAGATCGTCCAGCGCCGTGAAGCCGACGACGGCGGTTGCGGTGAGTTTATTGGTAGCCGGATCGAGATCGGCAGTGATGTCGTAGGAGTTGATCTGGAGAGGAACGCGCGCGGGCGCGGCGAGCGCGGTGAGACTGAATGCGCCGAGAAACAGGGCGGTACTGACTGCCCGGATGATGGGGGGCATGCGTGCGGGTCCTTGGGGCAGATGGAGATTCTGCCGGCATCTGGTTAGACGCGGCGAGACGCCGATCGGACTTCGGGCGCAGATGCTGGGCTGAAGCCACGCTGCAGCACATCCACTACAACTTCGGCGACGCGATCGGTGCCGCTCGAAGCGGTGGCGGCGAGGAGCGACGATCGGACGGCGGCAAGCCCGTCTACTTGACCTGCGCGGGCGGTGGTATCCTCGAGCAGCAGCTTGAGGGCGTCCGCGAGGGCTGGAGCGGTGAAGTGCTGGTTCAGAAGCTCTGGGACGAGACGGCGGCCGGCGAGCAGGTTCACCATGGCGATGGGCAGGGTGCCGGTGAAGGGGTCTGGCTCGGCTGGCAGTTCTGCGGGGTAGCGCACAAGGCGACGTGCCACGGCGAAGGTGAGTGGGCTGACGCGATAGACCACCGCAAAGGGTGTGCCGATCACTGCGGCGAGGACGGTCGCGGTGCCGCTGGCGACGGCGGCCGCGCGGGCGTGGTGGAGCGCTTCGGCGGCGTCTGAAAGGAGCGTGACGGGGAGGCTGGGGGCGGTAGCGGCGACGAGTTCGCGGACGGGAGCGGGGTCCAGACCGCTGGCAAGCGGGATAAGGATCTGAAGCGGGCTGATGCGGCTACTCAGGAGATGGGCGGCGCGAAGCATCTCCGGGAGATTGGCGGTGAGCTCTCGGAGGCGACTGCCGGGGAGCAGGGCGAGCCAGGTGGCGGCGGGGTCGAGACCGTGCTCTGTGGCGAAATCTGCCCGCGTGGAGAAGCTGCGCGGCTGGTGGGCGAGTGGGTGCCCGACGAACTCGGCAGCGACGCCGCGAGCGCGATAGAAGCGCTCCTCGAAGGGGAAGAGGACGAGCATGCGATCGACGCGGGTCTGTACCCAGCGGAGGCGACGGCGCTTCCACGCCCAGAGTTGCGGGCTGGCGAACCAGACGACAGGGACGCCGAGGCGGCGAAGGTGGCGGGCCAGGCGGAAGTTAACGTCTGGGAAGTCGATGAGGACGGCCACGGAGGGTGGCTGGCGCTTAATGGCTCGGACGAGTGTTCGGTAAGCGCGGAGGATACGAGGGATGTGGCGGACGATCTCCGTGATGCCCATGACGGCGACATCTTCCGCGCGAATGATGCGGTGCTGGCCGGCGCGCTCCATGCTGATGCCGCCGAGGCCGGAGAAGGTGGCAGACGGGAGCTGGGCGCGCAGGCGCTCGATGATCTCGGCACCGTAGTGGTCGCCTGAGACCTCCCCGGCGGAGAGGAAGATATGGGGTGAGCCGTTGCTCGCCACAGGGTCGCTCACGAAATGAGTGTAGCCCTGTAAGCGTTACTGTGTGGCGCGGAGGGCTTCGGCGTGGCCGAGATCGGCTGCTTCCTGGTCCTTGTATTGAAGTTGGTAGAGCTTCCAGTAGAGGCCCCGTTGCACGAGGAGTTGCTGGTGTGAGCCCTGCTCGCGTAGCTGTCCCTTGTGCATGACGAGGATGCTATCGGCGCGCTGGATGGTGGAGAGGCGGTGCGCGATGAGCACGCTGGTACGGCCGGTGATCATGCGTTCGAGGGCGGCGCGGACGCGCAGTTCAGTCTCGGTATCGACCGAACTGGTGGCCTCATCGAGGATGAGGATACCGGGAGCGTGGGCCATAGCGCGGGCAAAGGAGACGAGCTGCTTTTGGCCGGTGGAGAGCGTGGCGCCGCGCTCCGTTACCGGCTCGTCGAAGGCAAGGGGGAGCGAGCGGATGAAGTCGCCCACATTGACCTCGTCGGCGGCGGCTTCGAGCTGCTGGTCGGTGATCCAGTCGGAGCCGAGGCGAATGTTGGTGGCCAGGGTACCGGTGAAGAGAAAGGGGTCCTGGAGGACGACACCGAAGCGGCGACGGAGCGCGTTGAGGTCCTGTGTCCGGACATCGACGCCGTCGACCAGCACCTGCCCGTGCTGGATGTCGTAGAAGCGCATCATCAGGGCGGTGATGGTGGTTTTGCCAGCGCCGGTGTGGCCGACGATGGCGGCTGTTTCGCCGGGCGCGATGGTGAACGAGACGCCCCGGAGGATCCACTCGATATCGTTGCAGGCGGCGAGCTCGGCCGGGCCGGAGGTGGAGAGGATGGTCCTGTCCTCTTCGGAGAGGGTCTGGTAGGTGAACCAGACATCACGGAACTCGATGGAACCCGTCGGCGAGGCGATCGTTGGGCTAGCGGGGGAGGGAAGCTCGGGTGTGGTGTCGAGCAGGTGGAAGACACGTTCGCTGGCGGCCATGGCGGCCTGGAGAATGTTGAACTTGTCCGACAGGTCCATGATGGGGCGGAAGAAGCGCTGCGCGTACTGGATGAAGGCGACCAGGATGCCGAGGGTGACCACGCCATGCAGCGCGGACAGGCCGCCTCGCCAGATGACGAGTGCGATTGCGAGCGAGGAAAGAAGCTCAACAACTGGGTAGTACAGGGCGTAGGCCGTGATCGCGTCGGTCCAGGCGACCTTGTTCTCGTCGTTGATGGCAGAAAAGTCGTTGAAGGCTTGCTTTTCGCGATTGAAGAGCTGAACGATGCTCATGCCGGAGACGTACTCCTGCGTGAAGCTGTTGATATGCGCGGTCGCGGCACGCTGGCGGCGGTAGCTCTCGCGCACGTGTCGGCGGAAGACGCCCGTGGCGTAAACGATGCCCGGCAGGACGGCAAGCGTTAGCAGGGCCAGGGGCCAGCTCATGCGGAGCATGATGATGACGATGAAGAGAAGGACGAAGATGTCCTCAAAGATGGCGAGCACGCCGGAGGTGAACATCTCGTTCAGAGCGTCGACGTCGGAGGTGACGCGGGTGACGAGCTTGCCGACTGGGTTCTTGTCGAAGAAGGCGGGCTGCATACGCTGCAGGTGACGAAAGATCTCGCTGCGGAGATCGAACATGATCTTCTGGCCGGTCCACTGCATGAGGTAGGTCTGCAGGAACTCGAGCACCCAGGTGAGCAGAAGTGCGCCGAAGTACAAGCCGGCGAGCTGGGTGATGCCGGTGGCGGCGACAGGACTCAGATGCCGGCCGAGCCAGGAGGGCCTGGTGCCCGGGGTGTGGTCCAGGTAGGTGTCGACGGCAACCTTGACGAGGTAGGGACCGATGACGTCGGCGCCGGCTTTGAGGAGGATAGCCGCGGCGCTCAGGCCGGTTTGCAGTTTGTATGGGCGCAGGTAGGTAAGCAGGCGGCGCATGAGCCGACTGTCATAGGCTTTGCCGATGACGTCGTCGTCTGCGGGACGCTTGTTCTCTTTTGGCTTGGCCTGCGTTGCGCCCTGCCTGTTTTCTGCAGCCTTGTCTTGCTCGAGCTTTGTAGGCATGGGCTCCCTTCAGTCTAGATGCGGCAGCCGCTCGGACGCTTCGGCGATGCGGATGTGAAAGGATGGCGGGTATGGGCGAGACGCTCGGAATCTACATCTCCGTACCGTTCTGCGCGGGAAAGTGTACCTTCTGCAACTTCGCGTCGGACGCGTTCGCGCCGGGGTTGATGCCGGAGTACCTGCAGGCGCTGGGGGGTGAGATTGCGAGAGTCCGCCTGCGAGCCCGGGAGATGGGGGCAGAGCTTCCAGAGCGCGTGGACACGATCTACCTGGGCGGCGGGACGCCAAGTCTGTTGGGGGCTGAGGAGGCGCGGGCGCTCTTTCAGCAGGTTCGCTCGGAGTTCCACGTCGCAGCAGACGCTGAGATCACGGTGGAGTGTGCGCCGGGGCAGATTGCCGACGCGACCCTGGAGGCATTCCTGGAGGAGGGCGTCAGCCGGGTGAGCCTGGGGGTGCAGAGCTTTGTGGACAGCGAAGCAGCGGCGGTCGGCCGGCGGCACACGGGAGAGGGGTGCCGGCAGGAGATCAACCGGCTGCGTTCCCGGGGGCTGGAGGACGTCGGCGTAGACCTGATCGCGGGGCTTCCTGGGCAGACTGCTGCAAGTTGGGACCGGTCTCTCCGCGCGCTGCTGGAGAGCGGAGCGACGCACGGGAGTGTGTACCTGCTGGAGCTCGACGAGGACTCCCGGTTGGGACGCGAGGCGTTGCGCGGCGGGACGCGATACGGCGCCGCGCATCTGCCAGACGAGGAAGAGACGACAGCGATGTATGAGCGGGCGTGCGCGATCCTGCCCGGCTCCGGGCTGGAGCAGTATGAGATCTCCAACTTCGCCCGGGAAGATCGGCAGTCGCGGCACAACACAAAGTACTGGCGGCGGGCGCCATACCTCGGCTTTGGTCTGGACGCGCATTCGATGCTGCCCTGCGGCGAGGCGGGAGAGTTGCGGTTTGCCAACGCCGGCGAGTTGGCGCGGTACCTACAAGGGCAGGAGAATGCATTTCCGATGCTGCCGAGCGAGGATGATGAGGATGTGCGTCCGCGCCTGGTTTCGGCTCGCGAACGATTGGAGGAGGCTCTCTTTCTGGGCCTCCGTATGGTTGAGGGTGTTGGGTTCCAGGGTCTTCCTGGAACGGCTGCAGAGCGTGCGGCGGCCTGGGACGCCCTCCAGGGGGCTGCTGATGACGGCCTGGTGGAGTTGGCCGGGGACCGTGTGCGTTTAACAGGGCGTGGTCGCCTGCTTTCAAACGAGGTATTTGGCCGGTTGCTGGAGTTGGAGCCTGCCTGAAGCAACGAGATTGGCACAAGGGAGAACGATGGCTGAGACCAGGATTGATCTGCGCAGTGACACATTGACCAGGCCGACACCGGCGATGCGGGAGGCGATGGCACGGGCCGAGGTGGGAGACGATGTATACGGCGAAGACCCAACGGTGAACCGCCTGGAGGCCCGGGCTGCCGAGATGTTTGGTCGGGAGGCGGCGCTCTTTGTGCCGACCGGGACGATGGGCAACCAGATCGCGATCCGTCTGCACACGCGGCCAGGCGTGGAGGTGATCTGCGAGTCACGCGCGCACGTGCTGGACTGGGAGATGGGGATGGTGGCGGAGTTCAGCGGCTGCCAGCTCCGGCCGGTTGTGGCAGCGGACGGACGACTCCGGTGGGAGGAGATCGAGGCGGCGATCGCGCCGACGATCTACTACCGGGCGCCAACCGGGCTGATCTGCCTGGAGAACACGCACAACATGGCTGGCGGCGTAGTGACCCCGGTGGAGGTGCTGGAGGAGGTGTGGGAGGGGGCGGCGCGCGCTGGTCTGCCTGTGCACCTTGATGGCGCGCGCGTGTTCAACGCGGCGGAGGCCCTTGGGGTGGGGATGCGGGAGCTTACGCGAGGCTTTGACACAGTGATGTTTTGCCTGTCCAAAGGTCTTGGTGCACCTGTGGGATCAATGCTGGTTGGCTCCGGAGAGCAGATGGCGCAGGCACGGTCGATCCGGAAGGCGCTGGGTGGCGGTATGCGCCAGGCGGGTGTGCTGGCGGCGGCCGGCTTGCTGGCGCTGGAGGAGATGCCTGGGCGCCTGGGTGAGGACCACGCAAACGCGCAGCTGCTGGCGGAAGCAGTATCGGGGCTGCCGGGGGTAGAGATCGACATGGGGCGCGTGCAGAGCAACATCGTGATCTTCACGCTGCGCGGGGACAGAACGGCCGCTGAGGTCGTGTCGGCGCTGCGAGATCAGGGGGTTCTGGCTAGTGCTGTGGGCCCACGAGCAGTGCGCTTTGTGACCCACTACGACGTGTCTCGGACGGACTGCGAGCGGGCGGCGTCGCTGGTAAAAGGGCTGATTGGGGGCGAGAAAAGGGTAGCAGCAGAGCGCGAGGTGGCCGTCTCCACGATCTGAAGCTCGGCTGAAGAGGACCGTCTCAACCCCCTGTGATTCATCGTCTGTTTGCAAATGGCTGCGCAAGGTAGGGTAGGCTGAGTTCGCGGAGCGACCAGTTCGCCCTGCCGGAGATGGAGTAGCTTGAGCCAGACAGTTGTTGTGCTTGAGGATGAGTCGGACATTCTGCGGTTGGTGCAGTACCACCTGGAGAGTGCAGGGTACGTGGTGCGTCCTTACCCGACGCAGGGCACCCTGGTTGCAGATGCCGAACGCCAGCCCCCGGCGTTGTTTCTGCTGGACATCATGGTTCCGGGTGGCGACGGGCTGGATCTGTGCCGGCGACTGCGGCAGAACGCAACGCTTTCCGTGGTGCCGATCATCTTCCTTACTGCAAGGGCCCAGGAGAACGATAGGGTGCTGGGTTTGGAGCTGGGGGCGGATGACTACATCACTAAACCCTTCTCAACGCGGGAGCTTCTGGCGCGGGTAAAGGCTGTTTTGCGTCGCTTTGAGCGGCCGAGCACACCTTCCGTGGTGAAGTTCGAAGAGGTAGAGATCGACGCGAGTGCGATGCAGCTGCGCGTGCGCGGGGAGTTGGTCACGACGACAGCAACGGAGTTCCGGCTCTTGGACTACCTGGCGCGCCATCCTGGACGGGTGTTTAGCCGCGATCATTTGCTGGATGCCGTGTGGGGCGATGCACGCTTTGTCACTCCGCGATCCGTGGACGTTTATGTGCGACGCATCCGCGAGAAGATTGAGACCGACCCTGAGCTTCCTCGCTATCTGAAGACGATGCGTGGTGCAGGGTACCGCTTTGAGATACCCAAGCCGATGCCGATCTAGGCACTGCGAAGCGACGCCGGCGAACTCCGGAGTGGCGCGCACGTGGGGAGTGAGGACCTGTTCGATCATGAGTCGCAGCCTGTTTGCCAGCTTCTTTGTGCGGCTCGTTGTCGCGATGGCGCTGGTGCTGGCGGTACGGCAGTGGCTGCTTCGCGATGGCTGGGTGCTGCCGATTCTGTGCGTGTTGGGATTTGCTTCCCTGAATGCCTGGATGTTAGCGGGCGAGGTGCGCCGCAGCGTATCTCCCTTGCAGCGCAAGGCAGTCGCGATGGCGCGCAGTGCAAGTCGGGACGGCGGAGACAATCCGTCCGCCCCGGGAGCTGGGACTGAAGAGCCATTCCGTGACTTTGACGGGTTGGCGCGAGCCCTGGACCGTGCTTCGGACGAGGTGAAGCGAGCCCTGGCCGAGTCCGCTGCGAGCCGGGATGAGCTGGCCGCCATTATGGACAGCCTGCAAGACGCGGTGCTGGCGGTGGACGCGGCCGGGCGGATCCTTTGGACGAACCAGAAGCTGCAAAAGCTGATGCCGACGGGAGTTTCAGGCATGGTGCGAACCGGGCACTCGCTGGTGCAGACCATCCGGGATCCCGAGGTGTTGGAGTGCGTGCGGACGGCGCTTGAAGGTCGCGTCTTCAGCCAGCGCAGGACCAAGCTCCTGGTACCGGGTGGGATTGTCGAGGTGAACGCGTCTCCTATGCCTTCCGGGGGAGCGGTGGCCTTGCTGCATGACATCACGCGTCTTGAGGCAGTAGAGCGAACCCAGCGGGATTTTGTGGCGAACGTGTCGCACGAGCTGCGGACACCGCTCACCTCGATCACGGGGTACGTTGAGACGCTGCTGGACTACGAGGCGGGGCTTACGCCGCAAGCCAGAAGCTTTCTGGAGACGATCCTGAAGAACGCAACGCGGATGAACCGGCTTACGGAAGATCTGCTTACGCTGGCCAAGGTGGAGAGCGCGGAGAAGGTGCTGCAGCCGGTGCCTACCGAAGTGGGGACGCTGATTCGAGATGCAGTGCAGAGCGTGAGTGGCCTGGTGCGTGATGCCGAGGCTCAGGTCGAGGCAAGCGCTGTGCCGGAGGTACGTGTGTGGGCCGACCATGACGCCGTGATCCAGATTCTGACCAACCTGATAGAGAACGCCATCAAGTACGGCCGGAAGCGAGAGAGTGGATTGGCTAGGGTTGTTGTTCAGGCACGAGTCACCGAGGATCGCGGAGCGATGGTGGAGTTCACGGTGCAGGACTTCGGTCAGGGAATCTCGTCCGAGCACCTGCCGCGCCTGTTTGAACGGTTCTACAGGGTAGATAAAGCGCGGTCACAGGAGACAGGAGGGACTGGACTCGGCCTGGCGATCGCAAAGCACATGGTGCGATCGATGGGAGGCGAGATCTGGGCAGAGAGCGAGTTGAATGCCGGTAGCCGCTTCCTTTTCACGTTACCGCGCGTTACGGACGAGGTGCCGGCAGAGCTGTAGGTCCCGGCATCTCACGGGACGTTTGCTGACGTGTAATGTGGCAGTAACACAAGATCGACAGACTTATAGAGACTCACGGGTTTACCCGTGCCAGGAGCGATACGAGTGCGACTTTCCTTGATCATGGCGGGCCTGCTTGGCTTGTCGTCTGTGGCGGCTGTTGGCCAGAATTTGAACGGGGCGGGTGCCACGTTTCCGAATCCTATCTACTCTCGCTGGTTCAGCGAGTACGCCCAGGCGAACCCGAGCGTGCACATCAACTACCAGCCCATTGGCTCAGGGGGTGGTATCCGGCAGATCTCGGACGGCACGGTGGACTTCGGCGCGACGGACGGACCGATGTCAAACGAGCAGATGCAGGCGGCCAAAATCAAGACCATGCACATACCGACCGTGCTGGGGGCAGTTGTTCCTGTCTACAACCTGCCTGGAGTGAGCGCCGCCCTCAACTTTTCCCCGGATGTGATGGCTGATATCTACCTGGGCAAGATCACCAAGTGGAACGACCCGCGCATCGCCAAGGACAATCCTGGGGTGAACCTGCCGGGTGATGCGATCCTGCCGGTGTATCGCTCGGACGGGTCCGGCACCACATACATCTTTACGGACTTCCTGTCCAAAGTGAGCCCGGAGTGGCAGCAGCACGTGGGGCGGAATACCTCTGTCAAGTGGCCGACGGGCATTGGGCAGAAGGGTAATGAGGGTGTCGCAGGGATGGTCCGGCAGTCGCCCCACGCCTTTGGGTATGTCGAGTTGATCTATGCGGCGCAGAACAAGATGCCGTACGGCTCTGTTCGAAATTCCACGGGCAAGTTCGTGAAGGCTTCCCCGGAAAGCGTCACGGCGGCAGCCGCAGCGGTATCAAAGACGATGCCCTCGGACTTTCGAATCTCGATCACGAACGCCCCGGGCGCTGACTCCTACCCAATCTCCTCCTTCACTTGGTTGCTCATCCCTGTGCACGCACAGGATCCGGCCAAGGCGAAGGCAATGCGTGGATTTTTGGAGTGGATGCTGCAGCATGGGGAGTCGGAAGCGGCGGGCATGACGTATGCTCCGCTTCCAGCCGTAGTCCAGGAACAGGTGAAGCAGAGAATACCTTCCATCCAGTAGAGGTACGATGGGACGGGCAGTCGGACCAACAAGGCCAGACTGCCCGCCGCCGGATGGCTGTCGAAGCTTGCGGGACTTGTCTTGTTGTAGGCCAGGTTTGGTTCGCGCCAAGTTTGTTGCTGTCGGTCGCTGTAACCTGCCGGGTATATGGGGATGATGCGCGATCGAGAACCAACTTCGCCGACACCGTCGGTTGCCGTACAGCTACCTGCACTGGCCGCGGTGGACTCTTTGTCGTTACAGAAGGACACTGCGGCCGAAAAGCCTCCTTCGGCGGTGCGTCAGTTCCTGAACAGTCGTGGACCGAGCACACTTGCGGACCGGAGTTTTGCGGCTCTGCTGCTGGCCTGTGCGTCCTCTATCTTCCTGATCGTCGGCTTTATTTTGCTGATCCTGATCCTTCGTTCCAAGCTCTCATTGGCGCAGTTTGGTGCGGGGTTCTTCTCCAAGAGCGCGTGGGATCCGGTGAGTGGAGACTTCGGCGCGCTTCCATTTATCGTGGGAACCCTCGAGACGTCCTTTCTGGCGCTCTTGTTTGCGGTGCCGCTGGCGCTTGGTGTTGCCATCTTTCTAACTGAACTCTGCCCGCGTTCGCTGAGGGCGCCGATCTCCTTCCTGACAGAGTTACTCGCGGCCATTCCGTCCGTGGTCTACGGCCTGTGGGCTGTCTTTGTGTTGGTGCCGATCGTGCGGGACCAGCTTGGTCCGTTTCTGCTGCGCTTCTTTGGCTGGACACACCTCTTCGAGGGAGCTAACTTCGGCGTTGGCCTGCTGACAGCCTCGCTCATCCTGGCGATCATGATCCTGCCAATCATCTCCTCACTCACACGGGACATCATGCTGGCGGTCCCGAACTCGCAGCGCGAGGCAGTGCTTGCGTTGGGCGCGACTCGATGGGAGATGATTCGGACGGGCGTGCTGCGCAACTCTCGCATTGGCATCGTCGGCGCTGTGATGCTGGGCCTCGGTCGCGCATTGGGAGAGACGATGGCCGTCACCATGGTGATCGGCAACCACCCCGAGATTCCACACTCCCTGTTTGCTCCTGGGTACACGCTGGCCTCGGTGATCGCGAACGAATTCTCTGAGGCGACAGGCGATCTCTACCTTTCCGCTTTGATCGAGATCGGGCTCGCCCTGTTTCTTGTCACCATTGTTGTGAACGTCATCGCCCGCCTGATGGTGTGGGCCGTTACCCGCGGCGCGCCCGCAAGGATCTCTGCATGAGGCAAGGCAATGTGGCGGAACTCGCGCCGAGGCGGACACCTTTGCGTGTGGGGAAGGGTAGCCGGGCACGGCGCTTCGTGATGAACGGCGTCGTTGTTGGACTCTCCGTCGTGGCAACGCTGCTGGTGTTGGCGCCTCTGGTGGCGATCCTGGGATACCTGCTGTACAAGGGCGCAAGCTCTCTGAACCTGGCGTTCTTCACCCACATTCCCGCTCCGGTGGGAGAGCCGGGTGGTGGCATGGCCAATTCAATTGTGGGCTCAGGTATTGTGCTCGCCCTTGCCTCGCTGCTGGGCATACCTGTGGGGGTCGCCGCCGGTCTCTACTTGGCCGAGTTCGGGCGGGGCACCAAGACGGCAACAGCGGTGCGCTTCACCGCAGATGTGCTCAACGGTGTTCCCTCTATCGTGATGGGCATCGCCATCTACTCGCTCGTTGTGCTCGAGCAAAAGCATTTTTCGGCGTTCGCCGGTGGTGTGGCCTTGGCCATCATGATGGTGCCAACCATAACCCGGACCACGGAAGAGATGCTGCTGATTGTGCCGAACTCCGTGCGGGAGGCGGCACTCGGACTTGGCGTGTCCAAGTGGCGGACGGCACTGTCGATCTCGCTCCGCACTGCCTCTCCCGGCATCATCACGGGATGTATGCTGGCGTTCGCGCGGGTCGCGGGGGAGACGGCGCCTCTACTCTTCACAGCGTTTGGTAACCAGTTTTGGAGTTTAAAGCTGAACCAGCCAATTGCTGCGTTGCCGTTGCAGATCTTTGTATACGCGATCTCACCATATGACGAGTGGCACCGCCTGGCCTGGGCCGGTGCTCTGGTTCTGATCGTGTTGATTATGGTTTCTGTGACGCTGGTGCGGATCTTCGCGGGTCGCGGCGTTTTGAAAGGACATAGCTAGTGGGCGTTGATATCTGCGTGGAACACCTGAATGCGTGGTACGGACAGGTGCATACGTTGCAGGACATAAATCTGCTGATCCCGTCCAATCACGCCACGGCACTGATTGGACCGTCTGGTTGCGGAAAGTCCACCTTTGTCCGATGTCTCAATCGCATGCACGAGACCAACCCTGACGCGCGTGCAGAGGGTTTGGTGCGCATGGGCGGACTCGATATCTATAAGGACTCTTCACCAGTGGAGGTACGGCGACGGGTCGGTATGGTATTTCAGCGCCCAAACCCCTTCCCGACGATGTCGATCTACGACAACGTGGCCAGTGGTTTGAAGCTGAATGGCTTCCGTAACCGCAGGCTGCTCGATGAAACCGTGGAGCGGTCCCTGCGCGAAGCAGCTCTGTGGGAAGAGGTGAAGAACGATCTGCGTAAGAAGTCAGGAGCCTCACTCTCCGGTGGTCAGCAGCAGAGGCTTTGCATCGCACGTGCTCTTGCGGTAGATCCTGAGGTCTTGCTCATGGATGAACCAGCCAGCGCTCTGGATCCGGTATCCACCTCGAAGATCGAAGATCTGATCTTCCACCTGAAGTCGCAGTACACGATTGTGATCGTGACGCACAACATGCAGCAGGCGGCGCGCGTGGCAGAGAACACGGGGTTCTTCCTGTCCGGCAAGCTGGTCGAGTTCGATTCAACTCACAAGATATTCACAAATCCAAGTGACAAGCGGACAGAGGACTACATCACGGGGAGGTTCGGCTGATGGCATTGCGAGTGAACTTCCACCAACGTCTGGACGAGTTGAAGGAACGCCTGCTCATCATGGCCGGCATGGCAGAGCAAGCGATTCAGCGGTCGATCGAGGCTTACACCGCGCGTGACCTGAACCTATGCGAGTTAGTGCTGCGTGCGGAACCGACGATCAATCAGCTCGAGCGTGAGATCGATCAGATGGCACTCGACCTGCTTGCCATGGAGCAGCCGATGGCAGTGGATCTCCGGTTCATCTTGTCTGTGATCCGCATCAATGCAGACCTGGAGCGAGTGGGCGATCAGGCCGTCAACATTGCCGTACGCGTGCGGGAGATGGGCGCGTTTGCCAATGTAGACCTGCCCGTCGATATCCCCAAGCTGGCGTCTCTAGCCTCCGCTATGGTGCGTCGGGCGCTGCAGGCCTTCATTGACGCCGATGTTGACATGGCAAGGTCTGTTCTTGAGTCAGACGACCAGGTTGACGAGATGAACGATCGCGCCTTCTACTCCCTTTCCACGCTGATTCGCGAGCAACCGGAGATGACACCGCAGTCATTGAACGCCCTGATCATCGCGCGCAACCTGGAGCGGGTCGGGGATCACGCCACAAATATCGCAGAGGATGTCATCTTCTGGGTACGCGGATTTGACGTTCGGCACAAGCGCCCTGGCGAGACTGCGACCGACGTAGCCTGACGTCTTTACCCCGCGACATGCCACGCTGAGAGAGCAAGTGAGCCAAGTTGGGGAGCGGGCCACCACACGAGTTTCGCAAGCGTGGGAAACCAGAGACCAAGCGTCACCTCGGCTTCACCACGAAGCCGAAGAATCTCGGCGTAACGCTCCAACTGCTCCCGATAAGCAGCCTGCTCGCTGCTGAAGAACCCAGTGATGTCGTTGTGTCCCGGACTTGATGTCTTGTAATCAATGATCCAGCGCTGTGTCTGACCTTTGCTGAGTGGTTCGTCACCCGCGCGGAAGGTGCGGTCCACTCTGGAGCGACGCGGAGCTTGGGTCCAATCCGTAAGCGCAACTTCATTGCCCGACTGCGGATGCCGACCAAGGATCCATTGTCCGATCGGGCTGGTGAGCGTCCGTTCGAGGGCGATGTGTACACGGTGCATGCCGCGTGAGAGATCGGCGGGACTGACACCTTGCGCAAGTAGGAGGGTACGAACACGTAAGTGCCAGTCCGCCTTCGATTGCTGAGCGAGATCCGTCGCGTCCACTCCGCCTGCTATTTCAGTAGCGCAGTATTCAAGCAAAGCATGCGTGACGGTGCCGATGGCGCGGACGAGTGATCTATTGCCCGCTGGCTGAACAACGTGTCGCAACGGCGCGGCCGCGGGGCTTTTCTTCCCGGAAGAGACGAAGAAAGCTGGCACCTGCGCAATCCGCTCAAGGAGAGGACGTGGCGAGCTGGAGACGACCTGCTCCTCTTCTTCGCTGGTCGCGGAGGCAGCAAGGTCAAGATGGACGGGCTCGGACGGGGGTGCGACGTGTGCCTGCGCCGCGGGCCAAGCTGCTTCGAGGAGACTATTCGCGCGGGGTCGCGGACCGTCCTTCCCGGTGTGCACTGTGCCAAACAGGTGCAGCTCTTCGCGGGCGCGTGTCGCCGCAACGTAAAGCAGCCGTCGATGCTCAGCGTGTGCCCGGGTTGCATGCACGTGCAGCAGCCAGGTCTGCAGCGCGGATGGCTTTTCTCCCTTGCTCTGGACCGGCGCGAGCAGCAAGCCGTCGCCGCTGCTGAGTTCTTCCCATAGCAGCAGTTCAGAGCGCTGCGGGGGTGGGCTGCGATCCAGCTCGGGGACGATCACGAAATCCCATTCCAACCCCTTCGAACCGTGTATCGTAAGCAACTCGATCTGCACGGGGGCGGCTGTGGGCACGGCGCGCAGTGTATCGACTCGCTCCTGCAGGGTTGCAGGGTCGATGAAGCCCTGCTCGGAATCCAGCGTGCGCAGCAGCTTCAGGAAAGACCGAGCATTCCCAAGCTCGATCTCGTTCAGGAGCAGATCTCCCTGTAGGCTGCGCCAGGTGCGCTCCACCAACTCTGGCAGCCGCAGGTCGCCCGCTAGGTCAACGGCACGCTGCAGTATCTCTCTTGCGTACCGGAGACGTTGTTGCCCGTCGACCGACAGATTGTCCAGGCGCTCGTCGGCAAGGCGGAGGATGGTACGGGAACGCAGCGAGCTGTCATCCGCGCCCGTAAGCTGGTGCAGATCGGCCAGTGTAAGACCACACCACGGGGCTCTCAGGACGGCCAGCCACGCGACCCGGTCTCCTGGATGAAGCAGAGCGCGGGTGAGCGCGAGGAGATCCAGTACCTCACGCCTTTCGCCCAATGCCTCAATATCGATGGCGCGAAATGGAAGCGGGGTGTCACTGCCCCGTAACACCGGGAGAAGTCTGCTGAGCGATCGGCGGTTGCGTACGAGCACGGCGATGCGCCACGGAAGGTGGCGCCCAGCCGGTACAGGACGCGCAAGCCAACCTTGTAGAAGAGTGCGGATGCTCAGGGCATCCTCGTCTCGAAGCCGCTGGAGCGTGCTGCCCTGTGCTGCAGCGTCGGTTGCCATCTGCTGAACGCTCCAGACCAGACTCGCCTCCGCCGTCTCCGACGCAGGCCTGCTAGCCACGGATGCTGTGTAGGAGACGTCCTCTGGAGATTCCGAAGCAAAGACGGGGGCAAAGGTCTGGTTGGCAGCCTGCACCAGAGCGGCTTGTGAGCGGAAATTCGAGGTAAGGCGCAGGAGGCTGAGCGGTATCTGCCCGAGACGGCGCGTGGACATGGAAGCCAAAAAGCGCTCGACGCGCGCCTGACGGAAGAGATAGATCGACTGCTTGGGATCACCGACGAGAAAGACTGTGCGCGTGCGTCCATCCCACCCGGTGGTCAGGCGCTCAAGCAAGTCGTACTGTCGTGAGCTTGTGTCCTGCATTTCGTCGACGAGCAGGTGCCGGAGGCTCGCCGCGGCTTCAAGTTGCTGCCCGGTGGTCTCCGCGCGTTCGAGCGCGCGCCGCGCGTGAATAGAAAGCTCAGCGAAATCGCAGACGCTGCGCTCGTCAAAGATCAAAGACAGGTCAGCAACGGCGGCGTGGAGCACGCGGAAGAGTGCCTTTACAACCTTCCAATCCGCCGCTGGGTACACCGGAGCTGGAAGTTTGAGACAGCTTGCAACACCTGCGCTGAGCGCCGATTCTGACGGCAAAGAGGCCACGAGATCTTTCAAGCTATCCCGTTGTTCTCGCGTGGTGACCACGCCGATTGTGTTGGCAGAAAAGCTCGCACGCCACTCCCCATCGCCCCGTACCAAAAGGCGCAGCATCGCTTTCCATGCATCGAGAAACTCTGGCTCCGTCCCGGGTGGACCGATGAGGTCGCGACAGGGTTGCAGTGGATGCGAACTCTGGCTTGGGTGTGCCTCCGCAGACGCAAGCTCGACGGCGAGCCCGGCCAGGCGCTCCAGGGCGAAAGGAGGAAAGGAGCGAGCACACTGCGCGAGTGTGCGGCGGATAGTCTGCTCAAGGCCGGCGTTCAGGCGGCGGAGTGTAACGTCGTCGAGAGTCGCTTCATCCAGCACAGCAGCGGAGAAAGGGACGAGTTCGCTCCATTGTTCGCGATGGGCGAGCATATCAGCGATCAGGGTCTCGCAGCTTCGCAGGTCCCCATCTCGGTGAAGCAGCAGATCACGGATGGCCGCCGTCAGGAGGACTGCTTCAGCACTTTCTGCGGCACCGAGCCGGAGCAGTGTGCGTTGCGCGGCTTCTCGGTAGAGTGGCTGGGCGTTTTCAGTAGGTGTGAGTGCGGCGATGCTGCTTGCACCAGCGGGAAGCGAACGAACGATCTCGGAGCAGAGCGCGTCGATGGTCTGGATGCGGAGGCGGCGAGGCTCCTGGAGGAGCTGCCAGCCGAGTTGGCGATCGCGTTCCAGAACAGCGGCCGCGAGCTCCAGGGAACGCTTCTGGAAGGGGTTGCTGCTTGTCTTCTCCTCCCTCGCGGAGAGCAGTTGCTCGAGTATGCGATCTCGGATCTCTTCTGTGGCGGCGCGGGTGAAGGTGATGGCGAGCACCTGTTCGGGGATGTGGACGTCAGGACTGCCAAGCAGCGCCAGGTAGCGCTGGATGAGCAGACCCGTTTTACCCGAACCGGCTGGCGCTTCGACGATCCACGACTCGTTTACGTCCAAGGCACGGAGGCGGCCCGCCGCGTCGGAGGCTTCGTCTGCCTCGGGTGGGAGCGCGCGCGATTGGTTTGCGATGCGGCCGGTTCGAAACTCAAGAACTTCAGCCACCCTGTGCCTCATGGTCGCCGGAGCCTACCTCCGCCTCAAGCAGCAACTCGGGAGCAAGGCGGCAAAGGAGGCGCTGAGCACAGTACTGGCAGGTGCCGGGATAGTTTGCCGGGTCTACGTGCGCTTTCCCCGCGGCGAACTCTGTCGCCAGGCGGTGAATGATCTGAGTCCAGCGTTCCACCTGCTCCGCGACGTCCCGGTCGTGCCTCCTGTTGGACAACTGCAGCAAAGTGGAGCCTTCCTGTTGCAATCCACTCAGGGACATATCGGCCCCGGGGAGAACGTTGGCAAAGGCCAAGGCGCCGAGCTGTGCGGGTGACGCTTCTGCGAGGTGACCCGCAGCGGCCAGCATGGCGTACAGCAACATCTGGGGCTGCTCGGGGCGTTCGCCATGCCACGCGCCCGCATGACTTTTGCTGGTTTTGTAGTCAAGCAGAACGTGGTGTCCGTCCACGAGATCCAGGCGATCGATGCGAACGGAGAGGCTTAGCGGACCTACTGGCACGCGCTCCAGGATGAGCTCACTCCCGAGCACGGTGAAGGGTGGCCGCTGCTGTTCTTTGTCCAGCCACGCTTCGAGGAGTCGGTGAAGGCGGACACGCTGAACATCGAGATAATTAACTGCCCATTGATCCTCCCCGGAGGCCACCATAACGCTCCGCAGGCCGTGCTCCACTGCTTCGCTCAGAGCGCGATCGCGTTCCGCCGGAGAAAGAGCAAGGAGCCGTTCCTGCGACCTCATCTCTTTCCAGAACGCGTCAAGCGCGGCATGGACCGCATTGCCGCGATCTCGCGGATCCAGACCGAGGGAAGGCTGGTCGATCTCCTGGGCACGCAGGCGAAGCTCCGCAAACGCGCGAAAACCGCACGCAGCCTGAAGCTGCAGCAGTCTTGCGCCACCTTCGGCCGCGGTTGTAGGAAGGACCGAGACAGCGGCCGCCTCCTCGACTCGCTCGAGGGCGATCGGCGCCCCTCGGTAATGGCTTGGCAGCTGGGCAGGCAACAGTGGCAGATGCAGCGCCTCAAGCAGAGGTGACAGATGCTGATCGGCGGCTTCGCGGGTTTGCTGAGCGTAACTGAAGACAGCTATCGATGCGCTGGAAGCGAGCCGCTGGGTGAGCGAGGTCGCCCAAGCTCTTTCCCGATCCCGATCAGCCCCAGGAGCACCTGCGTCTCGCTGCAGGCCTAATGGGAGCAGGCCGCTGGTGGCGCGTTCCGGAGGCCACTGCAGGTGACTGCAGCCGGACACCCAGATAGCGTCAAACTGTTGGCCCGCAGCTTCGATCGGGCCCAGGATCTGTATGGGCGCCTCGCGGGACTCGGGAGCGAAGATGCTGTCGCGAGTCTGCCGTTCCAGCACGGCGAAGAGCCGGGCAAAGGTGATCCCGGGCTCGATCAGGTCCAGCGTGGCAAGCTCATCCAGCAAGGCATCCCAACGCGCGCGTAGCTGGAAGGCATAGCTAGAGGTGTTTAGCCCCCACATGGCGCCAGTCAGTGTCGAACGGAGATCTGCGACCCAGCTTGCGGCGGGCCGAAGATCGCCTTCAGCGAGGTGAGCAG
The DNA here is from genome assembly GCA_965199635.1 of Acidobacteriaceae bacterium. Lineage (GTDB taxonomy): Bacteria > Acidobacteriota > Terriglobia > Terriglobales > Acidobacteriaceae > Edaphobacter. The sequence continues at coordinate 1,725,513 of CBDASL010000001.1, read as the reverse complement.
AGAGTGCGAGTGGGGAAGTGAGCAGCGAATGAAGGCTCTGCCGCAGCGATCCGGATGAGGAGATCTCCATCTCATCACAGACGGCGATCACATCAGCCACATCTGCTTCCGGGCGCAGGCGTCTTCCCCGGCGTAGCCTGCGCTCGACCTGTGTGCGCTGCTCGAGCGAAGGGCGGTGCTGGCCGGGGTGAGCGAAGTGTGGTGAAAGCAGCAGGCGAGTGATGCGCGAAAGATGCAGCGGAGCCCGCGTCCAGCGTACGAGATCCAGAGCAGCCTGAATCAAGGGCTCGGTGATCATGGAACGACCGAGCGAAAACTCGAAGGTGGGTTTCTCCGGGAGCTCCAGAGCGTGCGATCTCTGCTGTTCCGGAGCAAAGGTCAGCGCATCGCGCAAGACTGCCTCCACCTCATCTCGCCGGCGCTCCAGGTCACTGACGACCAGAGCGATGCGCTGATCGGGGAGGTGGCGAAGCCGGTCAGATGCCCAGATTGAGAACTGCTGCATTTCATCTTCTTCAGTCTGCCCGGCGAGTACGGCGCCGATTGACTCCAGCGTCGCCAGGGCCACCCTCTCACAGCGGCCACCGGCACGCTCCCACGCTGCGCAGAGACCCTGCATCGCTGGAGGGAACTCGTCAAAGCCGTACAGCACAAGATCAGGCGATGGCAGGAGCGACAGAGTACGGCGACCGAGCCTTTTCGCCAACGCGAGGTCAAGCTCGGCAGACAACACGAAGTGACTACGCCGACAGCGATCCTGAACCTGCTGCAGCCAACCGGAGAAGGGCTGTCCGGCTGCTGCGCGCGTCGCCCGGCTATGCCCATCGCCGATGTAGGTCTCAAGGCGTCGATGAGCCTCGATGCAGCGCAGGGCGAGAGTGGCGACAGCGGACTCCGAGCGCATTTCCGCGCCTTGCTCGAGAGCGCTTGTCCAGAGATGTCGCTCCTGTGTAGCGTTCAGCAGCGTCAGATCCGCAGCTCCGTCAAGCTGAAGCAGATGCCATAGCTCGGCTGTCCAGGCCCGCCAGCTTAAGGCTTTGGGCGTGGCCCATGAGCTCTTTCCAGCGGACTTCTGCTGCAGGTCCCACTCGGATCGCACGGCCCGCGCAGCGCGCTCGTGCGGAGTGACAACCGTTGCCCCACGGTGTAGGGCCTGCGCGAGCGCATTTGGAATCTTTGATCCCATGTATCCGTTATATCGTCTCCGGCTGGGAGCTGCGGCGCACGCCGGCGCCGTCCAGCCCGTAGAATGACAGTGTGCGCGCATCAGCGGTGTGGATTGGGTGTCTCTGGATCGGTTTGCTTCTTCCCCTTGCAGGGTGTCGTCCTGCGCCGACGGGCGGCGACACAGCACAGGCCACCAACCTGGAGCACTTCCCAGTGAAGGGCAAGATCATCGAGGTGCGGGGCTCCACCGTCACACTGGCCCACAATGCAGTTCCGGGCTTTATGGACGCAATGACGATGCCTTACCGGCTTAAGGACCCGGGTATTGCGAGCGAGCTGCACCCAGGGGACAGCATCACGGCGACGATCCTGGTGCACAAGGAAGCTTCTGGTTTTTCTGATCCCACGCTGGACGAGATTGTGATTACGGCCCAAGCGCGTCCGGACTACAAGCCCACGGTGGTGTATCACATACCCCAGCCTGGAGACGTGGTCCCGAACTTCGCGCTGCTGAACCAGTCCGGAAAGTGGCTTCACCTCAATCAGTTCCGTGGCAAGCTGCTGCTGCTGACGTTCATCTACACACGGTGCACCGTTGCAGACTTCTGCCCCAGGGTGAGTCGAAACTTTGCCACGATCAACCAGGAGCTGCAGCAAAGCCCGGCGCTCTACGCCAGGACCCACCTGCTTTCCATCTCCTTCGACCCCACCTACGACACGCCAAAGGTGCTGCGCAGCTATGGTGGAGCCTACACAGGCCGGTTCACGGACGAAACATTTCAGCACTGGGATTTTGCCGCCCCAGCGCCTGCCCAGCTCCCTCAGGTAGCGGAGTGGTTCGGCGTGGGCATCACGCCGGGAGCGAACGGCGCTCTGAGTCATTCACTTTCTACCGCCCTTGTCGATCAAAACGGCCGCGTGGTGGCTTGGTATCCGACGAACGAGTGGACTCCCGCACAGGTTATGGTGGAACTCAAGAAGGCTGCTGCAGCAGCGTAGTCAGCGAAGGAGCTGATCCTATGGCAAACATTACCTTTACACTCAGCGGGCTGCTGATTGCGCTTGGACTGGCGGGCTTTATCTCGACTGGTTCGCATGCGCCCACGTCACTGATCCCCGCGGGGATTGGCATCCTGTTCCTGCTCTTCGGTGCCATGGCCCGCTCATCGGATCCGAAGCGTCGCATGCTGTGGATGCATATCGCGGTCACGGTTGCGCTTGTGCTGTTTCTGAGCACCATTCCCGCGGACGTGGCAGTTTTCCGACTTGCTCACGGAGCCACGCTTGTGCGGCCAGTCGCGATCCTGGAGAAGGCGGCTATGTCGCTGCTGTGCCTGCTTTATGTTCTGCTCGCGGTGCGCTCTTTCATCAACGCACGGCGCGAGCGATTGGCTGTCTAGCGCGATGGCCATGACCTCCAACTTCGGCTCCCCCGGCGTACCGACGGCAGACCGGCCTTCCCGCGGCACAGGCAGGGCGACCACAGCCGGGCTTACCGCGCAGCGTCCCAAGCCGCCTCTCAAGAAGGTTCTTCCTGAGGTGTGGCGCCTGATTCGCCCACGCCGTTGGTTGTTGCTGGGCAGCTTTGGCCTGATGATCGTGAACCGTGCGAGTGGCCTCATCCTCCCCGCGAGCACGCGCTACCTGATCGACAATGTCATGGACAAGCACCAGATCGGTCTTTTGATCTGGATTGTAAGCGCCGTAGTCCTGGCGACGGTTCTTCAAGGGCTTACGTCGTTCACTCTGACCCAGATCCTGTCGAAGGCTGGCCAGCGATTGATCGCAGAGTTACGCACAGAGGTCCAGGCTCACGTCGGTCGGCTGCCGGTGTCGTTTTACGACTCGAACCGGACGGGGACGCTGGTCGCCCGCATCATGAACGATGTGGAAGGTGTCCGCAACATCATCGGCACAGGCATCGTTGACTTCGTCGGCGGTGTGCTGACTGCCATCTTTGCGTTCTGTTATCTGATCGCCCTTTCTGTACGCATGACGCTGCTCACCTTCGTAATCCTGCTGATCTTCGGCCTGATCCTGCAGCGTGCCTTCAAGACCATACGGCCCATCTTCCGGGAACGGTCCAAGATCAACGCCGAGGTAACAGGCCGCTTGACGGAGTCTCTGGGCGGAGTTCGAGTCGTCAAGGGGTACCACGCAGAGACGAGCGAGGCGTCAGTCTTTGCTGCAGGCGCCCAGCGCCTACTCGCAAACGTGATCAGCTCGCTCACGGCGCAAAGCCTTATGTCGCTTGCGTCCACCGCTGTTCTGGGCTTTGTCGGGGCGCTGGTGATGTGGCTTGGTGCGCATCAGGTGGTTGCGGGACAGCTGACGAAGGGTGGCTACGTCACCTATGTGCTCTTTCTCGCCTTTATGATTGCGCCCATCGTGCAGCTCGTCTCCATCGGCACGCAACTTACCGAGGCCATGGCAGGGCTGGACCGTACGGCGGAGATTCTCTCGGAGGTGCAGGAAGATAAAGACCCAGCGCGGGCACAGGCCATGCCGCCGATCGTTGGACAAGTGCAGTTTGAGAATGTCTCCTTCGCTTACGAAGAGGGCAAGCCCGTGCTGCACGGCATCAGCTTCACCTCCCAGCCAGGCACTTCAACAGCCCTGGTCGGTTCTTCCGGATCTGGGAAGTCCACCATCATCTCTCTTATCTGCGCCTTTCATGCTGCGACCTCCGGCACGGTGTCGGTTGACGGCTACGACATCGCAACAGTGCAGCTCTCGAGCTTCCGCTCGCAGCTTGGTGTTGTGCTGCAGGAGACGTTTCTCTTCGACGGGACCATACGAGAGAACATCCTGTTCTCTCGTCCGGAAGCGACAGAAGAAGAGCTTCAGCATGCCTGCCAGGTGGCACGAGTTGACGAGTTCGCTGAACGATTTCCTGAAGGGTACGAGACCATAGTCGGCGAGCGTGGGGTAAAGCTCTCCGGCGGGCAGCGGCAGCGACTATCGATCGCTCGGGCCATCCTCGCTGACCCTCGAGTTCTCATTCTGGATGAGGCCACCAGCTCGCTGGACTCCGAGTCGGAGGCGATGATTCAGCAGGGGCTCAACTACCTGATGCGTGGTCGGACCACGTTTGTGATCGCCCACCGTCTCTCAACGATTCGGCGCGCAGACCAGATCCTTGTTGTGGAGCAGGGAAGCATTGTGGAGCGGGGGACCCACGACAGCCTTCTGGCGCAGAACGGCCGATATCACGACCTCTACACACGGCAGCACGGGTTGGAGACGAACCTCTTTCTGGCTCCAGGCGAGGGCGGCGGCACAGCCGCCCCCGCTTCTGCCGGAGCCTAAGCCGACGGCTCCACCCCAAGCTCGCGGAGCAGAAACGCGTAGTCAAACGCGATCTCCTTCAAGTAGTCATAGCGGCCGCTCGATCCGCCGTGCCCGGCATCCATGTTGGTGTGCAGCAGCAGGGGAGTCTCGTTGCGCTTCAAGCCGCGCAATTTGGCCACATACTTCGCCGGCTCCCAGTACATCACCTGAGAGTCGTTCAGGCTGGTTTTCACCAGCATCGCCGGATAGTCACCCTCCTTCAAATTGTCGTAGGGAGAGTAGCTGCGCATGTAGTGGAACGCCTCTGGTTCGTTGGGATTGCCCCACTCCTCGTACTCCGCCACGGTAAGTGGGAGCGATGCGTCCAGCATGGTATTCATCACGTCGACGAAGGGAACATGCGACAGCACGGCCCGAAACAGGTCAGGTCGAAGATTCACCACAGCTCCCATGAGCAAACCGCCGGCACTGCCACCCTCAATGGCGACACGGTCTGGCGCGCCGTACCCCTCGGTCCCTAGCGCTACGACAACATCGACGAAGTCGGTGAAGGTGTTCCGCTTCACCATCATCTTGCCGGCGTCGTGCCACGCGTCTCCGAGCTCCCCTCCACCTCGAATATGAGCGTAGGCGACCAACACACCGCGGTCCAGCAGCGCAAGACGGGACGCGCTGAAGCCGATCGGCAGAGGGTAGCCGTACGATCCGTAGCCGTAAACGTAGAGCGGGCTGGTGGCATCCTTGTGAAAGAGCTCGCGACGGTAGACCAGAGAGACAGGGATCTGAGTGCCGTCCTGCGCTGTTATCCAACGCCTCTCGGAGGCATAGTGGCTCCGGTCAAAGCCACCCGGCACCTCCTGCTCCTTCAGCAGTGTGGAGGTTCCGGTCGCGATCTCGTAAGAGTAGACCGAGGCCGGGGAGACAAGGGACTGATAGCTGTAGCGGAAGCTAGGCGTCTCGAACTCGGGATTCATGTGCGGCGCAGCAGTGTAGGCGGGCTCCGGAAACCTGATCTCCTGCGGAGCCTCGAGCCTGCCTCCGGAGGCGAAGCGATGTACCTCCAGGGTGGTCAGGCCGGCACGCCGCCGAGCACTGACAGCGAAGTCGGCGAAGAGATCGAAATCTTCAAGCGGCGCGTCAGACTGCTCGGCCAGCAACTCCACCCAGCTGTCGCGACCCGGTGATTCCACGGGCGCTGTGACAACCCGAAATGCTTTCCCCGTATCGTTCACCCTTACGTAGAAGAAACCGTCCCGGTGATCGACGGAGTACTCCTGGTTGTCGACTCGGGGCGCCAGGACGCGGAACTCGCCCTGCGAATCGCCAGAGGGAAGAAAGCGAATCTCGCTTGTCGTGTGGCTGCCGGCCTCCAGCAGCAGAAACTTGCGGTCGCGCGTTCGGCCAAGTCCAAGGTTGAAGCGCTCATCAGCTTCCGTGTACACCACTGTGTCTTGCTGGCGCGACTGCCCCAGCGTGTGCCGCCACACGGTGTCCTGCCGCTTGGTCTGCTCGTCCTCCGTGGTGTACAGAACGGTGGAGCCGTCTTCCGCCCAGACGACCGAGCCGACGCGGTCAGCGGTATCTGGCAGGTCTATTCCCGTAGCGATGGTCCGCACGTGCAGCGTGTACTGCCGGAACCCTGTGTTGTCTGTTGTATAGGCAAGCAGCGAGCCGTCAGGACTGACTGCCATTGCGCCTACCGCCATGAAGGACTGTCCCAGCGCGAGTTCGTTGACGTTGAGCAGGGTTTGTACGGGAGCGTCAGCGTCGTAGACCTCCCGATCAGCCGGTCTTCGTTCGTGGATTGGATACTGCGCGCCTTCCTCTGTGCGCGTGAGATACCACCAGCCCCGAGACCGGTAGGGAACCGACTGATCGGTCTCCTTGATGTGGGATAGCATCTCGGCGTAGAGACGCTGTTGCAGGTCGCCCGTGTCGCGCATCGAGTCTTCGGCATAGGCGTTCTCGGCCTGAAGGTAAGCCACCACCTCCGGCGAACTCTTGTCGCGGAGCCATGCAAAGTTATCTTCAAGCACATGGCCGTGGAGTTCAGTGCGAGTGCGGGCCATTCGAGCACGGGGAGCCTGGATCAAGGAAGGCATGTCAATCTCCTGAGTCAGCATAGCCTGCCGGTTCGCCCGCAACCCGGGGCTCGTTGCCCCAGCCGAGGGCGTCCCGGTGATCTTGCGATGGGATTGCATCCAATAGGACATCCCCGTGTGGAACGGAACTACCTGGTCCGCCGTACAGGATATGAGGAGATCTATGCGGCGTTGGCTTCTGTGCGTGGCCTTGACCTTTGTTTCGCTGCAAGTGGCAGCAGCTGAGACGGTTGCCTCTCTGCCCGCGCCAACTGGGTACGTCAGTGACTTTGCAGGTGTTCTTTCGCCAGACGTCAAGGCACGTGTCGAGGCTCTGTGTACAGCGGTGGACCGGCAGGCGCATGCACAGATCGCCGTGGTGACGGTGCACACCATCGACAACGACCAGCCAATTGAAGACTTTGCGACAGAGCTGGAAGAAAAATGGAAGGTTGGCCCGAAAGGTACCGACCGTGGCGTGCTTATGGTGCTGGAGATGCAGCCACGAAAGGGGCGCATCGAGGTTGGGTACGGTCTGGAAGGCATACTGAACGATGCCAAGGTGGGCGACATCGGTCGCTCGATGCGTCCTGCCGCTATCGACGGAAACTACGACGAAGCAGTGCAGACGGGCGTTCAGCAACTCGCGAACGTCATTGCCGCAGACGCAGGCGTGACCCTGCAACCGATCGCTCGACGGAGGCCTACAGGGCAGCAGCAGACTGACTCCGGCGGCGGAGGGCTCGGTAAGTTCCTCGGCCTCATCATCGTCGCGGCCATCGTGATCTCCATCTTCAGCCGCGGCGGTCGCGGCGGGCGGGGGGGACGCGGCGGCGGCGGCGGTCTTGGCTGGTTTGTTCTGGGCAATCTGCTCGGCGGCGGTCTTGGTGCGGGCCGAGGCTATGGTGGGGGTGGCGGATGGGGCGGTGGAGACGGTGGCGGTTCCGGAGGTGACGGCGGAGGCTTTGGCGGCTTTGGAGGCGGCAGTTCTGGGGGTGGTGGAGCTTCAGGAGACTTCTAGGGTTACCAGCGCAGCAAGCGCGATGTCAAATGCAGCAGTTCTCCTGACCAGGGTCTGAGAGATCAGATTTGGGAAAGAGGAACAAGTGGCGGTGAAGCGCCGGTAAGATCACGAAAGAAAAGCGAGGAAGCTATGAAGAAGGGAAGTTTAGTCGGGCTTGGCATCATCGCCGTCATTGTTCTTGTGGCGTTGTTCGCCTTCGGGAGCTATGTGAGCGCCAAGAACACTCTGGTCCAGAAGAACGAGGATGTGGACCAGGCGTACTCCCAGGTGAATGTCGTGCAGCAGCGACGTTTGGATCTGATTCCAAACCTGGTTGCAAGTGTGAAGGGGTACGTCGCGGAGGAAAGCACCGTACTGACCAACATCGCGAATGCCCGAGCAGGCGTTCTCGGAGCAGGCGATCGAGCGAGCAAGATTGACGCCAACCAGAAGCTGGACGTAGCGCTGGGTCCTTTCTTCCGTTTGCAGGAGCAATATCCAAATCTGAAGGGGAATGAGCAGTTCGCCCGGCTTGAAGACGAACTGGCCGGCACCGAGAACCGCATTGCAGTGGAGCGCGGCCGGTATAACCGCACACTTCGTGACTACAACGTCTATGTGCAGCAGTTCCCCAACAGTATCTGGGCAGGTATGGCCGGCTTCCACTATCGCAGCGAGTACTTCAAGGGCAACCCGGAGAACTCGACCGCTCCCAAGGTTGACTTCAGCAAGTAGACGTTTGAACCAGACCTGAGCGTTAAGAAGGCCGCCCTACAGGGCGGCCTTCTTGTTGGCGTTGGAAGCTGATTACTTTGAGAAAGATGAGATCGCCGTGGCTTCATCATCCTTGACGTCAAAGACCGTGTAGAGCTTCGTGATCTGGAGAAGGTCATGAACCTTCTTCGTCAGGTTTAGCAGCTTCAACTCGCCGCCGGCGTTACGCACGGTCGTGAATGCGCTGACGAGCTCGCCGATACCTGAGCTGTCGATATAGCTGATGTCGCCCAGATTCAGCAGAATCTTCTTTGATCCCTTGGCAAGGGCGTCACGCACGGCGTCACGCACGGTCACGCTACCCTCACCAAGCGTGATGCGACCGCTCAGGTCAAGAATCGTTACACCATCAACCTGGCGAGTAGTTACCTTCATGCTCATTCTGTAATCTCCTTCGCCCCCGGCTGCGCGGGGGTTCTGTGTTTGATCAGTGTCAGTTCAGTGCCGGGGTGTAGTTGCCGGAAGTTTACCTCATCCATGAAGGCGCGAATGAGGAAGATGCCCCGACCTGAGCCACGAAGAATGTTCTCGGGGCGGAGCGGGTCAGGGAGCAGATCAGGGTTTACGCCGGCACCCTGGTCAGAGATCTTGACCAGCAAGTCGTCTGCGTTCATCTCGAGTGACACGGAGATCTGCTTTTCGCGACTGTACGCGTTTCCGTGCAGCACGGCGTTCACCACTGCCTCACGCACGGCCATGGCGATGCTGCCGCGTGTGTCCTCGTCGAAGCCATTCTGCTCCGCAAAGTGCTCGGCCGTACTTTCCGCCTGGTCCACGCTGGAAAGCGTAGATTCGAGTACAAGGTGGACACGATCTGTAGCCGAATTCGCCAATGACACCCTTTCGTCATGTGCTGCTTTGTCGGACCGTTAGCGTGCTTGGAGTGTCCGTCGACCGGCGGGGATTGTCAAGCATGGTTCCCAAGGAGCTCTGGTACCAGAGTGTCTCGTTTCGGCATGGGCGCTTGGGTCAGGGGAGACCCGCATAATAGGGGTGTTGGCTTTCTGCCACCGGATCTCGATGCGCATCCTCTACATCAGCACGCTGACCGAAGGAGACACTGCACTGCATCGCGTGTGGGCTCTCGAGCGGCTCGGTCACACTGTGATCCGGTTGAACGCTGCCGAGTACCGCCTGAGCCGAGGCCTGCTCCACAAGGTCGCCTTCCGGCTTGTGATGGGGCCCCACATCCAGCGCCTGAATCGAGATCTCCTTGCGCTGACGGAGCGGGAGAAGGTGGACGTGCTTTTGGCAGACAAGCTGCTGGAGTTGCAGCCCGGCACCCTCCGAGAGCTCCGGAAACGGGGCGTAGTCACGGCCAGTTACATGATCGACAACGCCTTCGGTCCAAGGCGAGATCCCGGCTGGCGTCTCTACATGAACGATGTGCCGGAGTTCGACCTGCACATCACGCAGCGCGAGGTTAGTGTGCAGGATCTCCTCGCGCGAGGCGCCAGGAACGTGCTCAAGATCCAGACAGCGTATGAGCCGACGCTGCACTTCCCCCCGCCACCCGGCTGGTCCGATGCCGACCGTGACCGCGGCGTCTCCTTTATCGGTTCGCCGTACGATGAGCGGGCCCGTTTTCTGGCGCGATTGTCTCGCGAGGCTGCTCTTCCGGTGGTCATTAACGGCCGGTCTGTGTGGCAGGAGCGCCTCCAAGTTGCAGGCGCGCCAGAGCTTTGGGCTGGTGGCGAACTCTATCGGGCGCAGTACCGAGAAGCGATCTGGCGCTCCCGCGTCAACCTCAGCTTCATCACCCATTCCAACCAGGACGAGTTTGCGCACAAAAGCTTTGAGATTGCGGCTTGTGGCGGCTTTCTCATGGCGGAGCACTCTGCCGGGCACGCGGCTCGCTTCATCGACGGAGAAGAGGCGGTCTTTTTCTCGTCGTTCGAAGAGTGTGTCGCCCGGTTGCGGGAGTACCTCCCAGACGAACCCGCGCGCAACCGCATTGCTGCGGCCGGTCAGGCCAGAGCGGCACGAAGCGGGTACAGTAATGATGCCCAGATGAGTCTTGTGGTGGAACGCTTGCAATCGCTGGTTGACGCACGTCCCAACGCGGCCAACTAAATCAGAGCACTTTGCCCTGGGCCAGCTCCCGCACCAGCGACACGTCAGCGGCGAGGAAGTCGTACTCCGGTAGAGCGGCGAGCGGGGACCAGCGCATCGCGTTGAAGATCTTGTTCTCCAGCTCTCCGGAAAACTGGCGCACAACAAAAAACTGCAGATCGACCGCCGCTCCATTACGGTAGCGGTGACGCAAGCCTGCGACTCTATCCCCAATGGTCGCGTCGATACCAAGTTCCTCATTGAGCTCGCGTTGCAGGGCGACTTCTGGTGTCTCGCCCGCCTCAATTTTGCCGCCTGGGAACTCCCACTTCAAACTCATCGGCTGGTCTGGACGGCGCTGGCAGATGAGAACCTCCGGCGCGACCGGGTGATCGCGCACGATCAACGCCGCCACCACATACCGTACGAGGGTGGCCGGCGTTCTTGGCCCGCGTTGCTCCAGTTTGCGAATCGGCTCTTTCACCTTTGGTCCTGGAAATTAGACGCCGTTGGACAACGAAAGGCCGCAAGGCGCCCATTGCCTCACGAAGAGGAGCCGTCGCGAGAGGCCAGCGTTCCCTGAGGCCAGAAGACCGGCCAGCCGCTCTCCACCGCGGTCTGTTGCAGTGCCCCAGTCGGGTTGACTGCAAAGGGCCGCGCAGCCATCGCCAGCATGGCAGCATCATGAATGGAGTTTCCGAAGACCGCGTCAGGTGTTGAGATCCCGACGCGTCGCAGCGCGGTCGCTTTTCCTTCGTCCGTAGGAACATCCACCAACTCATTCGTGACCCGACCGCCCGCAACGCGGACCGTCGCGGCAAGCACCCGGTCGGCCGGTATGCCCATGGCCCGCACACCGGACTCAATCACCCAGTTGTTGGTGGAGCTGACAGCCCAGATCGCGACGTCGGCCTCCCGAAGCGCCTGCACCAGTCTTGCCATCTCCGGGAAGACCCGTGGGAGGACATACTCCTGGACGAAGGCATCCGCGGCCTCCCGCATGGTCGACTCGTGCTGCCCTTCGTACATCTGCACCATCTCGCCGCAGATTGCTAGTTCGCTTACCTCGCCGCGGTTGTACAGCCGATACCGCTCATCAATCCAATCCGTGAGTTCGGCCGACACCAGGCCAGCCTTGATCGACCAGACTTTGAAGCCAGAACCGGCATCTCCGGACCACAGCGTGCCGTCACAGTCAAAGACTGCCGTGCGGGGTAGGGGATCACTCGCTGTCAGGTGGAAACGCGGTGCGTCGAGCACAAGAGGAGCAGCAAAGGAGGTCAAGAGGAAACCTTTCGGGTCGCAAGACGGCGTAAGCAGCCCCATTCTACCTATCGTGTCCGCCAGTATGACGGCCTCTCAGGTACAGCCGCACGCTCCCGGACACGTGCGCGACCTCAGCGCATCCAATGCTGAGGATCAAGGAGACAGCGTCGATGAACCAAGAACATCTGACTGGAAGCGATGGAATCAAGAAGATCGCGGCACTCATTCAAGACATTCGCATCGCCATGATGACGACGGCCGCCCCGGACGGAAGCTTCGACAGCCGCCCGATGGCGACTCAAAAGACCGAGTTCGATGGATCAATCTTCTTTCTCACCCGGCAAGAGTCCGGCAAGGTGCATGAGATCGCGAACGACTCCCACGTCTCTCTTCTTTATGCGGATGAGGCTGATGGCAAGTACGTCACCGTGAAAGGGAAGGCAACGGTCTATCGCGACGAGAGCAAGATCCATGAACTCTGGAATCCCCTCTATAAAGCCTGGTTTCCAGAAGGTGAGGGGGATCCCGCTATTGGCGTTCTGCGCGTAGACGTCACAGAAGCCCAATACTGGGAGGCCAGCAGCAGCCGTCTGATTCGCGGCATCAAGTACGTTGCCGCAGCCGCCACGGGTGGAGAGGTTGACCTCGGCAAGACAGGCAAAGTCAGTCTGTAACGAGCAAATGGTGCGCAGGTTCCTGAACGGGGACCTGGGCCCAGCCTCAGGACTCAGGAGATCCGCTTCGCTAAACCGGTGGGAGCCCGTTCACGATGGGAACGCCGATCGGCGGGCTGAAGGTGAAGTCGCTGTCCTGGACCGGGACGTTCTCCTCCGTGTTGTGGAAAGAGAAGTGAGTTTCACTCCCGTCTTGATCGGTCAGCTGCAGCTCTTGGATTCTCCCATTTGGGTCGACCGTCAGTTCCAGGTGCTTCAACTGCGCTGGTGGACCTGCGGGTGTGCCCGCGATCGCGAGACTTCCATCTGGCTTGGGAGCAACCGTGATGTCGACCAACTCACGCCGCAGTTCCGTGTGCCCCAGAAGAAGCCGTAGAGGAGAGCGTAGATCGTCTAGCTGCTTCGCCGGCAGCCGCTGCGCCTGCGCATCGCCGGGCGCGTAGGAATAGGCATAATGCGTGTCCAGCACGAAGAGCTTGTCTTTGGGTTGGGTGTAGCTCCACCGCATCCGGCCCGGCTTGCTGAGCAGCATGGTGCCACTCTCCACACGGTGCAGACCGAGACCGTCATAGGTCTCCGTGAACTCCGTCCGTAGGGTGTGAAGGTGGTTGTAGTGATCGTCCACCCGCTTTAGCAGCGCGCGTTCCGTTGGAGACAGCTCAGCCGACCACCCGTTTGTCACCCCACAAAGGATAGACGCCAGCACGACGCGCTTCAGGATGGTGAAACGACCGGAGTGCCTGCGCGTCACTGAACCGGTTGGGTGCAGTTTGTGCCACCTGCAGGGTCCTTGCGCAGCGTGTTGTTCTCATCTGAACAGAAGCCGGAATCCCCGGTCTTGCCAATCGCCTGCGGCACCGCAGTGATCTCAAACGAGGTGTACATATCCTGATTATTTACGGTCACCTTGCTGCAGTTGGTGATGGCGAAGGTGTATCCGGCCTTCTGTCCCGCCGCCAACTCAGGTGTAATCAACTGCGATGACTGCGGGGTCGGCACACCGGACTTGGGGTCGCCGCCCAGATTCGACAGGGTGCAGGCGAAGCCGTTAGCTGGAAACTGCGAGTTGTACTGCAGTTCGGCCTGGGAGATGGCACGGACAGACTGCATCGCGCTTGTTTCGTTGGCCTGCTTGCGAAGCTTCAGCAACTGCGGCACGGCCAGCGTCATGAGAATCAGCATCACGGACATGACGATCAGCAGTTCGATCAACGTGAAGCCCTGCTCGGCGCTGCGCTCTCTCTGGTTCACTATCATCCGCTCCATCCCGATCCCTTCTCGCACATCGCACCTCCGTGCTCTGCTGCCGACCAGACTACTCCAGCGTGTGGTTCCTCTGGAATGCCTCCTTCGGATCAGCACACCATGTCATCCCTGGTCAGAGTGCTCTGTAGATTGCCCAGCATGGTGAGCGCAAGCCGCTCGCTCTGGAAGAGCTCGCGGGCGAGAGTTTGGATCTGCTCCGCTGAAACACTCTCAATATCGCTGATGATCTCCTGCACCCCGAAGAAGCGGCCGTAGTACATCTGCTGTCTCGCTAGATTGCTCATCCGGCTGCCGGAGCTCTCCATACCCATGACGATGTTGCTCTTCAACTGTGCCTTAGCGCGGTCCAGTTCGCCTGCTTCCACAAGCTGCTCCTTGAGACGTCGCAGCTCCGCCAGGGTAAGCCGAACGACTTCATCGGCCTTGTCGACCGCCGCCCCGGCATACACACTCAGCGAACCAGTGTCGCGGAAGGGGCTCAGCTCAGAGTAGATCGAGTACGCAAGACCTCGCTCCTCGCGCACGCTCTGGAACAGCCGCGAGCTCATTCCTCCACCCAGGATCGTGTTCAGCAGATAAGCCGGGTAACGCTGCGGATCGTCAACCGGGGGAGCAGTCACGCCCAGGCAGATCTGTACCTGCTCCAGCGAGCGCTTTCGCTTCAGGGTGATGTGCGGGAAAGCGACTGGCTTCGAGCCTCCGCGCTCTTCTTCCGGCTGGGCGGGAAGCGAGCCAAACCGCTGCTCGATCGCTTCCGCCATCTCTTCATGCTCCAGTTGGCCTGCCGCCGAGATGATCATTGATGCCGGGGCGAACCGCCGGCGATGTTCGTCAAACAAGATTGCCTGGTCAAAGCTCGCGACAGTCTTTGCTGTTCCGAGAATCGGCCGGCCCAAAGCGTCCTGTTTCCAGAACTTCTGGGTAAAGATTTCATGGACAAGGTAATCCGGGTTGTCCTCATCCATCTTGATCTCTTCCTGGATGACGCCCACCTCACGCGCCACATCCTCCGGCGTAAAGGTTGGCTTCAGCACCAGGTCTGACAGGATGTCGAGCGCCGGGTCCCGCTTCTCCTCCAGGATCTTCATGCTGAAGGAGATCATCTCTTTGCTCGTGAAAGCATCGAGGTTCCCGCCCATGGAGTCGACCTCACGGGCGATCTCCTGGGCCGATCGGCCTTCCGATCCTTTGAACACCATGTGCTCGACGAAATGCGAGATTCCGTTGCGCTCCGGTGTCTCGTCACGCGAGCCGCTCCGAATCCAGACTCCCATGGAGACGCTGTTCACATGCGCCATGCGCTCTGTCAGCACCAGCAGGCCATTCGGCAGGGTCGTTTGGCGGATGTTGCGCTCCGTCGAGCGCAGAGCACGACCCTCCGGGGAGATGTTCACAGGGGAGGACGATGGGGTAGAAGCGGTGGAAGATGCCATGTAACTCCTTCCCCTCATTCTTTCATATCGACCGTCTTGCGCTTTGCAGCCGAAGCCACTCGGCCACTCGGCTCTGAGGGCAAAACAGCAGTAAACTTAGGGAATGGGTAGTGCCACCAAAACGGGGCAGGACAGCACGGCGAAACAAGCCCTCTTCGGCCAGTCCCTGGCTGATCTCGGCACCCTGGTGGGCCGTCTCGGGCATAAGCCGTTCCGCGCCCGGCAGATCTTTGACGCGCTCTACCGTCAACGCGTCGAAAGCATCGAGAGCATGACCACTCTGCCTGCGGATCTGCGCGTAGAGCTCTCCGCAGAGTACACCGTAGGACTTCCTGTGCTGTCCACCACGGCCCGTTCGGTGGACGGCACGGAACGCTACCTGGTTCAACTCGCTGACGGCGAAACGGTGGAAACAGTCTGGATGCCGGATGGGGACGGTACGGACGACGAGCCGGGCGACCCACTCGGCGGCTCCGGCGCTCCCTTTCGCCGCTCCACTATCTGCATCTCGTCGCAGGTTGGCTGTGCGGTTAACTGCCAGTTCTGTCTTACGGCCCAGCTTGG
Source organism: Acidobacteriaceae bacterium (assembly GCA_965199635.1). Lineage (GTDB taxonomy): Bacteria > Acidobacteriota > Terriglobia > Terriglobales > Acidobacteriaceae > Edaphobacter. The sequence continues at coordinate 1,709,942 of CBDASL010000001.1, read as the reverse complement.
CATCCGCCGCAATCTGACGGCCGGGGAGATCGCCGGGCAGGTGGCCGCCGTCCTGAACCGTCACAACGTCCAGCTGGCAAGTGCCCGCGGCAATCAGCAGCCTGCGCGCATCAACCTGGTCTTTATGGGGCAGGGAGAACCCTTCCTCAACTACGACCACTTCATGGCAGCAGTCGGCCTCCTGGTCGACGGCTTCGGCCTGCCGGAGTCTCGCATGACGGTATCCACGTCAGGCATCGAGCCCTCCATCCGTCGCTTCGCGCAGGAAACGACCCGACCTCGACTTGCTCTCTCACTCAACGCTTCCAACGACACGGTGCGGGCCGAGGTCATGCCCATCACACGCAAATGGAACATCGCATCCCTGCTCGCCGCGCTCGACACTGTGCCCCTGCGGACGCGCGAATGGATCACCTACGAATATGTTCTGCTCGGTGGTGTGAACGATCAGTTGCAACATGCCGAAGAAGTCCTGTCGCTGCTCTCCGGCAGACGTGCCAAGGTCAATCTGATCGTTTGGAATGCCGGGCCAGGCATCGCTTACCATCAGCCTGCGCCGGCGGACGTAGCAGCATTTCAACAGCTCCTGATCCGCCACGGTCTTCCTACCTACATTCGCCGGCCTCGCGGTCGCGACATCTACGCAGCCTGTGGCCAGCTGAAGCGCACGGTGGAAACCACCCCCCACCCGGAGCTCATCCGCGGCATCCTGCCGGCTTCAGCATCTAGCCCCGTGCTGGCCTGATCAGCGCCGCGGCTCACTGCGTCGTTCACGCAGGCCAATCTGCAGCAAAGCCTCTGCCACCCGATCGTAGTCATGCCGCACCACGTCTCCCTCATAAACGAAGTTGCCGGTGACGGGTGTAACGCCCAGCTTCCGTACACGCTCGAGATCAGCCTCGATCGGTTGCTGGCCTTCCCGTTCGTACTGCGCCAGCCGTTCGGCAGAGATCGGCCCCGTGTTGATCAAAGCAAAGTCAAAGATGCGCTCTCGCAGCGGTCCGGCATGGGCAGCAATACGCTCGATGTGTTCAGAGGCGGAAAGCCCCAGGCTTTCGTTCGCTTGCGTCATCAGATTGCAGACAAACACCCGGGTCGCCTTGGACGCAGCGAGCGCCTCCGGCAAGCCGTCGACCAGCAGGTTCGTGATCAGCGAAGTGTAGAGTGAGCCCGGCCCGAGTGTGATCAGGTCAGCTTTGGCGATCGCCTCCAGCGTCTCCGGCAGGGGTGCCACGTGAGCGGGCTCGACCATCAGCTCCACGATGCGCCGTCGGCTCGCCGTGATGTTGGTCTCCCCGTGCACAAGGGAACCATCATCCATCCGCGCGGCAAGGGTCACGTTGGTGTTGGTCGCCGGGTAGATCAACCCTCGCGTGGCAAGGATCTGCGAGGACATCTGCACAGCCTGGGCAAAGTCTCCAGTGATCCGCGAAAGCGCTGCTACAAACAGGTTGCCGAAGCTGTGACCTTCAAGTTCGCCCTGCTCAAAGCGGTACCGGAACAGCCGTGACAGCAGGTGGTCGTCTTCGCTGAGGGCAACGATGCAGTTGCGCACGTCGCCTGGCGGGAGCATCTTGAAGTCTTCCCGGAGCCGCCCAGAGGAGCCGCCGTCGTCCGTCACCGTGACCACGGCCGCCAGCTCCCGGATCAGCACTGGCAAATCTGCTGAGGCCAGAGCAGACACCGTCTGCCCCGCGGGCGGGGCGACAAAATGCTTCAGCCCGCGCAGCAGCGTGGATAGACCCGTCCCGCCGCCTATGGCAACGACTCGGATTGTGCGACCGTTATTCTGCCAGCCGGTCTGTTGCAACTCCATTACCCGCGCCTCTGTCCGGTGTCTCCGCTCTTCTCACCCGCCGATCTCTCCGGGAGGCGAGTGGCGAGCAAGTCAGGGGATGTTCTAGGCGTCTGGATAGAGCAGCTCGGTGAACCGTGGGTCGTCGGCCATGTTCTGGAAGTCAGAGTCCGCACGCGCGTGCAACCGGTGCTGCGGATTGCGTCGGATAGCCTCGGTGAGGTGATCGAGGCACTCGTGAGAGTCGCCAGTCAGGCTTGACAGAACCGCCATACCGTAAAACGCGTGGTCCGCATCGTCATTCTCAGCCAGGATCGCCTTCAGATTTTCGCGCGCCTCGTCATGCCGCCCCTGATTCATCAGAGAGATGGCGTAGTCGTAACGCTCCTCGTGCGAGGAAAACGCAACTGTTCCGCGCGAGATGCGCAAGAGGCAGGCGTTGATGTACACCCGGATACGATCGGAAAGATCCTGCGGGCTGTGGGCCAGCATCTCGTTAAATGCCTGGTGTGCCCGGTCGAACTTGCCCTCGTGCATCAGTCGCAGCGCAGCCTCGTAGCTCTCGATCAGCTTGGCGCGGCCGTCGCCGTTCTCCGGCGCCTTGGTGCCCTCGATCGTACGGGGACCGCGTTTGCCGTTGCTCTGCGTTGCCTTGCTCCCTGTTTCAGCCATGTTCACTCTCTTCCTTAACTGCCCAGGCAGCGTAGATGACGCCGCGGACTACGCTTGGCATCTTCGGTTTTATACGCAGGCTCCGTGCCCGGGTCAACCCCCGCCGTCTCTGCAAAAGGGAAACCGTGGTCCGTCCGCCGGCTCCATCCCGGGACAGCTAGCCCTTGCCGTCGCCAGAAACCGCGTAGAGAAGCGGGTTCAGCGCGGGGTCGTTATACATCTTAAGCTGCCGGTACACCTTGAACCGGCGCTCGCCCCGCGCCACCGCCGCAAACAACTCCACAAGCGCCTGCACCAAATCAGCGTGCTGCTCTTCAAGCGTCGCCAGCCGTTGCTCATTCCACTGCCGGTGCTCCTCGCTGGCGGCACGCCGCGCGATCTGCTCCTCGGTGTGAAAAATCTTCAACGCCAATATGGAAAGGCGATCCAGCATCATCCCTGGTGTCTCGGAGTGCAGGGGCGCCTCGGTGCCCTGATCACCCGCATTCTGCAGCAGCAGTTCGTCGATCTGCTCCACCAGGTTGTTCCGTCGCTGGTTGGTCCGGTCGATCAGATGCTTCACCCCTACGATCGTGGCATCATCCGCCCTTGGATCACGGGCCTGATCCTCGGCATGCCACAGCTCATAGTTTGCGCGGTGCTCCTCTTGAAGCAGCCGCTCAAACACCGTGGTCACTGCGTGGTCACCCCCTTGGTGCCACCCCTCGCACCACGCCCGCTGCAACGCCGCCGCACGCTCCGGATCGGGAAATCTGGGCTCCCTGCCGCTCCGCTCCATTGTCGTCCCGACCACCATATCTGCTCACTGTAGCAGCGTGGACCGAGCCGCGCCCCGGGCAGCAGAAGGGCATCTCCAACCGGAAGGCAGAGCCCCAAACAGAGGGCTATGAGATGATGTGGTCGATGCTTCCCGACCTACATGCAATCCTCGCTCTGCTGGAGGGTGGGGCTGCCAACCTCCGGGTACTTGTTGTCGGCGACATCATGCTCGATCGCTACATCCAGGGTGAGGTCGACCGTATCTCGCCCGAAGCGCCCGTCCCCGTGCTGCGCCACGCACAGCGCTTCGACCGAGCCGGGGGCGCGGCCAACGTCGCCATGAACCTCGCCGGTCTCGGCTGCCAAAGCTTTCTTGCTGGCTTCTGGGGTGACGACGCCGAGAAGCACCAGCTCACCACCCTGCTGGACCAAGCCTCTGTGGACACCCTTGGCATGGTCTCAAGCTCTCTCGCCACGGTCTCGAAGACACGAATCATCGGCAGGCAGCAGCAGCTGCTGAGGCTCGATATTGAGAGTGCAGATGCCTATCCTTCGGCTGAGATCCTTCGCCTTCAGGAGCGGGCGGTCGATCTCACAGCCAAGGTCCACGCCGTCATCCTGTCGGACTACGCCAAAGGTGCCCTGCCTGAGTCGCTCTGCCGTGCAGTCATAAGCGCCGCTCGCGAGCACAGTATCCCCGTACTCGTCGATCCAAAGACAGACGACATCAGCCGCTACGCTGGCGCCACCACCATCTGCCCAAATCTGGCTGAGCTCGCCATGGCTACCCGCATCTCCAAGGGCAAGCCCGAGCAGCTCCTGCAGGCTGCGCAGAGGTTGCTCGGGCAGCATGATCTCCAGTTCCTCACCGTAACGCAGTCGGAGAAGGGCATTGCTGTCGTGTGGCCGGATCGAATCGAGCAACACCCGGCTCGCACCCGCGAGGTCTTCGACGTCTCAGGAGCGGGCGATACGGTGATCGCGACGCTTGCGGCCGCACTTGCCGCGGGTATTCCTGTCTCGTCCGCGATTGAGCTCGCCAATACAGCGGCTGGCATCGTTGTCGGCAAGGTCGGCACTGTTCCAGTCAGTGCGGCCGAGATCGTTGCCCAGCTCACGCCCAGCACCTCCTTCCGCGCGTCGGAAAAGCTGCTCACCCAGGAACAGGCACGTGCCCGCGTAGCCGAGTGGCGGCAAACCGGCGAGACCGTCGTCTTCACCAATGGCTGCTTCGATCTGCTGCACGTCGGCCACATCACCCTGCTCGAAGACTGTCGCCGTTTCGGATCGAAGCTCGTTCTCGGTCTCAATGCCGACGCCTCGGTCAGCCGGCTCAAGGGTCCCACTCGACCCATCGTTGGCGAAAACGAGCGTGCCCGCGTCATGGCTGCTCTCGCCGCCATCGATGCTGTCGTTACCTTCGCCGAAGACACACCGCTTGAACTCATCGACCTCCTCCGCCCGGATGTTCTCGTCAAGGGCGGCGACTACACCCTGGAGACAGTCGTCGGTCACGAACTCGTCCTGGGCTACGGGGGCCGTGTGGAGATCATCCCCACCGTCCAGGGCTTCTCCACAACCAACATTGTCCGCAAACTTACGGCCGCTACCGTCCCATCTCCGGACGGGGCCGACCGGCCAGACGAGGTGCACTGATGCTGATCGTCACGGGGGGCGCCGGGTTCATCGGCTCCAACATCGTCCATGAGCTCAATCGCGCCGGGGAGCGCGACATCCTCATCGTCGACAATCTCAAGCCCGCTCCGAACCTCTCCGGGCCCAAGTTCCTGAACCTCGCTGGTGCTGAGTACAGCGACTACATGGATAAGAGAGAGTTCCGCAAAGCGCTGGCTTGCGGCAACTTCGAGAACACAAAGATTCGCGCCATCCTCCACCAGGGTGCCTGTTCCAACACCCTTGAAGACGACGGGCAGTACATGATGGATAACAACCACACGTACTCCAAGGAACTTCTACACTTCGCGATCGAGCGCAAGATCCCGCTCGTCTATGCCTCGACTGCAGCCACCTACGGAGCGTCCACCAGCTTTGCCGTGGACTCGGCCAATGAGCGCCCACTCAACGTCTACGGCTACTCGAAGCTTGTCTTTGACAACTACGTCCGTCGCCTCACGCCGTCCATGAAGTCCACCGTCGTCGGTCTCCGTTACTTCAACGTCTACGGTCCCCGAGAGCAGCACAAGGGGCGCATGGCCTCTGTCATCCACCACTTCACGCGGCAGCTGCTGGATACCGGAACCATCCGCATGTTCGAGGGATCGGGTGGCTACGGGGATGGTGAACAGCGTCGGGACTTCGTTTTTGTGCGCGACCTCGCCCGCATCAACATGTTCTTCGCGGGCCTTCTTCCAGAGCATCCACGCCACCCGGTGCAGGCCATCGTCAATGCAGGCACAGGCCGTGCCCGCAGCTTCAAGGATGTTGCGCAATCGCTGATGGCCGTACACGGCGATGGCAGGATCGAGTACATTCCGTTTCCGGGCGATCTGAAAAATCGATATCAGCACTTCACCGAGGCCGAGATCTCTGGTCTTCGCGCTGCAGGCTACAACGCTCCCTTCACGGAGCTCGAAGCCGGCGTCCGCGAAACCTTCGCTGAAGAGCCCGCAGCTCGCGTCTGAAAGCACCGCAACCAATCCGCTCCCTCCGCTGCACGAGCCCGTCGCAAACGCCGTCATGACCCAGCCCACAATGCTTTGCCTGAGCACGTACGAGAAGGGGCAGGCCTTTCTGTGCGAGGCCGCCCACCTCGGCGCCCGCGTGCTGCTCCTGACCGTGGACAGCCTTCGCGATGCTGCCTGGCCGCGTGACATCCTCGCTCGGCTGCTCACCATGCCGGATGGCCTCGGGCCGCAGCAAGTTCTGAATACGGTCACCTATCTCGCACGGACCGAGCCCATCCACGCCATCGTCGCGCTTGATGAGTTTGATCTTGAGACGGCTGCTCTGCTGCGTGAGCACATGCAGCTGCCCGGCCGCGGCGAATCCGCTACACGCCTCTTTCGCGACAAGCTCGCGATGCGGCGCAAGGCCCAGATAGCGGGTGTGCCGGTGCCGGAGTTCTCGCCGGTGCTGAACCACCAGGACATTGCTGACTTCCTGCGGACCGTCCCCGGTCCCTGGCTGCTGAAACCGAGAACTAACGCCTCAGCGGTCGGCATCACCAAGCTGCACCGTGCAGAGGAGATCTGGCCGATCCTGGACCGTCTCGGCGATGCCGCCAGCCATCACATCCTGGAGCGCTTCATTCCTGGTGACATCTTCCACGCCGAAGGTGTCACCCACCATGGCGAAACTCTCTTCTCGCTGCCGTTCGCCTACGGTCAGCCGCCCATGCAGACCATGCATGAGGGTGGCGTCTTTTCCACACGCGTGCTCGATCGCCAGGCCCCGCTCACCCGGGATCTCCTCACACTGCACGGGCAGATCCTGCGCGCACTGCAGCTCGACACCGGCGTTACTCATACGGAGTTCATCCGCGCCCACACCGACGGCCAATTTTTCTTTCTGGAAACGGCTGCCCGTGTTGGCGGTGCCTTTATCGCAGATCTCGTCGAGCACGCCACGGGCCTGAACCCATGGCAGGAGTGGGCTCGGCTGGAGTGGTCCGCGCTCACCGGAGCGCCCTATCGTCTGCCCGCGTTGCGAGAAGACTACGCCGGCAGCGTCATCTCGCTGGCGCGCCAGGAGATGCCAGACACCCATGCGTACGCTGATCCAGAGATCGTCCAGCGACTGCAGCGTCATCACCACGCGGGTCTGCTGCTGCGGGCTCCTTCAGCCGAACGTATTGCAGCACTGGTCGAAAGCTACAGCGCACGCTTCCTGTCGGACTTCTCTGCGTCCATGCCGGTTCCGGACAAACCCACCTCGTAAGTCGCGGAATAGGGAGCGGATGGTGAGCCCGCTGGGGCTCGAACCCAGGACCAACGCCTTAAAAGGGCGATGCTCTACCGACTGAGCTACAGGCTCACACCACCTACAACCTTAGCATGACGGCGGCTTACCCCAAGGTGGCCTTGCAATCCCTCGAGGTCGCGTCGGCCGCCTCGCGTGGCGTTGGCAGGAAATGACTTAGCGTCAGCAAGTGGTAGCAAGCAGGGCACTTGGCGTGCTATTAGGTGCCACTAAAGTGGCACGGGGAGTTCATTGACTTGCCCCGGACCCCTTTATAGCCTCCTCGTATTGCAGGCGGCGGTTAAAGCGTTCCTTCTCCTTTATGACGCCGGATGCAAGCAGACGACAGGCCGCAAGTCAAACAGGGACGCTTATGGACAGCCGCACCAACACTAACTACGCCGAGCTTCCCTCCGTGGAAACGCCAGAAGACGTAGCCGTTCTCTACTCGTGGGCCAATCTGCACGGGGCCAAGTATCGTGACTTCTCCGCATCCCGTCGCGAATATCGCGCGCAGTTGCGCCAACGTGCCGCCGAGCAGGCGCGCGATACCGAACTCCAGGCGCAAGGCGAAGCTGAGGAGGCGGCAGAACTTTCGCGCCAGTCGCAGGAAGACGCGGAACATCGCGCCGCGCAGCCGGAGCAAACCGATCGCCAGGAAGCCCTCCGTGAGGCAGACCTCGCCGCCGAACGCGCCTCCCTGGAGCGCATCGAAGCCGCTCGGCGTGCAGAAGCGGCCGCTCACGCCGAAGCCGCAGTTCGTCGGGAAGAGCAGGAGATTGCTGAAGCGCATGCCTCCGCTCAGCGGCAGGCCGCTCTTTACGAAGAGTCGAGGGAGCGCCGTCCCTCCCAGGAAGAAGAGCTGATGACTGAGACCCCGGGAATGACCTCTGACCCATACACCCCTGAAAGCCGGCAGCCCGTTCCGGCGAGTGAGGCGCCGCCAGCGCACCTGGAGGTCATGCCGCAAACCGCGCGCGTGGAGCAGCCTCAGAGCGCCCATGCCGCCCTCGCTCCTGCCCACCAGGAAGGCCGCCGCCTCGCCGTGAATGAAGCACCCACCCGGCCGCTCGCGCCGGCAACACCGGTCCGGCGACCCCAGGGCTATCGGCCCGACGAGGCGTCCGGGGTACGGCAGATCTACAGTCCCGACCGAACATCGGCAAGGCAACAGCAGGGAAGCGAACGCGCCGTCGCTGGCCAGCCCGCCCGTTCTGTCGCGCCTGTCCCGTCGGTTCCGGTCTATGCAACACGCGAATCCACCCTGCCCCACATCCCCCACCAGCCCACAGCCGCTCAGCCAACAAAACCAACTCTGAGCGGCGCCAGCGCGGAGCCAGAACGCCAGCCGCCTGCCCAGCCTGCTCCGACGCGCTCTGCGCCTGCGGAGACATTACGCCCTGCCGCAACGGCTTCGGAGCCTGTGGAGCAGCCCTACTTTCCGGAGCGCCGCCGTGCCGTCACATCACCACCTCCCGGCCCGGACATCGCCGGGGAGACAGCAGATCCCACCCCGCGACGCCGTCGTCAGGATCAGCCCGACTACCGCATGACGGATTCAGATCGCGCGATCGCCGCCTACCGCCGCGCGCAAGCACAGGCACACGCTGCTCCCATCACTCCACCGGCTACTGCTCCGTCCCAGGTAGAGCTGCAGCCTCGCCGTGAAACCCTGCCTGCGCCCGCGCCGGCAGTCCCCGCGTGGATCAATGAATCCCATGCACCCGGGGAGATCCCGCCCGCGACGCTGCCATCCCGGCCATCAACTTCCCCGGCCCACGCTGACACACCACAGGTCAGCTCCGACACTCTGCAGCGCTCACGCGAACGTGTCGCGTCCCGCTGGTACGCGCTGAAGGGTGTCTTCGAGCAGACCGGGGCAGAACCAGCCGAGCCCGCGCCAGCACGCCAGCACCAAACCCGCACACCTGTGCTAGCGGTCTTCTCCTTTGCGGGCGGGGTCGGCAAAACCTCGCTTGTGGCGACACTCGGCCGCAGTCTCTCCTCCCTGGGAGAGAAGGTGCTGCTGACCGATACCACCTCGCACGGTCTGCTGCCGTTTTACTTTGGCGCCAGCGAGCTGCGCGAGCGCACCGTGCGCACCTTCTCCCCACCCAGTGGCAGCACAGACGCTCCCATCTACCTGGTGAACTATCCGGTAGACCAGCCTCTTACAGACGAAGGCGCGCAGGAAGCAGTTGTTGAAAGCATCACGGAAAACGGCCGTGGCGCCCACCGCATTCTTCTGGACCTCACCTCCAGCACCGCCTGGCTCATCCGGCGCTTTGCCCACCTCTCCCCAACCGTTCTCGTTCCCCTTGCCCCGGACATGAATTCAGTCATCAGCCTCCAGTCCATCGAGCGCTTTCTCCACGGCATCCATGGAGCGGACGGCACACCGGTCAAGGTCTTCTACCTGCTCAACCAATTCGACGCCGCTCTGCCCCTTCACCTGGACGTGCGTGAGGTGCTGCGCCGACAGCTTGGCGAGCGTCTGCTGCCCATTATGATTCGGCGGGCTCCCGCCGTCAGCGAGGCTCTTGCCGAAGGAATGACCATCATCGATTACGCCGCGGATGCCCCCGTCGCCGAGGACTACCTCAACACCGCGCATTGGCTGCGCTCTGTTGCAGCACCTGCGACAGCAGGCTTTCGCAATGTGCGCTGGAGTGAGCGATGAACGCCGCGGCTTTATGGAAAGAGTTTGAGTCTGGCACATCCCCCTGGGGCAAGATCGTGCGCTCGATCACCGTCATGGGCGGTGTTTCATTTCTCTTCTTCACCGGCATCATGGAGCTCACCTGGCCGCAGCAGATCATTCTGGACGCCCTGATCGTTCCAATGGCGATTTGGCTGGATAGGAGTTCCACCTCTTACCTTGTCACGCTTACCATGATGATGCTGTCGCTCTTCTCCACGCTGCGTTACGGCTACTGGCGTCTGGCAACAACAGCTCACTTCTTCACCGACTCTCGCAACGCCTGGACCGCGCTCGACGCCTTTTTCATCTCCTTCCTCGTCCTGGCGGAAAGCTACTCGTTCATCATTCTCGGACTCGGCTACCTCCAGACCCTTTGGCCGCTCCGCCGCACCCCTGTCCCCCTGCCTGACAGCACTGCGGACTGGCCTTCCGTCGATGTTCTGATTCCCAGCTACAACGAGCCACTGAGCGTTGTGCGCTACTCCGCGCTCGCAGCCATCAACATGGACTGGCCTGCCGACAAGCTCAACGTCTACATCCTGGACGACGGCAAGCGCCCGGAGTTCCGAGCCTTTGCTGAAGAGTCCGGTATAGGGTACATGACCCGGGACGACAACAAACACGCAAAGGCCGGCAACATCAACCGCGCCCTCGAGCGTCTCGACTCACCTTACGTCGCCATCTTCGATTGCGACCACGTTCCGACGCGGTCCTTTCTGCAGGTCACCATTGGCTGGTTCCTTCGCGACACCCGGCTCGGAATGCTTCAAACGCCGCATCACTTCTACTCACCAGATCCATTTGAGCGGAACCTGAAACAGTTCCGCATCATTCCCAATGAGGGTGAGCTCTTCTACGGCATCGTCCAGGACGGTAATGACTTCTGGAACGCCACCTTCTTCTGCGGCTCCTGCGCCGTGCTTCGCCGCACCGCGCTCGACGAGGTCGGCGGCATCGCCGTTGAGACAGTGACGGAAGACGCGCACACCTCACTCCGCATGCAGATCCGCGGCTGGAACACGGCCTACATCAACATTCCGCAAGCCGCGGGCCTCGCGACAGAGCGCCTCTCCGGTCATGTCAAGCAGCGAATCCGCTGGGCCCGCGGCATGATCCAGATCCTCCGCACCGACAACCCGCTCTTCGCCCGCGGTCTCAAGCCCGCCCAGCGGCTTTGCTACTTCAACGCAATGTCGCACTTCCTCTATGCGTTTCCGCGCCTGGTCTTCATGAGCGCACCACTGATTTATCTGCTGCTCGGGCAGACCAACGTCCCCGGGTACTGGGCGGCCATTCTCGCCTACGCCTTTCCCCATCTCGTCCTCTCCAATATGACTAACTCGCGGGTTCAGGGAGCGCACCGCCACTCCTTTTGGAACGAGGTCTACGAGACCGTCCTCGCGCCATACATCTTCCTCCCCACCATGCTCGCTCTGGTGAACCCCAAGCTCGGCAGCTTCGAGGTCACCGCCAAGGGGGGCGTCGTGAACCGCACCTTCTTCGACGACCGTATCGCCGCACCTTACCTCTTTATGCTCTTTCTCAACGTCCTCGGCCTGCTCGCTGCCTTCCCGCGCTACATCCAGTTTCCCGGTCTCGACTGGCCCTTCCCGCTCAACCTCCTGGCCATGATGCACGACACCAATCACATCGGCACCGTCATCATGAATGGCATCTGGACATTCTTCAACTGCATCATCCTCGGCGGTGCCATAGCTGTTGCCCGAGAACAGCAGCAACGCCGCCAGACGGTTCGCATTGAGATGGAGGTGCCCGGTCGTGTCACGCTGCCCAGCGGCACGGTCATCCATGGGTACTCCGTCAATATGTCTACCGGCGGCCTCATGATGCATCTCTCTCGCGAGGCAAACGTGGAAGTCGGCGAGAGCGTGAATCTGACCTTCCCCGTCCTCGATGGAGAGACCACGCTTCCCGCCACGGTGGTAGAGTCCACCGGCAACATCTTCCGCGCACAGTTTTCCCCCCTCGCCATCCACCAGGAGGAGGCCCTCACCATCCTGCTCTACTCGCGCGCTGACACCTGGCTGGGCTGGGGCGAGTCGCGCGAGACCGATCGACCCCTCCGCAGTCTCGCTCGCATCGTCCGCCTCTCCTTCGGCGGGCTCGCCCTCGCGGGCCATCTGGTACTCAAGCTCCCCCGTCGCTTGAAAGCGACGGCTCCCAAGCGTCAGCTCGTCACCAGCGCCGCTCCGCTTCTCTTGCTGGCACTCCTTGCCCCATCCGTAGCGCGTGGCCTTTCGCCCGCACAGGATGACGCGCTTCCCGCGCAAACTCCCTCCGGTGCCCTGATCGGGTCGCCCGATCAGGCCGCCGAGGCTCCCATCGTGCCCGCTCAGCCGGGCGCCACAACCCTGCAGCGCAACCTCGCCAGCGGCACCTTCTCCAACGTCCTCACCTTTGCCGACGTCAACGCTCCCGATGCCGTCGTCCTGCGCGGCATTGATGCCTTCCACAGCGTCAACTTCGCCATTCCGCAGACCCAGGTCGTCAAGACCGCGACGCTTCACCTCCGCTACCATTTCTCGCCCGCCCTGTTACCTTCGCTGAGCCATCTCAAGGTCTCCCTGAACGGCGCCATCGTCGCCACCCTCCCCGTTACGGCGCAGCCCACCGTCAACGGAGAGCACATGGACAACCCTGTCACCCAGACCCCGGTCGATACGCCGGTCACGGTCGCCCGCAACCAGACCAACGCCCTGCTTACGGCCACCATCACGCTGCCGGCCGAGATGCTGGTCCACGAAAACAAGCTCGAGTTCGAATTCGTCGGTCACTATACCCTCCAGTGCGAAGATCCATCCAACTCCACGCTCTGGAGTCAGATCGACGCCACATCCGCCATGGAGGTCGGCGGCACGCTGCTTCCGCTCCAGAACGACCTCAAGCTGCTCCCGCTGCCGTTCTACGACTCTGCCGTCCATCTCCATCCGTCGATCCCAATCGTCTTTCTCTCGCAGCCTTCGCCGAAAGCCATGCAGGCTGCTGGCATCGTCGCGTCCTGGTTCGGCCTGCTCACCGACTATCGCGCTGCCCGCTTTCCCACCTCGTTCGGCTCCATCCCGCCCGGCAACGTCGTCGTCATCAGTGAAAACGCAGCCGAACTTCCGGCCAGCTTCGGAACCAACGGCAGCACAGGACCTACTGTCTCCGTCCGCAACAACCCCAACGATCCCTACTCCAAGATGTTGCTTCTCAGCGGTGACAGTCAAGACGATCTGATCACCGCGGCCATGGCCCTTTCCCTCCAGCGCGGTCTCTTCCAGGGCGACCAGGTCCGCATTCCCAGCCTCAAGATGCCCGCTCCTCGCCTGCCGGACGATGCACCCCGCTGGCTTCGCACCGATCGCATCGTGCACCTTGGGGACATAGCTGGTATCGGCGAGCTTCAAAGCGACGGTGCCACACCCGTCCGGGCCTATATGCGTCTGCCGCCCGATCTCTATCACGGCACCCAGCAGGACATTCCGTTCCACATGCAGTACCGCTACAACGGCATACCAATCTCCAACGACAGCACGCTGCAGCTGTTCATGAACGATGCCTACGTCAGCTCCACGCCCATGCCGCACACGGACAAAGCCTCGGCCAAGCTCGAGACCATCGTCCCAATCCCCATCTCGGATCTTCGCCCCTTTTCAAACTCGCTCATGATGCAGTTTGTCTTTCTTCTCACCAAGAAGGGACGCTGCCAGGACACCGCACCCTACAATCTTCGCGGCTCCATCCTGAAAGACTCCTACCTCGACCTTCGCGACATACCTCATTGGATCGGCCTCCCCGATCTGGAACTCTTCTCGAATGCCGGCTTTCCATTCACCCGTAAAGCGGATCTCGCCGACACCGCCGTCGTGCTTCCCGACACCCCCACACCGGACGAGGTCGAAACCTACCTCACCCTCATGGGCCATTTCGGCGCGCAGACCGGCTATCCCGTCCTCAATGTCAGCGTCACGAACAACGACGGCATGAAGGCCGATAGCGGCAAGGACTATCTCGTGCTCGGCACGGTGGAAGATCAGCCCGCGCTCAACCGCCTGAACGCCTCACTCCCTGTCGTCATCGACGGCAGTGGCCTTCACATCCAGGACACGCAGGGCTTCTTCGCCCCTATCCAGCACCCCTGGTGGAAGGTGCGCAGCTCGGACCACATTCAGTCCGGCCAGCTTGAAACCGCAGGGGGCCTGCCCGACGCTCTGATCGAGGGAATGGAGTGGCCATCCGGCTCGGGCCGCTCTGTCGTTGTGATCGCCATGCGCGAACACACCATCGCGCCCGCCTTTCTCACCAGCTTCCTCAAGACCTCTCAATCCAGCGACATCTCGCAGTCCGTCAGCGTGCTTCACGGCAGTCAATTCGTCTCCTATCGCATTGGCACCGACAACTACAACGTCGGCTCCATCTCCGCCTGGGCTTACATCAACCTCCTCTTTTCGCGCTATCCGTGGCTGGTCGTCGTCGGCGCCTTTATCGTCTCCTTCTTCCTCGCCACCCTGCTTCGCGCCGTGCTGCGCAAACGAGCTCGCGCGCGCCTTCAGGCGGTGTAGCCATGACAACCCTGTCCCGGAAGGCGCGCCGCACGCGCCGCCTCGCTCATCGGGCCGCTCAGATATTTGGGTTTGGAGCGGCTCTCCTGCTAAACAGCGGCTGTCGCGCTCAGCAGCCCTGGCCACTCTGGCAGCACTACGCCGAAAAGATGATCGATCCGCAGGGTCGCGTTATCGATCACACGGCTGGCGATCGCACGACCAGCGAGGGCCAAAGCTACGCCCTCTTCTTCGCCCTTGTGGCTAACGACCGCCCTCGCTTCAACAAGCTCCTCAACTGGACCGAGAGCAACCTCGCTGGCGGCGATCTCTCGCATCGCCTGCCCGCCTGGGCCTGGGGCAAGACCCCTGCTGGAACTTGGGGTGCGCTCGATGAAAACTCCGCATCCGACTCCGATCTCTGGATCGCCTACGATCTCCTCGAGGCCGGCCGCCTCTGGCACGAGCCGCGTTTCGAGCAACTCGGCCGCACACTTCTTCTGCACATCGCACAGCGCGAGGTCGTAGCTGTCCCTGGCCTCGGTGTAGCTCTCCTGCCCGGCCCGTTGGGCTTCCACCCCGATCCACAGACCTGGTATCTGAACCCCAGCTATCTTCCACTGCCCGTTTTGCGGCGGCTCGCCGCTGTGCAGCCACAGGGACCCTGGTCCGCTCTCTCCGCCAGTCTGCTGCCCCTACTCCGACAGGGCTCCGGCGCCGGCTACGCGATGGACTGGGTCGCGGCCGGTACCACCATTCACCCTTCACCTGCCCCCTCGCAACTCGCGTCCCCCGCTCATATCGGCATCGCCGTTGGCGCGTATGAAGCGATCCGGACCTATCTCTGGCTGGGGCTTGCCGACGAGCAAACGCCGAACCGTCGCGATCTGCTGGCGCTGGTGCCCTCGATGGCCACCTACCTCAAATCCAATGCCATTCCTCCCGAAGCCGTAGATGCGCAGGGCATTGTGGTGGAACACAACGCCCCGCCCGGCTTCTCTGCCGCAGTCGTTCCATACCTTGAGGCGCTCGGCATGCATGGTCAGGCGGCCGCACAACTCGCTCACGTCGCCGCCACCAGGGATGCGACCTCAGGCCTTTATGGCGCACGGCAGGCGTACTACGACCAGAACCTCATCCTCTTCGCTACCGGCTGGTCGGAGCATCGGTATCGTTTTGATTCCGCAGGCCACCTCGTTCCTCAGTGGAAGTGAAGGGCCGAAGACGCCTGCAACTTTAGCGGTAGATCTCCGTTACCCCCGGCAATATTGCGGCACAAACCGGAATAAACGCGGTACCCTTCGGGAGACCAGACGGTCAGGCATGCAAATTGCTCAACCTCCCCCGTTGTTTACATCCCCGAACTCCCCTGTAGACATCTATGACGAGCCTTCCAGCAACACGATCCGTCTTCGCTGCGGTACTCGGCAGCTCTCTTGCGATCGGCGCCGCTGTCCAACCCACCAGCGCCGAGGCGCAAACAGTCGTTAACACCAGCGCCACGCAAACGCTTCTAGAAAAAGCACATACTCTCGAAACCCGCGGCCGGCTCGACATGGCTGCCCAAACCTGGCAACAGGTGCTGCTGTCTGACCCCAACAACACAGAAGCCCTGGCCGGCCTGGCCCGCTCGGCCAAGCTCAGCGGCGACACCGCCCTGTCCAACTCCTATCTCGAGCGACTCCGCGCCATCAACCCAAACGACCCTGGGATCGCGCGGGCTGAAAAGGCAAACTCCGACCAGGGGCAGACGGCCCTCCTCCAGCAGGCCGGAAAATACGCGCAGGCCGGACAGTACGGCCAGGCCATGGCGATCTATCGCAAGGTCTTCGCGAAAGAGGCGCCAACCGGGGATTGGGCCCTTGCCTACTACGAAACGGAGGCCGCCACGGACGAGGGCCGGCCCCACGCCATCGCCGGCCTCCAAACGCTGGTTGAAAAGAACCCGACCGACTCGCGCTACCAGATCGCTCTCGGCCGCATCCTCACCTACAACCCCAAGACCCGGGAAGAGGGTCGGCATATCCTCGAGCGTCACCCCAACAGCCCCCAGGCCGTTGAGGCACTCCGCCAATCCCTGATTTGGGACGCCACCAGCCCCGGCTCTGCGCCAGACATTCGCGCCTTTCTCGCCAAGCACAACGACGCACAGCTTGCGAAGGCTCTGCACGATATGCCCGCTGTGAAGCCCTCGGCCACCCGCGGCCCCGCTGCGGGACCTGCCCCGGCGGCACCCGCCCCGCCCTCGCCCGAAGTTCTCGCCGATCGCAAGGCTGGGGCTGAGATGGAGCAGGCGTACAAGGCGCTGAACGCCAAGCGCCTCGACGACGCGGAAGCTCGCTTCAAGATCATCCTCACCACCAGTCCGGACAGCGCGCGTGCCCTGGCTGGCCTCGGCTACATCCGCATGCAGCAGTCCAACTTCGGCTCTGCGGTCTCCTTCCTCGAGCAGGCCAAACAGAACGGCGCCAAGGATCCTGGCCTTGATAGCGCGTTGCAAACCGCCCGTTTCTGGACCACCATGGGCGACGCCGCCACGGCCCTGAACGAGAACGACCTCACCACGGCGGAACAGCAGTACCAGGCCGCCCTTCAACTCAAGCCCAACAGCCCCGAAGCCACCGAGGGCCTCGCTGGAACCCTGCTGAAAGCGCAGCAGAACGCACCGGCAGCCGAGCTCTTTGAGCGCGTCGTCAAGTTCAAACCCAACTCGACCACAGCGTGGCGCGGTCTCTTCCAGAGCTACTACAACGTGGGCGACTCCACGCAGGCCCTCCAGGTCGAGCACCGCGTCCCACCTGCCATCCGCGCCCAGCTCATGCGCGACCCGGACTTCCTCCGCTCCCTCGCCTCGGCCTACTCCGCGGTCGGGCGCGACGCCGATGCGCAGCGGGTCCTCCGCACGGCCCTCGACCTCCCCTTCGCTCCGGAGTCTGGGCCGCTCAAGATCGGCACTGAACTCCAGTACGCCTCACTCCTACAAGCGGCCAACCACCTTGATCAGGCCGCCGGTCTCTACCGCCAGGTGCTCGGCGCCGATCCCGCCAACGCCGCCGCCTGGCAGGGCCTTGTCCGTGTGCAGCATGCCACCCATGCTGACGCCCAGGCCCTGCAAACCCTGCGCAGCATGCCACTCTCCGTGCGCGACGCCAGCATGCGCGACACAGGCTTTGAGGCCACCGTCGCTTCCATCGAGCAGTCCAACAATCATCTCGACTCGGCGCAGTCACTCCTCGAGCACGTCGTCGCTCAGGATGCCGCCGCCAACCAGAAGCCCTCGGTCGGCCTGGAGCTGCAACTCGCCGGTCTCTACCTCGCGCGCAACAACACCGCGCAGGCCTATCCAATCTATCGCCAGATCCTCGCCGACAACCCAGACAGGGTCGAGGCCTGGAAGGGCATCCTCACCGCACTCCACAGTGCCGGGCGCGACCAGGAGGCGCTGGCACAGGCCCAGCAGGTACCCGCCACACTGCGCACCCAGCTCGAGCAGGATCCCGAATATCTTCAGACTATGGGAGCCGTCTACAACGGGCTCGGTCAGCCGGAGCAGGCGGCCATCTTCATCAATCGCGTCCAGCAGCATTATTCGGCGCAAAACACCACACCCCCGGCCGACATCGACATCCAGGACGCCTGGCTCCTGTTCAACAGCGGCAACGACTCCGGCCTGTACCGGCAGCTCATGCTTCTCGGCAGCCGTGCTGATCTGTCTGACGAACAACGCCGCACCGTGCAGACGATCTGGACGAACTGGGCCGTGCGCCGCGCCAATCAGACTGCTGCTGCTGGTGATCAGAAGCGGTCCCTTGCCATCCTGAACGCCTCCGCGAGGGCCTTTCCCGACAATCCTGGCGTCTTGCGCGCTCTCGCCGCCGGGTATGCCCGCGCCGGCCTGCCCAAGCAGGCAGTCCTCATCTTCAAATCGCAGGACATGACCGCCGCTACCTCGGCCGACTACAAGGCCGCTGTCGGCGCCGCCCTGGCGTCAGGCGATCAGAAGTCCGCTGAAACATGGCTGCGCTACGGCCTGGACGCCTACCCGCGCGACGCCGAGATGCTCAAGCTGGGTGCCCGGTTCGAGCAGGCCCACGGTAATAATGGTCGCGCCGCCGACTACTTCCGCGCTTCGCTCGCCGCGCAGCCGCCCAGCGACCCCGGCGCGGAGTTGGCTGGCGAGCTCAGCCTCCCTGTGCCCGCCAGCCGCTTGCCGAGCGCCTCCCAATCCAAGGATCTCGCCACCCTCCTCGGGGAAAGCACGTCCGCTTCCTCCACACCGGAGGCGCCGGTCGAGCGCCCCTATCTCCCCAGCTACAACAACGTCAGCGGCCAGCCACCGGTCGACGTCATCTCCGGCCCTTACACCAGCCGCACAACCGTGCCGTCGTACATGGCCAATCCCTCCAGTCGGAGCTCTGCTCTGCCATCCACCAGCCGCACCGGCAAGCTGCGCGACTACGTCCCTCAGGCCAGCACGCAGTCCTCGCTCCCCATCCAGCCGACCACGCAGGACCCGTACCGGTCCGACCTCGGCACATCCTCCCAGAGCTCCTACAATCCGCCCCAGGTTACCCCGCCCACCGTCGCGCCCCGCCCCCGTCAGCCGATCGTCGCAGCAGAGGCGGACCCCTTCGCTCCAACTCCTCCCGCAGTGCAACGAGTGTCGCCTGAGAATCTGTACGGCGCCTCCGCCGGTACACCCGCGCCCGCGGCCACCGCAGGCTACACTCCCACGCCCGTCCCGGTTCAGCTTGGCAGCAAGGGCAACGTCGTCGCCCCAAACACGTCCGAAGTAACGGATGTCCTGCCGACCTCACGCTATCTCCCCGGCGCTCCCTTTAAGCCCGACGCCCAGGCCGCCTCGACCAGTAACAATGACGTGCCGGACCTTGGCGCTCCGCCCACCCATAACGCGCAGTACATTGCCCAGACCGGCTCTGGGGATGCATTCGGCCAGCAGTACCCACAGCCCGATCTCGATAGCCCCACAACTCCCACCACAACTCCGCGTCGCCGTCGTACTTACAGTTCTCCCAAGCCAGCACCTCGCTCGCGCCCCGCCCCCTCGACCCCGCTACCGGCGCCGCCACCCTCGCTGAGCTATCCCAACGTCCCGGCACCTCTAAGCACCAACCCGTACCCTAGCCTCCGTCCCGCCGTCCCGGAAGGCACACCCCCCACAGACGCTGATCTCGTCGCCAAAAGCCTTCCACCACTGCGCGGCTCCTTTGACCCCTCGGACCCTGGCGGCACCGTCCCGGTGCCGAAAACAGAACGGGAACAGACTGAGCAGGAACTCGCCTCTCTTGAAGCTTCGTACAGCGGCTGGATCGGCGGCACTGGTTCTGCTCGCTACCGTAGCGGCTCCCCGGGTTTTGATCGCCTGGTCGACATCGAGGCACCCGTCGAAGCCTCCGCCGTCCTGGGCAAGTCCGTGCGCGCCACCGTCATCCCCCGTCCCGTCTTTCTCAACTCCGGAGTAGTTGACCCCACGCTCTACGCCAATTCCACCGGCATCATTCCAATCCTTGGGACCACACCCGGCAACGTCACCACACCTCCCGCTCAGCAGTTCGCTAGCGGCATCGGCGGTGAGGTTCAGCTCACCACCACCAACATCGGCCTCGCTGCCGGGTACACCCCCTATAGCTTCCTCGTTGCCAACCTGACGGCGCGAGCCCAGTGGCGCATCGGCCACATCACGCTCTTCGGCGATCGTGACAGCGTCAAGGACACCCAGCTCTCCTACGCCGGCATTCGCGACCCGGGCAGCATCTCCGGCCTCTACGACGGCAATATCTGGGGTGGCGTCATCTCCACCACCGGCGGTGCCCGCCTGGATGTCGGCAGCGAGAAATCCGGCTTCTTCGTCTCGGGGGATGGTGGCCCCGTCACCGGCTATCACGTGCTCCAGAACAAGAAGGAAGAGGGCTCCATGGGCGCCTACTTCCGCGTCCACAACTGGCCCGGCTACGGCAAGCTCAACGTCGGTGGCAACTTCTACGGCCTTCACTACGACCACAACGAGCGTGGCCTTACCTACGGTCAGGGCGGCTACTTCAGCCCCAATGTCTACTTTCTGGTTTCTGTCCCGTTCACCTACACCGGCTCTCCCTCGCCCGAGTTTCACTACACAGTCATCGGCAGCGTCGGCGTGCAGACCTTTCAGGAGAACTCCGCGGCCTACTATCCCCTGGACCGCGCCATTCAGATTGGTAGCCAGAATCCCTACTACCCTCTCAACAGCGACACCGGTCTGAACTACTCGCTCAACGCCGAGGGCTCGTATCGTATCGCCGACCACTGGTACATTGGCGGCTTCGGCAGCGCCAACAACTCCCGCAACTACAACACCGTGAACGGCGGCTTCTACGTTCGCTACCTCTTCCGGCAGCAGGTACTCGACGACAACGCTCCCACTGGCCTCTTTCCAGTGAGTGGCTTCCGTCCCCTCCGCGTTCCGTAGCGTTCATCTGGCAGAGCAGTCGAGCATTCTACTGCTCTGCCAGCCGGCACACCATCGCGGCTCGGTTGCGAAACGGGCAGGGAAGCGCTGTTTTTGCGTCCCGCTCCAGCACCACCCAGCTCACGCCAAGCGGCAGCAGCCTGCGCTTCCGGGTTGCGTCGTCCTCGATCGAAAGCCCGCGCTGGGCCAACACACCCTTCTGCCAGGACTCCGCCAACCGTGGGGTGATCGCCGCCTCACCGCCGTCCTTCGCCGCATCCGGCAACGACGATCTCGACGCGATCGCGCGGAAGCTCTCCGCATCCTCCCCCGGGATCTCGATGTAGTCGCTGTCCAAAGCAAACAGCGCGTCGTGGGGTGTGGTCTCTCGAGCCCACCGAAACGCCTCGACCCAGCCGTTGCCACTCGCACTGCCGATCTCCAGCCGTGGAAGATCCGGCGCGATAGCTCGCTCACATAGCACCGGCACCGCCGCCAGCACGGCCAGCACCAGCCAGCCGCGACCCCGGCCCAACCACCGCCCCAGCATCCCGCCAAGCACAACAAATTGCACCAGGAACACGGTCTGGAACAGCCGCAACGGCTGCATGCGGGCTACGGCAAAGGACGCCATCCCCGGCCGCGCGAACACCACGGCGATCAGGGTTGCAATCAGGGCAGTCCCCAGCACACCCTGCACCAGCGCGCGCCCCGCATCCCGTCGCATCCAACGTGCCAGCACTGCCAGCAAAACCATGGGTGCAATCAGGCCCACCAACTCGTACCACGCCCACCGTGACGGAAACCAGTAACTCCGGCTCAGCCCCGCCAGCCGCGCCGACGCACCCTCCACAGGTGCCCGCCACTGGAGGGCGGCACACAGCAGCACCGCCGCAGTCATGATCGCAACCACCGCACTCGGCCGCCAGCGCCGCCGCACAGTGCCTGCCAGGAACACCAGCGCCGTGCAGATTGCGCCATAGCCCGCCATCAACGGGTGCATCAAAACGCCCAGCGCGAACAGCGCCGCCGCACAAACCAGCCATCGTCCGGCACCAGTGCCACCCTGGGACCTCAATGTCCGCACAACGGCAGCCAGCCCAAGCACGCAGGCCATGGTTGAAACACTCCGCGCCGTAAGGTACGGGTCCGCCAATACCAGAGACGTCCCGGCAACTGGCACCTGCAGCGTCGCGGCCAGCAGCACCGCCGCTCCTACCTGCTCCCGTCGCTCCGCAAAGATCTGCCCTGCCAGCAGCCATCCGCCCCAGATGGTGCCCCACGTGCACAGCAGATAGGCCACCAACACCACGGTCTCCAGCCGCAATCCGCTGCTCCGTGTCACGGTCGCGAGCAAGGGCGCAAACACCGAGTATCGCAGGTGGGCCGTGACAAACTCGCGGCAGCCCGCGTACAGCGTCGGGTCCAGCTCCCACCGCACTCCTGCCAGGTAAAGTCCGCCATCTTCCAGGTAGGGGTGGTATCCACCCAGCAACAGCACTGCTATCGTCAGCACGGCGCTTGAGCTCGCACCCAGCCACGGACTGCCCTCCAACCATCGGCGCACACGCAACGGTCGGACCTCAACCAACTCCAGCGTGCTAGGCAAACCTCAACATCCTCCGCCACCCCATCTTGGGAAAGTCCCGTCTACTCAGACGATCAGATCACGCCGGAAGTCACGCCGCAGACGCAGATCACCTTCCCCCCGCATCCGTAACGGGTGTTGCCCTCCCGCACCGGTACAATCGGGGTTTGTGAGCAAACTCAGCACATCCAACTCCCAACTGCCGGAGACCGCGGTCGCCCCAGCCCGCTCTTCCAGCAAGCTGCTTCGGACGCTTCCCGGTCTGCTGATCAGCGCCTTCTTCCTTTGGTACACCTTTCGCAACATCTCCGTCGCCCAGATCCGCTCCCTTCACTTCGTCCATCCAGTCTGGATCCTCGGCGTCCTCGGTTTCACCCTCGCCTCCTATACGCTCCGCTGCGTCCGCTGGGCCCGCATGATGCGCCCCACCGGAGCCCGCTTCGGCCCCTGCGCTCGCGTCCTGATGACGTCGCTCGCCGCAAACAACATTCTCCCGCTCCGCATCGGCGACATCATGCGCGTCTTCACCTACGCCGCGGATCTCGGCGCCAGCCCCTCCGCCATCCTCTCCACCGTAATCCTCGAGAAGCTTCTCGACATCTTCATCCTCGTCCTCCTTTTTGTCCTCTTCATGGGCCCCGGTGTCTCGCCTCACTCCCGCGAACTCGCGGAAACGCTCCTCGCTATCTCCACCGTCGGCCTCCTTGTCCTGCTGGTTGGTGCCCGCTTCCTCCAGCGGCCTGTTGACACCCTGTTCGCCAAGCTTCCCGCGACCGGCATCTTCGCCAAGATCAAGCACTGGATCGACCTCGCACTCGAGTGCATGCGCGGCATCGGCGCTGCCGGCTCTATCCTCCTGCTCGTGCAGTCCGTCGTCATCTGGACCTGCGAAGGCATGATCTTCGTCTCAGCCGCACGCCTGATCGCCCTCGCCTCCGATCGCGTCGGCCCCTGGCAGGCAGTCTCCGTCGCCAACCTCTCGTATCTCATCCCGTCCTCCCCTGGTGCCATTGGTACCTTCGAGTGGGCCGTCAAAACCTCCCTCGGCACCCATGGCGCACCGCTTGGCCTGGCCGCCCTCTATGCCCTGGGCCTCCACGCCTGGCTGCTCATCTCCGTCACGGGCGCCGGCGGTCTGGTCTTTCTGCTGCACCGCTTCCGCACCCCGCCCCACAATCCGCTCCTCTCTGACATCGACCACCTCCCCGCGCAGCTGCCCTAAACCGCATTCTCCCCAAGTAAGCGAGCCCATGTACCGTACCCTTCAGCAGCAAGCCACCGCCGCCATCCGTCGCTCCGTCCAGCGCCTCTTCGCACTCGAGCTCCCCTCCATCGTCATCGAGCAGCCCCCCTCCATCGCCCTCGGTGAGCTCGCCACTCCCATCGCCTTCGACCTCGCCAAGCGCCTCCGCAAGGCGCCCCGCGTCCTCGCCCAGGAGCTCGCCGGCGCCCTCGCCGAAGACATCGCCGCGGGCAACGTCCCCGGGTTCACCTCCGTCGAGCTCGCCGGCGCCGCCTACCTCAATCTCCGCTTCGACCGCGCCCTCGCCGTTCAGCGCCTGGCGCAGGGAGACCACGCCGACCTCGGCGGCCCCGGCTTCCGCCTCGTCGAACACACCTCCATCAACCCCAACAAGGCCGCGCACATCGGCCATCTCCGCAACGCTATCCTCGGCGACACCTTCCAGCGCCTCCTCCGTCCCGACTCCTTCAAATCCGGCTGGCCCGTCGGAGTACAGAACTACATCGACAATACCGGCGTTCAGGTCGCCGACATCGTCGTCGGCCTCCTCCATCTCGAAGGCCGCACCCTCGACTCCACCCGCGAACTTCTCTCCGAACTCCTGGAAAGCAACCAGCGCGTGGACTTCTTCTGCTGGGATCTCTACGCCCGCGTCTCCGCCTGGTACACCGCTGACCCTGAGCAAGCTGCCGCCCGCAAGGCCATCCGTCTCCAGACCCTCCATCTCCTCGAAGAAGGGAACAACCCCACCGCCGAAGTCGCCGACCTCGTCTCCACCGCCGTCCTCCGCCGCCATCTCGAAACCATGCAGCGCCTCGGCATCGAGTACGACTTCCTCCCCCGCGAAAGCGAGATCCTCTCCCTTCACTTCTGGGACGCCGCCCGTGACCTCATGCTCGAAAAGGGCGTCCTCTATCTCGAAACCGAAGGCAAAAACAAGGGCTGCTATGTCATGCGTCGCGCCGGGACCGCCGCCGCCCTTACGCCAGCCGTTGAGCCCGGAGTTGACAGTGGCGCCGCGGGCCCGGACGAGGATGCCAAGGTCATCGTCCGCTCCAACGGCACCGTCACCTACGTCGGCAAGGACATCGCCTACCACCTGTGGAAGTTCGGCCTCCTCCCCGGCAAGGACTTCGGCCTCCAGCCTTTCTTCCACTATCCCTCCCACACCTGCTGGATCTCCGCCCCTACCTCCACCCCCGACGCCCCGCCCTCCTTTGGCCACGCCGAGGCCATCTACAACGTCATCGACTCGCGCCAGAACGATCCGCAGAACAACGTCATCGAAGCCCTCCGCGGCATGGGTTACAGCGACGCCGCCAATCGCTACACCCACTTCTCCTACGAGATGGTCGCCCTCACCCCCCGCTGCGCCCTCGAGCTCGGCTATCCCATCAGCGCGGAAGACCAGAAGCGCCCCTTCATCGAGGTGTCCGGCCGCAAGGGCTTCGGCGTCAAGGCCGACGACCTCATCGATCGCCTCATCGCCGCCGCCCTCGCCGAGGTCGAACCGCGTCACCCTGAGCTCTCCGCCGCCGAGCACCAGACCATCGCCCGCCAGATCGCCGTTGGGGCTCTTCGCTTCTTTATGCTCCGCTTCACCCGCAACACCATCATCGCCTTTGACTTTCGCGACGCCTTGGCCTTTGAAGGTGAAACCGGCCCTTACCTGCAGTACTCCATCGTTCGGGCAGCCAACATCCTCCGCAAAGCCTCGACCACGGAGGCCGACGCTCTCGGCGCCATCGCCTCCGTTCCCGCCGATCAGCTCAACACCCTGCTCGCCGACCCCGAAGCTTCCAGCATCTGGGAGACCTGGCTGCTGCTCTCCCGCCTCACGGCTGTCCTCGACCAGAGCATCACCACTGCAGAGCCCGCCCACCTCGCCCGCTTCGGCTTCGCCCTCGCTCAGCAGTTCAACAACTTCTACCACCGCCATCACGTACTCAACGAGACCGACCCCACTCGTCGCGCGCTTCTGCTCGCCACCGCCGCCGCCAGCCAGCAGATCCTCACCCGCACCCTCGCCCTCCTTGGCATCGAGGTTCCCATCGCCATGTAGCCGGGCAGGGCAGCGGCATGGGACTGATCCTCGACTCCGCCGCTGGCTCAGCCCGTGTAGGTCACGCGCCACACCGAGTTCGACCCATCATCTGAGAAGTACAGCGCCCCGTCCGTTCCGGTCGTCACACCCACCGGCCGGCCCCACACCGTCCCATCCCCATTCACAAAACCGGTCACGAAGTCCTCGAAGTAGCCGGACGGCACGCCATTCACCAGGATCACCCGCAACAGCTCATAGCCGCCGCGCGCCGAGCGGTTCCACGATCCATGCGAAGCCACAAACAGGTCGCCCTGGTACATCGCCGGAAACGCTGTCCCGCTATAGAAACCGATCTGCAGCGGCGCATAGTGCGCCTGCAGGAGCACGTCCGGCACGATCACCTTGCTCGCCAGCTCTGGGTGGTTCGGCGGCAAACGCAGCTCCGGATGATCGCCGATGTAATACCAGGGCCATCCATAGAACCCACCCTCGCTCACCCGCGTCACGTAATCCGGTGGCAGGTTGTCGCCCAGCCCATCCCGCTCGTTGACAGACACCCAAACAGCCCCGGCACTGTCCGTCGTCAGTCCAACGGCGTTCCGAAGCCCCGTCGCGTACTGCTTCAAAAAGGTCCCATCCGGCATATAGGCGAGCACATCCGCCCGGTTCGTCTCGTTCGCATCGGTGTCCGTGTTCGCGATGTTGCTGCCAGACCCCACTGAGACCAGCATCCGGCCATCGTTTGTGAACACAAGCGTCCGCGTCGAATGGCCACCGCTTGACGGCAACGAGGGCACCACCACCTCGGCCCCGCCTCGAGCTGTAACGTCCCCACTCGCATACGGGAACCGCACCACCGAGTTTGTATTCGCCACGTAGACGTACTGCGGATTCGCCCCCGAAGGATAAAACGCAATCCCAAACGGGTAGTTCAGCCCGCTGGCAAAGGTCGTCACCGTCTCAGCCGATCCGTCCGCCTTCATGCCATGCAGCACCCGCACGGCATTTCCGCCGGAGTCCGCCAAAAACAGGTCACCATTCGGCGCAGTCGCCAGCAGCCGCGCATTCTTGAAGCCGGTCGCGTACAACTGCACTGCAAAGCCCTTGGGTGCCACCGGCATCTGCCCGGCCTTGCGCGCCACCAGCGTGTCATAGTTCGCCGCGGAAGGCGTGGCCGCCGGAGGCAGGTCAGCCACCGTGATCCGGCGGCACACACCCGGGTTCTCCCTCGTGAAGTCCGTGAAGGCAAAGCCTCCCGTCAGGGTAGACACACACCCCGAGGTGCCTATCTTCGCTCCCGAAGCCGGTGGATCCACCGGCGCTGGCCCCGGCGCTGGTGTCGGCGCTGGACTGCTGGCCGTCGTCTTTGTCCTGCTATCCCCGCACGATACCAGCAGCAGCACCGCGCCCAGCATCGCCACATGACTCATTTGCCGCATAGCCCGTGTCCTCCGCTGCGTCAGGCCAGCGCTCCACGCCGGCCGCAGCCCACGGGTCGAGTCTACGACGCTATTCGAGCCCGCAGCCCCGCATCGCTCCAACCAACGGTAACGCTCCCTTCGGCACCGTTACCCGGCAAAACTCCGCACCCACTCCACTACCGATCGCACCGCAACCCCTGTCGGTCCCTTGGCTACCCACGGCTTTGTCTCGTCCTCCCACGCGCACCCGGCGATATCCAGGTGCAGCCACGGTGTTTCCCCCACGAACTCCTTCAAAAACATAGCCGCGGAGATCGCCCCGCCCCATCGCACGCCACCGGTGTTCGCAATGTCCGCAATCTTGCTCACGATCTGCTCCCGGTAGTCCTCGGTGCAGGGAAGTCGCCAGAACTTCTCGCCCGCCGTCCGCGATGCATCCGTAAACCGCCCCGCCTCCGCGTCATCGTTTGAGAACAGGCCCGCATTCAAAATGCCCAGCGCTACCACGCAGGCCCCCGTCAGCGTCGCGGCATTGATCAGGTGCGTACACCCCAGCGTCTGCGCATAGTGCAGCCCGTCTGCCAGCACCAGCCGTCCCTCCGCGTCCGTGTTCAGCACTTCAATCGTCTTGCCACTCATCGCCGTCACCACGTCGCCCGGCCGGTACGCCTTCCCATCCGGCATGTTCTCCGCCGAACACACCACCCCCACCACCTTCACCTTTGGCTTCAGCTCCGCCACAGCCCGCATCGCGCCGATCATCGCCCCAGCCCCGGCCATGTCGTACTTCATCTTCTCCATCCCGTCCGCCGGCTTGATCGAGATGCCACCTGTGTCGAACGTGATCCCCTTGCCCACCAGCCCCAGCACCGGCGCACCCTCCACCGCACCGCCTTCCGGCTCATAGGTCATCGTGATCAGCGCCGGCGCCTCGGCCGATCCCTGCGCCACCGCGAGAAATGCTCCCATCCCCAGCTGCTGCAACGTCTCCGTCGATGCCACCTCACACTGCAGCCCCATCTCCGCGCACATCGCCGCCGTCCGCTTGCCCAGCTCCGTCGGCGTCAACACATTGCCCGGCTCGTTCACCAGCGAGCGTGCGAAGTTCTGTGCTTCCGCGATCGCCAGCCCGTCTGTCAGCCCTTGCTGCATCTCGGCTCGCTCGGAGCGTTCCCCACCCTTGACCAGGATCGTCGCCTGGTGCACGGATCTGTCGGTCCGGTCACTCTTATAGGTGTCATAGTCGGGCTCGGCCAGCACCACACCCTCGACCAGCGCCCGCATCGCCGCCTCACACGGCAGTTCATCCAGGCTTTCGTCGCTTAGCGCCCGGTCCTCCGGAAACACAATCGCCAGCTCCCGCAGCCCCCGCGGCTTGGCCGCCCGCACCGCCGTGCCGCCACCCTTGCGCACCTGCGCGCTCGACAGTTGCTTCGCCTTTCCCAGCCCCACCAGCAGCAGACGCTCCGCCTTCAGCCCCGCCGGCGCGTGCAGCACCACCGTCTCTCCCAGCCCGGCCTTGAACTCCCCACTGCGCAGCACCGTTTCGGCCGCACCCGAGATCGCGTCCGATGTCGTCAGGAGCACAGGATGCGCCTCAGTCCTCGACCCCGTACTCAGGTCCACGGCAAACACGGCAAGCATCGGCGTCTGAAAGCTGACAGGGTCCTGAAAAAGCAGGGAGGTCTTCATCCCACAATCCTACCCGCGACGACGACCCGGATGCCATCGACATCCGTCCTAACGTCGCTGGCCCCGTGCAATCGCCGCCCGCGCTTCCTTGTCCGCCTCGCGCCGCCGCTCCGTCTCGCGCTTGTCCCAGTCCTGTTTGCCCTTGGCCAGCGCCAGCTCGCACTTCACGCGCCCGCTCCGGAAATAGAGCCGTGTGGGAATCAGCGTAAAGCCCTTGCCGCGCGTCAATGCCTCCAGCTTGCGGATCTCGTTCCGGTGTAGCAGCAGCTTTCTCGTCCGCAGCGCGTCGTGATTCATCAGGTTGCCGTGGCTGAAAGGGCCAATGTGCGCGTTCAGCAGAAACGCCTCACCATCCTTGAGCAGGCCATAGGCGTCCTTCAGGTTCGCCTTGCCCTCGCGGATTGACTTCACCTCGGTCCCGCGCAGCGCCACCCCGGCCTCCACCCGATCCGAGAGAAAGTAGTTGTGGCTCGCCGATCGGTTAAAGGCCGCATCACGCTGGCCCGCGGCCACGGGGTCGCGATCCCGCTCCTTGACTACGGGCTTGGTGAGAGTGGCAACGGTCGGTATGGTCGCTTGACGAGGCATCGCAGCCACTTAGAATACCACGCAATCGCCCATGGCCCGGCCACGCCGTCCCTGCAACGCATCCCTCCAAAGTTGTGCTCACCCCATCGCTCCCTCACCCGTCGAACAGAGCATCCGGGGGCTACTCTGAATGCAAGTGAGCCATCCGTACCCCACCTAGACCGTCACCGCGCCAGGGTCGTCCGGGCAGGCAACACGGGGGTGGTGGTGCCACGGGCAGCACTCCCCTTCGGGCAACCTGCCGATGCTATACTCACGCGGACATCCGGTCCCGCTGGCCCTGGTTCACTGCATCAACTATCCCACCGTGCTGCGTTGAAGCAGTCCTGACACACCTTCCACACCCCTTCTGAGGCAGCAGACCCGAGCATGGTTCGTCCGCAACTCTTCTTCCGACCCCGACGCCGCTTTTCCCCCTGGACGCCGTTCGTCGCCGCTGCGCTTGCCCTGCCGGCTTCGAGCCTTCTGCTCGCGGACGCCGCCGGAGCGCAGTCGGCCAAGACCTTCAACTCCCGCGGGCAAGCTGCCGAGTCTCGCGAAGACTACGACGCGGCCTTTGACGACTACCGCCAGGCCCACCTCAAGAAGCCCGCCGATATCCGCTACAAGGAGCGCTTCGAGCGACTCCGTTTCCAGGCAGCTGCCGCCCACGTCGATCGTGGCCGCGTTCTGAAGGAAGGTGGCGATCTCGCCGGTGCCGCCCGTGAGTTCACCCGCGCCCAGCAGATCGATCCAGGCAATCAGGTCTCACTCCAGGAACTCCACCTCCTTCAACTCGCGCCGGGCAGCGTCGTCCCCCCGGGTAGCTCGCCCACCCAGCCCCCGTCCCCCGCGCCCACCTCCGAGGCCACACCGCCGTCGTCGGTCTCCTCCGAGAACACACAGATTGGCACCGTCTCCGGTCCGGTCACCCTGCAGCCCATGTCCGACACCCCCATCACCCTGCACATGGTGGAGGACACCAAGGTTATCTACCAGGCCATCGGCAAGCTCGCCGGCCTCAACGTTCTCTTTGATCCCAACTACACCTCTAAGCGCGTTCCGGTCGATCTCAACAGCATCTCGCTCCCGGACGCCCTTCGCATCGTCGGCACCCTCGCCGGTACCTTCTATAAGCCCGTCACCCCCAACACCATCTTTGTCGCCGCCAACACCCGGCAAAATCGCACCGACCTCGACGAACTCGCCGTCCAGACCTTCTACCTCACCAACGCGAGCCAGCAGAACGACGCCAACGAGATCCTCACCGCAATCCGCAACCTGCTCGATCCCAGCGTCAAGATCTACCTCGTTCCGTCACAGAACGCCATCGTCATGCGCGCCACGCCGGACCAGCTCATGCTCGCGCAGAAACTTCTTGCCGATCTTGATCGCGCCCGTCCCGAGGTCGTGGTCGACGTCGCTATCCTCGAGGTCAACAAGGACAAGGTCCGCAACCTCGGCATCACCCTCCCCACCTCGATTGGCCTTACTCCCACCACCTCCACCTCCTCCTCCACCACTGCCAACTCCGGCAGCACCACCAACTCCAACGGCACCACCGGCACCACCACCAACACCAGCAACCTCAACTTGAACGATCTGGCCAACCTGAACGCCAGCAACATCGCCGTCTCCGTCTCCGGTGGCACCGTCAACGCCCTGCTCACCGATGCCGACACCCGCATCCTGCAGAACCCGCGCATCCGCGCAACCGACGGCCAAAAGGCCACCCTCAAGATCGGCTCTAAAATCCCCATTGCCACCGGCTCTTACAGCTCCACCCTCACCAGCACCGCCGGCCTTGGTGTCCAGACCCAGTTCACCTACCTCGACATCGGCGTCAACATCGATATGACGCCCACGGTCCACTACGACCGGGAAGTCACCCTCAAGCTCAAGATCGAGGTCTCCTCGCACACCAGCGACGTCACCATCTCGAACGTCACCGAGCCCGTCATCTCGCAACGCATCATCGAGCACACCATTCAGCTGCAGGAGGGCGAGCCCTCCATCCTCGCCGGCATCCTTACCCGCCAGGAGACCAAGAACGTTAACGGCACCCCGGGCCTTGGCGAGCTGCCCTTC
The DNA here is from genome assembly GCA_965199635.1 of Acidobacteriaceae bacterium. Taxonomy (GTDB): domain Bacteria; phylum Acidobacteriota; class Terriglobia; order Terriglobales; family Acidobacteriaceae; genus Edaphobacter. Next base: position 1,678,465 of record CBDASL010000001.1, on the reverse strand, counting down.
CTCAAGTACCTCTTCTCCTCTCAGCAAAAGGAGAATCAGCAGGATGAGGTCGTCTTTCTCCTGATCCCGCATATTGTTCGCGAGTCTGTTCTCACCAAACTCAATACTCGTCCCATCGACACCGGCACCGGTACCTCGATCGAGCTCCGCCACGACGTGGAGAACGCCGGGCTCAACGTTCCCGTCGTTCCCCGTCCGCGCACACCTTCGGCCGGCGAAACTACCGCGGCCAACGCCGCCTCCGCGATGGTCGGTCAGCTGGCGCAGGCCGCCCAGATGCCTACCCCCGGGAATCCCGCGCCCGGCTTCAACACCGGCGACGCGGCCACAGCCGCCCAGGCACAGGTTCAACCGCAGACGCAGGCTCAGGCTCCAGGCGCCGGTCTCATCAACCTCAGCGTCGTCCCACCCACCACCACCCAGGCCGTCGGCAGCACCTTCCAGGTCAGCGTCGTGGCCAACGGCGCGCAGGACCTCTACTCGCTGCCCCTGCAGCTCCAGTTCAACTCGCAGGTCCTCCAGCTCGTCAACGTCGACTCCGGGGATCTGCTCGGCCGCGACGGTCAGGCTGTCGCCACCGTCCACCGCGACGAGGGCAACGGTCTCGTCAACATCTCCACCTCTCGCCCGCCAGGCGTCAAGGGCGTCGAAGGACAGGGAAGTGTCGCGGTCCTCACCTTCAAGGCCATCGCCGCCGGAGACTCCACCATCGCGCTGCCACGGGTCGCCGCTCGCAACAGCACTCAGGCCAACCTCCCTGTCACCGGCAGCACTGCCACCGTCCACGTCAAGTAACCTTCGCCGATGTCTCAGCCCACCCCCATCGCGCCTTGTAACCCGGCAGCCCAACCGGCCCTCTCGCCGCAGGCCGGCCTCACCCTCGTTGAGCTCATCATCACCGTGGCCATCGTCGCCGTGCTCGCCTCCGCCGCCGTCCCCGTCGCTCGCTTCCAGGTCAAGCGGGAAAAAGAGCGCGAACTGCGCCGCGACCTTTGGATGATGCGCGACGCCATCGATCGCTACAAGGACGCCGCCGATAAGGGTGCCTTTCAGACCAAGGCGGACAGCATCAACTACCCACCCGATCTGCAGACGCTGGTCAACGGCGTCGACATTCAGGACAAAAAGGTCCGCTTCCTCCGGTCCATCCCCACTGACCCCATGACCAACTCCACCGAGTGGGCGCTCCGCTCCAACCAGGACGACAAAGACGCCGACTCCTTTGGCGGACAAAACGTCTTCGACGTCCATACGCGGAGCCAGGGAACTGCCCTCGACGGGACCAAATACAACACATGGTAGCCATCCCCACCCATCTCGCCTCGAGGCCACCCCGCCGACCCGCCCAACAGGGCTTCACCCTGCTTGAACTCATGATCGTGATGGTCGTCATCGGCATCCTCGCCGCCATCGCCATCCCCTCCTATACCAACAACGTTCGCCACGCCAAGGAGGCCGTCCTTCGCGAAGATCTCCGCACTATGCGCTCTGCTATCGACGCCTACACCGTCGACAAGCAGAAGGCACCTCAGGAGCTTCAGGACCTGGTCGAAGCGGGCTATCTCAAGACGATGCCGATCGATCCTTTCACACGCCGCTCCGACACCTGGGTTCCCGCCCAGTCCGACACCCTCTCCTCCGTCGACCAGACTGACTCCGGCGGCGTCGACGACGTCCACTCCGGCGCCCAGATGACTGCCTCTGACGGCACCGCCTACAACACCTGGTAACCTCCACGCGCCTCATCAAAGCCGGCCAGCCCACACCTCTGCAGCACCCTCGCACCCGGAATCAAAACGGCGCATACTTACGTCCAATAGGCAGCCGGTCCTACGCAGCACAAGCCTCTTCGCGCGACCCACCGGCCAGGAGCTCCCCCATGCGTCTGCTCACGTCCCTGCCCCTCGCCGCCGTCCTCGCGTTTCCAATCCCGGCCGCCCTCGCTCAAGTCGCTCCCGTCCCCACGACGCCCCAAACCGTACCCCCGACGACGGTTCCGCAGACTCAGGGAGCACCCCAGACACCCACACCAGGCCCTATCCCCAAAGATCCCGGGACTGACAAGCAGCCCACCTCCGCCGACAACAAGAAGGCAACCGACGCCGCCAAGGCGCAAACGGACTCGCTCCCGTCTCCCGGCGAAAACCTCGATCCCCACATTAAGAAGGGCTCGGAAGATGATGTAGACGCAATCGGTACCCGCAACATCGGTGGCCGCGGCTTCGGCAACTTCTACTCCACGGACTGGGAGATCCGCAACGGCAAGGCCTACTCCATGGAGATCGAAAAGTCCGCCCACCTCGTCACCGATCCTGTCGTCGTCGAGTACGTCAACCGCATCGGTCAGAATCTCGTCAAGAACTCCGACGCCAAGGTCCCCTTCACCATCAAGGTCATCGACTCCGACGAGATCAATGCCTTCGCTCTGCCCGGCGGCTTCTTCTACGTCAACTCAGGCCTCATCATGGCCGCTGACGAAGAAGCCGAACTCGCCGGCGTCATGGCCCACGAGATCTCGCACGTTGTCGCCCACCACGCCGCCCGCCAGATGACCAAGATGAACTACGCGCAGATGGCCTCCATCCCGCTCATCATCATGACCTCCGGCTCCTACACCGGCTACGGCATCTACGAGGCCACCCAGCTCGCCATCCCCGTCGCCTTCCTCAAGTTCTCCCGCATGGACGAGTCCGAAGCCGACTTCCTCGGCCTGCAGTACATGTACAAGGCCGGCTACGATCCCCAGGCCTTTATCCAGTTCTTCGAAAAAATCGACGCTCTGGAGAAACACAAGCCCGGCGCCGTCGCCAAGCTCTTCTCCGATCACCCGCAGACCCCGGACCGCATCGCGCGATCGGAGGATGAGATCGCCTCCATCCTCCCTGCCAAGCCTGACTACATCGTCACCACCTCGGAGTTTGACGACGTCAAGGCACGCCTCGCCCGCATCGAGAACAAGCGCAAGCTCAACGACAAGAACAACGGCAACAAACCCACGCTGCGACGCGTCGGCGGCTCCAACAACGATCCCAACAACCCCACCCAGAACTCCGGCGACGACCGCCCCACCCTCAGCAAGCGGAACTAGCCTGAGCGCTCTGCTCTCATCTCACCTTCGGGGCGCCAGTCAGTGCTCCCCGATCCCGAACCCAGCATCGATAGCGTCCAGCAGCGTGTTCCGTGGGTCGCCCCTGTACTCCCAGAACATCAGGCCGCCCAGACCTTGCTGCTTCACGTAGACCGCCCGCGCGCGTTCTGCTTCGGCGTCGTTGTACGTAACAAAGGTGTGACTTCCTGCGTTGTAGAGAAACGGCGCTGCGGCCGTCCCGTCCCAATACCGTACAAACCCCTGCTGCTGAACCAGCGGCTCAATCTGTCCATAATTCACGTCCGCGCCAGCGCCGGTGATGGGCTGCCACAGCCCGTGGTTCGCGCCTCCCACCCCCTCCCACCGTCGCCCGTAAAACGGGACGCCGATCACCAGCTTGCGCGCAGGCACCCCTGCGGCCAGGTTCTTCTGCACCGCACCATCGATCGAAACATGCTTGGGGTCGGCAGCCGCGGGAAACAGCGGGGAATCGTGGCCCGTGTTCTTCTCCACCGCGTTATACCAGTCGTAGCACATCATGTTCACCGTGGTCAGCCACCGCGCCGCCGCCCGCATGTCCGTGTGGTCCAGCCAGATCTGCGTCGCGCCCGTTGCGGAAGAAGTCACCAGCTGCCGTCCGAGCAGCTTCTCTTCCACATCGAATCGCTGCCGAAGCTCCCGCAGCAACAGTGTGTAGGTCTCTCGATCCTGCGGCCGCACCCTGGCGCCACCGTTCGAGTACCCCGGGTACTCCCAATCCACATCCACCCCGTCCAGGTCGTACTTCCTCACCATGGCCACCGCAGACTCCACAAACCTGTGCCGCCCTTCCGCCGTGATCGCCATGTCGGAGAATGGCGCCGACCCCTCGCCACCTCCGCCGACTGAGATCAGGACCTGTAACTGTGGGTTCACCCGGCGCAGCCCCGTCAGCACAGCAAGGTTGCCAGCATCCTGGGCGCTGCCCTCCGTCACAACCCCGTCCTCCACTGCAAAGAAGGCATAGTTGATGCGCGTCATCTTTTTGGCCGCAATCATGCTTCCGTCCAGCCGCTCCCCGCGCCCAAACAGGTAGCCCACCACTTCGTATCGCGGTCGGTGAGTTAACTGCGCGGCGTAGGACATGATTGTCCCGGGGAGAAGGGCGGCAAGGAGGCAAAGTTTGCGCATGCTGTCCAAACTACAGCACACCGTTTGGTCCTTCCCGAACCGGTCAAGCAGGTCCTCCACCCTTCGGCTGTGGCGTGCCCATTTCCCAGCCAATCCAATAAACTAGAACAATGAGCACCGCGACCTACACCACCGGCTACACCGACGACCACGCCAAGGCCGGCCTAGACTTCTCGTTCCCGGCCATTGAGACCTGGGAAAACCAGTTCCAGTCCTACGAGATCCTCATCGACGACCCGGAGTTCACCTCCGTCTGCCCCAAAACCGGCCTGCCCGACTTCGGTGTGATCACTCTCCGCTACATGCCCCGCAAGACCTGTCTTGAACTCAAAAGCCTCAAGGAATACCTCTTCTGTTACCGCAACCTCGGCATCTTCCAGGAAAACATCGTCAACCAGATCCTCGACGACGTCGTCCGTGCCACCGATCCCGTCTGGTGTGAGATTAAGGGTGACTTCCGCCCGCGCGGCGGCATCTCCACTGTCGTCACCGCCTATCACCCCCGCACCGAGGCCGATCCCCGCCGCTAACGGGATTACCCTCGTGCAGCGGTCCGTCAGCATTTCTTTCCACGCTTAAGCTGGGCAGCTACCATGAGCGCACCTCGTCGAAGGGTGCTCATGTTCTGCCTTCCTGTTCCCCGTGATCGGTTTCAAACTTCTACCCCCTTCATCCTTTTCAGCATCGCCGTCATGAACGGCCTTCTTCTGCTGCCAGTGCTGGTCGGCGGTCCGGGAGCCAGCATCTGGCGGTACGCCTTTGTTCCGGGCAGGCCTACCCTCACTACCCTTGTGTCCGCCACATTCCTCCATGTTGGACTGTGGCACTACCTCGGCAATATGTGGTTCCTCTGGATCTTTGGCCGCAGAGTCGAGTGCGCCTTGGGCCACCTCCGCTTCGCCGTCGCCTATCTGCTCTGTGGCGTGGGCGGGCAGCTCTTCCACCTTCTCTTCAATCTCCACTCGCTCCAGCCCTGCGTAGGGGCGTCCGGAGCCATCTCAGGAGTGGCCGGCCTCTACTTCGCCCTCTTTCCGCAGGACCGCTTCCACCTGCACCTTTATCTTGGCTGGTTCCGCGTCAGGACCATCGCATCCACCACGCGCGGGGCGGTCGGTGCCTGGGTCGGCGAGCAGGTACTTCTTGGTCTTCTCACACGGATCGGGCCCTTCGCGAGCGTCGCATTCTGGGCACACGTTGGTGGGTTCGCCACGGGCGTTGCAGCTGGCTTCCTATACCTGCGGTACGTACCGCGTGCTGCATTGCCAGGTATGCCTCTCCTCGACAGCACAGAAGACGGTGCACAGGGCATGGGCCAGCAACAACCCACTGACCTCACACCGTTGAAGCTGGGCTGATCTGCCGGCTCACCCATTCGGCTCGTCGTCCCTCAGGCCTGTACAAAGGGCTAAACCTCCACCTGGGAGCGGTGTTCATCCCCTGTGTCCCTCCGCCGCTTGATCCGCACTCGCACTTTGCATTCGGAGCACATCCAGGGGTATACCCCGAGTCGCGTCAGGACCTCCCGCTCAAAGTAGCCTTCCCGGTTCACGCGAAACATCACACCCAGCTTGCACCGGGGACACTTAGCAACCTCATTATCATGATCTCCGGGCATAGGCAGCAGATCGCAACTATCGATCAGCCCTATCGTTTCAGCTTCTTTGCAGATCAGAACAAGTCGTCGTCTCCGTTCACCAATCGTCCGTAACTCCCCACCATTACCGGCAGAGTCGCCACGCACCTCGGGCGGGAGGGAAGCCCGCACCGCATCGCCAATATTCCCTTGAACGCCGCCGGTGGACGACCGGAGCAAGGCCAGCAAGAACTCTGAGCCGCAGTCGCCCGTAGCTACGAGGGGGTTCCTGGCTGGATCTTTGGTCGCCTCCACCCGCGGCTCTCTGCCTCAGACATACGTCGCTCCAGGTCCACCCGATCCATCCGCAGGCGCACAATCGGAGCCACGCGCGGCAACTCTCGCGCCTCCACACATCGCCGCACATCCTCCAGCCGCCAACCCGTCGCATCCCGGGCTCCGTCCACGCCCACGTAATAGCCCCGCCCCGGCCGGCGCCGTTCTGCATTCACCACCAGCGCTGGCAGCGGAGCCCAGTCGTTCTCCGCGCAAAATGCCCCCACACCACGCAGCACCTGTCCCATCTGCACCGGGATCAGCGGCAAGGGCCCAAACTCAATCAATCCCTTGTACGAGATTAGAAATCCCGCTGGAAACAGCTCAACTGTCTCTGGCGCGCCAGCATCGCGACAGCGCCAGATGTGGCAAAGCAGCGCCTGCAATGTGCCCTGCACCCTCTCGGGATTCAACATCGCTCCTCCGCCCCCAGTCCCTCACCAGCCTACCTCGCTGCCCCCCTGCTCACTTCGCTCTCCACTACCCACGATTCGCTCTTGGACTACCGTCTCGCCAGCAAGTGCAGCTGCCAACCGAAGGTGCACGGCCAAGCCTCTGGTGGCGTGAAGACCCTGTCCGCACCCGTACCATTAGGGCGGTCGTTGCAGCCCGTTGCACGCCTCGCCCGCCGCCTGAGCAGGATGGAACCTACCTCACCAGGTCCATCCACCCCTCGCCAGTCCACACGTAAGCGGAGCTGAATGAATATTTTGCGCAGGATCATACGGGGGAGGGGGTACCCGGCGCGGCAGCAAAGCTAAGCAAACATGAGCCGTGCAGCGCAGGAGCGCAGAAGGCCGCCCTTAAAGGGAGCGGAGCTCCCCCTTGGGGCAGACCTGTTGTTCACCCCCGCTGCTATGCTGTCCGGGCATGCCTCCCACCCCGCACGCCGATGATGACCGGTCAGCAGCACCCAGGCGCCCCGGTGCCGTAGCCGGTGCCACCACCGCGCTCGTCCTTCTAACCGCGCTCAACTTCGTGAACTACATCGATCGCTACATCCTTCCTGGCGTCCAGGAACAGGTCAAAGGCGAGTTCCGCATCACCGATCAGCAGATCGGCTCACTCACGCTGTGGTTCATGCTCGCCTACATGCTCGCCTCGCCACTCACCGGCTGGCTTGGCGACCACTTCCCGCGCAAGCCCATGATCATCGCCGCTGCCCTTTTCTGGGGCTCTATCAACCTCCTCACTGCCTTTGTGCACTCCTACGACTCGCTCAACCTCCGCCATGCCGCCCTTGGCGTTGGCGAGGCCTCCTTCGGCATCTTCGCCCCGGCCCTCCTCTCCGACTTCTACCCCGAAGACCAGCGAAACCGTGTTCTCACCATCTTCAACGTCGCCATCCCCGTTGGTGCCGCGCTCGGCTACCTGATCGGTGGCACGGTCGGGGAGCACTTCGGCTGGCGCGCCTCCTTTGTTGTCTCGGCCATTCCGGCGCTCCTGCTTGCGGTCCTGATCTGGATCTTCATGCGAGAGCCGAAACGTGGTGAGGTCTCCAGCGGAGCCGGAAAAGGAGAGGGCAAGGCCAAGCTGAAGAAGAGCACCGTGCTCTCCCTTCTGAAGAACCCTGCCTACGTGACCATCGTTCTCGGCTACGCAGCCGTCACCTTCTCGCTCGGCGGTATCTCCTGGTGGATGCCCTCCTTTCTTCAGCGCATGGATGGTCGCTCTCAGAGTTCTGCCTCCTTCCTCATGGGCGCCATCACTGTCGTCGCCGGCCTGGGCGGTACCGTCTTCGGCGGCTGGGTCGCTCAGAGGTGGTCGCAACGCACGCCAAAGGCTCTCTACCTCGTTCCAGCCCTCTCTGCAGCCTTGGCCACCCCTCCCGCGCTCCTCTGCTTCTTCGGTCCCAAAGCATTCGTCTTACCTGGCCTTGCCCTTGCAATCTTCTTCATCTTTTTGGGCACCGGGCCAGTAAACGCGGCCAGCGTGAACTCGGTCCAGCCCGGCATTCGTGCCACGGCCCTTGCAGGACAGCTCTTCATCATTCATGCGCTGGGAGACGCGATAAGCCCGAAGATCATCGGCGCCATCTCTGACCGTTCCAACCTCGGAGTCGGCCTCGGATCTACCCTTGTGACACTGGTCATTGCCGCCGTGATCTTCACGGTCGGCTCCCGCTTCGCTCCGCCGCTCCAGTCCCATTCGGCTTCCGGCGTTGCCGCTGCTTAGCTAAGGTGTGGCGCACCAACTCAGGCGACCAGATACTCTGGACGAGTGAGGTTTTCTTCTGTCGCTCGTCTCGTTCGTCTGGGTTGCACGCTTACGTCGTGGACCCTGGCTGCCGCCTGGACCTGGAAGAGTTTCTCCATCGCCCGCAATCTTCAGCGCGTGCCGAACCTCGCCTCTCCGGAGCAGGATTGTGACCCTGCTGATCACCCATCCCTCTCCGTTGTTGTGCCTGCTTGCAACGAGGCTGAGAGCATCGTGGGTTGCCTTTCGTCGCTGCTCGCGCAGACATACCAGCCGCTACGCCTGATTGCTGTCGACGATCGCTCGACCGACGCCACGGGACGTCTGCTTGACGAACTCGCCACGCTGCACCCCGAGCGGCTTGCAGTGCTGCATATCAACGACCTCCCCGTGGGCTGGCTGGGAAAGCCGCACGCGATGCACACAGCGGCGGAGCGAGCCATCCATCAGCAGGCGGCGTGGCTGCTGTTCACGGACGGCGACGTGCTCTTCCACCCCGACACGATGCGCCGTGCTCTCGCCTATGCAGAGCGGCACCGCGTCGACCACCTGGTCTTGATGCCTTCGCCCATCCTGCGCACCCGTGGCGAGGCGATGCTGATGGGGTTTCTTCAAATACTTGGGTTCTGGTCGTTGCGCCCTTGGCGTGTCGCCGACCCGAAGGCCCATGACTCGATCGGTATCGGTGCGTTCAACCTTCTGCGCACCAGCGCCTATCAACAGATTGGCGGCTTCGCGGCGCTGCGCTTTCAGATCGTGGAAGACCTTGCGCTGGGGCGACGAGTCAAGCAGATGGGGTTGCGGCAAGACGCCATCTTCGCGCCAGGCTATATCCGCTTGCACTGGGCGCCTGGGGTGGGCGGCATCGTTCGAACGATGACCAAGAACCTCTTCGCAATCTTTAGCTACAGTGTGCCCCTTCTGGCCGCCGGCAGCCTGGCTCTGCTGGTGCTTTGCCTGGGGCCAGTCTTTGGCCTCTTTGGGCGCCGCACTCGCGTGCCCTCAGAGATCGCGCTCGCCTCTGTCGGGGGCCTGTACACGCTTTCTGCACCAGTGACTGGAATGCCGGCCTGGACCCTGGTGGGCTTCCCGTTCGGAGCGATCGCGCTGGTTGCAGCGATGCTGCGCTCTGCCGCTGTCACACTCCGGCAGGGCGGAGTCGAGTGGCGGGGCACCATCTATCCACTTGCTGCATTGCGAGCGCAGGCACTCCCACTCACTCGCTAGCCGGTGCAGGAAAGAGCTGAACGCCCCTGGCGAGAAGCGCCAACCAACGCGACACAGCTAGGCACCAACGAGTTCAACAACGCCTGAGCCGTACCGCTTCGCCACATACGTGTCGAGGATCTCCTGGAACTCCTCGACGATGCGGTCGCCTTTGAGAGTCGTGAAGAGCTTGCCGTCCACATACACGGGAGCCTTTGGCTCCTCAAAGGTGCCCGGCAGCGAGATACCGATGTTGGCGTGCTTGCTCTCTCCCGGCCCGTTCACAATGCAGCCCATGACGGCCAACTTGAGCTCTTCCACGCCGGCATATTGCTTCTTCCACTCCGGCATCTGCTCGACAAGGTAGTTCTGAATGCGCTCCGCGAGCTCCTGGAAGTACGTAGAGGTCGTGCGGCCGCAACCGGGGCAGCTTGTGACCTGCGGCATAAAGCTACGGATGCCGAGCGACTGGAGGATCTGCTGCCCGCAGCGGACCTCCTCGGAACGATCGCCGCCCGGTGTGGGGGTGAGACTCACGCGGATCGTATCCCCAATGCCCGCGAGGAGCAGGGGCGCCAGGCCGGCGGTAGACGCGACGACGCCCTTCATCCCCATGCCGGCTTCGGTCAGGCCAAGATGCAGCGCGTAGTCTGACCGGCGCGCGAGCTCGGTGTAGACGTCGATGAGGTCGCGTACGTTGGACACCTTGGCGCTGAGGATGATCTGGTCGCGGCGCAGCCCGTACCGCTCCGCAGCCGCGGCGTTATCCAGCGCGGAGACGACCATCGCCTCCATCATCACGTCGCGCGCTTCAAGCGGGGTTGCGCTCTTCGAGTTTTCGTCCATCATGCGGGTCAGCAGTGCCTGATCGAGCGAGCCCCAGTTCACGCCGATGCGCACGGGTTTCGCGTTATCGACGGCGCACTCCACCATGGTGCGAAAGTTGTCATCATCCTTGCGGCCGATTGAGACATTCCCGGGATTGATGCGGTACTTGGCAAGAGCCCGGGCGCACTCGGGGTATTTGCGCAGCAGAATATGTCCGTTGTAGTGAAAGTCTCCGATGATGGGGGTGTTCCACCCCTTCTTCGCGAGGCCGTCGACGATGTAGGGCACGCTCTTTGCGGCTTCGTCGTTGTTGACCGTGATCCGCACCATCTCGGAGCCGGCCCGCGCCAGCGCCGCAACCTGCTGCACGGTACTTTCGATGTCCGCCGTGTCCGTGTTGGTCATGGACTGCACGACGATGGGTGCCTCGGAGCCAACCTTTACTCCGCCGATGTTCACTGTTACAGCTCGCCGACGATGCACTGATCCCATAAGGCCCTCAGCCTCATTTTATCAGCGGGGCAGGGCACCTTACATGACCCTTGCCGCGGAGGCGCTACACTAGCTGCACGGCCCGGTAGCTCAGTTGCATAGAGCGGCGCACTCCTAACGCGAAGGTCGCAGGTTGGACTCCTGCCCGGGCCACCAGATTAGCCACATACGCTCCTGCATAGCTTCCTGAGTCACTACGCTCCCAAGAGCAACAAAGAACGGCACTCTGCCGTCTTTCGTTGCTGGTGCCGGCTCTCATTGCGCCATCGGATGGTGATAACGTCGGTGTCTATGAGTTTGGCGCTGGTGGTGAACGGAGAATCAGTCACGTGGGAAGGGGACGCCGCACCTTCGCTTGCGGAGTTTGTGGCGCACCGACAGCTGCGAGCGGATCGTGTTGCTGTAGAACGCAACGGTGCGATCGTGAGCCGGGAAGTCTGGTCGACCACCAACCTGCTTGAAGGCGATCGGCTTGAGATCGTGCACTTCGTCGGCGGCGGTATACCGGTTTAGTTCAAGCTGTGCCGGTCAACTCGCGTAGCAGAAGCTCCCACTTATCACCATATTCCTGCCATCCACCTAGAGCTTTCACCCGCGCCAGCGCGGCGGTTCGCATGCGTTGCTGCAGGTCCGCGTCGTCGGCCATCTGCTGCATGCGGCTTTGGAGCGCTTCGGCAGATCGGATGGGCACAATGAAGCCTTCCACACCATCGGTGAACAGGTCTTCTGCTCCGGTGTTGGTGGAAGCAAGCACCGGGCAACCGCAGGCCAGCGCCTGCCCTTGCACCAGGGCTAGCCCCTCCTCAATGCTTGGCAGAACCATCACGTGACTGCTGCTCATCAGTTCGGCCAGGCGCGCGTGGGGAACAGAACCGAGGTACTCCACCTGCTCCTGGGGCAGGGTGGGGAGCACAGATTTGATATCTGCTTGCACAGCCCCCGCGACCACGAGCTTCTTGTGAGGGTGGCGGAGGGCGGCGAAGGCCTTCAAGAGATAAGGGAAGCCTTTGCGTAGTCCGACCGACCCGGCGAAGAGTACCTGGAACGATCCGCTGGGTGGCGAGGACACGGGGCGAAAGTTCTGCAATCGGACGCCATACGGGATGACCCTGACCTTTGCGGGTGCCACACCCATCTCGGCGAAGGACCTCGCCGCAAAGGTGGAGGGGACCGTGATGCAGTCCGCCAGATCGTAGATCCTTTCTTCCCGCTCGATGACACGTGCTTCGGTGACGGAACGCTGAACACCCCACCGCAGGTACTCTTCACGCACCAACCTTTCCTGCACCCGCTGATGGGAAGAGCCCCGGTCACAGATGAACTTTCCACCCTGCTTTTGCACCAGAACACCCGAGTGAAGACTCGAGCCGGACAGCGAAATCAGAGCGTCCGGCGGTTGCTCATGTTTCAGCTGCTGAGTGATGAAACGGTCGAGGCTGACCGCGTTCAAATAGCCGATCTGCTGGAGGATGCTTTTGATTGGAAAGCCCGCCTGGCGCAACAGCATCTCAGGCGTGTGTACCCAGGGAAAGATACGAACTAACTCGCGCGGGCAGCCCTCGCGTTTGAGCCTGCGCCAGGGCCACGTGCTGTAGATGCGCTGCAGATGTCCCCGGCGTTGCAGCTCGCGTGCAAGTTCGAAGTGGTGAAAGACCCCAAAGACTGTCTGTATGACCCGCACCGCTTCAGCATAGCGCTTATTTGCGGCTGTACAGAAGCTCACGGATCGCCTTACGGCGCGCTTCGTTTGCTTCAGCTTCCACCTTGCGCTCTTCGGCGGAAAGCGAGCGACTGGCCTCCGGCGCATCCTCTTCGAGCGTACTGCACTCAAGGCACCGGTTCGCAAAGCCAGGTTTGCCAGGCCGCAGTTCAAACTCCTCGCCACATGCCACACAGGTTTTGATGGGAAAGGCCATAGATCGATGATACGACGAGTCAGGCGATACCCTGCGCTGGTCACCACACCGCAGGTCTGGGGATAATGGTGTGTGGCTCTCCTCATCAACGACGAACGCGTTTCGGATCGCGTGCTCGATCAAGAGCTGCTTCACCTCTCGTCCGGGCTGGAGGTGGACGCGCCCCAGGCCGGCGGTTTGCACCCAGAGCACTCGCGTGCGCGCGCCCTGCGCAGTGTCGTAGCGCGCACGCTGTTGCTGCAAGTAGCCAGAAAGCAGAAGCTGCAGCCGACTGCTGCGGAGGTCGACGCAGAGCGCCGGCGTCGCTGGGGGAGTGAGCAAAACACATTTTGTGGCGCGGAGGTCTCAGACGCCCTCGCCGAGGAGCTGCTGCTCGAGCGGGTCCGTGCTCATCTCACGCGCCATGTGCCGCGCCCTGGTCGCGCCGAGGCGGAGGCGTTCTTCCAGGCGAACAAGCACCTGTACCGAGTGGCCGAAGCAGTCCAAGCGGCACACATCGTTCGCAATGTCCATACAGCAGAGGACGAGCGCCTGGCTGCCGAGGTGCTGTCGCAGGCAGAGCAGGAGCTTCTGCGGGGTACGCCATTTCCGCGCGTCGCTGATCGCTATTCTGACTGCAAAGGGGTTGGCGGCGCGGTCGGATGGGTGTCTCGCGGCAGCATGGTGCAAGAGTTTGAGGACGTGGTCTTTGCTCTCGAGCCGGGAAGGCGCAGCGGCGTGTTTCGGACTGTGTTCGGTCTACACATCGCAACAGTCACGGCGCGACGGACTGCTGGCATGCAGGCTTTCGACCAGGTCCGACAGGAGATCAGCAATCGCCTGTTCGCTGAAAGACGCAGTCACACGCTGGCTCAGGCGGTCGCGCGTCTCGAGGCGGAGAGCGACATCCGATTTGCGGCGGAGGAGGAACAACCATGAACAAGCAGCCCAATCCTCCACCTTGCTGCATGCCTACAAGGGAGCGCGCCGCTGTTCTTGAAGAGTCCCGGCGCACCGCCGAAGCTCGCCGCCGTGTGACAACCGGCAGTACTGAGGGCATGGCGCTCCTTCCCGGTGGTGTGTTCCTGATGGGAACCGACGATCGAAGCGGTTTTCCCGCTGACGGCGAAGGGCCTGTGCGCGCAGTAACGCTCGACCCATTCTTTATCGACCGATGCGCTGTGACAAACGACGACTTTGCACGCTTCGTCGAAGCTACAGGCTTTCATTCTGAGGCGGAGCGCTTCGGGTGGTCGTTTGTCTTCTCCGGCGATCTACCGGATGGTGGCCAGGCGGTCGCGCCGGAAGACTCTGTCCCAGGAGTGACTTGGTGGAAGCGCATCCATGGTGCCTGCTGGAGACAGCCCGAGGGCCCGGGCAGCTCGATCGCGGAGCGCAGTGACTACCCCGTCGTGCATGTGAGTTGGAACGATGCGCTCGCCTATGCGGCCTGGGCAGGGAAGCGTCTGCCGACTGAGGCAGAGTGGGAGTTTGCTGCGCGGGGAGGGTTAGAGCAGCAGAGATACCCGTGGGGTGACGAGCTAACGCCAGACGGCGAACACCTCTGCAACATATGGCAGGGCGACTTCCCCTCCAGCAACACTGCAGCAGATGGCTATCGCTCGACCGCGCCGGTGAGCGCCTTCCAGCCAAACGGCTTCGGCCTGTTCAACATGGTGGGCAATGTATGGGAGTGGTGCTCTGACTGGTTCAGCAACAGCTACCACGTGTCTGCCACGTCGCTCAACCCGTCTGGTCCACCGCGCGGTGTCGCTCGCGTGATGCGTGGTGGAAGCTATCTCTGCCACGAGAGCTACTGCAATCGCTACCGTGTAGCTGCCCGCTCGTCCAACACACCGGACTCCGGAACGACCAACATCGGCTTTCGCTGTGTGCGGGACTGCGTCCGTCCATGAAGCTGCCGGTCCGAGGTGTAGGACCTATAGTATCTGCTTGTGTCGATGCTGTATCGGGAAGGGAACTTTAGACGCGCAGGAGATGCGAGACGCGCATCTGGTCATGCGGGTTGCGCTCTTATAGGTGGCCCGAGAACGGAAGCTCGCCGGCCTACGCTCGGCCCCGGCAGCCCGAACGGTAGACCCTTTCCTTATGCCACTCTTCGTCAGTCGCCAGGAGAATGCAGGTGTCGCCCGTCTCTACGTTGAGACGCCACGTCATGTCTCCCTGCCGGTATAGCTGATAGCGTCCACCACTTCCGAACTTCTCGCCATCTCCGGGTTGCGGCGGCAGGGAGTCCGTAGAGATCGCGCCGTCTCCGCGGGCCAACAAACCACCAGATGCTGAGGTTTGGTGTGTGACTTGGGTGGTCGCGACCGGTGACGGCGGTGCATCCCGGATTTCGGATGGCACGTCTTTGATTGCTGCGGGCGGCGGCGCAACTGCCGAGGCACCTCCGCCATAGACTTCGTCGGTGGTCATACGTCGTCGGGCAGAGTAGCCGTTGTACCCAACAAACGCGAAGACCGCGACAACAAGGATCAGCAGGCCAGTCACTACATTCTTGAGCACGGATTCCTCCCTGGCTTGGTCGGGTTTGGCCTATCTGAGTGGCGTGAGACCTCTCTACGCCTGCTAATGCCGGACCACTCCCATTCCACCACCTTCGCGGGGCGGTCGCAGTGCCACGGTGCGCGGTTTGTCTGCGACCTTCCGGGGATTGAGCTGGGTCTCCGCTGAGGCTTTTGGGACCAAACGGATTAGCTCAGGCATGGGCGAGCAGGCGTATGATCATGGGGTGCCAAAGTATTCCATTGTCGTCCCGTTCCACAATGAAGAGGAAAGTGTCACCGCCCTGTATGACCGGCTGAAAGCCGTGATGGAGCAGGTCGGGGAGAGTTTTGAGCTGGTTCTGGTGGACGATGGATCGCGTGATCGCACCTATCGCCTGCTGGAGGAGATCGCGGCCGTGGACTCCCGCGTTCTTGTGATTAAGCTCCGCCGCAACTTTGGGCAGACCTCCGCATTAGCCGCCGGATTCGACCACGCCCAGGGCGACTTCATTTTGGCGATGGACGGCGACCTACAGCACGATCCTGACGAGGTGCCGAACTTTCTGGCAAAGCTGGAAGAAGGCTATGACGTTGTCAGCGGATGGCGCTCACAGCGAGGGGATAACTTCCTGCTGCGCCGCATCCCATCCCGGGCCGCGAACAAGCTGATGGCCGTTCTCTCTGGAGTGAACATCCACGATTTCGGCACCACCTTCAAGGCGTACCGGCGCGAGATCATCCAGAACATCCCTCTCTACGGGGAGATGCATCGGTTCATTCCTGCGCTCGCCAGTTGGTACGGTGCCTCTATCTGCGAGATCCCGATCTCCAACCCGGCCAGGCTGGCAGGAAAGAGTCACTACGGCCTGTCCCGAACGATTCGGGTGTTCTTCGATCTGCTAACGATCCGCTTCCTGCTCAAATACATGACGCGCCCATTGCACTTCTTCGGAAGCATTGGGGCTGTGGGTATGCTGGTCGGATTTGTGATGGCTTTCTGGATGCTGATCCTAAAGCTGGTCACCCGAGGCGCTGTCCTGGACCAGCATGGCCCCCTCTTCATCATCGCGGGCGTGCTCATCCTTGCCGGGATTCAGATGCTTGGCATCGGCCTGCTCGGTGAGCTCCAGGTCCGACACTTCCACACGGCGAACCACCGCGCTCCCTATGCCGTGGATCGCACGGTCCGCCTGCGATCGAGTGAAGAAAGCCTCCTCCAGTAGTCGCCGCGGGCTGTTCGGAGCAAGTAAATCGCACTGCTCAGTTGTATCGGCGCAGCAGGCCCAGGACCTTGCCCTGAATGGAGACGTTCGCGGCTGGGGCATAGATCGGTGCCATCTCAGCGTTTGAGGGCTGCAGCCGAATCATCGTACCTTCGTGAAAAAAGCGCTTCAGGGTTGTCTCAGAACCGTCGACCAGCGCCACAACGATCTCTCCTTCGCGTGCCGTCCGCGTTCGTTCGATCAGAACGAAGTCGCCACTCATGATGTGCTCGTCCCGCATGGAGTCACCTGTGACTTCTAAGGCGAAGACTTCACGGTTCCCAATGATGTCCTCGACTGCGATGCTCTCAGCGGTCTCGACCGCCTCGACTGGCCGACCTGCTGCAATGCGGCCGAGCAACGGCATACGGTCGGAGCCCTTCTTCACCGCACTCTTTGCGGGCAGGACGTCAATGGACCGGCTTCGGTTATGCGCGCGCTGCAGCATGCCCTTGGACTGCAGATTAGTCACATGCTTATGCACCGTAGCCAGCGAGTTCAAACCTAAGCCACTCGCAATCTCCTCGTAGGAAGGTGAGTAACCGTTGGTCTGCGTGAAGTTAGTGAGAAAGTCCAGGACCTCTTTTTGCCGCCGTGTGATGGCCATATCCGGATTGTAGCGAAGATAAAGCGAACTGCGATAGCAGAAATGACGTAAATCGCTACAACTCTCGTTACTCATGGGCAGCCGGTAAATCCGCCGCCTCAGCTTCCACCGAAGTTGCAGCACTGAAATACTTGCAGACGCTAAGGTATCGGCAGAGCTGAATGCCTCTCAGGCTAACGGCCAACCACGCGAAACACGGGTCAGGTCTATCGGTATGCGAACCATCATTGTGCAGCAGGATGCTGCGTTAGGGCAGTTGCTCGCTCGCTCCTTGAAGCACGAGAACAACGACGCCGAGTGGGTCGCCGATGGCGAAACCGCTTTGGCGCGTTGCGAACTTATGGATGTTGACCTCATGGTGCTGGACCTGCACCTCGCTGGCATAGCCGGGTTGGACGTCCTGCAGACGATGCAGCGACGATTTACCAGCTGCTCACTCATCGTTCTGCTGTCAGAAGATCTTATTGAGACGCGCGTCCGCTGCCTCGACCTGGGCGCCGATGATTGCATCATGAAGCCATTCAGCCTGCAGGAATTGACCGCACGCTGCAGGGCCCAGCTGCGCCGACGGGCGCGGCTGAGTGGGGCAACTCTCGAACACGGTGATCTTGTCATGCGGCGGCGGGACCGCTCCGCGACTCGCGCCGGTGTTGCGATCGAGCTAACGGCGAAGGAGTTTTCTCTTTTGGAGTTCCTGGTGGAGCGACGGGGGCGGTGTGCGAGTCGCGTTGAGCTCTTGCGCCAGGTCTTCCACCTGCCGGAGAACTCCCCCACAAACGTGGTTGAGGTGTATATCAACTATCTTCGCCGCAAGCTGAGCGCGGGAGAGCTAGTGTCCGCACCCCCCCTGATTGAGACCGTACGGGGCTTCGGGTACCGCGTCGCTGAAGTCACGTCGTCTTCAGCTGCTGCGTCTTCGCCGACTGTGCAAGACCTGAGTCGACGGCGAAACCTGCATACGCTTTCCATATGACATTCGGGCCAGATCTCGGGCACCCGCGGAGGCAACATCTTGGTGCATGAGAGTCAGAGTTCTCTTGCTGAGCGACGGGCTATTGCGGCTGCACCCGCACCTCGCTCCATTCTGGTCTGCTCTGGCGATCAAGCCGCCCGGTCTCGGATCCGTGTTGCGCTCGAGCAGCAGCGCTGGACGGTGCGGGAGACCGCAGGCGCGGCCGAGGCGATCATCGAGGTCGAACGCCTGCTTCCTGAGGTAGTTGTTCTCGATGCGTGGCTTCCTGATCTTGAGATCGGCGAGTTCGTCAGCCTGCTGCATAGCCTTCACCCCGGTCTTGAGGTGCTGCGGTTGGACGGCGTCTGCTTAGGCAAGGGCGCGCGGGCGCAACGCCGTCAGGAAGTTATGATGTACCTGCGAGAGCTGGCGCCAGACTCTCCGGGCAGCCCGCACGGGCAGACCACCCGCTTTTCACCGCGAGCAGATCGGGTAGTCCACGCGAGCGTACAGGAGGACGTGCGCGCCACAACCGCTCTGGCTGCTCTCGTGGGCAGCAGCCCGGCCCTGACCCAACTGGTTGACCTTGTCCGTCTGGTGGCGCCTTGTGACACAACGGTGCTGATCGAGGGCGAAACCGGCACGGGTAAGGAACTCGTGGCACAGGCCATTCACGCGTGCAGCAGTCGAAGCGGACGGTCGCTGGTTGTTCTGAACTGCGCGGCTATTCCCGAGGCACTGCTTGAAGCCGAGCTGTTCGGCCACGCGCGCGGCGCCTTCACGGGAGCCGTACAGGCACGGATCGGGCGGATTGAGGCGGCCGACGGCGGAACACTGTTTCTCGACGAAATAGGCGAGATGCCGCTCGCACTTCAGGCCAAGATGCTTCGTTTTCTGGAATGTGGGGAGCTGCAGCGGGTCGGCGAGAACACAATCTCCCGCGTTGATGTTCGAGTGGTGGCGGCGACGCATCAGCACCTTGAGCAGCGAGCCGACGAGGGCGCCTTCCGCCTTGACCTGTACCACAGACTCGCGGTCTTCCCGATCGACGTTCCGCCTTTGCGTGAGCGAATGGAAGATCTCCCGGAGTTGGTCGCGCACCTGCTTGGTCGGCTTTCCGACAGAGTTCCTGAGCACGTATCCGAGGCGAAGCATCTCTCAGTCGAGGCAGTCGCCGAATTGACGCAGCATCGCTGGCCGGGAAACATCCGTGAGCTGAAGCACGTCCTTGAGCGCGCCATCATCCTAAGTGGCAACTCTGTGTCAATCCTTGGAGAGCACATTCGTATCCGGCGGCGTCCTCGCGCCTGACTTGAATCAGATTTTTTCCTGTTTGTGATCGGCGAGCTCATTCGAGCTCGCCGATGTTTTTTTCCCGTCCGCTGTCTCTCATTAGGGCGAACAAAGGCGAAGATAGGATGCCACTTATTCGCCTGCCATTCGCTCCGTTCTTCGCTCTCCCTTCACTTGAACCCAAGTCGAGGCGAAGCCATCACGAAGATAGATCAAGTCATTAAGAATCATAAACTTACTTGATAGTGGAGGCGAAACCTAGGAGAATATTAAGGAAAGGCGGAGCGAAATAGGCCAGCTTCGTGCTTTACCCAAGGCGTGCGTGATGAATGCACACCACGGGAGAGCGGCAATGGCGAGCATGGCAACGAAACTGAGTGCGACAACCGGAACGATCTACACCAGCACGGCTTCCATGGTCGGTAGCGCTGCCCATCCGAGCGACGAGATCCTCACCTACCTGCCCCTGGTCCGCACAGTTGCCCGTCGGCTGCACCGCAGCTTTCCGCAGCATGTTGAGCTAGACGACCTGATCTCGGCCGGGACGCTCGGCCTCCTTGACGCCGCTGCAAAGTATCAGCCGGGGCGGGATGCGAGCTTCAAGGGCTACGCTCAGGTCCGTATACGGGGCGCGATCCTTGACTCGTTACGCGAGCTGGACTGGGGAACGCGCGATCTGCGGCGGCGGGGTCGTGAGATTCAGAAAGCGATTGCAAGCTGTGAACGTCGGCTCGGTCGCGCGCCGGAAGAAAGCGAGATCGCGGCCGAACTCAATATCTCACTTTCCGCCTTGCGCGACTCGCTGGGCGATCTGAACCAGTTGGAGGTGGGCAGCCTTCACGTCGAGTGTGGAGCGGAGTCAGAGGAGCAGGCGATTAGCTTCGTAGCCGATCCCTCCGAACCGGGAGCGCTCTTTCACTGCATGCGCGGCGAGCTGCGCCATAGCCTGGCGGCGGCAATCGAGGAACTGCCCGAGCGCGAGCGACTCGTCATTACCCTCTCCTACCACGAGGAACTGACACTGAAGGAGATCGGCTTTGTCCTGGGCGTGGTTGAATCCCGCGTCTCCCAACTTCGCTCAAGCGCTGTGCTTCGCCTTCGCGCGGCACTCGCGAACCATCGTTAGGAAGAATCTTCTCTACTGTGCTTGCGCGATGCTCGCTTCAGAAGCTACGTCCGGGGAGACATGCGGTCCCAACCCCAACTTGATGATTGCGCGCGAGTCCGGGATCAGCTTCGTTTGCCAACCATGGTCTGCCTGGTAGCGCTGCATCGCGGATTGCGTCTCAGCGTCCCAGTGGCCCGTCGGTTCCTCGGACAGGTAGCCTGCTCCCACAAGGGCCTGCTGGATCTCGGATGCGCGGCCATCCTCAATCGTGCGCTGTCCGCTCACCTTTGCTGCCGCATGCGACGCGTGCTTGGAGTAGCTCCGCTGCGCTGTTGGACCGCGATGGGATCGGCTAAGAGCAACGCCTGAGAGGGGCAGCGCAGTGAGAATAAAACCGGTCACCAGGGAGCGAAGCTGCATGCGTGGAAGGCCTCTGTCGATGAGATCGGGTGGGTGGAGCTACCCTGTCACTGAGACTACCGCCAGGGCCAAGTCTCCTGCAAGGGAGCAGGTGGTGCCGGAATCTTCTTTTTGAAGCAAAAAGGACGCCGCTCAGTTAAGCGGCGTCCCAGGAATCACACGTGATTACTACTGCGGAAGCGTGCCTCCGATGTACACCGCTCCGGACTCCTTCGTCTGTGGGTCGCGAACCACAAAGACTACGTCGTCCTTTGGTCGCAATACACGGATCGCTGCGCGGAAAGACGCCTCGTCTGTGATCGGCTTCTTGTTGACCTCAGTGATCACCTGACCGCGACCGAGTCCGATCTCTTCAGCAAAGGAGCCGGGAGTCACGTCCGTGATCAGCACACCAGACTTGATGCTGGTCTTGCCTGTGATCTGCGGTGGCAAAGCCGACACAGTCACGCCGATCTTGGCCTGCGCTGCATCGTTCTCTGGACCTTGATCCGTGCTGTCATCACTTTGGCCGTTGGTGAGCGCAGCATACACCTTGGCACGGTCTCCGATCGTGACGGTAGCCGTAGCCTGTTTGCCGCTCCGCAGGTAACCAATCTTCACGCTCGAACCAATCTTGCGCTCGGAGATGTCCGCGACCAGATCGTCTCCGTCCTTGATTGTCCGCCCGTCAACCGACGTGATGACATCTCCAGGTTCGAGACCAGCCTTGGCAGCGCCGCCACCCGGGGTGACCGAACCGACAAGCACACCGCCATTGCTGAACCCATACATGCGGCTCACAGCAGAGGACTGTGCGGCCTGGAACTGAATGCCGATCGATCCGCGAACGACCTTGTGTTCTGGTCCAATCAGCATGTTGTAGACGTTGGCGATGGTGTTGGCTGGCATAGCGAAGCCAACGCCTTGAGATCCCATTGATTGCGTGTAGATCGCCGTGTTCATACCGACAACCTGGCCGGCCATATCCACGAGCGGGCCACCGGAGTTTCCCGGATTGATTGCCGCATCCGTTTGAATGAATCGCTGAAACTGATTTGCGGCGACGCCGCCCGGCCCGGGAGCTTCGTCGATGGTGCGGTTCTTGGCCGAGATAATGCCCGCTGTTACAGTCTCCGAGAGCGAGAAGGGACTGCCGATCGCCAGAACCCAGTCGCCTACCTGCGCCCCGTCTGAGTTCCCCATCTTCAACGTGGGTAATGGCTGGGGCGCGTCGATCTTGATCACTGCGATATCGGTGTCTTTATCTGTGCCAATCACCTTTGCCGGCCGACCTGGATCCATTGGATTTTCAGGGTCGATCGATAGCTTGACGAAGATCCGGTCAGCCTTATCGACGACGTGATTGTTGGTGATGATGTATCCACGGTTGTCGACGATGAAGCCAGAGCCGAGAGCCCGTCGCGCCTGGCCGTTACCGTCATCGTCGTCGCCGTTGCCCTGGCCACCACCGCCACCGAAGAAGCGGTTGAAGAAGTCCTGCATGTCGCCCTGCTGGTCATCGTTACCCTGGGGTGAACGACCTCCGCGACGTGGTTTTCGTTGCGCACTCTGCTTGGGCAATGATTCGGTATTTATGTTGACGACCGCCGGTCCAACTGTCTTCACAATCTGCGAAAACCCGTTCGACAGCGCGACCGGTGAAGGAATGGTCAACTTACGGGCGTCCGATGTGTCTGTCTGCCCTGCCTCCTTGCCGCTAACGCCGTGTGTCAGGACCGAGCCGACCAAAATGCCGGCAGAAAGTGTTCCCAACAGCGCAAACGTCGATGTAAGCCGGTGAGAACGCAGGCGGTACAACAATCCAGTGTGGCTCTCTCGAGATGTGTCCATCAAAGCAACTTTCCTTTTCTGATCGGCTCACCCGCAATCGCGTGGTCACCGGAATCCCATGGCTCAATCGCCATTCTAGACTCCACTCACCTTCCGCTTCCCGGGCCAATACCGGATTGGACGCTTATGGCGAGAGAAAAGTCCTCCCCATCTCCGCCCACTTCGCGCTCACGCGAGAGGACCGCAGTCGTGTGCGCTGGGAGAAACCCGAGTTGTCGGATCCACCAGCCGGACGCCTCACCAGCAAGCTGCACCAGCAACTAGATCGGTTCAGGCGGAAAGACTGAGGCCGGTGCCAGACCTGCCGTGACGCCAATCCCGAGCAGAATCAGGCATGCCCCCACACCCGAACGCGAGGATAGGTGCTCCTGCAGGAACAGGAGGGAGAACAGCAGAGCGAAGACCGGTTCAAGGGTCAGCAGTAATGCAGTAGAGCTGGCGGAAAGGTATTGTTGCGCCCATGTTTGGGCGGAGAACGCGGCCGCCGTTGCCAGCACGCTTGTGACCAGCAGGGAGACGGCCAGCCCAATCGTCCAGTGCAGGTGGAGCGTGCCGCCGAGCGGGAGAGTAATCACCATGAACATCGCCGCGAAGCCAATCTGCAGCGTTGCCAGCTGCTCGGTGGGCACCTCGGTGCATCGCGAGAGCAGGAGCAGGTGCGCGGCAAACGCAGCGGCACAGCCAAGGGTGAGAAGATCACCCATTGACAGGGCTGACCACAGGTCGCGCAGAGTGGTGCCTGGCGGCGTGGTCATCGCAAACAGCCCGGCAAACGCCAGGGCTGCTCCGCCCAAAGCACTCGCTCCCGGTGCGGGCACGCGGCGTCCTCGGAGCCGTCGAACGAACGAGAAGAGCGGTACGAGCACGACCACCAGACCGGTTAAGAAGGCAGACTTTACCGCGGTGGTCCCGGCCAGCCCCGCTGTTTGCAGCTGGTAGCCAGCTCCCAGCAGCACACCGGCGGCTGCACTCGCCTTCCAGGTGAATGCGCTGATCTCTGCCAATCGCCTGCGGTGAAGTGTCCAGAGAACAGCGGTCGCCAGCAACATGCGCAAAAGATTGAAGAGAAGTGGCGACGCCTCCTGCAGCGCTGCCTTGACCATCACAAAGGTGCTGCCCCAGACTGCCGTCACACCGATCATGGCAGCGGCAGCCAACCAGCTTTGTGAGTGCTTACCGCGCGGCATCGGGTGGGGGCAGTTCGTGAGACTCGTTCGATCCGACGCCGAAGACAATCTGGCCCCCAACAATGGTACGAAGCACCCGCACGTCGAGCAGCTCATCCGCTGCAACCGTGAAGGGGTTACGGCTTAGCACGGTGATGTCGGCCACCATGCCGGGCGTTAGCTTCCCTTTGCTCCTTTCGCGAAACTCCGCCCACGCCGAGCCCTGGGTATACGCCAGAATCGCTTCCTCAAGAGTGAGTCGCTCCTGGTGCTCGTAGCGGAAGGCTTGATCGACAGAGTGGCGCGTGACCGCGCTGTACAGTCCGAACATCGGGTTCAGCGGCTCGACAGGATAGTCTGTCCCAAACGCCAGCTGCGCCCCGGCATGTACCAGTGACCGCAGGCGATACCCGTCCCGCTTACGCTCGCTTCCCAGGCGAGCAAGGGCCCAGGGCATGTCACCCAGCAGATGACACGGCTGCACGGAGGCGATCACCCCGGAAGCGGCAAAACGAGCGACGTCGCTGGCAGCCACCACCTGTGCGTGCTCAATGCGGCAGCGAAGCGCTCCCTGCCGGCCTGACGAGCCGAGCCCGCTCTCGTCAAAGACATCGAGCGCCATGCGATTGGCTCGGTCGCCGATGGCGTGGAAGGCAATTGAGAACCCGCGCTCCACTCGCTCTCTGGTCATCGCCAGCAGATGGTTGTATTCGTACCGTGGCAGCCCCGAGTTCCCGGGGTCATCGCTATAGGGCGCAAGCATGGCGGCGGTGCGCGAGCCAAGTGAACCGTCCAGAAAACCTTTCAGTTGGGTCAGGTGCAGAAAAGCATCCTCGTGCGATTGCGACCGCCGCCGCTCTTCCAGCTCCTCGACCGGGCGCTCAAAATCCATCCACTCTGCGACCCGTACTGGCAATTCGCCGTCGTGACGCATGGCCTGCATCACAGGAAAGTCTTCCCAGTCCGAGTTGTCCTGCACGCTGGTGATGCCTTGGGCAGCAACTTCGTCCAGCGCCAGCCGCAGCCCGTCCCTCCGCTCCCCAACGGTAAGCGGTGGCACAGCGGAGTAAACCAGGTGCATCGCGGCAGCTTCGCGCAGGATGCCGGTGGGTTGACCGCTACCATCCCGATCAATGCGTGCACCCGCCGGGTCGCCGGTACCTGGGCCGACCCCACCTATACAAAGCGCGGCCGAGTTCGCGACCGCAAGGTGGACGTCCACACGCCGCAGGATGGTTGGCGTGTCCCCGGTCACCCGGTCCAGATCGTCTCTGCTTGGCAGCCGGCCTTCTGGCCACTTCGTCTCGTTCCAACCGCCGCCCAGCAGCCAGCTGCCCGGCGTCACTCCCGCCATGCCCTCAGCAACTCGCTCCAGCAAGGCACCCAGCGAACGCGTCCCTACCAGGTCCAAAGCTCTGCGGTGCTGACCTGCCAGCCCCAGGTGGAGGTGGGCATCGTTGAATCCCGGCATTGCGAACGCTCCTTCGAGATCCACTCGCCTTGTTCCCGCTCCGGCATGCTGGAGCACCTCGGCCCGCGTGCCGACCGCCAGCACGCGCCCACCGCGGACGGCCACAGCCTCCACCATGCGCGGTGTCGGATCTGGGTCAGCAGGGTGCAGACCGCTTCCTGTGAGGAATCGTCCGTTCTCAAAGAGAATCTCTGCATCCGCAGCGCCCATCCCCACTCCTTCCGCGTCAGCCCCTGCAGCGGTGCGCGCTCACCACATCTTGGACGCGCCTTCCGTCCCTGTCCAGCTGCGCGGCCTATGGGCTAGAGCGCCGCATCCCGCAGCCGCAGCGCATTTGCGATCACTGACACGGAGCTGAGGCTCATCGCCGCTGCGGCGATCATCGGACTTAGGACCCAGCCGAAAACGGGGTACAGCACGCCTGCGGCCAGTGGGATACCCAGCGCGTTATAGAAGAACGCAAAGAAGAGGTTCTGCCGGATGTTGCGCATCGTCAGCTCACTCAGGCGACGCGCTCGCAGAAGCCCGCCCAGGTCGCCGCGGAGCAGCGTAATACCACCCGCTTCGATAGCCACATCCGTACCTGTTCCCATTGCGACGCCAACGGCAGCCTCCGCCAGGGCTGGGGCGTCGTTTACGCCGTCACCCGCCATGGCCACACGCTCTCCACTACGCTGGAGTTCGGCAACGATGGCCGCTTTCTGCGCGGGAAGCACCTCCGCCCTGTACTCGATGCCAAGCTGCGCCGCCACAGCCGCTGCCGTCCGCTCGCTGTCACCGGTAAGCATCAGCACACGCAGACCCTTCTCCTTCAACTGCCGAACCGTTTCCAGGGCCGAGGCCTTCAACTCATCTGCCACCGCGAGCAAGCCTGCCGGCTGTCCGTCGACGCTGACCGCGACAGCAGTCTTGCCTTGCGCCTGCAGCTGCTCTATTTCCGCCTTCAGCGACGCTATCGTCACGCCTTCGCCGGACAGGTAGGGAAGCGTTCCGACCAGCACATGCCGGCCGTTCACTTCGCCCGCGATGCCATGGCCTGCCGTAGCGGAAAAACCGGCTGTCTCTGCGAGCGCAAACCCCCGCGCCTCGGCTGCACGGCAGATCGCCGCCGCAAGCGGGTGTTCGCTGGCGCGCTCCAGGCTGGCTGCGACCTGCAAAAGATTGTCGCTTGTCCACCCGTTTACGGGTTCTACATCGGTCAGCATCGCCTGCCCTCTGGTCAGGGTGCCTGTCTTATCGACAACAATGGTCGTCACCGTTGCCAAACGCTCCAGCGCCTCTGCTCGCCGCACCAGAACGCCCGCCCGCGCTCCACGACCCGTCCCCACCATCACGGACATCGGGGTAGCTAACCCAAGAGCGCACGGGCACGCCACGATCAGCACAGAAACGCCGGCAACCAGCGCGTGCGCCAGCCTCGGTTCCGGCCCGAAGAGCAGCCACACGGCGAGAGTCACCGCAGCAGTCACCAGGACCGCAGGAACGAAGATACCTGCGACCCGGTCGGCCGAACGCTGGATCGGTGCCCGGCTGCGCTGTGCCTCGGCCACCAGGCGCACGATCTGCGCCACAACCGTGTCGCTGCCTACCCGCTCGGCTCGCATCACAAAGCTGCCCGTACCGTTCAGGGTGCTGCCCGTGACTTTATCGCCGGGAATCTTCTCCACCGGCAAGGGCTCGCCGGACACGGTTGACTCGTCGACGCCGCTCTGTCCCTCCTCGAGAACACCGTCCACCGGAACCCGCTCACCCGGTCGCACGCGCAGACGATCTCCCCGCTGCACCTCCGCTATCGCTACGTCCTTCTCTGAGCCGTCAGCAGCCAGCCGCCGCGCCGTGGCAGGCGTCAGCCCGAGCAGCGCCCGGAGCGCCCCATTTGTCTGGCGCCTGGCCCGCAGCTCCAGGACCTGACCAAGCAACACCAGGGTGACAATCACTGCCGCCGGCTCAAAGTAGAGGGCAATCTCTCCACCCATCACCCGGGCGGAAGCGGGGAAAAGCGACGGCCGGGCCAGCGCCAACACACTGTAGAGGTAAGAGACTCCCGTTCCCAATGCGATCAGGGTGAACATGTTTCCATGCCGTGCACGCACGGACTGCCATCCCCGTACGAAGAAGGGCCAGCCACCCCACAACACCACCGGTGTCGCCAGCGCGAACTGGACCCATCGCCAGCTCTGCCCGTCCAGGAAGTGGTCCGGCCCCCAGCCGGCATGCAGTTCCAGCACCATGCCCAGAAGCATTGGCAGTGTCAGCAGAGCGCTGACGCCGAAGCGACGCGTCATCGCTTGCAGCTCCGGATCAGCCTCGTCCTGCGTCACCGATCGAGACTCCAACGCCATGCCGCACTTTGGGCATGCTCCCGGCTCCCCCTGGATCACCTCGGGGTGCATCGGACAGGTGTACTCGGTCTTCCGGGCTGGTTGTGCGATCTCCGTCGGCTCAAGCGCCATGCCACACTTTGGACAACTGCCGGGCCCCTGTTCCTCGACCTCAGGGTCCATAGGGCACGTGTACCTGCCCGTGGCAGCGGTCCAGCTCGCATGCGCTGCTGTACCGTGCGTCACTGGGGCGGGGTAGGCGCTCGGATCTGCCTCGTACTTCGCCCAGCACGACTTCGAGCAGAATGCATAGCGGACCCCGTCCCGTTCAGCGACCTTCACCGCTCGTTCAGGAGCAACATGCATCCCGCAGACCGGATCATGTAACGTCGCACCCTCTACCTGGGCCGCGGGGCTGTCAAGAGCGGGAGCGCATGGAGCTTGCGCCGCCTCCGCGTATCGCTCCGGGTCGAGGTCAAACTTTGTCTTGCAGGATGTGCAGCAGAACCGAAACTCCTGGCCGTCCCATTGGCTCGCTCCACCTTTGGCCGCTTCGTCTACGGTCATCCCACAGATTGGATCGGTGTACCTGGTTCCAAACGCCTTGTTGCAACACTCTGCCATCATCCCTCATTCGGTTAGATGAGAAAGCCAAGAAGACGAAGCATTGGCGTGTGCAGCGCGAGCACCAGGTGATCTGCATCGACCGCGCTTCTGCTGCATATACGGCAGGATTTCTAGTTGTTTGGGGAGAAGAAGGATGGTGGAGGCGGCGGGAGTCGAACCCGCGTCCGAAAACACGACCAACAGAGAGATTTCATGCTTTTCCCATGTTCATCTGGTCTCGCCTCACGCGCTTAGAACGGGCGAAGATGCGCGCAAAGCCAGCCTGATTGATCTTGTCCACCCCGCCCAGGCGGAGCAGGGAAGGACCAGCCTACTGTGCGACGCTCCGTACAGGCCCGTAGGCAAAGCTTGAGGGAGCGGCTACTTAGGTTTTAATTAAGCAGCGAGTGCGAATTGAGGTTCGGCACTTATGGTTTTGTGAGCGATTACGGGTGTCCACACCCCGGCATGCCTCTCTGCCATTCGCAATCCCGTCGAAGCCGTGACGCCCCCATCTTGGAGCAGGCAAACAACCTTGCGTTGGCGCTGCAAAGATCTGAATCCAGTATAGCGAACTCCGGGGTTGAATGGACTGCAGGCCATGCTGCCTGGCGCAGGCGTGCGCTACAACGTCGCGTTCAGCAAATCAACCGTCTCCCACTCACCATGCTCAATGGCTGCCCGAATCTGGGCTGGCGTCTTTTTCGCCTTTGTCTGCTGATAGGCGAAGACGACCTCTTTCATGCACGTGGAGCAGGCCGCACCATGGGTACCCTCAAAGCAGCTGTGCAGGCTCTTGTGCGCCAGCGCCCGATCACACCGGCAATAGCAGGGAAGCTGGTAGATCACGCCCGGAACCTTGCTGGCGATCACATAGGCCGTCGTCTGGTATGAGTGGGTGAAGAAGGGGCCGGTCAGTTGTTCGCCCGTGAGCAGGGGAGCGGAGGCCTTCGGCATCGCCCCCACGTGATAGGCCGGGATGTCGGCAGAAGGGTTGGACCACTGGGCCGTTGCCGCCAGTGTCGCAAGAACAAGTCCGAAGGAGCCAATCAGACGCTTCATCAAGCGGAATCTTATCGCGATGCGGCGGCCGGTGTCATGCCGGGCAGCAGCAACTTTGGTGGCAGCAGAAACGATAGTGATGTTTAGGGCATCCGGGCTGGCTGAAAAAAGGACGGCACGAGACTCGATCATTTGAATCTCGTGCCGGGAGGCCAGTGACGCAACCCTGGCCGGGGAGCTACTCGCTCAACCCGACACGATCTTGTGATGGATGCTTTCCCATCTCGTTCACTGTAGCGGATACGGAGAATGGAATCAAGGGCAGTAACAACATCCAACTATTCATATAGACGCGCACTGCCGAGAAAAGTTGCTCGCCCGCCTTTCTCCCCAACACCGTGCACCCTCTATCCTTGAAGGATGGAGCAGGCCAATCCCCAGGTTCCCCATATATCGGTCATTATTCCGGCGTTGAACGAAGCGGACGCCATCGGCGCGGTCGTCCGCGACCTGCCATGGCCGCTGATCGACGAATGCATCGTGGTTGACAACGGATCTACCGATGCCACCGCCGCTGTGGCGCAGGCTGCGGGGGCGCGCGTCATCTCCAGCCCCCGCGGTTACGGCAACGCCTGCCTTGCTGGCTCGCTTGCTGCCGCTCCGTCGTCAGACATTCTTGTCTACTGCGACGGCGACGGGGCCGACATCACCGACGATTTGCATCGCCTCGTCAGGCCCATCCTTCTCGGAGCCTACGACTTCGTTATCGGCAGCCGCATTCGAGGGCATCGCGAGCCCGGCTCCATGCTGGGCAGTCAGGTCTTCGCGGCTCACCTCGTCGGCACCCTGCTGCGCTTCTTTCCTTCCGTCCGCAGACATGTTATCTACACCGATATGGGCGCCTTCCGTGCCATTCGGCGCTCCGCCTTCGACCGTCTCGGCATGCAGGAGCGCACCTACGGCTGGAACCTCGAGATGCAGCTGCGCGCCGCACAGATCGACCTGCGCATCCTGGAGATTCCTGTGAACTATCGCCGCCGTGCTGGTGGCGTCAGCAAGGTCTCCGGCGATCTTCGAGCGTCCTGGCGAGCCGCCACCCGCATCCTGGGTGTGCTCTTCCGCGTCGGCCTCCGCGGACAGCGCCAGCTTCCCAGCGGCCGCCCTGCCCAGGCACGCGACTAAGGCCGTCCTGTACCAAGCACAGCACACACAAGCACACGTCCCGGAGAACGATCATCACCGCCACCGATTTGTCTGGTCCACTGCAGCAAAGCACCATCATCGATCTCGAGCGTGTCTTCGTCGCGCGCGGCGAGCGCATCATCCTCCACGACATCTCCCTTCGCATCCAGGCAGGGGAGCACCTCGCCATCCTGGGACCCAATGGCTGCGGCAAATCCACGCTGCTGAAGACGCTCACCTGTGAGCTCTACCCGCTTGCCATCAATCCAGATGGCAGTCGCCCTCAATGCCTCATCTTTGGCCGGGAGCGTTGGGACGTCACGCGCCTTCGGCGTCGGCTGGGTGTCGTCTCGGCCGAGCTCCCGGGGCCGCCCATGCTCACCACAACTGGCTTCGACGCTGTCCTGACCGGCTTCTTCTCAAGCGCCACCATCTGGCCGCATCTCGAAGTAACGAGCTCCATGCGGGAACGCGCCGAAGATCTGCTGGTCCAGGTTGGTGCCACGGCCCTGCACGACCGCGTCGTTGGGGAGATGTCAGCCGGCCAACAGCGCCGCGTCATGATCGCCCGAGCACTAGCCGGCTCGGGGCAGGGTGGCGAAGCGCAGATGCTGCTACTCGACGAGCCCTCCAACGCGCTCGACCTCCGCGCCCAGCAGGATCTGCGCGACCTCATGCGCGATCTCGCCCAGCGCGGCGTCAGCCTGCTGCTCATCACCCATCACACGGCGGACATCGTGCCCGAGATTGGTCGGGTTCTGATGATGCAGGAAGGCCGCGTGGTTGCGGACGGCTCCAGGCAGGATCTTCTGAGTGCCGAACGCCTGTCCGCTCTCTTTCGCACGGAAGTGCAGGTCGCCGAGCGTGACGGGTACCTCTTCACCTGGTAACACCGGCCCTGCATGCGCCCCGAGTTTCTACATCAGCGATGCGGGATGATGCCTTCCCTCAATTTGACCAGCACAGGCTGAGGGAACCGGACAGGGCCCAACACCGAGATCCGCGGCAGATCGCCTCGCGCCATCGCCACCTCATCGCACGCATACAGCCGCGGGCACGTCTGACAGTCGCGATAGATCTTGTCCGGCAGCTCCGTACGATCCACTGTTCGGAAGCCGAACCTGTCGAAGAACTCCGGAATGCGCGTAAACAGGCACACGCAGGTCACACCCTGCTGCTCGGCCTCCTCCAGCAGCCCGCGTAGAAGAGCTCCGCCAGCGCCGTGGCCCTTGCTCTCCGGCTTCACCACGATCGAGCGCACCTCAGCAAGGTGCGGGCCATACAGGTGCAGGGCGCCGCAACCAAGAAACGCCCCGGAAGCGCTCTCGGCGATATGGAAGTCCCGAATGTTCTCGCACAACTCGGCGTAACTTCGGGGCAGCAGCGTCCCGTCGTGCGAAAGAGAGTTCACCAGTTCGAAGATGGGCAGAGCATCCGGCAGACGCGCAGAGCGCACGCGCACACCGCCAGGGCCCGCCTGCTGCTCCGGCGCAGCCTGTACAGGTTCGGGTACAACGGGGGAGGGAACGACGCTAACCGGCAATGCTGACCTCTGTATGCGGAAGTTGATCCAGGGTGTGTCCCAGCTGCACAAGGCGGTCGCGCGCTTCAATCATCGCGGCCTTTACGCGCTCTGGGGCGGTGCCACCTGTCACATCGTGAGACTCCAGCGTTGCCTGGAGGGAGAGGGCCTCAAGAAACCCCTCGTCAAAGTGGTCGCCGATGCCACGCAGCTCCTCAAGCGAAAGCTGGTCGAGCTCCACTCCCCGATCGACCGCCAGTCGCACCGCCCGCCCGATCTGCTCGTGTGCTCGCCGGAACGGTAGGCCGCGATGCACAAGATAAGTCGCAGCCGACATCGCGTTCAGGTAGCCGTGTGTCGAGGCATGCAGCAGCACGTCATCGCGCAGCACGAGTGCCTGCGTGAACGGGCCCAGCAGCGGCAGCGTGCTTAGCACCGTCTCCACGAGGTCAAACAAAGGTTCTTGGGTCTCTTGCAGATCCTTGTTGTAGGCAAGCGGCAACCCCTTCAGCAGGGTCGACAGTGTTGTCGCCACGCCCAGGATCCGCGCTGACTTGCCGCGGAGCAACTCCGCCAGGTCCGGATTCTTCTTCTGCGGCATCGCACTCGAGCCCGTCGAAAACCGCTCCGGAAGGTCGATAAAGCCGTACTCCGAGGTCGAGAACAGAATGATCTCTTCAGCGAAGCGCGACAGGTGCAGCCCCAGCACGGCAGCAGCCTGCGCAAACTCAACTGCGAAGTCCCGGTCACTCGTGGCGTCAATGCTGTTGGCCGTCGGGCGGTCAAACCCGAGCATGCGTGCAGCGATGGTACGGTCCAGGGCGAGTGTCGCTCCAGCTACAGCGCCCGAGCCCAACGGGCAATGGTTCAACCGCCGCCTGCAGTCCACCAGCCGTGATAAATCGCGCTCCAGCATAGACACGTACGCCAGCAGCCAGTGCGCCACCAGCACCGGCTCCGCACGTTGAAGGTGAGTGTAAGCCGGCATGACCGCATCACCAGCGGCCTCCGCCCGATCCAGCAACGCCCCGAGCCAGACCCGCAGCTCGGCTGTCGCAACATCGATTGCAAGCCGCACGTACAAACGCAGGTCGGTCGCAATCTGCTCGTTGCGCGACCGCCCGGTGTGTAGCTTCAGCGCCAGGTCACCGATCAGCCGATGCAGCGTCAGCTCCACATAGTGGTGAATGTCTTCGGCTTCCGGAGCCGACGCCACAATGGCCGGCCCCAGATCCACAAACTCCATCCGCGTAGCCTGCGGCAAAACCGCCGCAAAGCGACTCCGCGCCGCCTCCACTGTCGTCGCCAGCACCTGGTCGAGCCCAACCAGGAGTGACGCGAGCTCGGCCTCCGTCAGCACGCCCGCGTGTGCAATGGCATGCGCGTGCGCTTTGCTCGCCGCGATCTCCTGCGGCAGCAGCCGCCAGTCGAACGGAAACGATCGCTGCCACTGTTCAAAGGCGTGGTCCAGCGGCTCGCGGAAGCGGCCGGACCACATCTTCGCCTGCGGCTCTCCCCCACTCGCAGCCGCCTCGGTCACTGCGCAACCTCCTCGCGCCGCTTTTCCATCAGCGCCCGCGTGCGCGCCGGCAGACCAAGGATCCGGATAAATCCGGCTGCGTCCCGCTGGTCGTAGCTCTCGCTCATGGTGAATGAAGACAGGTCGGTCGAGTAGAG
Source organism: Acidobacteriaceae bacterium (assembly GCA_965199635.1). Lineage (GTDB taxonomy): Bacteria > Acidobacteriota > Terriglobia > Terriglobales > Acidobacteriaceae > Edaphobacter. The sequence goes on along the minus strand of CBDASL010000001.1, from coordinate 1,644,752 downwards.
TGAGTTCGGGCTTTCGCGCCGCTCTACCGAGACGTTCCCCTTGTAAAGCGAAAGCACCACGGTGCCAGAAACCGGCTCCTGCGTGGTCTTTACAAAGGCATCCAAGGCTTCGCGCAGGGGGGTGAACCACAGCCCCACATACACCAGCTCGGCGTACTTCAGCGCGATCGATTCTTTGAAGTGCGCCAGGTCGCGATCATGCACCAGCGCCTCCAGCTCCCGCTGCGCGGCGAGGATCAGCGTGCCGCCCGGCGTCTCATAGCACCCACGAGACTTGAGCCCGACCGTGCGATTCTCGACCAGGTCGATTCGGCCGACACCGTTGCGCGCGCCGATCTCGTTCAACAGCTCCACCAGCTGCACAGGGTCCAGCTCCTGGCCATCGAGCGAGACCGGCGTCCCCTTCTCAAAGCCCAGCGTCACCGCCTCCGGTCGATCCGGCGCATCCTTGGGCGAGCGCGTCAATGTCCACGTCGAGTCCAGCGGCGCATTCGCCGTCGACTCCAGCTCGCCACCCTCGTGCGATACATGCCAGATATTTCGATCGCGTGAGTGGATCTTGGTGCGGCTCGCCTCAACCGGTATGTTGTGCGCCTCCGCATAGTCCAGGCAGTCTTCCCGCGAGGTGAGCGTCCACTCGCGCCACGGCGCAATCACCTTCATCTCAGGCGCCAGCGCCTGGAACGCATGCTCAAAGCGCACCTGGTCATTGCCCTTGCCGGTGCAGCCATGCGCCAGCGCCACAGCGCCCTCTTCCTGTGCCACCAGGACCTGGTGCTTGGCGATGATAGGCCGCGCAATGGATGTGCCCAGCAGGTATTTGTGCTCATAGACGGCACCCGCACGAACCGTGGGGAACACGTAGTCCCGCAGGAACTCGTCCCGCAGATCCTTAACGATCACCTTGCTGGCGCCCGTCTTGTATGCCTTTGCGACAACAGCCTCCAAATCGTCCCCCTGGCCCACATCGGCCACAAATGCGATCACGTCGTAGCCATAGTTTTCCTTCAGCCACGGGATGATGATCGAGGTATCAAGACCACCGGAATACGCCAGAACTACCTTGTCAGCCATAGGAGAATCCTTTCTTCATGCAGCACGCCCACACCGGCGCGCCGCGGGTTCGTTAAGGGTTGCGGCGCTTCTGGCCGGAGCGGTTGCGGGTCTGTGCCAGCTTCTTGGCGCCGCCCAGCACCATCAGCAGCACCGCCTTCTGCGCATGCAGCCGGTTCTCTGCCTGGTCAAACACGATGGACTGTGGCCCATCCAACACGGCGTCAGTCACCTCAGCGTTCCGGTGTGCCGGCAGGCAATGCATAAAGACCGCATCGGCTTCGGCTCGCTGCATCAAATCTTCATTCACCTGGTACGGCTTGAAGATCGGAGCGCGCCGCGTGGCCTCATGCTCTGATCCCATGCTTGTGCAAACATCCGTGTAGACCGCGTGGGCGCCGTCTACGGCCTTCGCCGGGTCCGTAACAAGCGTGATCGAGCCGCCAGTGCCTTCGCTGATCTCGATGGCCTTGTGGATGATCTCGAGCTTTGGCTGGTACCCCTTCGGTGTCGCCACACGGCAGTGCGCACCCAACTGGGCAGCCGTCAACATCAGCGAGTGGCACACGTTGTTGCCGTCGCCCACATAGGCAAAGTTCAGCCCTTCCGCCGATCCGAACCGCTCCTCTAGGGTCATAAAGTCCGCCAGCGCCTGGCACGGGTGCTCCAGATCGGAAAGCGCGTTGATCACCGGCACCTTTGCGAACTGGGCCAGGTCCGTGATTGTGTCGTGCGCGTAGGTTCGCAGCACGATCACATTCATCCACCGCTCTACGTTGCGCGCAACATCCGGCAGAGGCTCCCGCTCTCCGAGAGGCGACTTTGTCTGATCCACAAAGATCGCGTTGCCGCCCGTTGTGTTCATTGCGGCTTCAAAGGTCAGTCGTGTACGCAGTGAGGCCTTCTCAAAGAACAGCACCATCTGCTTGGCGTCGAGGTTGTGCCGAAAGTCTCCGGGCTGTGCCTTGACGGCATGGGCGAGCTCAAGCACCGCAGCGACCTCGTCGACCGAAAGATCGGCGATCGAGCACAGATCCCGTCCTTCCAGCCGGCGCGCTGCCGCACTGTATGCTGTGTCAGATTGAATGCCGAGAGTCGCTTTGGCGCTGGTTGCTGCTGGGTTCTTCTCACTCATGGAACCGATCTCCTGGGGCTGGAACGTCTGCGACCGCGGCCATGGCAGCCGGCTCGCGCATCACGCTGTCGAGCGCCGCAATCGCCTGGTCCACGTGGTGTCGCTCAAGAACGTAGGGCGGCAAAAATCGAAGCACCGTCTCGCTGGTCCGGTTCACGATGATGTGGTGCTCGGCTAGCAACGCGGCGGCGACCTCCCGGGCGACGTCAGGCGAGTGCATCTCCATACCAAGCATCAACCCTCGTCCGCGTACCTGGCCAATCAGGCTGGGATATCTCCGGGCCAGCGCTTCAAGGTGCCCCAGGAAGTATCCCCCGACATCGCGAATGTGGGCGAGCATCTCGCTTCGCCGCATCTCATCGATCACTGCAGTAGCCACCGCGGTCACCAGCGGTCCACCACCAAATGTTGTGCCGTGCAGGCCCGGCGCGAATCCTGTCGCGGCCTCGTCCGTGCACAGCATGCAGCCGATCGGCAGGCCACCCGCGAGTGGCTTGGCGAGCGTGACAACGTCTGGACGGATCCCATAGTGCTGGAAGGCGAACCACTCGCCAGTCCGGCCGAAGCCGCACTGGATCTCATCCGCCAGCAGCAGAGCACCGTTGCCATCGCATAACGCACGCGCGGCCTCCAGAAACTCCCGTGACACTTCGTGGATCCCGCCCTCCCCCTGGATGGGCTCCACGCAAATCGCGCACACCTCGTCAGAAAACATCTGGCGCAGGTGAGACACGTCGTTGAACCGGACAAACTGCACATCCGGCATCACGGGCAAAAACGGTTCGCGGTAGCGCAATTTGTCGGTGGTCGCTACGGAGCCGATGGTTCGCCCGTGAAAGCTATGCTCAAGCGCCAGAAAGCGTGTGCCAATCACCCGTCCGCCTGCACGCATCCGGGCGGCATGCGCGCGTGCCAGCTTCAATGCCGCCTCCCACGCCTCTGTGCCCGAGTTGGTAAAGAACACGCGATCCATGCCGCTGACCTCGGTCAACCTCATCGCCAGCGGCACCGTGTGCTCGTGGAAAAAGAGGTTCGAGGTATGGAGCAGGCGCGATGCCTGCGACGTGATCGCCGTCGTGATTGCAGGATGACTGTAGCCAAGCGCCGAACAGCCAATGCCACTCAGCAGATCCAGAAACTCAGTGCCGTGTTCGTCGCGCAAAAACACGCCGTCTCCCGACACGAACAGGTGTGGGCTGCGCTCATAGGTCGGCACCATCAGCCGCGCTTCCGCTGACTGGACCTCGTGCAGCGTCGCGATGGCGGTGCTGCTCGCCAGGGGTGAGTTGTTCATGAAATGAGAACCTCCGTTCCTTCATTTACGCGGGAGCTGCAAATATCCGGCAGAAGCGCGGCGGCGCTTGCTGGCAGGATGCGCACACGCTTTACGCCGCTCATCAACGCGCTGCGGCAGGCGTCTAGTTTGGGCAGCATCCCTCCCGTAATTACCTCGGTCTGCACCAGGCTCGGAAGCTCGCGCAGCGTAAGCCAGCGCATCACATTGCCGTCGGCACCTTTCACCCCCGGCACATCGGTCAGGAACACCAGCGTGTCGGCCTTGGTGCAGGCCGCACAGGCCGAAGCCATCTCATCCGCATTGATGTTGTAGTACTCACCGTCAAAGCCCAGCGCAATGGAACTGATCACCGGCACCGCGCCCATCGTCCAGATCGCCTCCAGCCACCGCGGATCTGTTGCTGCAATCTCTCCCACATAGCCCAGGTCCGGCGTGGTTCGCTTTTTGCGGGCGCGAAAGACATCCCCGTCCCCGCCAGAAAGGCCAACCGCAGTCTGTCCGTGCACCCCAATTGCCGCCACGAGCGACTTGTTCACCCTGCCCGCCAGCACCATGAGTGCGGCATCCCGCGTCTCCTCGTCGGTTATCCGCAGGCCCGAGATGAATACACTCTCCTTGCCCATCTGCGCTAGGGTCCGCGTCAGCTGCGCGCCGCCCCCATGCACGACGGCAACGCGATTGCCGTCTGCCACCAGTTCGGCGATGGCCTTGGCACACGTCCGCAGCAGGGCCTTGTCTTCGATCGCCGCACCACCTAGCTTCACCACAAACTTCACAGCAGGCCCTCCTCTTCCGGGTACCCCAACATCAGGTTCATGTTCTGCACCGCCTGCCCGGCCGCGCCCTTCAGCAAATTATCCAGGCAGGACACGAGCACCAACCGTCGCCCGTCCGGCGCGAGCGCGAAGCCCAGGTCGCAGAAGGTCGTGCGCACCACATGCTGAATCTGCGGCAGCTCCCCGTGAGGTCGAAGCCGTACCATCGGGCTCTCTGCGTAAAACTCCTCGTACGCGCTCCGGATAGCTTCGTCGGAAGCAGGCTCTCGCAGCCGCAGATAGATCGTAGACAGAATGCCCCGGGGAATCGGCAGCAGGTGCGGCGTGAACTGGATCTGTTCCTCTGCTAGGTGCAATTGCTCGAGCAACTCGCCTGTGTGGCGGTGGCCAAAGACGGCATACGCGGACAGATTATCCGCCGCATACATGAAGTGCGTCTTCGCCGTCGCCGCCTTGCCCGCCCCGCTCACGCCAGACTTCGCGTCGCACACAATGCCGTGCTCCACATCCACAAGCCCTTCCCCAACCAGGGGAGCCAGTGCCAGGATGACCGACGTTGCGTAGCAGCCCGGATTTGCCACCAGCTCCGCTCCGGCAATCTCCCCTCGGTGCAGCTCCGGACAGCCATACACGGCCGACCGCTGCAGTTCTGCCGCCCTCACGGGATCCTCATCCACCAGCTTGTACACCGCCCGGTTTGCATCCTCGTGAAGACGCCACGCTCCGCTCAGATCGACAATTCGCATCCCCCGCCCAAGCGCCGTCGGCACCCACTCACGCGATTGCTCATGCGGCGTGGCCAGCAGCAGCAGCGTCGTGTTGAACCGTTCCAGCAGTTCCCAGGAGAACGGCTCCACCATCGGTCGTCCGCGTACCAGACCGCTCAGCTGCGGGTGCAGCTCCTCAAGCGGTCGCGCGGCGGTCTCCTCGCTCCGGCCCAGAAAGAGCAGCTGCTCCGCACAAAGACGAGGGTGCCGCAGCAGCAGGCGCGCCAACTCGCCACCGGCATACCCGCTCACACCCGCAACCGCGATCCTCGGTTCCAGCCTCGTGTTAGGCAAGCAGGCCCTCCAGACGGGACCGGACCGCGAGCGCGGCCGCCGGGTCCGGGCAGATCACCAGCACTGTGTCATCCCCCGCGATTGTTCCCACAATCTCCGGCCAGTCTTCATAGTCCAGCGTGGCTGCAATCGGCTGCGCACCGCCCGTGGTCGTCATCAGCACGACCTGGTTCATCGCCAGCCGAACCTCCAGCCCAAACGACCGCAGCACCTCCCCAATTCCTGGCAGGCTTTCCTCGTCATCAGCATCAGTCCGGGGCAGGGAATAGCCCGCCGGGCCTTTCGACAGCCGCATCGCGTTGATGTCCCGGGACAGCGTCGCCTGTGTCACGTGGACACCCCGGCTCGCCAGCCGCTGGCGCAGCACATCCTGGTTCGGAATCGGCGCGTCCCGCAGCAGCTCGCGTATCACTCTGTGTCGATCCGGCTTCAAGGCATCTCCCTGCTATGCATAACTATACAGCAGCATGTATATTTATACACAACAGGGCGGCGCGAGAATCCTGCCAGAGCAACGTCTCGTCTAGAACCCTCGTCACAGATCCTTCACCCGAAGTTATAGTGAGCTATGGAACAGACACAGGCACCTTTCTCCCGCCTTTTGCGGCGGGGACGGACACCCGTCTTCTCGGACACGCCATCGCTGATCGACGAGCGCTTCGATCACGACTCCTGCGGTGTGGGCTTCGTGGCATCCATCGGTCAGGAGAGCACCTCCCACCGCATCCTCGAGCACGCTCTGACGGCGCTGAGTCGACTCGCGCATCGCGGCGCAACTGCCTCTGACGGCAAGAGCAGCGACGGTGTTGGGGTCATGACCGCCGTTCCTCGCGCTCTCTTCCGTACCTTTCTCTCCATCCCAGCAGAGGACGCGAACACCTTCGGCGTCGGCATGGTCTTCATCCCCGAAGGGGAAACCCGTGCCGAAGGGACGCTGGAAGCGGCTCTCCAAGCCAACGGCTTCGCTATCCTCGGCTGGCGCGACGTCCCCACGGACGTCAACTGCCTCGGCGAGATCGCCCTCAGCACCATGCCGCGCATCAGGCAGGTGATCGTCGGCGATCGCCAGCGCAGCACCGAGGCAGACTGTGAACGCCGGCTCTATCTCGCCCGCAAACAATTCGAGCGTGCCCAGGCCGAGGGCGCGGTAGAGGGCGCCATCTGTTCTCTCTCGGGCCGCACCCTGGTCTACAAGGGCATGTGCTCCGGCGCCTTGCTGCCCAGCTTCTTCCCGGACCTCCAGTCGGAGCTTTTCCAAACCCCCTTCACCATCTTTCACCAGCGCTACGCCACCAACACGCTGCCCACCTGGCATCGTGCGCAGCCCGGCCGGGGCGTCGCCCACAACGGCGAGATCAACACCGTGTGGGGCAACCGCGCCCGCATGGACGCCCGGGACGCCTCGCTACCCGCAGAGTGCAAGCCCATCCTCACGCAGGGCGGCACGGACTCCACTAGCCTCGACGAGGCCATCGAACTCCTCTGGCAGAACGGCCGCACCATCGCTGAAGCTGTGCGCGTGCTTCTTCCGCCAGCCCCCGCCGGTCGCGAGTCCTCCGCCTTCCTTCGCTACCACATGGACGTCACCGAGCCGTGGGACGGTCCAGCCGCCATCGCCTTCAGCGACGGGCAGGTCGTCGGCGCCGCCCTGGATCGCAACGGCCTCCGCCCAAGCCGCTTCGCCATCACCGCCGACGGCCTCGTCGTCGCTGGCTCAGAGACCGGTCTCGTCGATCTCGATCCGGAGACCGTCATCCACAGCGGCCGGCTCGGCCCCGGCCAGATGCTGCTCGTTGACCTCGCTCAGAAACGCCTCATCGAGGACCGTGAACTCCTCTCCATCTTTGACCGCGATCCCTTCTTCGCCGAAAGCCTGGTAGAGGATCAGCCACTCCAGGCCGCCTCCCTCACCGAGATCCCGGACAGCGCAACCCTGCTCACCATGCAGCGCGGCTTCGGTTATACCCGCGAAGATGTGCGCATGATCCTCCAACCCATGGCCAAGGATGGCAAGGACGCCGTCTGGTCCATGGGGGACGACACACCCCTCGCCTATCTCGCCAAAACCCCCCGGCCCATCTACGCCTACTTCCGCCAGCGCTTCGCCCAGGTCACCAACCCCGCGATCGATCCACTGCGCGAGGCCTCTGTCTTCAGCCTGCACACCCGCCTCGGTCCGTGGTCTCACATGCTGGACAAACATGCGCCTCTGCCGGGCGTCGGCGTCCCTTCACCCTTTCTCTCGCTCGGCCAGGTGGAAACTCTCCGTCGCGGCGAGCACCCGCACGCGGCAGATCTCCGCCTGGAAGAGCTCGACTGCTGCTTCGCGTCGGACAAGACGCTTGAGGTCGCCGTCAATGAACTCTGCAACCGGGCTATCGATCGCGTCCGGGATGGCGTCCGCATCCTTCTGCTCACGGATCGCTGCGCCACCTCGACCCGCCTCCCAGTCCCTATGGCCATGGCCACCGGAGCGGTACACCACGCCCTGGTGCGTGCCGGCCTGCGCACCCACGCCGGTCTTGCTGTAGAAGCCGGGGACTGTCGCGACGTCCACCACGCCGCCGTCCTCATCGGCTTCGGCGCCGGCGTCGTCTGTCCGTGGCTCGCACTGGAAACTTCGCGTTCGCTCGCCTCCGATCTCGAGGGCGCCGACACCAACGAACGCAAGATGCTCAAGGCGCTTGATGCTGGCATCGCCAAGATCATGTCCAAGATGGGCATCTCCGTCGTCGATAGCTATCGCGACGCCCACCTCTTCGACAGCCTGGGCCTCCACGCCAGCGTCGTCGACGCCTGCTTCCATGGCACGCCCGCACCGCTCGGTGGCATCGGCTTCGCCGAACTGGACCACCAACTGCGCGAGACGTGGGAAGCTGCGCCGCCGCTACAGCCCACCACGGATCTGCCCGACTACGGCTGGGTCCGCTTTCGCAAGGCCGACCGTGCAGAGCCGCACATCTGGCAGCCCCCAACCGTAAAGGCCCTGCAAACCTTTGTCGGCAGCGTACGCCAGCAGAGCGCCGCCATGGCGCCGGCTGACCGTGGCGAAGCCTTCCAGATGTACAAGGAAGGCGCCCGCTCCCGCGAGGCCGTCGTCCTCCGCGATCTGCTCGAGATTCGCCCCGCTGGTCCCGAGCTCCCGCTCGATCAGATCGAGCCTGCCAGCGCTCTCTTCCCACGCTTCATCTCGAGCGCCATGTCGCTTGGCTCCCTCAGTCCGGAGGCGCACTCGACCATCACCGTTGCCATGAACATGCTCGGCGGTCGATCCAACACCGGAGAGGGCGGGGAAGACCGCGACGTCTACCGCAAGCAACCCACTGTCACGACCGTCGCCCAGGGCGTGGGCGATAGCGGCACAGCCGTCATCGCCGGCAACTCTGCCGTTGCCGTCGCCGAAGCTCCGCCCATCACAGCCGATCGCTCCCTGCTCAACAACAAGATCAAGCAGATCGCCTCCGGTCGCTTTGGTGTCACCGCCGAGTACCTGGTCCACGCCGACGAGATCGAGATCAAGGTCGCCCAGGGCGCCAAGCCCGGCGAGGGCGGGCAGCTTCCTGGCTTCAAGGTCAGCGGTCTTATCGCGCGGCTGCGGCACGCGCAGCCCGGCGTCTCGCTCATCTCGCCCCCGCCACACCACGACATCTACTCCATCGAGGATCTTGCCCAACTCATCTTCGATCTCAAGCGCATCAATCCCAAAGCCGCCGTCGGCGTGAAGCTCGTCTCGAGCTTCGGCGTCGGCACCGTCGCTGCTGGCGTCGCCAAGGCATACGCCGACTTCATCGTCATCGCCGGCAATACCGGTGGCACCGGCGCCGCCGCGCTCTCCAGCATCAAGTACGCCGGCAACCCCTGGGAGCTCGGCCTCGCCGAAGCGCAACAGGTCCTCGCCCACAACGGCATGCGCAGCCGCGTTCGTCTCCGCACCGACGGCGGCCTAGCCACCGCCAAGGACGTCCTCATCGCCGCGCTCCTCGGCGCAGACGAATACGCCTTCGGCACCGCCGTCCTGGTTGCCATGGGCTGTGACATGGCCAGGCAGTGTCACCTCAACACCTGTCCCGTCGGCATCGCCACGCAGAAGCCGGAGCTCCGTGCCAAGTTCCGCGGCAAGCCCGAGCACGTTGTGCGCTTCTTTGAAGCCGTCGCTGACGATCTCCGCCAGCTTCTCGCCCGCTACGGCCTGCCCTCGCTTGAGGCTGCCATCGGTCGCACCGACCTGCTCGAACAGGTGCGCTTCGACGGCAGCGTCGACCTCCTTCCCATGCTCGCTCGCGTCGAAGGCGAGGCCCAGCAGTGGGGCGGTGGTCGCAACACCCAGCCTCTGCCAGAAGCCCTCGACGAAGCCTGGGTCGAGCCCGCCCTCGCCGCCATCGAGGCAGGCCAGCCCTTCCGCGTTGACGCCGCGATCGCCAACAAGGACCGCGCCCTGGGTGCCCGGCTTGCCGGCGAGATCGCCCTCCGCCGCGCGCAGGCTGACCTTCCCGCCGACGTCCGCTTTGACCTCCACGGCACCGCCGGACAAAGCTTTGGCGCCTTCGCCGTCCACGGCATGACCCTCGTTCTCGATGGCCAGGCCAACGACTTCGTCGGCAAAGGCCTCTCTGGTGGCAAGCTCGTTATCCGTCCGCGCGGTCTCGCCGCTCGCAACTCCGGCGAGCACGTCATCCTCGGCAACGTCGCCCTCTACGGCGCCACCGCCGGCGAGATGTTTGCCGCCGGCCGCGTTGGCGAGCGCTTTGCCGTCCGCAACTCCGGCGCCACCACCGTCGTCGAAGGTGTCGGCGAGCACGGCTGCGAGTACATGACCGGCGGCATCGCGGTAAGCCTCGGGCCTGTCGGCGGCAACTTCGGTGCCGGCATGACCGGCGGCCTTGCCTGGGTTATGGATGACGATGGCTCCTTCCTCCGTGAAGGTCGCTACCATACCGAGTTCGTGGAGCCCACGCCCTTCGACATGACGGACGCCGACTCGCAGGAAGCTCTCCGCGCGCTCATCGAGCGTCACGTGGAAGAGTCGGGCAGCAGCCTCGCCACTGCCATGCTCGCCTCCTGGCCGGAGTCGGCCGCTCGCTTCATCCGCCTCACGCCTCGTCCCCAGGCCTGAGCCTCACCCGTCGCAAAGAGATAGGGCCCGCCAACACGGCGGGCCCTCTTCGGCTTCAGCATGCGCTTCTAGACGTTGCGCTTCTGCATCTCGTCCGCCAGGTGTTCTGACGCCCGCATCGACAGCGCCAGGATCGTCATGGTCGGGTTCTGCCAGCCCGCACTCACAAAAGCCGCGCCGTCCACCACAAACAGGTTCTTGTGATCGTGGCTCTGCCCCCACCGGTTCAGCACGCCCTTCTTCGGGTCATCGCTCATCCGGCATGTGCCTACCTCGTGAATGCTGTAGCCCGGCGGGTTCGGCATCTCGTTTGACGACAACACATCAAAGCCCGCGGCGTGCGCCATCTCGGAGCCAATCGCCACCGCATCCTTCGCCATGTTGTACTCGTTATCCGTGTACTGCGTCTCGATGCGCAGCACTGGGATACCCCACGCATCCACTGCCGTCGGGTCGAGACGCACATGGTTTTCGTAGCGCGCCAGCACCTCGCCCATGATCGTCATGTAGAAGCCGGAGCTGTGATACTCGGCCAGCTTGCTCTCGAGCTCTGCGCCGTAGCTCGGGAAATTACGCGGCTCCATCGGGCCAACCCGGCTCGTCACGTTGAAGGCGTACCCGCGCAGGAAGTTCTTGTCCTTGGTGGAGATGTTGCGGAAGCGCGGCACAATCGCCTGCCCGCCCATCAGCTCTGGCGTTGCCTTGCCACCGCGCGCCTCCGGCACGGAACACGTCACACCCGCTCCATAGATCTGATCTGCCAGGTAGCGCCCCACCAGCCCGCTTGAGTTCGCTAGCCCGGAGTTCAGCAGCAGTCGCGTCGTCTCTAACGTGCCCGCCGCGAGTATCACAATGCGCGCCTTCACCTGCATCTCGCGCCGTGACAGACGGTCGATGAAGATGCATCCATTCGGCTGTCCTGTCGCCTTGTCCGTCGTGATCTGCCGCACCACAGCGTTCGCCACCGACGTCAACTTGCCGGTCTTCTCCGCATCCGGCAGCAGCAGATTCACCGAGCTCGCCAGGCCATCCTTGCCCAGCGCCCGCCGCTGCTTGCACACCGGCACCCCGCGTGCTTTGGCCGCCCCGATGAAGCGCTGCATGGACCGCGTCCAAGGATCCGTGTCCGGCACGAAGTTCCCGTCCGGCATCTGCGGCGGCCCATCCATCGCGCCCGCTACCTGGAAGATGCCCTCCACGCGCGAATAGTACGGGGCCAGCTCCGCATAGCCGAACGGCCAGTCCTCGCCAAAGCCGTCGTGGCTCTTGCCCTTCAGCTCATAGTCGCTCAGCCGAAATGACTGCCGCGACCAGAACAGCGAGCGCCCGCCAAACAGCCGCACCCGCACCCAGTTGTAGGGGTGCTTCGGGTCAAAGGTGTAGGGCACCTCCTGCTCATCCACCCACACATTCGCGTTGTACTCGTTCGATTGAAAGACGTGCTCCAGCTTCCCCGGCGGTTTGAAGCCCCGGTACGGCAGCTCATAAGCCGCCTTCCGCTCTGCATTCTTGGCAACATCCGCCACTGGACCGGCGTTCAGCATCAGGCAGGAGATGCCCTTCTCGGTGAGCACCTTGGCCGCCATGCCACCAGCATGGCCCGAGCCGATGATCAGCACATCTACAGGTTCTCTTGCCATGGTTCCTCTTCTTCCCATCACCTAGTTCGGGTAGCTCGGCGAGGTATGCGACGCCTCTGGCGCGGCGATCGTCGGCGATGGCCGAACATGCACCCGGTTCGCATCCACGCCATACATATCAGGATCAATCGGCGACCAGAAGAGCGCATGCGCCGAAGCCTCCGGATCGCTCGTCCTGTCCGAATCACTCCAGATCTTTGAGTTCATGGTTGCGGTGCGGATGTCAGCGTGGGCGATGTTCACAAATGCCGCATGCTGTTCGGTCGGTGGATGGTCCGTCATCCACGTCCGCATCCACGGCTTCACCAGCTGGTCCGCTTGCGCCGTCTCGGTCTTCCCGAATGGCACACCGAACTGCTTGGTCGACTCCGCATTGAGCCAGTCCAGGCCACCTGTGTACACCTGCTGTCGCTCCACCGGTGAACGTCCCAGCAGAAAATCAAGAAACGCCGGAACTTCCGCCTCAAGCGCGCCCGGCCGCTGCCCAAGTGCAGGCATCAGCAGGGAAGACAGCCGCGTCAGGGCCGCCGTCTGCTCAGCCGAAAAGAACCCGGTCTCGCCCTCCGCGACCTCATCCGGCACCACGGTGTGTGGCAGCGGTGTCGAGGGGTTCAGCCCCAGCGTCCACGGCACAGGAGCCGGCGGAGGAGGTGCCGGGTTCGCCGTCTGCTGCCCCAGCAGCTGCGGCGCGATTCCCATTGCGAGCGCCATCCGCACAAACTCCCGTCGCTGCATCCTGCGCCTCCTCACTCACGAGGCGCGGCTCGCGCAAGGGAAGCGCCGCCGCCCGGTGAGAGACCTCCCTTGTAAAGAATCCACAATTGCACTGTCAACCCTGCCTCCGTGGCGCCGCCGTCAGTCGCCATCCTTGCCAACCTCTCCACAGACAGGCAACCTCCGCATCGTGAGCTCTCCCGAGATCGCCACCTTTTTTGGTAGTCTCACGCAGGTGACGTACCCGAAAACAGCCAGAATGCATTGAGCCCTCGCCTGGCTCTCTCCAAAGACTCTCCATTCGGTGTCATACTTTAGGTCCAGGTGTTAGCCGATCGCAGCATTTCGGCCCGTTTTTCCAGACAAAGCGCATAGCTCCCCTGTGGTCTTTACTGCTAAAAATGGCTGTACGCCTAACTGAACTCTGTAGAACGGGGTAGTGCCCTGTTGCACTCACGATGACTCTGCCAGAAATTGCATCTGAACTAGAAAATCTCATCCATCGCCTGCAGACCGCCCGCACGCTGCTGGCATCACTCGGGCCTGAAGCCGACTTATCCGTTCCGCTCTCTGCCGCAGCGGTCACGCAGCAGCCGCGCCTCACCCGCAAGCGCCTCTCGAAGCCATCGGTCACCGGCCTCGCTCCACTCAGCATCGAGCAGGAGGCAGAGACAAAGCTCGCCGCAGCTCCACCAGAGAGCCCGGAGAGTCCCGTCGTGACCACACGCCCGGTCTCCGCCAGGTCGCATCACCGGCCAGCGAACGTCGTCCCGGCTTCTCTTGCGGGCAAGGTGCCCTCCGGCCCGGTCGCCGTCCCTGCGTCAGAGATCCGGCGCCGCTTCACCCCCGCTCCCACCCCTGAGCCTGCGGCCGAACCCGCTCGCGGCAACTCGCTTGACGACCTCCTGCGCGAGCTCGCCCATCGTCCCCTCGGTGGCGTTACGGTCTGACCCGCCTTCTACATCGATTGCGAAAGCTGTAACCGCGCTGCCGCTGCGAGTTGCGATAATAGGGCGATGAAGCGCCGCATCATCGAGCAATACGAGCTTGTCCGCAAGATCGGAGCCGGCGGCAGCGGCGTGGTCTACCTCGCCACAGACACCCTGCTGCAGCGGCCCGTCGTCATCAAGATCCTCAAGCGCGGCAATCTCACGCCCGAGCAGATGCGCACCACGCAGCTGCGCGAGGCTCGTCTCGCCTCCGCCATCGACCATCCCAACGTCTGCGCCATCTACGAAGTCGGCGAAATCGACGACGAAGCCTACATCGTCATGCAGTACATCCCGGGCAAGAGCCTGGACAAGATCATCCTCGAAGGCGCCTCCAGCCTCCAGCTCATCCTTTCAGCCGGCATCCAGATCGCCGACGGCCTCTCCGCCGCGCACACCCTGGGCATCTTCCATCGCGACCTCAAGCCGGCCAACGTCATGCTCACCGATGGCGGTCTGGTCAAGATCCTCGACTTCGGTCTTGCCCGCCGCCTCACCCCGGACGACGCCGAACCCGATCCCAGCAGCCCCGGCCGCAACAAGACCGCCTCCGGTGGCGGCACCTATACCGCCCGCGGCGGCACCATCGCCTACATGGCCCCGGAGCAGTTCGTCACCGGTCGCTCGAGCGTCCAGACAGACATCTTCGCGATGGGCCTCATCCTGTATGAGCTCGCCACTGGCCGCCATCCCTTTCATCGCGCCGATGCTCCGGAGTTTCAAACCATCCGCGCCATTCAATTCGCGGATCCACCCCCGCTGCTCGAGATCGCCCCCCAGCTTCCCATTGAGCTGCGCAGCGTCATCCTGCGCTGTCTGGAAAAACAGCCCTCCGCTCGCTTCACCTCCGCGTCAGACATTCGCGAAAGTCTGCGCACCATCATCCGGACCTCGCAGCTGGAGTCCATCCTCCTCCCGGCAGATGTCGCCGTCTCCATCCGCAACAGTCGCTCCGGTCCTGAAGAAGAGAAGCGTTCCACCGGCATCCTGTCCATGCTCGCCGAGCGCTTCCGCGAGCCCGCCGCCAACGCCAACAGCCGCCAAAGCTCCATCGTCGTCCTCCCCTTCATCGACTTCAGCGCCTCCAGCAACTCGCCCCTCTACGGCCACGCACTCGCCGACGCCATCGGCGCCCGCCTCGCCCGCATGCCGTCCTTGGTCGTCCGCCCCACCAGCACCCTTATGGCGATCGGATCTCAACAGCTTGATCCCCTTGCCATCGGCCGCAAGCTGGTCGTGCAGTTCGTCCTGGCCGGCAACTTCGTCCGCTCCGACAAGGGCTTCGATCTCAACTGGCAGCTGCTCGACGTCGCCGGTGAAAGTGTGCGAACGGGCGGCTCCATCAACGTCGCCAGCTTCGACCTCGTCGCCGTTCAGACCGAGATCTGCAACGAAGTCTTCAGCACGCTGCAGCACTTTGGTGGTCTCAGCCACGTCGAAGGCGCACGTGGCGGCCGCCCATCGCTCGCCGAGGAGCCATCGGAGGACTACCTCCAGGCCCGCGCCATCCTCTCCTCTTTCATGACGCGCACCGGCTCCCGCGACGATCTCAACCGCGCCCGCGAGCTCTTCGAGTCCGTCGTCCGGCAGCGCGAAGATTTCGCTCCAGGCTGGTCCGGTCTCGGCATTACCCACCTCCAGTACGCCTTCAATGGCCTTGGTGGTCAGAAGCACGTTCTTGAAGCGCGCCGCGCCTTTGATAAAGCCCTCCAGCTCGACCCTGACGCCCTCGAAGCCAATCTCTATCGCGTCTACATGCTCCTCTCACGCGGCGAGAAAGAGTCGGCCCGCTACGGCATTGAGAACCTCCTCCAGACCGCCGGCAACGACTGGAACGTCCACCTCGTCGCCGGAACCACCCTGCGCACTGACGGCATCTACGACGAAGCGCTCGACCAGTTCAACCTTTCGCTGCGCCTCAACCCCTCCGCCGCAGCCCTCATCTATAACCACCGCGCCCGTGTCTACCACTATCAAAATCAAATGGAGCTCGCCGGCGACGAGATCTCAAAGGCCCTCACCCTCGAACCGCGTCACCCTCTCCTTCGCCTCTCGCTCGGCTACCAGCAGATGCGAACCGGCCATCTCAGCAAGGCGATCGAGACACTTGAGGCTGCCATCACGGACGACAGCTCCCTCCGTATCGTCTTTCCCACCGTGGCCCTTTGCTACGTCCAGCTCGGCGAGCGCGAAAAGGCTGCCAGCTTCATCGTCGACGAAACCCTCGCTGCCGCCGAAGCCGACGCGGAGATGGCCTACCGCCTCGCCACCTACTTCGCCGTCGAAGGCGACGAATCCGAAGCTCTCCACTGGTTGCGCCGCGCCATCTACCTTGGCAACGAGAACTACCCCTGGTTCTCCATCAATCCACTCTGGAAGCGCCTCACCGGCCACTCCGACCTCGAACGCATTCTGGAAGACCTGAAGAAGAACTACCGCCGCAACCAGAAAAATTGGAAGCGCCTCCTCGCCCAGCTGCGCGACTAGCCTCCCATCGAGCTAGTGCACCGCGATCGCCTGGATCTTCAGGTCTGCTGCGGGCGAGATCCCGAAGCGAAGCACATTCGCGTTCGCCGGCCGATCCAGCTTCGCCTGGATCCAGACCGAACCTGCGGCACTCCCCGTCGGCGGCAAGGCTACACGCGTGCCTGTCTCTTCGTTCACAAACAGGTCGACCACCTTGGTCGTCCGCGTCGCGTTGGTGTAGTCAATCCGCACCTGCGCAAAGGATGCTGGCGTCTGTGGCACACCCGCAAACTCCGTCTGTGGATCCGTGATTGCTCCCTCCCCACCAGACCCGGCGGCACTCGGGCTGTATTCGTGGAAGCTGCCCTCGTCCCCTCGCACCAGCAGCAGCAACCCATCCTGGGCAGGCACCGTCGCGTGAAACGCCCCCTGCACCTTTCCCAAGTCCTTTCCGGCCCAAACATCGCGCAGCGAGATCGTAGGCCCGGTCAGCCCCAACTCCACCGCATCCACCGCCATCGGTGCAGGGAAGTAGCTTCGGTTTAGCAGCAGCACAGCGCGTGTCCCGGGCGTAGCCAGAAACTTCGACCACACCTCCAGCCCAGGCGAGATCTCTTTCACCTTCACGCCTTGCAGCCCAAGCGCATCCTGATCGATCGCAATCGCGTCCGCGTTGCGAAATGTCCCGGCCGTCTCCGCACGCATCGTCGCCAGGTCCGCACCAATCAGCAAGGGCGCGCCCGAAATCGACCACAGCGCCATATGCAAGCGATCGCGCGCCGCACTCATCCCCGGCATCCCCAGCACCATCATGTCCGGGTCGTTGTAATACCCCGTATGCTGCGCCTCTGGGTGGATTCCCTGATCAAAGTTCCGCAGCATGTTCTCAAACGAAACCCGCCGGTCAGCGTGCTCGTGCCCAGCCACCACCGGCGCCACAATGTCCTCGCTCACCCGCCACATCGCCTGCGTCGCCCCACCTACTCCAGGCCCCCACGTCCACGGGCTCTGTCGTCCCCAGTTACAGATCGAGTAGTACATCCGCTTGCCCGTCATCTGCTCCGCGCGCGAGATCGCCCGCGCAATCTCGCCATACTGCACGTCGCCACTCAGGTTCTCCTTGTCTCCGCCGCACCAGTCCACCTTCACAAAGTCGAAGCCCCACTTCGCGAACTGGAGAAAGTCCTGCTCGTAGTGGCCTTCGCTTCCTACATCCGCATAGGCCGGTCCCAGGTCCGGATACATCGAACACCCATTCTTACCCGCGTCCGTATAGATCCCCGCCTTCAGCCCCAGC
The DNA here is from genome assembly GCA_965199635.1 of Acidobacteriaceae bacterium. Taxonomy (GTDB): domain Bacteria; phylum Acidobacteriota; class Terriglobia; order Terriglobales; family Acidobacteriaceae; genus Edaphobacter. Next base: position 1,627,211 of record CBDASL010000001.1, on the reverse strand, counting down.
GAGTGGATATACCGGACGACGTTGCTCATATCCCCCGCCGTCTCTCCCGGTGCGATAGCCGGCCACGCCTTCGGGTCCACGACAAAGTGCCCCTCCCGGTCCCGCTCGCCCGTCCACCAGCCTTCATCAATGTTCACGTACTCGTACCCTGCCTTTTGCAAGCCGGAGGCTGCCAGCGCCTTCGCCTGCTGCACCGTCACATCCGACGTGATCGTGTTGGAGAAGCTGTTCCACGACGACCATCCCATCGGCGGCAAAGCCGTCTTCGCCAGTGTCGGCTGCTGTGCCTGCCCCACACCCAGGCTCCCCATCGCGAGCACCGCAACCGCAAACGTCTCTCTCACCCTTGCCCTCCCTGGCACAACCTGTCTGCTCGATAGCGGCCCATCCTACGTCGCCCAAGCCGTCCCTGTCGACAGCCCCGCCTGCCCCAAAAGAAAAGCTCGGCACACCCTCATGGGCATGCCGAGCATGGAGTGAAAACTTCCGCAGCTAGAACAGCAGACGGAGCGCCAGCTGCACCTGCCGCACCTGGTATGTGTTGTTCGCGTTTGAGGCCGTCACCGACCCAAACGTCGGCTGGAAGTTCAACGTCGCCGTCGGTGCCTCCGTCGGGTTCGCCGCCTGCGTCGTGTTCAGCACATACCCGCTCGTATTGATCGCCGTGGCGTTCTGGTGGTTCGCCAGGTTGAACGCCTCACCGATCAGCTGCACGCTGTACTTCTCCGCCACCTGGAAGTCCTTCTCCGCGCGCAGGTCCACGTTGATCGTCCGCGGATACGTGAAGCTGTTGCGCCCAATCTGCGGCACATAGCTCACACCCGTCCCGGCCAGGCCGCTGCTGTTCGCCTCCAGGCACCCCGCCGCATAGCATTGGTTCGGCACCGTACCCGAAACCGCCAGCGAGTAGGGAAGACCCGACTGAATCTGCACCAGAGGCTTCAACGACCAGCCATTTGTCACGTACTTCAGCGCCGATCCCCGCGAGGTTCCCGGCAGGTTCAGCAGCGCCCAGCCCACCACGCGCTGCGGCACATTGTTATTGGACGGCCCATAGTTCGCGCGCGCATTCCCAAAGGGGTCATACCACCCGTTTGTCGAGGCCTGCGTGCTCGAGTTCTGGTTGAAGTCCAGCGCATGCGACCACGTGTAGTTCGCGTCGTAGCTCAGCCAGCGCGACGCCCGCTTCTGCACTTCGGCCGTCAGCGCGTGATAGTTCGCGTTGATGTTGCTGATAATCTCCGTCGTCGAGCCAAACGCCGGATTCGGCGTGTTGAACGCATACAAACCCGCTGTTGCGCCGGTCTGCGTTCGGTTCGAATACACCCGCGACGCCACCGTCGATCCGCACACCAGCGGCCCGCAGCTCCCGCCATTGCCACCCACCACGTAGTTCACGTTGTAGGTGTTCGCCGGGTTCAGGTTCAGGTTGAGAAAGTTCGGCAACTCCCGGCTCAGCGAGCCGATATAGCTCACAGAAAGCACTGTGTTCCACCCCAGCTCCTGCTGCACGGCAAGATCAAACTGCTGTGCATACGGGTTCTGGAAGTTGTTAGCAAAGCACTGGATCGCCGGTCCCTGCGCCGTCGGCGGCGGGGCAGCCGCTGCCACTCCCGGCAGCAGCGGCGCGCCGGCCGTCGTCGAGTTGAAGGTGTAGCTCGCCTGGCTGTCGCGTGAGCCCGTGTTCAGGTACGCATTCAGCAGCAGCGCGTTAAACACCCGCCCGTAGTACATGCCGTAGCCGCCACGCACCACCGTCTTGCCCTGCCCGTAGGGATCCCACGCAAAGCCCACGCGCGGCGCAATGTTGTTGCCGTCGCTCGGGTGGTTGTTGGTCTGCGGCAGCGTCGCCAGGTTGCCATAAGGCGACGGCAGCCGCTCATAGTCGTAGCGCGCGCCCAGGTTCAGCGTCAGCCTCGGTGTCAGCTTCCAGTCGTCCTGCACAAACACGCCATAGTCCACCGTCGACAGGCTGAACGTCGACGGCCCAAACCCCTGCGAGAAGCTGTTGTAGCAGGGGAAGAATCCAGTCGTAGCCGAGCCCACACCACTGCCCGTCGCGTTGCATGTCGCGCCCTTGCTCAGCAGATCACTGAAGTAGTTCACGATGCTGCTGCTATACGTGTACGCGCCATTGCCCTGGTACAGGTTGTTCTGCACGTCGAAGTTGTGCACGATGTCTTCGCCAAACTTAATCGTGTGATTGCCCAGCTGCAGACTCGCCGTGTCGCCAATCTGCCACTTGCGCTCGTCCGGGTAAGCCGTGCGAAAGCTGTAGTACGGCGTGCCCAGATTGAAGCCCGTCGTCGTAAACAGGCTCACATAGGTCGGCACCCCGGTCGTGTTCGTCAGGTTCTGGTTCGTGTAGCCGCTCGGCGTCTGCCGGCCTTCGTTGTTTAGTTCCCGCCCATACTGGAAACGCAGCTCGTTCACCAGCTTCGACGTAAACACGCTGTCCAGCTTGGCCAGGCCATAATCCAGCTTCACGAAGTCCGTGCCAAAGCTGTCGACCGCATAGGTGTTCGTCGCCTGCGTCTGCACGCCACCCGGCGAGTCCCACCGCAGCCGGTGGTAGAGCCCGCTCACATGGTGCTTGCCGTTCACCTGCCAGTCCAGCTTCGGCGTGTTAATCGTCTGGTCGCCAAACCGCGGCACCGGGCCCAGATCACTCAGCAGGTTGCGCAGCTGCCCGTTGTAGGCCGCCGCTCCCTGGTCGTAGCTCGTGTAGCCCAGCCGCGCCGCCAGCAGGCACGACTGCGCATCCACCGGGCTCACTGCCGGTGCACCCGCCGCCGCCGCGGTCACTGCACCCGTCGTTAAGTTGCAGGCGTAGCCCGCCGGCAGCGTGGCGTCCGGAGCTGTGAAGAAGCTCGTCGGATTGCTCGCCTTCGCTGTTCCGGGAAAGTTCCGCTTGAACTGGTCAAAGGCATAAAAGAAGAACAGCCGGTCCTTGATGATCGGTCCGCCCACTCCAAACCCATACTGGTTGCGGTTGTCCTTGGGTTTGTAGGGCGCCGTCACATAGGCGTTCGTGGCCGCGTCAAAAGTCGTGTTCGTCGCCCCCGGCTGAAAGGCCGACCGGCTGGAGTTTCGGTTGTAGAAGTACAGCTCCCCGTGCAGACCGTTTGTTCCACTCTTGGTAACAGAGTTCACCACCCCGCCCACCGCCCGGCCATACTCCGCCGAGTACACACCGGTGTTCACCTGGAACTCCCGCACCGCCGCCTGCGAGGTCGAGTAGCCCGCCCGCGTGCGCCCCCGCTCTTCCGAGAAGAAGGCCTGGTTGTCGTCCGCGCCATCCACCTCCACGTTGTTCAGCAGCGGGCTGATCGCGCGAAAGCTCAGCAGCCCAAATCCATTCGCATCCGGCGTCACGCCCGGCGTCAGCACCGCCAGCGCCGACCACCGCCGGTTGTTTATCGGTATGCTCTCGATCTCCGTGTTGCTCAGGTGGCCGCCATAGGCTGGCGATTCGAAGTCCAGCACCGGCGCCTGTGCCGTCACTTCAACCGTCGAGCTCTCCGCGCCAGGCTGCAGATGCTGGTTCAGCTCCGTCACGCCGTTCACCTGCACCACCACGTTGCTCGTTCGCGTCTCGCCAAACCCCGGCGCGGTGAACGTAACCGTATAGGTGCCAGGTGCCAGCTGTGGTGCCTTGAAGAAGCCTGAGCCGTCTGCTGTGAGCCGCTGCTCGGCGTTTGTTCCATCGTTCCGGATCACCACGCTCGCGTTCGGCACCACGGCATCGCTCGCATCGAACACGGTGCCAGAGATGGCGCCCTGTGTAGTGGACTGGGCAAAGCTTCGAGAGCCGTCTGCAGCAGCGGCCATCGCGCACAGCAAAAGGGCACTTCGGGTAAGTCTTGGCGACATCTGATCTCCTGAAAGGGTCCGTACGGAACCACCGCATACTCAGGCGCGCCAGGGTCTTCAGCCCGCGTCGCCCCATGCAGTTGTTCCTGGCCAGCTTGGCAGAGGTCGGTTAACAGCCGGTCAATCCGCTCCGCGCAACCCACAGTCAGACATCACTTACCCGAGATCAGCCGGCGCGCGGTACCACCCGCAGCAGCGCCGAACAGGACTCGCCATTCCGCGCCCGCCACCCCGCCACGGGCGCCAGCAGCGCTCAGCCAAACTCCTCCAATGCATCTGGGGCAGGGCCGAAGCCCTGCCCCAGGAACGCGTCACTCGTTGGACAATTCAGCTACTGGTCAGCCCCCACCACCGTCGCATCCGGATCCCGTACCGGCTTCACGGCATGGCTGCTCGCCACCTCGCGCATCTCGCCATGCTGCACCAGGGGCATGTCGCGCGACAGCATAAAGACCAGCATCGCGTGCTCCGGGATCACCTCCTGGCGATCCTGCTTCAGCCACAGCACCGTCCCTACACCGGCGCCCACGCCCGCACCAACAACTGCGCCGACTGGCCCCGCGGCCACGCCGCCCGCAGCCGCCGCGCCGCCGGCCGAAAGCCCCAGCACCGCCGCCGTCTCCTTGGGATGGTCCCGCTTCACCAGCGAGCCCTCCCGGTCCACCTTGGTCTGCCCCATCTGGTCCGTATCGATCACCTGCATCCGCGCCGTGTACCGCGGCCCGTTCGGCACCTGGATCGTATCTGCCTCCAGATGGATCATGGCCTTACCTGAGATCCGTCGGCCTCCATGCACGCTGGTCACCCGTCCACTCACCACCGAGCCCACCGGCAGCACCACGCGCCCGTCCTTCTCCACGGGCGTCACCAGCTCGGCGGAAAATCGCGTCCCCTCCTCCGTGGACAGCGTCGTCAGCCGCTCGCGCACCCGCGCATGCAGCAGCGTGCCCTCACGCAGCGCTCCCAGCGGATCATCCACCGACGTCACCACCGCCCCATCCGCCTGATCCTCCGTCAGCGCCTTGCCCGTCGCCACCGGCGTCGCACCTACCGTGCCCGTGTACGGCACATACGCCCCATAGCTCGATGTGCTCCCCGAAGCCGAAGCCGGAACCGCCACAGCCGGCACTGCCGCCGAGGGCTTCGCCTTCACCACCACCGGCTGATCCGCCGTCGCCTCGATCGGCGCGTCATCCGGATGCGCCACGCCCGTCCGCTGCGCCTCCGCGGCCGTCGTCGTCGCCCCGCTCACTTGCGCCCGAGCCCCAACAGCCCCCGCCAACACCAACCCTGCCAACACAGACCCTGCCGCCACGCGATGCTTGCCCATCGTCTCTCTCCTCCGTCCAAAGCGGCGCCCAGCACCGCACTCTCCACACTAGTCCGCACAGACCCCGCCCCTCGCGGAATTCCTCTCTGAATTCCGCCCCAGGAATCCCCCCAGGAACCCCGCCCATCCACACACCGCCCCAACCCGTCCGCCCGCAACCGCACACTGCTAAAATCCCCTTCGTGCCGTCTCACCCCGATCGTCCCTTTTTTCGCCAAAGCAAATCGCCCGACGGACCCTTCGTCCAGACCATTCTCACCACCACCGGCACCTCCCTCCCCGTCGACGCCCGCCGCCCCCTCAACACCCGCCTCGCCCACCACATCCACTCCCAGCGCACCCTCCCCAGCACCCAAAGGAACACCATGACCGAGATCACCGCCATCACCGCCCGTGAAATCCTCGACTCCCGCGGCAACCCCACCGTCGAAGCCGATGTCACCCTCGAAGGCGGCATCCGCGGCCGCGCCGCCGTCCCCTCCGGTGCCTCCACCGGCGAGCACGAGGCCGTCGAGCTCCGCGATGGCGACAAGCGCCACTTCCTCGGCAAAGGTGTCCTCAAGGCCGTCGACAACGTCGAGTCCGTCCTCGCCCCCGAGCTCATCGGCCTCGACAGCACCAACCAGCGCCTCATCGACTTCACCATGCTCCAGCTCGACGGCACCCCCAACAAAGCCTCGCTCGGCGCCAACTCCATCCTCGCCGTCTCCATGGCCGTCGCCCGCGCCGCCAGCACCGCCCTCCAGCTCCCCCTTTATCGTTACCTCGGTGGCGTCAACGCCTCCGTCCTCCCCACCCCCATGATGAACATCCTCAACGGTGGCGCCCACGCCGACAACAACGTGGACTTCCAGGAGTTCATGATCATGCCCGTCGGCGCCGAAACCTTCTCCGACGCCCTCCGCTGGGGCACCGAAACCTTCCACACCCTCAAGTCCGTCCTCAAAAAGAAGGGCTACAACACCGCCGTCGGCGACGAAGGCGGCTTCGCCCCCTCCCTCAAGTCCAACGAAGAAGCCATCGACCTCATCCTCGAAGCCATCACCCTCGCCGGCTTCCGCCCCCTCTCCGACATCGCCATCGCCCTCGACCCCGCCTCCTCCGAGTTCTTCAACGGCGAAACCCAGACCTACGTCTTCAAAAAGTCCGACAAGCGCTCCCTCACCTCCGAGCAGATGGCCGAATACTGGGCCTCCTGGGTTCGCCAGTATCCCATCGTCTCCATCGAGGACGGCCTCGCCGAAAACGACTGGAACGGCTGGAAGTCTCTCACCGGCCTCGTCGGGGACCAGATCCAGCTCGTCGGGGACGACCTTTTCGTCACCAACACCGAACGCCTCCAGCAGGGCATCGACCAGGGCGTCGCCAACTCCATCCTCATCAAGGTCAACCAGATCGGCACCATCTCCGAAACCCTCGACGCCATCGAGCTCGGCCGCCAGCACGGCTACACCTCCATCATCAGCCACCGCTCCGGCGAAACCGAAGACACCTTCATCGCCGACCTCGCCGTCGCCACCAACGCCGGCCAGATCAAAACCGGCTCCGCCTCCCGCACCGACCGCATCGCCAAGTACAACCAGCTCCTCCGCATCGAAGAACAGCTAGGCCCAGCCGCCCAGTTCCTCGGCAAAGGCAGCATCAACTGCTCGGTGTGATCGAGAGGCTAATGGGTCTCGCCTAGCAGCCCAGTTGTCCAGACCAGCCCCGATCCATAACCGGTGATTTGGCGGCTAGCTATGCGGCACCTGAGCACCCATCTACTAGGGAGCGGCAGGCCAGCGACGATGGGCCTGTTCTGCCTTGTCAGGATGGCCCGCAGCTTCGAAGATGAAAGCGGCGTCATCCACGACATCGCCGGCTGAGTCAATGACCACCTGCGTGGGCAACGACTCCAGAGCATCGAGCGATGAGCCCGCCCGCTCCAGGGCCGAGGGAACATCACCCCTTCTTAGAAGAGCTACGCCTAAGTAACATTTGGCGCGAGCTATAGGAATCACGTTTTCTCTGCGAAGTACCTCGGGAGCTCTTTCGTAGTTATCAACCGCGAGGGCAAGCTCCTTTTGGTCGGTACCGTCCTCCAACATCAAACCAATCGCCCCCAGAACTTGGTGTGCTCCGCCCCTTCCGATCCGGTATTGATCGGGATTTGACGCAGTGAGTTTGTCATAAAGGGAAACCGCTTGCTCTCCGGCCTTGCGAGCCTTCGTAAGATCGTGGGCCACAAGATAGACGCGTGCCTCAACGATCAGACTGTGGGCGTATGTTGCTTGGTATCTGGGTTGAAGCGCTACATCTTTTCCAGCCAGTTCAGCATAGATCGCTACGGCTTCCTCGATGCTAGGCATAGCATCCGAGACGTGGTTCTGGGTGAGCCTAAACTCCGATACGATCACCAACACGCCCGCGAGCTGATACCTGCCGGTGCCGTCGGGCTCCAATCCGAGTCTCGCCTCTCTGATAGCAGCGTCGAATGCGGCCGCCGCTCGTACAAAGTCTCTCCTGTGCTGGTAAATGTCGGCGAGCCCGATCTGTGCATATGCAGCATTGCGACGCGATGCAAGGGAGCCAGTCCTTGCAGATTCGTCAAAAAGCTTGTAAGCCTCTGTGTATTCGGAGGAAAGCTTTTCGAGATTACCCGATCCCGCCTGAGCTGTAGCAACGTTCATAAGAGCTGCCGCTAACTCTTCTTTTTGATTCGGTGCAAGCGTACCTGCATGTACTAGCCCGTCGAAGACGGTAGCTGCTTCTGGAAAACGTCTCATCACTAAGAGTGAGTTCCCATACGAGAATGCAAAAGGAACACTCATGGGGAAAAGCTTATGGGCTACTTCGTAATGAGTAGATGCCTGAGCAAAGTCCGACTGTAATTCGAAGATTTGCCCATGGATATACTGCAGTTGTGCGATGCGGGTCTTGGTAACATCCTTCTCTAACGCTTCGTCCACGAGCTTGTGAGCGGAAGTGAAATCTCGCTTTTGCAGTGCTCGGTCCAACCCGGCTCGCAACGCCTCGTCGTCTTGGGGAATCTGGGCGACAGACAACAGCAGTTGCTCGTACTTCGCACGCCACGCATTCGCCTCAGCATGGGCGGCCTGCTCTCCACGCTCATGCCGCTGCAATTCCCGCAGCATGCCTTTGAGGGTTTCGGGAGCGCTCTCCTCACAATTCTGATTGATCTGAACGTTACCTTTTACATCGTTCAGGTTGACGGCGCCGCAATTTGTCGAGTGCGCGTTTTGTACAACGGCCTGTCCGCGTAGGATTGAGGTCGAGATAAGCAGCAAAACTGCGAGCCAGAGCCTCACGGCGGAGTACTGCCCTCGCGAGGCGTGGTGTTTATCACAACATTTCCGCCTACCCCGTTGACATTAGTCTGACCTGATTGCGTAGTGTGATCAGTGTGGATGTCTGCCTTTGCGGGTGCACTCGGGCCAGCCTTCCCCTCCCGCGAGAAGGACACAGCGATGATCGCGGCCACAGCGATGCCGAAAACCGTCAGGGTGATGAGCTTGCGCTTGCGTTCGGCACCCTGGAACGCCCATCTGGTCGTAAAGAACAAAACGATCACGAGCAGAGCCGCTAGCCCGCGCGTGTTGGCAGATGCGGCTTGGACAGCTCCGGTTATGTCGAATCCCTTCAGCATCTGATGACAGAAATGTTAGTACCTTCCGCGTGTGTATGCAAGGACTTGCAATGGCGAATTTGCTGCAGCCTTCGTGCGCCTTTCGTTCCCTGCAGACTCCCGGGATTGCTGACCCCGATAGACAGCTGTTTGACCGCACCCCACCCCCTCCCTATACTCCTCCCACACACCCACCCGCTCCACGGAGGAACCCCATGCTGAAGCGTGCGCTGGTCGCTACCCTTGTCACATCCCTCGCCGCCCCCCTCGCGCACGCCCAGGCCTCCACCGAAGCCCAGCCCAACTGGCACCACCGCCAGCCCACTCTCACCCCGCAGAAGAGCAACACCACCCAGCTCCTTATCGCCGTCAGCCCCGTGGACAGCCGGGTCGTCTGGGCCTCAGGCGCCGGCGGCACCTTTGTCCGCACCACCGACGGCGGCAAGACCTGGCACGCCGGCGTCGTCCCCGGCGCCGAGGCCCTCCAGTTCCGCGACGTGCAGGGCATCAGCGACCGCGTCGCCTACCTCATGTCCATCGGCGACAACACCGGCGACTTCCGGATCTACAAGACCGAAGACGCCGGCGCCCACTGGGCAGTCCAGTTTCAAAACAAGAAGGTCGGCGCCTTCTACGACTGCTTCTCCTTCTGGACGCCCGAGCGCGGCTTCGCCCACTCAGACTCCGTCGACGGCACCTTCCCCGACATCCGCACCACCAATGGCCGCACCTGGCAGTCCATCGCCAACGACCTGCCGCCCGCCCTCCCCGCCGAGGCCTCCTTCTCCTCCAGCGGCACCTGCTCCGCCGTCCAGGGCCGAGAGAACGCCTGGGTCGCCACCGGCGGCGCCTCCATCGCCCGCATCCTCGCCACCCGCGACGGCGGCCATACCTGGAACGCCTACGACACCCCGCTCGTCAGCAACCCCAACGCCGGCGGCTTCTCGGTCGCCTTCCGCGATCCCATCCACGGCATCGTCGGCGGCGGCGACCTCACCTCGGACACCTCCGCCCAGGCCGCCACCTCGGACGACGGCGGGCAGCGCTGGCACCTCACCACCAAGCCGCCCATCGCCGGCGCCATCTTCGGCCTCGCCTACGCCCGCGGCGTCGAGGGTCGTGGCCACGACGACTGGTTCGACCCCAACTGCTTCGGCCACCAGTTCGACCGCACCGTCGTCATCACCACCGAAACCCTCCCCGGCTTTAAAGCCGGCGCCGCCGCCTGGTCCCCAGACGAAGGCCACACCTGGCACCCGCTCCCCTCCGTCAGCGGCTTCTGGTCCGTCGGCTTCGCCAACCCCCACGCCGGCTGGTTCGTCGGCAACAACGGCCAGATCCTCAAGATCAGCTTCTAGCCTCGTCCCGTATCTGCATGCGAACAGGGAAGTAATGGCGCATCCACCCTACCCCTCTCCCTAAACTGGAGGGAGAGCAAACCCCGCAGCCCGGCCTTTGGCCGGGCTGTTCGCGTTTGCTCACAACAACCTCGGCCAGGACCACTACCGGTCCAGCCACAATCAAGGGAGATCATCATGAAAGCAGTCAAAATTCACACACCCAAGCCCGAAACCCGCCTCCCCGCCCACGAGCAGGCCGCCCGCGAGCGCCGCGCCAGCACCGCCCGCACCCCCACCCTGCCCGGCACCCGCCAGCCCACACCGCGTCGCGCCGCCGCTCCCCGCGCCCGCACCTCCACCACCCCCGTCCTCCCGCAGGACTAACCGCACCACCCGGGGTCCGGCCTACCAGGCCGGGCCCCACCCAGGCCTCTGTCCCCGAATCGAAAGATCCACCTTCCAACACCTTTGGTCCGGACCTAACCCCAATGGATCGAAGATTCTGCATCAATTCGTAAGGGGGGTACCCCCCCACCCCCCCGCACCGCCGGTCCGCTCCGCTATAAAAGGAGCATGGCTCCCCGTCCCTCTCGCCGCCCCGTCCGTCCCGTTGTGCTCACCATCCTCGATGGCTGGGGCTATCGCGCCGAAACCCACGGCAACGCCATCGCCCTCGCCCGCAAGCCCAACTACGACCGGCTCCTCCGCGACTACCCCAACACCCTCCTTCGCGCCTCCGAACAGTTTGTCGGCCTCCCCGCCGGCCAGATGGGCAACTCCGAAGTCGGCCACCTCAATCTGGGCGCCGGCCGCATCGTCCGCATGGACATCAGCCGCATCGACCAGGCAATCGCCGACGGCTCCTTCTTCTCCGACCCCACCCTCCTCCGCGCGGTCCGCACCGCCCAGGAAAAGGGAACCGCCCTCCATCTCATCGGCCTCCTCTCCGACGGCGGCGTCCACTCCCACCAGCGCCACCTCTACGCCCTCCTCCGCCTCGCCGCCCAACAGGGCCTCTCCCGCGTCTTCGTCCACGCCTTCCTCGACGGCCGCGACACCCTGCCCACCAGCGGCCTCCGCTACCTCGAGCAGCTCCAGCAGCAGTTCGGGGAGATCGGCGTCGGCGCCCTCGCCAGCGTCTCCGGCCGCTACTTCGCCATGGACCGCGACCTCCGCTGGGAGAAGGAGCGCCAGGCCTTCGACGCCATGGTCACCGGCAACCCCGCCGGCGGCCAGTTCGCCGACCCCCTGGCCCGCCTCCAAGACCTCTACAACACCGGCACCACCGACGAGTTCGTCCCCCCCTTCACCGTCCTCAACACCCACGGCGCCCCCCTGGCCCCCATCCAATCCCACGACACCGTCCTCTGCTTCAACTACCGAGCGGATCGAGTTCGCCAGATCACCCGCGTTTTGGCGCGAAATGCGGATTCTTCCACAACGGACAAGCCTTCGATCCCGACCTCGCTCCCAAACAGTTCCGAGCTTGAAGCGGAGATACCGAGATCGCTCGTTCCGACGGATCTGCATTACGTGTGCCTGACGCAGTACGACCGCAACTTCCGCCTGCCCATCGTTCTCCCTGCTGAGTCCATGGACAACCTGCTCGCCAACCTCATGGCGCAGGCGAACCTGCGCAACCTCCGCGTAGCCGAGACAGAGAAGTACGCCCACGTCACCTACTTCTTCAACGGAGGCATCGAGAAGCCATTCCCTGGGGAGGACAGAGCGCTTGTGCCGTCGCAAAGGGTGGCGACCTACGATCTCGCGCCAGAGATGTCCGCCGCCGGGGTGGCGGATGCGGTGATCAAGGCCGTGGGTGATACGGCTTTCGAGGTCATCATCGCGAACTTCGCCAATGCGGATATGGTTGGCCACTCCGGCAAGCTCGAACCCACAGTTCGGGCTGTGGAGGTCGTGGACAATGAGCTCGGCCGAATCTACGCTGCCGTGCGGCAGCGAGGGGGAGCTCTGTTGATCACGGCAGACCACGGAAACGCGGAGCTCCTGATCGACCCGCTCACGGGTGGACCTCACACCGCGCACACGACGAATCCAGTACCGTTCCTCTACGTGACAGAGGACGGCGCCGACGTGACGCTGCGAAACAATGGGAGCCTGCGGGACATCTCGCCCAGTGTTCTGGGCCTGCTGGGGTTGACACCGCCTGCGGAGATGTCAGGCCAGGACCTCGTGAATTATAGGAACGCCGAGTGACTGCTACTGCAGCTCGCGTCGGCCTTCCATGGCTCGCGACATGGTCACCTCGTCGGCATACTCGATGTCGCTGCCTGCAGGAACACCGGTGGCGATCCGAGTGAGCCGTACTGCAGGTGCGAGACGCCGAATCTCGCCGGCGAGATACCCGGCGGTCGCTTCACCCTCGGTTGTCGGCGAGGTAGCCAGAATGATCTCGCGCGCCGCGCCGACCCGAGAGAAGAGATTGCTGAGCCGGAGCTGCTCCGGCCCCACGCCATTCACCGGACTGAGGGTTCCGTGCAGCACATGGTAAACGCCACCATATCCTCGTGTTTTCTCGATAGATGCGATGTTGGTGGGCTCCTCGACAACACAAATCAGGTCGTGGTCCCGTGTGCCGCTCGCGCAGAAGAGGCAGGGATCGACATCTGTAACGTTGTTGCATACAGAACAGAGTGTGAGACGCGCCCGCAGCTCGAGGATAGAGGCAGAAAGGGCCCGCGCATCTGCCTCGCTGGTCCGAAGGACGTGGAAGGCAAGTCGCTGCGCTGTTTTGGTCCCGATGCCTGGAAGCTTGCGGAACTCGTCGATCAGCCGAGCCATCGGCTCAGCAAAGCGGGAGGTGGACACCTACTCGAGACCCGGCAGCGAAAGGCCGCCCATCATGCTGGAGACGTTGGTCTGCATCGCGGCATCGGCGCGGCGCCCTGCCTCGTTTACAGCCGCGGTGATCAGATCCTCGAGCAATTCAAGGTCGCTCCCGGAACTACCAATTGCTGATGGCTCGATCTTCAGGCGAAGCACCTCTTTGCGGCCGTTCATGCGAACGGTGACAACGCCTCCGCCAGTTTGGGCTTCGACCACTGTGCGTGATAGTTGCTCTTCCATCTGGCCCTGCATCTGCTGCGCCTGTTGCAGCATCTCCTGCATCTTTTCAAAGTCCATACGACCCTCCCTGGGGTGTCTCTTTTAGAATGCGTCTGCTTACTTGCTGCCGCTGAGATCGATGACGTTCCGGATTTCGGCGTTGAAGAGCTGTTGGGCCTGGCGCACGAGCGGATGCTCTTCCGCTTTGGCCTGAGCACTACCTGACCGCGCGGCGCGGGGTGCTGCCCCCGCTTTCTTCGCCTTGGCTACACCTGGAAGCCACTCAACCGTGAGCGCAGTACCTCCGGCCTGCCGAATGGCTGTTCGCGCGATGCGATCCGCTTCCGCATTAACGACCACCCCCAGCATGGTCTTGGAGAGCTGCGTCTGGACCCGCAAAGCTCCGTCCGCGATCTGCCACTCGGCGTCCTCCAGCGCTTCACCAGCAGAGACCTGCTTGGTAGATGAAAGTGCTTCCACGACAGCCCGCTGCAATGTAGCGGCGCGTTCGATGTCACCGGTGTCCTGCTGGGGCTTGGCGATCGATGTCGGCTGACTGGAGACGTCGGGGGACAGATTGCTCGGCGAAGGTGTTGACTCGATTGCAGTGGGGCTGACCGTTTCCGAAGGGGTAGGGGCACCGAGGCCTGCCGAGAAGGGGCTTGCGCCTGCTGCTGGGCGGGCAGCACCTGACGATGCCGCCCGAGAAGGGAACACCGGGGCACTGTTCGCGACCGTTGCTCTCGAGGGCTCTGCATGAACCTGTCGAGGAGCGGCTTCAACCGCCGTTGAAGCCGCTCGTGCCGATCGCTCAGGAGCAACCGGCTCGGGGAGCGACGGCTTCGTTATCGAAGTACCTACGGGCGTTGCTGTCGGTTGCTCAACCTTTGCAGGCCCACGGGAAGAGATGGGTGGAGCCGTTGTGGCAGATGGGGGAGTTGCCTTGTCGCGCGGGCCCCAGATCGAAGAAGAGTCCGGGGTGGGAGCCATGTGCGCTGGCGGAGCGGCAGAAGACGGCACGGCAGCAGACGGCACGGCAGCAGACGGCACGGCAGCAGACCGAACTGGCTGAGGCGGGCGATCCGCAGCAGAGCGACTTGCCTCCGCGGCAGAGCGACCGGGCGAAGGCTTCGCAGCTGCCGATTGTGCGGCACCCGGAAGGCCGTTGAGCAGTTCCTCGACCGGAAGAAGGCGACGCAGGTGCACCAGCTTGAGCAGACCAAGCTCGAAGTGCAGACGGGGCTCCTGCCGATAGCCCAGCTCATCAAAAGTGCGCAGCAATACCTGGAGGAAACGCGTGAGCTCTTCTTCGGAGAACAGAGTGGCGGAGCGGGCAGCGCGACGACGTTCTTCGGGCGAGATCTGCAGCAGTTCGGTAGAGCCGGCGTCTGACCCACTGGCCTCCTCCGGGGACAGACCCGCGATCTTGGCCATCAAGACGTTGCGCAGAAAGCGGACGGCCTGCCGGGCGAGCTGCGCCGGGCTGTTGCCGGCATCCATGAGCTCGTTGGCCAGCGTCATGACTTCGGCGCTGCGCCCGGCGTCGACAGCCTCAAGCAAGCGCTCAAAGACAGCGTTCGATACCGTACCCATGAGGTCACGGATCTGCGCACCGCTCAGAACAGCATGACCGTCCTCCACGGGGGCACTAGCGATGGCCTGGTCCATGACGCTGAGGGCATCGCGCATGGAGCCGTCGCCGGCCTCCGCGAGAAGGCCGAGGGCGGCATCATCCGCCTCCACCTCCTCCTGCCGGGCGATGCCGCGCAGCTCCTGCAGAATGTCCGCCATCTTTACGGCATGGAAGCTGAAGTGCTGGCAGCGAGAGCGCACGGTCTGCGGGATGTCTTCCGGCTGTGTGGTGGCCATCATGAAAACGATGTGTTCAGGCGGCTCTTCCAGCGTCTTCAGCAGCGCATTGAAGGCAGCATCCGTGATCTGGTGCGCTTCGTCCAGGATGTAGATCTTGTACCGATCGCGCGCGGGCCGGTAGCGGGCAGCATCACGCAACTCTCGGATCTCATCAATACCTCGATTGGTCGCAGCATCGATTTCAATCACGTCAACGGCGTTGCCGGCGCGGATTTCGGTGCAGCTTTCGCAGACCTCACAGGGTTCGGGCGTGGGGCGGACCTCGCTGCCAATGCTGTTACGGCAGTTCAGCGCCATCGCCAGGATGCGGGCGATGGTTGTTTTGCCGATGCCCCGATGCCCACTGAAGATGTACCCGTGCGCGACGCGGCCCTGGGTGAGCGCGTTCATCAACGTCACAGTTACGTGATCCTGCCCCGCAACGTCAGCGAAACGCTGCGGCCGGTACTTTCTTGCTAGAACCTGATACGCCATAAGCTACCTGTACGATCTTACGACGCCGGCTGCTCGCCACGAGGAGACCGCTGCGGGGCGGCGGCATTCCGGCGTGCCCTGGCGCGCTCACGGCGCTGCCGACGCTTCACCTCGGCGTCGCTGAACATTGTGCCGCGACACCCTGGCGCCCCGCAGCAGCAGAGTCCCGGCTCGTCGTCGGAGTCGTGGAGGTTGTACTCGTAGGTGAGTTCCTCCCCAGGAGCGATGTTTCGCAAGGCGACGATGAAGATACGGCCATCCTCTTCCTCGGTCTCGCAGTTCGGCTCGCAGCAGTGGTTGAGGAACATGGCCGTGCCAAA
Organism: Acidobacteriaceae bacterium; assembly: GCA_965199635.1. Taxonomy (GTDB): domain Bacteria; phylum Acidobacteriota; class Terriglobia; order Terriglobales; family Acidobacteriaceae; genus Edaphobacter. The sequence goes on along the minus strand of CBDASL010000001.1, from coordinate 1,611,311 downwards.
CCCATCGATCACAGTGCCTTCTTCGCCGAAGCTAAAGAGATAGGTGAGGTTTCTGCCGGCATAACGTTCATCGGCCTGCTTTTTGGCAAAGCGCAGGCCGTCGTATTCGAGCACGCGCGTGCCCTGGCGAATGTGTCTCATGGTGTAGCACCCTGCGGCGTGGATCCCTGAGGACCGGACGATCAAACCGTCGACCATGGCATCTGCTCCCTAGGCGTTTAGCCTAGCGCACACTCTTTGCAGCGCCCGGGAGTAAACTTCTGCCATGCAGGTGCGGCCTCCTCTTCGCGTTGCACTTCTCAGCCTGTTGTTCGGCGGCGTGGCTGCTTTTGGGCAAAAGAAGGCGGACTGTGATGCAAAAGCGCCGACAGATCGGAGTTGCGCAACACCTGCGCCGAGTGCTCCGCCGGCACAACAGGCCCCGGGTGCGGCATCTCAATTTCCCTTTCCTGGGGACGACTCTGGCAAAACTCAGCCAAGCACTCCGGCAGGGAAGCAGTTTCCGTACCCCGCAGACGCGACAGCAGGCCCGGATGATCCAGCGGCCAGTTCCTCCTCCAGTTCTTCGTCCTCCTCATCTTCCTCACCCAACACGGCAGACGGGGGAGGTAGCTCCGTGGCTGACCCTGACGATCCTCTGGACCCGGACAGCGCGACCAAGCAGCCCTCGGGCCGGCGCAGACTGCCGAAGGTGAAGAAGCTGCAGAGCGACGACGAGCGGGAGGCAGAAGACGTCAAGGTGGCAGGCTTCTACTACGACCAGGGAAACAGCCTGGCCGCCTACAACCGCCTGAAGGACGCCGTGAAGTTGGTCACCGACGACCCGAATGCCTGGTTTCTGCTGGGCGAGGTGACCGACAAGATGAACAAAGCCGATGAGTCGTCGGCGGCGTATCGTCGTTTTCTGGAGCTGGAATCAGGAACGCGGCGTGCGAAGAGCCTGGCAAAGCTCAGGCCTGAGCTTCGCGCCAGCCACTGATCACGGGGCATACGTGCTGCTTACTCGTCATCGTCCGGCAACAGATCTTCTTCGTCGATGACCACGATCGGCTTTTCTGGCGGCGACTCCGGATCGAGTTCTTCGTCGACCCGGACGAATCTGCGGATGTAGCGCAGGGGCTCGTCGTGAACAGCCATCTCCCGCAGGTGGAAGCGCCAGGCGTCCTCGCGCACTCGTCGGCGGCGGTACTCGCGCCGGGAGACGACGGCAACCGTGCCATCTTTCCGGATGCGGGGAAAGCTGGATTCTGGAACAAGCAGCGACATCTCGGCGCCAGCCTTCCAGAAATGGCAGGCGAACTCATTCGAGAAGAGCAGGACATAGTACTTGCGTTCTGACGCAAGGTCTTCAACCGCCGCTTCGAGACCTGGCCACTCCTTGTGCAGGCAGGTCACGTACCAGCGACGGAGGCTGAACCCTTGGGCACGAGCCTGAGCGATCACGATCTGGAGCAGTTCCGTACGGGTCAAGTTCGGGTCTCGGCAGCGTTCGGCTCGTGACGCTATCTGTATGCAGTCTACTCTCGCTCTATGGGTAGTCTCTCCCTCTTTCGTTTGCGTCCAACCCTCGTGCGACTGCCTCGTTTAATCGATTTCCGCAGCCTTATTTGTGCTGTGTGCTGGGCCTGGCCTGTGGCGCTCCTCGGCCAGACTGGGGACTCGCCCAAAATTGACCCCTCGCATACTGACCCAATCAACCTTCTGCCCGAGGTGCAGGAGGCGCATGACCGGTTTTACATCCTGGACTATGACGGCGCGCTGACACGATTTGAGGCTGTGGCGAAGGCGCATCCGGATGATCCATTGGCTGGGGCGTATGTGCTGATGGTGATCGTTTTTCGCGAGCTCTACCGGCAGGATCTCCTGGACACCACCTTTTACGCGCATGACAGCTTTTTCTCGTCCAAGCGCAAGATCGAAGTGGCGCCCGACGTGAGGCAGCGCATCGAGACACTGACGGACGACGTTACGGGCTTATGCGACCGCCGCCTCCATGACAACCCCAATGACAAGAACGCCTTTTTCGCGCGCGGCTACGCCCGTGGCATGCACGCAACTTTTGCCACGCTGGTTGACCACTCCTTTGTTTCGGCTGCGCGACAGGGCTTGCAGGCCCGCAACGACTCGGAGGCAGCGCTGAAGCTCGATCCGGAGTACACGGATGCGAAGCTCGCCATCGGCGTGCAGCAGTTTGCCGTGGCCAGCCTCCCGCGGTGGCTTCGTCTGATGGTCGGCATCGCCGGTGTGGGTGGCTCAAAGGAGAAGGGGCTCGACATGCTTCGCGAGGTGGCTGCCAGAGGCTTCGTGAACTCGGTTGAGGCACGCACGGCGCTTTCTCTCTTCCTTCGCCACGACGCGCGGTATGACGAAGCGCTGGCCGTGGAGATGACGCTGGTGAGGCAGTACCCGCGAGACTTTCTGTTTCGCCTGGAAGCCGCCAACATCACCAAAGACAAGGGAAACGGGCCGGAGGCGATCAGCACCTACAGGGCTGTTATCGACGACGGCCGTCGGCCCAATCTGTTTGTGAACCCCCGCATGCAGCTGGCGTACTTCGGCCTGGCGGACACCTTACGCGGACAAAACCGACTGCAGGAGGCAGCGGGAGCCTACGTGAGCTCCGCAACGCAACCGAGCTGCTCGGAGTGGCTTCGCCGTCGCTCTGAGCTGAATGCAGGCGAGGTCTTTGACCTGTTGCATCAGCGCGACCACGCGATGGAACAGTACAAGCTGGCAGCCTCCGGAGGTGGCGACCCGTCGCAGTCGGAGCTGGCACGACGGTATATGGACACGCCTTATACGGGGCGCTAAGGGCCGGGGAACTGCGGCGCCGCCTCCTCCGTATGACACAATAGCCCTCTCGGAGGAGGCCTTTATGCATTGCCCAAGCTGCGGTCAAACCATCCTTCCCGACTCCCGTTTTTGTTCCGGGTGCGGAGCTGCTGTTGCGCAGCCCATGCCTCCTCAGTCCATCCATTCCAAGCTGCTGCGCCCGCGATCCGGTCGTATGGTCGCCGGGGTGTGTGCGGCCTTTGCCCGCACCTATGGATGGAACGTGACCCTGTTCCGCATTCTCCTGGTGGTGCTCACCCCGTTCCACCTCGGGCTGGGCTTTCTCGCCTATGTTGTGGCCTGGATCGTTATTCCCGAGGAGCCGCTTTTGGTGCGCTCTGCGCCCTCGAATTCGCCGCCACTTACCTCCATCTAGCAGATACCCAGGAGATACTTCGCCTTGCCCCGGCCTGATTCGCCCATCTCAGACTGTCCCGTACGACCTTTTTCCTATGTGGATGGCTCTCTGGCCATCGAAGAGGTACCACTCAGCTCTCTGGCCGATCAGTATGGGACGCCGCTCTACGTTGAGTCAGCAAACCATGTGCGCCACCGTTTCTCTCTGTTTGCGAGTGCGTTTGCCGCTGTAAGCCACACGGTCTGCTTTGCCGTAAAGGCGAGTTCGACTCTGGCTGTGCTGCAGTTGCTCGGCAGCCTTGGATCAGGGTTCGACATCGTGTCGGGAGGCGAGCTCGAACGGGTTCGCAGGGCCAGCGCCGGAGCGCTGGGTAAGGTCGTCTTCTCGGGTGTGGGAAAGCAGGCATGGGAGATCGACGTAGCACTTGGGTCCGGCATATGCCTCTTCAACGTGGAATCTGCAGGCGAGATTGAGCTGCTTGCAGGGCGCGCCGGAGCCCTGGGCTGCGTGGCGCCATTGGCCTTTCGCGTAAACCCGGACGTGCATGCCGAGACCCACCCCTACATTTCAACGGGTCTGCACGAGCACAAATTCGGAGTCCCGATCGCGGAGGCGCGCGAGCTATACCGGCGTGCGGCAAGCTACAACGCACTCCGACCGGCGGGGGTGAGCGTTCACATTGGTTCGCAGATCCGTTCGGTAGCACCGTTTGCAGAGGCGATATCCCGCGTAGCAGCGCTGACCCGCGATCTCCGCGCGGACGGGCACGAGATCACCTATGTGGATGCCGGGGGCGGCCTTGGGATTGACTATGAGGCTCCCCTGGGACTGGTGCCGGCCAGCGGATCGGGACCGGCAGATTTAGTCACCGCCTACGCAGCAGCCCTGGTGCCGATGATCCGCGATCTGAACTGCCATCTGCTACTTGAACCGGGTCGCTTTCTGATCGCGCAGGCAGGCGGTCTGCTGTGCCGGGTGATAGGCCAGAAACAGAACGGGACCAAGCGCTTTGTAGTGACTGACGCTGCGATGAACGATCTGATACGGCCAGCGCTTTACCAGGCTCACCACGAGATCGTGCCGGTGAACGAGCCGAAGGCGGGAGAGGGCGGGGCGGGAGAGGGCGGGGCAGGGGAGCCGGTAGACGTCGTTGGTCCTGTGTGTGAGTCGGGAGACTTTTTCGCGCAGAATCGTCGGCTGACGCCGGTAAATCCGGGGGAGTTGGTGCTGCTGCTGGACGCAGGAGCGTATGGCATGAGCCAGAGCTCGAACTACAACACGCGCGCGCGGCCGGCCGAGGTGATGGTGGATGGTGCATCGGCGCAGCTGGTACGACGGCGCGAAACCTTCGACGATCTATTTGGTCCCGAGATGCTGCTGCAGACGCGCTAGGGTGGGAGCTCTGGACCGAGGTGCGGGGCAGTGTGCGCCGGGGCCGTCCGGGAGTCGGCAGCGGCAGTTCACATGCTAAACTCGCCTGTGTCGCGGACACGCGCCGCACCGTCAAAGCAGGGGATTAACGATGTCAGGCCACTCAAAATGGGCAACAATCAAGCATAAGAAGGGTGCTCTTGACGCCAAGCGCGGCAAGATCTTCACCCGCCTGATCAAGGAGATCAGCGTAGCAGCCAAGGCCGGCGGTGGGGACCCGGACGGCAACCCGAGACTTCGTACCGCAATCGCCGCTGCGAAGGCCGAGAACATGCCGGCCGACAACATCAAGCGAGCCATCCAGCGTGGAACGGGCGAGCTCGAAGGCGCGACGTACGAGGACATCACCTACGAGGGATACGGCCCCGGTGGCGCCGCGATCATCGTTCGCGTTCTTACAGACAACAAGAACCGTGCAGTCTCCGAGATCCGGCACGCCTTCAGCAAGAACAACGGCAATCTGGGCGAGACAGGATCTGTGTCCTACATGTTTGCCCGCAAGGGACTTATCACTGTTCCATCAGAGAAGGTGGATGAAGACAAGATGACGGAGATCGCGCTTGACGCTGGCGCGGAAGACTTCGCGCAGGAAGGGGAGCACTGGGAGATCACTACCAGCCCCGACGAGTTTGACGCGGTTGTGAGTGCCGTGAAGGGTGCTGGACTGACGCCGGAGATCGCAGAGATCACCATGGTGCCGTCCGTCTACACCAAGTTGGAAGGTGTCCAGGCGAGCGCGATGTTGCGGCTGCTGGAGATCCTGGAGGACCTGGACGATACGCAGAACGTTTACACGAACTTCGACATGGACGAAGAGGGTGTCGCGAGCTGAAGCTCAAGCGCTGGGCGGTGGGGGTAAAAGGCTGTGCTGGTCCCCGCCGGCTCGCCTGTCTTCTCGTGCCAGCGAAAGGCGACCAGGCGGGCCGTCGATCATCCGCCCCAAACCCGGTAGCGTGAGCGCCAAATCGTTACCACCGGAGCTTTGCTTGTCCCATCGTCGCGTGCTTGCCGTTCTTGTGGCTATTGTTTGCAGCTGCTCCACCTTTGCACAGTCCCAGAGCGGGGTGAGCAAGCCCTCCGCAGCCGATCTTCCCTGGGACCTGGGCGTGCTCTTTCAGGGCGGCAAGGGAGTCACGGACAATCGCGGGGACTTCAAGTTCGCCATGGCCGGTGTGCACGCAGGCAAGACCTTGACCGGAGAGCACGGGCGCGGGCCGTTCCGAGGCAGCTTCGAGGCTGCTGTGGAGCTGTTTCCTTTCTGGCAGTCCTACACCCCGACCTTTATGAAGGCGACCTGCTACGCGACGCCCGTCGAGGGAACCACCCAGGTGGCGATCGGGAGCACGCCCGAGGCCTTCTGCACGCCCTTCTACAAGGTCGGGGGAACCTTCAGCGGCATCAGCGTGACACCTGCAATCTTTCGGTGGAACTTCGCGGGCACGCGACGGCTCACGCCGTGGTTTCAGGGCGCCGGAGGGCTGCTCTGGACCAATCACAAGTACCCGGCTTATGGGTCCACCAACCTTTCTCTGCAGCAGGATGGCACCAATGGCAATGCGAGTGTTTGGAATTTCACGCCGCAGGCGGGCGTTGGGGTACACGTCTTTCTCAGCCCCACGCGCTCTCTCGACATTGGCGCCAATGGCGTGCACATCTCGAGTGCTTCGCTGGGTGATCGAAACCCGGGCGTGAACGCGAGCGTCCAGTTCTCCATTGGGTATAGCTGGTGGAGCAAAGCCGGAAAGCCGTGACAACCAGATTGCCGCTAGTGGAGTGTGTCCCCAACTTTTCAGAGGGGCGGGATCGCTCGCGCGTGGAGCAGATTGTTGCAGCGATGGCGGTGGACGGGGTTCACCTGCTGGATTTCTCTCTTGACCCGGATCACAACCGCTCAGTCGTTACGGTTGTCGGATCTCCAGCCGCGGTGGTCGAGGCTGCAGTGCGCGGAGCTGGCTGCGCGGCGCGATTGATCGATCTGACCACGCAGGCGGGGGTGCATCCCCGTATCGGAGCAGCCGACGTGATCCCCTTTGTGCCCGTGCGGGATTGCACGCTGGCGGACTGTGCAACGCTGGCCCGGCAGGCGGGCATGCAGATCTGGGAGCGATTCGCCGTGCCGGTCTACTTCTATGGTGCCGCGGCGGTGCGACCGGATCGGGTCGCGCTCGAGGCAGTGCGCCGTGGGCAATTTGAAGGCCTCGGGGCAGCCACGGAGCATGACAGCTCGCGCAGGCCGGACCTGGGTGGCCCCCGGCTGCACGCCTCGGCTGGCGCCAGTGCGTTGGGCGCCCGGTCGTTTCTAATCGCCTACAACGTCTACCTGCGGTCGAACGAGGCGCCGGCCGCCGAGGGGGTGGGCGGCGTCGAGGAGCGACGGCGTGACCTCGCCGCCGCCCGTGCGGTGGCTCGGGATCTGCGGGAGTCCTCAGGGGGATTGGTGGGTGTGAAAGCGTTGGGCCTCACCGTAGATGGTCGCGCGCAGGTGAGCCTCAATGTCACGGACTTCAGACGCACCCCGTTGTCCGTCGTACATCGACGGGTCGGTGAGCTTGCCAGACGACATGGCATGAAGATGGGCGAGGGAGAGTTGATCGGTCTCATTCCCGAGGCAGCCTACGAGCCGAACGCAGCCTGGGTCGCGGATATTCCAGGCTTTACGGAGGAGACCAAGGTGCTTGAGCGGCGGATTGCGAGTCCATTACCTTGGCCCGAGCTACCTGCATAGGCGACCCTGCTCCCGTGCGCGTGACGTTCAACCCGCGTACCCGTCCAAAGTACAAGGCGAGGCGGAGAGGTAGCGAAGGAGTGGAGTACGACCTTTGGTGCTTGCTCTTCTGTACCGTTCGCGAAAAGATCAAAGGGCCAGCCTCGGTTTGAGGCTGTATCCGGGGCTGTGGAGCACTATGTCAAGATCTCTGTCGTTCGTTTGTGGTGGTGTTCTACTCGCGTCAAGCCTTCTGTGTTGCCCAAGGGCGCGCGCTGCCCAGCTGTCCAGTGATGCAAAGGCCGCCGTTCCGCGCGACGTGCAGCAGCTGATCGTGGTGGACTACCGCGCCATGCAAAACTCTCCCGCGGCAATGAGCCTCAAGGACCGTACGCTGCCGCCTGAGCTCAAGCGCCTCGAGACGGCGCTGAAGAGCTCCGGACTGAAGGTGGACCAGGACGCCGACGTGCTCACCTTCGCCGCCTTTCGCGTCGCAGGGAGCGGTGAACGGACACGGACAGTAGGCATCGCGCAAGGACAGTTCCGAACAAGGGAGCTGTTGGCGAACTGGGCCAAGGCGAAGGTGAAGCCGGTGATGATCCGGAATAACAGCCTGTACCCAATGGGCGGTGCCGGGCTCAGCATCTGCTTTCTGAATCAGACGACCATGGTCTTTGGCGATCGCGAAGCGGTGCGTGCCGCTTTGGACGCTCGCGATGGTATCTCTGCCAACCTCCTCTCCAACAGTGATCTGGTTTCGGAGATGGGAGCGGTCGAGCAGAAGGCGGTTTGGAGCCTGCTGGATCAGAAGGGGACACAGACCATGATGAAGGGGGTTCTGGGGCAGGCCGCGAGCCTGGCGGACTACGACACTGTGAAGAACCGTATGAAGAGCTCGCGCTACACCATGGACTTCCAGAACGGCGTGAAGTTCGACATGGCTGTCGTGATGTCAGACACGGTCACTGCGGCGACGGCCGCTACGCTGATGAAGGGCGCCGCTATGCTGAAAAAGACGCAGGGCTCGCCGTTGGAGCGAGCGGCCCTTGATGAAACCACCATTGACAGCAACTCTGGCACGCTGCTGGTGAGCTACGACGCTTCTGACGGGCAGTTCGCAAAGCTTCTTAACTCTCCACTGTTCCAGTCCGTCGTTAAGTAGCGCCGGATTTCACTGACGGAGTTCGGTACAGGCTGAAGGTTGGGTGGTGGCCGCCGATATCTGGTGTGAGGGCGATGTGATGCTGAAGGGAAGCAGACGGTATACAGCGACGGTTCGACGGCGATGCTCAGGTCGCGGGAGGTCACAGGTGTCAGAGAGCGCAGCAAGGGAGCACTTCGGCACAGACCGCACGGCCTACCTGGAAGATCTGAAGCGCAAGATCGACGCAGGAACGTATTATGTTTCACCGGAGGTGCTGGCTACTTCGATCCTCCGCAGACTAGATTTAGCCACCGCGCGGGGCCGGGTGGGCTCAGCATCTGACTGCGCGTTTTCCAACCTCACAGAAAGACTGCCTCCATGCTGAGCGCTCTACTGTTCTTCTGGCGTGCGACCCGAGGCTACCGCCTGACCCCCTGGCGTAGCCCGTATGTGCGCTGGCGCGTTGAGACGTACGCCGGCACGCTGGCTGCGTCGGTAACCCTTGGAAAGGTGGTTCGGCTTTTCTGGAACGAGCGAAAGCAGTTCAGACGCTTTTTGCAGTGGATAGGGGAGATCAGGGAGTTGGCACTTCCGGGCTGAGCAGCAAGGGCAGAGTGGGCAATGGATTGCGGACTAGGGTTCCTGTGCAGCGCCCTCAGTGCTATGCTTGCACTAGACAAGACGGACTATGAAAAAGAGGGGTTAGCAACGCTGTGTTGGCATCAGCACGTAAGTCAGACATCATTCAGCAGTTTCGGACGCATGACTCGGACACCGGCAGCCCGGAAGTTCAGATTGCGGTTTTGAGTGAGCGCATCACCGAACTCACGGAGCACTTCAAGACCCACAAGAAAGACCATGGCTCACGCCGAGGGCTTCTGATGCTGGTCAGCAAGCGACGCAGCTTGCTCGATTATCTGAAGCGCTCCGATGCGGATCGGTATCGAGACGTCATTGGGAAACTCGGGATTCGTAAATAGGCATAGGAAACATAGTCATGTTTCCCCATGTCGCGCAGGCTCCCCGCCGCCGCAGCCTTCCTTGTTGGTCACCGGAAACCCGGACCAACAACCGAGTGAAGTGCGCTGTGCCGCCTCGTGATCCGTGCACGACTCAATTGAAGCAGCCAGAGCCGTCCTCAACCGTTCCCCAGTGAAGGTTGAGGACATTTGTTTGTGCCGTTTCCGGCCGACAGAGACGAGGAATTCATGATGCAGGACGTAGTAGTTCAGCTTGCCGGCGGCAAGCAGCTTCGCTTTGAGACAGGGCGCATGGCGAAACAGGCCTCGGGCGCAACACTGGTGTCCAGTGGCGACAATGTTGTTCTTGCCACGGCCGTTGCCTCTCCGGACCCGAAGGAGGGCATCGACTTCTTCCCGCTTACGGTGGAATACCGTGAGTTCACATATGCCGGTGGCCGCATACCGGGAGGGTTCATCAAGCGCGAGGGCCGGCCAAGTGAGAAGGAGATCCTGACCAGCCGGCAGATCGATCGCCCCATCCGGCCCCTCTTCCCGGAGACCTTCCGCAATGAGACGCAGGTTGTTGCGTTTGTCTACTCGGCCGACAAGGAAAACGACCCCGACGTTCTGGGGATCAACGGCGCTAGCTGCTCGTTGGCGCTCAGCGACATCCCTTTTCACGGGCCCGTCGGTGCGGTGCGCATCGGTCTGATCGGGAACGACTTCGTGGTGAACCCCACCTACGCAGAGCGGGCGGAGAGCCTGCTGAACATCATGGTCGTCGGAACAAAGGACGGCATCGTGATGATCGAGTCCGGGGCCAAGAGTGTTTCCGAAGGGCGTGTCGTGGATGCGATTGACTTTGCCCATCAGGAGATCAAAAAGATCTGCGCGGCCATCGAGGATTTGGTGTCACGAGCCGGCAAGCAGAAGCGCGCAGTGAGCGAGCCTTCGACCGACTCCGCCTACTTCGACCAGCTGAAGCAGCAGATCGGCGATCGCCTCCGCGATGCGCTCGACACGCAAAAGTACCCGAAGTTCGACAGCTACGCGAAGGTCAAGGAACTCAAGGACGAGCTCAAGAAGTCGCTGCCGGAGGGTGACGCGGCCGCCGCGAAGAAGTTGGGCAAGTACTTCGAGCAGCTTCGCGAGACGATCTTCCGCGACCAGGTCCTGAACGATCGCATACGACCTGACCACAGAGCGTTTGACGAGATTCGTGCGATCTCCATCGAAACCGGTGTGTTGCCCCGTGTTCACGGCTCCGCACTCTTCACCCGTGGAGAGACGCAGGCGCTGGTCACGGCAACCCTGGGTATCGCGGATGACGCGCAGCGGGTTGAGACCTACGAAGGCGAGCAGAAGCGTCGCTTCATGCTGCACTACAACTTCCCTCCGTTCTCCGTCGGTGAAGTCGGCCGGATGACTGGTGTGGGACGTCGCGAGATCGGCCACGGCGCGCTGGCAGCCCGCGCTATCGAGGCTGTGCTTCCTCCCGAGGATCAGTCGCCCTACACGCTTCGCGTTGTCTCCGACATCCTTGAATCCAACGGATCTTCGTCAATGGCAACGGTGTGTGGCGCCTCGCTTGCTCTTATGCAGGCAGGCATCACGCTTGCGGGCTCCGTCGCCGGAGTGGCGATGGGTCTGGTGAAGGAAGGGGACAAGTACGCCATTCTTACCGATATCGCCGGCGCGGAAGACCACTACGGCGATATGGACTTCAAGGTGGCGGGCACCCGGGAGGGCATCACTGCTCTCCAGATGGACATCAAGATCATGGGCGTTACGCCCGAGATCATGCGGGAAGCTCTCGAGCAGGCCCGTCAGGGACGACTTTTTCTTCTGGACAAGATGGACGCGATGCTGGCTGGGGCGACGCAGGAGAAGAGCAAGTTCGCTCCTCGCATCCACACGATGCAGATCCCGACGGACAAGATCCGCGACCTGATCGGCCCAGGCGGCAAGGTGATCCGCGGCATCATCGATGCCACTGGCGTGAAGATTGACGTGGACGACAGCGGCCGCGTGAACGTGGCATCCAGCGATGCCGAGGGCCTGAGCCGCGCTATCCAGATGATTACGGATATCACGGCTGTCCCCGAGGTCGGTCGCACGTATCTTGGCAAGGTCGTTCGGCTGGCCGAGTTTGGCGCATTCGTCGAGATCTTCCCGGGAACCGACGGTCTTCTCCACGTCTCGGAGATTGCAGAGCATCGCGTCAAGGAAGTCCGAGACGAACTGCGCGAGGGGGACCAGATCCTGGTCAAGGTGCTTGCCATCGAAGGCAGCCGGATCAAGCTTTCCCGCAAAGCCGTGCTGCGTGAGCAGCGCGCCAAGCTTGAGGCCACGGAAGGTACACCGTCCCAGGGTGGTCTGCCCCCTCAGCCTGCCGGCGAAGGCTCGGAGTCGCTCGGCACGCAGGGTAGCAACGACGCGGACGAGGATGATCTGGACGCCGAGGCAAGCTTCGACGACGCAGGCGACGACGAGGGCGAGGCCTCTGAGTCGGTGAATACGTCTGCTACCGGCGATCAGCCCGAAGCAGGCCGGCGTCCAAGCGGCCGTCGTCGACGGGGTGGACGACGTGGTGGTAGCGGATCCGGCGCTCCTGCCGCGGGCGGTCCCGCAGCAGAGTAGTCCAGAGATGTGAGAGGGGCCGGCTGCACCGGCTAGCCCCTTTTCACCTGTCCTTATGCCCTCATCCTTCTGGCTCGTACTGCTTTGTCTGGTTGAAGGGTCCCTGTGGCTCCTGCCGTTGGGCCAGACCTCCCTCGCCGTGCTCAGCGGCTTGGGAGGTCTTTCTTCTGGTGTCCTCTGGATTGGGTCTGGGCTGCTCCAAGCCCGGCGAGAGATACCGACCATTGGGGAAGGGCCAAGGAGCTCCCTGGCATGGGTAGCAGCCGGCGCAATTGCTCTGCCTGCCACCTTGCTTTCCTTGGCTCAGCCACTTGTGGGCGGAACCACGGGCGCGACCCTGCTGGCGGGGACGCCCGTCGTTGCCGTCTGTGCGGTGCATCTGCTCACAGCACAGAGTGAGGACCTGGGCCAAAGCCTGATGCCTGCGATCGCCGGTTTGGCGGGTGCGCTGCTGGTGTTGCCGTTTCACCTGCCCGAGCATCGATCCGCGTGGCTGGGCTTTACCCTTGATCTGCTTGCGGTTGTCTGTGCCGGCGTCTTTGGCGCATGGGGAAGCCGCCTCGCTCGCCTGCAGTCCCCCACCGTCAGCTTCCGCCAAATCGCGTGCGGCAATGCTCCCGCTCTGCTGATCGGGTCCCTGGTACTATGGGGCGCACACAGAGGGGACCCGATCGCCACAGACCCGATGACCGGGACTGGAGTCCTGCTGCTTGTGACGACGTCTCTCGTGAGTTTGGGCCTTACTTTCTGGTGTCTCGGTCGGCTGGCCGCTGTGAGCTTCGCATCGCGCTTTCTGCTGATCCCGCTCATCATGGCAGTCGAAAGCTGGGCGGTGTGGAGGCCCGCGCTCAGTGTGCGTGAGATCGCGGGAGCTCTCCTGCTGGCCGTGTCAGTCGCTTTTGCCAGCCGCACACGGGCACCCTTGCCCAGCACGATACTGCCAAGAACAGATGGCTAAGTCGCTCGCGCGGCAGGGAACTCTGTCGCTAAACTAGCGGCATGGCTGCGTCGATGTACATCGTTGTGGAAGGCGACGACCCGGGGTACAACACCTTTGTCAACGGGCGCTTTCTTGCGAGGCATGAGGATGCGCTGGAGAAGCTGTCGCTGGACCTGGGCGTGCGGCCGATGATCGAGTTCTTCTCCGCAGATGAGAACTCGATGGCGCTGCTGATAGAAGAAGGTGCGGGCAGCCCCGAGTTGATGCGTCGCTTGCCCCCGCCCCAATGGTATGCCGCGGATCAAGGGTTGCTCACCGTGCGAACGCTCCGGGATAGCTTGCGCTCTGATCCGCAGGTTCTGGGCTCCGAGGGCCGGGCAGTGCTCTCCGAACTCGAGGAGTACGTAGTCGTTCTGGAGAAGACAGCTAGTCGCGGCCTGCGGTGGCACCTTGCCGTGAGTTGGCGGTAGAGTCTCTCTCCTTCTGTGCACCTTTTTAGCTGCGCAAGGTGCGATGCAGAAAAGCCACACTCAGACCAAGGCAGAGTCCACTGAGCTCCGGATCGTACCGCGGGCCTTCATCCCGCATAAAGGCGTGGGCTCCGTTCACCTCGTGCCACTCCAGTCGAACGCCACTCTCGTTCAGTCGATTCAGAATGGTGAGCCGCCCCGCTGTCGGCACGTGGGGATCCTGCCGTCCCCAGACCATGAGCAGATCACCCTGGATGTCACCTGCTCTTGCAAGGGAGTCGTCACCACCTTGTCCCAGCGAGGCACTATGCATATCGGTTGCATAGAAGCAAACGGCAGAGTTCACCTGCGGATGCAGCGCCGCGCGGAAAGCCAGATGCCCACCAAGACAGACGCCGAACGCTCCCACGGCCCCTGTGCTCTGGGGGTGAGCTGCCAGGAACTGGAACAAGGCTGCGGTGTCGCTGTCGAAAGCGGTTACCGGCTTCCGGTACTTCAGCTCATTCCCCCGATCCGATCCGGCTTGGTCGTACGCAAGGACGCGCCCCGCAGGCTCGTACTCGTGGTACACCTCGGGGCAAGCTACCAGGAAGCCATGGCCCGCTAAGAAGGCAGCCAAGCGTCGTATTGGCGCAGTGATCTGAAAGATCTCGGAGAAGAGCATCAGCGCGGGTGAACGTCGCTCGGCGGATGCTGGGCGAATCAGATGGACGCGCATCGGGCCGGTAGCAGTCGGGAGATCGACGGACTCTTCAGCAACAGTCATGGAGCAAATGTAGCGACCCTTGCAACGGAAGTCGATGGCATGGCAGCGCGCACCTTTTCTTGTATCCCCATGGTAGAGATTCAGTTGGCTGAAAGGCAGCAATGCCTGACAATAGCTGAGTGCAGATCGAGCTCTTACGGCGGGCCACAGAGGAAGATCATGAGGCGGTAGAAGGGGCTATGCCGCTTCTGAGTGAAAACCTCACGGCACAGAAGTACCGTGACGTTCTGGAGCGTATCTACGGCCTGATCTGCCCCTGGGAAGCGTTGTTGCTGTCGGAGATCGCGGCTCCTCTTCGCTCGTTTGCGCTAGTCCGGTGTCGTGGCGTGCAGCTGGCATCCGACATCAAGGACCTTGGCGGCGATCCTTCCAGTCTGCCCACAACCCAATTGCCCGTGCTACGCACGTCAGCCGAGCTTCTGGGCGCGATGTACGTGATCGAAGGCTCGCGGCTCGGTGGTCAGCTGATCGCTCGAGGCGTGACAGAGCGTCTTGGCCCCGCAGCCCAGGACAGTGTGAGCTACTTCAGCGGCTTCAAGTCACAGACCGGGTCCATGTGGCGGGAGTTCGTCGAGGTTCTCACCAATGCTGTGCCCGACGCCGAGACCGACCATGCGATCCACGGGGCAAAGCAGATGTTTCAGTGTTTTGGGCATTGGATTGCAGCCCAGCCCAAGAGTGGCAGAAGCCAAGAACGTGACGGACACAGGATGGTCTCTTGAAAGTAATGCCCGTCAACTCACCCAGTGCTCCACGTGATTCGCTCGACGTCCAGCTGGCGGCCGACCAGGATCGCGCACCGGAGCAGGACTGCTCGCGGGAGGTGATCCACCTTCCGGGCAGCATCCAGCAACAGGGATTTTTGCTTGCCTTCGATCCTGTAACGGAGGTCGTCCGGGTTGCGAGCGCGAACGCTGCCGAGATATTGCGCGTGCCACTCAAGCTGCTGCTCGGCACCTCACTCGATACCGTTCTCGACCGGGAGGTCCTGGGCGTTGTGCGGGCGATTGGCAACGATCGTGAGCAGGCCATTGTGGTCTACCTCGGCGCATTTCGACTGCAGGGTGACCTGTGGAGCGTAGTCACCCACATAGTCGGGGCCAACCGGGTGCTGGAGTTTGAACGCCTGGAAAGGCTGGTTATGCCGGAGATCATGAACTCCGTGATCACCAACTTCGTCGGCAAGCTGGCCACCATCACATCCTCGCTTGAGCTGTGCCAGGCGATCACTCGCCAAATCCGGGATCTCACCGGGTTCAACCGTGTGCTGCTCTACTCCTTCGATGACGTCGGGCACGGCACTGTACTGGCCGAGGAGAGTGACGGTGTTCTGCCCAGCTACCTTGACCTTCGATTTCCCTCGAGCGACATCCCGGAGCAGGCCCGTCGGCTCTACGTCCTGAACACAGTTCGCACCATTCCAGATGCCAACTACGAGCCTTCACCGCTTCTGGGCCTGAAAGGCCCGGTGAACGATGCGATGGACCTTTCGCACAGCATCCTGCGGAGCGTCTCTCCGGTGCACCTGGAATACATGCGCAACATGGGGACGATCTCGTCCATGTCCATCTCGATCATCTGCGACGGCAAACTCTGGGGCCTGATCAGCGGGCACCATGCCGAGCCCCGCAGTGTGCCGTTCCTTGTCCGCAGCGCCTCAGACATGCTGACCAAGATCGTCGGCACGCAGCTTTCCGCCTTTCGCCATGCATCGCGACTCAGCCGGATGCTGCAGTTTCACGCTACCCAGCGTACCCTGCTCACCGATATCGCTTCACACCAGGGCTACGTTCAGGCCCTGTTCAGCTCGATCGAGCGTCTCCTCAACGTCACCGAAGCGACTGGCGTGGCAGTCTTCATGGATGGCAAACTCAAGACAGCGGGGACAACGCCGGACGACGCGGCGATCGAGAGACTGATCGACTGGCTTGAGGAGGAGCAAACAGCTAGCCTCTTTGAAACCTGCTCCCTCAGCTCACTGCTGCCGTGGACCGAGAGCATCGCCGATGTGGCCAGCGGCGTGATCGCAATCCGCATCTCGGATGTGCTTCGCAGCTTCATCCTCTGGTTCCGGCCGGAGGTGCTGAACACCGTCAAGTGGGCTGGCGAGCCTGTCAAGTATCAGGACGCTGCCGCCCATCTCCATCCCAGAGCCTCGTTCGAGGTATGGAAGGAGACCGTGACCGGACAGGCGGAGCCCTGGGCCGATGTGGAGATCGAGAGTGCCCGTGAGTTTCGGTCTGCATTGCTTACGATCAGCCTCAAGCGCGCGGAAGAAACGGCACAGCTCAACGAGGCTCGCTTTCAGCAACTCACGCACGCGGTGCCTGCCCTGGTGTGGACGGCCGACAACAATGGCAACCTGACGTACGTGAACGACCGCTGGCGGGAGTTGGGTTTGCCGGAGGGGGGCCTCTGGTACCGGGCGGCGGTCAAGGACCCGTCCGAGCACGCCGGTCTGGCCGAGCGCTGGAAGGCTGCTGTGATGGAAGGCACGCTCTTCGAGGAGGATGTTCCGGTTCCGACGAAGAGTGGCGGCGAGCGCTGGCATCTTGTTCGTGCCGTTCCCTTTGCGGCAAGCGACCGGCAACGCGCCGGCTGGATTGGCACCCTTGTGGACACAACGGATCGCCGGGAGCGAGAAGAAGCGCTTCGCATGGCAGAGAAGCTTGCGACCACCGGACGCATGACCAGTGTGATCGCCCATGAGATCAACAATCCGCTCGAGTCCATAACAAATCTCATGTACTTGCTGCGCGGCGAGATCCAGGGTTCTCACCATGCGGAGGAGTACATTGCGCTCGCCGAAAGTGAGTTGGAGCGCATCTCCGGCATCACCAAGCAGACGTTGCGGTGGGGCCGCGACCGGCGGGAACAGGTCGAAGCGATCAGCGTTGCCGCCTTGTTTGATGACGTCCTTCGCCTCTTTGCAGGCAAACTGCGCAACCGGCAGGTGCAACTTGAACGCCGGGAGGTGTCCGGCGCCGAATGCTTTGGCATCGTCGGACAGGTGAGACAGGTGTTGGCCAATCTACTGGCGAATGCGATTGACGCGGTTCCTGTCGGTGGACGCGTTTGGCTCGACGCGCAGACAGATGATCGCGGGACGTCATTGATTGTTGGAGATAACGGCTCCGGCATGAACACGAAGCAGATGGAGCAGCTTTTCACGCCCTTCTACAGCACCAAAGGCGACCTCGGCAACGGACTGGGGCTCTACATCACGAAGGAGATCGTCGATCGCCACAAGGGGCAGTTGCTTGTGGATACCGAAGTGGGGAAGGGCACCGTGATGACTGTCAGGTTGCCCCTTCCACTGGCAAAATCGGGAGTAGAGCCCCAGCCGGTCTTCGTCTAGCTGAAGCGTCGCGTAACGCCCGGAAGGCCTTTTTCGAGGTCCTGTTCCGGTGAGAACCGCATTGAAACTTGCCCTGCATTGTTGAAGACGGCCTTTACGGTTGACTGGTTTTCAGCCGGCAAACTACCAGTCCAGCTGCCGGTTGTGATCCACTGCCCAGCGGAAAGACCTTTCGCTTGTCGGCCTTCGCCATTGGCCAGCCAGACAAGCAAGTTGACCAGGTCGCCGGCCGTATTCGACCCAGTACGCTCAACTCGCAGAACGCCATCAATATAAAGAGTCACTGTCTCGGTCGCGAAGTCGATGCTTTGCCAGTCTGGTACAGCCGGCCCATAACAAAATGCTCCATGAAGACCCAGGTCAGCAAGGGCACAAAGCCGGTCCACTTTGGTTGGGTCCTCGAAGGCGCTGTCAAGCACCTCGATGGCAGGGTGGCAGCTGTCGACCGCAGAGAGTACCTCATCCCGAGAGTACGGAGTCGAGCGCTGAGGAAGATCCGTACCCAGGCGGAAGGCAATCTCGGCTTCAACACCGCGATACCGCAGGGCGCGAAACTCCGCTCCGCTCGCGGCCGTCCAGATGCGCGGCATGGGTGCACAGGTCGGGGTGCTCTCCGGAGAGGCTGACCCTACTTTCCACCCGCCGGTCTCGCCGAAGGCAGTGGCAAGCTCATCCTGAATGACATAGCTCTCAAGTGCATTTGCGGGGCGCAGCGCGTCAGGAAGCGCAGCTATCGGGTTTTTGGTGCGCCGCGCGTCTGCCAGCGTGTTCGCGGCTTCAAGCAAAACGCTGCGTCTTGTAGCCGATACCTCTACGTCGTCCATCTTCCCTGCGTTGTTCAAGATCGCCTCCCTGATATCCTCACATTGGATGCAGGTCAGGAGCCGGTGCGGATCCCTCGATCCCCAGGCGTGAGATTCGGGACGTGAGGTACGGGTGCTGGAATGGAAACACCCGGTTTGCCGCTACGGTGACGACGCCTCATGTGCACGACACCGCAGTCACCCTGGGTGAACCGGCGCGAGTTGATACACGAAGACACACCCGGTTCGGCTGAAGAGGAAGGGCGACCATGCAGAAACACAAGAACACACTTGGACCAGAACCGAAGTCCTCCGAGATTACGCCTCAGGCCGCAGTTCGTGCTCATAACAGCTCCCGGCGGAGGGTACTGACAGGGCTGGGTTACGGGGGAGCCGCCTCGGCACTTGGCTATCTTGGCGTCAGACGATACCTTCCGCTCGGCCTCAATAACCCCGTCTATGCTGCGACGGCGTCACTGCATACAGTGGCTAGCGCCTACACGGTTCCCGACGCGCAGACCCCGGCTTCCAAGGCTTCGAGTTACAACAACTTCTACGAGTTCGGCACGGACAAGTCGGATCCGGCCCGTAATGCGCATACCCTTCGCATCCGGCCCTGGACCGTCAAGGTTACGGGGCTGGTCAAAAAGCCTCAGGTCGTCGACATCGACAACCTCATGGCCTATCGCCCGCTCGAAAGTCGCGTCTACCGTCACCGATGCGTCGAGGCGTGGTCCATGGTGATCCCATGGGATGGCTATTCTCTCTCCGAGTTCATCAACTTCTGCCAGCCGCTGCCGTCGGCCAAGTTCGTAGAGTTCGTCACGCTCCTCGACCGTCAACAGATGCCCGATCTCCCGGGTGGCTATGACTGGCCTTACCGGGAAGGGCTTCGCATGGATGAGGCGATGAACCCGTTGACATTGCTCACTTTCGGCTCCTACGGATCGGTCCTGCCCAATCAGAATGGCGCACCAGTCCGAATCGTCACTCCCTGGAAGTACGGCTTCAAGAACAGCAAATCCATCGTCGAGTTCCACTTCACCGACAAGGAGCCCAAGACCACCTGGAGCGAGATCAACCCAGAAGAGTACGGCTTCTATTCAAATGTGAATCCGACAGTGGATCATCCACGGTGGTCGCAGGCGCATGAGCGCCGCATTGACGGCTCCGCATTCCCGCACACAGTCCCTACGCTGATGTTCAACGGCTATGCCGACCAGGTAGCCGGCCTTTACGCCGGCATGGATTTGCGGAAGAACTACTGATGTCCTCTTGTGTCCGCGCTGGTGCGGGGCGGTCCACGCAACGCTAGCGGCGCATAGCTCTCTGGCAGGGTGCACCATTGCCCACCATAGCGAAAGTCTTTCCCCAGGAGTGGTGTTTTGATCCCCATATCTCCCCCCCGACGGCGGCCCAGGCTGGCTCCGGGCTGGCTCCTCGGAAAGACCCTGCTGCATGCCGCCCTGCTGGCCCCAGTGCTGTGGTTGCTGTGGCGATTCAAAACAGGGGCTTTGGCGGATCTTGCAGATCCGGTCAACTACATCACGCACTTCACAGGGGATTGGGCGCTGTGGGTCCTGCTGGGTGCTCTCGCAATCACTCCCTTGCGCCGTCTGCATCGCAGCCTGGGCGGCTTGGCTCGCCTGCGACGCATGGTTGGCCTGTACGCCTTCTTCTACGCCTCGCTCCACCTGGCGACCTACCTCTTTCTCTTCTCCGGATTCGACGTACCGGAAGCGTGGCAATCGCTCGAAAAAGGCCAACCCGGGCGATTCTGGAGCCTGTGGACCGCTGTCTGGCCGACAGTTCTCGGAGACTTACAGCGCCGTCGTTTCGTCCAGGTAGGCCTCTTCTCGTGGGTGATTCTGCTGCTTCTTACCCTCACCAGTCCTCAGGCGGCGCTGCGCAAACTCGGTGGGCAGCGATGGAGAATGCTGCACCGTTTGGTGTACCTGGCCGCGACAGCCGCTGTGGTCCACTTCTGGTGGCTCGTAAAAGCTGGCAACCGGGCGCCATGGCGCGACACGCTGGTACTGGCCGTGCTGCTGTTGGCCCGCCTGCTGCCCAGTGTAGCGAGCCGTTGGAGCGCCAAGCAGGCCTGATTGGTTGCATTTGTCAGGCGGAGTCTGCAATCTGGCAAGCCGCTTGCAAGCTGATAGTGCACTGGAGCAATGCATGCAGAGAAGTGCCGCAACACCACAGGACGAGGCGGGCTCTAAGAAGCGATCTGCCCCCTTGTGGGAAAAAACTTTCCACACCGCGAACCAGAGCCGGCCATTCGCTGCCGGCACTTCCGCCAGCATGCGCTGGGAGGGGAACCGTACATCCGTGAGACCCAGCCAAACGTTCCTCTTTACAGTGAAGCGTCTGTCCCGATCTATCCCTCTTCTCTCTGCCCTCCTCCTGGTTCCCGTGCTCGGTGCACATGCGCAGAAGGAGCTTATTGTGCGACAGCCGCCCGCGGTGTCGCAGTACATTCTCGGCGCCGGTGACCAGATTGCCATCCATGTGGTCGACCTCGATGAGGTGTCGGACCACCCCATCCGCATCGATCCGAACGGCTTCATCGACCTTGCTCTGATCGGTCGCGTGCAGGCCGGCGGGATGACCATTGACCAGCTTCGCGATGAGTTGAAGGGGCGCTTCCGCAAATACATCAACTCCCCCGAGGTCAATATCAACCTGATTGAAAACCAGAGTCGGTCGGTCTCGATCGTGGGCTCTGTGACCAGCCCGGGCGTTCATCCGCTCGTAGGGCCTCAGCGGCTGCTG
Source organism: Acidobacteriaceae bacterium (assembly GCA_965199635.1). Taxonomy (GTDB): domain Bacteria; phylum Acidobacteriota; class Terriglobia; order Terriglobales; family Acidobacteriaceae; genus Edaphobacter. Next base: position 1,590,128 of record CBDASL010000001.1, on the reverse strand, counting down.
GAGGTGATCTCGTCAGCTGGTGGTGTGCGTCCGGACGCTGGCTCCCGGGTCGTGCTCACCCGGCAGGCGCACTGGGGTGAACTCCCGCTCACAGGCGCCAAGCTCGACGCAACGGGTGCCTACAGCACAGCCACGCTGTCTCTTGAAGGTCTGATGTCCGCCAGCAATCCTTCGGACAACATCCTGATCGATCCAGGCGACGTGATCTCGATTCCCAAGGCCGACGTCGTCTACGCCATCGGCAACGTCAAGCGGGCTGGCGGCTTTCCGCTCTCAGCAAAAGACTCGATGAGCGTCCTTCAGGCGCTGTCCCTGGCCGAAGGTTTGTCCAGCAACGCTGAAGCCAACCACGCCCGCATTCTGCGGCCGGGTGCAGGGGGAGAGGCGAAGGTGCGGGAGATTCCGGTCGACATCAACGCCATCCTGAGCGGAAAAAACCCCGACGTTCCGCTCTTCGCGAATGATGTCCTGTATGTCCCGAACAGTGTTGCTCGCGCGGGAGCGAAGCGCACTGCCGAAGCGATCCTGCAGGTGGCGACCGGGGTCGTCATCTATCGACGCTAGCCCTTGTAGTCGGTTTCACCTGCACTCTTCCAGGAGCCTTGTATGCGATCTGATCCACTTGCACGTTCCCAAGCGCGAACTCTTTATCCGGCCTCTAGCCTCACACTGGCCGCCGACGCGGGCCCGATCGGCCGCTCGTCTGCCTTTCGTCCCGAAACCCAGACAAGCATGCTCGCGGAATATCTGCGGACGTTTAAGCGCTGGCGTCTGGTGATCGCCCTCTGCGCTCTGATCGGCGGCCTGCTTAGCGTCTCCCTAAGCCTTGGCGTCATGCCGCTCTTCGAAGCACGCACCTCGCTGGAGATCGAAGGCCTGAACACCAATCTCCCTGGCGTGCGGGATGTATCGCCCTCCGGCGAAAGCAGCTCGTCCTCGAGTGAGGGGAACATCCAGACACAGATCAAGCTGCTGCAAAGCGCCAGTCTCCTGAATCGCACGGTGGAGCGTCTCAAGGCGGAGAGCCATCCGGCTGCGCTCGACAAGCAAGACATGATCTCGCAGATCAAGCGGTCACTCCACCTCTCAAAGGGAGGTGAGCTCCCCTACGATGTTCTGGTGGAATCCACCGCCAAGCGTGTTAAAGTCAAGCCGCTCGGCGTCACTCGTCTGGTGGAGGTCACGTGCGACTCCTACGATCCGCGCTTTTCCGCCCACTTCTGCAACACCCTGGTCGAACAGTTCAAGGCACTGGATCTGGAGACGCGAGGGCACGAGGCTGAAACTATCAGCGGCTGGCTTACCCAGCAGGTGGCCGACGTCCGCGAACGGGCGCAGCAGTCGCAAAAGGCACTGGAAGCCGCGACCGGGGGGGACGGTCTCGCGCTGTCGCAGGCCAGCAATAACATTGGTGCAGACCGGATGCGTCAGCTGCAGGGTGAGTTGGTGCGAGCTCAGGCGGACCGCATGCAGCGTGAGGCCGACGAACGCATCGCACTCAGCTCGGATCCGGACTCCATCCCGGCGGTCCGGGACAGCCCAACCTACCGGCAGTACCAGCAGAAGCTGGCAGACCTCAACGCACAGATCGCTTCGCTGGTTCCGCCCCTTACTGAAGAGAATCCACGGATCGTGCACCTGCGGTCTCAAACTCGGGAGGTCCAGGCTGCCATGGCTGCGGAACGTGCCAGCATTCTGGCCCGGGTTCGCAATGACTTTGAGTCGGCACGCCACCATGAGGAGCTGCTGACCGCCTCCTATGCGACGCTCCAGTCCACGGTGTCCAACGAGATGAGCAAGACGGCACGGGTGGATCTGCTCCGCCGCGAGGTCGATGGCGACCAGCAGCTCTACCAAACGCTGCTGCAGCGCGCCAAGGAAGCTGGCTTTGCCACCGCCATGCAATCTTCGACGATCCGCGTCGTCGATCCAGCCACGGCCAACGAGACCCCCATCTCCCCCAAGCGGCAGACGGCAGCCATCGTTGGTGTGCTGCTCGGCACGCTCGGCAGCCTTGCCTACTCGCTCATCCGCGAGCGCAATTCGAGCGTCTTCCGGGCACCCGGCGAGACAGAGCGGCTCCTTCACATCCACGAGCTGGGCGTGATCCCATCAGCCGATGTGAGCCCCCGGCGGCCAGGTGGACGCTCTTTGTCACTCACCCCTTCGCTCATGAATGGTGACGTGCAGTACTCGGAAGCGCTCACCTGCTGGGGCCAGACGTACTCCATCGTTGCCGAGGCCTACCGCAGCACCACGCACTCCATTCTGCTGGCCAACCCTGGCGTCCGACGCTCCCGGGTGTACACGGTGACCAGTCCCAATGCCAGCGAAGGCAAGACGACCGTCACCAGCAATCTCGGCGTTGCACTGAGCAAAGCGCGGCTGCGCGTGCTGCTGATCGATGGCGATCTGCGCAAGCCAGGCCTGCACCGCTCTTTGGGAGTCGAAAACCGCTTCGGTCTTCGCAACCTCCTGCGTGGCGAGATCGATCTCGCCAAGGCGCCCATCAGCGCGTTCTGCACTGCTACCTCGCTGCCAAATCTTTCCGTTATCCCGGCCGGCATCGGCAACGAGGAAGTCGTCGAATTGCTTCATGCCGGAGCCACCATGGAAAAGCTCATGGCACGGCTCGCGTCTGAGTTCGACGTCGTATTAATCGATACACCGCCAATGCTGCACATGGCGGATGCCCGTGTCCTGGCCGCCCGAAGCGAAGGTGTCATTCTCGTGCTCAGGGCCTCGAGCACGAGCCGGGAACAGGCTATTTCGGCCTGTGAGATCTTCGAACACGACAAGGTGCCGATCGTGGGCACCATCCTGAACGACTTCAACCCGCAGCGCGAAGGAAAGCTGAACTACTACAAGTCCTACTACCAGTATGCGGAGAGTCAGCAGGTCCGAGAGGCGACTGAGGTCGTATGAGCACCGTCCCTCCACACGCTGCCAACCTGGACGAGATCTCGCTCGAAAGCCTGTCCTCAGACGGCGCAGACCCGATCGGGGAAGCGCCGGCCCCTATCTCGTCTGAGGTCAAGGGACATCTCGTCACCGGCACGGCTATCCTCGGGGTCGGGGTGATGATTGAGCGGGGCACCGGCTTTGTGGCCAACGCTCTTGCGGCGCGCATCGGCGGTCTCGGCACCTTTGGCGCGTATGCCCTCGCGATCTCGACAGCCAACAACATCGCCACCTATGCCGCGGCCGGCATTGGCGCTACGGCTGCGCGGTTCTCCGGCAAATACCAGTACGGGACCAATGCGTACCCGGCCCTGGCGCGTGCTCTTGTTCTTGTCTCCTCGGTCTCGGCCGTGGCTGCTGCCGTTCTGCTCTATTTTGGTGCGTCTCCGCTGGCCCGCCTGCTCGGCCAGCCTCGGCTCACCGGCCTGCTCCACTGGGCAGCGCTGTCGGCGGCGGGAGCGATCCTGCTTGAATGCGCCCGGGGCTTTTTTGTCGGGCAGCGCCGCCTCCGTGCGCTGTTGACGCTCTCGCTCTGTGTCGGACTAGGCCTCCTCTGCCTTTTGCCACTTGCGGCATCCCGGCGCAATCCAGCTGCCATGATCATCTCGCAGGGAAGCCTCACCGTCGGCGCCGTGTTGCTATGTCTGGTCCTGGCCAGACCGCTGAAACTCCTCTGGACGCAACGGGGAGACCAGCAGAGGGTGCCGCTCGCGCCCATGGTGAAGGAGGTGTGGAGCTTCGGCCTGGTGCAGCTGGCGGGGCTTGTCGGCACCAATCTCTCCGGCTGGTGGCTTATCACGTTGGTGGCTCGCAATGACGCCTCGCTCGCCCAGATGGGCTATTTCGCGGTCGCCAGTCAGTTGCGCAACCTTGTCGGCCTAGCCCCAAGCCTGCTCACGGAGGGCAGCTACGCCATCATGGCGGATCCGGCCGGGGAAGAAGCCAGAACGCCCCAGTACGTCCTCGGCCTCACTACCTTTGCGTCGGGGTGCATCGCTCTGCTGCTCGCCGGGCTCGGCATCATTCTCGCCCCGTTGTTGCTCAAGCTCTTCTACAGCCAGGCCTATGTCGGGGCGTCCCTGACAGTCTGCCTGGCGCTGGCGCTCGCGGTGGTGCACATGGGCAACGCTCCGGCTTCGGCGCGGCTCAGCATCCTCAGCATTCGCACCAGCGGCTGGATCAATACACTCTGGGCTGTGGTGGTGGCGGCCGCCGGCACGGCGTTCATGTTCCACGGCGGCAGCGCGGCTGATGCCATGGTCGTCTATCTCGGGGCGCACGCCCTCTCCTCCGCAATGGTGCTGGGGAGCCTGCATCGTCGTCGCGCTCTCCCGGGCGGCCTCGTCCTGACAGCCTGCCTCACCGCGGGCACAGCCTGCGCGCTGGCGGCGCTTGCTGCTCTCCGCTTCATGCGCCCCACGCACACACTTGCGCTCTCGGTCGGTATGTTTGCTTTGCTACTGGCAGGCATGTGTCTTCTTCTGCTGATCGGACATCGCCACAGGTGGGCTCCCAGCCGCCAGGCCCTGGCCCGCATGGCAGCCCAGGCGCGTGCGAAGCTTCGCTCCCGCTCGGCTGAGGTGACCCATGCCTGAGCTCATCCGCGAGGCACCCCCTGCAGCAGGGAAGCAGGCCGTTGCTGGCCGCCATCACAGCACCCCACTTCACCTGCTCAGCTACGTGCATCTGCGCAACATCCATAACTCCACGGGCGCCGGGCGTGTCGCACGGCAGCTCACGGAGCATCTCGCGCAGCGTCCGGAGATCGACCTCCACATCCTCTGTGACGTCCAGGACCGCAGCCGAATCGTACCGCTGGTCGGGGAGCCCTGGACGCACTTCACCTACCACGACTTCCTTGCCGACACCTCCCGGCAGCAGCTACGTTGGATCGCCACTGGACGGCCCCGCGCAGAGTCGTTCTGGAACAAGGTCGATGTTGTCTTTTGCACCGGCGAGTCCTATGTGCCGACCCGGCAGGCCCGGCTCGCTGTGACCGTGCACGATGCAGCATTCTTTGAGGCCACCGCCCATCACCGCGATCGAGCCTTCTGGCTGCAGCAGATGCGCTGGCGCCTTCTCTTCTCCCGCCTTGACCGTCGGGCAGACATGATCCACACCGTATCCGCGTACTCGGCTTCCCGCATCGCTCACTTCTTTCCCGGCCTGGCAAGCCGGCTGCGCGTTGTGCCCAACGGCGTGGCGCCGATCTTCTTCGCCCGACCCACGCTGGCGGGTCAGCAGTTTCTCTCAGACCAGGGTCTCCTGACCAGGCCTTACATCCTGATTCCAGGCGGCCTGCATTTTCGGAAGAATGCCGACCTTGTCCTCGAGGTGCTCCCGCGCTTGCTGGCAGCCGCTCCGTCGACGAAGGTCGTCCTCGTCAACCACTCCGACCCTACCTATGCCCGGAAGGCTGCTGCGATCAGCGACCGCGTCCACATGCTCGGCTTTGTCAGTGATGAAGCGTTGCACGCCCTCTACGCGTCGGCCGCGGTTGTCTGGTTTCCCTCCCGCTACGAGGGCTTCGGCCTGCCCGTCGTGGAAGCCATGGCGAGTGGCGGGCCCGTTGTAGCGAGTGATGCCTCGTCCTTGCCAGAGATTGCCGGCAAGGCCGCCCTGCTCGCCAGTCCTGGCTCAGCCCAGGATCATCTGGATGCCGTGCTCAGCGTGCTTGCTGAGCCGTCGCTGGCCGATCGACTCCGGCTGCTCGGGCACGATCAGGCCCGGCAGTTCACCTGGGAGATCGCCGCGACGCGACTGGCCAGCTACCTCCAGGAGTTGCGATGAGCGGAGCCACCAGCCGCCTGCCCTCCTCGCTCCCGAAGCGTCCCCAGTCGGAGAGGGCAGTCGTCGTGCATAGCGGGGCCAGGGACGCCTACCAGCTCGCGTGCGCGCTTGAGGAGAGCGGTCAGCTGGAATGTCTCGTCACCGACCTTCTGTGGCAGGAGACAAGCCCGTCCGCCCGTCTGCTCGGGGCAGTTTTGCCGGAGTCCGTCCGTCAGACCTTGCGACAGCGTTCCGCACCGGCTCTCGGCAACGCCCGCGTCCGCCAGTTGCTCATGCCTGGCCTCTTGACGCTCGCCCTCGAGCGCGCCAGGGCGCCACGTGCTCTGCGCCGAGCCACCATGCGCTCGCTCGACCGAGCGCTCGGCCGAGCCGCCGGCAAGCAGGCCCGCCGGGCGGGCACCGGCCTCGTGAGCTACAGTTACTACGCCTACGACGCCTTTCGTGCGCTTGGTCGGCCCGGCATCCTCTTTCAACTGCATCCCCATCCGGCCAGCATGCGTCGTCTGCTGTCAGAAGAGCTTGCCGCCCACCCGGAGTGCGCAGCCTCCCTCCGGCAGGAGTGGGAGCTCTCTCTTCCCGAAGACGACTACCAGCGTCTCTGTGCCGAACCTGCGATGGCCGAGCAGATCCTTGTAGCCTCCTCCTTCACGCGTCAAACACTGGTCGAGAACGGCACCGACCCAAGCAGGATCAAGGTAATCCCGTATGGTGTCGATACGCGCCGGTTCCAGCCCACGCCGGAGCCACCGACCCGCAGCAGCGGCCGCTTGCAGCTGCTCTTCGTCGGGCGCATCAACCAGAGAAAGGGCATCAGCTACCTCGTCGAGGCACTGCGCCTCCTCGGCCCGTCCGCCCCCGTCCACCTCACCATCTGCGGTCGTGTTGTGGACGATCTGGCTATCTTCCGGCCGTATGCAGACCAGATCACCGTCCAGCCCGACGTCAGCGAACAGGAACTCCGCGCCGCCTATCAGCAGGCAGACCTCTTTGTCTTTCCATCCGTCGCCGAGGGCTTCGGTCAAGTCCTCCTGGAGGCCCTCGCCTCCGGCCTTCCCATCCTCTCCACTACCCATACCGCCGCACCCGACCTGATCGACTCCGGGCAGCAGGGGTTTGTGGTGGAGCCGAGGCGTCCCGATCTCCTCGCGGAACGGATCGAGTGGGCGCTCACTCACCGCGAGGAGCTCGCAGCCATGCGCCATGAGGCCCGCGTCCGCGCAGAACAGTTCAGCTGGTCCCGCTTTCGCACACAGGTTGGCAACCAGTGTGCTGCGTGGCTGGGGGCTGCCCACCACGCCACCACACCCGGGGAGGTGCCCGTTGCTCTATGAAGGCTTGCTTGTTGTTGCAGCGCTGATTGGCTTGGGCGGTGCCCTGATCGCACTGGATGGCAGCCACGACGTCTTTCACCCCCTGATCTTCATCGGTCCCATGCTGGCCTTCCTCTACGGGTGGATGCCCTGGAAACTCTTCCACTCGGGGGGACTCGAGCAGTACCTGGATGGTGAGCAGCTGCTCTTTGTCCAAACCCTGTATGCCCTCGGCGTGCTCGCCTTTGTTGTCGCGTGCCTTCTGGCCGGCGTCCGCCTGCGCGGGCTTCCACCGGCAGGCCGGGTGCAACCCCGACCCGAGATCGCCGAGCGCCTCCTCGCTGGAGCAGCCATGGCAGGTGCCGTCGGGCTGATGTGCTGGACCATCAGCATCGTGAACGTGGGCGGCTTCGTCAACGCCTACAGTGCGTCGTACTCGGGTGGCTGGGACGACAGTGGATACGTGCGGGATGGCAGCCTTCTGCTCCTCACCGGTGTTCTCCTCGCCGTCACAGCGCTGTCCTTCGGCGCGTCCAAACTCTGGAGCTGGGTGGTCATCTGCGCCTACAGCTTTCCCTGGCTCTCCCAGGCGTTGCTCATGGCGCGCCGCGGCCCCACCTTTGCCTTTGTCCTTATCTTCGGCATGGGCTGGTACCTCAATCGACGGACTCGCCCACCGTTCCTTGCCGTGGGTGTGCTTGGTGTCTGCCTCGGCTGGCTGGTCCTGTTTCTGGTCACCAACCGTGGCTCCATCTACCTGGGTTCAGACTTCGACGTGCAGACCAACGTCAGCGACATTGTGGAGAAGCCCGACACCGGCAACGAGTACATCTATGGATCCGGCACCGTCATCTCCGCCGATCGTCGGGATCACTACTTCTGGATGCGTCGCTACCTCGCCCAGATTCTGGTCCGCCCCATCCCGTCTGCGATCTGGCCGACGAAGTATGAGGACTTCGGCGTGCCCGAGCTGCTCCAGAACGCCGGCACAGGCGAGGGCTTCGGGGATGCTCTGGGTTGGGTCGGCGCAGCCGGCTCCGCACCCGGCATCGTCTCCGACCTTTGGGTTGAAATGTGGTGGTTCGCCGTCCCTGCCATGGCCCTGCTGGGCTTCGCCTACGGCTGGGTCTGGCGACGCGCCGTCGAGCGAGGCGGTGCCTGGGCCAGCCAGTACGCCATCCTCTCCGCTCTCTCGATCTATCTCGTCATGCAGACCATGGAAGCCGTCATCTTTCGGACGCTGCTGCTGTCTATCCCGTGCTGGCTGACATGGCGCTGGGCCCTTCGTGCCTCCCATGTCACGCCAACTCCCTCGCGACCAGTGGGCAGCTTTGACCCCCTGACTCCTCTGGAGCTAACAGACCACCTTGACCCATCCGGAGTGCTCCAGTGAATTCCGCCGACCATCCTGACCACGAGCGAGGCCGCCTCTCGATCCAGCTGGCAGTCATCTGGATCGACTGGTATGCCTACCACATTGCTCGCTTTGAGGGCCTCCTCAGCAACCCACACCTGGCTGGCCGCGTCGTGGGCATCGAGATGGTTGGCGGCGAGGGCGTGCACGCCGGCCTGCGCTTCAAGGCAGACCTGCCGGCCCACCTTCCCGTGGTCACGCTCGCTCCTTCGGCTGGCTGGCGATCGGTGAGTGCCTGGCGCCTCAGCCGTCTTCTCTGGAATGAGCTCAACAGAACGAATCCCGCGGCCGTTCTGGTGCCTGGGTACTACACCCTGCCAGCGATCGCTGCCGCGCTCTGGGCCAGGAGCCACGACCGGCTCAGCATTCTCATGACAGAAAGCACTGCAGCGGATCACACACGGGTCTGGTGGAAGGAGCGGGCCAAGGGTCTGTTGCTCCGCGTGCTCTTCGATCGCGCCGTGACAGGTGGCAGCTCGCATCGCCGCTACCTGTCCCAGCTAAACTTCCCGGATCACCTCGTCGGCCGCTGCTACGACGTGGTCGATAATGACGGCATCGCTCGTCGCACAGGGAACTTCCGTTCTCAACATAGGCCACAGGAGTTCTCCCTTCCGGACCGGCCGTTCTTTCTGTATGTAGGCCGGCTCGCGGAAGAGAAGAACGTAGAGGTACTTCTGGCTGCGTGGCTCGGCTACCGGCGCAACGGCGGTGAATGGCCACTTGTGCTTGTGGGCGAGGGTCCTGCACGCCAGCAACTCGAACAGATGGCCGCCGCCGAATCCCTCGGCTCAGAGATTCTCTTCGCCGGGCATCGCACCGCGGACCAGCTCACTCCGTTCTACGCCTTTGCCGGGTGTTTTGTGCTGCCGAGCACGCGCGAACCCTGGGGCCTCGTCGTCAACGAAGCCATGGCCGCCAGTCTTCCCATCCTGGTGTCACAAAGGTGCGGCTGTGCGGAAGATCTGGTCCTAGAAGGTTGCAATGGTTTTCACTTTGACCCACTCCGACCCGATATTCTGCAGCAACTCATGGGAACAATCGCCGCTCTGCCGCAGTCTGAGCGCATAAACATGGGCGAAACATCCGGACGGCGCATCATGGCGTACTCTCCTCAGTGTTTTGGCTCCGAAATTGCAACATTGCTCAGCATGTAGGACCAGCAAGCCGGATGCGCCGCTCACCACAGCATCTTCCATGCGCATTCGGTGTCCCTCGGGCCCCTGACCGGAGACTTTCAGCTTGATACAGCAAACACTCGAGAGGACACCAGAACAGCCCTGCGCCCCCATGCTCGCTGGCGCTACCTGGACTGGCGTTCTCTCCCATCTTGACCCTCGCTTCGGCGGCCTGAGTACAGCTGTCCCTGAGCTCAGCCGGCAGATCGCGCTGCAGAGCGGCTGCACTATGCACCTCGCAGCCTTTTGCGCGCCGGGCGAGCAATACTCCCGTGAAGCGACCTCCGCGCTCCAACTTACGGAGTGGCCACTCAGCAGGAAACGCTGGTTGCTGGAGCCCGGCCTGCGACAATCTTTCTCGGCTCTGATAGCGAAAAGCAATGGCGTCCATATCCATGGCTTGTGGGAGCAGAGCACCCTTGCCTCAGCTCAGGCCGCCCACCGCCAGAGGCTGCCCTATGTTGTGTCAGCTCACGGCATGCTGGAGCCGTGGGCGCTACAGCAGAAGGCATTCAAGAAGCAGGTCTACGCCGCCCTGATCGAGCGCCGCATCCTCGAACGGGCTACCTGTCTCCACGCCCTGACCGCGGCCGAGGCACAGGACTACCGGCGCTTCGGCTGCACGGCGCCGATTGCCGTCATCCCGAACGGTGTCACCGTGCCGGAGTCTCTCTCGCCCGACCTCTTCCTGCGTGAGTTCCCCGCGCTCGCCGGCAAACGCGTCATCCTCTTCCTCAGCCGTCTTCACAAGAAGAAGGGTCTGGACCTGCTCCTCGCCAGCTGGCCGCAGACGAGCGCGCAGTTCCCAGAGGCCCGCCTCGTCCTTGCCGGTCCGGACGCAGACAACGTGCGCGCCCAGCTCGAGGGCAGCCTGGCCAACAGCAATCTCGCCGGCTCGGTGCTTCTCCCCGGCATGCTGCGCGATGAGATGAAGTGGAGCGCCCTGGTTGCCGCTGAGGGGTATGTCCTCCCGTCCTTCTCTGAGGGCCTGAGCATGTCCGTGCTCGAGGCGATGGGAGTGGGCCTGCCTGTCATCATCTCGCGCCATTGCAACCTGCCGGAGGTGGAAGTCCTCGGGGCGGGCGCCGTGATTCCTGCCGAGGTTACACCGCTGACGGAGTCTCTCCTTCAACTGCTGCGGCGTTCTCCGGAAGAGAATGCCGCTATCGGGCAGCGAGGTCGAGACCACGTCTTGCGTCACTTTAGCTGGGCGTCAGTCGCCTCCGCGATGACTGAGGTCTACCGCTGGGCCACTGCGGGCGGCCCCGCGCCAGCAACCGTGCAGCAGCTTCAACCACATCTCGCCCGGCCCTCCCAAAGGTCGCCAGGAGCGCGCCAGTGAGCATTGACTTCGGCAAGTACGACAACTCCTGGTACACGCCCGGCCGCTCGCTCGTCGTTCGCTCGCTTTGGATGTTCTTTGGAGCGCCTTTCTTCCGCTCTACCTGGTGTGTCTCGTCCGCGCTCCGCTGCAGGCTGCTCCGCCTGTTCGGCGCCACCATCGGCCATCACGTCGTCATCCGTCAGGGCGTCATCGTGAAGTATCCCTGGCACCTTCGCGTGGGCGACCACACCTGGATCGGCGAAAACGTCTGGATCGACAACCTCACCACGGTGCAGCTGGGCAGCAACGTCTGCCTGTCCCAGGCGGCGTATCTCTGCACTGGCAATCACGACTGGACCGATCCTCACTTCGGCCTCCGGGTCGCGCCCATCTCTGTCCATGACGGTGCCTGGGTCGGCGCGCGATCCACCGTTCTTCCCGGCGTCACGCTCCACGAGGGCGCCATTGCCGCAGCCGCAAGCGTCGTCACCCGGTCCGTCCCGGCCTGGCAGATCGTCGCTGGAAACCCGGCCGTCTTCCTGCGAGACCGAGTCCTCACAGATCGGCAAAGACAAGACGACTCCGCAGCACATGAGGTACGCGCATGAAAGTTCTTCTTCTGAACCAATTTTTCTGGCCCGACTCTTCCGCGACCAGCCAGCTGCTCACCGACGTCGCACGCGCTCTGGTTGAGAAAGGGCACGAGGTCACCGCCATCAGCTCCGGCGCTGGCGGGTATGTTGCGGCCGATGCGCTCGATGGCGCACCCCCCGTTCGGAACCTCCGCGTGCGCGGTGTGGGCTTTGGGCGCGGCAAAGTCGGTCGCATCCTCTCCTATGGCTCGTTCTACCTCGCCGCTGCTTGGACCAGTCTTCGCCTGAAAAAGCAGGACGTCGTCTTCTCTCTCACCACACCGCCTCTTATCTCTCTCGTCGGCACGCTGATGAAGCTCCTTCGAGGATCGCGGCATGTGATCTGGGAGATGGACATGTACCCGGAGGTCGCAACGGACCTCGGCTACTTCCGGCGGCACGGCCTCGCCGACCGGCTCTCAGGCTTTCTCGCGGATGTCTCTCGCAACCGCGCGGACCGTGTAGTCGCGCTTGGCGAGTGCATGGAAGATCGGCTCGCCGCGCGCGGTCTCCCGCGGGATCGGATCCGCGTCATTCACAACTGGGCAGATGGCGACGCCATCACACCGCTGCCACGGCCGGGCGACCCCGAGGAACTTGTGCTGCTTTATTCCGGCAACCTCGGTCTGGCCCACGACACGGAGACCCTCGCCCAGACCCTTCCGCTGCTCGGTTCGGACAGTCGCTTCCGCTTCCTGTTTGTTGGTGGTGGCAACCGCCGCGCCGAGTTGGCTCAGGTCGTCGCCGACCATGGCCTCACCAACGTCCATCTCCTGCCCTATGTCTCCCGAAATTCACTTGGCGAAAGCCTGGCAGCCGGGGACATCGGGGTCGTGACCCAGCGCGACGAGTGTTGCGGAGCAGTTGTCCCCAGCAAGATCTACGGTCTGCTCGCGGCCGGCCGCCCGATCCTCTTTATCGGGCCCGCCGCCGCCACACCTGCTCGTCTCATCGAGCAGTTTGGCTGCGGCTGGCACATCCCGGTAGGGGACTCGGCAGCGCTCCATCGTCTGCTTCTGCACCTGGCAGCCAACCGAGAGGAGGTGCATGCCCGAGGACGCGCCGCCCGGCACGCCCTCGATACCGAGTACGACATCCGGTACGGCGTGGACCGGATCCTGAGTGTCTTGGAAGACAGGAACGAGCTCCATCCCGCAGCGTCGTCTGTGATGCACCTAGAAGCTAGCCCCCAAGAAGAAGGAGAGCAGCAACCATGCATGCTTTGATCGTGTTTTGGGCCCTGTCATTCACTCTGTGCCTTGTGTTGACTCCCGTCTGTCGTGATCTCTTCATCAAGTTCGGGGTGCTCGATCACCCGGATACCAACCGCAAGCTGCACCTCCGTCCCATCCCACGCATCGGTGGCGTACCCATCGTAGTGTCCTACTGCGGCGCGCTGCTTATTCTCCTGCTTGTTGCGCCACACGGTGCCAGCCTCTTTGTGCGGCACAGCCGCCTTCTGATGGCGCTGCTTCCGGCTGCCGCGGTCATCTTTATCACAGGTTTGGTGGATGACCTGCTCACCCTCAAGCCATGGCAGAAGCTCGCCGGGCAGTTTCTTGCCGGCTGTCTCGCAGTCACGCTTGGTGCCCGACTGACCGTTGTGAACGGACACATCGTCTCCCTCTGGATCAGCCTGCCGCTCAGCCTCTTCTGGCTCATTGCCTGCACCAACGCCATCAACCTCATCGACGGTCTTGACGGTCTGGCCACAGGGGTCAGCCTGTTTGCCGCAGGAACCACCTCCGTCGTCGCCATCGTGCAGGGAAACCTCGGCCTCGCCATGGCGACCGTGCCGCTTACCGCATGCCTGCTCGCCTTCCTCCGTTATAACTTCACCCCCGCTTCCGTCTTTCTCGGCGACAGCGGCAGCCTCACCATCGGCTTCCTGCTTGGCTGCTTCAGCCTCATCTGGAGCCAGAGCAGTGGGTCACTGCTCGGCATCGCCGCTCCCATGATGGTCTTGGCGCTGCCCCTGCTCGACGTCGGGCTTTCCATCTGGCGTCGCATGCTGCGCAACCGGCCCGTCTTCGAGGGCGACCGCGGACACATCCACCACATGGTGCTCGCTCTGGGCTTCAGCCCCCGCGGCGCCGCCCTGGTGCTCTATGGCGTCTCCGCTTTGGCGGCCTTTCTCGCCCTGCTGCAGAGCTTCCTCGACTACCGGTACCGCGCCCTCGTCATCCTCATCTTTGTCGTCCTCACCTCGACCGGCATCAGTCTGCTGGGCTATGTCGAGGTCAGCGCCGCCCGTCGCACCCTCTCGCATCGCAAGGTGCTCCGCATGTTGAAGGACGAGATCTTTCTCCAGGACCTTAAGAACGCCCTGCGAGGTGCCCGCACCGTCGGCGAGTGCTGGACGATTCTGCGCCAGGCCTGCCACGAGCTGAACTTCACCTCGGTCCAGATGCTGCTACACGGGGAGGCGTTTGAAGCCACCTTCCTCACTCAGATTCACGACGCCGTCCCCTGGACACTGACTGTCTCGCTCGGTCGCCGTGGTCACCTCGTCCTCACCCGGACAGAGGTCAGCCGATCCCCGGGCCTGATGATCGCTGCCCTGGACCACTTCAGCCAGTTCATCCACGAGCGAGATGGTCAGATCCTCTCAAGCGCATCCGAGATCTCGGCGGCAAGCGGGGCAGCCTAGCGGCCTACCGCTCCGCCGCCTTCGCATCCCGGTAGATCTGTAGCACCGTCGGGTTGTTGGCCTGCCAGTAGTCCGCATGGACCATGAGCAGGTCACCCCCTCGCACCGCCTCCGTCAACGCCGGCTGCGCCGCAGCCAGATCCGCCGGGCTTACATCGTTCACCAGAACGGCACTAAATGCCGAGGGATAAAGCGCTCGGGTCATCGCATCCGTTCCTGTCTCGCGGTGAAACAAGAAACTCCGGAACGGTGCCGCTACCGCGCTGTCCCGCGGCGTAAACTCCTCCGGAATAAAGAGCGAGTCCGGGAAGCTCGCCGTCACGCGCGCCAGAACACTCGGATCCAGCGTTCCACCGCTGCTGTTCACCATCGAGTCCAGATAGAAGAGGGTCACGCCCCACCGGTCGTGCGCATACCGAGCCTTCCGGATCAGCTGGTCGGCCACCTGCTCCGGCGGAATCGATTGCTGCTCGGCCTGTCCTCCGGCCTGCAAGACAAACTGTTGTGGCCTAAGGCACACCCCCACCCGAAAGCCAGCACTGCGGATCAGGTCGAAGTAGGCGTCGTCCAGCCTGCGTCCGTTGTAAGGCGAAGTCGCATCCTGGATCACCGACTCCATCTCCGGCGCCACTGTGGGGATCATGTCCGGCGAGCCAACATAGCTGGTGGGCTGCGCGAACTGCTCGCCCTCCACGTCCCATGTGATCACTCCCTGCGCACCCAACTGGCGCAGGTTCTGCACGATGGCCCCGGCCTGGTCCAGTACCCGTCGCTGAAAGATGGCTAGACCCGCCGGCGTTCGCACGTCCAGATCGGCCCCCGAGCCGTTCGCGAAGTACCGTCGTGGGTTTGCGTCCCCAGCTGATGCCGCATCACTCGTCGGGGAACTTGCCAAGTACGCCGTTCCGATGATCCGCCGGTCCGGCCAGTGCAATGTGCTCGGCCACTCTTTCCTCCAGTTCGCGTAGGCATCCGCCGCTAAAAGCTCTGTCGGCTTCTGTGCATCCGCAAACCGCACCAGCACCCGGAACGAGATGCTCTGCCCCGGCGCTACCGGCCGGTCGTACCGTCGGGCAAAGTCAGCCGTCCCGTCCGGCGTCGTGCTGCTTATCAGAACGCCATAAGCGTTGGCCAATCCCGCTGGCTGAAAACCGCTGAATAACGGGTGCTTCGGGTTTCGCACCACCGTTGCCACCGCGCCACCGCCGACGTTCGCCACCACTACCCCGGGCGCATCCACGTTGTTGCTGATCTGCGGGTAGCTCGCGGCACCGAACCCCGCCGGCAGAGCAGGGAAGTGCAGCGTCACGGGGTAGAACGACGCCCCTTGCAGCACCACCCCAGACCCGACCTTGTTGGTCTCCGTCACATCCAGCGTTAGGTCCTCGCCCACCGTCCCATAACGCAGTGCCAGGGTGCCCCAGGCGAAGCTATAGGTCCACGTATGGCTCTTTGCGTCCCAACTCTTGCCCTGGTTGGCCTCACCCCAGC
This sequence comes from Acidobacteriaceae bacterium, assembly GCA_965199635.1. Lineage (GTDB taxonomy): Bacteria > Acidobacteriota > Terriglobia > Terriglobales > Acidobacteriaceae > Edaphobacter. The sequence continues at coordinate 1,574,378 of CBDASL010000001.1, read as the reverse complement.
TATTCTGCGCAAGCACGTTGCCCTGCAGGTCCGTCATCCTCATATGCCATATGTGGAAGGCATCCGCCGGAAACTGCTGCACGTCCTCCAAAACGGCACCGTGGTATTCAAGCCGTGTCAGACCGGTGTCACCGTAGGTCACCGTGAGCGCAGTGGCTCCCGCCTCGTATCGCCCGCGCGCATAAACAAAGCCCGCCCCTAGCACCGGCAGCAGCAACCACCCCCACCGCCTCGCGCCACCGTTGCTGCGCGCAGTCCGCCCTACGCCCTGTTCGGGTTCCCGTACCTGCATCGTTGCCCACCTCGGACGGCCCAGCTTCTTCTTTTCAGCTTAGTCGTCCGGGCTCACGGAAACCAGATCCGCATGCACAACAAACCGCCTCGGCGCAGCACCAACGTAGTCAAACGGGTAACAGGTGATGAGCACCAGTTTGGGCTTGTCGCCGATCGCCAGCACTTGCACCTGGTCGGGCGTCACGATCTCCGTACGGTCCACCGTGTAGTGGTACACGCCATGCTGATCCACCAGCTTGATATCCATCCCGAGCGCCACGCGACGTAACGCCCGCAGGTAGGTATCCCGATGGCCCGCCAGCCCCACGGTCCCCAAGCCCCCAGGCATCGCCGTTCCCTGGATGTGGCCGACACCGCGGGTGAGATCCAACGCGTCGATGCCCGGGGTGATCGGCACCTGCAGGCCAAGCGCTGGAATCTCCAGCCGTCCCACCACGGCCGCCTCATCCGTCCGGTGGTCCCGCGCGGCAGCAACAACCGGCGGCCCGGCCGGAAACTGTGACAGCGCTACCGCACCCGCCCATTGACTCTCAAGAAAAGGGAAGAGGCCTGCCAGGCAACAAAGGCCAGCGCCTACCCAAAGCACCATCTCTGTTCGCCATAGCAGGCCTCGGCCCTGCTTAGGCACGATCGTTGCTCGATGCCACCACATACCGCCGAGCCCGGAGACCAAGCGCACCCGCCATCGTCAGCAAGCCTGTAAGTGCCACCAGCGGCAGCTCACTGCCGGTATGCGGGAGTTGGCTAATCGGAGCGTGCGGCGGCGTGGCCTTTGCTACCTGCTGCAAATGCTCCGCCTTGATCTGGGGAGCGGCGTCGTTTGGTCCCACGCGGGTGGAAGAAAGCATCCACAGCGACACGATCTCCATATCGTCCTTGGAAAGCGACGTCAGCTCGGCGGGCTTGCCCTCAGAGGCTGGGTCAATGGCCGGCACCTTGCTGTCGTTCACCTTGGCGATCGCCACGGCATCGGCCTTTGGATACACAAACTCCAAAGCGGGAGAGCCGATCCCGAAGGAATACCCGCGCAGCGCCGTCTTGCCCTCTGGGCCGGCACCCCAGGGCACTGCGCCCGTGCTCGCCAGCGACTTCAGGCCGCGATCCTGCACGCCCAAAAACGTAGAGTGCGCCGCGCCGTCTTTGCTTGCGATCCGCACAATATAGCGGTCCTGCAGGTGATCCACAACCCGGATCGAGTAGGAGCCCGGTGCAAGCGTCAGGCCCGGTACTAATGTCTGTTGGGACACGGTGAAATTCGCAGATAGATTGTCTGCGGCAACCGCTGCCTGGGGCAGAGACATGAGACCGGCAGCAACGAAAGGAAACACAAGACCAATGCGCATTCAGATCTCCTCATTCAACGAACAGCAACGTCGCAGGCAGGCAGCGCTGAGCGCCGCGTCACACTGTGATTAGCTCGTTGAGCAAGGGATGCACACGGGCGAAGACATGTCTCCTATGAAGGATCGGCCCTCCATTCTTAAGTAACTTTTTGAGGTGAACCAGAGCAGCCGCTATGGGTACAGACGTACCACAGGCCAGGTGTTACCGTCTCGCGTGAACAGAAAGCGATCATGCAACCGATCTGGACCGTCCTGCCAGAACTCCATCGTCCTCGGCTGCAGCGCGTAGCCTCGCCAAAACGCCGGGCGAGGAATCTCGTCCGGGTGCTCCCGCCCAAACGCCTCGACCTTGCGCTCCAGCTCCTGCCTCGTAGGCAGCACCCGGCTCTGCTCAGAAACTGCCGCGCCTATCTGGCTGCGTCGCGACCGACTGTGGAAGTACTCGTCTACCTCGGCGTCCGACAGCAAGGAGACCGAGCCTTCCAGGCGCACCTGCCGACGGAGACTCTTCCAGTGGAAGCACATCGCTGCTTGCATGTTCTCTGCCAGCTGTTGCCCCTTTTCGCTCCCCTCGTTGGTAAAGAAGCAGAAGCCCTGGTCTGTCACCTTCTTCATCAAGACCATGCGGACGCTGGGCATCCCATCCTTCCCGCATGTGGCCAAAGCCACAGCGTTCGGGTCATTGGTCTCAGACTGCTCCGCCTCGCCCATCCACGTGCTGAATAGCACCTTCGGATCCGTTCCCTCTACATCACGTTCAGTCATCGCACCCTCACACCTAAACGATACGAGGGACAGCGACGCCTCAAAATGCCAGCGCGCCCGCATCCACAATTCCACCCGTGCTTGCAGCAACCACAATATGACTTCCGCAACGCCGTCCGAACCGGCGCCACACAGACCGGGCAGACCCTCCTGGGGCGCTGGCCCAGTAAGGCTCTCGGCCATCATTGAAGCTCACAGACCGGAGAAGAGGCCGTCCAGCGTCCCTACCTGTTGTGGCAACGCGTCGGCCACCAGCGAGTAGAACTCCCATCCGCCGTGCTCCTCGAAGAACGTACGCGTCCGTTCCACCAGCGGAGCCTGGGAGTGGTGCGCGCGAAACGCCTCCATCTTCCGCCCAAGCACACGCCGAATGTCGAGACGCACCGTCCATGGCATGGGGTATGGCGCCTGCCGGTCAGCTAATCCACGGTCTCCGGATAGAACAAACATCCGCTTCGGTTGAAAGGTCGCCCCAGCCTGCGGATAGCGCGATGCCCGGCCAGACCAGTGAAATGCCGCCGACGTCAGCATGGAGACCATCATGTGGTCGGCATGCGTATTCAACCCACCATCCAGGCCGAAACTCAGCACAACATCCGGCTGAAAGCGCCGCATGCGCTCCACGAGTCGACCTGCCAGGGCAGAGAAGTCAGCAAATTCCAGTTGGCCATCCTCCTGGTCCAGCATCTCGTGCTCGGTCACGCCCAGCACCTCGCACGAGGCGCGAAACTCTTCCGCCCGCATCCTCCCCAGCTCCGCGCCCGTCGCCGCGTTACCACGATTCGTCGCCGCCTTGCCATCCGTTAAACAGATGACGGAGGTAGCCGCGCCCTGTTCCGCGGCAAGAGCCAACGCCCCGCCAAACCCAAAGCACTCATCATCCGGGTGGGCCACCACACACATCAATCGCACGCTACACATCCTCCATCAGTTCGCTCACTTCCAGCTCTTCTGCCTCGTACAGCAGCTCGATCGGCCCCACTGCATCGTCCGTCTCAAGCACACCGTCTCCGATCCCACCGAGACCATCCCCCGCCGCCAGAGGATGGAGCCCCCGGTGCGCCAGCCGTACCGGCGCAAAGCTCTGCCGGTGCAGTGGCGTCGGCCCCAGCTCCTTCAGAGCCCGCCGGTGCTCTGGCGTGGCGTACCCCTTGTGCGACGCCAGCCCATACCCGGGATGCACGGCATCCAGCTCCCGCATCCGCGCATCGCGATACACCTTCGCCACCACCGAGGCTGCCGCAATGGAAAGACTCAGTGCATCCCCGTAGAACAGCCGCGTCTGGGCACAGGGGTGGTCCAGCCGCAGCGCATCAATCAGCAGATGGTCCGGCTCGATCCCAAGACCCGTGACCGCCTGCACCATCGCCCGCCGCGTCGCCTGGTAGATATTGATCTCGTCGATCTCCGACGCCGGCACCTCAGCCACGGCATAGGCCAGCGCTCGCGACCTTACCCGCCGATCCAGCCGCTCCCGGTCTGCCCGGGTCAGCTGCTTGGAGTCCTTCAGCCCCGCCCGCTGCAGTCCGAGCGTCGTCTTCGGCAGGATGACCGCCGCCGCCACCACCGGCCCAAACAGTGCCCCCCGCCCCACCTCGTCCACTCCAGCAATGCACTGGTACCCGCGGTACCGCAACGCCTGCTCCGGCGCGTCTGAACACACCAGCTGCTTCAGGATTTGTTGCTTTCTCGCCGCCTTGCTCTGTGCTGAAAGCTTCTCGGCTGCAACGCCATCCGCCGCAGTCCCCGTTCGCGGACCAGCCAAACGACCACGTCGCGGCTCATCTGGCTCCCGCTGTCTGCGCCCTTGTACCGCTTTGCCCAAACCACCCGCCTACTCACAACGAAAAAGAGAAAGCCCCAGCGCATTACGCTGGGGCCTGCCACCTATCCGAAACCTACGCTCTGCGATCGACCTCACGCAGACGGGCAGCCTTGCCGCGAAGACCACGCAGGTAAAACAGCTTCGCGCGACGAACACGGAAGGACCGAACCTTCTCCACCTTATCGACAACCCGCGAGTTGTACGGGAAGATACGCTCTACACCATATCCAAAGCTCATCTTTCGAACCGTAAAGGTGCCCTGCGGGCCACGGCGCGAAGCAATCACAAGGCCCTCGAACGCCTGCAGACGCTCTTTCTCGCCTTCCTTGATCTTGACCTGGACGCGAACGGTATCGCCGGGATTAAATGCTGGCAGATCCGTGCGCTCCAGCTTCGTGGCAAGTTTCTGCATGATCGGGTGAATGGACATGGCGAACAACTTCCTATCTTGAACTCCAACCAGTATGACACGTTCAAGCAATGCATGCACCTTTTCAGGTGCGATCCGGCCGCTGTCCCCGCCATAATTCCGCAGGCCTATTCCTCAAGCGCCAGCTCCGGCCCGATCGAATCTTCGCGGGCCATCTCCGTCCGCAGCTCCCGCAGTGTCACCTCATCCTCCCGCGAAAGCGTCGCCCCCTCCAGGAGCTCCGGCCGATGCAGCAGCGTCTTCCGCAGACTCATCTGTCGGCGCCACCGCCGGATCGCTAGGTGATCGCCGCTCGCCAGCACCTCCGGAATCGCCATCCCCTCAAAGCTCGGCGGACGCGTGTAATGCGGGTAGTCCAGCAGCCCGCCCGTCCCGTGCGTCGATCGCGGCTCACCCCCTTTGTCCCTTGCCCGCTCTAGCGCGCCAAAGCTCTCATGCTGCGCCGAGTCCGGATTGCCCAACACCCCCGGCAGCAGCCGCACCACGGCGTCGATCACCACATTCGCCGCTAGCTCCCCGCCCGAAAGCACGTAGTCCCCGATCGAGATCTCGCCATCACACAGCCCGTCGATTACCCGCTCGTCCACGCCTTCATATCGCCCGCAGAGCAGGACCAGTCGCTCCAGCCCGGCAAACTCCTGCGCGATCCCCTGCGAAAACACCCGTCCCTGCGGAGACAGCATCACCACCCTCTCCCGCGCCAGCTCCCGCTCCGCCCGAGGCCGCATCCCTAATGACTCCACCGCCGCAAACAGTGGCTCGGGCTTCAACACCATGCCCTCGCCTCCACCATACGGCCGGTCATCAACCGTCTTGTGCCGGTCCGTTGTAAATCGCCGCGGATCCGTCGTCCGGACCTCAACCAAACCATTCTCCTGCGCGCGTCGCAACACCCCAAAGGGAAGCGCCCCCTCAATCAGGGGAGGGAACAACGTAATCACATCGATGCGCATGGTTCTCCTTGCCTCACCCGGAGCGTCCCGTCACTCCCCTAGCTGCGACTCCACCAGCCCCGCCGGCAGCGCCATCTCCAGTCGCTTTGCCGCCCGGTCCAACCGCCGCAGGTGCGCCGCCACAAACGGGATCATCACCTCGCCCGCCGGCGTCGCCACGACCAGTAACGCCGGTGCGTCGTTCAGCCGCCGCTTGCCATCCGCAGAAGTCGGGAAATGAACATCCACCACCGTGCCTACCGCAACCTCGCCGTCCCAGACGCCACAGTCGATCAGGTCCGAAAGGTACGCCGCTCCCTCTTCCAGCGCCAGCCGGCTACGCTCCGGCGTCCGTAGCTCGTAGCCCACCAGCCGCTCTGCCCCGGCAATATCTTCAACACCGGCGAACGCCAGCACCACTCGTCCCGCGTTCTTCCCGTGGGGCGTCCAGGCCGAGCGCACCTCACACCGCTCTCCTTGCTCATCCTCGGCCGCAGACCGCGGCGACACCAGGTAAAGCTCCGCGCGTCCCGCCAGGGAATCAGGGAAGTCCGTCAACGATTCGGCCAGAACCTCGCCCTTCCGTCCCTGTGGTCGCAGCAGCGTCGCCAGCGTTACCCAAACCTCCTGCCCGCCCTCAGCCACGGAGTTCACACCGGTTCCTCACTGGCCGCCGCCTGTTCTGTGCAGGTGAGGGTAGAAGATCAACTCAGCCGTGATCGTCGTGTCGTTCTGCGCTCCCGTCTTGTAAACCGGCGCTTTCCAGCTCTCGTACTGCACCCAGGCATTCAGCGCCACATCTGGCCGCAGCCGCTTTCGCACCTCGGCCCGGATCTGGCTCTGCGTTGTTCCGAACGCGATAAAGTCCTTCGCCGTCTTCTTGTGCAGGTACTCCACCTGCACCCACTCATCGCCACTTAGGTGGTAAGTCAGCCAGGCCTGTCCACCCTTGCCTTCGCGGCCAACCCAGTCGCCCATGATAAATCCCTTGTTTGTATAGGCTTGCCGCTGAACCGTCTCGTAGTAATTGAAGAATCCGCCAACGCTGCGCTGCACTGATTGATCGTTCATCACACCCTCGCCCCGCAGGTCCCAGCGCTTCAGGTGTGGCAGCTGCGAAAGGTACAAGCCCGTCCGAAAGGCCGCACGCCGCGGCGCGCTGATCGGCGTCACGTCGTCATGCGTAATCGTGTCCAGGTACAAGGTGGCGTAGTTCCGCACAAACGGCAGCCGCCACGAGAAGTTGAAGTCGCTGAACCGCGCCCCCGGATCGTCGCGCGAAAACTTCTCCTGCGCGGTTGTGTCGTTGATGTCGAAGAAGCCCTTCAGAAAGGTATGCAGCGTCACCGGTTGGTGGCCCTTGCCGCCAAACACGATCGTGCGCTGGAACCCAAACTGGAAGTTGCTGGTCGGCGCAAAACTGAACATCTCGGAGTGCGTCCACGGGCTGTTCGGGTAGGTGTGCCCCTTCAAGCTCCCGTAGAAGAAGTCATACCGCACCGGCCCAAGCACCTTTGACACCAGGGGGATATACAGCGGCTCCACCCGGTTCACCCGGAAGGAGTAGATGTTCTGGGCGTTGTTTGACCACGCCTCGGCGCCACCCACCGTCGGCCCAAGCCATGCATCGGACTTGCCGCCTGAGATCTCGTGATTGCCCAGGTGGAACGACACGGTCGCCTCCTGCAGCGCAAAGGTGTTCACGGCCGCAATCGGCCCCTCCGGCGTCACATCCTGTGGCACGTTGAAGCCCGCGTAGAGCACGCCGTCCCCGTCGGAGAGCCGCTCCGCCAGGGCATGCGAGTAGCCCGCCGCTGCCGGCGCATGCTGGTATTCGCCACGGATGTGCAGCGAAAAGCGCCCTGCCTCATTCACACTCTCGAAGCCGGTGATGTTGTTGAATCCACTCTGGTAGGGCCGCCCGTAGTCGTTCACGATCGTCTGCCCAATGTGGTAGCTGTCTCGCAGCGGTGTTCCCGTTATACCCATCAGCCGCGTGTAGCCCGAGTACAGGCCATACACTGCCCCACGCGCCTGCCGGTCGTCCGGCACCTCATCCTGCAGCTCCTTCAGCACGGCGGCAAGGATGGTCTGTGCCTCCGTGTTGTCGCTATCGAGGATGTCGCTCTCGCTGCCCTGCAGCATGTGCAATACGCTTCGCCGCGTCCAGGGCCGCATGTTCAGAAACATGCTGTCGGCATACCCTAGGCTGTACAGCCGCAGCATCGCCGGGTAAATCCAGCTGTCCACTGGAATGTAGGTGGAGCCGGCCGAAGCATTGAACATCGCGCTCGTCGGTGTCCCGTACTTCGTGTACCCGCCCGGTGCTGCCTGGGGCGCTGCCCCTGCAGCCTCGGGGTTGGCTGCCGTCGCTCCGGGCAGGGCGACTGCCCCTGACCCAACAACCGCGCCCCCGGTGAGGGGAGCTGCTACCGGTGTCAGGCCCCCCGGCGCAGCCGAGAACGACAACTCAGGGGAAAGTGCTGGATCAAAACGCACGTGGCGCGGTACGGACACTGCTGCCTGGACCGAGGACAACGGATATACCGAATGTGCTGGAACGGCAAGAAACGTGGTCGCGGGAGGTTCCATTGGCGCTGCAGAAGGCGTCGCCGCTGCCTGCAGCGGCTTCTCTGCTTCCGTCTCACTGACCCCGGCTGCAGCCGTGCTGGCGAGGATAACTGTGGCAAAGAAGGGGGTGAGTTGGCGCAAGTGTACCTCGAGACCTGGGCGGTGCCCGGCGAGCTTCAGTTTAGCGGACTTCCCCCACAGCCCCACCCGGCCCCGGAAAAAGCCTCTGCTAATCACTCCGATACGCCGGGCGAACCGAATCTTCGTGAGTCCCCTGTAGCGAGTGGCCGAACCGCCCTTCTCCAGGGCCTACCCTGTCTCTAGGCTGCGCGCCCGGCTCACCCCGCCTGGGCCGATCTAAGCCGCTTGCTCAAAATGCTTCGCAGCCAGCAGGGAGACGCGCTCGTACCATCGACGAAACGAGCGAGGTCCGGACCTAACTCGTTCGGATCGAAGATTTTGCGCAATTAGCTAAGGGGGGAGGGGGGATACCCCGGAGACGGCTGCCATTGCACTGCCTGGATCAACGCGGGGCCGTCCCCGTTCCGGGCCCGCAGACAGCTTTCCGCAAGCACGCGGCATAACGCCACCGCATCCTCTGCGTCGACCGGGATCACCGGCAGCCCGGCCGATCGCGGCAGTCGAATCTGCTTCCCGTCGTTCGGGAGCGCAACCAGCACCAGCGGCACCGCCAGGCGGCCGACTGCAGCCGCGGTCCGGCGCCACTCTGGCCTCCGCAACTCCGCTGCCGGCACAAGAGCCAGCAACACCGTCCCGGTTTCCGCCGTTCGCAGCGCTAACGCCGCCCCAAGCAACATGGACCCCTGCCCCCCTCCCTCCCCGGCAGGCAATTCAAGCCACCGAAGCGCCTTGCCAGCGGACGAGGTGCGGCCCTGCTCCGATCCGGAAAGATCACACAGAAGGTCCCCAGCCTTGAGGGTCAGCAGAACCGAGGCGCGCAACGCCTCCTGGCCACTCCCCACAACAGGCGGCGCAACGGCGCGACTCCGTGACGTGCCGCCCTTCTGTATTCCGCGTCGTTTCAACTCGCGCACCAAGGCCGCGAGCTGCCGCAGCAACTCACCTGATACGAGCGTGTCCTGTCCAGTCTTCTGAATGCGCTCTCCTCAACCCCAAGCAACGCGAGGTGCACGCCTGAAGCGCGCACCTCCCTGGTATGAGCCCGCGAGTTCCGTCGGGCTCGGAGCTAGGCGCGAGCCGGATCGGCCGACTCGGCATTGACGCCGAGCGCAGCGATCGCACTCGCGGCCGCCTTGCTGTCAAAGCTGCCATCACGCGCCAGGCGACTCAGAGCAGCGATCACGATCGCCTCAGCATTGACCTCGAAGTGGCGCCGCAGGTGCTCGCGATTATCCGAGCGGCCGAAGCCATCCGTTCCCAAAGAGACAAGCCGGCCCTGCAACCACGGCGCAAGGCCGTCCGGAAGGCTCTTCATGTAGTCCGACGCGGCAATCACCGGACCTGTTGCGTTAGCCAGAGCCTCGGCGAGGTACGGCTGCCGTTCCGGCTGATCCGGGTGCAGCCTGTTCCATCGCTCGGTGGCCAGCGCATCCCGGCGAAGTTCGACATAGCTGGTGACGCTCCAAACATCAGCATGGAGGTTGAACTGCTCGGCCAGAATCTCCTGGGCGCGGAGTGCCTCGCGGAGGATCGGGCCGGAGCCGAACAGCTGCAGGGTCGCCTTTCCGCCCTCTGCTGCGCGCACGCGATAAAGGCCGCGAAGGATGCCCTCTTCGGCCCCGTCCGGCATCGCGGGCATCGCATAGTCCTCGTTGTACATGGTGATGTAGTAGAAGCGGTCCTCGTTCTGCTCATACATGCGGCGCAGCCCATCCTGCACGATTACCGCCAGCTCATACACATAGGCGGGGTCGTAGCTCATACAAGTGGGCACGGTGCTCGCGAGCACAAAGGAGTGGCCGTCCTGGTGCTGCAGCCCCTCGCCGAGCATGGTGGTGCGACCGGCAGTGCCACCCATCAGGAACCCCTTGCCGCGAGAGTCCGCGAAGGCCCAGATCATGTCACCCACGCGCTGGAAGCCGAACATGGAGTAATACATGTAGAACGGCACCGTTGACACGCCGTAGTTGGAGTACGCCGTGCCAGCAGCCGTAAATGAGGCCATGGACCCGGCTTCCGTGATGCCCTCCTCGAGGATCTGCCCCTCCTTCTCCTCACGGTAGGAGAGAAGCATGTCGGAGTCATGCGGGACGTACTTCTGCCCTTCGGGTGCGTAGATGCCCACCTGCTTGATGGCGGACTCCAGCCCAAAGGTGCGACCCTCGTCGGGGACGATGGGCACAACGAGCTTGCCGATAGCCTTGTCTTTCAACAGGCCGCGGAGGAGGGAGACAAAGCCCATGGTCGTCGACACTTCACGCCCCTTCGAGCCAGCCGTCCACTCGGACATCGCTGCGAGAGCCGGTGCCTGGAAGGGGATAGACTTCGGGGCGTTACGGCTCGGAAGATATCCGCCGAGTTCACGGCGACGCGCCTGGAGGTACTCAAGTTCGGGCGCGTTATCCGCTGGACGGAAGAACGCACCGTTCTTTGCGGCTTCTTCCGGGATCGGGATGTCGAAGCGTTGCACAAACGCTGTCACGCCATCGTCGGTGAGTTTTTTCTCCTGGTGGGAAGCGTTGCGGGCCTCGGTGGAGCCGAGCCCGTAGCCCTTGACGGTCTTGGCCAGGATAACGGTGGGACCACCCTTGTGCTGCAGGGCTCTCTGGTAGGCGTTGAAGATCTTGCCCGGATCGTGACCGCCGCGGTGCAGACGCGCGAGCTGCTCGTCCGTCTTGTCCGCCACCAGCTCAAGAAGCTCCGGATACCTGCCGAAGAACTCACGACGGAGGTAGGCTCCTCCCTTGGCTTTGAATGCCTGAAAGTCACCATCCACGCACTCTTCCATACGCTTCAGGAGCAGGCCCTTGTGATCGCGGGCGAAGAGTTCGTCCCAATCCGAGCCCCAGATCACCTTGATGACGTTCCATCCTGCGCCACGGAACGTGCCTTCGAGTTCGTCGATGATGCGCTTGTTGCCGCGAACGGGTCCGTCAAGACGCTGGAGGTTACAGTTGACGACAAAGATCAGGTTGTCGAGCTTCTCGCGGGAGCCAAGCGAGATCGCGCCGAGGGTATCCACCTCGTCGGTCTCACCGTCGCCTACAAAGGCCCAGACCTTGCGATCCGACTTCTCGATGAGGCCGCGGTTCTCGAGGTAGCGCATGAACCGCGCCTGGTAGATGGCGTTTAGCGGACCGATGCCCATTGAGACAGTAGGGAAGCGCCAGAAGTCAGGCATGAGCCATGGATGGGGGTACGAGGAGAGCCCTGGGGTGTCGCGGAGCTCGTGCCGGAAGTTCTTGAGGCGCTGCTCGTCAAGACGCCCCTCAAGAAAGGCACGAGCGTAGACGCCGGGGCTGGCATGCCCCTGAAAATAGATGAAGTCTCCGGGTAGCGCCGCGTGATTCGCGCCGGGGTACTGCGCCCGGAAGAAGTGGTTGAAGCCAACCTCGAGCAGCGTAGCGAGTGAGGAGTACGTGGAGATGTGCCCGCCGATGCCGGGGTCCTTCTTGTTCTGCCCATGAACCATCGCCATGGCGTTCCAGCGGATCAAGGCCTCAACCCGTCGCTCCAGGTCTCGATCACCGGGGTAGGGCACTTCATCGTGCTTGGGAATGGTGTTCAGGTAAGGAGTCGTCAACTCGCTGGCGACGGGAACGCCGGCCTCGCGGGCGCGTTGCCGAAGTGACTCTAGGACGGCGGCGGACTGTTCCCAATCCTGAGCGACCAGTTCATCAAACGCTTCAATCCACTCAGCTGCCTCGGCAGAAAGGTCGTGCTGTACTGACTCGTCGAGTTTTGTATTCATGCATTCGTCCCCTTGCCGCGCGGCACACTCCACCAGGCGACCCGTTATCACAATATAGTGACGACCAGCCCGTCGTCACCTCGCGGGAAAGGGGCTCCTGCCTCGCTGTGCGACGGGAGCAAGGACGTATAGGAGTGCTATCCGTGCCTGGTGCGCGATTGATGCGGCTGGGCCGCGTTGCGCCCCTGGACTGGGCGTGCAGCGTGGGCTAGGTGGAGTAGTCCGCGTTGATACGGACGTACTCCGCCGTGAGGTCGCAGGTGAGAAAGCTCCACTCCGCGTTGCCCTGACCGAGATCGAGGTGAATGGTGTACTCGGGGGCGAGCATGGCTGCATGTGCAGCGGCTTCGTCATAGTCCGGGTGACGTTCCCCGGCGAGGAAGACGGGGACAGTATCAATGGCGATGGAGAGTGTAGCCGGATTGACGGGGATGCCGGAGCGCCCAGCGGCCGCGAGCAGACGGCCCCAGTTTGGGTCGGCGCTGGACCAGGCGGTCTTGCAGAGGGGCGAGTGCGCGATGGTTCGAGCGACCTCCCGCGCGTCCGCGATGGACTCAGCGCCGGAGACATGGAGTTCAACGACGTGACCAACGCCTTCCCCATCAGCCACGATCTGGCGGGCCAGGGATCGACAGACGAGCTCGAGAGCACTGGAGAAGGCGTCGATGATGCGATCGTCCGGCTTTCCTGCTTCGTTGGAGGGCACAGCGATCCCGCTGGCGCCGCTGCTCATGAGAAGCACGGTGTCGTTGGTGGAGGTGTCTCCATCGATAGAGATGGCGTTAAAGGTGCGATCTGCCGCTGGTGCGAGTACCGCCTGAAGGGTGGCGGCGTCCGCGGCGAGGTCTGTGAAGAGATAGACGAGCATAGTGGCGTGGGGCGGGCCGGCAAGGTCAAGAGCTGGTGCGATCATGCCGGCGCCTTTGCAGACGCCGAGAAGGCGAACCTCCTCGCCATCGACGTCGATCACGGCGCGGGCGATCTTGCGGCGCGTGTCCGTGGTCATGATGGCCTCGGCGAAGGCTTCGGCGTGCGCGTGCGTATCGCCGAGCGACTCCTTGAGGGCGGGGAGTGCGTCCAGAACGGAGGCCAAAGGGAACGGAACACCGATGATGCCGGTTGAGGACGGAATGACCTCGTCGAAGACACAGCCAAAGGCCTCCGCGGCTGCGGTGCAGGACGAGCGGCAGGCTGCCAGACCGGCGGCACCAGTGGCGCAGTTGGCATTGCCGGCGTTGACCAGAACGGCACCGACCTTGCCGCCCGTGGTGACAAGGTGCTCACGGCCGACTGTTACCGGCGCGGCGACGACTGAATTAGAGGTAAACAGGGCAGCAGCGTGGCCGCCCGAGGGGACAAGAACGGCGGCAAGATCAGGGGAGCCGCTGGCTTTGATACCAGCGCGGACGGCGCCCCAGAGAAAGCCGCGTGGAAGAAGATGTTCGCCGGTGGGGGCCGGTGTATCAACGGGGACAGGGAATAGCGCGGCGGGAGGGTGGTCGTCCGGGGGTGTGGACATGCTCCTACTGTAGCAACGGAGAAGCCTTTACTGGGGCAACTGGAGAGGTGGATTCGCCGGTGCTTCGAGCTGGACGGGCAGCGCGCAGCCGCTTCCCGAACTTTCCCGGGCGAGTTCGAGCAGGCGCAGGGTGATCCAGGCGTCGGCAGGGGTGACGACAAGAGGAGCTTCGCCGCGCAGGGCCCGGAGGACATTGTGATAGAAGTGCCGGTAGTCGCCGGTAAGGGTGGGGAGAGGTTCCGTGTTCAGGAGGGATGGGGCCTGCACGGGATCAGCGCAGAGAGTGAGCCGGCCGTAGGCTGCGGGCTCCTCAGCCAGCCAGATGGCGTCGGAGTCGAGCGATGGCACGGTGGCGCCGGCGACAAGGGTGGGCTCTTGCGGGTCGACCCCAAACTTCCTGTAGCTGCCCCGGGTGCCCTGCAGCAGAAAGCGCGGGTTGGGATCTGCGGCGATGAGGCTGGAGCCGAGGTGGACACGGGGGCCGGAGGGGAAGGTGAGGAAGATATCGAACGCGTCGTCGATGGTGGTGCCCTGCCGCTCGCGACGGACGCTGGCACCGATGGTGGAGGGCAGGCCGAAGAGTGCGAGAGCCTGATCGAGCAAGTGCGGCCCGAGATCCAAGAGCAGACCATGCGCGTCGCTCTCGGCTTCCTTCCATGTGCCCTGTTTGGGAGCGGGACGGAAGCGGTCGAAGCGAGAGGTGAAGCTGACGAGGCGGCCAAGGACCTCTTGAGAGAGCAGATTGCGAACGGTAAGGAAGTCGCCATCCCAGCGCCGGTTGTGGAAGGGTGCGATCAGAAGGGAGCGCTCGCGGGCAAGCTGCATCAGGCGCGCGACACCGTCCGCCGAGGGGGCGATTGGTTTGTCGATGACGACATGCTTGCCGGCCTGGAGGGCGGCTTCGGCAAAGGGGAGGTGTGTGTCGTTGGGAGTGCCGACGACGACGAGATCGATGGCCGGGTCGTCCAGGATCTCGGGGAGTGAGCGGGCGAGTTGGACGCCTGGGTAGGCCTGCTGTGCGGAGTCCCCGGTGCGCTGCAGAACGGAGCGCAGCTCAAGCCCGGGGACAGCGGAGATGAAGGGGCAGTGGAAGACTCGGCCGGCGAGGCCGAAGCCAAGCACGGCGACACCGATGGGCTTATGTGTCTGTGACAAGGGCATGCTCCCAGGGGAAGTTGCTTACAAACCAGAGATTTACGAAACCGTTCCGACCACTATGCATCTTTTTGTTGTGAGTGGCAGATCGCCCGCAGGGGTGAAAGCCGCAGACTCCAGGTAAGCAGGTACCATAAACGCTATGAGTTCAAGTTTACCCGTGCGCTCGCTGCCTCGGTTCTGTGCGGTTGGGTTGCTGCTGGCTGCAGGCGCAGCGGCCACGGCACAGATGGCGACGGCCGGCGGGGGAAGCTCCCCGGGCGCGAGCAGCGCCAGCTCCACTTCAGCCGGAAGCAGCGGAACGGGTGGTGTTGGCCCAACCGCGCTGGTACCGCAGGCTCAGCAGCAGCTGTATAGCGCTGGCCAGCAGGGGGCGGGAGGAAGTTCGGCGACAAACCCTTACCAGGGATCGTTGATCGAGGGTAAGGCGACCGCAACGACGCTGGACCTGTCGCTCGACGACGCTGTGGCTCGTGGCCTGCGGAACAATCTCGGGGCGATCTTGCAGCGACAGAGCGCGCAGACGGCGAATGGACAGCGTCTGGAGCAGCTCCAGACACTTCTGCCGACGATCACCGGGGACGCCTCCATCTCAGTGCAGCAGGTGAACCTGGCGGCCTATGGCCTGAAGTTTCCCGGGATCAATCCGATCATCGGGCCGTTCCAGGTGGTCGACTTCCGCGCGAATCTCCAGCAGACGCTGTTCAACGTGCAGTCGCTCGAGACTTACCTTCAGTCCAAGCATAACTTTCAGGGGGCAAAGCTTTCTGCTGAGGACGCTCGCGACATGGTGGTGCTCACGGTAGGCAACGCGTACCTCGTCTGCATCGCAGACGGTGCTCGCATTGTGGCGGTCCAGGCGGAGTTGCAGACGTCTAAGGTCAGCCTGGACCAGGCAATTGCTGCGCATGAGGCGGGAACGAGTCCGCGCCTCGATGTGCTGCGGGCCCAGGTTGACTACCAGAACGAGCAGCAAACCCTGATCTCGACGCAGAACCAGTTGGCCAAGGACAAGATCGCGCTAGCACGAGTTATCGGGCTACCGCTGGATCAAGAGTTTGCGCTGACTACCGTAGCTCCCTACAAGGCCTACGACGGGCCGGATGCCGAGGCGGCGTTCACCCGGGCACTGCAGCAACGCAAAGATCTGGCAGCGGATGCTGAGCAGGTGAAGGCAGCGGAAGCCGGAAAGAAGGCCGCCATCGCTTACCAGTTCCCAACATTTGATGTGAACGGCAACTTTGGTGACCTCGGCACAACGCCGGGCCACTCACATGGCACGTACACGGCCACCGGCGAGGTATCTGCGCCGATCTTGCAGATTGCTCGCGTCCGGGGGCAAAACGCCGTGGCAAACGCCCAGTTGGTGACGACCCAGGCCCAGTATTCCGATCAAATTCAGCAGGTGAATGCCGATGTGCGTGACAGCCTTCTGGACATTGCGGCAGCGGCAAAGCTGGTCGAGGCGGCCCGTTCCAATCTTGAGCTGGCGACCGAAGCCCTGAGTGAGGCGCAACAGCGATTTCGAGCGGGCGTAAGCGACAACCTGCCTGTGTCGCAGGCGCAAAGCCAGACCGAACAGGCGAACGACCAGTACATCAGCGCGTTGTATCAGCACAACGTAGCCAAACTTTCGCTTGCGCGGGCTTTGGGCGCAGCAGACACGAACTACAAGACATTTCTGGGAGGGAAGTAAGCGTGGCAGACCAGAGCGAGCAGCAGCAAGGCGGAGAAGGACGGACCGCTCAGATTTCAGGCACCGTGCAATTGCAGGAGGACGGTGGGGTCAAGTCGCACGACGGCGGGTCTCCGCAGGGTGGGGACGGCGACAAGGACAAGCAGAAGGACGACAAACCGGCCAAAGAGGCGCCGGCAAAGAAGGCGCGTCGCCGATTCATCATCGTGGCCGTTGTTGTTCTTCTGGTCGTGATCGCCGGGCTGTTCTACTGGCACTCCACCTACTACGAGGACACGGACGATGCCCAGGTGGACGGCAATCTATACCAAGTGAGCTCCAGGGTCACGGGGCAGATCGTCAAGGTCTACGTGGATGACAACCAGCGGGTGGAGGCAGGGCAGCCGATCGCTGAGATTGACCCCCGGGACTCCCTCGTGGCGCTCGAACAAGCCGAGGCCAGTTTGGCGTCTGCCGAGGCGCAGGGCAAGCAGGCGACTGCAAATGTGCCGATCACAACCGTGTCGACGAGCACAACTCTGAGCACCTCAGGGGCAGATGTGCAGAGTGCCGTCGCAGGAGTGGCACAGGCCGAGAAACAGGTTGCGGCTGCGGCGGCGCGGGTCGACCAGGCGCAGGCCGTAGCGGTCAAGTCGCAGCTTGATGTGGAACGGTATACACCACTCGTGAAGCAGGATGTGATCTCGAAGCAGCAGTTCGACGGGGCGGTGGCCCAGGCCGCGGCAGATAAGGCCACAGTGCTATCCGCCCAGGCAACTCTGATTGCCCAGCAGGAAGGTGTCCGGCAAGCACAACAGAAGCTGCTTCAGTCGCGCTCGCAAGCATCCCAAGCGGCGAAGAATGGTCCGGAGCAGGTGCGGGTACAGCAAGCACGGGCTACGGCTGCGATGGCCGATATCAAGCAGGCCCAGGCGCGCGTGGATCAGGCCAAGCTGAACCTCAGCTATGTCCATGTTGTTGCTCCAGTCGCAGGTGTGGTGAACAAGAAGAGTGTCCAGGTCGGCGCGAATGTGAGCGTCGGACAGAACATGCTGACCATTGTGCCTCTGGTTGATCTGTGGGTGACGGCGAACTTCAAGGAGACACAACTCAACAGCATCCGCCCGGGCCAGGAGGTCAGGATCAAGGTGGATGCCCTGGGCGGGCGGGAGTTCTCCGGCAAGGTAACGCAGATTGGCGGCGCAACAGGATCGATGCTGTCGCTGTTCCCGCCTGAGAACGCGACAGGTAACTATGTAAAGGTGGTACAGCGCATTCCGGTGCGAATTGACTTCACCAACCTGGCGAACGAGAACAAAGACTACGCACTACGCCCTGGTTTCTCTGTAGAACCCAAGGTGAGCATCAAGAACTAGTTCGTAAGCGTCTGATCCCGAGTCCGCTGTGGCTCGGGATCAGGTGTTTGTGTACCCTGATGACGGTACGGGGCATGCCCGGTTGAGTTGAGATCGGGAGGGAGGAAGCAAAGTGCCGATAGCTGTTCAATTCTTTGTGCACTACGCTTACGCGATCCTCTTCGGCTGGGTGCTCGTCGAACAGATGGGCGTGCCGATCCCCTCCATACCGTTGCTGCTCACAGCTGGCACGCTTTCAGCAACCCACCAGGTGCAGTCCTCGTTGGCCCTTGGATCCGTTGTAGCGGCCTGCTTACTCGCGGACAGCATCTGGTACATGCTGGGCAGGCGATTCGGCGGGCAGGTTCTCCGGCTCCTATGCCGGCTTTCGCTGGAAGCCTCAACCTGCGTCGCCAAAACGGAGGGTTACTTCCATCGTCGCGGGCCGGTGACGTTGCTGTTCGCGAAGTTCATTCCGGGACTATCCACCCTAGCCGCCCCGATTGCCGGGCAGACCGGCATGCCGTATGCGCGGTTTGTGCTGTGGGATCTTGCGGGCTCGATCGTTTGGGCCGAGGCTTACCTGCTAGCGGGACGGTTCTTCGGCGATTTTGTGAAGCGCAGTGAGCGCCTGATTCACCTGCTCAGTCACTTCGCCTTCGGGATCTTCGCACTCCTTGTGCTTGGCTTCCTATGCTGGCGAGTTTGGAAGAACCGCAAGTTCCTGCTTGAAATGCGTGAGCTTCGGATGGAGCCGGACGAGCTTGCGACGTTGATACAGGACGCTGAACTCCAGGGAAATACGCCTCCCTTTGTTGTGGACCTCCGGCACCCGATGGACATCCTGACGGATCCGCGCGTGATTCCCGGTGCCGTGCGCATTGCGCCGTCAGAGATTGTTACCCAAAGTGACGAACTGCCGCGCGACCGCGATGTGGTGTTGTACTGCACCTGTCCAAATGAGGAGACCAGCGCCCGCATCGCCAAGCGACTGTTGAAGGCTGGCGTGCACCGCGTCCGGCCGCTGCGCGGCGGCTTCGAGGGTTGGCGTGACGGCGGCTTTCCTTTGGTGACTTACACGGGACCTCCATTGACCAGTGTGCCGGAGCACACCAAGGCTGCTCTGGCCAGCTAAGAGCTCCGGATAAAAATGCAACCTGCCGGCAGAGTGCCGCTCGCGCATATAGGCGGAACGGCGATCTGTGGCAGGCAGGAAAAGGCGAGAGGGTTGACTTGGGTTATCAAGACTTGCGGGAATGGATGGACCGGATGGAGCGCTCCGGCGAGTTGCGGCGCATCAGCACGGAGGTCTCTCCTTTCCTGGAGATGGCCGAGATCGCGGACCGAACGGCGAAGCTGACGCGGGATGGAAAGCCCTGGGGTGGCCCGGCGCTGTTGTTCGAGAATGTTCGCGGGTACGCGGGCGCCCGGGTGTTGATGAACCAGTTTGGCTCCGAGGACCGCATGCGGCTAGCTCTCCAGGCGGACTCCCTGGACGAGATCGCGGAGCGGATTCGCGAACTGATCCACCCTCAGACGCCGGTTTCGCTGATGGACAAGCTCAAGTTGCTGCCCAAGCTGAAAGAGCTTGGCAATGTCTTCCCGAAGGTGGTTTCGAAAGGGGCAGCGGCGTGCAAGCAGGTCGTGCTGAAGGGTGACGATGTGGACCTCAAGCGGCTCCCTGTGCTGACGACCTGGCCGGGCGATGGCGGCCCCTTCATCACACTGCCCTGTGTGATCACACGAGACCAGCGCACGGGGAAGCGCAATGTCGGCATGTACCGCATGCAGGTGTACGACGGTAGGACGACCGGGATGCACTGGCAACGGCAGAAGGTCGCTGCAGAGCAGATGCGAGATCGGCTGCGGTCGTCTGCGGGGTCGAAGGCTGAGGCTGTGGAGTTGATGGCGATGACTGCAGGCGGAACGGCTGCCCGCGGGAGCGAGGTGCCTTCACTTGGATTGCGCGAACAGACGATCACAGGGGTACGCGGACAGCGCCTGGAGGTTGCGGTGGCAATTGGGACGGATCCGGCGACCACATTTTCCGCAATCGTCCCTGCTCCCCCCGAGGTAGAGGAATACCTGATTGCCGGCTTTCTGCGGGGAGCCCCTGTGGAGCTGGTGAAGGCAGAGACAGTTGATCTGGAGGTGCCGGCTCACGCGGAGTACATTTTGGAGGGGTATGTCGATCTGGCTGAACTCCGGAGCGAGGGACCGTTTGGCGATCACACTGGCTTCTACACAATGCCGGACGACTACCCGGTCTTCCACGTAACCTGTGTGACGCACAGGAAGAACCCGATCTACGCGGCGACTGTTGTCGGGAAGCCTCCAATGGAGGATGCATGGATGGGCAAGGCTGTGGAGAGGATCTTTCTGCCGCTGATGCAGCTTACGTTGCCGGAGATCGTTGACATCAATCTTCCGGCTGCGGGGGTGTTCCACAACCTGATGATCGTGTCGATCCGTAAGAGCTACGCGGGGCATGCGCGGAAGGTGATGAACGGGATCTGGGCGTTGGGGCAGGCGATGTTCACCAAGTGCATCATCGTCGTTGATGAGGACTGTGACGTGCACGACCTGAACGAGGTAACACTTCGGACGGCAAACAACATTGATCCTGAGCGGGATATTCAGTTCACGCTGGGACCAGTTGACTCGCTCGATCACGCGAGCCGGTTGCCTAACTTCGGCTCCAAGATGGGCGTCGATGCCACGAGGAAGTGGAGTGCCGAGGGCTTTACACGAGCGTGGCCGCCCATGCTGACCATGCCGCCTGAGGTGAAGCAGCGGGTTGATGCAATCTGGTCGCGGTTGAAGATCGGGTAGTCGTACTCCGTGAGGCTCTCGTAGCAATCAACGTCGTTCCCAAGCAGCACTGGGCCTCAGTGATGCATGCGGAGTCGCGGCAGACGAGACGCCGATCTTGCGTCGGAGCATCGCGACCTGCAGACAGGCTCGTGGGTGGGCTGCTTCCGCAGATATACTGACGTCATGTCCATCGTCCGCAATGCTGCCGCTATCGCCAAGGGAATGAGCATCACGCTGAAAGAGGCGTTCCAACCGACGGAGGTGGAGAATTATCCGGATGGGAAAGGGCCGTTCCGTGGGGCGGTCTTTCAGGAGCGGTTCCGGGGCAAGCACCAATTACAGCGCGACGAGAACGGGCTTGAGAAGTGTGTCGCCTGTTTTCTCTGCGCGGCGGCATGCCCGTCGAACTGTATCTACATCGAGGCTGCAGAAAACACCTCTGAGGTGCGTGTGTCCTCCGCTGAACGGTACGCGAAGGTGTACAACATCGACTACAACCGCTGCATCTTTTGCGGCTACTGTGTTGAAGCGTGTCCGACGGATGCGATAACGCATGGCCACGGCTTTGAGCTCGCGTCATTGAATGCGACCAATCTGGTTATGCGGAAGGATGATCTGCTGGTGCCTGAAGCGACACACAGTGAGAAGGTCGGATCTGCAGAGGACGATAAGTCGCTCCTGCTGTAGCACAGCGTTCTGAACAGGAAGAACTCGTTCTCTGGATGGGTCGCTGCCTGGTGTTGGACGATCGTCCCGCACTGTTCGCGCGCTGGTGTGAGTGTTTGGCTTGTACCAGGCAGAGCAGTATGTTCCTTCTCGCTGTCTAGACACTAGGCAGGCGTCATCCCCTGGGTACAAAGGACTGCAGCATTCTGAGAAGCTCGCTGGAGCTTAGGATGAGTTCGACTTTCGAGCGATGAGGGGTGGGAGTCAGAGTAAGTTTCCTCGTGATGGCCGCCTTCTTGCTGGACCGGCAGCAAGATTGACGTTCCACCTTCCGCAAATTAAGGTGTGCGACCCAGCGGGAAGCAGTTGAACCGCGAGCTATGAGTTGCGGTTTCAAGGCATGTGACGCCTCTTTCATGCCCAGAGCAGGTAGCTAGCCGAGCAGAACAATGTTGAGCAAAGCAGAAGAGCGTGACACTTCGCTATGCTGGTCGATGTCGTCCGGGCTTGAACGTTCATGGAGATTGTCGAGAGCACAATGCAGACTGGGTGGGCGGTTCGTAGAGGTCAGCGCAGGTGGCTGGGAGTTCGATCAAGCGCACGGAATGCCGGTGGGCAGAGTGCATTCTGCAGAGCTTTCCTGTCGATAATAGTTGCCCTGACTCTGTTGCATGCCACGCGCGCACAAGGGCAAAGCAGGACGCCCTACAAAGATGCAAACGTCCCACTCGAGCAGCGCGTGGATGATCTGATGGCGCGCATGACGCTGGAGGAGAAGGTTCGCCAGCTCGATATGTACTCCAGTGCTCGCGAGATTATGAGTGCTCATACGGACGATACGCACGCGGCACCGGACGCCGTTTTTCTCCCGGGAAAGGCCGAGGCGATCTGGGGAAAGCTAGGCGTGGGGGCTATCCATGATCTGAACGCAACCCCGGAACAGGCGAATGCCATTCAGAGATGGGTAGTTAACAACAACAGATTGGGCGTTCCCGCGCTCTTCATCGAAGAAGGCCTTCACGGGTATGACACGGGCACCGTGTTTCCTGCGCCTATTGGTCTGGCCGGAACGTGGGACCTGAACATAGCTCGGCAGACAGGAGCTGCGATAGCTGCGGAAGCAAGGTCGCATGGAACCGGGATGATCCTCGGACCGGTGCTCGACCTGGCGAGGGATCCGCGTTGGGGACGAGTGGAGGAGGACTTCGGAGAGGACACGTTCCTCACGGGACGCTTCGGCCTGGCGTACGTCCAGGGGATGCAGGGAAGTGATCTTGCGAGTGATCACAACGTTGTCGCAGAACCGAAGCACTTCGTTGGTCACGGATCTCCAGAAGGCGGACAAAACACCTCACCGGTGCACATGGGGGAGCGTGAGCTACGGACGGAGATGCTTCCAGCATTTGAGCCCGCATTCCTGGAAGGGCACGCGATGGCCACCATGGTCGCTTACCATGAGATTGATGGCATCCCTGTGATAGCCGACCCAATGCTCCTCAAGCAGATCTTGCGGGATGAGTGGGGCTTTCAGGGTATTGCCCTGTCCGACCTGGGCGCGATCCGCAGGCTGTATGAGGATCATCGAGTGGCATCCTCTCCGAAAGCTGCAGCTTGTCTCGCCATCCGATCTGGTGTGGACATGGAGTTCTACGACTTCGATCACTCCGTCTTTCAAAAGGCGCTGCTCGATTGCATACGCGAGGGATCGTTGCAGCAGGCTGAGCTTGATCGCGCCGTGCGTGGCGTTTTGCGAGTCAAGTTCATGCTTGGTTTGTTCGATCACCCGTTTACCGATCCCAAGCTTGTGTCGCTCGCGGAGCGCACCCCAGAGCATCTGGCGATCTCTCTCCGATCTGCTCGCGAGTCGATGACGCTGCTCAAGAATGATGGGCATCTGCTACCACTCTCGGAGTCCACGCAACGCATCGCGGTCATCGGCCCCAACGGGAACGTGGCTCGCTATGGGGATTACGAGAGGGAGGTCAACGGAAGGCGGATAAGTTTGCTGGAGGGCATACGATCGAGGCTCCCTCACGCCAGAGTCACTTTCAACGATGGCAGGACGATTAGTGAAGCGGTTGCCGCAGCAAATGCACCTGATGTCGTCGTCCTCGGCTTAGGGGAATGGCAGGGTGTGGAGGGCGAGGGCTTTGATCGAAGCGACCTGAACCTCCCAGGGAACCAGGAACAGCTGATGGAGGCCGTCGTTGCAGCGGGCCGACCCGTCGTGCTTGTGCTCGAGAATGGCAGGCCACTCACGATCGGTTGGGCAAAGCAGAATGTACCAGCGATTCTTGAGGCGTGGTATCCAGGAGAGCTCGGCGGGCAGGCAATCGCGGAGACACTGTTTGGAGATATTGATCCGGCCGGCAGGCTGCCAATCACATTCACCAAAAGTACAGGGCAGTTGCCCATGTACTACAGTTCTGATCCGTCTCGCGTTCACAAGTATGTCGACGACGATGGCAAGCCATTGTTTCCGTTTGGCTGGGGGCTCAGTTACACGGAGTTTCGCTATGACCACCTCGTGGCAACGGCACCTCCCTCGGGCTCTGCGGAGCCGATCCAGGTTGCTGTTGATGTCACGAACGTGGGCCCGAAAGACGGAGACGAAGTCGTTCAACTCTACATGCGGCGGAACTTCAGCAGTGTGGAAACACCTGGGCGAGAGCTGAAGGGTTTTGCGCGAATTCACCTCAAAACGAAAGAGGTGAAGACCGTCTCCTTTACGCTTCCACAGCGTGAACTGCGGGTCTGGAATGCAGAACATCAGTGGGTCGTCGAAGCCGGAGCGTACACGCTGTGGGCGGGCGGTTCTTCAGATGCACCCCTGACGACACAGTTCGAAGTGAAACCGTAAAGACGTCTCCTGTAGCGGCAACTGGCGGGCGGATCCGCATCTTCGCAGATCGCGTCTTGAGTTAGAAAGCCCTGCGCGGCTCATCGAACGACCACTCACAAGCTAATTGATAGTGTTGGAGAATGTGGCGTCCCCGACGGGATTCGAACCCGTGTTACCGCCGTGAAAGGGCGGTGTCCTGGGCCACTGGACGACGGGGACGCAGGGGTCAGAAGAACGACCCAAGTGAGACTATACCAGCCCGGGCGCTGGGTGATGTTTTTTGTGGCTTTTCCATAACTTCCGTATCAAAGGATGCGCTGCTTCAGCTTGATCATAGACGCCCAGGGATCGGAGCGGAGCCGTTTGCTCCAGGCTGGAAAGGCAGCTACCTGGAATACGGGCCGCTCCGCGGCGCTCAGCTCTTTCCAGTCAAGAGGGAGGCTGACACCGAGGCCGGCGCGGGCTCTTGGGGAATATGGAGCCACGGCCGTAGCGCCACGCTCGTTACGGAGGTAGTCGAGGTAGATGCGACCGGAGCGTGCTGCCTTTGTCATTTTCGTAAGGAAGCGCTGTGGTGAGTCCCGCTCCATGGCAAGAACGAACTGGCGGGACCAGTCCTTCACCTGATCCCAGGATGCCGTCGGAGCGATTGGGAGGACGACATGAAGGCCTTTGCCGCCCGTGGTCTTGAGAAAGCTGGTGAGCTTGCGGGCTTTCAATCGATCTCGAACCTCAAGCGCTGCTCGAGCTACATCGGCCCAAGACAGTGATTCATCGGGGTCCAGATCGAAGACGACGCGGTCGGCATGCTCCAGGTCGGCGTTGGTCGAACCCCACGGATGGATCTCAAGGACGCCCATCTGCGCCAGGCCGGCCACGGCTTCAGGGGTGGAGAGGGTGATGTAGTCCTCGATGACGCCGGTCTTCTTGTCCGGCACAGGAGTGCCGGTTACCCCTGCGGGCAGCATGTGGTTGACATGCTTCTGGTAGAAGCAGGGCTTGCTGGCTCCCTCCGGACACCGGACGAGGCTTAAGGGACGGCCAGCGATATGGGGCAGCATGCGATCGGCGACAGCCCAATAGAAGTCGGCCAACATCTGCTTGGTCGCCCTGCTGTCCGGATCGAGCACCTTGGCTGGATGTGTGAGACGGACAGGGGGGTGGGCGAGGGCAGACCAGTCTTCGGGGGAGCTGACTTCGTTCGGGGAAACAACTGGAGCGGGGGAAGCCTGCTGGGGCGGATCACCGGGGCGGCGAGCGCGGATGCGGAATGCGGTTGAAGCTGAGGGCGAGGTGCCGCCTGGTTTAGCCGGAGAGCCTTGCGCAGCGACGGACTCGGAGCGGTCCGCTTTGGGTTTAGGAGCGACTGTGGGCTCCTCGCGGACGACCTCTTTTGGCCGTTTATCTTCTCGCAGGCCGAGAAAGGCGGCTTGGCGCACCAGCTCCTCAGCAGTCCAAGTGGCGAACCGAACCTGGGCAACCAACTCAGGCTGGACCCAGAGTACGCCGCGCTTGGCCTCGGCCGGCAGTCTAAGGAAGGGCGGTGTCCTACGCTCGAGAGGAGCGAGCTGCAGGCGGAGTGTGCGCTTGAGCTTCTGCGTAAATCCTGTGCCAGTCCGACCGGCATAGATCAACTGGTTGTCGCGGTAGTAGCCGAGCAGGAGGGAGCCGATGCGATCCGGACCATCGGAACTCAGCGTAAACCCGCCGACGACAAACTCCTGCTCCCGCAGGCATTTCGACTTGACCCAGTCCTTTCCCCGGCCTGAGTGGTAGGGCGCCCGTGATCGCTTGGAGACGATGCCTTCCGCGTGTAGTTCGCACGCTCGATGAAACATCGCGGCGCCGCTGCCCTCAATATGTTCACTGAAGCGCACCTCCGCTTGTGCGTCACTCGGGAGAAAGGTAGAGAGAATCTCCTTTCGACGAAGCAGCGTGAGATCGCGGGGATTGACGCCGTTGATGTGGAGCAAGTCAAAGCAGAAAAAGGTAAGGGGGTTCTGAGCGCCTTCCTGAAAGGCAGCCTGAAGACGGGCAAAATCGGTGGTTCCATCCTCCGCCAGGACCACGACTTCGCCGTCCAGCGTGACGGAGTCTATGGCGAGAGAGGCGACCGCGCGGGCGACGGATGGAACGCGGTAGGTCCAATCCAGACCGGAGCGCGTGAGCATCTCGACCTTGTTGCCTGCTTTGCGAGCCTGCATCCTGTAGCCGTCGAGCTTCAGCTCGTGGAGCCAAGTGTCGCCCTCGGGTGGAGCCGTAGATTCTGACGCCAGCTGAGGCGCGATGAAGGAGGGTTGAGACTCCTGTGGAAGACCTGAGAGCCGTGCGTCGGTATCGCCCGACGCCGAAGGGGACTGAACGCTTCGAGCGGATCGAGCGCCGTTGGAGTCAGAGGATTCCTGGCGATACCACGCCTGGCCTGTGCCTGCTGTCTCCTTCGAGTTCCACACGTGGTCCTTTTGCGCGGCTATCTCCTCGAGCGTCCGCCCCGTTGCGACGCTGCGAAGCGCGGTGTCGACCACTGATGGCTCGCCCGCAGTGCTCTCGAACTCATCCTGTTCCTTAATGAGGAGCCAGTTGGGTTTCCGCTCAGTTGCAGCCTTTCCACCCATCCGGACCAGCGTCCAACGCCCATGCATCTTGGTGCCGAACATCTCAAACTTCAAAGACCCGTCGCGGAGACCTGCGTCAATATCCTCATGGCCGGGCTGGGGCGCCCAGGTTCCCTGGTCCCAAAGCATCACGGTGCCACCGCCGTATTGGCCGGCGGGGATGATGCCCTCAAACCCTCCATATTCGATAGGGTGGTCCTCCACCTGCACAGCGAGCCGGCGGTCACGGACAACATAGCTCGGCCCCTTCGCGACTGCCCAGCTTTTGAGCACACCGCGCCAGCCCAGGCGAAAGTCATAGTGCAGGTGACTCGCGGCATGCTTCTGGATACAGAAGGGAAGTGATCGGCCGGAATTGTTTGTATCGCTTCCGGCTGGCTCCCTGGTGACCGTGAAGTCACGCATTGAGCGGTACCGCTGCAGCAACTCGTCTACTTGGTCGGCCGAAGTAGCGGGCGTCTCCGAGGACTTCCGGCCGGCGGGAGCCCGCTTGCGAGCGGCTGCGGACTTCCTTCCGGGTGGCGTCGCCTCTCGGCCCTCTCCAGACACTTTGTCCTTTGGCGTGTTCACACGCGCTTTCGTGGCCGTTTTGTTTGAGGTTGACATGCGGTCGTAGCTTACGCGGAGCGCTGCCGGCCTGGTGCTTTCGTGGACTTGGTCGCCGCAGACTTACTTGGGACCTTGCCGCCGTTCTTCACCAGGGCGATGCCAGGACGTTTGGCAGCCGGCGCAGGCTTGACTCCACGAGAAGCCTTCTTCGGCGCTGCGGTCTCCTCGGCGTCAGCATCCGGTGCAGGTGCTCCACCGACACTCTTGCGGAGGGCATCCATGAGGTTGATCACCTTGCCACGTGCTGGAGCAACCGGCTCATCCTGCGGCACAGGAGCGTGGCTGACCTTGGCTTCAACCAGCTCGCGCAGCGCAACCTCATAACCGTCGACAAATTTAGAAGCATCGAACGGTGCGGACTTGCGCTTAATCAGCTCCATGGCGAGCTCGAGTGAGTCACCCTGAACATCGACCTTTTTGATGTCGACGAAGTACTCCTTGGGGTCGCGAAGTTCCTGCTGATAGCGCATGGTGTAGGCCATCATGCCGCGAAGGTCGGAGTCAGTGCTGGCCGTGAGGGCAATGACGTGTTCCCGTCCTCCAAAGGCGATCTTGCCCAAAGCAGCTTTGCCGGCCTTCCGTAAGGCCTCGCGGACTGTGGCAAAAGCTTCCGTCTGCGCGTCGTTCTCCGGCGTAACAAAGTATGGCTTTTCCAGGTATTCCGGGGGCAGCTCTTTCAGCGGAACAAACTGTTCGATAGAGACAGTGTGTTTGGACGGAACGCGCAAGTGGGCGATCTCTTCCGCCTCAACGATGGCGTACTGCCCCTTGGAGTATTCGTATCCCTTGACGATGTCGTTCTTTTCGACACGGGCTGCTGCAGGTGTGTCTTCTCCGGTGCTTTCCTGCTGTTCAGCCTGACTCGCCTGCACTTTCTGGTACTTAACGCGCTCTCCGGTGCTTCGGCTGATCTGATGAAAGCGAATCTCGTTCTTGGCCTCGGTTGCTACAAACAGCTTGATGCCGAAGGAGACAAGAGAGATCTGAATCTGTCCGGACCAGTAAGGACGAGCCAAGGTACACCTCGGAGGAACGATGACGTATGCGGCTCAAATGTGATTCACAGGATCGACGAAAGGCTGCCCGCCTTTTCGCCGTCCCAGCGTCAAAGTGACTCCAAGAGCGATCAGTTGGTGACGTGTTTTTGAGATCATCGAGACTAGGCGAAGAGGAACTCCTTGGTGCGGAGTTCTTTGACGCGATCCCTGAGCTTCGCTGCCTTCTCGAATTCGAACTTCTTGGCGGCTTCCCGCATATCGGTTTCGAGCTTGGCAATGTAGACGTCGAGGTCGGCTTGTGATGCAAAGTCCGGCATGTCGGCTGTATCTTCTGTGAGGTCGGCGTAGTCGGCCTTTAAAATGCCAGCCAGCCCCATCTCCAGAGGTCGACTGATGGCCTGCGGGGTGAGGCCGTGTTCCTCGTTGTAGGCCACCTGAGCGGCGCGGCGGCGATCAGTCTCGTCAAGGGCGCGCCGCATCGAGTCCGTCATAACATCGGCATAGAGGATGGCGCGACCTTCCAGGTGACGCGCTGCGCGTCCGATAGTCTGGATCAGCGACCCCTGCGAGCGGAGGAAACCCTCCTTGTCGGCGTCGAGTATGGCTACAAGCGAGACCTCGGGGAGGTCCAAACCTTCCCGGAGCAGGTTGATCCCGATCAGGACGTCGTACTCACCCTTGCGCAGGTCGCGGAGCAGCTTGATGCGCTCCAGCGTTTCGATCTCGGAGTGCATGTACCGGCAGCGAACACCGACCTCCGTGTAGTAGTTGGCGAGATCTTCGGCCATGCGCTTGGTCAGAGTTGTGACGAGAACTCGCTCGTTCCGATCGGCGCGGGCCCTGATCTCGGCAAGAAGGTCGTCGATCTGCCCCTTCACCGGACGGATCTCCACCTCGGGATCGGTCAGTCCGGTTGGCCGGATGATCTGTTCCACAACGACACCGGAACTCTTGGTGAGTTCGTAGGGGCCAGGCGTTGCAGAGACATAGATGATCTGCCCTGTGCGCGACTCGAACTCTTCAAAGCGCAGCGGTCGATTGTCCATCGCACTTGGGAGGCGAAAGCCGTATTCGACCAGATTTTGCTTGCGTGAGCGATCGCCGTGCCACATGCCATGGAGCTGCGGAACGGTAACGTGGGATTCGTCGATGAAGAGGAGGAAGTCCCGGGGAAAGTAATCGAGGAGCGTCGGCGGGGGCTCGCCAGGAAGACGCCCAGAGAAGTGACGGGAGTAGTTTTCAATGCCGTGGCAATATCCAACGGACTTGATCATCTCCAGATCGAACCGGGTTCTCTGGTGAATTCTCTGCGACTCCACCAGGCGGCCCTCGCGTTCCAACTGGGTCTCCCATCCACCGAGCTCGTCCAGGATGGAGTCCATGGCTGTCTTCTTCCGCTCGGGCTGTACGACGTAGTGGCTCTTGGGATAGATGGGGAGGCGAGAGTACTTCTGCTTCACAGTGCCGAAGAGCGGATCGATCTGCGCCAGACCGTCAATCTCGTCTCCGAAGAGCTCGATGCGGTAGGCGTTCTCATCGTAGGTCGGATAGACCTCGATAATGTCGCCGCGGACGCGAAAGGTCCCGCGACGGAAGTCGACGTCGTTGCGCTCGTAGAGGATTTCCACCAGGCGGCGCGTGATGTCTTCCCGTTTCAACTTCTGGCCTCGCTCGAGGAGCAGAAGCATGCCGTAGTAGGCCTCCGGAGAACCGAGGCCGTAGATACAGGAGACAGAGGAGACGATGATGCAGTCCCGACGCTCAAACAGTGACCGAGTGGCCGAAAGACGGAGTTTGTCCAGCTCTTCGTTGATCGTCGCTTCCTTCTCGATGAAAAGGTCGCCGGCAGGGATGTAAGCCTCCGGCTGGTAGTAGTCGTAGTAGGAGACGAAGTATTCGACGGCGTTGGCCGGGAAGAACTGCTTGAACTCGTGGTAGAGCTGGGCGGCAAGGGTCTTGTTATGAGCCAGGATCAGGGCAGGACGGTTGACCTCGGCGATCACTGAAGCCATGGTGAAGGTCTTGCCGGATCCGGTGACTCCGAGCAGCACTTGGTCCTTTTCTCCGTCGCTCAGGCCGGAGACAAGCTCGCCTATGGCGCGGGGTTGATCTCCCTGCGGCTTGTAGGTGGTGGTGAGTTCGAAGTCCATAACTCCCAGAATAGTTGTAGAAGGAGGGAACCGGGAAATCCGGTCAACGGGGCCTCGCGTACCTTAGTCTGCAATCAGGTCTGTGATCCCTCGACGAAACAGAACGTCGCCAGCGTAGCGACAACGTAGAGCAAGCAGGACACATGCTGCCGAAGGCAGGAGAACGGTTCGGTCCCTATGAGATCCTGGCGCGCCTAGGCGGCGGCGGGATGGGTGTGGTGTTTCGCGCCTGGGATGAGCGACTTCATCGCGAAGTCGCCATCAAGGTGCTGCACGAAGAGTTCCACAAACCCCTGATGCGGCAGCGATTTTTGCTGGAAGCACGGGCAGCCTCGTCCCTGATGCACCCGCGCATCTGCACGGTCTTCGATTTCGGAGAGCAGGAGGGCGAGCCCTATCTCGTTATGGAGCTCTTGCAAGGGGAGACGCTACGAGACCGGATCGCCCAGCGTGCCTGTTCCACGGAAGAGATCGTCCGCTTCGGCAAACAGATCGTTGAAGCGCTCGGCGCGGCACACGCAAAGGGCATCGTTCATCGCGACATCAAACCAGCCAATCTCTTTATTCAACGTACCGAGAGCGGCGAGTTCATCAAGGTTCTCGATTTCGGACTGGCCAAGGTCTCCATGGATCTTCGGAGCGGCCGCGACTCGAGGGTCTTGGAGCTGACGACAGCAGGCTCCACTGTGGGTACGTTGGCCTACATGTCTCCGGAGCAGGCCCGAGGCGAGATGCTGGATCCGCGCACGGACCTTTTTTCGACCGGCGTTGTGTTGTACGAGATGGCTGCCCGGAGGACGCCTTTCCAGGCGGAGACTACGGCCCTTGCTTTCCAGGCTCTGTTGAGCCGAGCACCTGAGCCCCTGCAGACGTGGAACACGGCGTTGCCTCGAGAGGTGGACCGGATCATCAACAAACTCCTCAGCAAAGATCGTGGAGAACGCTACCGAGACGCTCAATCCGTGCAGGTTGCGCTAGAACAGTTGCTGGCGCGTGGACGGGGAGAGTGGCTCCGCAAGCTTCCGGCGGCTGTGGTGCCGCTTGTGCCCGCGCCGGACCCGCGACTCCGTGGTCGCAGCAGCCGAGGAAGTCGCTCAAAACCGACGGCCGAGGGGAACGAAAGCTCTGCAGAGCGGCCGGGGGCGACAGGTTCTGGAGAGCGAAGCGCCGCGACGTCGGGTGGAGAGAAGCTGAGTTCAGGCGTACAGCCTTTCTCCAGGGCAGAGGTGCTGAAGCCACGCCGACTGCCGCGGCAGGAGAGAGATCCGCTCGAGATCCAGCATCCGGATGAAGGGCCACGGGCCCCTTCGTCGCGCGGGGACCTTCCGAAGGGGGCGAGTCAGCCGTCGATGCCCGCTGCCGAAGGGAGAGAGGCGTCGGAACAAAGCGGCCGAGACTTGACCGCGAGGAGGGATGAGGTCTTCGCACCGCCCGCGGGATTGTCGTCGCGACCTGTCACGGCAGAGCGAGTATCCAGACTTCCGCCTGACATCACGAAAGCCCGGACGGGCTCAGGCACAACGAACCCGCTCGCGAGCAGAGCTACGCAGCTGGCTCCCCAGGAACATTCCGCCGCGGCTCAAGGAACGGAAGAGGGGAGCGTTGATCCTGTGGCGCCGCTGCAAGGCTGGTGGAGGCGACGAGGCTGGCTCGTGGCCTTGGGAGTTCTTGTGGTCGGGCTGTTGTATCTGGTGGTGTCGCACGTTCGATCGAGCAGCTCCCGGCGAGTAGTTCTTGGACCAAATGACAGGCTTTTGTTGGGACCCATCGAGGACGGTACTGATAGCGGTCTCGCTAAAGGAGTGAATGCTGGCATTGAGCTCGCTTTGGCGGACCGGTCGCAGCTACCTTGGATGGGAACTGACGCATATCGCGCGGGGCAACGCGTCGCTGCCACAGCAGGGGCGTCGGGTCTGGATGCCACGTCTGCACAGGGGATAGCTCGCGCGCTCAACGCCCGTGTTTACACGCGTGGTGAGCTCAGGCAGGATTCCTCGCACTTGGTACTGCAGCTTGGACTCTACGACACGACCTCGAACGATCGCCTGGCGCTCATCAAGGAGGAGGCTGCTAGCCCAGATGACCTGCCCCACGCTGCAAAGAGTCTCGCATTAGAGCTGGAGCGCATGTGCGGAGAAGCAGAGCAGCCAAGTGATGCTTCCTCTCGCAACGCAACTGAACATCTCCCCAGTCTTGCGGCGCTTGCAGCGTTTGAGGAAGGGGAGACCCGCTGGTCTGACGGTGATGCTTTTGGCGCCATCGACAGCTACAGAAAGGCGACCGACGCTGACCCGGAGTTTGCGAAGGCGTACTTGCGCCTGTCCTGGTTGTACGGCGGGCAGAATGCGGAGATTGCGGCCGTTGACATGGCAGCAAGTGCAACCGTAGCCGCACCGCACGGCTCTTTGCGACTGCAACATCTAGCGCGTGTCACGCGCCTCGCACGTCTCGAGCAGGACCTTCCAGGCGCACTACAGGCCGCCCGACTAGCGACGGCTGACCGAACACACGACCCAGAGATACTCACACTCCTGGCGAGAATGAATCGGCTAAATGGGCACATGACGGAGGCTCTGTTGGCAGCGCAGAATGCGCTCTCTCTGGACCCCTACAACGTCTCCTCCATGGACGAGGCAACGCTTGCGGCCATAGGATCGAATCGCTTCGATGAAGCTCGGTCGATCGCCCGGCAGGCGCGAGACAAGGGCATACTTTGCGACTGCGGGCAGCAACTCCTCAACCCAATGGAGGCGAATGTTGGTCAAGAGCAGCTCTCATCTCCGCACGATCTGCGCCCGCTCTGGGAGCGGGCGGTCGTCCTGGAAGTGAGCGGCGAGCGCGAGGCGGCAAAGGTCTGGTGGCACAAAGTTGCGGACCTGGCTCGCGCTCGGGGTGACATTGATTCTGCTGCTCCTGCGGCGCTAGCGACCGAGGCGCTTAATGATGCGCTTCAAGGGGACTGCTCGGCTGCGGTTGGGTCAGCCCACGAAGCATCGCTGTTGCCATACGGACGCACTGCCGCCTACCACCTCGCGCTTGCTGCCGCGGTGTGTGGCGCGCTTGAGCGCCCTGACGGACAGGAAGCACTGCAACGAATTGAGGCCGGGGGGCACCCGACCCCTCTAGGCAAAAACGTGCAATTGCCGTTGGTACATGGAGCCGCGCTGATTGCGAGTCATGACACGGCACAGGCGGCGATGACCCTAACGCAGCTGCCCATCACCCGGGAGACGCTGCCACTCTCGCTTTACCTCCACGGCGTGGCCCTGGATGCTGCCGGCGCTCATCCAGCCGCTACGGAGGCCTTCAGCCTGGCTGCGCAGGCCAAGGGCTACGCGCTGTTGTCCGGAGTCCCCGTCGTCACCCTGGCTGAGCGTCGACTGGAACAGACGGAACCAGTGCAGGGGTCGACAGCACATTCCACCACGCGGCATGGTAGAGTCTTCTAGGTCGGGATCGATTGGAGAGATGGCCGAGTGGCTGAAGGCGCACGCTTGGAAAGCGTGTATACCGCAAGGTATCCAGGGTTCGAATCCCTGTCTCTCCGCCATCATCGCTTCCAGTGACCACCTAGAAGAGCTTATAAAGCTGCCACTCTGGCAGCTTTATGCGTTCTAGCGTCCTGCTGCGTCCTAAGCCGTTCAGTGGAAGCTTACACTCTAGCGGGGGTACTCCAAAGGGTACCGGCTTCGCCGCCAGCAAATGTTTCGCACTGGACCTCAAGGGAGCGGTGGCGTGGGCTTGACGGATACGGAGCTCGCAAAGCAAGGCTTACAGCTTGCCTGACCGCGCGGCCTAGACGTCTGGCTCATCCCTGCCGGTGGGAATCTCTGGCGCTGGGTACCGCTTTGGCGGAAAAGAGAAGCTCATGTCGTACGGTCGCTACCCTGACGTGACACTGGCGATGGCCAGAGAGAGCCACCAAGCCGCGCGCCCTCCCTTGGCAAGTAGCGTGGATCCGATGGCCGAGAGGAAAGCCCGTAAGCAGGCGGACAAGTTCGCCCGCGACAACTGCTTCGCGAGTGTGGCAGCGCCAGCTTCTTTCAAGGGAGATCGTTTTGCCTCGTCGATAAACCACAACTGTGGAAGGGTCTACTTCGATTGACTCAGAGCAACTGCCGGCACACCTTCGAGGCGTTGAGTGACGAGTTCGCTCAGTTGATCCGTCAAGCCACCACGGTCGTAGCTGGTGTTGCAAAGGACGATGACCCCAAAATCCTGCTCTGGGTTGAAGAGCGCGTAGGCACTGTATCCGCCTGTTCCACCTCCGTGCCAGAAGCTGCCATCTTTGTCCATGCGAAACCAGTTGAGGGCGATGTGCATACCCTGGAATGCTTGCGCATGGATGACGTGCGTCATCCGTATAGCGTCGGGGAGAGACCTGGCGAAAGTATCGGAACGATCATGCAGGTTTTCTGGATGGAGTTGGGCCGCCAAATAGGTCAACATATCTTCAGCGTCTGAGCGTAATCCTCCGGCGCCCGCAAGTGCGTCTAGGTCCCAGGCTTCGGCTGGTTTGTGATCTTCGGAGTGGCCTTGCAAAGTGCGTCTTCGCATGTACGGTGTTGGGCTGTAAGCCGTATGCGACATTCCGAGAGGGGCGAGGACCTCCTTTCGGAGCAACGCCGGAAGACTTCGGCCCGCCTGGCTCGCCAAGGCCTCGCCGAGCACACCCTCTCCTAGATTGCTGTAGGCAAATGGGGTTGTTTGAGACAAACGGAGGTCTTGCGTTCGCATGAACGCATGCAGCTTAGCCGCAGTGTAATCCGCGAAGGGGTTGCCCGGATCAGACGGCTTGAGATTGGCAGGAAGCTCCGGCATACCCGAGTGATGGTCGCTCAAACTGAGCAGCGTTATTTCGGGCTCATGCGACGGTGGGCTTGTCTCGTCAGCTGTCATGAGGTCGCGTAGTGGCTCGTCCAAGCGAACGGCCCCTTGCACAACGCGTTGAGCGAGAAGCGTGGCCGTAAATGTCTTGGTGATCGATCCGATCTCAAAGATCGAATCCGGCTTGGCAGTGCCGAGAGCAAAGATTTGTCTCTTGCCGTGTTCTACGACGCCTACAACGATGCCGACGGCGCTGCCGGGACGAAGCTCTCCTGTAGTTCGCTCCGTTGCCAGTTCCGCCTTTAGGAGTCCCCCCAGATGCTCCAGCGGAACAGGGGGCAACGCTGCTTGTGAGGGTTGCGCCATCGGGTAAATAGAAGCTTGGGCGAGGACTGCCGTAGGCAGCAAACATAGCAAAGCGCCTGGGAGCGCAAGCTTCATAGAAGGCATCTGTCTCTGCGAGATTGTGCGTGCGATGAGGTGTGTACCGGGGCTTCGTCGAAGATTGAGCAGCCTCGGGTCGTGAGTGATTAGGCTGGTCATCGTGGCCTTAGACTAGCTGCCGCTTTTAGAAGGGGGAGTATCCATGGCAGGTCACCGACGGCAGCTTGTTCCATGCGCAGCACCGCTCCTATAAACGCCGCAGGCGATGTCTCCTAACTGGTCCTCAGGTTCCGAAGGCAGGAGCTCCGGTTGAACGAACGCGATGCTGGCGTTTCTTGGTATACGGCATCACAAAATTTCCATCTGAACGATAGCGCTCGATTCCGCCACCACGGAGAGGAGAGTAGCTATCAGTGCACGAAGAGCTGAACATAGGCACGTCCAGGTAAGTGGTACTCACCCCACTATCCAAACAGGGCAGCTTTGACAGCTCGACCTGACACCACCCTAGGTCATCTGCCCTAGCAGGCAGTAGAGCGAGTGGAGATCTTGGACACGTATTCAGCGAATTGTCTTCCGTTCGGGCACCTCCGCTAGTAGTGTTAGCGACACTCCTTACTTTCCTGCGGTTGACTCACGTGATCCTGCGTGATGTCAGCGTACTTCTATGTTCGACACCTTGGAGGCAACTTGCGACAACGACACATGACGGTGGGTGCTCTTCCTTACTTTCTCGCTGCAAGCAGCTTGTTGGTGAATGCGCAGAGCGTTGATACCGCGATCGTCGGCATCGTGACTGACGCATCCGGAGCTGCCATTCACGGCGCAACGGTGATCGTTCGCTCCGACGCAACAGGGGCGGAGAAGTCTGTGCTGACAGGGGACAGTGGCCAGTACAGTGTGCAATACCTCCTGCCCGGCACGTATACCGTCACGGTGACAGCGGATGGCTTCTCGCGTACGGTCCAGCGGAACGTACAGCTGGCGCTCCAGCAGCAGCTGCATCTCGATCTGCCACTCACGGCAGGAGAAGTTTCGCAAGTCGTCCAGGTCGATGCGCAGGTGCCACTGCTGCAGGCAGAGAACGCAACTCTAGGCGCGACGATCGACACCAACCGTACCGTGAACCTCCCCCTCAACGGCAGAAAGTTCAATGATCTCGCGGTGTTGACGCCAGGGGTTACCGTGGCCGACCCCGATAACCACTCTTCGAGTACCGACGGATCAGCCGTTGCGGCCAACGGAGGTCGAAGCCGTTGGGGCGCTGTGTCAGTGGACGGGATTACGCTTCAAAACAAT
Organism: Acidobacteriaceae bacterium; assembly: GCA_965199635.1. GTDB lineage: Bacteria > Acidobacteriota > Terriglobia > Terriglobales > Acidobacteriaceae > Edaphobacter. The sequence goes on along the minus strand of CBDASL010000001.1, from coordinate 1,537,418 downwards.
CGGCAGGCTTACGTCAACAGCTATCCATCAATCGACGCGATCGAAGAGTTTCGCGTCCAGACGGGAAACTTTTCGGCCCAGTATGGCTTTTCCGCTGGCTCCAACATCGCGGTGCAGCTGCGAAGCGGAACAAACAAACTGCACGGCACGCTTTACGAGTTCCTTCGAAACGACGCTGTCGATGCACGCGACTTCTTCCGGCCTGCGCCACAGAAGAAGAATGCGTTGCGGCAGAATCAGTTTGGCGCAACCGCAGGTGGACCGATCTTCAGGGACAAAACCTTCTTCTTCGTGAGCTACGAGGGCCTGCGATCCATCGTTGAAACGCCGTCCGTAGCGCAGGTGCTGACACAGGCAGAGCGATCCGGAGATTTCTCCGCATACCCGAAAGCACTCAGGAACCCGTTCACCGGTGGCACTTACCTGAACAATCAGGTTCCGGTGAATCCAGTCGCGCAAGCAATCGTCAACCAATACATGCCGTTGCCCAACGGTACCTTCGCCGGCGGATTGAACTACTCCGGCGTCGGGGTGGGAAAGGAAACCGTCAACCAGGTACTCGGTCGCATCGACCACAAGATCAGCGATCGCGACCAGGTCTTCGTGCATTACATCTTCACCAAGCGTGACTTCCCAAATACAGATGTGAATCCCAACTTCCGCTTCAACGGCACCTACCCGATGCACAACGCCGCGGCGCAGTACCTGCATATCTTCTCGCCAAAGCTGGTCAATGAGTTCCGGGTCGGGGCGAACCTCGAACACGTAAAGAATCTCAGTCTCCGCACTGGCACGGGCTTCACAATTGAGTCACTCGGCATCAACGGCTTCAAGGTCGGCGGACCGAATGGCCGGCCCCTCACCTCCAACGAGGAGGGCTTTCCGTTGTTGTCGATCTCGGGATTTCTCGGGATGGGCGATGATCAAGCAGCTTCGAACCTGGACTACTCCCGAACATTCATGCTGGCCGACAATATGACGGTGACGCTGAATAAGCACACGCTGCTGTTCGGAACAGACATCCGCAAAGCAGAGGACAACGCAACAACAAACAACACACCGTTCGGGCAGGAAAGCTTCACGGCGGATGAAACGGGGTATGCCGCAGCGGACTACATCCTAGGTGTTCCCCGAACGTCAATCACTCCTGAAGGCGTGCCGATCACCGCAGCGCGACAGTGGCGAACCGCGGAATACGGCCAGGACAACTGGCGTTTAAGTGACAAGTTAACGCTCAACCTCGGCCTGCGTTACGAGATCTATGCGCCACCGGTGGATACCAACAACGTTTCCCGCACGTTGGATTTCAGCCAGAACCCCATCGCTCTGACGCCTGCACCGGGCCAGCGGCTAAACGGCATCTGGCAAATCACCCATCATGACTTCGCTCCGCGCGTTGGCTTCGCGTACAGCGCATTCAAAAATACCGTCCTTCGTGGTGGATATGGCATGACCTACTTCGGTGGGCAGTTCGACAACATCAATATCCTCCAGCTCAACCCGCCAACTGCAGGCAGTCTCACAATCACAAACCAGGATCCCGTAAGCGGTCTGCCCGTCGCGACAATCGCCGATCCCGTGCCGGCAGCACTCTACCCTGACCCGCCCATATTCAACGCCGTCACTGTTCCGGCCGACCGTAAGCGCCCCGACGTAAGAGTACAGACCTGGAATATGACGGTCTCGCAACAGATTGGAAGGGCCGTGTTGGACACCAGCTACGTGGGAACCCGTGGTAGCAGCCTAGACACCAGCTTGCAATACTTCAACTCGCCCGCCCCTGGTCCTGGCTCGATCCAGGCGCGCCGCCCATATAACAACTTCGCCCGTATTCGCTCTCTGCTCTTCGACGGAATCTCCAACTACAACGCTCTCCAGGAGCACTTTGAGTGGCGCGTGAATAGTCAGTCCAACGTGACCGCATCGTATGTCTGGTCGCACGAACTCGACGACCAGGGTGCAGACGTCAACAGCGGCGGATGCATGTGCCAGGACGTCCGCAATCCTCACGAGTATGCGAGGGGGCTGACCGATCAGCGGCATAATCTCGTCATCGCTTATGTGTACCGCTTGCCTGACCTCACGCAAAGTCGGGTGCTTGGTGAAGCGTTGAACGGGTGGACACTGAATGGTCTGATCTCCCTGGCGAGCGGGCAACCGGTGAATATCACTCAAAGCACAGATAGCGCGAACAACGATAACCCGTGGCAACGGCCAAACCTAGTTGCCGGTACAAACGCATACGTTTCGAACCGCTCCGCCACGAATGGCTGGTACAACCCCGGCGCGTTCGCATTGAGCGGCTTCCAGTTCGGAACGACTCCACGAAACTTCGTAATCGGGCCAGGAACAAAAATACTCAATCTCTCGCTGATGAAAGACTTCGCGATGCCCTTCGCCGAGAGCCAACGCCTTCAGGTCCGGTTCGAGGCCTTCAACGCCTTAAACACACCTCAGTTTTCCAACCCTGACGCTGGTTTTGGAGACAGCACCTTCGGTCAGATTACCTCGACGAAAATTAACAATCGCGAACTGCAACTGGCAGCCAAATATATCTTCTAAGCAGAGGGACTTGCTTGTAGGCTCGCGCTCCATGAAACCGAGGCGATGCTAAACTCCTGGGCAGCAAACGGCTGGTATCTCGCGGGCCTGTGTCTCAGAGAGCGCGAGCGAACTGGTGGTCTGGTGCTGCTGGCAGTTGAGAATTCCGAGAGCGTCCGTGGCGAGGAAAGCGTTCGATCCAGCGGGCGGCGCAGTTTCAATCTGCGCTGGCTACCTTGCTCGGCAAGAGTTGCACCTTGAGCACTCCGCGCGCGACAAGGAGTGGAGGAGACCCATCCAGGGGGCGAATCTCATTGTTGAGCATGTCGATGTTTCTCGTGGCGCAGCACGCGTTGGTATAGCACCGGCCATGGACCCGACCGCTTCGAGCGATGAATGCTTCCAGTTCTATCCGGACAAGTACGTGCTGCCTGACGGCAACCTGTTGTACGAGCGGTGGACCCGGCGCTGGCCGCTGAAGCAGATGAGAAGACCTCGAACTGTATGGAGCACGTGGCATCGGCGTTGAAGATTCAGCGGGGCGATACGGGTCGCTCTTCCAGTGCTGTTTGGACCGGTTTGTTTCGCGGCCGATTCAGGCGATCGCTATGTATGGAAATATGCGTTGCTTCGCGGGGCAGGGCGGGGAAGCAACCGGTATGCCTGGTCCGCGGTGGTGACCTCCGTGTTGCGACCGACGCTGGGGTTGCGATGGCTGCTCTGCCATGAGGAGGCCGACACTGACGTCTGCCACTTACACAGGGCAGCGCCAAAGCATCCTTTCAGTCCCGACCGACGCCTCGCCGTGGAGCGATATCCGACCCGGTTTGGAACGCTTGCGCGGAAGACAGTGTCGCTGCCCGGATGACAGTGGAGAACCAAACTATCCGTATCGTCCTCGCTAGCAAGAACGATCAAGATCCAAATTCACCGGACCACGTCACAGGCATCGTGCGCGCGTCGCTTGGCCGAGTCGAAGGGGATTGCGTTTTGTTGCTGAAGGCCGAACTCCCTGGAGGGCAAGCATCGGTATGCATGTGGAAGGGCGAAGGCCGCGAGCTTCGCTAGAGAAGAGAAAATACCCCAAACCTCCTCCTCTGCGAAGTGGGGCCATGTGGGAGTGTAGGCAGAGGGGCGGAGCCTTCGATCTCCGCCCTATCGCGCGAAGCGAATAGCTGACACCCGAGTCCCAGCTATTCGAATTGAATGAAGGCTGAAGCCACATGGCACCGAAACGCAAAGCTCGCAACTACAACGCGCATGCCGCGAGCATGTTGCTCGCGGCATGCTTTTCTGTGTTAGAAAGCGTACTTCAGTTCAAACTGAATGTTGCGCGGTCCCGACCGTGTGTCTGTGATCTGGCCGAAGTTGGTGTCCGTGATGTTGTTGTCAGGATTACCGTAGCTGGCGATATTGAAGGTGTTGAACAGGTCGGCACGGAAGTCGACTCTATGCTCGTGGTACACCGCAAAACCTTTCTGGAAGGCAAAATCGAAATTCAGAAATCCGGGCGATCGCATGGTACTCGGCCGCACGTTACCGAACCCCGTCAGCGGCTGCGGCGCATAGGCGCACTGCCCATTGTCCACGGCATTCCCATCTGTGCCGAGCGAGCACGGATTCGTGATCGTTGGGTCTGTTCCGAACCAGTGACCGACCTTCTGGTCCCGAATCACTGGCTGTCGCAAGCGCACAGGTCGTGCCGCCCCTGTGTACGCAAACACGGTGTTCGAGTAATTTGCTGGCGACGTGATTGTCACTGGAAAGCCCGAGTAGGTCACGTTCGTTCCTGAAACTTTCCACCCTCCAAGCACCTCGTTCAGCACTGCATTGCTGTTTGCGCCGAACATCCGTCCGTGTCCGTACGGCAACGCATACGTCCCGCTCACCGTGAGCGCATGCCTAACGTCCGAGCCCGAAGGTCCCCACTCGCTCGCCAAGTCATAGGCGTTCTGTTGGTAATACTGCTGCTGCGTATTGCTTGTACCGTAGTACCCGATGTCGTCCGTCAGCGACTTCGCATATGTATAGTTCGCCGTCAATTCAAGCCCGGCCTGCAGTCGCTGCCGGAAGACCACTTGCAGTGACTGATAATTCATCGCTGAATCCGACGCAGTAACCTTCACCACACCGCCCTGGCCCACGACGTTCGCGTAGGGCGCGGCGACGCCCGGAGCGGTCAATTGATTGGCGTACACCGGATCTGTCAGATGGTGGCCAGTCTCTCCTACATAAGCTGCTGTGATGGTCTCGCTATTGGAAAACTGGTATTCCGTTCCAACCGTGAATTCCTGGATGACGGCTGGCCGCAGGTTCTTGCGCCATGCATAGAACGTCGTCACCGGTAGAACCGTGGTGGGAAATCCGTCGCTGGCATGCAGCGGATTACCCTGTGAGTAGCCTTGTCCAGTGTTGGCCGGGATCGAGGCTATCGAATCGAAATCGTTGTGAAAGGGCGGGTTCTGCGTCAGCCGAAGGTTCGCGCCCGTGCCCTCTAGGTAATTCGTCGTGCCATAGCCACCACGCAGCACCAACCGTGGCTTCGCCTGAAAGGCAAAGCCGATGCGTGGCATGATGTTTGTGTACACCGGGTCGTAAAGGGCTTGGCTGTTGCCGTTCACACCTGCATACTGAATGGCTTGGGCCGTAGGCAGCCCCGGCGTCAGATTCAGGTTTGCCTCCTTATTGTTTACTTCGTAGATCGGCTGGTCATACTCGTAGCGCACGCCGAGGTTCAGCGTCAGTTTATCCGTCACTTTCCAATCATCCTGAACGTAAGCGGCATCGCGATATTGCCGTTGCCCAGTCCGACCGACCACCTGACCCACCGCCGACTCGTAGACGTTGTTCGTAAGGAAGTCTGCGAAGCCATATGTTGTGGAACTTCCCGGTTGCGACGTAAATTGCCCGGTGTAGTTCATGTAGCCCAACTCGCCGTTGTTGCCAGGGTAGAAGCTGTTTTGCTGATACCGTGTCACTTGTACGCCTAGCTTGAACAGGTGCCTGCCACGCTCGACGGTCAGGTCATCCGCATATTCAAAGACGTTGTCAATAAAGATCTCCGGTGAGGGGTTGACGCCGACATTCGTGATGCTTCCCACGCCCGCCGAAGCCCCATTTGTGAATAGTTGCTGGCTGAACCCTTGCGTCTGTTGCGCCATGCTTGGGATGCCGACCAGTGCATTGCCATTGAATCCGAACTGTCCGCTCGGATCGACCGATACCCCGCTGTTGAAGCGGATTCGCGCGTACGAGGCCCGCGCCAGATTGACAATGCGCGGCGTAAACGTGTGAGTCCAGTTCACTGTCCCCAGATGATCGGGGTAGTCCGATCCCGTAGGAAACTGCACAGCAAGGGGAACCTGCGTTTGCACATCAGACGCTACTCCCTGCGTGTATCGCCCCGAAACCACATCGGACTGGTGCAGGTGCCAGTCAATCTTCACGTCCCCCTGATCGTTTCGCCTCGACGTACGAGTCGGCCCAAAGTAGTTGTTGAGAATTCCTAGCTGATCCCCCGCCGCATGATTTGGAAGCGGGTAAACCTCAGGATGAGCGAACAGGTACAGTGCCACCGGACTTGTGATCGGCACTTGGTTGTTTGCATATGCCACCGGGCCGCCAGCGTTCTGCGTATTGAACAGCTGCAGAGGCGCGTTTAAGCCTGTGAGGCTCGTGTTCAGCAGCGAAGAGAGATCTCCTGTGCGAAATGCTGCAGGCGCCACGCTTACAGCTGCCAAACCGCCGTCATGTCGACGGAAGCCTTCGTAATCCACAAAGAAGAAGAGCCTGTTTTTCAGGATCGGACCGCCCAGCGTCGCTCCGAAGATCGTCTGCGTGTAGTTGCTCTGGTCCTTGCTCACGCCGGCAAAGTTGTTGTTCCAGCTATTCGCATTCAGGTTCCAGTTCTCGAGGAACCCGAACACGCTGCCGTGAACCTGGTTCGTGCCGCTTTTCGTCACACTCACCACGTCGCCGCCGTTGACATTGCCGAATTCAGCATTCGCATTCGACGAGATCACTCGCACCTGCTCCAGCGCATCCGGACTCGGGTTGTAGCCTATGGTGTTGTTGAGATTCTCGTTAATCTCCTGCCCGTCGAGCAGGTAGTTGTTTGATTGCTGCCGGTTGCCATTTACATTCGGGCTCGAGTCTGCGCTGGTCGCCCTCTCCGTAGAGTTCGAACCGCCGTACGCACTGTAATTCGTCGAAATGACACCCGGGCTGAAGACCGTCAACTGCGCAAAGTCACGCCCGTTGAGTGGGAGGCTGTTGATCGTATTCTGTGTAAATGTCTCGCCTGTGGTTGCATTCTCCGTTTGGAGAATCGGCTGCATCTCGCCGATGACCTCCACTGTCGTTGTAGCGCCTCCTACCGACAGCGGCACGTCCACCTTTGCCGTCTGATCGATCTCGAGTGCAAACGGACCATAACTCGCCTCGCTGAAGCCGCCGGCCTGCACCGCCAGCTTGTACTGCCCGATTTGGAGATTCCGTATTGCGTACTGCCCAGCGCTGTCGGTGGTCGCCGTCGCGCTCACGCTCGTGGCCACGTTTGTTACCGTCACCTTCGCGCCTGGAACAATAGCGCCTGAAGGATCGGTGACCGTTCCTCGAACAGCTCCCGTTACAGTCTGCCCCAGAATCGGTGCCGTACACGCAGCCAGTACTGCGGTTGCTGCAACAAAACGCTTCATCAGGACACACCTCCATAAACTCTTCTTGTCAGGAAAAGACGCGCCTCCTTGATGGTTTGGCCACCACGAGGCATTAACGCTGCATGAATGGATGGAGCATAAGCGGAGTTCCCGGTTCCGGCAACATATCTTTGTGAGTCCCGCTCGATGAAGGTGGCAAACAAGAGATAGCTATCTGCCGCATAGTGACATGCTGTGCCGACGCACCGCCGCCGGGGCGGCAGGGTAAAGTCACAGCGGCCTCTGACACACCATTGCTCCTCCGCTGAGGAGAGCGCGGAAGGTGAGCGCGAGCCGCGAGCCGTGGTGGTCGCCACTATGCCGCTCGAAACTGCTTGAGAACAACACTCCGGCTTCTGTTCCACAATGCCGATGCCATCAGCGCCCATCTTCCTACGACGGATCCGGGCTGGGATAGGCTTCGGGCGGAATCGTGCCGAGAAGTTCACAGTCAGCGGTGACAGGGCCGTTCTGAACGGCCGGATCAGTGCGGGTGACGCGGGCAGGAGTTATGCCTCTGTGGGTGTCGATGTCAGCAGGCTGACCGGTCTAGATGTAGAGACTGTGCGGATTCAAGCTTTCCCTGTCGCGGGACTGATTGATCCTGGTCAGCTTTCCGTCCTGTGATCTCGAACTCTCAAAAGGTACGCTACCCGCTCACGTAAGCAAGGCTGCAAACGTGGTATAGGTATTGCATGCGCTCGACCACCAACCTGCTCATCGGATTGTGTTGCAGTCAGGCGCCGTGTTGTTCCTCTTTCCGCTGTTAGCCGACCCCGGCTCCCGAATAGCTCCTCACATCAATACAAATCGCTTCTCGTCGCCACCTGCGGCGCAGAGCCCTTTCCGGCCTTCGTGGCCATGAGGATGACGTGACTCCTTCGCGTTTTCGTGTGTCCCTCCTTCTGTCCTCTGTAACCGTGCTCCCACTTGCTCTCCCCGCGCAGACCTTGACCAGCTCCACAGTCGTCGGTACGGTCGTCGATGCCTCCGGTGCAGCTGTTCCCGGCGCAACCATTCGCATTCGTCAACCTGACACCGCTGCGGAGGTCAACACCACCTCTGGAACCGCGGGGGATTATCGTTTTCCTTTTCTCAAGCCCGGTGACTACGACCTCACCGCAGAGGCACCCGGCCTTGCCCCAGCCACGTCGCACCTCCACCTGCAGGTCGGGCAGGAACAGTCCGTCACCCTCACCCTGGGTCTCGAGTCGGTCGGCCAGTCAGTCGATGTGATCGCCGATCCCGGTCTTCTGCAGACTGAAAACGGAAATCAGGTGACCAGCTACAACCAGCAGTTTGTGGAGAATACGCCGGTGAATGGCGGCGACATCACTAATGTTGCCTTCTCCACACCCGGCCTGCGCATCAACGTAGGCGGCGGCAATGCCAACTTCAACGTCAATGGCCTCCCCTTCAACGCCGTTCTGTTCACCATCAACGGCGCGGACATCGTCGAGCCCTACAACCTCAACAACAAGTCCGGCGCCAGCAACAACACGCTTGGCGCTAACGACGTCTCCGAAGCCGCCGTTATCACCAACGCCTACAGTGCGCAGTACGGCCGCGAAGCCGGCGCCCAGGTCAACTACATCACCAAGTCCGGCACCAACCGCTTCCACGGCAATCTCGTTGAGAACTACAACGGTAGCTTTCTCAACGCGAACGACTACTTCAACAAGCTGAGCAACACACCGCGCGCCCGCTCCGTTGCCAACCAGTACGCCGCCTCCATCGGTGGCCCGGTGCTTCGTGACCGTCTCTACTTCTTCGCCGACACCGAGGGTCTGCGCTATGCTCTGCCCTCCAGCGGCGTCGTCTCGCTCCCGTCGCCGGAACTCCAGGCCTACACACTGGCCCACGTCCCCACCTCAGCGCTGCCCGTTTACCAGTCTCTGTTCACCGCCTATAACGCCGCGCCGGGGATAGGGCGGGCTGTGCCGGTTACAGATGGGACGCTCCCTCTCCAGGACAGCAGCAACAATCTCGGCTGCGGCAAACAAACCTTCGCTGGCACCTATGTGAACGGCACAGGCGGTCCACAGTTCGGTCGCGATGTCCCCTGCGCCGTCGCGTTCGGCACCACCGCCTCCAGCATCAACACCGAAAGCTTCATCGCCGGCCGCGTCGACTACACCATCAGCGACAAGCAAAAGATCTACTTCCGCATCAGCCGTGACTCCGGCACACAGGCCACCAGCACCAGCCCTGTTAATCCGCTCTTTAATCAGCAGAGCGTACAGCCCTGGACGATTCCCCAGCTCAACTACACCTACGCGATTACCCCGCAGCTGGTGAATAACTTCATCCTTAATGGCAACTGGTACTCCATCCGCAGCGGCAATGCGAACTACACGGCCGCCTCCGCCGCGCTGCCCTTTCTCTTCAACTTCAATGACGGAGGTGCCAACGGCAGCGCCGCTGGCAGCCGCCTCGCCAGCACCGGCCCCGTCTTCCCGACAGGCCGTCGCGGGCAGCAACTCGGCCTCATCGACGACCTCTCCTTCAGCATCGGCCGCCACACCCTTCAAGCCGGCGTCAATGACCGCAACAACCGCATCAGCGACGACAACGTCGCCAGCGGCTCCGTGATCGGCACTTACACCTTCGCCGACCTCACTGATTTCGCCACCGGCCTCGTCAACAGCACAGGCAAGGGCAGCAGCTACACCCAATCCTTCCCCGTCCGCAACACTGTCCATACACGGCTCAACAGCCTTGGCTTTTACGTGCAGGATGAGTGGAAGCTCCGCCGCAATCTGAACCTCACCTATGGCGTCCGCTTTGAGCTCCAAGGCAATCCTTCCTGCAAAGAAAACTGCTACTCCCGCGCGAACACCGCCTTTCTCGCCAACGGCTACCAGGCCGGCGCCGACGTCCCGTATAACGCCACCATCCAAGCCGGGCAGAACAAGAACTTCAAGAACTTTGAAGGCATCATCACCGAGCCTCGATTTGCCTTTGCGTACTCACCGTGGGGTGACGGCAAAACCGTCGTTCGTGGCGGTGTTGGCCTGTTTGCCAACACCATCGCCGGCAACATCACAGCCAGCGTCTATGGCAACGCGCCCAATAAGTTCACGCCAACTGTCAGCAGCGGCACCGTAGGCCAGGCAAGCGTCGCAGGGTCCGCCCAGGCCGCCGCGCTCGCATCCAACGCCGTCTTCCAGAGTGGCTTCACGCAGGGCAGCACCCTGGCTCAGCTGCGTGCCGCTCTCCCTGCCGGGACCAACTTCGGCGCCCCGACCCTCTACGTGAATCCCGACACCTTCCATACCATCCGCGTGCTCGAGTGGAGCGCCGAGGTCGAACAGCCGTTTGGGGCACGCGATCTCGTCAGCTTCTCGTACAGCGGCAACCACGGTTACGACGAGCCGCTTTCCAACACTGCGGCCAACGCCTTCGTGAACAACCCCGCGCTCTATCCAAACGGCTTCGCGGGCCTGCCCAACGCTGTTCCCGACCCCCGTTTCTCCACCGTCACCCAGGTCTCCAACGCCGGCTTCAACAACTACAACGGCCTCACCGTCACCGAGCGCCACGCGCTCGCGCACGGCCTCCAGGGACAGATCAGCTACACCTGGAGCAAGGCCCTGCAGTTCGGCACCATCTTCAATCCCGGCATCTTCGCTGCGGGCGCAAACGGCGGTGGCGCCACCAACCCTGCGCTCAATCCAACACCCGGCTCCTCCATCAGCACCGGAGCCTATGGCCCAACCAACTTCGACACCCGCCACAACATCCAGGCCGACCTCGTCTATATCGAGCCTTCTTCCGGTCACAAACTCCTCGACCAGCTCGTTGGCCACTGGACCGTCGGCGGCAAACTCTTCCGCTATAGCGGCCGGCCTTTCTCGGTTACAAACAGCCAGATCCCGACGAGCCTCAACATCACGACCTTCGGCGCGGGCGCTGTTCTGGCTGATGTCCTCCAGCCCGGACTAAGTGGCACACACTGCGGCAAAGCCTCAGTCCGGACGCCGTGCCTCCAGACCACGCAGTTCGCTGGTGCGACCTCCGCCAGCAACCCCAACGGTCAGCGCGACTTCGGCAACACCTCCCCCAACAGCTTCCGGGGACCCGGCTTCTTCTCCATCGCGGCCCAGCTCAGCAAGCGCGTCGACGTGACCGAAAGCACTCACTTCGACCTGGGCGCTGATGCCTATAACCTGCTCAATCACACCAACCTCGCCGTCCCCACAGGCGACGTGGGCAACGCCGGCTTCGGTCTGATCACCTCCACGGTCAGCTCGCCCACGAGCATCTACGGCACTGGCCAGGGCGCCATAGTTTCCGGCCGCGTTCTCGTTCTGTTCGGCAAGTTCATCTTCTAGCCCCACCCGCTCAGGAGGTTCTATGCGTCGCCCGATCTCCCATCTGCTCCTGCTGCTCCTCCCCGCTGCGGCTGCCCCCGCCCAGCAGCACCTCACCCTGGACGACCTCCTCAACACCATCTCCCAACCGGCAGGCCTCCTTTCCCCAGATGGCCTTACCCTGGCCACCACCGACCACGGCCAGATCCTCCTCACCCCCGCTCCCAACAGCTCCGCACCCAGCCGCACCATCGCCGATCCCGCCACGCCGAAGACCGAGATCAGCTGGTCCCCCGACTCGCGTCAGATCGCGTTTATCAGCCAGGGCGACGTCTGGATCGCCCCCGCGACGGGCAACGGTCCCGCCACCCGCCTCACCCACGACCCCGCTGGTCCCGGCGACCCCCGTGGCGCTACCGACCACCACCCGCTCTGGAACCCGCACAGCAACTGGATCCTCTTCCAGTCCGGCCGCAATGGCTTCAATCAGCTCTACACCATCCGCGCGGACGGCTCTGCCGAGCACGCTGTCGCTGCCACTGAAATCTACACGGGCGCCGATGTTATCTCGACGCGCACCACCAGCCCCGATCATGGCGACGCCGTCTCCTCCGATCGCTTCGACCCCGAGCCTGCCTGGTCGCCCGACGGCACAAAGATCCTCTACACCGAGCGCTCGCGTGCACACTTTTCCGGCCGCCTCCTCTTTCTCTCCTTCAACCCTGCAACCGGCGCGGTGCAGCGGCCGACCACGGTCTACACCGCCCCGAACGATCCTGGCGGCGCTTGGGCGGTCAACACCGCCGCATGGCTCCCTGACAGCCATCGGATCGTTGCCGTCCTCCAGCAGACCGGATGGGACAAGCTCTGGCTTCTCCCCGCCACTGGCGGCGAACCCCAGCCAATCACCACCGGCACCGGCGAAGACGAGTCTCCCGTGGTCTCTCCCGACGGCGCCTCCATCGCGTTTCTCTCCAATCGGGATCTCCCTGAAGAGCACCACATCTGGATCGTCCCCACAACCGGCGGCACCCCGCGTCGCCTCACGACGCTCCCCGGCATTGAGGGCAGCCCTCAGTGGAGCCCCGACAGCCACACCATCCTCTTCACGCGCGGCACCGCGACCGGATCGCCCGCTCCCTTCTCCGCCCGCGTCGGCCAGCCGGAGAGCGCCGCCGCGCTCCATCCCGCGGCTCCATCCAGGTACGCCGACCTCGGTATCACGCCGGAGGTCGCCCACTTTCAGGGCAGCGATGGCTTGGCTCTCGCGGGCATCCTCTACAAGCCCGCCAACTTCCAGCCCGGCCACCGCTACCCCACCGTCATCTGGGCCCATGGCGGCCCCGAAGGTCAGGAGATCCTTTCACTCTCGCCCTGGTCGCTCTTTCTTGCGGATCATGGCTATGTGGTCCTGGAGCCGAACTTCCGCGGGTCCACCGGTTACGGTGAGCGCTTCCGCAACAGCAATGTCGAAGACTCCGGTGGCGGTGAGATCGACGACATCGCCGCCTCGGTCCACTACCTTGTGCAAGCCGGCATCGCCGATCCGAAGCGCGTCGCCATCGGCGGCGGCAGCCATGGCGGCACCGTGGTCGCTAACGCCGTGGCCCGCTACCCCGATACCTTCGCCGCCGGTATCGAGATGTTCGGCGTCGTCGATCGCGCGCTGTTTCTTCGCTACACCAACCGCAACTCCGCCATCCGCTGGGAAACCAAGATGGGCGGCACCCCCGAAGCCAAACCAGCCGTCTACCGCAAGGCCAACGTCCTCCTCGAGGTCGACCGCATCAAGACACCCCTGCTCATCCTCCACGGCGAGCAGGACCCCCAGGTTCCCCCGCAAGAGTCCCAGGAGTTCGTCGCCGCCCTCCGGGCCGCTGGCAAACCCTTCGAGTACCACACCTACCCTCGCGAAGGGCATGGCTTCCAGGAGCCCGCCCACCGCCGTGACGCCTTCGAGCGCCAACTCGATTTTCTAGCCCGCGAGCTAGCGCAGGAGCCTTCCGTTCCGGAGCAGGGAGCGCACGTTACAGCCTCTCAGAACGGTTCCGGTCGCCTTTGAGCGAGACTCCGTTCGCGGCACCCTATCCTCCTCCGAACGTCTTGTTCGCGAGGTTAGCCGGCCCAACATAGGCTTTTCAAAGAAGAACGTCTCCATCATCCTTGCAGGCAGAAAGCGCGCTTCTTGATGTTTCAGCTGCTCTGGTGCAAGCTTTGGCGGTCGCAGCAAACCGCTCTGGCCCTGAGCTAGGGCGTTCCAATCACGGAAGCACGTCGTTCCACGAGAAAGAGGGTCCAGTGAACCGTCGCACATTCCTAGGTGTCTCCTCCGCAGCCGCCGCTGCATCCAGCCGCCCGGGTCGGGCGTTGATGGCCACACCCCCACCTTCAGCAGGATCTCGGCCGAACTTCCTGTTTCTGATTGCGGACGACCTGATGTTTCGCACCATCGGCGCCATCAACAACCCTGAGGTTCACACTCCCAACCTCGACCGGCTTGTTGGGCGCGGCTGCCACTTCACCCATTGCTTCCACCAGGGCTCATGGACGGGCGCCGTCTGCGTTGCAAGTCGCACCATGCTCAACACGGGCCTGACGACCTTCCACGCTCATCGAGCTGACCCGGAGAACCAAGCAGCAAACGTGCCCACCTGGGGACAGACGATGCGTGAGGCCGGGTACGACACGTTCATCACCGGCAAGTGGCATCTGGACGCAGTTGCCCTCGCGCGCAGCTTTTCTGAGTTTGGTCCTGTTGCGCCGGGGTATCTGGCGTCGACGCCGGATATGTATGACCGGCCCGCGCCGAACAACCAGTGGGACCCGGCCAACCGGGCTCTGTTGGGCCATTGGCTGCACCAGAACGTGTGGCTTAACCAGCCGGACAGTACAACCGTGCAGCACTCCAGTGAGTTATATGCCGACGCTGCCGTCAAGCACCTGACCACGGTGGTGCCCCAAAAGACCTCTCCCTTCTTCATGTACGTCGGGTTCAACGCGCCGCACGATCCCCGCCAGGCACCGCAGGAGTTCCTGGACCTGTACCCCGCGGACAAGATCGCCATTCCACCGAACTACCTGCCGCAGCACCCCTTCGACCAAGGTGATTACAAGACGCGCGACGAACTGCTGGCGCCCTTTCCACGCACGGAGCACGACGTGCAGGTCCATCGCCGTGAGTACTACGCGATCATCAGCCACATGGATGCGCAGATCGGGCGCATCCTTGCGGCGCTGCAGGCGTCGGGCAAGGCAGACAACACCTACGTAATCCTGACGGCCGACCATGGCCTGGCGGTCGGCGAGCACGGGCTAATGGGCAAGCAGAACCAGTACGAGTGTTCCATGCGCATGCCGCTCATCATGGCCGGACCTGGAATCCGTGCGGGCAAGCGCGTCGACGAGATGGTGTACCAGCACGCGATGTATGCCACCACGTGCGAACTCGCCGGCATACCGGTGTCGAAGCATGTAGAGTTTCCGTCCATCGCACCCATGCTGCGCGCCGACAGACCACAACCCATGAACGACGCGATGTTTGGCTGGCTCAACGTCCTGCAGCGATCCATCCGCACCAGGCAGCACAAGCTGATCTTCTACGCACCCCTGAACCGGTTCCAGGTCTTTGACCTCGAGAAGGATCCGTGGGAGATGCACGACCTGGTAGACGATCCCGCCTACGCCACGGTCAAGCAGAACCTGATCGCGACCTTGAAGGCGAAGCAAAAAGAGCTGGGCGATCCCATGGACATCGAGCATCCCGACGCGGTCGCGCCCGGCAACAGTTACTGAACCTCCTTTGGATGACCGTACGTTTCGGAGACCTGTGATGACTACCGCAACACGCCGCAAAGCCCGGATCTGGCTCTTCGCCGCCTTGCCTCCCCTGCTCACCGCACCGTGCGCCCTGGCGCAATCGGCCACCGGCGAACTCAGCATCACTATCACGGACGCAACCGGTGCGGCGGTCAGTGACGCGGACGTGACCATCACCGGCACGGACACAGGCACAGTCGTGCGCACCCTGAAGACGAACGGAAAAGGTATCGCAGAGGTTCCGCTGCTCCAGCCGGGCCGCTACAACACGCACGTGGTGGCGCCCGGCTTCAAGAGCTTTGACCGGAACGGCGTGACCGTCTCCGTGGACAACGTGATCTCGCTCGACCTGCCGCTGGAACTTGGCGAAACAACAGAAACCGTGACGGTGACAGGCGAAACGCCGATCCTTGAAGACAAGTCGGAGACGATCTCTGAGGTCGTCAGCAGCCGGCAGGTGCTTGCCATTCCCTTAAACGGCCGCAACTACCTGGATGCCGCAAACTATGTGCCCGGCGTCATTCCGACCGCCGCTGGCCGTGACAATACCTTTTCTGCATACGGCAACAGCGGCCTGCAAAACGCTTTCTTGCTGGACGGCGCGCGTAACGTGAACTACCTGCGCGGTCTGGATAACCAGCGGCGCGACATGATTCGGCCGCCCCTGGATGCCCTGAACGAGTTCACCGTGAACACCAGCAACTTTTCGGCGCAGTATGGCGCGGCCGCAGGCGGGGTGGTGAATGCCATCAGCAAGAGTGGTACCAACGACTTCCACGGCTCGCTCTACAACTTCTTCCGCAACGATCAGCTCGAAGCCAGAAACTACTTTGCAGCAACCAGGCCCCTGCTGGTGCGGAACCAGTATGGCGCCTCGCTTGGCGGCCACATCGTCCGTGACAAGATCTTCTTCTTCGCGGCGTATGAGGGGTTGCACCAGCGCGATGAGATCGTCTCCACCGCAACGGTACCCAGCGCCCTGGAGCGCACCGGTGATTTCTCAGCCTCCGGCAAGAACATCTACAACCCGCTCACCACAGTGGCCACGGGCACGACGGCAACGCGGCAGCAGTTCCCGAACAATCGGATTCCGACCCTGAACCCCATCGGCGCCGCGCTGGCTAATCTCTACCCACTGCCAAACGCGCCCGACCTGGGACCCAACGGTTATCGCCGGAATGCGCCGGAACGCATCGACTCCAAAAATGGCATCACCCGCGTTGACTGGCAGGTGGCCAAGAACGACAGCCTCTTCATGCGCTATGCGCAGAGCTCGCAGGCGACGTCCAATGAATCCGCTCTGCCCGCGCCGGCAGCAAACCCGGGGATCGCGACCATCCCCACCAAGGGCATCGGCGTTGGTTACACCCGCATCATCACCAACTCCCTCGTGAACGAGTTCCGCTTTTCGTGGGCGACTACCGGCATCATCTCCGGTGGCACGCAGCCGCGCAACGAGGTGATTACGGGCTCGCTCGACTCCCAAGTGGTCTCGGGCATCCCCGCCTTTAACGTGACGAGCCTCACCGGTCTTGGCGGCCAGGCACCATGCTGCGGCAACAGCCCGCTCCGAAAGACCTCAGGCGTCTTTGATTACGCCGACAACGTGTCCTGGTCTCATGGCAAGCACCAGTTCAAGTTCGGCGGTGAATTCCTCTGGATCCGCCCGCACACGTTTGCCACCTCAAACGGTCGCAGCACCTTTGGCTTCACCGGCGTCTTTACCCAACAGCCTTCCAGCCGTGGCACTACGGGTTACGCCATCGCCGACCTCCTGCTCGGGTACGCCGACACGCTGCAGACTGGCACTGTGGCTGAGAACGAGGAGCGCGGCACGGCTTACGGCATCTATGCGGCTGACCAGTACCAGATGACGCCCTCGCTCACTATCAACTATGGCGTTCGCTACGAGTACACCGCGCCCTTCGTCGAAACGCAGAACCGACAGGCCAACTTCATTTTCGATCCGGGCAGCCCGCGGTATGGCGAGCTCGTCTTCGCTGGCAATCCTCTCTATCCGCGTAGCCTGATCTATCCCGATCGCAACAACGTCGCGCCGCGCGTTGGTCTGGCGTACCGCGTTCCAGCCGTAAAGGACATGACGGTGCGTGCTTCCTTTGGCATCTTTTTTGCGCAGGATGAAGGCACGGGCGTTACGAATCGGCTGACCAGCAATCCGCCGTTCTTCGGCTACGGGTCGGTGACGACGTCGAGCGACCAATTGAACCCCGCCACTGGCTTCACGCTGTCGTCGAACGCAACGATTCAGCGGCCCACGCCGATCTCGCCTTCCAACTTCGTTCTCGTGCCGGCTGCGACGTCAACGCTGGTAAGCTGGCCCACCGCCTTTCAGACGCCCTATGTGCAGCAGTGGAGCCTGAGCGTGCAGAAGGTCCTGCCATGGAATGTGCTGGGTGAGGTGAACTTCGTCGGCAACCACGGCTCCCAACTACTCGGTCTGGGGCAGGGGAACCAACCTACCACGCTGGCAAGCACTACCGTGAACTCGCGTAGGCCGCTTGCGGCCTACACCAGTGCGTCGGTCAAGACAGTAGGGAACTGGAACGCGAGTGAATACTCCGGCCTGTCCGCGAAGTTTGAGAAACGGTTCAACACGGGCGTTTCGTTTCTGAACGCCTTCACCTACGGCCACGCATTTGATCTGCAAAACCCGGCGCTTGATTTGTGCGACACCTGCGGCGCGGGCGACACCATCCAGAACAACTACAACCGCGCGCAGAACTGGGCGTCCAGTGACAACGACGTTCGCTTCCGCTACGTGTTGACCGGCCTCTTCCAATCGCCCTTCGGCAAGACCGGGCAGATCTTTCACTCCTCCGTTGCGTCCGCCGTGCTTGGCGGCTGGGGACTGTCGCCCGTGTATGTCTATCAGACGGGCCTGCCGTTCACCCCCGCCATGAGCTACGACGCCGCCAACGCCGGTACCGTAACGCGACCCACACAGCTCTGCGACGGCAACAACGGCGGCGCGGGCACCATCGCGCAGTGGTTCAATACCGCCTGCTATGTGAACACGGCGTCTTTCACCTTTGGCAACGCAGCCCGCAACGGCTTGCGCGCTCCCGGTCAGAATTACCTGAATCTGAGCGCACAGCGGAACTTCCCTCTGCACCTCTTCGGCGAGACGAATCTGAACCTTCGAGCCGAAGGGTTCAACCTGCTTAATCATCCGCAGCTCGGAACACCCGGCACTATACTGGGCAACCCGCTGTACGGCCGCATCGCCACGGCAGGGAACCCCCGTCAGGTGCAGCTTGCCGCTCGCTTCACCTTCTAAGCGCAGGCTCCCCTCAAGAGCCGCTACGGAATGGAGGGTCAGGGGTCGGTGAGGTAGGACGCATGGGGTCTGCAAGCTGAAGATCAAGCGTCACAACTGATTGCACTCGACCCTCCAGCTATCAATTCGCCCCACTTGGCTGGTGCGTGTGAGTCATCGAGAAAGGAGGAGTGGGATGGCTGTTAGCCCACGTTGCCGCAAGCTGCGGGCTCATGCGAAAGATGAGAGTGCCGCCAGCCATCAACTCTTCATGGGTAATGAAACTTCGGTCAAGTGGCTTGCCGTTAAGCGTGACGGCCCGCACGAAGCCATTGTGCGCGCTAAGGTTGTCGGCCGAGATCTGTAGAACCTTGCCGTTACCTAGATGCAGTGTCGCTCGCTTTAAGAAAGGTCTTCCGATCACGTACTGATTCGACCCTGGTGCCACCGGGTAGAACCCCATTGACGTGAACAGCAGCCAGGCGGACATCTGTCCGAGGTCGTCGTTACCCACCAAGCCATCTGGGGCTGGCCGGTATTGGGAACTGACGATCTGCGCGAGGCGTGCTTGGGTGCGCCATGGCTCACCTGCGTAGTCGTAAAGGTAGGCGAGGTGATGGCTTGGCTCGTTGCCGTGAATGTACTGGCCGATGAGACCACTTATGTCCTCTACCTCCGCATACTGCTTCGGGTCCACCTTGGCGTCAAACATGGCATCAAGCTTCGTCACCAGTTGCTGTGATCCACCCAGAAGCTCAATCACGCCTGCTACATCCTGCGGTTGATACCAGCTGTACTGCCAGCTATTGCCCTCGGTGAAGCCGCTCGCCGCGCCGGCCCTTGCCGGGTCAAACGGAGTGCGATACTCGCCGTTGGCGAAACGGGGCTCTACAAAACCATCTCTGACATTGAAGTTGTTGCGCCAGTAGCTGGCTCGCTTGTTGAAGCTGTTCGCAACATCAGTGCGGCCCATCCTGGCTGCCATTGTCGCGACAGTCCAATCATCAAAGGCATATTCCATGGTCTTTGAGGCGGCCTCGCTATCGTGATCGACTGGCACGTACCCCAGCTTCATGTACTGGTCCAAACCGCCGAACGGCGCGTAGGTCGCGCTCGCCACCATGGCCTTGAGGGCCTCATCGGCGTCAAAGCCCCCGATACCCTTCATGTAAGCGTCCGCGATCTCCGGCACGGCGTGATAGCCGATCATGCACCATGTTTCGATCCCTTGCTCCTGCCAGACAGGGAGAATGCCGAACGGGCTTTCCCGCCAGGAGGCGAGCATGGAGTTCACAACATCCGAGGTGCGCGAGGCTGGCTCAAGCAGCGTCATGAGTGGCTGCTCGGCCCGGTACGTATCCCAGAGTGAAAGGTTTGAGACGAAGGCGAAACCTTGCGCTTTGTGAACCTGATTGTCCGGCCCTCGATAGCTGCCATCCACATCCATCTCGAGGTTCGGTGCAATCAGAGCGTGGTAGAGCGCGGTGTACAGGTTTCGTTCCATTGCAGGTTCGGCGTGAATCTCCATGACGCCCAACGCCTTGGTCCAGGTAGCCTCGGCCGCTTCCCGAACGGAATCGAATTGATAGCCCTTCACCTCTGCATCCAGATTGGCTATCGCGCCTTGCTCGCTTACAGGAGACAGCGCCATCTTGACGACCAGTGGCTCGGGTGTGGAGGCAAAGTCAAAAACACCGACGAGGCCACGGCCGGTGATCGACTGCGTGTCCTCCGGACCTGTGCCAGGTGACTTGAAACCGTGGTACGGAGCCTCGACCGGCTCTCGGTCGTAGACATGGTGCGCCTCGACCGGTCGTGAAAAGCGCATGGCGAAGTAGAGCTGCCGTCCGGGAGCCCAGCCCCGCGTCTCTCGCATACCGGTGACGGTGCCGTCAGCACGCAACGTAAGCTGCGACCAGAGAACTTTGCCGGGATAGTTATAGATCGAGGAGCGCATGTCCAGAAGGACGTGCTGTGACTTGCCCGAGGGAAAGGTGTAGCGTTGCACCCCGACCCGCGGTGTTGCCGTAAGCTCCGCGTGGACGCCGTAGTCTAGAAGGTCGACTGCGTAGTACCCCGGAGAGGCTTGCTCATGCGCGTGAGAGAAGCGGGATCTGTACCCTGAGCCGGGCGTGTCTGCCTCTCCAGGCTCCAGCTTGACATCACCCGCGATAGGTTGAAGCAGGAAGTCACCCAGATCAGAATGACCGCTGCCTGAGAAGTGCGTCTGGCTGAAGCCAAGGATGGTGTGATCTTCATAGCGGTAGCCAGCGGCCCATTTGTAGCTCTGGCGGAACGGTTTGATCTCAGTGTCTGGTGAGACCTGCACCATGCCGAAGGGGACAGTGGCGCCCGGAAAAGTATGCCCGTCAGCGCCGGTCCCTATGAAAGGATTCACAAGCATCAAGGGCGTGGTCTGGGCCGGAGCAACGCTGCAGCCAAACAACAACAGCCCCGGCAGGGACCATCGCGGTAGTCGCAAACGGGACGAAACCACGTGAGGGACGCAATGGGCAAACCTTGAAGTCAGCATGGCTTATTGAAACATCCCGAAGAGCGAAGCTCACTCCTCCGGCTGCGATCCAGAGTGGCTTGATAACGATGGATGAGTGGGCGCGGGCGGTTCGCTTACGAGTGGCAGGCTTCTGTCTCCAGAGCAGGTGACTATAGACCAGGATGCCGGGGAAAGGAGAAACTGCAGAAACGATTCGATTGCCCGGTGTCGCCGGGCAAGGGTCCGTTTACAAAGCGGGAGTAACTAGTCTGATGCACCGTCGCACCCTGTTGAAGCTGCTGACCAGCGCGGCCGCTACTGCTGTCGCAAGCGATAAAGCTGCCCTAGCCGCGGGCGGGTGGTCGGCTGTAGATGAGGCAGCACGACCGAACCCGGGGGACCAAGCGCCCCCGCGCACGGCCGTTCGGAACAGAGCACCGCTAGCGCCTAACGCGTTCTACACCTTGCCTCTCGGCGCGGTGCGGCCGACGGGCTGGTTGCGACGGCAACTGGAAATCCAAGCCACAGGACTGGGCGGGCACCTGGACGAGACTTGGAGTGATGTGGGGCCGAACAGCGGATGGCTCGGGGGAACAGGGGAGAGCTGGGAGCGGGGACCTTACTTTCTGGACGGCCTGGTGCCGCTGGCATACCTGCTGAACGACGACCGCCTGAAAGCGAAGGCGCAGAAATATGTGAACTGGACATTGACGCACCAGGCGGCCAACGGGATGATCGGACCATCCAGCAACGACGACTGGTGGCCCCGCATGGTGATGTGCAAAGTGCTGGCCCAGTACGAGGAGGCGACGGGTGATCCGCGTGTTGTGCCGTTGCTGACGCGCTACTTCGACCACCAGCTCGAGGCGTTGCCGTCGCGACCGTTGCGGGACTGGGGGCGGTTCCGGTGGCAGGACAACGCGATGGTCGTGCTGTGGCTGTACAACCGGACGGGTGATCCGAAGCTGGTGGATTTGGTCAAGCTACTGCATGCCCAGGGCTTCGACTGGCAGAAGGAATTTGCGAACTTCCGCTTCACGCAGGCTGTAACACCTGAAGCAATAAAGCTCGACCAGAACGAAGGACTGGGAGACTCCGCGCTGAGCTCACATGGAGTGAACAACGGGCAGGCGTTGAAGGCGGCCCCGATCTGGTCAATGGTCTCGGGTGCGGCGGCGGACCGGGAGGGTATCCGCGAGATGCTGGCGAAGCTGGACCAATTCCACGGCTTGCCGAATGGGATGTTTTCTTGCGACGAGCACTTCGCGGGGCGCAATCCGTCACAGGGCAGCGAGTTGTGCACGGTAGTTGAGACGATGTTCTCGCTGGAACAGTCGATGGCAATCTTGGGCGATGCGAGGCTGGGGGATCGTCTGGAGAAGATTGCCTTCAACGCGCTGCCCGGAACGTTTACTGATGACATGTGGGCGCACCAATACAACCAGGAGCCGAATCAGGTAGAGGTGAGCGCGCACCGAAAGCCATGGACCACAGACGGTCCGGAGTCGAACATCTATGGTCTGGAGCCGAACTTCGGGTGCTGCGCGGCGAACTTTCACCAGGGGTGGCCCAAGTTTGCCTCAAGCTTGTGGATGGCCTCGCATGACGGTGGTCTGGTGGCCGCAGTGTATTCGCCATGCGAGGTGGAGACGATAGTGAGAGGTACGTTCGTGCAAATTGCAGAGACAACGGACTACCCGTTCCGGGAGACGGTGCGCATTGTGGTGAGCCCGTCGGCGGCGGTTCGGTTTCCGCTGCGGTTGCGCGTGCCGGGTTGGGCGAAGGGCGCAACGGTACGGGTAAATGAGCAGGCGGTGAACGGGCCGGTGGAGGCGGGGTGGATGAAGGTCGATCGCACTTGGACCACGGGGGACGTGGTGGAATTAACGCTGCCGATGTCTCCGCAGATGCTGACGGGCTACCGGGAGTCGGTGTCAATCGAGCGTGGACCACTAGTGTTCTCCTACCCGATCGGGGAGAGCTGGGTGAAGCTGCGAACCCATGGCATGACAGCAGACTGGCAGGTGTTCCCGACGGGAGCCTGGAACTATGCGCTAGATGTCAGCGAAGTACACGCGCTTCAGGCAGAGGAGCACCCTATCGGCGGAACACCCTTTGCGCTGACAGGGACCCCTGTCACAGTGCAGGTGGCTGCGCGCAAGCTGCCCGCCTGGCGCGCCGTGGATGGTGTTGCTGAGCTGGTTCCGCAGAGTCCGGTGAGCAGCGAGGACCCCGAAGAGCACATCACTCTGGTGCCGTATGGAGCCGCGAAGTTGCGGATCACAGCATTTCCTTCCCTGAAAGCTGAGACTGGGGATACCGGGCGGAAGAAAGAGCTATCTCGGTTCGGTCTCGAGGACGTGTCGCCCACATAGCGAGCGCGCGCGTACTGGAGGTGTCTTCTGCGAACGGCCGCAGAAGGAAGACCGAAAGGATGCCGAACTGGGTTGCGCGTGGTCTCCGACTGCATACACGCCGAGCCGGTGCGGGTCTTCATCCCTGTGCTGTCAGACGAACATCAGCAGGGCTGTCAGGCCAGACGACGGCAGTTGATTCAGAACACGGGTCCAAGGTCCCGGAGCAGTCTGGCGTTCGGGCGAGGAAAGGAAGGGAAGCGACAGAGACAGCACGGGTCGCCTCAGGCCTGAAGGTTGCAAAGTGTATGGCAGATTACCGCTCACAGGTACATGCCCCTAGGGGTGTCGCCATTCTCTGACGAGGCGCCCGTAACAAGAGGTCGTCCCTCTGAGTTCTCGCGTGCGGAGATGACCTGCTCCCAGCCCGGCGCCACACTTCTGAACCAACGCGAGATCAGTACGACTTGCTAGATGCCCGTCTGCGGACGCTTCAGATGCCACGCCGTTGCGCGCTGGTAGGCAGAGGCCAGCGCCAGAACACGGCCTTCTGCGAAGCGTGGGCCCGCGATCATCAGACCGATTGGCATGCCCTCTGGAGTAAACCCACAGGGTATGCTGATCGCCGGTATCCCGTAGAGATTGAACGCCAGTGAGTTAAAGATGGTCTCTGGCTCCGTGGGAACAGGTCTCTCCTCGTGGTCGAGTTCTTCCCGGATCGTTCGTGGAGCGATGCGGTTCGTCGGCAGAACTACAAGGTCGATCTCTTCGAAGGCCTCGTCCACGGTCTTACGCAGGAGGGCGAGCTGCCACTCTGCACGAACCAGATCCGCGATTCGGCTCGCGCTCGTCTGGCTTGGGTCATTCAACTCCTTCAGCGTTCCCTCCAGAACAGCCCGGGTCTGCAGGGAGTAGCTTCCGCCGTGACGACGATACAAGTCTTCATGAACAGCCTCGACCTGCGCGGCACGGATAGCTGTCCAGTCCAGGGCATCCGTTGATGGCAGGTGTACGTCCCGCACAGATCGCACGAGACCCTGGAGCACGGCAATCGCTGCGCCTGTAGCAGTCGCGGTACTTGCATCCAGGCGGTCGAAGAACGGCTCTCTGGGGATACCAAGGCGTAGTTGCGCGACCGGCTGGCGCACCTTCTCACGATAGTCCTCCAGCGGGTGGTCAAGGCTCGCGACATCGTGCTTGTCGTACCCTGTCATGCATGTAAGCAGGAGCGCTGCGTCCTCAACGGATCGGGTGATTGGCCCACAGTGGTCCAGCGAGTAGATCAACGGGAAGATGCCGCGGAGCGAAACCAAGCCATAGGTGGGCTTCAGGCCAACAACGCCGCACCAGGCTGCCGGGATACGAATGGAGCCTCCGGTATCCGTTCCGAGCGCACCGGGGATGAGGCTAGCAGCTACCGCGGCCGCGGATCCCCCTGAAGAACCGCCAGTCTCCCGATCGAGCGCCCAGGGGTTATGCACTGGCCCGAAGTAACTCGTCGCGTTCGAGCCACCCATTGCGAACTCGTGAAGATTTGTCTTACCCAGGATCACCGCTCCAGCCCTGCGGAGCTGGGTCACCACAAAGGCATCCTCACCGGCGACCCGATCGTCAAAGACCATGCTGCCGACGGTGGTTCGCATACCAACCGTGTCGATGTTGTCCTTGATCGCTATTGGGACGCCATGCAGAGGACCTCGAAAATGCCCTTTGGCAGCTTCCTCGTCCAACAATGCCGCCTCTCGTAACGCGCTCTCGTGCGCGATCGTGATGAAGGCGTTGAGGCTGGGGTTGAATATAGAGCAGCGCTCAACGGTTGCCGTGACTAGTGCGACTGAGGTCAGACTTCGTTGTCGGATCTTAGCTGCGGCTTCCGTCAGCGTGAGGTCATGCAGTTGAGCATCGCCGGACTTTTCCTCGCCCCGGGCTGGGAAGGCACTCGCTCCGGCCACAAGCGTTGCCTGCTGCAGGAAGTGACGTCGGGTTGTGCTGGGCATGAAGGACGATCTCCGCTTTGCCGGCTCTTCGCGTCGTAGCCCCGTCAACTACTGCTGGGCAAGAGATCGCTTGGCAACGTATGTACGGACACTGTATACCGGGAGAACCTTCATGATGAACTGGAGCCAGTCATGGCTGAGCATCTCAAACGTGGCATCCCGGCTGGTGATCGAAAAGAGTTGGATCTGCAGGTTCGCGAGACAGTGGAGCGGCTGCTTGCGGATGTGGACCAGAGGGGTGATGCTGCTGTACGGGACCTGAGCGTGCAGTTCGACGGTTGGGATCGCGAGAGCTATCGGCTGAGCACGCGTGAGATCGAATCCTGCCTCGACAGCCTTTCTGCGCAGGACATTGCGGACATTGAGTTTGCCCAGGCGCAGGTCCGGAACTTTGCCCAGATTCAACGTGCGTCGCTGCACGATGTGGAAGCCGAGACGCTGCCCGGCGTCGTCCTTGGCCACCGGCACATCCCCCTCAACGCCGCTGGCTGCTACGTGCCCGGTGGCAAATACCCCCTGCTTGCTTCAGCACACATGTCCGTGATTACGGCTAAAGTAGCGGGTGTTCCTCGGGTAGTGACCTGTGCTCCGCCTACGAGGGGAAAGCCTGCATCAGCCATTGTGGCAGCTCAGGCTTTGGCGGGAGCGGATGAGATCTATTGCCTTGGCGGTATACAGGCGATTGCGGCGATGGCGCTGGGCACGGAAAGCATTAATGCCGTCGACATGCTGGTCGGACCGGGAAACGCGTTCGTGGCCGAGGCTAAGCGGCAGTTGTTCGGCCGAGTGGGCATTGATCTCTTCGCAGGACCGACTGAGACGCTGATCATCGCAGATGACACAGTCGATGGCGAGATGTGTGCGACAGACCTGCTGGGGCAGGCGGAGCACGGCCCGGACAGCCCCGCTATTCTCCTCACCACCTCAGAGCTTCTAGCGCGGGAAACACTGCTGGAGATCGATCGTCTTCTGACGATTTTGCCAACCGCTGGAATTGCTCGCAAAGCGTGGGAGACGCACGGCGAAGTCATCGTGGCGGAGAACCAGGAGGAGATGGTCCACATCGCAGACGAGATTGCCTCGGAGCACGTGCAGGTGATGACTAGTGATCCGGACTACTTCTTACAACATCTGACAAACTACGGGGCGCTTTTCCTGGGCTCGCGAACCAACGTCGCCTACGGCGACAAGGTGATCGGAACAAACCACACTCTGCCTACCCGCAAGGCTGCGAGGTACACCGGAGGCCTCTGGGTCGGCAAGTTCCTGAAGACATGCACCTACCAGCGCGTGCTCACAGACCAAGCGTCCGCGCATGTGGGTGAGGTGTGCTCCCGTCTCTGCTCTCTGGAAGGTTTCGCTGGACATGCGGAGCAAGCCAACCTGCGGGTCCGGCGCTTCGGGGGAGTTTACGTTCCCTATGGAGGAAAGGTCGAGGCTCGAACCGGGCACGAAGTGGAGCGCAAAGAGGTCAGCATCAAGTGACGTCCCCAGGTAGTCCGGAGGCTTCGGCTTTCAGGACGTCAGATCTTCCGAAGATGCCGTCCATGCGAGTCGACGGTCTGCGCGCTCTCATCACTGGATCGGGTCGCGGCATCGGGCTTGCGGCGGCGGCGGCGCTCGCTCAGGCAGGAGCGGAGGTTGTGTTGCTCGCTCGTTCCTCCGCTGAGATAGAAGCTGGTGCAGCGGCAATCCGCAGCGCCGGCGGTCGGGCGACGGCACTCATGTGCGATGTGCTTGATCTGGTCCAGGTGCAACAGGTGCTTGAGACAGAGCAGCCCTTTGATGTTCTGGTCAACAACGCTGGAACGAACCGCCCCATGCCCCTCGATGCTGTTACCCCGGACGACTTCGATGCCGTGATGGACCTCAACGTCCGAGCTTCGTTCTTTATGGCACAGGGCATTGCGCGACGGATGGCGGCAGCAGGGAAGCGTGGCTCGCTCATTCACATGAGTTCTCAGATGGGCCACGTCGGTGGCCGCGACCGAACACTGTATTGTGCTTCGAAATGGGCGTTGGAAGGCATGAGCAAGGCGATGGCGCTTGATCTTGCACCGTTCGGCATCCGATCAAATACGATTGCTCCGACCTTTATCGACACCGCCATGACACGATCATCGCTTGAAGAGGAGCGCTTTCGAGAAGAGGTGCTTATGAAGATCAAGCTTGGACGGTTGGGGCGGGTTGAAGATCTGATGGGTGCCGTGGTGTTTCTTGCTTCCCCTGCGTCGGCCCTGATCACAGGAACAAGCCTTGTTGTGGATGGTGGCTGGACAGCAGATTAGGATGATTCTCAGCGTGCAGAAGGCGTGCCCGAGCGATTAGATCCAGGGAGAGGTAGAGGCACTTGGACAGGATTTTGACCACTCATGTGGGATCTCTTCCGCGCAGCTCCGCTGTGACTGATGTGATCTTCGCGCAGGAGCGTGGCAGTGCAATCGATCGTGACGCGTCCAATCGCATCATCGGCGATGCGGTCGACGCCTGCGTAAAACGGCAGGTCGGGGCGGGGATCGACCTGGTCTCGGACGGAGAGATGTCCAAGATCTCCTACGCGACCTATATCAAGGAC
The DNA here is from genome assembly GCA_965199635.1 of Acidobacteriaceae bacterium. Lineage (GTDB taxonomy): Bacteria > Acidobacteriota > Terriglobia > Terriglobales > Acidobacteriaceae > Edaphobacter. The sequence goes on along the minus strand of CBDASL010000001.1, from coordinate 1,509,354 downwards.
AGAATCACCGGCTTTGCCGGAGATAGCCCCCGAACACCGCCGGCCGACCTTGAGGCGTTCCCGACCTTCCTGGAAAGGCAAGCGCGTGGAGGTGGGACGCCAGCGTATCGACGACCAAGGTGTGTTGGCCCGATCCTTCCCAAGACTCTGGCGCCGCTTGAGACGGATCTGCTTCATCTCGAAAAGGCGGTCGCAGCGCACACTCCTGCGGGCGCCTTTATGAATGCCGCATCGCCAGGCGTCATTGCCCTCTTTCAACCGAATGACTACTACCCCACGCAGGACGACTACCTGGAGGCGCTGGCAGAGGGAATGCGGCCCGAGTACGAGGCCATCGTAGCTGCTGGGTTTGTGTTGCAGTTGGACAGCCCAGACCTAGGGTTAGGTCGGCACATGATGTACAAGGACCGAAGCGAGCGCGACTACCTGACGCTGATCGCGCGGCACGTGGAAGTGCTAAACCACGCATTGCGCAATATATCGGCGGATCGTGTGCGCATGCACGTATGTTGGGGAAACTACGAGGGCCCCCATCACTGTGATGTGGAGATGGGAACCATCCTGCCGGTGCTCATGCAGGCGAAGCCACAAGGGTTGCTCTTTGAGATTGCCAACCCACGTCACCAGCATGACTGGACTTACTTCCGTGACCTGAGCGGGCTCATCCCGGAGGACCGGGTTCTGATACCGGGTGTAATCGACTCGACAACAAACTTCATCGAGCACCCGGAGGTGGTCGCGCTTCGACTTGAGCAGTTTGCGGCCATCGTTGGGCGGAATCGCGTGATTGCTGGAACAGACTGCGGTTTCTCAACCTTTGCGGGTTTCGGCGCTGTTGATCCAGAGATCGTGTACGCCAAGCTCAAGGCGCTTGCTGACGGCGCGGCGATCGCGAGTGGGCGCCTGTGGCGGACCGCGTGAGCCGCCCTTCGTTCAAGGAGCGCCTCGCAGCCGGGGAGACCCTGGTTGGCACCTTCGTCAAAACACCTTCACCGATCGTCACGGAAGTTCTGTCGTTGACACAGTTGGACTGCCTCTGCCTGGATGCAGAACATGCGCCATTCTCTCGCGGCAGTGTGGACACATGTATTCAAGCTGCACGAGCGGCGGGTATGGACGTGCTCGTTCGCGTGCCCTCAGCGCAACCAGAGCACCTGCTCCAGGCACTTGACTGCGGTGCGACCGGCGTCGTGGTTCCGCACGTGCGGTCCGTTGCCGAGGCGCGAGCCATCGTTAAGGCAGCACACTTCGGCGCGGGAGGTCGGGGGTACGCAGGCTCGACCCGCGCAGCGGGGTACACGACCATGACTATGCTGGCGCACCAACAAGCCAGTGCGCAGAAAACCGTAGTCATTGCGCAGATCGAAGATCCTGAGGCGGTCGAGCAGGTTGAGGCGATTGCAGGAGTCTCGGGTCTGGATGCACTCTTTGTGGGAAGGGTGGACCTTACCGTCGCGTATGGGGCTGCAAGTCAGGACGACGTACCTGTTTTGGCCGCGGTGGAACGGATCTGCGCCGCCGGACGCGAAGCGGGCAAACCGGTTGGCATGTTCCTCGCCCGCGTGGAAGACATATCGCATTGGCGTGCGCAAGGTTCTTCTCTTTTCCTGCTAGGGTCAGACCACACCTTTCTCCTGGCGGGCGCGAGGGAGCTGCTACTGAAGGCGAAAAGAGAAGGGTTCGATCAGGATTAAGGAGAGGCCATGAATACGACTGACTATCCGGCAGGGTTTGAGGGAAGTGTCCGGTATGTGAAAGCGCCGGGACGTAGCTCAATCGCCGACACTGGAGACGTTGTGGGTCTAGTGAAAGAGATCCTTGACGGAGTGCGAGTGCACGGTGACGACGCCATCCGAGAGTTCTCGCGGCGCTTTGATGGCGCTGATCTGGAACAATTTGAGGTGAGCACAACAGATCGGATCGCTGCGTTGAATGAACTCGACCCGCAGACGAGGGCCGACACAGAATTCGCGATTGAAAACGTCCGTCGCTTTGCTGAAGCTCAACTCGCCACCATCCATCCACTTGAGATGGAGGCATTACCAGGCCTGCATCTTGGGCATCGCGTCATCCCAATTGAGCGCGTGGGTGCGTACGTACCGGGCGGTCGCTTTCCTCTTCTCTCTGCACCAATCATGACCATCGTTCCAGGCAAGGTTGCCGGATGTGATGAGGTGATCGCCTGCCTGCCGCCAAACGCGCACCGGGCCATGATCGCGGGCTGTCATCTTTCTGGAGCAGACAGGATCTTCCGGATCGGCGGCGCACAGGCCATTGCAGCCATGGCTTATGGAACAGCGTCCGTGCCCCAAGTCAACAAGATCGTAGGGCCTGGTAATGCCTTTGTGAACGAGGCCAAGCGGCAGGTCTTTGGGCCAGTAGGAATCGACCAGTTAGCGGGCCCCTCGGAGATCTTCGTCGTCGCCGACGCGACAGGGGATGCGGAGTTGATTGCCACCGATCTGCTTGCGCAGGCGGAGCATGATGTCCGCACCCGTGTGGGTCTTATCACAACGGACGAAGCCCTCGCCCACGCAACGGCCCGTGAAGTCAGTCGGCAGCTTGAAACATTGTCGACGTCCAAAGTCGCCGGTGAAAGCTGGAGCAACTATGGCGAAATCACCTTGTGTGAGGACGAGGCTGCACTCATTCGGTACTCGGACTTCATCGCGGCCGAGCACCTGCAAGTTCACACGAAGGATCCCCACAATCTCGCCAAGAAGCTGCGCAACTATGGATCGCTGTTCATCGGCCAGAATGCGAGCGTAGTTTATAGCGACAAATGTGTCGGCACGAATCACACCCTGCCTACAATGCATGCCGGTCGGTACACCGGGGGCTTATGGGTGGGCTCATATGTGAAGATCGCAACCCACCAGTGGCTGGATGATAGCGCAGTGGATCTTGTCGCTCCGCCAGCCACACGCCAGAGCAGCAGCGAGGGGCTGGAAGGCCACCGGCGTGCGGCGGCGATTCGCTATGACAGGAAGCTTGCAGCCTTCGCTGCGCTCACACGGTAGCCCGCCTCTGCCGAAAGCGCTCCATGCGTTCACCTGTCGCGCGGGTGAGCCAGTGGAGCGCTTCTCACTCCACTAGCTCGTGGTACCTGCCATCTGGCTCACTGGAGCCGACGCAAAAACCGGGAGAGAAGGATTCTCCGTACCACGTACCACGAAGAGAACTGCGGGGACGGAAGCAGTGTTTCGGAAGCCATGCTGGAGATTCACTGGCACCGAAAGCGTGTCGCCGGCACCCATGATCAGCGACTCTTCGCTTCCTGCTGATCGCCAGCTAAGCTCGACAGTACCGCTCTGGACGAAGAGCACCTCCACCTCCTGACGCGCATGCAGGGCAACGTAGGCCCCTGTCTCCAGAGTGAGCCGGCGAAGGTTGAAGTCGTGAGGCCACCAGCCCTTGATTGGCCCGGCAGGGAATTGATCCGCCGTAGGCTGCGGCACAATGACGCCGGCCTCCTCGACTCCAGGCCCCGCCAAAGGGGACTTGGGATTGGCTGCCAGATCCGCCCCGCGAACCAGGCACTGCTTGAGCTGCTCTAAAGGCGGGGTACGCAGAGCTTCAAGGCCTTCCTCAGTTGGCGGTGTTTCCAGCTCAACCTCCTTCAGCTCATAGGCGCCGCTCGTGGTGTCGATCAGCTTGCCGCCTTTGGCCAGCTTGAGCCCGTGGTCAGCCGCCGCCTGAAAGACAGCAGGAGCCCACGTCACCTTGCCTGGATCGTCCTGGCCAAGAGGCATCCACAGAAAGCCCTTGCCTTCGTCCAGCTTGCTGAATCCGCGGAACATGTGGATCGGCACGGAGGCAACATCGCCCGGGCCGATATCCAAGGAGCCGTCTTCCTTGTTCGGGCCGAAGTGGAGCCGCCACTGGCCTGAGTGAACCACAAAGACCTCAGCTGTGTCGTGACTGTGCTGTGAGTTCACGCACCCAAACGGCTGCCGGGCTCCCCCAATGTTGAAGCCGTGCTTCTCCCGAATGTGCACATGTTGGTCCGCACTTTCGGAGACACCCGGCCCAATAATCGTGAAGTTCTCTTTCTCTGTCGACCCCGGCGTGCGGGTATCGATGAAGGCAGTCCGACAGGCCTGAAGATCCGCGTAACGTACAAGGCGACTGCGCATCGCTTCAAGGGTCCAATGGTCAGGGGTGGTCCTGGGCATGTTACTCACTCCACGCGCGGCAGTGATAGGAGACTGCGCGAACGACACGATTGTATCGAGGATGCCTACTCCCGTGTGACTCTGCCAAGCTGCCCATGCTAGCGTTCCTTCCGTGGGTATGACACGGACGAAACGCAAGCCTTTGCTCGACGACACACCCCTTGTGCTCCTGCCTGGCACCTTATGCGATGAGCGGGTCTTCGCTCCGCTGCTCACTCGGCTTCCTGCGGTTCAGTCGTCCATCATTCTCACAGAGGTGGCGTCCTCCATCCGGGACACTGCGGAGATGATCCTCACGAAGGCACCACCTGCCTTTGCGCTGCTTGGCTTTTCGCTCGGAGGCATCGTCGCGATGGAGGTCGCATTGCGGGCGCCCAGCCGCGTGATGGGACTCGCGCTTTTGCAGACGACGCCCCTGCCCGTTCCCGTTGCCTCGCACGCGAACCGTCGAGCAGCTGTTGCACACGCGAGGCAGTTGGGTCTGGGCCGCTATGTGCGCGAGTTCCTCTGGCCCGACTATCGCGGCGACGTGCCTTCTCCCTCTGTTTGTCCGCTTCTTGAGGATATGGCCGAGCGCACCGGTTTGGCAGGGTTCGCGCAGCAGGTGGAAATGGCTGTGACCCGCGCCGATTATCGCGTGTTGTTGAAAGACGTGGCGTGCCCGGTGCTACTTGTCTCCGGGGATGCGGACAAGGTATGCCCGAGAGAAGCGGTGCAGGCGCTCGAAGAGGCACTTCCTTTCTGCATCCAGGTGGTGGTGCCCCGGGCCGGACATATGGCTCTGCTGGAAAGTCCAGACGAAGTGGCCGAAGCTGTGGCAGCATGGTTCCACACCGTGATGCAGCACCAAGCCGACAAGCAGAGGGTCGCATGCGAAGACGGTGCTGGGGGGAACGTGTGAGCGAGCAGCAGCCCGGAATCGGGCAGGCAGACAAGCAGGGCGGCGAGATCCTGCAGGTGGAACGCCGAGACTTTACCGAGCTGGTACCGTCAGGTCGGCCGCGCGTTCAAAGCATGCGCGGCTTTGACCCGATCTACACGGACATCGTCGATTACATCGTGCGCTGTACGCACCGTATCTGGGATGAGCGCGACGTCGGCCTCATCTACACGCACTACACTCACAACTGCGTTCTGTACGGAGTGCTGGGCACCATGTATGACCGCGAGAGTATCGTGCGCGAGACCATCCAGCGCATTGTGGAGCTGCCGGATCGTCGTGGGATGGCCACGTCCGTAATCTGGCGTGGCAATGACGTAGATGGGTTCTACACCTCGCACATGACACATGGAACGGGGCGGCACACCGAGTTTGGCATCTTTGGCAAACCAACAGGGCGCACGTTCGTAACGCGAACAATAGTCGATTGCATGATTCTCGAGAACAAGATCTACCGCGAATGGGTGGCGCGAGACAACATGGCCCAGCTCATCCAGCTTGGCATTGATCCGCATATTTATGCGCAAACGCTCGCCACGCGGAAGTTTGACGCTGGCGAGATGGTGGTCGAGATTGCGGAGAATCGTCGTCTTCTCGGGCAGTACCCGCCCGAAACAGAACCCGACCTGTCCCTAGCGCACTCCGAGGCTGAAGCACAGGTCCTGCGCTGGCTGCACCACATCTTCAACAAACGCATGTTCGGCAGGATTGGCGAGATCTATGCTTCCAACTGCCAGTGGCATGGACCGCTTATGCGAGAGCTCTACGGACCAGCCGCTGTGATGCAGCAAACGATGCGATTGGTCGCGATGCTGCCCGATTGCGCCTATGTTCCGCAGCACATCTGTTCTGTCGAAAGCGAAGAAGGCGGCGTGAAGGTAGCTATTCGGTGGGTGATGGATGGGCACCACCTGGGCTATGGGTCCCTGGGTCCGCCTACGGGACTGAAGCTTGTAGTGATGGGCTTCACCCACCTTCATCTGCGAGAAGGCAAAATTGTGGATGAGTGGACTTTGTACGACGAGCTATCTCTGTTGGTGCAACTCAAGTTGGGAGCACTTCAGCGTGCCGCCGGCTAGCTCTTCGTCAACACTAACCGAGCCTGCGCTTCTCCATCCACTGTCCAGACGGCTCGGCGCATTCGGCTTTCTTCTGATAGCCGAGTTCTTTTATGGATGGGCTTGGAACACCGTCGATGTTCTTCGGCCGCTGTTCCGCAGCAGCCTGGGTTTGAGCCTGACGCAAGCTGGTTCGGGCTACTCCGCTCAGGGCGCAGGAGCTTTGCTCGGGGCGCTCTCAATCGGCCAACTGGCAGACCGTATTGGGAAACGGACCATGCTGGTGGTGGTCATGGCTGGTTACGGCCTGGTGCTCCTGCTCGGCACGTTGGTGACTTCATATGTGTCGCTACTTGCGCAACGGTTTGTCCTTGGGCTCTTTCTGGGCGGCAGCTTTCCTGTTGTCGTCGGCATCTATGTGGAACTCTTCCAGCCCACGCTGAGGGGCAAACTTGCAAGCGCCATCAATGCGACCTTTAGTTTGGCCATCATCTCTCTCGGCATCGCATTCGGTCATCTCGGGACGCGCGACTGGCGCGTTCTGCTCTGGATCGGTGGAGTCCCTCCGGTCTTGCTCGCTGGCTTTGCTTATCTGGTCATTCCTGCCTCGCTTCAACGAAGGGAGAAGGGAAGCAAGCTGCCACTGGCGGAACTCTTCACGCCCGTCTTTCGCAGACAGACGTGTTTGCTGGCTACGATGACCGGGCTGAACTTTTTCGCCTATCAGGCCTTCAGTGGATGGGTGACCACCTATCTCCTTTCCGTTCGGCACCTCCCTCCCGAGACGATCGGGCGCCTTGTTGCCGCACAGTTTGCTGGCAACATCGCGGGAGGCTTCTTCTGGGGCTGGGCAGGGGATCGATACGGTCGCCGCTTCGGGGCTCTGGGCTTCTTCGTGTGTGCCTCGGCGATCATCGCGTACCTCACCATCCCATCACTCATCTGGGCACTGCTGATGGCTGGCGCTGTATACGGATTCGCCCTCTCTGCTAGCGTCATCTGGGGGCCGTGGCTGGCCGAGTTGTACCCCAGCCACCTCAAGTCCACTGCGAGTTCGATCTTTAACTGGGGTCGCCTGGTGAGTTTTTTCTCGCCGATCATCACAGGCACCCTGGCAGAGACCTTTGGCCTGAAACCTGCGATGTTGGTCAGCAGCGTTGTCTTCGCATTAGCTGCCGCAATTTGGCTCAGCCTTCCCGAAACCTTACATCCTGATCTCGCTCGCCCCTAGAGGAGCGGAGTAGCCTGCTACTCAGGCAGGTTCGACGCGTGATCTCGCACTACGCCGTGCAGAAATCCTTGCACTCCAGCCGGAACTACGTTTCAATAGCGGAATAAGGGCAACGAGCTCTAGCTTGTCGCGACGGACCCTTTGGAGCGGCAGTGAGTCCCTCAAGTAAGCGCCTCTATCTCATCCCGGTGTTGTCCAAAGCACTCGATGTACTCGAGATGCTCGAAGCTGAGAATCAGCCGCTCACCCTGGAGGCCATACACCGTAAGACGAAGATCTCCAAGACCACTGTTTATCGAGTGCTGAAGACATTCGTCCATCGGGGATATCTCTCCCAATTACCCGACGGCACCTATCGGCAGGTGACACGTCCCAAGAAGATACGCTTTGGCTTTGCCGGCCAAAGCGCCGACATGCCGTTCTCGGTTGAGGTTGCAGAGAGTCTCCAGGCTGCGGCAGTCTCTGCAGGAGTGGATCTGCTGATCCTCGACAATTGTTATGACGCAGCGACAGCGGTCAGGAATGCAGAGGAGTTTGTCCGCAGTCGCGTAGACCTGGTGATCGAATTCCAAGTAGAGCAGGAGGTCGCCCCTATGATTGGCGACAAGATCGCCGGCGCGAATATCCCTCTGATCGCGATCGATATACCCCATCCCCATGCCACATACTTCGGCGTCGACAACTACCGCGTAGGACATGATGCTGGCGAGGTCTTGGGCCAACACGCTCTGGAGTCTTGGGCGGGCAAAGTTGATTGGGTACTAGGCCTTGACCTCCCGGAAGCGGGGTCGCTCGTGCAGAGCCGAATTACAGGGGCCTTCGAAGCGGTGCGGAGCGCCATGCCGCAGACACCTATGGAAAGCTTTGTCCGCCTAGACGGGCGTGGCATGCGCGAAAGGAGCCATCTTCTTATGTCGGAGTTCTTGGACCGACATCCTCGTGATCGCCGCATCCTCATCGCAGCCGCAAACGATACGAGCGCGCTTGGTGCTCTTGACGCCGTACGCGAGCGTAAGCGCCAGCGGCACGTCGCCATCGTTGGGCAAGACTGCATCGAGGAGGTCAGGCAGGAACTGAAACGGCCGAATTCGCCTTTCATCGGGTCGGTCTCCCATGAGACAAGCACGTACGGACCGAGCCTTATCCATCTCGGTCTCACGATCTTGCGTGGCAATACGGTACCGCCATACAACTACGTGACGCACCGTTTAGTCACGCGTAACCACAGTCAGTAAAGCCAGCAACTATGTCTGATAACGCTTATTCTGTTCGCTTAACAGAGCTGCTTCGTCAAACGACGACCAGATGTTTGCTGTCGGGTCCGTGAACTCATCTCCAAAACGGCGGATTCAGGAGCTCGTCAATGTCTTCCTGATCGGCTTTGCACTATTGCTGAATGAGGTGATCCCGCCGTGTAAGACGAGCGTTGTCTTAGTAGAGTCACTCACCCACATGTTAGAAGGTGCGTGACTCCGTGATTCGCACCCACATAGAGAGTGCCGTTCGGCTATGAAGACCGTCCGCGGCCACCGCTGCCTGTGGGCTAACCGGCGAATATGATGCACGCTGGGCTGCCAACGGCTGTGTACTGCCCGGTGAATACTGGTCTACCCGTCTTCCGGTCCAGCCGAAAACAGGTGATCGCATCACTCCGTTGATTGCACGCGTAGAGATATGTTCCGCTTGGGTGAATACTTAGGTGTCGCGGATAATCTCCCTCCGTAGTAGTCTCCCCAACGTAGGTCAGCCGGCCATCCAGGCCTAGGGAGAACGCGGCGATCGAGTCATGCAGCCGATTCGCGGCGTACAGAAAGCGTCCATCGGGCGAGAGCACGATCTCCGACGTGAAACTCGTCCCCTGAAAAGCCGTGGGCAGGGTCGATACCGTCTGTTGCAAATGCAGAAACCCGGTCTCTGAATCGAAGACAAAGAACGCTACGTTGGAAGCTTCTTCCTGCAGTGAGTAGAGCCATCTGCCATTGGTGTGGAAGACGAAATGGCGCGGTCCAGCACCTTGAGGGAGTGAGGTGACAGGTGCGCCTTCTACTTCGCTTAACTTACCCGTAGCCGCGTCGAAGCGTTGGACGTAAAGACGATCCTGTCCAAGATCGGTATGGAGAACGTACCTGTTGCGCGGATCTGGTTCAATCATGTGCACATGCGGCTTATCATGACCGCTGATGGCGAAACTGCCGGTCGGAGCACCCACTGCTCTTGTGCTCCCAACTGATCCCGAGTCCCGCTGAACGAAGGTCGCTCGGCCAAGCCTGCCTGACTCCGCTATTGGGAGAACGGCCAGAGTGCCGCCGAAGTAGTTCGCGACAAACGCGTATCTACCCGAGGCATCGACACTGAGGTGAGCCGGACCAGCCCCCTCTGAACGCGTGCGATTTATGAGCTGCAATTCCCCGCTCCCCGCATCGACTGCATACGCGCTTACTGACCCGCTTTCGCCCTCGTAGTCGGTGATCTCGTTCACGGAGTAAAGGAAACGCCCCGACGGATGAAGCGCTAGCCATGACGGATTGCGCGCCTCTGCTGCTAATTGCACCAGACCCAACGCGCCGCTCGTCGAATCTACCTTGAAGAGATAGATCCCATTTCCGTTGCCTGCTCCACCGTCAACTGGGCTGTTGTAGGTTCCGACATACGCGAACCTCCCTCGTTCGCTCCTGACTCCTCCGTACGCGTAACTGGATCCGAGCGTGGCAAAGCCAGCGGTCAACGCAGCTGAGCGCCTCAGCATCTCGCGACGGGAGAACAGGGTGCAGTCATCGGCGTGCGATTCAATGTTCCTGAGTGTCATGGTGCTAGTCCTCTCACCTCGAGTGTCTGCGTCTTCGTGAGCGCTTGCCCCTGCATGCGAAGTTGTCGGCTTAGAGGAGGCAGTTGTGTAGTTCCGAATGATACAGGGGCGGTCCGTCGCTTCGACGCGTCTGCCCGGATCTGGCGAAGGTCTTGTCCTCGGCCCACCCTCCTGAAAAGCCGTTTTACAGGCAGAGCTGACTGTCGCCGATTGCCATCCCGCTCCGAGCATCCCACACCGTCCCTTCGGTCAGCTCCCGCATGCCTCCCTGCTTTCCGGACTGTCCGAAGAGAGGCGGTTCGTCGCCCCTGCTGCGGACTTGGTAGGCCGCCTCCTTCGCAACCCACATCTGGTAGACAACTGGCTATGTCAAAACGGGCTTTCCAGCGATCTATGCTAATGAACCAGGAGCGCCGGTTCCGCATCCCGTTGGCTCCTCTCCCAACGATCGGCCAGTCGTCGCAGCAGGCTGCGCCGTTCTGGTAGGGCTGGAATCGCTGCGAAGACCTCGCGGTTGAGTCGCTTCAGCGTAGCGATCGCCTGTTCGGCCCCTGCTCTCTCTTTTTCCTCGACGCAGGCATACTGCTCATCCTCCAGATACTCAATCGCGTGTGCCAGGCACTCCAGAGCACGTCCACTCACAGCGTCAAGGCGCTTCGCTACGAAGTGACAGCCACTCTGGCCGGTGTACCGCTGGGCTGGAGCTGCTGTTGCGGTCAAATCTATAAACGTCGCCTCTTCTAATGTGTGGACCTTCATCTCGGTTCTGCCTCCACACTCCTCATCGGCTGCAGCCCGGAGATCTTTAACGATCAGCTAGCTTTTTGTCCAGAGCAGATCCATGGGTCCCCGACCGCGACCGATCCCAGGTGCTGAGCGCATTGCACTCTCCACATAATCCTTGGCAGCCGCAGCCGCATCGAGCAGAGGGACGCCGGCGATCGTCGAACAAAGCAGGGCACTTGAGAAGGCGCAACCGGTTCCATGAGTGGACGTAGTGTCCACACGATTTCCGCGCAGCCACGCGCACTCCATACCTTCGCCCAACACGAGATCATCTGGAGCGACCTCGTCTCCTCCTGTCACCACCAGGCCCAGCCCCTGATACCGGCGCACGAGCTCCTCACTCGCATCGACTAGGCCCTTGCTGCGTTGCGCGACTCCGAGCAATGCAAAGAGCTCCTCATTGTTCGGAGTCGCCACGTCGACTAGAGGCAAGAGCCGATCACGGAGGAGATCAAGTGCTTTCGGCGCAAGCAACTCCGCTCCAGAGCTTGCCCGGATCACGGGATCCAGAACCACGACGACTTCCCTCGTCCGAATGCGCTCAAGGTAATCACAGACTGCCTGGAGGACCTCTACGCTACCCAGCATGCCTATCTTTATGCCCGCAAGGGACACATCCTCATCGAGGGCTTCGAGTATCTCGGCAATGAGGCTTCCCTGCAGTGGTTGGACTCTCTTGACACCTTGCGTCGATTGAACGGTGATCGCCGTGGGGCAAGCGCAACCGAACACATCATGTGCCGCAAAGGTCAGCAAGTCGGCTGTGACGCCCGCACCGGAACTCGGGTCAAAGCCCGCGATCGTGAGCGCCACCACTTGCTTCTTCAGTACAGTCCCTGTCATCGGAAACTTCCTCTCGATGCTATTCTCGGCCTGTGTACCCAACACCAGTCAAAGCGCAGGGATTCCACACTGACATTCTTGGGAGGTGGCGATGAGTGGATCACTTGACGCTGCTCGAGAACGCCTCGCCGTGGCCTTGGATGTTTCCTCCGCCGCCGAGGCTGTGTCCCTTTTGAACAGTCTCGGAGACCAATGCCGATGGGTGAAGGTCGGCATGGAACTTTTCTACGCCGAAGGCCCTGGAGTCATCGACCTGCTCCGCAAACGGGATCTTGAAGTCTTCCTAGACCTGAAGCTGCACGACATACCGAACACTGTAGCGCAGGCAATCCGATCCCTCTCCAAGCTCGACGTGCGCCTGCTGACACTTCATGCTCAGGGTGGGGCAGACATGTTGCGAGCGGCGCAAGAAGCCACGCTAGCCTGCGGCGGCCCTAAACTGTTAGCCGTCACCGTTCTGACAAGCCTGGACAAAGCAGCGCTATCGCAGGTCGGTGTAAACTCGGAACCTGCCGATCAGGTCCTCCGCTTGTCTCAAGTCGCCACCACAGCTGGCGTGCATGGGCTTGTATGCTCGCCGCTGGAAACCCGGTTCATCCGCGAGTCACTCGGAAGTGCCCCGTTTCTTGTAACGCCTGGCATCCGTTCAGCAAACGCCGAGGGAGATGACCAAAGGCGCACATCCTCAGTTGAAGGCGCACTTAAGGACGGATCATCCATGCTGGTGATTGGGCGGCCAATCACTCGAGCTGGCAATCCAGCCGCTGCTCTCAACACATTCCTGAGCCAGATTGAGAGCGCTTCCGTTAAGTAGGACCATCGCTGCGATCGCCGAAGCGCATCAATGATTAACCAAGATTAAGCAATCGGAGGCGTTGCCTTCAACGAGCAAGCAGATCAGGAGAGCTGGATACCAAAGGACGAATGTCCTACTCCAAGGCCTCGCTGCTGCCTTGGTAGTAGGACCACGAACCAGACGGTAGTACGGGAGCCAAGCCAGTCAGCCTCTGAACTAGAGACGCTCGAAGAACTCGCAAGCGGAACAGGAGATATACACTCCACCCGGCACGCCGCGCTCCCGATCCTTGACCCGCTTCACAATCCGTGTCGGCTTCGAGCACTTCGGACAATCGGTGCTCTTGTTTGTGTCCATCACCTTTTTACGGTCACCCGTCTTTGCAATCTTCGCCATCACCTGTCTCCTTGGAACGAGAGGCCTCGGGAGCGGCCATAGCGCACTCGCGAGAGATCTTTACCTCGTGTCTATGGTAACAGGCGGCGGCACAACCCTAATGGGCTGGGGCAGTTGGCGTCCCTGGAGACGTGTTGGCTGGCAACTGCACCCGGCCGCTCCCATCTGCTGGAGCAGGCTCCCCAGGTTTACGCAAGGTTGGGGCTGCGACCGCTTGCCCCGTGTCGCTTTCGTCGGCCTCCTTGCGATCCCCAAGCAGGATCTCCCTTGTAGGTGGGGGCGCGCTGTACCCTCCGACCTCATCCTGAGTTCGTATAAGGACGGGCTGCCCAACCTCCGCTATCTTCAACTGCGAAACACGATCGCCTCGAAACCGCACAAAACTGACCTTCTCCGGAACCTGCCCATAAATCCACTCTTCGTAAGAAGCACTCTCACCACTCTGCCCGTCATGCTCGCGGAGTTTGCTGCCAGGCTGCCCAAGGGCGGCGAGGACCATGCGACGATTCATGCCTACAAGAACCTCGTGCGCCGCTATCGCGTCTCGAAGCCGTGGTGGCAGGGTGTCAGCATAGGCCTCTTCCGAGGTCTTCACTCCGAAGTCGATGATCGGCTCGAGAAGGGCTTTCACGTCAGGGGCTGTTACGTCTGGAATCCCATGCGGGAACAGCAGCGTAACGCGAGCCCCGGTCGCCTCGTCCTGCGGCGCAGCGACATTACCGCCATTCACCTGAATATGACTCAGAAAGCGATGTCTGGCGTAAGGACCACCGTTAAGATCAACGACCAAACGATCGCCCTTGACCTGAACTGCCGTGATCACGACTCGGTCCCCAACGCCCGCCGACTGCCCCTTGGAGTAGAGGAGCTTCCGGTAGACATCACCATTGGGGCTGGTGTTTCCATTTGCCTCGATAGTGAGACCAGGGCCGAAAGGAAGAGCGCGATGCGCGAAGCCCTGCTCCGCAACCAACATGCCTTCAAGCTCACGACGACCTCGCTCGGTAAGCCTGCCATCAGGAAGGCCTACATTTGTCCGCTCGAAGGTATCGGCAACCCCCATTGTCGCGCTGTGCTCACCGACGGTGAAGACCTGCGCCGTACCTTCGTGAGACAGGATCCCCAGTCCTAGCGAGCTTATGGCAAGTAACTTGACGTACTGTCTTCGGCAGGTCAACCGTCACCTCGCTCCCGCCCATAGCTTGCATCCCGCTCCCTGAGGCATGCAAGCACCGTTGTCGATGCCTCGATGGCCGCCGGAACTCAGACCGAATCTTCGTTGGTCACGCGAACATCCGTTCGTATGCCGGGCGTTGCGGGCGCGATCTGAACCAGGGAAGATGCGGAGCGACTCGCACCCTCCTGCTGCATGGCTACGTGAGCGGGTGGCGGAGTGGCCTCCATGGGAAAGCCGCCGGCGACGATGCGCGGGTGAGTGTACTGCCACGCGTAATCCTTGGTGACCCAGATCAGAAAGACAACGGCTGCGACAATCACCAGTGCGGTCCAGATCATGCCGCTCGGCCCCTGTGGGGGGAAACGCGTTGCGCTACCCTTTACCTGAGCCAGGATCAGTCCCGACAGATCCCCTCCGTCCGATAAAGGGAGGCCAAATACCAGGCCGAGGCTGAGTGCCCACCCCAGATGCAGCCCCCATGACATCCACAGAGCGTGCGTTCTCAGCCACCCTGCAAGCAGCAACGCCGCCAAGGCGCAGCTAACCAAAAAGCCATGCGGCCCCTGTCGGCCATAGACGGCTCCATAGATGACGGTCAGGATGACTGCCCCCCAAGCACGGCCCACTCCCCTGCTGAGGTGAGCAAAGGCAAAGGCTCGATACACCATCTCAACCGCCAAGCTTGCCGCCACTGCTCCGACGATGGAACAGAGCGTAGCAACCCAGCCGCGCCAACCGAGCCAGAAGGTCACGTCAAGCGAGCGAAAGAGCATCAAGGGAAGCACGCTCAGGATCACCGCTCCCCAAGCCACTGCCAACCCGAGCGCCCACTCCCGGCCAGCTGTCGGACGCTGCAGCAGGCCGACCTCTTCTCTGAGCGAACCAATCGTAAGACGACGACGCAATGCCTGCAGACCGAGCACCACCAGAAACAGCGTAATCGGACCCTGGATTGCGAGAACGGCAGCCCCGCCCAACAGGTGCGACCCTAGACCAGTCGCCGCACGAGCCGCTATCTCCTGAGCGACTGCGAGCCAAAGCAAGGCTCCCACTCCGAGCAAGCACTCTGCCCACCGGTTTCGGCTCCCCGCTTCGCTCACTCGTCGCCCCTACCCTGCCGCGTAGAACGGGGCCAGCGCCCGCAACCGCTTGTAACGCTGCGCTAGTCGCTCATCCGTCGACAGACCAGCGATCTCCTGGAATTGCCGTCCGAGACACTGGTCAAGCAACGTTGCGGCCTCAGCAGGATCGTTCTGTGACCCGCCTTGAGGTTCCGGGACAACCTCGTCGACGCAGTGCATACGGAGCACATCTGCAGCCGTATACTTCAACGCCGCGGCTGCTTGCTGCCGCTTGCTGGAATCTTTCCACATGATCGACGCGCACCCCTCGGGAGAGATGACGGAGTAGATGGCGTTCTCAAGAATCAGGACGCGATCAGCGACAGCCAGCGCCAAGGCACCGCCTGACCCTCCCTCCCCTGTGATCGTGGCAATCACAGGCACACGTAGTCGGGACATCTCGATGAGGTTGCGCGCAATTGCCTCACCCTGCCCTCGCTCTTCGGCACCGATGCCCGGATTTGCCCCGGCCAAGTCGATGAAGGTGAAGACGGCACGGCCAAATTTTTCCGCTATCTTCATAGCGCGGAGCGCTTTGCGGTAGCCCTCCGGGTCGGGACTTCCGAACTTGCGAGCTACTCGCTCCTTCAGCGAGCGTCCCTTCAGATTCGCTACAACCACCACAGGCTCGCCGTGGAAGCGAGCCATGCCGCAGGCCATGGCGGTGTCGTCGCCAAACGCGCGGTCACCATGGATTTCGCTGAAGTCAGTGAAGATCGCCTGCACGAAATCCATCGGATATGGTCTCTCCGGATTTCTCGCCAGCTCGGTCTTACGCCACGCCTCGAGCTCTGCGACCCCGGCTATCCCTGCGGATGCTGTTCCCTTACGCTCTGCCTCAGCCATGCTTCCAACATTGTAGTGCACCGCAGGGACCAGTCTGCTCATTCGATCACCCGCACTCCGCCCTTACCGACAAGCTCCTCGATTCGGTCGATGAAGAGCCGGTCAGCTGCCACAGCAACGTCCTGCGGCTCCAACACAGCGCAGAACTCACCCGGCTCTTCGAGATCGAGCAGTAGCTTGCCACGACCCGGGGTCTCCCGGAAGATCTGGAGCAACTTCTCGAGCAAGGCCGCATCCGGATGATGAAGTGGAACCTTGATGCGTAGTGAGTCGGGCAGCTTGACCTTTACATCCTCAAGCGCCTGAATGCTTGAAATGGCGAGCTTGGGCGCAGCGTCTTCGTCTCCCCGCAGGACGCCCCGAACGAGGACCGGAACGTCAATCTTCAGCTTCTCGGCCAGCTTTTCATAGCTCTGCGGAAAGGCGATTAACTCAATCTTTCCCACGGTGTCTTCCAGGCAGGCCTGGGCGTACATCTCGCCCGAGCGCTTCGATTTGGCCACCTTCAGCCCGGTAATCACACCCGCGATTGCGAGCTCGTTCTGCGTCTGCTCTTCTCGTCCGCGCCGGAAGACCTGGGGCTCTGGTTTCATCTCGCATGCCGCTGCCGTGTTGATGACCTTGAGATTGCGAAGCTTCTCACGATACTTGTCCATGGGGTGTCCGGAGACGAAGAATCCAAGCACCTCTTTTTCGCTCTGCAGACGCGTGTGCTCCTCCCACTCCGGCACCTGGGGCAGCTTGTCATCTTCCTGACTCGCCATCGGACCGTCATCAAAGATGCCAAAGAGGCCGCTCTGCCCGGCGGCCAAGTCCTTCTGTGACCGTTGCGCGCGCTCCATGGCCCGATCCAGGGCGCCTGCTAGCTGCGCGCGCTTGCCGAGCGGATCCATCGCGCCCGCTTTGATCAGCGACTCTAGTACGCGCTTGTTCAGCAGGCGAAGCTCAACCTTCTCGCAGAACTCCCACAGGCTGGCAAAGCCTTTCTTCCCTTTCGCCTGCAACTCTGTTCTAGCCGTCAGGATTGACTCGATCGCGTTATGCCCGACATTCTTGATTGCCGCAAGGCCGAAGCCAATCGCGTCCCCGGTCGGGGTGAAGTCGGCATATGAGGTTTGCACATTTGGGGGCAGGACGGCGATGTCCATCTCGCGACATTCCGAGATGTACTTAACAACATTCTCCGGTTTGGAAGTCTCACTCGTCAGCAGTGCGGCCATGAACTCCACTGGGTAGTGTGTCTTCAGCCATGCCGTGTGATAGGCCAGCAAGGCGTAAGCAGCCGAGTGCGACTTGTTGAAGCCGTAACCAGCAAACTGCTCCATCAGGTCAAAAAGCCGACCCGCGGTGTCGCGCGGATGTTTTCTTTGAGCCGCACCAGCCATGAACCGTTCACGCTGTTTGGCCATCTCCTCCGCATTCTTTTTACCCATCGCGCGCCGCAGGAGGTCAGCGTCCCCGAGAGAGTAGCCTGCAATAGCAGCGGAGATCTGCATTACCTGCTCTTGGTACACGATCACGCCCAGCGTCTCTCGCAAGATCTCCTCAAGCTCAGGCAGCAGGTACTCCACCGGCCTACGCCCCCACTTTCGCTCGATGAAGTCATCGATCATGCCGCCCTGGATCGGACCCGGCCGGTACAGCGCGTTCAGCGCGGTGAGATCTTCGACCGTAGTGGGCTTATAACGCCGCAGCACGTCTCGCATACCGCCTGACTCGAACTGGAACACTCCTGACGTCAAAGCTTTATGAAAGACCTGCTCATACGTATGCGCATCGTCGAGCGGGATGGTGGCCATCTCAACCGTCTCGCCACGATTCTGCTGAATCAGCTTCAAGCAGTCGTCGATCACAGTGAGCGTGGTTAGCCCAAGGAAGTCCATCTTGAGCAGGCCCATCTTCTCGACGGCCTTCATGTCATAGGCTGTCACAACAGCCTCATCCTTGGTCCGTGTCACTGGCACAAGCTCGGTCAGTGGTTGCGGAGCAATCACCACGCCAGCGGCATGCACACCCGCCCCGCGAACCAGCCCTTCCAGCCGAATCGCAGCGTCGATCACCTCTCGGACCCGGGTATCACCCTCGTAGGCTGTCCCGAGCGCAGGCGAGTCCTTCATTGCCTGCTCAATGGTGATGCCGATCGTCGGAGGGATCATCTTTGCAATGCGGTCTACTTCTCCGTAGGGCATATCCAGCGCGCGCCCTACATCCTTGATGGCCGCCTTTGCCGCCATTGTGTTGAAGGTGATGATCTGGGCAACCTGGTCTGCACCATATTTGCGGCGGACATACTCGATGACTTCGCCACGGCGGTTCATGCAGAAGTCGATATCGATATCAGGCATCGAGACCCGCTCCGGGTTAAGAAACCTCTCAAATAGGAGCTCATTTTGCAGCGGATCCACATCCGTGATCTCCATGCAGTACGCCACAAGTGAGCCCGCGGCCGAACCACGGCCTGGTCCAACAGGTATGTTCTGCTCTTTGGCATACCGGATAAAGTCCCAGACGATCATGAAGTAGCCCGGAAACTGCATCTGCTTGATGCAGGCAATCTCGCGATCCAATCTCGCGTGATAGTCCGCAATGGTCTTCCGCTGCAGACCTCGGCTTGCCAGGTGAGCAACAGCAGTCTGCAGCCGCTTCTGTAAACCCTCTCGGCATACCTGCTCGAAGAAGCTATCCAGTGTCTCGCCTTCGGGCACTGCAAAGACGGGAAACGGGTTTTTCACTTTGGAAAGCTGAAGGTTGCAACGCTCCGCGAACTGCATCGTGCGAGAACACACCTCAGGAGCATGCGCAAAGGTGCGATGCATCTCCTCGGCGCTCTTGATGTAAAACTCCTGCGTGTCAAACTTGAATCGCTTCGGATCATTCATCGATCCAGCAGTCTGCACGCATAGCAGGATCTCGTGCGCACGACTGTCCTGGTCTGTCACATAGTGACTGTCGTTAGTCGCAATCAGGGGGATGTCGAGCTCCCGTTCCATCTTGAACAAGGCATCACACACTCCCTTGTCCGGCTCGAGACCGTGGTCCTGGATCTCCAGGAAGAAGTTACCCTTCCCGAACATCTCCTGGAACTCGCCTGCTGTCCGTTTTGCGTCGTCATACTTCCCTGCCATCAGGTGCTGATTCAGCTCACCGGCCAGGCAGCCTGAAAACCCGATCAACCCTTCAGTGTGCCGAGCCAGAAACTCCTTCGACACACGTGGTTTGCGATAAAACCCATGCAGCGCTGCTTCACTGGTCAGGCGAACCAGATTCCGGTAACCAGCCTCACTCTCCGCCAGTACGAGGAAGTGGTTGTACCCATCCGCTAATTCACGGTGGTCCGCCGTCTTCGAAAGGTAGAGCTCACACCCGAGAATGGGCTTTACACCCTTCTTTTGCATCGCGTCGAAGAAGTGCACGGCACCATAGATGTTTCCGTGATCGGTGATCGCCGCCGCAGTCTGGCCCATCTTGCTGACGTGAGCAGCCAACTTGTCTACGTCGCAAGCCCCGTCCAGAAGCGAGTAATCCGTATGCAAATGCAGGTGCGTAAACTCTTGCGCGGCCATCGTGTCCCCCAGGTCTAAGTCTAGTACCTGCAGAGCTTGCGCCCGACACTGAGGAAAAAGCGGGACGGAACTCCGCTCCGGGAGGAGCGCCTCAGGCCGGCAGGTAGGGCGATTTGGAGAACCCGAACAGACGTAGCCGAAGGCACTCCAACATCTCGAGGCAATAGATAGTCGCGATACGGCCACGCAGAAACTGCGGTGGCCAGTGTGACGAAGAAGTCGCCCAGACAAGTCCCGGGTAGTGTCTGAGGATCAGTGCAGCCCGTGGCAGATGACTTGGGGAGCTCACCACCTCCACACTGTGTAGGCCGCGCTGCTGCAGCATCGCCACGCCGTACCAGATGTTCTGGACGGTATTGCCCGCATGTTTTTCTTTGATTACGGCGTTCGATGGCACGCCGGCGTCCGTAGCGAGCTTCGCCATCGTCTCCGCTTCGACATATCGGTTGTGCGCCGCTCCCCCGCTCACGATCAACACGGGCGCCCTCCCGGCACGGTATTCGTCCACCGCTGCAGCCACTCGAGTGCGTTGTTCGGGAGAAGGCGCCCCGTCCGGGTTCGTCGGCGACCCAAGAACGAGCAGTGCGTCAAAGTGTTCCGCCGAGGTATTTCTAAGTGGGATGCTGACAAAATTACCCCAGATCACGCCGGCGAGCAGCAGGACAACAACAGCCAGCCGAAACACCGCGCGCGACGCCGACCTCATCGGGCAGAGGTAGAGGAGGCAGGCGAGTCCGCAAGTAGACGTTTTGCTAGGGCAACATACAGGTCCACAGCCTCCAACAGCTCCTTCTTCGCAATCCGCTCATCGGGGGTGTGCGCAACGTGGATCGAACCAGGCCCGAGCAGAAATGGCTCGCCCCAGGCCGTCAGTGACGGTATGTCCGTGGTGAACTTGGCCGTCATCGTCTCAAAACCATCGACCGCGCGCATCCTCACAAATGGCAGATCCAGACTGAAACCCACCTCAGCTCGCCCAGCCACGATCGTCTCGATCTGCTCACGCGTCGGTTCAGACGGGCTGACCAACCGGATCAGCAGGTGCGCTTCAGCGGCGTCGGCAATGACATTAGGCGCGCGCCCCCCCGAGATGAGCCCGATGTTCAATGTCGAGTCACCCACCTCAGGCACCACCGGCAACGCAAGACCGCGCAAATCGTGCAACACAGAGATCAACTTGTCGATCGCACTCTCCCCCAGCTCCGGGTATGCCGAGTGCGCCATCTTCCCATGCGCATGGATCGCAACACGCAGGGCACCCTTGGATGCGATCGCTAACCTGTTGTCTGTCGGCTCCCCGTTAATGAGAAACCTTGCCCCCTTCGGGTGCAGATTGGCTTCTGCTGCGCCTGCGGAGTCTCGTTCCTCTCCAACGACAAAAAGGAGGCCGATCGCGACTCCCTCAGTCGCCAGTCGTTCCGCCGCGGCAATCTGCGCAGCGATGATGCCCTTCGCATCGCAAGCCCCTCGTCCATACACCCACAGGTCATCCTCCCACGACGGGAAAAATGGCGGAACTGTATCCATGTGCGTTGAAAAGACGAGTTCCGGTCTTGGATCACCTTTGGTCGCGAAGACATTGAAGCGTGCACTCCCTCCGGCGGACCCGGCCTGCGACACGGCCATGCGTTCCACCGAATACCCCGCCACTTCGAGGCGTTGAGCCAGGAACTCTCCTACCGCTCCCTCTTGAAATGTGGTCGACTCGATGTCCACAAGTTCGCGCGTAAATGAGATCGGGTCGATCGGCATAGCCCGAGCATACCCGAGACCGCAGCTACACTCACATCGTGCTCCCTTCCTCTGTACCGCAAGCTCCTTCCCACATACGTCACATCACGGACCTGTCTGGCCCGCAGGGCCCGCTTGAGGCGATCCTGAACACAGGGCTCCCCACGGCAGCGCTCGCAGCTGTGGTGTGTCACCCCTATCCGCCTGCAGGTGGATCCCTGCATAACAAGGTCGTCTACAACGCGGCGAAGGCCATCACGTCCCTCGGCTTTCCCACACTGCGCTTCAACTTCCGCGGAGTCGGACGGTCGGCCGGCGTCTTCGACTACGGCCAGGGCGAACAGGACGACGTGCGTGCCGCTGTCGCCTGGGTCGACCAAAACCTCGCCCTTCCGGTCCTGCTGGTGGGCTTCTCCTTTGGAGCTTATGTCGGCTTGCGAGCCACCTGCGACGACCCACGCGTACGACTCAGAGTGGGCCTCGGCCTTCCAGTTCGACCGATCGCTGGACGAGACTACACCTTTGATTTCCTCGCCACCTGCCCTGGCCCTCTCCTCTTCATCTCCGGCGATCACGATGAATTTTGCCCGATACCCGAACTTGAGGCGGTCCTTGGATCACTCCCGGGCGCCAATGAAATGAACGTCATCTCAGGAGCGGATCACTTTTTCGGCGGTGTCCCTTCGTCCCCGGCACCCAAGTTGGCGCATATGCAGGACGCTTTAGCCGCCTGGCTCTTACGACAGACCGATGCTCGCTAAGCCCAGACGGTCTTTCCCTCTGGAGTCTTCGCGATCCACAGCAGCCACCGATCCACGATCGGGTTGACCATCTCTGGCACTTCCTCGAATGCAATATGCCCAACCCCGTCCAGCTGGCAAAGGTGTGCTTGCCCAAGGCGCTTCTGAAGCTCCATCCCGGAGTCCAATCCCACAGCTCGATCCCGATCACCCCAGATAAGCAGGATGGGCAACTCCGCAAGACGTTCCAACTGTGATTCGAGCCACGTCATATCCGCAGCCCAGCTGCGCACGATACGCATCACGTGCTCAATCGTTCCAGCACGGTCCAGACCATCGGTGTAACCCGCCAGAGCATCCGCTGGAACCCGGTGATGATCGCCATACATGCGTCCGAGCGCGCAGGCTTTCACGATCCTGGGGAGCCACGGCACCAAACGCGCAAAGCTTTGCCCGAGCATGGAACGATAAAAGCGCAGAATCGTTCGACTCCGATTGCAGAAGGGATTGGCTGGCGCAAACAGCACAAGGCTTCTCACGCGCTCGGGATGAAGCGTGGCGAGAGTGATGGCCACTGCTCCGCCACGGGAGTGGGCCGCGATGTCTGTCTGGCGAAGACCAAGCTGATCCATAACTTTGCAAACGAACTCAGCTGTCGCCGGAAGAGAGGCATCCATGCCCTTCCGTCGCCCAGACTGTCCCATGTTCGGAAGGTCGATGCCGTACACAGTCGCGTTCTTCGCGAAACTTGCAATGTTACGTCTCCAGTTTTCTGCTGAGCCAATCAGTCCATGCAGCAGGAGCAAGCTGGGTCCGCAGCCGCAGGAGATGCACCGGACCTGAACGCCCTCCACTTCGAGCCATTGAACCCGCACCTCTGTATGTTACAGGATCGTGAACATAGGGATCCGGCGACTACTATGACCTTTCATAGATGACCGTGATCTCATATCAATCTTTGCTCCAAAGCCCCTCTGAACCAGCTACAGTCTTCTGAAGGGTTTGGCAGTTCACGTGCACAGCTCATATCTGTTCTCATCCATGAAAAGTGCTTTCCAGTCGCGTGCATTGGCCATACTCCTCGCCGTACTCACACTGGGGGCCACTGTTCTTGCGACCCTGAACTTCCGTCAGGAGTCCTCGTTCGAGGTGCCGACTGATGGTGTCTGGTGGATGGAAGCAGGCTCCTCCCTGCGTGCTCAACGCGTTCCGTCAGGCTCGCCTGCGGAACAGGCAGGAGTTCGGAACGGTGATCTGCTGCTTGCAGTGAATGAACACCGGGCGACGACCGTGGCCGCACTGGAGCGTGAACTCTTCCGAAATGGCGTCTGGGCACACGCCACGTACGTAGTCATCCGGCCAAGCCATCAGCATGCCGGCGCTGGAACTCGACTCGAAATTCTAGTGATCCTTGAGCCGTCGGACCGCTCAAGCAACAATGGCTTTCGGCTTATCGCGCTCACTTACCTCTGTATCGGCAGCTATGTTCTTCTCCGCCGATGGACGGCTCCGAAAGCCACCCACTTCTACCTCTTTTGCCTTGTGTCCTTCGTCCTGTACAGCTTCAAGTACACCGGCGCCCTGGATGGTCTGGATCAGGTGGTGTTCTGGGCCAACATTGTGGCGAATGCTTTACAACCCGCGCTCTTCCTTCACTTCGCCGTTAGCTTCGGAGAACGCGACGCGCATACTTCCGGTGCACGCTTGCGATCGCAGCTCGGAGCAGCGGTTCTGTACATTCCAGGGGCGTTGCTCCTGGCGCTGCAGTACACGGCAATTTATCGCTGGACCGCCACTGAACTCCTGCGCCATCGCCTGGACCAGATCTCCGTTGGCTACCTGGCGCTCTACTCGGTCATCGCGGGTGTCATCTTCCAGGTCCGCTATACCCGAGCTGATTCCGCACTGGGTCGTCAGCAGTTGAAGTGGCTTACCCGGGGTACTTTTCTTGCGATCACGCCCTTTACCCTCCTGTACGCGATTCCGTTCATGGCAGATTGGGACACTCCCGGCGTGCTCACCAAGGTCGCCGGGCTGTCCCTCGTCATACTGCCCCTGACCTTCAGCTGGGCCATCATCCGCTATAGGCTGATGGACACAGACTTGATCTTCAAGCGAGGCGTCACCTACACACTCGCGACAGCTGCGATTGTGGGCGTGTACTTCACCTTTGTTGGTATCTCCGCCGAGTTCGTCCATGCGCGGCTGCCGAACCTTCATGTATGGGGATTGATCGCTGCGGTCACTCTCACGGGAATCGTCTTCGACCCTCTGAAACGCCTCATTCAGAGCCGGGTCGACCGTATCTTCGATCAGAAGCGCTTTGATTATCGAGAGACGCTTGTGGAGTTTGGTCGCGGCCTGAACTCACAGACAGATCTGAGCTGCTTGGTCAGTTCCATCCTGGAGCGCCTCTCTCAGACTCTTTTGGTGACACGCGTCGCCGTCTTCCTGAAAACCAGCAGTCCATCCGGAACGCCTGACGGAACCTTCCACCTCGCCGACTCACTCGGCCTGGGGCCTATCGAAACGAGTAGTGGCCGGCCGCTTGATCTCAGCTTTCTCGCGTTCGATGGCGCGAATCCAAGGGAGCACATTTTCTGGGAGAATCCTAGGCAAACGCTTCACCTTACGCAATCACAACGGGCTGCCGCGAGTCAGTTGGATCTCAATTACTACCTGCCATGCAGAGCTGCAGCGCATGACCGATCTGGCGCTCGCACCGTTGCTGCGATCGGCCTCGGTCTCACACGGCACGGAGACTTCCTGTCGAGTGAGGACGTAGCCGTTTTGGAGCTGCTTGCCAGCTATATTGGCATCGCTATTCAGAATGCGCAGCTCTACCAGCGCCTCGAAACGCAGATTGGAGAATTTGAGCGTCTGAAGGAGTTCCACGAAAACATCGTCGAATCCATCAACATCGGCGTCTTTGCTGTGGATCTGAACGGTCGCGTCGGCAGCTGGAATCAGCAGATGGAAGCGCTCGTGGGAATCGACCGCAGTACCGCCCTCAGCGACTCACTCGCAGCCCTGCTGCCAGAGGCCCTGCTCGATCGCCTTCGGAGCGTGCAGCCGACCGATGGGCAACAAAGTTTCTACAAGGTCCGATTCGACTCCGCCGAAGGTGAACCCCGGATAGTCAACATGGCTGTCGCGCCACTGCTGGATAAGAGCGGAGAGGTGGTAGGCCGGATCGTTCTTCTGGACGACATCACGAGCCGCGTAGCGCTCGAAGCACAGCTCGCCCAATCCGAAAAACTTTCATCGATAGGTCTCCTGGCCGCCGGTGTCGCGCATGAGGTAAACACCCCTCTCGCAGTCATCTCGTCCTACACCCAGATGCTGACCAAGCAGATGAGCTCCGACGCGCGCTTCAGTCCGATCCTCCAGAAGATCACGCAGCAAAGCTTCCGGGCCTCCGAAATTGTGAATGGCCTCCTGAATTTTTCTCGCACGAGTGGCATTGAGCGTACCTGTCTTGACCTCAACCTGCTCCTGCGAGAGACGGTCAACCTGATCGACCATCAGCTAAAGACTGGTCGAGTCTCGATCGAACTGGATCTGGACCCGGACCTCCATGGCGTGATGGCCAACCAGGGCAAGGTGCAACAGGTCCTGTTGAACCTCCTCCTTAACGCCAAGGACGCGACCTTTGGCTCCCCCCTCGCCCAGGTGCACATCTCTACGCTGAATCTGGATGGCAGGGTGCTGGTCCGCATTCGGGATACTGGTTCGGGCATCCGCGAAGAGCATCTACACCGTATCTTCGATCCCTTCTTCACCACCAAGACCCTGCCGCGCGAGGGCGAGCACAAAGGCACCGGTCTAGGCCTCGCTGTAAGCTACGGCATAATGCAGGAGCACGGCGGCAAGATCTGTGTTCAGAGCACAGAAGGCCTTGGCACCACCTTTGAGCTGGAATTTCCCGCTCTGGCAGATCGTGAGACTCCGAACGCAGTAAACAACAGGAGCCCCATCCATGCCTGATACCTCTGTCGCATCCGTCGACAATGGAAGCGCCTCCCGTGCACAGCTCCCCAGCATCCTCATCATCGATGATGAAGCAGCGATTCGTGAGTCTCTGGAGACACTGCTTACACTTGAAGGTTTTACCGTCACCACCGCGAGCAATGGCCAGCTTGGCCTGGACAGGCTGTCTCGCGAAGAATTCGATCTGCTGCTGCTCGATCTCGCGCTCCCCGGCCAGAGCGGTCTTGATCTGCTTCCCCGCATCACAGAGCTCCGCCCCGACCTGCCGGTGATCATGATCACTGCGTTTGGCACCGTAGGCAATGTTGTAGAAGCGATCCGCGCCGGCGCCACAAACTTCGTCCAGAAGCCCTGGGACAACGAGAAGCTGCTTGCCGACATCCGCTCAGCGATCGCTCGGCGGCGTGCAGAAGCGGAAGTCCTGCAGCTTCGTCGCACGCTCAAGCAGCGCTACAGCTTCGACAACATCGTCGGCAAGAGCGATCCCATGACTCGTCTTTTTGATGTTGTCGCGCAAGTAGCTCCATCGCGCTCCACGGTTCTTATCCAGGGTGAGAGCGGCACTGGCAAGGAGCTCATTGCCAAAGCCATTCACGCCCACTCACCGCGCCGCAGCCGCCCCTTCGTCCCCGTCAACACCGGCGCTGTCCCGTCCGAACTGCTGGAGTCCACTCTCTTCGGCCACGTTAAGGGTGCCTTCACCTCAGCCGTCTCCAGCAAACGGGGCCTCTTCGAAGTTGCCGATACAGGAACTCTCTTCTTAGACGAGATCGGCACCATGAGCATGGAGATGCAGGCCAAGATACTCCGTGTTCTTCAAGACCGGCGCTTCATGCAGCTGGGAGGAACACAAGAGATGCAGGTCGACGTGCGTATTGTCGCCGCAACCAACGTTAACCTTCAGAACGCCGTCCGCGAAGGGCGCTTCCGAGAGGATCTCTTCTACCGTCTGAATGTCATTGCACTTGAGCTGCCGGCGCTTCGCACGCGCAAAGCAGACATTCCCCTTCTCGCATCGCACTTCCTGCGCCTCTACTCAGAGGAAAATGGCGTCGGAGAAAAACAGCTCACTCCGGAGACCCTCAAGCTGCTGATGGAGTATGAATGGCCCGGAAACGTGCGAGAGCTTGAGAATGCCATGGAGCGTGGCGTTGTTCTCTCAACAGGCCGTTTTATCACTCCAGACCTGCTACCGACCCAGATCACCGGTAGCAACTTCACCACAGCCGCGTTGGAACATCGCCCCGATGCCTCCCTCTTCGAACTCATGGAGGACATCGAGCGTCGAATCATCGCAGACCGCCTCGAGAGATGCCACTGGAACCAGACCGAGGCATCGGAGTTTTTCAAAATTCCCCTCTCAACCCTGAATCAGAAGATCAAGCGGCTCAACATCGAGGTGCGTAAGCGGAACCGTGATGCGGGGGCCTGAGGTTGTGGAGAGGGCTCGCAAGGGCCGACAACAGATCCGAGCTAGGGATGCAGCACGACTTTCATGGAGTTGGGTCTAGGGTTGGAAGCTAATTCGATCGCATGGACGGCCTCATCCATCCCGAATCGATGCGAAATGAGCCTGGTAAGGTCGAAACCTTCTTCGTACCCGCCAAAGACAAGCTCCTCCACCTCGGCATTCACTGTCATCGATGAGCTGTAAGAACCCATAAGCGTCTTCTCGTCCATGCATACGGCACCAGGGTCGAATGGAGCTTCTCCGTGCTGGGTCTGGGCAAAGAGCATTACTCGTCCTCCAGGACGTATCGCTTCCATCGCCAGCCCGATCACGGCATTCCCGCCCACAGCCACCAACGCGACATCCGCTCCGCGCCCTTCTGTCGCAAGTTTCACTTGGCCCACCACATCCCCTCCTGCATCGAGGGGGTGGCGAAGCCCGAACTGCGCCGCCACGGCATGTCGCTCGGCGTACATATCGCTGGTCATCACCGTCGCGCCTGTTCGCTGCGCCAGGGCTGCCAGCAGGATACCGATCGGTCCTTGACCAATCACCAGCACCGTCTCATCAGGTTGCAGTCCTAGCAGCCGAATAGCCTTGTAGCAGGTGTTCACTGGCTCCAGGAACGCCGCCTGCTCGAACGGAACACCGTCCGGTATCTTGACCAGACCGCCTCGCACAATTGGCTCCATGACGCGGATGTACTGGGCAAAGCCGCCCCCTGACGGCGCAAATCCTGCCGTGCAACCTACTTGCTTGTAGGCCTCACACTGGGCGAAGGTCTGCTTGCGGCAGTAGTAGCAATCGCCACAGGGCACGTGGTGGTATGCCACAACTCGATCTCCGACCGCGAACGCCGAGACTCCCTCACCTACCGCGGCCACAGTTCCCGCCATCTCATGCCCGAAGACGCGTGGCGCACTGTGGGATCCCGTGTGAATCTTCTTCAGGTCCGTCCCGCAGATGCCACAGGTGTCGATCCGCATCAACACTTCGCCCGCCTGAATAGCGGGCACCTCCAACGTTTCCACGCGGACGTCGTTGATCCCCCGATACACCGCTGCCTGCATGATTTCGGGCACCCCGCCCGCCTCCGCCATGTCCTTCACCTTTGCCACAGTCGCCATTGTCCCTAGCCCTCCCTCAATGCTGCTTCCAGGATTTCCGTGCCTCGACGCAATGCCATGGTGCTTGCTCTTCCAAGCTCCACCGCACTCCGCCAGATGCCAGGCCTGAGTGCCACATAGGCAGCAAATCGTCCCTCACTGAATCCACCCTGCTTTGTGGCAAAACGCTCCATGTTCTCCATAGCTGCCTCGGGCCCATCCGAGACTCCCTTGAGCGCTCGAAAGTGGATTCCGCGTGCCTCTGCGAGTCGTGCCAAGGTAGCAGCTTCCATGTCCACCAGCAAAGCCCCGTAGCTCTCCAAGAGCCGACGCTTCTCCGTCACCCCGGCTATCCGCGCCAAACTGACCAGTGTCGGCGTGCCTGAGCCGAACCGCTCGCCCGACCGCGCGTCCACAATCGTCGAGCACCACAACGCCTCACCAACAGCTGCCGCTGAAGAGCAGGCCCCGGCAAGACCGAAAGAAACGAGTTCCGTGACAGCCCCGCCGGCTGCCGTGATTGCCTCCTGAAAGGCGAGCGTCGCTCGATCGCGCCCCATGCCACCACAAGCCGCGATCACGTCTCCGCGGGTCCAGAGAGTCACACCAGGTAGCTCTGAGGCGACCCGATTCCAACCGAGCGTGAGCCGCTTCAGCTCTCGGGGCAAGGCGGCAATCACCAGGCGTTTCACTCTGATTCAAGGCCCGCCGGCCGCGGCGCGTATCCGTGCTCCACGAACCAGTCGATCGCTGCACGCATGGCGGTGTACACCGGCAAGATGCGAAACCCTAACTCCTCTTGCGCCCTCCCCGAGTTCGCAAACATGATCTTACGTCCCATGCGAACCGCCTCCACCGTCGCACGGGGTTCTTTGCCGCGCAGTCGCCCTGTCACCCATTCATCCCAGTATGCAAAGGCCATAGCTGCGGCATGGGGCACCTTAAGAGTTGGTGAAGGTAATCCGGTTATCGTCGACATGCGATCCAGAATCTGCTTCAGCGAAAGATTCTCACCCCCAAGGATGTAACGCTCGCCGGACCGACCTCGTTCCAGACCCACAACATGCATCCGCGCAACCTCTTCAACATCGACCAGATTCAGGCCAGTCTCAACGTAGGCCGGAAAACGTCGTTGCAGGAAGTCAACGACGATTTGCCCTGTAGGGGTCGGCTTGACATCTCCTGAACCTATCGGCGTCGTAGGGTTCAAGATCAGCACACGTTGCCCGGAACGCGCTGCCCGTATCGCTTCCTGTTCGGCCAGAAACTTGGAACGCTTGTAGTGGCCGATCATGTCCTCAACCGAAACAGCCGTGTCCTCGTCGACGATGGTTCCATCGGTCTTGAAGCCCATCGTCGCGACTGAGGACGTATAGACGAACCTGCGGACACCTAGTTCACCGGCAAGACGCAGCAACTCACGGGTTGCGCCTACATTGCTCGCGTACATTGCCGCAGGGTCTCGTACCCAGAGTCTGTAGTCTGCGGCGACGTGCACGATCGCATCACAGCCCGTGATCGCAGATCGCAGGTCTTCGGTCTGCCGCAGGTCTCCCTCGACACATTCGATACCACTGAGATCACGTAGGAGGTCCGTTCTGCTCGACTTCCGCACCAGAACCCGTTGGCGCGCCCCCGCATGCGCGTAAGCCCGCGCTACGTGGCCACCCACAAACCCGGTTGCACCCGTCAGGAAGATCCGCATTGCCCCACCACCAACGTGCTCTAGTCCAGCTTCTCTGGCTCAATGCGGATATTTGTCTCGCCAGCGGCCTTCTTCTCCCAATACCGCTTCAACCAGGCTTCGAAGCTCTTGCCTGCGGCTGTATCTCGTCCACTGAAGGCAAGACCCGCAATCTCTGAAAAAGCAAGCTTCATTTTGGTGCGGTCTTTGGAAGGGATCAGTCGAACAAAAGACGTCGAAAGGGTCGGGCCGCTCTGTCGGTCAAAGAGATAACCCTCCACGATGGACCCGTCTCTTTTCGTGATGGTGATGTCGCCCCGGTAATCGAAAGCCTTCTCCAAGGCTTCGCGAACTTCGGTCTCCGTGGCCATCTGGGGAATCGACCCTTCCAGATTTTCCTTCTCCCGTCCGGCAATTACCTCAATCTCGTCCGGAGAGGTGTGTGAGAGCTGCGCTGTCTTTGCGCCTTCCTGTTCTTCCGTTGGCATGGCTAGTCTCCGCTTACTCCCTCAAGCTCACGCGTCTCGTGGGCTGCCGGCTTAGGGGCCGCGATCTGAACCAAGGGGCCGCTGTGTGCGGGCTTCCATTCGTTCAGGAGCTTCTGCGCTCCATCGTCCTCATATCGCGAGAAGAAGATCGCCTTCGCAGTCCGTAGCAGCCCCTTCACCGAGCCGAAGGTGTAGTTCACGCCAGATGCTTCGTAGCCCGAGTGCACCATGCAGTTAGCGCATCGAGGATTGCCACTCTCGGTGCCGTAGTTCGACCACTCCACTGAGTCCATCAGCTCTGGGAAGGTGTCGGCATAGCCATCCTGCAACAAGTAGCAGGGCTTCTGCCAACCGAAGATCGAAAAAGTTGGCATTCCCCATGGGGTGCAGGTCAGCTCCTGTTTGCCCATGAGGAACTCCATGAACATGGGAGAGGCGTTGAACTGCCATGTCTTTTTGCGATTGGAGAGAATAGCGCGGAACAGCTTGCGCGATCGTGCGCGACCGAGGAAGTGCTTCTGATCGGGAGCCTTGTCATAGGTGTATCCCGGAGATACCATCATGCTCTCGACACCGGCATCCATCAGCTGGTCAAAGTGCCGCCTGACCGAGTTCGGGTCTGCGCCGTCGAATAAAGTTGTGTTTGTCGTCACACGAAAACCAGCAGCGACCGCTGCTCGGACCCCATCCATCGCGATGTCGTGTCCGCCTTCCCGACATACTCCGAAATCATGATGCTCCTTCTCGCCATCCACATGGACAGAGAAGGAAAGGTATTTGGAGGGCGTGAACAGGTGCAACTTCTCCTTCAGCAGCAAGGCATTGGTGCACATATATACGTACTTCTTCCGTGCAACGAGGCCGGCGACAATCTCCGGCATCTGGGGATGCAGCAGAGGTTCCCCGCCCGGGATCGCCACCATTGGCGTTCCACACTCTTCAACTGCTCGAAAGCACTCCTCGGGAGTTAACTCCGCCTTGAGAATATGTGCCGGATACTGAATCTTGCCGCACCCCGCGCAAGCCAGGTTGCACCGGAATAGTGGCTCAAGCATAAGCACCAGGGGGTAGCGCTTACGCCGTGCAAGCTTCTGCTTCAGCACATAGCTCGCTACCGTCCACGCCTGGGAAACAGGAACTGCCATCTCTCCACTCCTCCGCGCGCGCCTAAGCGGCGCTGCTTTCTGCTTCGCGCGTCATCGCGCGCATGTAAGTCGTTAGGGCAAGCAGCGGAAAATACTGCTTGTACAGGTGATACCCCAAGTAAAAGACGCGCGGGAAACCCGTTCCGGTGTAATAACTTTCACCGTTCCGACCGGGCATCAGCTCATCCCAGCTTCCGTCTTCGTGCTGGCGCTCAATAAGCCAGCGAACACCCTTCGCCACAGAATCGGAACGCGTGTCGCCAGCAGCCAGCAAGCCCAACACGGCCCACGCTGTCTGTGATGGCGTGCTGGCCCCGATTCCCCGCTGTGCTACGTCATCGTACGTAAGGCAGCTTTCGCCCCAACCGCCGTCCGTGTTCTGCACCATGCGGATCCACTCCGCTGCCTGCTGCACCGCGGGCTCGTGATTCCAGAAGCCGATTGCCTCCAATCCCCTCAACACAAGGAAGGTTCCGTAGAGGTAATTAACCCCCCACCGGCCGAACCAGCTGCCGTCCGACTCCTGCTCGCTCAGGATGAACTGCACTGCCCGATCGACTCGAGCATCATCCCTGGTAAATCCATAAAGGGCCAGCATCTCAAGCATTCGCCCCGTAATGTCGACCGTCGGCGGGTCGAGCATCGCGTTGTGATCAGCAAAGGGAATGTACTGAAAAATGCTCTTGGTGTTGTCCTTATCGAACGCCGCCCACCCACCGTTCTTGCACTGCATCGCCCAGATCCAATTGAGCGCTCTTTGGCAGACCTCGTCCTGGTACCGCTCCCGTGGATTGCGTACGCAGTTCAGCGCCAGCAGGACCTGAGCTGTATCGTCCACATCCGGATAGAACTCATTGTTGAACTCGAAGTACCACCCGCCCGGTTCCACGTTTCGAACCTTTTCCGCCCAGTCTCCCTTGTGCCGCACCTCTTTCGAGAGAAGCCAGTCTGCTGCTTTCAGCATCCGGGGATCGTCCTTTGAGAGTCCAGCTTCTCCCAACGCGAAGACCGCTTGTGCCGTGTCCCAAACCGGGGGGAAGCAGGGTTGCATGCGGAAGGTCGGTGTCGGATAGCTCGGCTCACCCTCGGGGCAATCAATCCCAAGTTTCTCGAACTCGTCCATCGCCCGGATCATCTGGGGATCGTCGGCCGACCGACCCAGGACCCTCAACGCGACGATGGAGTTCAGCATTGCCGGGTAGATAGCGCCCAGACCGTCGGATTTTTCAAAGCGCTCCAGCATCCAGGCTTCAGCCTTGCGTAGAGCTGCCTTCCGCAGAGGTCGGATGTGCACCCTCTCGGCCAAGTGGAACAAGCGATCGCACGCCAGAAAGAAGTTGCGCCAGCTTACAGGGCGCGTCTTATCCCAGTGCAGCCGCATGTCAGCGTTCGCCCGTCCGCCAACAAATAGCTCCTCAATGCCCTGCTCCGGAGGGAGCTTCTTGAACGGCTTCTTCGCATAGATGATAGACAGAGGAACCAGAATGCCGCGCGACCACGAACTGATCTCGTAGATGTTGAAGTAGAACCAGTTCGGAAACAGGACGATCTCAGGCGGGATCGCCGGCACCGCGTCATAGTCGTACTGCCCGAGTGAGCAGAGATAGATCTTGGTAAAGGTGTTGCACTCCACCACGCCACCATGGGCTAAAACCCACTCACGCGCACGCACCAAAACCGGATGGTCCTTCGACCAGCCCATCAGCTTCAAGGCAACGTAGGCCTTCACACCGTAGTTGATATTAGAAGGCCCACCGGGATAGAGACTCCAGCCACCATCCTCATTCTGGTGACGCAGGATTTCATTGACTGCTCGCTCCATCTTCCCTGCATCGCCCGTTCCCAGGAGCGTATGCATGAAGATGTAGTCAGCCTCGAGCATGACGTCGGCTTCAAGCTCGCCGCACCAAAAGCCTTCCTCATCCTGCTGCCCCAGCAGCCAATCCCTCGACCGCTCCAGCCCCGCCCGCACCAGATCAAGCCCGAGATCGAGCCTCCCGAAGCGGGGCTGCGAGGCAGCCTCCCCCGGCACTGATGATGGTGTCTCTGTCTGCTTGCCGGGCGCCACTACCGTGCTACCGCCGGAGCAGACGCGATCGCCTGGACGATCTCGGGAGGCAGCCCGAATCGTACATTCTCGGGCATGACCTCAACCTCTTCTGCGGCTCCATAGCCACGCTCCCGCAGATAGGCGACAACCTCCTGCACCAGCACCTCTGGTGCGGAAGCACCAGCAGTTACCGCAACCTTGGCTACACCTTCCAGCCACTCGGAGCGAATATCTTCAGCCTTGTCAATCAAATAGCTTCCGGTACCAAGGTTCTTAGACACCTCGACAAGGCGGTTGGAGTTGGAGCTGTTTCGGGAACCCACCACCAAAACAAGATCCGCTCCGTGAGCTACGTTCTTTACCGCCGTTTGCCGATTCT
The DNA here is from genome assembly GCA_965199635.1 of Acidobacteriaceae bacterium. Taxonomy (GTDB): domain Bacteria; phylum Acidobacteriota; class Terriglobia; order Terriglobales; family Acidobacteriaceae; genus Edaphobacter. The sequence goes on along the minus strand of CBDASL010000001.1, from coordinate 1,474,853 downwards.
CCGTTGCGTAGCAGATGTCTTGTGCATGCGGTCCGACGATGTTCGGGAACTTTTGCTTCAACGCCTCGATCATGTACCGCGCCTCATCGAGCGACAGCGTCGTCTGTGTCAGGTAAGCCACCTTGTCCGGGTCTGGCACCACCAGGGCTGCTACCTCTTCCACGGTGGAGACGACCTGCGTTACCGTGGGCGCCTCACCCTGTGTGCCCTCTACCTCTTCGTGGTCACGATGACCCACCAACACGAGGGAGTAGCCCTGCTTTGCGAACTTGATCGCTTCCACATGGACCTTTGTCACCAGGGGGCATGTTGCGTCGATGACCTTGAGCCCACGCTCCTTGGCGCGTTCCCGCACAGCAGGAGATACCCCATGAGCGGAGTAGATCACCCGACATCCCTCGGGCACCTCGTCCAGCTCGTTGACAAAGATTGCGCCCTTCTTCGCGAGATCGTTCACAACGTAGCTGTTGTGTACGATCTCCTTGCGCACATAGATTGGAGCGCCAAAGGTATCCAGGGCGATCTGCACGATATCGATGGCCCGCACTACGCCAGCACAGAAGCCTCGTGGCTTCAAGAGCAACAGCTGTCGCGGCTTGGAAACTTCTGTTGTCTCCGACCCTGGATCCGTCCCGGCTTCTCGGTGCATCGTCGCAGTTATCACAGCAGGTAGTATATCCCGTTTGGCGGGAGGAAACTCCCCAGCGAACCAATCCCGGTGCCCACGGCGAGAGACGCATTCTCTGCACGAAATTCTTCGCTTCAGACAGACTTCCTCCCCAGCTTGAGCCCTTTCCTGCCGCTCACAGCCCAGATACCTGCCGGATCCAGACCGGTCCGCCTACCGGTGCATCGCAAGCAACTGTTCTGCATGGCGCAGGCTGGTTTCGGTCAACTGCGCTCCGCTCAGCATGCGAGCGATCTCTCTCTGGCGCTCGCCGTCATCCAGACGCACGATGGACGTCTCCGTCCGGTCCCCCTGCTCACGCTTGGCTATCAGGTAGTGCTCATCCGCAAATGCCGCAATTTGGGGCAGGTGCGTGATGCATAGCACCTGCTGCCCGTGGGCCAGGGACTTCAGCCGACGCCCAACCGCCTCCGCCGCGCTTCCGCCAATGCCGACATCAATCTCGTCAAAGATCAAACTCCGCTGCTGAGCCGTATCCTCGCTTCGCCCACGTACCTCAGCCTCAACAGCTACCTTCAGCGCAAGCATCACGCGTGACATCTCGCCACCAGACGCGATCTCGTCGAGTGGCTTCATTGGTTCACCCCGATTGGTGGCGATCCGGAAGTCAATCGCGTCCCAGCCCGTAGCGGTCCACCTCGCTTCGTTCTCCTCCGGGCGTACCTCAACCGTGAACCTCACGCGCATCGCGAGTTCGTTGATCTCCTGCTCAGCCCGCCTGCTCAGCGCTGTCGCTGCGGCCGCACGTTCTTTACTCAGGCGGCTGGCAGCGGCGCGGTATCGGGCAGCGACCCGCTCCTGCTCCTGCCGCAACTCCGCCGCGTGTTCGTCGCGATTCTCGATCTCGCTGAGCTTTCTTGCAGCCTCCACCCCGAAGGCCAGCACCTCTGCCAGAGTGGGGCCATATTTACGCTTCAGGCGGTCCATCCCTGCCAGTCGATCTTCCAACTCGTCGATTCGCTCCGGCGAGCCTTGTACGCCTTCCGCAAACCGGCGCACTTCCGCGTCTACGTCCTCCACCGCGGCGCGTGCCCCTGCCAATTGGGCGACTGCCTCCGCGAAGCGTCCCTCAAAACGCGCCAACTCTTCTACCTGTTTCAACGCAGCGCCAAGGGTCGACTCAGCTGAGATCTCTGCTTCATAGAGCAGCTCGTGCGCTGCCATCGCCGCGCCATAAAGCCGGTCCGCATTCGCCAGCACTCGCTTTTCAGCGGCCAATCGGACGTCCTCCTCGGCGTCAAGGATGCCGAGAGCCTCGATCTCCTGTGTCTGGTGACGCCATAGATCCGCCATCCGCAGGAGGTCCGCAGCGTCGCCTTCCAGCACTGTAAGCCTCTGCGTCACGTCCTGCCATGCCGTGAAGGCTTGGCCAACGTCGCTCGTAGTCACACCCGCAAAACGGTCCAGCGTCGCTCTCTGCTGCGCCGCGTCAAAACTCGCCGTCGTCTCACCTTGCGCATGCACCAGCGCCAGCTCTGGCGCAACCTGGCGCAAAACGGCCACGGTGGATGGCTGGTTGTTGATAAAGACCCGCCCCTTGCCTGCGGCCGTAATCTCGCGCCGGAGAAGAATCACCTCTTCCTCCGTATCGATCCCGTTCTCTTCCAGCACGGCTACCGCTCGCTCCGTTGCTTCAAAGCTGCAGGCCAGAACCGCCCGATCCTCGCCATACCGGACCACATCCGCAGACGCCTTCCCGCCCAGCAGCAGCACCAGCGCGTCAATCAGGATCGACTTGCCTGCCCCGGTCTCGCCCGTTAACAGATTCAGCCCCGGCCCAAACTCCACCCGCGCCCGGTCGATTACCGTGTACCTCTCCGCGCGTAGCTCCAGCAGCATCCTGCCTCACCCCACAGCCCAGGTCTCCGGGCCTGCCGCGAGCATAGCAAAGCTGCACCAAAGCCGGGGCGCATCCACGGTGGTTCCGTTTGGGCCTGTCGACAGCATCTCCCGGCCCGAGCCGCTACACTACCCGCAGACGATCCCATGCCCTTTCTCTCCCTGCCTGCTCTCGCCCTCCTGCTCCAGGATGCCCCGGACACCGCTGCCCCCGCCGCCAGCGCTCCCACGGCCGCCAACTCCAGCGCCCTGGTGGAGATGATCCATAACAGTGGTCCCGTGGCTCTCACTGTGCTCGGTCTCCTTCTGTTAGCCAGCCTCTTCTCCTGGACCATCATGCTCTCCAAGTGGAGCCTCTTCCGGCGCGCAGAGACTCAGGGTTCCCGATTTGTCCGCGCCTTCCGTAAGTCGGGCCGCCTCAGCGAGATCGCCAGCGTCGCAGAGCAGTTCAAACCCAGCCCGCTTGTTCCTGTCTTCACCGAGATCCACGACGAATACACCCGCCAAACCGGTGGCCGTGGTCTTCCGCGGAACTCCGTTGGACTCGAACGCGCTGCGCTCACCGCCGCCTCCGAAGCCCTTACGGTGATGGAGTCCCGCATGACCTGGCTTGCGACTATCGCAGCCGTTGCGCCCTTTATCGGTCTTTTTGGCACCGTCATGGGCATCGTGGACGCCTTTCACGGACTCGGCACGGCAGGCGCTGCGACTCTACGCGCCGTTGCCCCGGGCATATCAGAAGCTCTGATCACCACAGCGGCCGGCCTCGTCGTCGCCATCCCAGCTGTGGTCGGCTACAACCAGCTCACCGCGCGCCTCCGTGACTTCGCCTCCCGCACTGACGACTTCGGCCGCGAACTTCTGAACGCAATCGAAAACGCTGCCATGCTTTCGCCCTCGTCCGGTGCCCCGGGCGGTATCCAGAGTGCGACTTCGCCACTCAGCCCGGCGGGTGTGCAGACCGAAGATCCGCGTCGGAGAGACTTCTAGCTATGGCCTTCACCACACGCTCCGGCGGACGAGGGCGTACGCAGACGGCCCTTGCGGAGATCAACATCACTCCCCTGGTCGACGTTGTTCTCGTCCTTCTGCTGATCTTCATGCTCACCGCCCCGGTGCTCCAATCTGGCGTGGAGGTCGCGATCCCGCGCACGCGGAGCGTGAACCAGCTCACCGAGGAGCGCATGGTCGTGACCATCGACAAAGACCAGAACGTCTTCCTGCAGGACAAGCCAGTCAACGTCAACGACCTTCCGACGCGCCTCAGGGTCGCCCCGAACGCGCCGGCCGCTAAGCGTGTCGTCTATGTTCGCGCGGACGAAGCCGTCCCTTTTGGCGCTTTCGCGTCCGTTATGGATGCCGTCAAGCAGGCCGGCATCACCAACATCTCCATCGTCACCCGTCCGACAGAGGGCAAGTAGCGCCTCCCATGCCTGTCACAGAGCCGCTTCCAACTCGCTCACCCGCCGATACGACTCGCGATGAGCGAACTGGTCTGCTTGGCTCCCTGCTCCTCCATACCTTGCTGGTCGGTGGCCTCTTCGCCGGTGGCATGGTCTTCCAGCACAAGCACGAGCCCTGGGGTCAGAACTCGCTTGAAGCCGGGGCCATCCAGGCCACCATGGTCAGTTCGCTGCCGTTGCCACCACGCCAGAAGACCCAGGACACCGGCGTCCTCACCTCCGAGCACCCCAGCCCCGCGCCAACCCCTCCCAAGCCGGCTACCGAGCCCCCACCCTCGCCGCAAGACCTTCAGATTCAGAAAAAACAGCCGGTCAAGGTGCAGCCCGCCCAGAAACCTACCCCCGAGCCACCGAAGCACCCGCAACCCGCTCCACCCCAACCCACAAAAGCCACAACGGGTGAGACTGCCGGCATCCGCATCGCTCAGGCCACCGTGCAGCTGAAAAACGGCACAGCGTCCGTCTCCGTCCAGGATCGCGCGTTCGGCTCTCGCTTTGCTTATTACGTCAACATCGTCAACCGCACCGTTGCTCAGAACTGGTTTACCCAGGAGGCCGATCCACGTGCAAGCCAGGGCAAACGAGCTGTCGTCACCTTCGATATCGACCGCGATGGTGTTCCCTCCAACGCTCGCCTCACGCAGCGTTCCACCTCCCCCAGCCTCGATCAATCCGCCCTTCGCGCTGTGCAGCGGGTCGAAGGCTTCGGTCCACTTCCCGCTGGCGACCACATCACCGTCGAGTACGCCTTTGACTACCGCCAGCAGTGACCCATATAGGGCCTGCCCGCGGAACCCCTTTGCGGCTACCATGGTGCCTGCATGTTGAAGATTCCCCGTCACGCTGCCCCGTCGCTCCTCGTTGCCGTCGTTATCCTCTTCACCGCCTCGTTCCGCGCCTCTGCTCAGGACTGGTTTCATACCGAGACCTCAACCGGCGCTGAGCGTATTCGTCTCGCCGCGGCTGACTTCAAGGCCTCCTCCGCCGACGCGCAGACGGCTCCGCTGAAGCTGGCCTTCGACACAACACTCTTCAGCGATCTGACCAATGCTGGCATCTTCGATCTGGTCTCGAAGTCCCTTGCGCCTCAAGCGACACCCGGCACCCCGCAGGAGATCAACCTCGGTCAGTGGTCTGGCGCTCCCGCCTCCGCCGCAATGGTCGCCTTCGGCTCGTTCGCGGACCAGGCCGGGCAGCTCACGGTGCAGGGCTACCTGTTCGACGCCAAGAACACCCAGTATCCGCAGGTCCTCGCAAAGCAGTACACCGAGCCTGCCAGCGAGGACGCTGCACGGCAGATCGCTCATCGCTTTGCCGATGAGATCATCTTCCGCCTTGGCGGCGGCATCCCGGGCATCGCCGAAACAAAGATCTATTACGTCAAGGTCGCCGCCGGGAACAAAGAGATTTGGGCAATGGACTACGACGGTGCCAACCAGCACGCCATCACCCACCTCGGCACAGTCTCCCTCTCGCCCCGCGTCTCCCCGGACAACTCTCGCATCGCCTTCTCGTCCCTCACCCGCGATGGCTTCCAGATCCGTATGTACTCCCTTCTGCTCAGCCGGCCGGTCACTGTCCCCATCGCCGGCGGCACCAACCTCTCTCCCGCCTGGTCACCCAGCGGTCGTGAGTTCGCCTACTCTTCCTCCCGCTCAGGCGACCCCGAGATCTGGATTGCCGACGCCAACGGCGGCAGCTCCCGCCGCATCACGTCCTTCCGCGGCCCCGACGTCTCGCCCACCTACAACCCGAAGACTGGAGCACAGATCGCCTGGATCTCTGGGCGGACCGGGCTACCTCAGCTCTATGTCATGGAAGCCGACGGATCTGGCGTGCAGCGCATGACCGATGGTGGCTACGCGACATCGCCCTCCTGGAGCCCCAACGGTCAATTCATCACCTTCGCCTGGGACCGCAAGTACGGTCCGGGCGCCCCAGGTGGCCAGGACATCTACGTCATGGAGGTCGCGACCAAGCGCTGGATTCAACTCACCCATGACATTGGCCGTTGTGACTTCCCTTCCTGGTCCCCTGATGGGCGACACATCGTCTTCGCCAACCAGGGTGGCCGAGGCCCCAGCAGCAACCGCATCATGTCGATGCTGGCAGACGGCACCCAGCGCCATCCGCTCACCAACGACGCCTCTGACATGCCAAACTGGAGCTGGAAATAATGCATCCGTCGCTTCAGTCCTCCCTCCCCGCTACACCTCGCCTAACACCCTGCGAACGTCGCAGACCAGGAGATCTCAGCATGACCTCGATGTACGCACGATGGAGAGTCCTCTTCACGCTGCTGTTTGCCTTTGCCACCATCGCCGCCCTCTCCGGTTGCCACAAGAAGCACGACTCCGTTAATCCCGCGAGCCTCGGCCCCTCCGCCGACACCACTGGCGCTGCGCCCACGGCGAGCCTTACCGCAGACCCGCTTACCATCGACCTCGGCCAGTCTGTTGTTCTCAACTGGCGCACAACCGGCGCGACCAGCGTGACCATCGAGGGCATCGGCCCCGTGCCCGCCAACGGCACCCAAACCGTCGCCCCATCCAACTCCACCAACTTCCACCTTGTCGCGAAGAACGATAGCGGGTCCACGTCGGCAGATGCTCGCGTAACCGTTCGCGTCCCCTCCGCTCCCACTGCGCCCACAGCTGATGCCGCGGGCGACATGGGGTCAGACGCCGCCTTTCACCAGGCCGTCCCGGACGCCTTCTTCGACTACGACAGCTACGAGCTCCGGCCCGACGCGCAGCAGGCTGCTGCCACCGCAGCCAGCTACATGACCTCACACCCGGCCATTCGCATCGTCATCGGTGGGTATGCTGACGAGCGCGGCTCGGCCGAATACAACCTCGCGCTCGGTGAGAATCGCGCCAACGCCGTCCGTCAGTCGCTGCTTTCGGCCGGCATCGCCCCTGCCCGCATTCGCGTGGTCTCCTACGGCAAGGAAAAGCAGTTCTGCACCGAGCAGGATGAGTCCTGCTATCAGCAGAACCGCCGTGGGCAGTTCTCCCTCGATCGCTAACCAATGCAAGGTTTAGCCCTCAATGACCATGTCAGCCAATCGACGTAAGCGCTGAAGCATTCACTGCCAGCCGGGTCGCCTACGTGGCCCGGCGACCCCGAAGTCTGGAGGCCGCACCCCATGTCCCTCAAAGCGTCTCGTTTTGCCCCTGTCGTCCTTGCTGCCTCCATGGTCGCCGGGCACCCTGCCTTCGCCGTCTCCAGAGACATGGTGCAGCTTCAAACGCAACTCCAGCAGCTTCAGGATACCGTCGCTCGCCTTCAGCAATCCAACGACGAGCGCATGGGCGTGCTCAACAACCTCGTCCAGCAGAACGTCGACCAGACCAACAAGATCGCCAACATAGTCGACGCTCTTCAGCGGCAACTCCAGACGCAGCAGGAGAATGGCGGCGGCAAGATCGATCAGGTATCCGGTCAGGTGCAGGCCCTGAATGACTCACTGGACGAGATCAAGTCGCGTCTCGGCCGCCTGGAAAAGTCCGTGCAGGAAATTCGCTCGCAGCAGCAGAACCTCCCTTCGCCGCCCGCCTCTGCCGAGCCCGCGGCCACACCGGCCGACGCTGGCTCTCTCCCGCCAACGGCGACAACCAACCCGCCCGCCGGTGCCCCGGATGGTTTCTCGAATGCCGTCGCTCAGCCTGCGGGTAAGCCCTCTGCCGCCGTTCCGGCGGCGGATAATGCTGCACCTGCCTCTGGACAATCTGCCGACCAGCTCTACAAGTCCGCCCTCACCGACTACATGTCCGCCAAGTATGGCCTTGCCTCTTCCGAGTTTGCCGACCTCATCCGCGCCTTCCCGGACAATCCCCTGGCCGGCAATGCTTTCTACTACCAGGGTGAAATCGAATATCGCGGCGCACGCTTCGGAAATGCTGTAACCAACTACGACCACGTGCTGTCCCAATTTCCGCAAAGCAACAAGGTCCCCGCTGCCCATCTCCACAAGGGGCAAGCCCTCATGCAACTCAAGCAGAGTGAGGCAGCGAGCCGGGAGTTCCGGAACCTGATTGCCCGTTACCCCAACTCGCCAGAAGCCCTTCAGGCAAAGTCACGCCTCAGCACACTCAACGCCTCTACCCGGGCTCGCTAAGCGCGCTTAGTTTCGCATCCCTCGCATCAGGCTCTCCACTAGGGCCGTCTGCTCTGCTGTGAGCGGGAGCCCCGGAAGGCGTGGTCTTCCGCCAAAATACCCGGTCAGATCGCTCGCGGTCTTCAGACCCGCAACTCCCAGCTCATCCTCGATCTTCGCCGCTGCCTTTTTTACTCTCTGGAACTTCTCGTCCGCGAGTGGGTCATCGCCGTCCTTCCACGCCGCGAGCACTTCGAAGCACGCCTGCGGCGCCGCTGCGGCAAAGCCCTGCATCGTTCCACGAGCCCCGGCGCGTAACAAGTCCAGAGCTCCGTCTGTCGCTCCTGCCAACACCTGAAACCCCACACGGCGCTCGCGGGTCTTCAACGCTGGCCTGGGCGGGGCCTCGGCAATCGCTGCACCGCCTAGCAAGGCCTCTGCCGATACAAACGTTGATGCCCCGCTTCCATGTACGCTCCTGCGCAGCATACGGCCCGTAACCGCCTCGAACACAGTCGTCACTGTCACCTCCCGCTGCACACCAGCCGTCCCGGCAAGCACAAAGCGGAGTCGCTCTGCGGGCCGGCGTGTCCGGCAGCCAATCACCTGCGCATGCTGCGCCAGCTCCAGCAACTCAACTGTGGGCAGCTCCACCGCACTCTCGTCGATCACGACAGGCAGCGCCGATCGATCCGCAACAGCTCGCAGGTACACGCGTTGCTCCGCCTTGGGGGCGGGCGGTACACGTAGCAGTGCAACATCAAAGTCCGCAGCAGCGGCCACCTCCGTCAGCCGGATCGACTCCATCACACTGGCATGGCTCACATCCGCAACAAGCACCTTGGTATCCGCCGCTGCGCCCGCTGCCGTTTGGAGCACCTCTCGTCGTTCCTCGTCCGTCAGGCGGTCCGCCTCACCAATGGCGGTCAGCAGCACCAGGCCTGCCGCCGGGGTCCGAGAGTACCGTGCAACATTGTGCTCCAGCTTGCGAAGATAAACACGGCCATCACCGTAGAACGGTGTGGCAAGAGGCAGAAAGAGACCTTCCAGAAGCATGGCTTTATCGTATCGGCTCTTGGGCCCTCAGCTTCTTTCCGTCTGTGAGAAGTGCGTCCGATCGTAGCGCCGTCCCCGGAAAGTCGTAGAAGCAGCCCAATCAGCCGCGTCCGGTCTCGGCTACCCTTGAGGCGTGTACGAACCCGACATCTCGAAGGACAAATCGCTCTCGGATCTTGGTCGTGAGGCGTCCTGGTTCGTGATGCACACGCTGCTCGCCGTGGCGGTACTTTCGCTGGTCATCGGCGGCATGTCGTTGGCTCACCCTGACCCGGACTCCGACAGCCCGAAGCTACTCGCCACGGGCCTTGCTCTCTTCGTCCCGATGCTGGGAGCCTTCTTTCTGGCTCGCGTCCACCACAACGAAATTTCTCGCTACGTTTGGATCTCGGGCTTGCTGCTCTTCTCGGTGGTGTGCGTCTTTGTGCTGGACCTGCCTACCGGCAACGGACTGTGTGAGAAGTGTGGTGCGCTCGAAAAACTCTGGCGCACCTTCTTCTCGATCGATCGCGGCAGCGGTCTCATGGGGGGCGACGGCCTCCTGGTTGGCTCGTGGCTCCCCCTTTCCATGATCGGCTACGCTATCGGCTCCCAGTTCGGTCTGGATCCGGAGTAGCGCGTCTGCTTCTTATGCTGTGACAGGCTCCCGTTCCCGATGGAGCTCCTGCAGCGACACCACATCGACCTGTCCGCCCTGCAGCGACGCAATCCCGCCCGCAGCAGCCTGGGCCGCCGCGAGTGTTGTGATCGTCGGAATGCGCGCCTGCACGGCGGCACGACGAATCGCCTTCTCATCGAAAAAGGTGTCTTGTCCACGCGGCGTGTTCACAATCAGCTGAATGCGGTCACCCTTCAGCAGATCCACCACGTTAGGCCGACCTTCCTTCACCTTGTACACACGCTCGGAGAGGATGCCAGCCCGCTCAAGCACATCCGCCGTGCCATGAGTGGCTACCAGCTTGAACCCCATCTCAACAAACTGGCGCGCGAGCTCCACAATACCTGCCTTGTCGTGGTCGTTGACGCTCAGGAACACCGTGCCGCGAGTCGGCAGAACCTGTCCAGCCGCGATCTGCGCCTTCGCAAAGGCCTCGCCAAAGGTGGTGCCGACTCCCATCACCTCGCCAGTGGAGCGCATCTCTGGTCCAAGCACCGGGTCCACCCCCTGAAACTTGCCCCACGGGAACACTGGCGACTTCACGAAGTACCTCGAACCCGTCTCCAGGTCCTTGCCGCTCGCTACCTGCTCCGGCAGAAGCTCCTTCAACGTGCGCCCAGTCATGATGCGCGAGGCGATCTTGGCCAACGGAACACCCGTCGCCTTCGACACATACGGTACTGTTCGCGAGGCCCGTGGATTGACCTCGATCACATACACCCGGCCTCGCTGGATGGCGAACTGCAGATTCACCAGCCCGCGCACATCGAGCGCCAGGGCTAGCTTGCGCGTATGTTCCCGCAGGGTAGCCAGCACTTCCTCGCTAAGATCTACCGCTGGCAAGACGCAACTCGAGTCGCCCGAGTGGATCCCCGCCTCTTCGATGTGCTGCATGATGCCCGCAATCACCACGTCCACGCCGTCACAGAGCGCGTCCACGTCGACTTCGGTCGCGTCCTCGAGAAAGTGATCGATCAGCACCGGCCGCTCCTGCGAGTACTCAATCGCAGTCGACATATATTGCAACACCGCCTCACGGTCGTATGCAATCACCATGGCCCGGCCACCCAGCACGTAGCTCGGACGCACCAACACTGGGTATCCCACACGGTCGGCGCCGGCCACCGCCTCACCAACATTGGTCGCCATCGCGCCTTCCGGCTGCGGGATGCCCAACTCCTCAATCAACTTGCCAAAGCGCTTGCGATCTTCTGCCAGATCGATCGATTCCGGCGACGTGCCGAGAATCGGCACACCCGCACGCTGCAGCGGCAACGAGAGATTGAGTGGCGTCTGCCCGCCAAACTGCACGATCATCCCTATCTCTGCTCCACCTGACGCCTCGTGCTCATAAACGGCCAGCACATCCTCCAGCGTCAACGGTTCGAAGTACAGACGGTCACTGGTGTCGTAGTCGGTCGAAACGGTCTCCGGATTGCAATTAACCATGATGGTCTCGAAGCCATCCTCCCGGAGCGCAAACGCTGCGTGGCAACAGCAGTAGTCGAACTCGATCCCCTGCCCGATCCGGTTCGGCCCCGATCCCAGGATCATCACTTTCTTCCGAGTCGTCGGCGCCGCCTCGTCCTCCTCGTCGTAGCAGCTGTACAGATAAGGCGTGAAGCTCTCAAACTCTGCAGCGCAGGTGTCCACTAGCTTGTAGACCGGCTTAATCCCCAGACGCTCGCGCGTGGCCCGCACCTCAGCCGCGCCATCATTGTCGATCGACCAGGCCGTCGCAATCCGCTCATCCGAGATCCCCATGCGCTTCGCCGTGCGCAGCGCGTCCTCGGTGACCGTCTCTGCTCCACTCTCGCCCAGGCTCGCAATCTCGTCCGTGATCTGCTTGATCTGATACAGAAACCACGGATCCATCCCGGTCAGGCGAGACACCTCGCGAACCGTCATCCCCCGCTCAAATGCGTACCGCACATAGGCCAGACGCTCCGGGTGCGGCGTCACGAGCCGCTGCATCAGCCGTCGAGGTTCGATATCCGCTGCAGTGGCCTTCTTCCCCGTTTCCAGCGAGCGCACAGCCTTCATCAAGGCTTCCTTGAACGTCCGCCCGATCGCCATCACCTCACCAACCGACTTCATCTGTGGCCCCAGGCCCTCATCCGCCCCGGGAAACTTCTCGAACTGCCACTTGGGGATCTTCACCACCACATAGTCGATCGTCGGCTCAAAGCAGGCCGGCGTCGCCTTGGTGATGTCGTTCTGCAACTCGTCGAGCGTGTAACCCACCGCCAGCCGTGCCGCGATCTTTGCAATCGGAAACCCTGTCGCCTTCGAGGCCAGTGCGCTCGATCGGCTGACCCGCGGGTTCATCTCGATCACCGTCATGCGCCCGTTCTGCGGATTGACCGCGAACTGCACATTGCTCCCGCCTGTCTCCACACCGATCTCGCGGATCACGGCGATGGCCGCATCCCGCATCGCCTGGTACTCGCGGTCCGTCAGCGTCTGCGCGGGCGCAACCGTGATCGAATCCCCCGTGTGCACCCCCATCGGATCGAAGTTCTCGATCGAGCAGATGATGATGACGTTGTCCTTGAGATCACGCACTACCTCCAGCTCGTACTCCTTCCACCCCAGCACGCTCTCCTCAATCAAGCACTCCGAGACCGGAGACAGGTCAATCCCGCGCGAGAGGATCTCGGTCATCTCTTCGCGGTTGTACGCGATGCCACCGCCCGACCCGCCCAGGGTGAAACTCGGTCGAATCACCGCCGGGAAGCCGATCTTTGCGGTGAACGCCAGTCCATCTGCAACGTTGTTCACCAGCGCAGACCGCGGCATGTCCAGGCCGATCTTCGTCATCGCATCCTTGAACAGCAGGCGATCCTCCGCCTTCTTGATCGGCCCCAGCTTCGCTCCAATGAGCTCTACCCCGTAGCGCTCAAGAACTCCCGTATCCGCAAGGTCCACCGCAAGGTTCAGCGCAGTCTGCCCACCCACGGTCGGCAGCACCGCGAAGATGCCCTCGCGCCCGCGCATCATCTCGCTCTCAACCCGAAGAATCTCTTCAACATAGGTCGCGGTTAGCGGCTCCACATAGGTTCGGTCCGCCACCTCCGGGTCCGTCATGATCGACGCTGGGTTCGAATTCACCAGCACAACCTCGTACCCTTCCGCCTTGAGCGCCTTGCACGCCTGCGTTCCCGAGTAGTCAAACTCCGCCGACTGTCCAATCACGATCGGCCCAGAACCGATCACCAGCACCTTCGCGATGTCATTCCTGCGCGGCATCGTGTCTCGTCCCTCGTCTCTTCCGTTTCGGGCCATATGGCCACACAGCAAATGGCGCGGCCTCAAGCCGCGCCCGAATCTACTTCTTTCGCTCTTCCATCATCCGGCGAAAATCCCGGAACAGGTAGTGCGAGTCATGCGGCCCGGGACTTGCCTCCGGGTGATATTGCACGCTGAACATTGCATCGCTCTTGTGCTTCAACCCGGCACATGTCTGGTCATTCAGGTTCACGTGCGTCACCGCGACAGTCTCTGCATCCAGCGTCTCCGGATCGACGGCGTAGTTGTGATTCTGCGAGGTGATCTCGACCTTGTCCGTCTCGAGGTTCTTGATCGGATGGTTTCCGCCGTGGTGCCCAAACTTCAGCTTGTAGGTTTTACCGCCCAACGCCAACCCAAAGATCTGGTGGCCCAGGCAGATACCGAACAGCGGGGTCTTACCCTGCAGCTCCTGCGCATTCCGGATCGCGTAGTCCAGTGGCTCCGGATCCCCCGGACCGTTCGAGAAGAAAACCCCATCCGGGTTCAATCCCAGCACGTCGGCTGCGGGCGTCTCGGCCGGAACCACCGTAACGCGGCAGTTTTCGCGGGCAAGCATCCGCAGAATGTTCTCTTTGATCCCGAAGTCGTACGCAACCACATGCATCGGCTCCGCACCTTCGATTCCGGCACCCAACAACGGATCGCCGGTTTGATTACGAGGCTCCGCCGCGTCCCAGGTGTAGGCCGTCTTGGTCGAAACCACCCGCGCCAGATCCGATCCGTTCATCTTCGGCAAAGCACGGGCCTTCTCTACCAGGTCTTCCGCTATCAGTCCCTCGCCGGAAGCAATCACGCCGCGCATCACGCCATTGGCTCGCAGATGTCGTACCACTGCCCGTGTATCGACCTCGGCGATCACCGGAACGCCATGGCGCTCCAGGTACTCGTCCGCGACCTGCGTTGAACGCCAGTTGGAACTCACCGGAGAGAACTCGCGCGTCACCAATCCTTCGATATAGGGTCGCTTCGCCTCCGCATCGGCGGGCGTTGTCCCATAGTTGCCGATGTGTGGGTTCGTCAGCACCACAATCTGCCCCGCATAGGAGGGATCTGTGAAGATCTCCTGGTAGCCGGTCAGCGACGTGTTAAACACCACCTCGCCCAGTGCTTCGGCTGGTGCGCCAAAGCTTTTGCCGCGAAAGACGCGCCCATCCTCGAGCGCCAGCATTGCCTGCATCGCATCTCCTTGGGCCGCACCTGTTGGGGGTTGACCTCACCGATTCTACCAGCAGATCGCCCCGCTCCTACCCAGGCAGCCGATGTCCCACGCGCAGCAGCATTCCGTCCGGGTCACTCACCGCAAACTCCCGCATTCGCCACTCTTTGTCTTCCGGCTCAGCCAGCGGCTTCACTCCCGCTGTTAGCCACTCTTCGTACACCTCATCCGCGTCGGTCACGTAAAGGTACACGCCGGCCGGATTCGAACCCTGTGCAAGCTCCTCCCCGGCGTCCCGCAGATGAAGCGACACCCCATCCCGAGTGGCAAAAGCGTACCCACCTCCCTCGTAGCGCTCCACAACAAACCCGAGCTGCTCGTAGAAGGCCACTGATCGCTCCATCTCCCGAGCCGCCACGATCGCCGCTGCCCGCTCCATTCGCGCACGAGGTAATCCGTCCATCATCTCCATCCCAGCATCCTAATCCCGGCAGCCTTTCCCGGACGAGCCCGTCCGTCCACCCCGGCAGTACAATCGACACTCGGTGAAAACGATGGCAAAGACCAACACCCAGAACGAAGGCACCGACCTTCTCGAAGTTCCCGCCTCCCCCCTGCTCTCCCGCGATCAGCTGGTTCACTTCTACCGCCTCATGTATCTTTCCCGCAGAACAGACGATCGTGAGATCGTTCTCAAGCGTCAGCAAAAGATCTTCTTCCAGATCTCCTGCGCCGGACACGAGGCTCTCCTCGTCGCCGCCGGCCTCGCTCTTCGCCCGGGCTACGACTGGTTTTTTCCGTACTACCGAGACCGTGCGATCTGCCTCGCCCTCGGCAACACCGTCGAGGACCAACTCCTCCAGGCCGTTGGCGCCAAAGACGATCCAGCCTCCGGTGGCCGCCAGATGCCCTCGCACTGGACCTCAACGCGCCTCAACATCGTCAGCCCCAGCTCGTCTACTGCTACCCAGTGCCTTCATGCTGTGGGCTGCGCCGAAGCCGGCCGTTTCTTTACAAGCCATCCGGAGGCGGCCGCCAAGCCCCCCGCCAGCGCCGTCGACTATCGGCAGTTCAAAGACGTCACCTTCCACCCGGACGAAGTCGTCTACGTCTCCATCGGCGAAGGTTCCACCTCACAGGGAGAGTTCTGGGAGTCGTTGAACACCGCCTCCAATCTCAGGCTTCCTGTCGTCTTCGTCGTCGAAGACAACCAGTACGCCATCTCAACCCCGGTTGAGGCCAACACCCCCGGCGGCAATATCTCGCGATTGGTAGCGAACTTCCCCAACTTCCACTTCGCCGAGGTAGACGGTACTGACGCCCTCGCCAGCTACGCTGCCATGGTCGAGGCCGTGCAATACTGCCGCGAGCGCCGCGGACCTGCCCTCGTCCACGGCCATGTCGTCCGCCCCTACTCGCACTCCCTCTCGGATGACGAGCGACTCTACCGTTCCGAAGCAGAGATCGAGGCAGATGCCCTTCGCGACCCTATCGCCAAGCTCCAAACCTACCTCCTCAGCGAAGGCATCCTTACCGAGGCGTCCCTGAAGCAGCTTGAAGACGAGGTCAACGCCGAGGTGCGAATCGCGACCGACCACGCGCTGGCTGCCCTTCCTGCCGAACCCGCCTCGATCCTCCACCACGTCTACTCCGAATCCCTTCAGCCTACCGATCCTCGCTTCGCCTCCTCTCCCCAGATCGCGCATGACCCCGACAGCGACGCTTCGGGCAACAACAGCGCGCCAGAGGCTCGAGACACCGAGCGCACCATGGCTGACCTCATCAACGCCACGCTGCGCGACGAGATGCGACGCGACGAACGCATCGTCGTCTTCGGCGAAGACGTCGCCGACGCCACACGGGACGTCGATCTCCGCGCCGGCAAGTTCAAGGGCAAGGGCGGTGTCTTCAAGCTCACTGCCGGCCTGCAGACCGAGTTCGGCAATGATCGCGTCTTCAACTCACCGCTCGCAGAGGCGAACATCGTTGGCCGCGCTATCGGCATGGCCGTCCGTGGGCTCAAGCCAGTCGTCGAGATTCAGTTCTTCGACTACATCTGGCCTGCCATGCACCAGATGCGGAATGAGCTTTCCGTCCTACGCTGGCGCTCGAACGGGCAGTTCTTCTCGCCGCTCGTCATGCGCGTTCCTATCGGTGGCTATCTCACGGGTGGCTCCATCTATCACTCCCAGTCGGGTGAATCGATCTTCACCCACACACCGGGCATCCGCGTCGTGATGCCGTCCAATGCGCTGGACGCCGCTGGCCTCCTGCGCACCGCAATCCGTTGCGACGATCCCGTACTCTTTCTCGAGCACAAGCGGCTCTACCGCGAAACCTACGGCCGAGCTCCGTACCCCGGTCCTGAGTTCGCCATTCCTTTTGGCTCCGCGCGCCTCGTTCGCTCCGGCACTCACCTCACCGTCGTCACCTACGGTGCTGTTGTGCCACGGGCTCTCCAGGCCGCGCAACGCCTTGAGCGCGAACAGGGCATCACCACTGATCTGCTCGATCTCCGCTCCCTCTCGCCGTATGACTGGCCCGCGATCGTCGCCAGCGTCCAGAAGACCAACCGCGTCCTGGTCGCACACGAGGACATGCTCTCCTGGGGCTACGGTGCAGAACTTGCCGCTCGCATCGCAGACGAACTGTTCCACGATCTCGATGCGCCCGTGCGGCGCGTGGGCTCTATGGACACCTTTGTCGCCTACCAGCCGCTCCTTGAAGATGTCATCCTGCCCCAACCGGATCGTCTCTTCCAAGCTATGGCAGAGCTAGCGGCCTTCTAACTCCAATCGAGTTTGGCTGCACCGAGGATAGTGCACGTACCTAACGATTGATGACCGAAGTACCCAAAGTGTCTCTCGCACGATTCCTTACGTGACTCTCGTGCGAAATCCCGCTTCCTGCGCTGGTGAATCGTTATGAGCGTGTGCTACAACCAAGCGTCGCTACAGAGTTTCTCCTTGCTTTGACCGAGCCGCAACACAGGCTTCGGACACTACAACGGAGGTGGCAGAACAAAGGACAACTTTTGACCCTCTGTCGCGTCATACTCACTGTAGTTCACACGGCCGGACCTGCTTCTCCCTCGGTGCCGACCTTCCCCAATCCGCAACATCCTCCCCACCTAAAGACCGTAAGGCTCTAGTTCGATCGGAGCCTTCACTTCCTTTATGCCGACCTCGGTCGTTGACCCTTGCCTATTGCAGGCCAAGGCGTGAATCGACCGAGGCCGCGCCTCCTCCGACACACACCAGCATCACGGCCATCGCGATAAGCGCCAGCGTGTACTCCGAGCCACCATAGCCATGGTGCAGATTCACTGCGACAAGCGCGACCAGCATGTTCCCCGCGACTAAAAACGCCACGAATCGAGTTATCGCGCCAAGCACCAGCAAGAGGCCACCCAAAGCCTCCACTGCCGCGGACACGTAGCCTAACGCTGGTGGCAGCCCCAGTGTCACCACATACGCCGCATAGTGCCTCACTCCTTGCAGAAGATCAAAATGCCATCCATGCGCCGGCAGAACCTTTTGCCATCCGTGGTAGGCCATCGCCACCCCCAGCACCACGCGCAGCAGCGCCGTGCCCCAGGGTTCCAGGCTCCGCAGCCAGCGCGTCATCGCTCCCGTCCCTGGCTCGTGGAGGAGACTGGTTCGCTCTTAAGCGCCGCAGGGGCATACTGCCCCAGGAAGCGTCGCAGCGCCCCCTGCAACGCCTTCGGGTCGCGGTGAGGCAGAGTCACCGTCATCTTCGGATCACCCGCCTGCAATGCGGACCCGCTCTCCCGTTCATCCGGCGAGCCCTGCCCACCCTGCAGGACGATCAGCTTCGGCGTGTGGCTCTCCCGCAGCATCGGCTCGAGTTCGAATCGATCCTTCAGGAGCAGCCCCACGGGCAGAAGTCGCACACGCGCGTCGTTCGCCACGTCCGCCGAGACGTGAAACCGTGGCTGGTCCAGTGCCATCGCCGGTATCTCCTTGTGTTGCCCGCAAAGCCAAAGCGCCACCGCCGCTCCCAGATCACGTCCATAGGGCACGATGGCGCTAGGGTGAAGGCCACGTGCAGCTACCAGGTACTGGTACGCCGCTTCGGCATCGTCGCGCATGGTGGCTTCACTCGGCCGGCGTAGCATGGCGCTGGCTCCATAAGCTCTCCAGTCAAAGCCGAATATCGCCACTCCCGAGTCGCTCAGGGCCCCCAATAGCTCTGCCTGATCTGCCAACGCCCCATCCCCGGATGGCAGGTAGAGAAGCGTCACGCCGCGATACGGGCCATCGCTTGGCGGGATCCACCACCCTACCCGCTGCGGCACCCCGGTCGCCCCCGGCCCGAACCGCACTACGTCATAGCTTCGACCACTCGGGAGAGCTGGCTGTGCGTCTGTCCGGACGGGGTGCATCACCATCTGCCACTGTCCCTGGTAAAACAACCCGCAGAACGTCAGGTAGCCGCACAGCAGAGCGACGCCTACGAGTACAACCAGCGCACGCAGGATCCAACGCCCTTCCACAACCAGGGGCGCCTCATGCTGCTCTACCGTAGGCCGTCTCTGGCTCTTGTCCGAATGCCGCACCACACCTCACCTTCGTTCCCAGAGTACCCTTAGCTCAGTTCACGTTGGAGACTCGTCTTGTCCGATTGGATCACCCTCTGCCCACTCAGCGACTCCCCAGCCGAAGGCGCTGTTACGGAACTCGATGCCGCTGGCACTCCCATCTGCCTCGCTCGTCTGCACGGGGAGTTGCACGCCCTTAACAACGTCTGCCCGCATCGTCAGGGACCTCTCGCGGAGGGTTGGATCGAGGGCAATGCTGTGCTCTGCCCCTGGCACGCATGGGCCTTTGATCTCACGACCGGTGTTGCCGCCGAGCCCGAGCACGCCGCTGTCCCCGTCTACCCCGTGCGCGTCGAGGGTGACCTTGTGCTCATCAATCTGCCGTCGTCCGTGCAGGAACCCACCCCCGCGACGGGACGCTAGAACCAAAAGCGATGCCGCCTGCTGCGAGTTAGCCAAATCTTTTCTCACAAACCTGCCCCGGGCCCCGTACCCTTGTGGCAAGGACCTTCCCAGGAACGTCCATCCCAAAGGACCAGACATGACCTTCCGTAATCTCTTGCTCGCTTCCATCGCAGCAGTCTTGCTTGCCGGTTCTGCCGTCTCCGCGCAGGCTCAGGATCGCCCGCATCATCACCGGCATCACCACCGGCATCACCGCCACCGCTAGACCATGGGTGGCATCACCAGCCGCAATCCAGGGGTAGAGCGCATCCGCTCTACCCCTTCATCTTTTCCTTCACGCTGTGCGCCAGGCGCTCGATCTCGTCTGCCTTCTTGATCACGTCGAGCGACATCGTGTCCTTGTTCGTCTTGCCCACCTCGTCCTTCAGCTCGCTCGCCAGCGCAAACAGCTTCGCCGTGTCGTCCTCCAACCTCTTCTGCCGGTCCAGGTTGCGCGTCTTCGCTTGCTGCTCCTGCAGGTGCACCATCGTCTGATCCGGCGGCGCATTGTCCCCGAAGATAGGGTGCGGGTTTGCCTGCCCCGCCCCCGCAGTCTGCGCATCTCCTGGTGCGCCAAGCATGCCCAGCACCATCGCGCCGCTCAGCCCCATCGCTGCTACTCCACGTCTCATGTCGCCCTCCGGCAGCCGAGCCGCTCCTGGCCGCGTCTCAACCCCAGGGCTTCCCGGCTGCCCAACGCACAGGCGCCCTCCCGAGGTCAGACCTTCATCATGCTGCTTCTCACTGAAGCTCCGCAAGCTTCACCCGCCGCCTCATCAACACTCGCGTCCGGCAACCTTCCGAGTGGGGAGAGCATGCCCGTCGCGCATACCCTGGTGCATGACTGGCACGAGCAGGCCGTCACCTTCGTCCGGGAGGATGTCCCCCACCTCCTCGTCATCCTCCTCACGGCGTTTCTTCTCTGGCGCCTGGTCGTCTTCTTCGTCACACGGATGCATCGGCTCGCTGACCGTCAGATTGCCAACACACAACGCGCTGCCCAGCTGCGCACCGTGGCTGGCATTCTCCGGGCCACCGCCTACGGCCTGATTGGGTTCATCGTTCTGCTTCAGGTGCTTTCCGTCTTCGGCATCAAGGCCGAGCCGCTCCTTGCCTCTGCCGGGGTCGTTGGCGTCGGCATCGGCCTCGGCGCGCAGTCCATCTTCAAAGACGTCCTCAACGGCATCTTCATCCTCATCGAAGATCAGTACAACGTAGGCGACGTAGTTCGGATCGCCAGCCTCTCGGGCACCGTTGAGTTGCTTACTCTACGCACCACCCGCCTCCGTGACTCCGACGGCACACTGAACATCATCCCGAACAGTCAGATCGCCACTGTGCAGAACCTGTCCCGTGACTTCTCCGTCGCCAATTTGCCTGTCTCCGTTGACGCCTCCGCCGATCCAGACCGCGTCATCGGCGTGCTGCAATCCATCGCCAACGACGTCCGAGCCGACTCCACGCTGAAAGACATCATCATCACCGACCCTACCGTTCCCGGTGTCGACAAGATCGACGGCCGCTCCGTCACCTACCCCGTCATCATCCGCGTCCGCGCCAACCAGAAGGACGTGGTCCTCCGCGAACTGCGCCGACGCATCATCCAGACCTTCGAGCGCTCCGGAATCCCCCTCGGCTCCGCCTCCGACCTCCTCATCCTCCAGCACTCCAGGGAGCCCACGGCACCCCCAGCGCAGACCTCCCTCTAGCAGTCCGGGGCCATATCCACCCCGAACCGTCAAAGCGCGGCATTCAGTTGGTCCAGCAACTCCTCCGGCGTACGAACCGGCGGCTTGCACACATTGCCGCTACACACCACTGCAACCGTCCCAGCTCCTTCCTGCACACCCGGCAACCGCGGCAGTGTCTCGCGCAGCAGGGGCGGCAACTCGCCCAGCCGATCCCGCCCCACTCGCACGACGCTCTTGTTCACCGACCACCGCGCCAGTGCCACCTGCTCCATCCGCCGCGCTGTCGCATCGTCGCCCACAATGCATATCTGGATCGGGCGCTGCACCAGTCGCTGCACCGCCAGCCCAAAACTCGCCGCGTACAGCCCGTACTGCTCCACAACTCCGGCAAACGTCTCCAACGTCTCCTGCGCCAGGAGCAGGTAGTCTTCCCGCCCGTTCAGCGCCTCCAGGCGTAGCAGCAGCGCTGCTGCTCCTGGGTTTCCCGCCGGCGTCGGGGAGTCTTGCAACGGCTTACGCCGCGCGCCCAGGACCCCCAGCCGCCGTTCCCCCGCTGTCGCCAGCTCCGTATCGAAAAAGCCTCCAGCTGTCGTGTCCCGAAACCGCCGCACAACCTCCCGGACGATGAGCTCCGCCGCGTCGTAGTACCGTCCCTCTGCTGTCACCTCCCAGGCGTCCAGAAGGGCGTGCCCCAGAAACACGTAGTCGTCCAGCACACCCGCCACGGCGGTTCCCGGGCTCACCTCATGCCCGTAGCTGGCCACATGCCGCACGCTCCCGTCTGCGCTCAACACCTCGGCCATCAAACGATCCAGCGTTCGGAGCGCAAACCGCGTCGTCTCCGGCTGCTTCAACACACGGCCAGCCTCCAGGTACGCCGACGCACACATCCCGTTCCATCCTGTGTAGACCGTTCGATCCACATAGGGCGTCGGTCGTGTCTGCCGTTTTGCGAGGAGTTTTTGCTTGGCCGACACCAACGTCTCTGCAGCCCGCCCTTGGTCGACCTTCGCTAGACGCGCCGCCGCCTCCAGTGTGCCCGTCGCATGCAGCACGTTCTTCGCCGGGTTGTGGTGCATGTTGCCCACCTCACCCACGTTCAGGTACGCCAGCACCAGAGCCAACTCCTCGCCCTGCAGCACCGCCCCTACCTCGTCACGGGTCCACGTAAAGTAGTCGCCGTCGTCCTCCAGCGAGAAGTCCGCATCCTGCGACGCATAGAACCCGCCTCGGTCGCGATCACTCAGCGTGGCATCCATCCACCCCACCATCTCCTGCGCCGTCTCGGCAAAGCGCGGATCCACAAAGGTCTGGAAGGCGTGCACGTAGTTGCGCAGCAGCTCCGAGTTGTCGTAGGCCATCTTCTCGAAGTGCGGAACGACCCACCGGTCGTCCACCGAGTACCGGTGGAATCCACCCGCCAGGTGGTCATAGATCCCGCCCAGCCGCATCTGCTCCAGGGTGAATCGTGCTGCATGCGCCGCACTCTCCACCAGCTCGCGCTTGCCCGCCAGGCTCCTTCGCGAGGCGGCATCAATCAGCAGATCCAACCCAGCCGACTGCGGAAACTTTGGCTGCGATCCGAACCCACCCGACCGGGCGTCGAACTGCGAGACACACGAGCTCACGAGCTTCGCTACCAGCTCCGGCCCCACACTGCCACCCTGCCCGGTGAAGCTTTCATTGTGCTCAATCGCTTCAAGAATGCTTCCTGCGGACTCGTTCACCTCAGCGCGCCGCTCCCGAAACGACTCGGCCATCGTCAGCAGCACCCGCTGCAAACTTGGCCGGCCATATCGGTCCTCGGGCGGAAAGTACGTTCCGCCAAAGAAAGGTCGGCCGTCCGGTGTCAAAAATGCCGTCAACGGCCAACCACCCTGTCCGCTGATTGCTGCTACTGCCGCCTGGTAGCGAGTGTCAACATCCGGCCGCTCGTCTCGATCTACCTTGATCGCGACAAAGTGCTCGTTGATCACCGCCGCCGTGCGCTCGTCCTCGTAGCTCTCCCGGTCCATCACATGGCACCAGTGGCACCACACCGCGCCGATATCCAGCAGGATCGGCTTGTCTTCACGCGCCGCGCGCGCAAAGGCCGCCTCGCCCCACTCCTCCCACTGCACTGGCTGGTGCATCGCCGATCGCAGATAGGCGGAAGCAGCCCGCGCCAGTGCATTACCTGATCCCGACATCGACGACTCACAGGTCTGACTCATCCCACCAGTCTATCGCCGCCAGCCCACGAGACCCTCTAGGCCGGCGGCGGGGGTGGTACCTGCGTCAGCGGCTTCGGAGGTTCAGGCGCCTTGGGTGCCGTCAGCCCCGGGATGGTCGGCTGTTGCGTCACCACACCGCTTGCTGCCTCCTGCAACGTTATGCCGTAGCGATCCAACGTCGTCGAAAGCAGCTGCTCCAGTGAAACGCGGTCGCGCGCGTAAGCCGCCGTTGCGGAGATTGAGGTGTTCTCCGCTGTCGCCAGGTTCCGCTCCTGCTGTAGCACCAGCGCCGTCGTGGAAGCACCTAGCCTGTACTTCTTCTGCTCCGCCTCAAGGGACTGCGCCGCAAACTCCCGCGCCGCCTGGGCTGATTGCACCGCTGCCCGATCATTCGTCAACGCATACTGCCCGTTAATGACGTTGATCCGTGTCTGCACGTACAACTGCTGCAGCCGCATCTGCGCCTGCCGGTACTCCATCTGCGATCGCGCCTGGTCAGCCTGCGCCGCCCGGTTGCGCAGCGGGATGTTGATGTTCACCCCAACCCCATAGTCCGGGAAGTTGTTGTTCACCAGGTTCTTCGTCACCGTTCCGTAGCCACTGTTCGCAACGCCACCGTTGGTCGGCGTGCATGCTCCCCCAACGAAAGTCACAGGATCTGTACAGATCAACCGTGGATTCTGCGCACCGCCCAAACCGGTGGCCCCATAGAACGCGTAGGCATCCACAGTCGGCAGCAGCCCGTTCTTCTCCGCCCGGATCGTGATCTCGTTGTTCTTCATGTTCAGCGCGGCCTGCTCAATCTGCGGGTTGTTCACATAGGCCTCCCGCACCAGCTCCTCCACGCTCATGTCTTCTTCCGGCAAACGGTCCAGACCGACCCTGTCCGTCGGGACCACCGGCGCCTGCGACAGCTCGGCATCATTCAGCGATCGCGCCACCGCCTGCTTCATCAGCAGCTGCTGGTACTCAAGGTTCGATTGCGACGTGATCAAGGCCTGCTTGTCACTGGCCACACCCGCATCCGCATTCACCACGTCCAGCGGTGCCAGTGTGCCAATCTCCAGCTGCTTTCTGTCGTCTGCCGCCAGCTGGGTGCTCTGCTGCAACGCTCGTTCCTTCGCCTGCACGTCCTCATAGGCGCTCACCAGCGCCCAGTAGATGCTCTCCACCTGCGACACCGTGTAGATCACCTGGGCGCGAAACGCCGAATCAGTGATACGCCGGTCGTTCTTGGCCTGCACAATAAACCGCCGGTTCACCCACGGTCCAAACCCCTGCAGCAGGTGCTGCGTCGCCTGCGCACGAAAGGTCGACTGCAGAAGAGGGCTGTAGTTGCTACGCGTGCTGTTGGTCGTCTGCCGTGTGTTGTCGAAAGTCACGCTCAACAACGTGCCAGACGTAAAACCCTGCTGGTAGCCGAAGTTATACGTTGCCGTGTCCTGCTCCAACGTATTGGTTCCGGTGATGAAAGTCGTCGGCTCCTGCTGCTTGTTGCTCTCATACTGCAGCGTTCCGGTCAGCAGCGGATCCAGCGTCTCCGGCAGCGGTCCGCCACCATTTGTGCTCAACACCAGGCCTGAAGCACCTGTGCTCCCACCCCCACTTGAGGTAGATGTGCCACCCGGCCCACCGCCGCCGCTGATGGTTGTCGTCGTTCCGCCCAGCGTGCCGGTAATCAGCCCCGTTGACACACCACGCAGCGTCTGCCCCGCTTCAGCCCGCAGCAGATCCGTATCCGCAATGTCCAGGTTGATTCGCGCAATCGCGATATCGAAGTTGTTCTCAAGCGCCAGCGCCACCGCATCCGGCAGGCTCAGGTAAAGCTTCCCATCGCGCAGCAAGGTACGCATCCGCTCGGAGTTGGTCAGCCGCGGCAGCGGCACGTCAGTCGCCGTATAGGGCGCCAGCGGATTGCCAAACTGAAAGTGCTTCTTGGGGATCAGGTAGTCCTTCCCTGTATCCCGCAGGTAGAGCGGTTCGGTTGTCTTCGGTGGCGGCTCCGGTGTTGCCGGAAGGTTTGCCTCGGCGGGCACCCCGCCAATCGGCGGTGCCGTTGACGGTGCCGTCTGCGCGATCGCGGGAGCCGCTACCTGCCCCATACACAACACCGCACATAGCGCCGCGGCCCCAAATCGTTCACTCGTCACAGTTGTCTCCGAAACCTTTCCTCTGCTGCCACTCGGCCCATCTGCTCCTGCCGCCGATCGTCTGCTCTTGCCCACGTGCACACCTTCCTTCGTCGCGCGCGCAGCCGGCGACCCCTGCTGCTAATTCCGTCTCAGCCTGAGGCCTGTCATGCCGGTAGACGTAGCCGCACATCTACGAGACGCACATCCTGGGCAACTCCGCCCAGCCCCGCTCCAGTCGCAACGTCCTCTACGAGCATAGTTCC
Organism: Acidobacteriaceae bacterium; assembly: GCA_965199635.1. Taxonomy (GTDB): domain Bacteria; phylum Acidobacteriota; class Terriglobia; order Terriglobales; family Acidobacteriaceae; genus Edaphobacter. The sequence goes on along the minus strand of CBDASL010000001.1, from coordinate 1,449,299 downwards.
CCCGCGGTTCCCCGCCATCGCCGTATGCAGAACGTCAGGGCTTGCGAGGAAGTATATCGAACACCGCTCTCCCGCTCCCGTGCTACCGTCGCCCCATGCCCCGCTGGATGTGCACCCTCAGTTACGACGGCAGCCATCTCCACGGTTGGCAGGTCCAGCCAGGCCTCCCCACCGTCCAGGGACACCTCGCAGACGCCCTTCACCGCATCACTACGGAACACACTCTCCCCGCAGGCTCCGGTCGCACCGACGCCGGGGTCCACGCCCTCGCCCAGGTCGCCACCTTCGATCTCGAGACCGCCATCCCTGGCACCAACCTCCTTCGCGCCCTCAATCGCATCCTGCCCCCCAGCATCCGCGTCCTCACCCTCAACCCCGTCCCTCCTGCCTTCCACGCCCGCCACAGTGCCCGCTCCAAAACCTACGAGTACCGCATCTTCCCTCGCCGGCCCGAGCCCGCCGCGCACCCGGCCTCGCTCCGTCCAGCCCTAGGTGGTCCAGCCCCAGACGGTTCGGACTCGCTCCGTCCAGTCCCGGACCGCATCTGTTCCCCTATGCTTGCCCCGTTTGTCTGGGACTGCCCCACCCCGCTCCGCCTCGATCGCCTCCAGAGCGCTGCTGCCCACATCCTCGGCACTCACGACTTCACCAGCTTTGCTGCCGCGGGTTCAGATGCCCTCAATCCCGACCGCCAGCCCTTCTACCCTGCCCACCCCGTCCCCGACTACCCCGCCACGCCGCCCTCACCCTGCCGCACCATCCTCGCCTCCACGTGGGAGCGCACCACAGAGGGTCTTCTGGTCTTCCGTGTCACTGGCACCGGCTTTCTGCACCACATGGTGCGCAACCTCGTTGGCACCTTCGTGGAGGCCGGCTCCGGCCGCCGCGACCCCGCCTCTCTGCCCGCCATCCTCGCCGCCCGCGATCGCCGCGCCGCCGGCCCCACCGCCCCTGCCCGCGGCCTCTTCCTGGTTGAGGTCCACTACGCGTGAGCCCTGTCACCGCCTCTTCCACCGCGAGCGCCCAGCGCCGCATTCTCTCCCTCGCCGCCTCGCGTGACGTCCACCGCGCCTTTGGCTGGCTTCACCTCCATCAGCCTCAGATCCGTCAGTGGCTGATGGAGCTCGTCGGTACCCCTGCCCCACCCTTCGCCGAGTCCGCCCGCGCCGCCGTCATCCTCGAGCACTTCACCGCCCTCGGCCTCAGCAACCCACGGCTGGACGACCTCGGCAACGCCCTCGCTGAACTCCCCGCCGCCAGCTCCGACCCAAACCAACCAGTCCTCCTGCTCTCCGCCCACCTTGACACCGTCTTTCCCGCCGGCACACCGTGCACCCCGTCCGAGGAAGGCTCGCGCATCCTCGCCCCCGGCGCCTGCGACAACGCCGCCGGCCTCTCCGCCCTGCTCGCCCTCGCCGCTGCCATCCGTCACGCCGGGCTCACCCCACCCATCCCCATCCTCTTTGCGGCCAATGTCGGCGAGGAAGGCGAAGGCGATCTCCGCGGCATCCGCCATCTGCTCACCCGCGGCTCCCTCGCCCGCCGCATCGCCGCGACCCTCGTCCTTGAAGGCTCAGGCACCACCACAACTGTCACCCGCGCCCTCGGCTCCCGGCGCTTCCGCCTCATCATCTCCGGTCCCGGTGGCCACTCCTGGACCGACGCCGGCGCTCCCAACCCCATCTTTCTGCTCGCCCGGATCCTGGCGGAGCTTTCCCATCTCGCCCTCCCCGAGCACCCCCGCACCACCCTGTCCGTCGGCCGCATCGCCGGCGGCACCTCCATCAACTCCATTCCCGCCTCCGCCGAAGCCTTTCTCGATCTCCGCTCCACCGATCCGCTCCATCTCCAGCACACCGCAGATCAGGTCCTCTCCCTCGCTCGCGCCAGCCTCGCCCAAAGCAACGCCGACCTCGCCCCACACCCACCAGCTACCCTCGCAGTCGAACTCGTCGGCGATCGCCCGGCCGCCGACCTGCCATCGGACAGTCCCCTTCTCCGCACCGTCGCCGCCGTCGATCGCCACCTCGGCCTTCGCACCGAGTTCCGACTCGGCTCTACCGATGCCAACCTCCCGCTTTCCCTCGGTCTCCCGGCCGTCGCCCTCGGCACCGGCGGCACTGCCGGCGGCATCCACACTACCGCCGAGTGGTACGACCCTTCCGGCCGCGAGATCGCCCTCCGCCGCATCCTCCTCACCCTTCTCGATACTGCCACCGTCCTCTCGGAATCAATCTCCTAGCGCTGCCTGGCAGCAGCGCCGAAAAGAAAAGGGCAGAGCCCGAAGGCCCTGCCCCACGCCAACACAAACGGCTCTTCAGCTAGAAGTCTTCGCCAAACGCAACCTCGCCCGGAACCGCCGTCTGGTAGGCCGACACGCGCCGTTCAAAGAAGTTCGTCAGCTCCTGCACATCCTGCAGCTCCATAAAGCCAAACGGATTCTTGGTCTTGAAGTGCGGCGCAATTCCCAGCCGCTGCAGCCGTGTGTCCGCCACATAGCCCAGGTAGGCGCGCATATCCTTCACGCTCAGACCAGCCACACCGCCGCTCAGTAGATCCTCCGCAAACTGTGCCTCCGCGTCGATCGCCTCCTGCAGCATCTCGATGATCTGCGTCTCCAGCTGCGCATCCCACAGGTCGGGCTCCTGCCGCCGCACCACGTTCACTACCTCGAACGCGAACTCAAGGTGCGCACTCTCGTCGCGGAACACCCAGTTCGTGCCGCTCGCCAACCCGTGCAGCAGACCCTTCGATCGCAGAAAGTACACGTACGCAAACGCCGCGAAGAAGAAGAGCCCTTCGATGCACGACGCAAAGCAGATCAGGTTCAGCAGAAACTGCCGCCGATGATCCCGCGTCTCCAGCGTGTCCAGCTCCTGGATGGAGTCCATCCACTTCATGCAGAAGTCGGCCTTCTTTGAGATCGACGGAATGTTATCGACCGCCGCAAAGGCCGCTGCACGCTCGTCCGGGTCCGGCACGTAGTTGTCCAGCAACGTCAGATAAAACTGCACGTGCACGGCCTCTTCAAACAGCTGCCGCGACAGGTACAGCCGCGCCTCGGGCGAGTTCACATGCTTGTACAGGTTCAACACCAGGTTGTTCGAAACGATCGAGTCCCCTGTCGCAAAGAACGCCACCAGTCGCTGAATCAGGTGGATCTCCGCCGGTGTCAACCGCTGCTTCAGATCGACGAGGTCGGTCGAAAAGTCGACCTCTTCCACCGTCCATGTGTTCTTGATGCCATCGCGGAACATGTCATAGAACTGCGGATACGCCATCGGCCGCAGGGTCAGGCACATGCCCGGATCCAGGATCTGCTGTGGAACCGCAACGGACGAAGACGGCGTGTGCTCGGGTGCCGCCGTGTGCTCAACAACAGGAATGGTAGCCATGGGTCAATCTCCTTAAATCTGTTTGTCATCCTGGGCGCGGCGAAGACGATGCTCTTCGCCGCAACCCCGTGGTTCAGGTCTCTACTGGCAGGCTTCGCAGCTCTCCGGGTTCTCCAGCGAACATGCAATCGCATCCGCCGAACTCACCGGCCCCGCACTCGCCACGCTGGCCGCCACTGCTGGCACCGTCGGCACCGATGAAGCTCCCATCTGCGCCGCCGACTTGTTGCCGCCGCCCTGCACCGTCGCCTTGGCAATCCGTGTCGCCGGCCGCGACCGCAGGTAGTAGGTCGTCTTCAACCCGCTCTGCCACGCGTACATGTACATGGAGCTCAGCTTGCCAATGTTCGGCGACTCGGAGAACAGATTCAGCGACTGCGACTGGTCGATGTACGCGTTCCGCGCCTTCGCCATGTCGATCAGCGACCGCATCGGAACCTCCCAAACCGTCCGGTAGATGGCCTTGATGTCCGCCGGCAGCTCGTCGATTGCCTGCACCGAGCCCTCCGACAGCTTCAGCTTCATCCGCATCTCGTCCGTCCACATCCCGCGACGCTTCAGCTCCTCAATCAGATACCGGTTCACCTGCAGAAACTCGCCCGAAAGCGTCTCCCGCTTGAACAGATTCGAGATCTGCGGCTCAATGCACTCGTAGCAGCCCACAATCGAGGCAATCGTCGCAGTCGGGGCAATCGCAATCAGCAGGCTGTTCCGTACGCCGCTCTTGGCGATCCGCTGGCGCAGGGTCTCCCATCGCGCGCTGTCGCTCGGCATCACCTTCCACAGGTCGAACTGGAAGTGCCCGTCCGCCAACCGCGTGTCCGGGAAGTTCTCGTGTGCCCCGTCCCGCTCTGCAATGTCGCAGCTCACCGACAGCGCGTGGAAGTAAATCTCCTCCTGGATCTTGGTCGAAAGCGCCTGCGCCTCCGCCGAGTCAAACGGCAGACTCAGCTGGAAGAACACATCCTGCAGGCCCATCACGCCCAGACCCACCGGCCGCCACTTCGAGTTCGATCCGGCCGCCTGCGGAATCGGGTAGAAGTTGATGTCGATCACCCGGTCCAGCATCGGCACAGCCACCCGCACCGTCCGCTCCAGCTTGGCAAAGTCAAAACTCGCCCTGCCGCTGTCGTCGTAGATCACGTGCCGCCCCAGGTTGATCGAACCGAGATTGCAGACCGCCGTCTCGTCCTTGTTCGTCACCTCTGTGATCTCCGTGCACAGATTCGACAGGTGCACTACATTGCCGTTCTTGCCCGTCTGGTTGTTCTTGATGTTGCAGGCGTCCTTGAACGTCATCCAGCCGTTGCCCGTCTCCGCCAACGACCGCATCATGCGCATATAGAGATCACGCGCCTTCACCTGCCGCTCAAACAGCTTCTCCGCTTCGGCCTTCTCATACGCCGCCTTGAACTCCTCGCCGTAGGTGTCCGGCAGGTGCGGCACCACCTTCGGGTCAAACAACGACCAGATGCCGTCCTCGCTCACCCGCTGCATAAACAGGTCCGGCACCCAGTTCGCCGTGTTCAGGTTGTAGGTCCGCCGGCTCACGTCGCCGGTGTTTTCGCGCAGTTCCAGAAAGGATTCGATGTCCGCATGCCACGGCTCCAGGTACACGCAGCAGGCACCCTTGCGCTTGCCCCCCTGGTTCACCGCCGCCACACTCGAGTCCAGCGTCCGAAGCCACGGCACAATGCCGTTCGACAACCCGTTCGTCGCCCGAATGAGCGATCCCTCGCTCCGCACCCGGTGAAACGCCAACCCAATCCCACCCGAAAACTTCGACAACAACGCCACGTTCTTGTACGCGTCATAGATCGATTCCAGTGAGTCACCCGGCGAATCATGCAGATAGCAGCTCGACATCTGCGGATGCTTCGTCCCCGAGTTGAACAGCGTCGGCGAGCTCGGCATGTAGTCGTGGCTGCCAATGAGCCGGTAAAACTCGATCGCCTCGTGCGCCGTCCCCGCCAGCCCGCACGCCACCCGCATAAAGAAGTACTGCGGCGTCTCAATCACCTTGCGCGAGATCGGATCCCGCAGCAGATACCGGTCATACACCGTCCGCAGACCGAAATATTCAAACCGGTCCGACAGCGTGTCATCGATCGCATGGTTCAGCTTGCGCTGGTGCGTCTGCACAAACTCCGCCGCCGCCGGACTCACCACACCCTCCGCCCGGCCGTACATCACCGACTGCGAAAAGCTGTGAAGATTCTGGTTCGCGACCTCCTTCAGGATGGTCTGCAGCAGCAGCCGCGCCGCCAGCTTGGAGTACTGTGGCTCCTCCGCGATCAGGCTGGCCGCCGTGTCGATCGAGATCGCATCCAGCTCGCGCGTCGTCGCCCCGTCATACAGGCCGCCAATCGTCTTCGACGCAATGCGGATCGCGTCCACGTGGTTCAGCCCGTACGCGCTCCGCTGCACCGCCTTCACAATCTTGTTCACATCCACCGGCTCCAGCGCCCCGTTGCGCTTGCGGATGTGCATCGTCGGTGTCTCTTCCCGCGCCGGAAAACTCGGCGTCAGATCGGAAAGCCCAATCTGCATGTTGGTTGTCGTCGCCATTCTGTCCTTTCACTCTCGTGTGCTGTGGCAGCTGCCACACGCTTGCTGACCCAAACTTGGCGCCTGATCAACTCAGGGACCACCCTCAACCTGGTTGGCCAAATCTGGCCACAACAAGCGCACTTCCCACCCGCGCAGTCGTCCGCCGCGCTCGGTAGCTGTCCTGCTTCCGCAAGCTCCACGGACCCCTTCGGCCGTTGCGGAACTCACTCCCTCTCTTGTATGCCTTTTACGCCACCACCACAACAGGTAGTTTTCAACAGAAGAAAGTTCCCACATCTTGCGGTACTTATGCCGTAGCTCACCCGGCCGCCCCACCCCATGCCCCCAAACGCAACGGGGCCGCGAAGATCATCATGACTCTCCGCGGCCCCGTTGTCTTCCGTTGGAAATGTGGATTTCCGGTCCCTTTTAGCCGTGAGCCGCCGCTCCAAGCACTTCCAGTCGAACGGGCGCCAACCCGGTTCGCAACATCCCAATCTGCTCAGCGGCTGCGGAAGACAGATCGATCAGCCGCCCCGTCCCGCCCAGCCCACGATCATTGATGCGCACCACAACCGACCGGTGGTTCCGCAGGTTAATCACCCGCACCAACGTCCCGAAAGGCAGGCTCGCGTGGCAGGCCGTCATAGCCGTTTCGCGAAAGATCTCCCCACTCGCCGTCTGCCGGCCATTCCAGACCGATCCATACCACGAGGCTACGCCCCGGAAGAACCTGCCCTTCGCCTTCTTCTCAGGCGCAATAACCCGACGCACCACAGGCGGTCGCGGGGCCGCCGGCGCTGTCCTGGCCGGCATCACCGCCGTACTCACGTTTGTGGCCCACATCGATCCGTAGCCCAGACCAGCCGTGCACGCAAGCACAACCGCTGCCTGCCCGACCTTCTGCAATGTCAATCCTTCCAAACCAAACCAGCACTTTCTCCACCCGGAGCGTCCCTGTTAGCCTACCGGCGCGCAATAAGCAGAACAACCAGCAATACTTCCCACATCCACCCCAAATTTACCGAGCGTTCATCCCTTCACGCCCGATTCGCGGCTTCTGCCCCAGCCTTAGCGCGTGCTAAGCACAGGACCCGCAGTCTCGGGTCGAACTCGTCTCGCGAGCCCACGCCCCCGCGGCCTCGCTCCCTGTGCTCGCTCCCGATCCCGCAGATAGGTTCCGGTGAGCGACAGGGCAAAGCACAACCCGCCCACACCGACAGCAAACAGCAGCCCCATCTTGGCCACCGTCAGCACTGCCTGCACAGCTACAGGAACCACCGGCCGGAACCACGTCGTTCCTGCCTCCGTCGCGGTCCACGCTCCCGCCACTCCCATCACCGTCGTCCAATACAGCCCGTGCCGCAATGGCGCCGTGCAGCCGTCCCAGGTCACACCCTTTTGCCCCATCGCCACACTCTCGATCAGGAGCGGCAGCATGGCCGCGGCAAGTGTCCACCGCAAAACCCACCACACCCCTGCCTCAAGCGCACGCAGAACCGCAACACCTCCCACATGCCAGAGGAGTGTCCGCTCCTCCAGGTATGCCGCCCGGCTTCCATCCTGCAGCGCTCCCGCATCCAGCCCTATCGCCAGAAGTCCGTACGCACCAGCCAGCCCAAGCAGCCACAGCGCCCCCCGCCAGGCCTGTCGCCTCACCACTGGTCGCCGCATCGCCAACAGCAGGCCCGCCTGCGCCCACGCTCCCAGTGCAACGCCACCCAGCAGCCCGAGCGCCGCCACCACCCGTGCCCCCCTCGAGCCATCCGGCAACTCCAGCCAAAGCACGCCAAAAGCCACAGCCGTCCCACACAGCAAGGCTTGCAACGCCACCCACGGTGCACGCATCCGCGTCCACGCGCGTCGCCAGCGACCCGGCCGTCGCACCTCCTCCGCGCGCTGAACATGCTGCTCGACCCTGGCCAGCTCCGCGGCTGACATCGGCTGCCCTGCCTGCCCCGGTCGCTTCGCTTCCGTCACCCGCACTCGCACCACAGTTCGCATCCGCCGCTCCAAAGCTTGAGTCGCCCGCGCACTTGCCTCCGCAGGCCGCACCCTCTGGCATTCTCCTGGACGGGCTGCCCGAGTGACATGCCATCATAGTGGTATGACCGAAGCCGCCCCTCTTGCTCCCGAAGGAACACGCTCCCACCGCACCCTTTCGGAGATCTACGAGCAGCCCCGCGCTCTCGAGGACACCCTCGCCGCTTACACCACCGGCAGCGATCTCAACGCAGCCGCCTGGGCCGGCATCCGTGACATCCTCCATGGCTCCGATCGCCTCATCATCGCCGCCTCCGGCACCAGCCGCCACGCCGGCCTCGCCGCTGAGATCATGATCGAAGAAGCCTCCGGTGTCGCCGTCGACGTCGAATACGCCAGCGAGTACCCCTACCGCCGCTACGACACCCTCCGCGCTCCCGCCGTCCTTGTCCTCTCGCAATCGGGTGAAACGGCCGACACCCTGGCCGCCCTCCGCGAGGCCAGATCCCGCGGCGCCCGCACCATCTCGATCACCAACGTCGAAGGCTCCACCATGGCTCGCGAGGCCGACGCCACACTGCTCACCCGCGCCGGCAAGGAAGTCGCCATCGCCGCCACCAAGAGCTTCACTACGCAACTCCTGCTCATCCAGCTTCTCAGCCTGCTGCTCGCCCGTGACCGCAACCGCGCCACCGCCGCCGACGTCGCCTCCCATCTCGAACAGCTCGGTCGTCTTCCGTCGCTCATCGCCGGGGCACTACCGTCGTGGGAAAAAGCTGTCTCCGAGCTCGTGCCTAGCTTCGCCTCGGCTGGCGCCTTTCTCTTTCTCGGCCGCGCCCTGCACTACCCCATCGCCCGCGAAGGCGCCCTCAAGCTCAAGGAAGTCTCCTACATCCACGCGGAGGCCTACCCCACCGGCGAGCTCAAGCACGGCCCCAACGCCCTGCTCGGCGAAGGCGCACCCCTCGTCGTCATCGCCACCCGCGATCAGGCCGACCCGTCCTCCATGCTGCGCTACCGCAAGTCCATCCAGCTCCTCGAGGACATCAACAAGCAGGGCGTCAACCCCTTCGTCCTCGCCACCGAAGGCGACACCGAGATCACCGCCCTCGCCCAGAACGTCGTCTTCATCCCCGCTGTCTCCGAGTTCCTCCTGCCCCTCCTGGAAGTCATCCCCCTCCAGCTCTTCGCGTACTTCATGGCGCTGCAGCGCGGCCTCGACGTCGACAGTCCCCGCAACCTCGTTAAGGCTGTCACCGTCGAGTAGCCCCCACCTCCCAGTCGTTCCACAAAAAGAAAACGCTCGCAAGGCAGACAGGCCTGGCGGGCGTTTCTTCATCTGTCCCTCTACTCCGGCAGTGTCCCGCCATACCGCGCCGCTACGATGTTGCTTTGTACTGCCCCCATCGCCCGCGCGTCTGGCATCCCGGCCGTCATGACACCCTCAAAAAAGTAGCCGCGGGCCCAATTGCTGTTGTCGCCCCCAATGCCCAGGATGATTGCTCCCTCCTGCTTCATCGGTTGGTATCCCTTCGGCAGCGCAATCACGCCGGTACTCGTCAAGCTGCCGCGCTGCGCGTTGCCCTGGTAAATGGCATACGTGTGTTGCCCATCACAGGCGCCCATCACGTTCACAAATGCCGTCTTCTGCTCCACCTTCAGGTGGCCGTGCGCGGCCCGCAGTAGCCGGCATTCTCGCACTCGCGACCAACTACCGGCTACCTTCAGTACCCGCCTATTCGAATCTTCAGCCCGGCCCGCACACTCAGCGGCAGCCCCGGGTAGCCAATCGGCCCAATGTGCTGATCGTTCGCCAGGTTCTCCCCTCGCAGAAACACCGTCGTGTGCTTGCCCGCCTTATAGGTCACCGCCAGGTCCACCTTCACAAAGCCGAAGTCCAGGTCACGGTTCGGCAGCAGCAGCGAGTTGCCGCCATTCCGGTCCGCGTAGCTCAGGAAGGTCGAGTCATCTGCCCGGCTCTGCGCCGCCGCCTCCACCACCGCACCGTAGGTCTCCCCCACATAGCTCGCGCGCACAAAGGCCGTGTGCGGCGGTCGCCGAAACACCCGCCCCCCTACCAGCGGCGAGGTCGCTCCGATCGGCACACTCGGCAGCCCCGGATTCACAACCGCCATCCCTCCCGTCGCCACCGCCGCATCGCTGGAAAAGCTCTGCTCCACTCGCGTCGCAAGATAGGTGTAGCCGGCCCGCACCAGCAACCGCTGCGTCGCCTGCAGGTCCGCCTCCGCCTCCACGCCCTCCGCCCGGTATGCCAGGCTGTTCAGCTCCGCCCCGCCAAAAGCCTGGATCGCCCCGGCCGTCACGCCATCAAAGCCAAACAGCGCCCCGAGCGTCCCCGCATCCACAAAGTCGAACTGATGCGAATACTGCGTGTGAAAGACCCCCGCATGCAGCATCAACCCCTGTCCCAGCACATTCTGATCCACCCCAAACTGCAGCGAGCGCGATCGCAGCGCCGTCGCCGGCGTCACGCCATACTGTGCGATGGCTGCCGTGTTCCCGCTCAGTAGGAGCTGCCGATATAGCGACGCATACTCCACAGACAGCGACGGCTCTTGCACGCCAGTCGCCGCACTCGCCCGCAGCCTGGTCCCTCGCCACGCCCGGTCCCCGGGCCGCACCAGCGTGTACCCCAGGCCAAAGCGAGGCGTGCCCTTCACCCCAAACAGGTAGTTCTTCTCTACGGCGCCCGCCGCGCTGTAGGCTAGCCGCCCCTTCCATGTGCCCTGCAGCCCCAGGCTGTAGTTATAGTTCCGTCGCGCCAGCTCTTCGTTCGCCCCCGTCGTCGCAAACCTCCCGCGCTCGTCCGTGTAGCGGAAGCCAAACACCAGCGCTACATGCTTCACCGTGCCATCACTCTGGAAGTACAGCTCGTCCCGGTTGGACACCCGGTCTCCCGACGGCGGGTAAAACGCCGCCTGCCCCGACACGCTGTACCCGTTCGCCCCCCGAATCGTCACCGGCAGCCCATAAAAGGTCCGATACGTCACTCCACCCGCGGTCGCATCCACCGCCTCACCCACTGGCGCAAAGCTCTCCGCCTGCTCCCGCTTCCGCGCCAGCCCGTACTGCACCAGGGTGTGCCATCCCCGCCGCGTCGTCCTCTCCAGTGATCCCGCCCCATAGGTGTCCTGGTCCGCCTGCCGCGCACTCGCCGCGAGTCCGTGAAAGTCATAGGCGTCCGGCAGCCCGCTCACCGAGGCTCCATACCGCACCGTCACCCGCGCCAGAACATGCGCTGGCAAGGCCAGCCCCGCGTTCCCCACCGCCGTGCTGCTGTGAAACTCATCGTGTGGCAACGCGTTCGACGTCTCGAATCGCGAAAACCCCGCCAGGTAGTCCAGCCGTCCATGCGTCCCGGAGAGGATCGCCTCGTTCCGATACGTGTGTAGCGTTCCAGCGTCGCCCGAATAGTTCAGCACCGGCCGCATCTCCGTTCCGCGCGCCGTCCGCATCTCCATCGCACCCGCCAACGCGTCCGTCCCAGCCGAGGCACTATTGGCCCCGCGATACATCTCAATGCTCGACCCCGGTTCCGGCCCCGCGAACCCCGTCGAGCTCACCGTCCCAAAGTCAAACGCACCCCCAATGTCGGTCGCCGTCACTCCATCAATCCGCACCTTCGTCGCATCCGACCCGCCACCCTGCACAAAGAGGCTTCCCACCCCGCCCCACTGTCCCTGCCGTACCACCGTCACCCCCGGCATCATCCGCAGCGCATCCAGCACATCCACCCGCGGCAGCAGTGCGTCCCGTGCAATCAGTCCCACGGGAGACGTCACCTGCTCGACCGGCGTCGAAAGGTTGGTCGCCACCACCGACACCTCCGTCCGCACCTCCGTCGGCGACAACGTCACATCGCGCAGCACCACATCCGTCCGCCCACCGTAGAAGTCTTCACCAATCTGCGGCGCAAAGCTGAAGGCCGAAGTCAGTAGCAAAAACCGCCCGCTGTCCCCGTCGCGTATCTCAAAGCTCCCGTCGTTGCCCGTGATCGCATAGCTCGCCGTTCGCTGCCCCAGGATCAGCTGCACCCGCGCCCCCGGCACCACCCGCCCCTGCCCGTCCCGCACCACGCCCCGCACCACGACCGCCTGCGCGGGCACGGCCATCAGCAGCAGCGCGCAAAGCCCTGCCGCTGCCGTCCACCTGCGTCCGCATTCCCGTCCCTGCACATCGCTCACAACCCCCGAGGCTAGCAGAGCCAACCGCCCGTTTCCCATCGCCCGCCCCCATGCACGAAGATAGAGACGTAGCTCAACGAGAAATCCCGCTCCAAGAGATCTCGCAAAGGATCGCGCCCGGCCCATGCCCACCCCTTCGCTCCCCCTCGCCATCTACTACGAGCAGCCCCACTGGTTCAAACCCCTCTTCGCCGAGCTCGACCGCCGCGGCACCCCTTATGTCGCCCTCTCTGCCGTTGACCACACCTGGTCCCCCGCCGACCACCCCGAAGAGGAGTACTCCCTCGTCCTCAACAAAATGAGCCCGTCCGCCTGGAATCGCGGCCACGGCGACCAAATCTTCTACACCCTGGGCTATCTGGAGCACCTCGAGGCCCGCGGCGTCCGCGTCATCAACGGCACCCGCGCCTACCGCTCCGAGCTCTCCAAGGCCTCGCAGCTCACCCTGCTTGACAACCTCGCGCTCGGCTACCCGCGCGCCCGCGTCATCCACCGCGCCTCGGCGGCCCCCACCGCTGCTGAAGGCCTCCGCTTCCCCGTCGTCGTCAAGCCCAACATCGGCGGATCCGGCGCCGGCGTCAAGCGCTTCGACACACCTTCGCAGCTGGAGTTTGCTGCCCAAATCCCCGTCGGCGAAGAAGACGCCCTCATGCTCGGCCTCGACTCCACCGGCCTCGTCCAGGAGTTCATCCCCGCCCGCGACGCCTCCGTAATCCGCTGCGAGATCCTTAACGGCAAGTTCCTCTACGCCATCCGCATCGGCATCACCGGCGACACCTTCGACCTCTGCCCCGCCGACATCTGCCGCACCCCCGTCGGCACCCAGCTCCAGCGCTCCGCCTGCTCCATCGAGGCTATTGAAGACCAGGCCAAAGCCAAGCTCTCCGTCGAAGCCTTCACCCCACCACCTGAGGCCATCGCCGACGTCGAACGCATCATGCGCGAAGCCGGCATCGAACTCGGCGGCATCGAGTACATGGTCGACGACCGCGACGGCCAACGCCTCTACTACGACATCAACGCCCTCTCCAACTTCGTCGCCGACGGCCCAACCGTGGTCGGCTTCGATCCCTTCGCCCGCCTCGCCGACTGGCTCGAAGTTGAAGCCGCCGCAACCCGACCAGCGCCCGCCATCACCGCCTGAGCCCGTCACTCTTGAGCCCGCGCGCCGGCCCACCGAAGTCGCGGGCCAAACCCTCTTGCCGCACCAACTCCCCGGGCCGCCGCGCCCCACCCCAGGGCTAACATGGCCCCCATATCGGCGCGGCATCTCCCCGCACGCTTCCCCCGCTTGTTCCTTATCGGCCTCTGCGCCGCAACATCAGCCCAAAGCCGCGCCGGCCTCGACGCCGCCCCCGAAGCCCTACGTCATCGCCGCCTGGGTCCGCCTCGGCCGCATCCCCTCGCCCACCACAGAGAAGGGCCACCTCAAGGTCACCCGCCACGCCAGCGTCCCTCCGCAACCCATCTCTCTATCGACGGCCTCGACCACCGCCAGGCCATGCTCTGTAACATGCGGGCTCGCGCCATGTATCTCAAGCGGGACCTCGCCCTTCTCATCAAAGCCGCCGCTCGACTTCAGCCGTAGCCCCGCGTCATCGGCCAATCCAGTACCCTGATCACATATGCGCTACGGCTTTTGGCTCCCTGTCTTTGGCGGCTGGCTTCGCAACGTCGAAGACGAACACATGCCCGCCACCTGGCCCTTCGTCCGCGACCTCGCCATCCGCGCCGAGCAGATCGGCTTCGACCTCACCCTCATTGCCGAGCTCAACCTCAACGACATCAAGGGGCCTGAAGCCCCCTCACTCGACGCCTGGTCCACCACCGCCGCCCTCGCCGCCGTCACCAGCAAGCTCGAGCTCATGGCCGCCGTCCGCCCCACCTTCCACTCGCCCGCGCTCCTCGCCAAGCAGGCCGCGAACATCGACCAGATCAGCAACGGCCGCCTCACCCTCAATGTCGTCTCCTCCTGGTGGAAAGATGAAGCCACCCGCTACGGCATCCCCTTCGACGAGCACGACGATCGCTACGCCCGCACCTCCGAGTGGCTCGACGTCGTCTCCGGCTGCTGGCGCGATCCATCCTTCTCCCACCAGGGCAAGCTCTACACCGTCGCCGAAAACCTCCTCGCCCCCAAGCCTGTCGCCTCCCCACGCCCTACCCTCTACGCCGGCGGCGAGTCCGAAACTGCAAAAAACCTCATCGCCGCGAAGTGCGACGCCTACCTCATGCACGGCGACAACCCCGACACCATCGCCGCCAAGATCGCCGACATGCGCGCCCGCCGCGCCCAGCACCCCCACCTCCCTCCCCTCATCTTCGGCGTCACCGGCTTCTGCATCCTCCGCGACTCCGACGCCGCCGCCGACCGCGAAGTCGCCCGCATCACCGACGTCAAACAATCCGCCCGCGGCTACAGCAACTACCAGCAGTTCATCAGCGGCTCCAAACTCGAAACCGAGCTCTCCCTCCGCGACTACTCCGTCTCCAACCGCGGCCTGCGCTCCGGCCTCATCGGCTCCGCCAGCACCGTGCAGCAGCGCCTCGCCGACTTCGAAGGCGCCGGCTGCTCGCTCGTCCTCCTTCAGTCCAGCCCCCAGCGCGAAGAGATGGAGCGCTTCGCCGCCGAGATCATCGCGCCCGCCCGCGCCTAGATCCCGGCCGGTCACATACGCGTTCCTATCTAATTCATCGCCTCACGGAACCACCGTAGCCTCCCCACCGTACCGTCCTGCGACCATCACCTCGCAAGGAGTCCTCATGCCCCTCCGTTCCACCCTCGCCCTCGCCGCCACCCTGCTCGTCTCCTCCTCCGCGGCCCTCGCCGCCGGTGGCAGCTTCGATCGCACGCTCCACACCTCCGCCACCCCCACCATCGCCGTCTTCACCTCCTCCGGCGCCATCCGTGTCCACGCCGGCTCCGATGTCCACATCAAGGCCAACCTTTCCTCCAGCAACCACGGCAGCTTCTTCGGCGGCCACAACGACGGCGACATCCAGGCCCGCATCCAGCGCATCATCAACAACCCACCCATCCAGCAGTCCAGCGACCGCGTCGAGATCGGCGACCACAGCCACAACGACCTCTTCCGCGACATCAACATCGACTACGACATCACCCTCCCTGCCGGCTCCCATCTCAACCTCCAGACCGGCTCCGGCGATATCGAAGTCCAGGCCGCCGGCGACGGCATCCACGCCGACTCCGGCTCCGGCAGCGTCCGCATCCGCGAAGCGCACGGCCCCTTCTCTCTCCAATCTGGCTCCGGCGACATCGAACTCCAATCCAGCGGCGCCGGCAACACCGAAGCCCACACCGGCTCCGGCTCCATCCGCCTGCAAAACATCGACGGCACACTCAACGCCCGTACCGGCTCTGGCGACATCGAAGCCTCCGGTCGCCTCACCGGCAACTCTCGCCTCACCACCGGCTCCGGCTCCGTCCGCCTCGATCTCGGCCACTCCGGCCTCAACCTCAATGCCCGCACAGGCTCCGGCTCCATCCGTACCAACTCCCCCATCACCACCTCGGGCGAATTAGACCGCGACCATGTCTCCGGTCCCATCAACGGCGGCGGCCCCACGGTCGACGTCACCACCGGCTCCGGCGATATCGAACTCCGCTAACGCGCCCCCGCCCGGAGGCCACCCAGCCTCCGGGCCGCACCATCTCCTTCCAGCCAGCAGCCAGCAGTGCGGTGTATGCTTGCCCGCGTGTCGAAGCCAACCGAAACTCTGCCCTCTCAGGAAGCTCTTGCGCTCGCTGAAGTCTCGCGGGTCGACCGCCGTGGATTCATCAAAACCTCCGCGCTCGCCGCAGGCGCACTCGCCCTCGGCGCCCCCGCCATCGTCAGCGGCCAGAACCTCAACAGCAAGCTGAACATCGCCTGCATCGGCATCGGCGGCAAAGGCCGCAGCGACACCGACGCCTGCGCCGGCGAGACTATCGTCGCCCTCTGCGACGTGGACACAGGCTCCGAGGCCTACACCACCCAGACCGGCAAATATCCCGACGCAAAGTTCTTCAAAGACTTCCGCCAGATGTTCGCGCAAATGAGCGATCGGATCGACGCCGTCACCATCTCCACCCCCGATCACATGCACGCCATCGCGGCAACACTGGCCATGAGCAAGCACAAGGCCGTCTTCTGCCAAAAGCCGCTCACCCAGACCATCTATGAAGCCCGCTACCTCCGCACCATGGCCCACGACAAGAAGATCGTCACGCAGATGGGCAATCAGGGCAGCGCCGCTGACGGTCTCCGGCGCGGCGTCGAGACCATCCAGGATGGCCTCATCGGGCAGGTCCACGAGGTGCACGTCTGGACCAATCGCCCCATCTGGCCGCAGGGCATGGACCGCCCCGAAGGCGAAGACCCCATCCCTTCCACGCTGGACTGGGACACCTGGATCGGCCCTGCTGCCATGCGTCCATACAAAGGCCCCCGCAAACCCGGCGACAGGCAGGGCATCTACGAGCCCTTCACTTGGCGCGGCTGGCAGGACTTCGGCACCGGCGCCCTCGGCGACATGGCCTGCCACACCGTCAACATGCCCTTCCGCGCGCTGGACCTCGGCGACCCCACCGAGATCGAGGCCAACCCGCTCGGCACCATGAACAAGGAGTCCTTCCCCGTCGGCTCCAAGATCCGCTTCAGCTTCCCCAAGCGCAAAGCCCGCATCGCCGTCGCGCACCCCCACCTCTTCCACCACTACCGCAAGGTCGACCACGATCCCGTCACCCTCTTCTGGTACGACGGCGGCCAGCCGGACCCGGACGCCCGCGGCGGGCACGACCTCTCCAACAAGCCGCCCACAGAACTCACCGCCGACATCGTCGCCCTCCAGGGCAAGGTCCCCGACAGCGGCTGCCTGCTCATCGGCGAAGGCGGCACCGTCTTCTCGCCGGACGACTACGGCACCACCTTCTTCGTCAAGCTCAAGGGTGAGAAGGAGTACGTCAACTACCTCAAGCACCCGGCCATGGCGCAGTACCCGGAGCGCCTGCCGCGCAATCACTACGCCGCGGAAAACGGCCCGGCGCATGCCCAGGAGTGGCTGGCAGCAGTCAAGGCGAACAAGCCAGAGATGTGCTTCTCCCGCTTCGATATCGGCGCCCGCCTCACCGAGATCATGCTGCTCGGCTGCGTCTCCCTGCGCACCGGCAAAAAGATCGAGTGGGATGGACCCAACATGGTCGCAAAGAACTGTCCGGAGGCCGCGCCGTTCATCCGCCGACAGGACCGATCCGGCTGGGCCCTCTCCTAACCTCCCCGCATCAGCAGGAGCATCGCAGAAGGATAAAAGCGGATCGGCGAGTGAAGCTCACCCGTCGATCCGCTTCATCGCATCAGAACGTCAGCTTCAAGGCAGCCTGGCCTACGCGGGCAGGAATCGCACCGGTGGACGTGATCTGGCCGAAGTTGGAGTCGTCCGGATTCGAGTCAGGCTGACCGAAGCTGGGGTGATTGAGGGCGTTAAAGGCCTCAAACCGGAACTGTAACCTGTACCGTTCGCGGTAGCTCCAGTTCTTCTGAACCCCAAGATCTGCCGTGTAAATGGGTGCACCCTGAATCAGGTACTTCGGCGAGTTCCCCGGTGTACCCACAGCGTTGTTCGTGAAGGCAGCAGGGTTGAAGTAGTGGTTCAGCCACTGGGACTTGTCACCCTGGCGGACCTGCAGCGGCGCTCCCGTAAGGTCCGCCCGATCCTGGTAGACCTGGAAGCCCGAGTTGTTGTTTCCGTTGCCACCATTGATGGTGAACGGCGGTCCCGACTGCAGCGTCACCAGCCCGCTCAGAGCCCACCCACCCAGCACGTTGCGCACCAGGCCGTTGGCGCTGGCAAGCTTCGGAGCCTCGTAGGTGAAGTTCGTGACGGACACGTTGGGGTAGTTCAGACTTGACGGACCGTGATCATGGCCAATGTCGTGCGGATCGCTTACGCTCGACTCAAACGAAGGATCGCCTGACCCTCCAACATCGAAGGTTCTCGACCAGGTGTAGTTCGATTGCACCTGGAAGTGGTGCGCGAATCGCTTCTCGATGCCAACCTGCAGTGAGTTGTAGCTGGAAGTTCCGCCGATCTGCACCTGGATGATCGAGCTGAAGTTCCGGTAGGTCGCACGGCCGTTGTTGACCGTCGATCCAAGCACGCCAGGGTTCAGCTCAATCGGCGTCGCGAGGTGGTAGTTCTCGCTTCCCACATAGGCGATGTGGAAGGCCAGGGTGTCCGTGAACTGCTGCTCCACAGAAAGGTTCCAGCTCTGCGAGATCCCAAGGCGGAAGTTCTTCGGGAAGACCGCGCCAAGCTGCATCGGTGTCACAAACGCAGACGTGGCCGGTGGGCTGTAACCGGGCGCCGCAAAGGGCGGAAATGGGCTTGTGCGACCAATCTGCGCAAAGCCGGCCCATGGATCGTCTAGCTTGATCGGGCTTCCGGCAGTCGCGTTAAAGGAAAACGACGGATTAAAGGGCGCGGTGTCGTAGACGTGGTTATAGCTCGCGTCCTCAAGCGGTGTCGTGAAGAGTCCAAAGCCTGCGCGCACTGCCGTCTTCGGCAGCGGCTGAAAGGCAATGCCAACACGCGGTTCGAAGTAGCGATACGACGTCGGGATGATCGCGTTGTCTACACCCGCGTCCCCCGGAAAGACCACGCCCACCGGTGCGTTCGGATATCGTGTGCTCTGTTGACCAGGATTGAAGACCGCTCCGCGGCCACCCTCGATCGCGAATGGGGTGTACGGGTCCCAGCGAAGGCCAAGATTCACCGTCAGGTTAGGCCGGAGCTTGTACTGGTCCTGCGCATAAAAGCCCATCATCCAGCCGCGCACCGCTCCATTCTCCCCCGCGTTCTGCGAGATACTCTGCACATCTCCCAGCAGGAAGTCCGCCAGCGTAAACCCGGTGAAGGTGTTGCTGATCGAGATCGCCGGATTCGCTCCGTAGCCCGAAGCCTCGTGGGTGTAGCGATGAAGAATGTCCGTCCCGAGATAGAAGGTGTGTTTGCCCGTGGTGTAGGTCACCGTGTCAGACAGCCCGTAGTTCCGCCGTCGCGTGTCGTTCACCGAGCCACTAAAGAGAGCAAAGCCATTGGCACCACCGTAGAGCGTGTTCCCATTGATTGCTGAGAAGCCGCCAACATAGCAGGAGCCCGGTGGGTCGGACACGTTGATGTACTTCGAAAGGCAGACCTGGTTGCCAGACTTGTCAAACAGCGGCGTACCGGATTGGTAGTCGAACGACTGGTAGAAAGCCGTGATGCTGTTCAGCAGATTCGGTGTAACAGTAAACGTGTACCCCACTGCATCGTTCAGGTAAATCCCGTGCAGGCCCTGTACTCCGGAAAGCAGATTGCCTGGAATGGAACCGCCCGGCTGCAAGAAGCTGTACGTAAAGTTCCGCACAAACAGGCTCTGCCGGCCATTGATCGTCCAGTCGACGCGGCCCGTGCCTTCGTCATAGCTGGAGCGCTGCTTCGGGCCGACGAAGTTCGTGAGACCCGTGGCAGGGTCTCCACCCAGCGGAAGCGAGGCAGCAAGTTGTAGCGCGCCCGTACTGAAGACCGCGGGATTGATCTGGTTGCGCCGGCCGCCCACCGTGGCAAAGGGTCCTGGCAGGTCCTCCGGCACAGCGCTGAAGTCCCCATTCAGCATGGCCTGCGTTGGCGTGTAGGTGGCATTCTGCGTGGCTGATGTGCTCTGCCGCGTGCCCTGGTAGTTGCCAAAGAAGAAAAGCCTGTTCTTCAGAATGGGGCCGCCCAGATAGCCACCGAACTGGTTCCGCTTCAGCGGGTCCACCTGGTGGCTGAAGTAGTTCGCCGCATTCAGCTTCGCGTTGCGAAGAAACTCGAACACCCCTCCATGGAACTGGTTCGTGCCGGGCTTGCTCTGGATGCTCACCACCGCCGCGGGAGAAAATCCGTACCGTGCATCGAAGTTGTTGGTGATCACCCGAAACTCCTGCGTCGCATCCGCATTGGGAAACGGTGCTGCCAGCAGGGCGAAGTAGTCCATGTTCGTTACACCATCCAGCAGGTAATACGTGCTGCCCTGCCGTCCCCCACCCGCCGACCCACCGGACTGCGTCGGAAACGAGTTCGTCGTCGGCAGCGTCGAGGCCTGTGACTGCAGCTCGTTCGTCACACCGGCCGCAAGAAACACCAGCGTCGATGGGTCGCGGCCATTCAGCGGCAACTCCTTGATCGAGCGCTCCGTCACCACCTGCGAGATCTCAGCCGTCGTGGCGTTGATCAACGCCGGGCTTGAACTCACGGTGACCGACTCATTCACCCCTGCCGGCTGCAGCACAAAGTTCAACGTGGCGTTCTGTCCGATGGTGACCACAACGTTGGTCTGCAGCGCGTCAGTAAACCCGGGTGCGGACGTCAGGATCTTGTAGGGTCCTGCCGCAAGCGCCGGAACGCTGTACTCTCCGCTTCCATTCGCGGCAACATGCGTCGCTACCCCAGTGTCGGTGTTCGTTATGGTCAGCTGTGCGTTGGGCACAACCGCGTTGCTGGCGTCGGTCACAACACCGGTCAGGCGTGCGCCGGTGACCTGACCCACCAGGGCGGCGCTCGAACATAGGCCAAGCAGGCCAACGCTCAGAATGCGTGCGGAATGCTTCATAGTTGCTCCCTTATGTGCTGCTGTATCTGAAGCGTGAAGAACAGGGTGGCAGGAGGTGCAGGCGCTCCACTCGGATCCGCCTGCGCATCGCTCGTGTCAATCGAAGGACGTTCGACAAATGTTGCAAATCGGGGCAAAAGCTCAGGTCACATGCTGTGTCGCGTCCAGCAGATTGCGGCAAGCCACAATAAGGTCCGGTACCGGCACAGGGGTTGACGGACGATACGGTGCTGACAGCCAACTCTGCTGCCACAGGTCTAGTGAGAAAGGCGCTCCCGTCGCACGGCTCTGAAACCACGCCCGCCAACGTGCGGCATAGTAGTCCCGCGTCAGCCCCGACCAGGCTCGATTGGCATAGTCCGAAAGCTCGGGCCAGCCCCACGTCGTAATCAGGCGTCGCGCATTCTCATCAAGATAGGCAGCCTCCGCAGGGTCCGTCGCATACGCGCGTGCCGCCGCAACCCACGTCTCAAGCCGGCGGTCCGGCCGCAGATGCAGCAACGCATCCATCTGCAGCATCCAGTTCACCGCCTGTTCGGCATACACCCCCCCGGTCTCCGCCTCCCCGGCAGCAAACGCCTGCGTCGCCAGCAGCAGCGTCTGGTCGACACTGCCTCCAGCCGCCTGGACAACAAATTCAATCAGGTCATTGCGAAAGAGCTGCTGTCCGCCAAGTTGGGGCGCGCAGCCAAGGAATCGCCGAACCGCCTCGCGAAACACCGGTCCAGCATCCACGGAGGTCGCCTTCGGAGAGTTCGACGGCTCCGTCTGCCAGGCCTGCACCGTCATCCAGATGTGCGAGCTGTAGGCACTCTTCAGCAGCATCTGCCAGGCCTCCTGCATGCCCTCGGGGCAGGCGCCGTATCGCGCCTTGCAGTAACCAGGTATCCATTGCGCTAGGTCGATCGGCTCCCGCCGCCAGCCGGCGTCGGTCATCAGCTCGTAGACAACCTCGTTCGTCTCAATGCCCTCCGGACACATCCCCCATCCCACCAGGTTGCCGTGTTCCGGGCTCGCCAGCACAGCAGCCGGCTCGCTCGCCATCAGCGCAAGGTTTCCCTTCACCTGGTTGTTGCCGCCAAAGGTATGCGCCATGCCGTTAATCCACTGCTTGCCGAAGAAGGCCTGCTGTTTCTTCCACTGCCCCGGGCTGTACTTCCCCTTCACCGAGGGTGCAAGGTCATTGCCATAATCCAGTATCAGCATGCGATCGTTCGGTACGCCCCGCAGCAGCGCCGCAACCGCCTCCGGCTCCCAGAAGGCTGCGTCATACACAAAAAGCCAACCCTGCATCACCCAGGTCCCCTTCGCGTCTCCGGCCTGGATGCTGTCAAAGATGCTCCGGCCAAAACGTTCAAGATCCTCGTCGCGGTGCCCCTGCCGCACAGGAACGCTTAGCTCATTGAACGTGTCGGCAAGGTAGTAGCTCACCTCGCCGTACTCCGCCTTGTACTCCTGGATGAAGCGCTGCCCTATGTCCCGGTAAAGCTCCGTCTGCCTGGGATGGAGGATAAAGGTACGCGTGCTGCGAGGAATCGTCTTGAACTCGGCAGGAAGCCAAAGCAGCGTGAACTCTTCCGCCTCGGGGTGCAGGCGTTTGTAGCCCTGCGGCACAAAGCCGGCAAAGGCAGGAGCGATCGGCTTCATGCCGAGCTCTCGCATCCGGTCCAGGATCCGTCGCTGCAGGATGCGCTTCTGCTCCGCAAAGCTCTCCGGCAGCGGCCCGTCGAAGTGATTGATATTGCCCATCCGGTGCCACGGCAGGTGGGCCGGCCCGGTGGAGAACGCCGCAATCTCAGACTCAGCCAACCCGAGCGCACGCCAGACCCGGTTCCAGATCACCTCCTGCCCTTCAAGCGCGAGCGGCATCGTGATGCCGTGCAGCGCCATCCAGTCCAGCTCCCGCTCCCATCGGCTCCAGTCCCAAAAGGCCATCGTGTACCCAAAGGTGCATGGGTTCAGGTACTGCACCACCCGGTACGGGCAGACCACATGCCGGGCGGCGGCAGCCGGCAGCAGTTGAGGCAGCTCCAGGTGTTGGCCGCTCCAGGTCAGCATCGCCCCGCAGTCTTCGCGCAAGAAGGTATACACACCGCGGCACAGCGCAACGGCACTGCTGCCGCCTACCCGCACCCGTCCCCCGCTTCCAGCTTCAATCTGGAAGGCCTCGTGACCGTCCTCCGCCTCGATCTGGAAGAGCTCAAACTCCTCGGCGCGTCCACCAAGCTGCCGGTGCAGCACCCCGCGGGCCGCCTCCACTGGACTGACGACCCGCGCCACCTTCGGTCGCTCCGACCCCACTTTGGCCGGCACTCCCGGGTCACCCGGCGGAAGCATCGCGGCTCCGACGGAAGAGCAGGCTGCATCCAGAAAATCTCGACGTGTCCACATACGGTCTGTCATCTGCTGAAGCCGAACCGTCGCACCCCCGGTTTGCCGTTGCCAAGATCTTTCACGGTGCATGTCTCCTGTTTCACTGTGAAATCCCCTTTCCCGTTCCGTTTCAGCACGTTAGCGGAGCGCGTCTCACCCGTGGCGCACTGCAGCGGGGCCAGCGCTGCCCGTCAGGGCGTCGGTACCGGTCAGCTCAGGGTCGAATCACTCGGTACGCCACGACGTGCGCCTCGGGGCCATTCCCACCAATGCTTGAGGTTTCAAGCAGCAGCTCGAAGTAGGGCAGGCTCTCGCGACTCGCACCAATGGCCTGTGCAAATGACCCAAACGATGACCCGAAGAGGAAGTCAGCCGCGGCCTCCGTGCCAGCCATGCCGGTTCCTTCCACCAGCAAAGCCTGCTTCGTTCCGTCGATGCCAGGAAGGTAGGCGAGCAGGCCGTAGCTCTTCCGCGAAGAGCTCAGCTGGACGTCGCGATAGATCGCGAGCTCCTTCTGCTCCGGGCGGCGGTTCCGCACGAATCCCTGCCCGGAACCCCAGTCCCACCCCAACTGAAAGTTCAGCCGGTCAGCAAACAGGCCAACCCACGGATTACTCCCAGGCCCTCCAATCAGGATCACGTTCCTGCTTTTAAGATCGTTCAGCTGCAGCCCGCGGGCATTGCTCGCTGAAAGCTGCGCCAGGCCGGCCTGCCGAACGCGGCTGAGCCTCAGCGTCAGGTTCAGGTCCGCCGAGCTCGTATATTGGTGCGCCGCAAACCACTGCGGTGTAAACGTCACCCCACCGTTCGGCGACGGTGTCACGCGGCGCAGATAGCTGCCGTCGATGTAGTCGTCCAGAGCCACGGAGCTGTGCGTCAACTCCTGGAAGAGCACCAGGCCGTCGTCCGAGGGAACAATCAGCGTCGCTTGGTCCTTCTGGAAGATGCTGTTCCACAGAAGATCCGCCGCCGTCGTGGGAGCGTCTGCACGGCCACGGTGCAGCAAGCTCCACGCAACAGTCGCCACCACGAGCGCAAGCAGCCCCAGCACAGCCCCCCAGCGCACCCGATGTAAGCGTCGAAACTGCCCGGCAGGAACGATCGGCTGCGTGGTCGCCATGGGCGTCTCAGCGCCAGTGACGGGGGTGGCCTCCCCTTCCGCCTGCTGGAACGTCTCCGGGCTCCGCACCGGCTCGCGCGGACGAAACACCGGAACATAACCGCCCTTCGGTACGGTAATCACCTCTGCCGTGTGCGGGCACTCGTGGTCGAAGTACTCCTCGAGCTTCTGCCGCAGCAGGCGCGCCTGGGCGCGCACAATGCTGTCATCCGCAGGGTTGTACGACTCCGACCGCCCAAACACCCGTCTGCCAATCTGCTGCTCGTTTAGCTGTGCGGCGTCTCCCTCCAGCGCCGTGCGGCAGATGTAGCTCAGCATCTCTGAAAGCCGCGCCGACTTCGCGAAAGTGCGCGATGCCAGCACCTCCCGCACAAGCTGCGCATGCGCCTCTTTTGTCCCCTGGGATATTCGCTCCTCAGACGTCGAAGCTGTGTTCGGGCGTGGCACGTGCAATGTCGATCCCATCTTCGGCCAAGCTACGCCAAATTCTCGTTCGGAAACGCAGGACCGATTCTAGCCCGCATCGCGCTCTGCGGACGCTCTCCGGGCCGCTCCGCCCCGGCAGTATGCTTAGGGCTCAAGCGTCATCGGCCAGCACGCAGCCTCTCTCCGGGAGCAGCGCCTGCCTGCGGTCCCAGGAGAACACGGCTTACGATGAAGAGCATCAGCTACCTGACCCGGCGGGTCTTCCTCGCCCTGCTTCCCGGCGCGATCAGCGCCCCCGCTCTCTCCGAAGCCGTCAGCGTCTCGCCCGACCCGAAGGTGCCACCAGCCAATCAAAGGCTTTGGTACAAAGCGCCCGCAGTCGATTGGAACGAGGCCCTACCTCTCGGAAACGGTCGCCTCGGCGCCATGGTCTTCGGTCATCCGCAGCAGGAGCTTATCCAGCTCAACGAGGACACCCTCTGGTCCGGCCGGCCGCGCCCATGGAACAACCCCGGCGCCCGCGCCATCCTCCCCGAAGTGCGCGAAGCTGTACTCAACCGGCAGGACTACCACGCCGCAGACAGCCTCTGCCAGAAGATGCAGGGTCCCTGCAGCGAGGGCTATATGCCCATGGCCGATCTCCACCTGCACTTCGACCACGCGGCCGGCATCACCGGCTACACACGCGATCTCGACCTAGACAGCGCCATCGCCTCAGTGACCTACACCGTCGGGGACGTCACCTTCCGCCGGGAAGCCTTCGTCTCCGCCCCGGATAACCTGCTCGTCGTCCGCATCACCAGCAGCAAGCCCCAGGCGCTTCACGGCCGCGTCAGCCTCAGCTCCCTGCTGCAGAACTCCCCTGGCGACGCCACCGGCAACGATCTCCTTCTCTGCGGCAAGGCCCCCAGCCACGTCGAACCAAACTACGTCGACTCCCCCCACCCTTTCGTCCAAAGCGAGGCCCCCGGCGAGGGCATGTACTTTGCCGTTCTTCTGCGCGCCGCACATGAGGCCGGGCAGCTCGGGCGCAGTGGCAACGACCTCACCGTCTCCGGTGCATCCTCGCTCACCCTCCTGCTCAGCAGCGCAAACGGCTTTCGCGGCTACGGCCAGGCACCCGACACCCCCATCTCCGATATCGTGGCCCGCGCCCGCATCCCACTCGACCGTGCCCGCACCAAGAGCTATCGCTCCCTCCGCGCCGCGCACTGCAGGGAACATCGTGAACGCTTCCGCCGCGTCTCACTCGTGCTCGGCCCGGACCTCCACGACCACCTTCCAACCAACGAGCGGCTCCTCCACTATCCCGAGACCGCCGATCCACAGCTCCTCGCCCTCTACTTTCATCTCGGCCGCTACCTGCTCATTGCCAGCTCCCGGCCCGGCACCCAGCCAGCTAATCTCCAGGGCATCTGGAGCAAAGAGGTCCGTGCCCCCTGGGCCTCCAACTGGACCGCCAACATCAATGTCCAGATGAACTACTGGCTGGCCGAAACCTGCAACCTCTCCGACTGCCACCTCCCCCTGTTCGAGATGATGCGCGGCCTCGCCAGCAATGGCGCCGCAACCGCCACGGTCAACTACGGCATGCCGGGCTGGGTTTCCCACCACAACATCGATCTTTGGCGCCAGTCCGCCCCCGTCGGTGACGGCCACGGAAGCCCTACCTGGGCCAACTTCGCCATGAGCGGAGCCTGGCTTTGCGCGCATCCCTGGGAGCACTACCTCTTCACCGGCGACCTCGCCTTTCTCCGCGAGACCGCCTATCCCCTGCTCAAAGGTGCGGCTGAGTTCTGCCTCGCCTGGCTTGTCGAAGATCACCTCCATCGCCTTTCCACCTGCCCTTCCGTCTCCACCGAAAACAACTTCCTCGCGCCCGACGGCAAACCGGCCGAGGTTAGCGCCGGCTGCACCCTGGACATGGCCCTCATCGCCGAACTCTTCCTCCACACCGAGCAGGCAAGCCAGCTGCTCGGTGTCGATCACACCTTCGCCTCCAGCCTCCAGGCCGCGCGAAAGCGACTCGTGCCGTTCCAGATCGGCAGCTTTGGCGAGCTCCAGGAGTGGTCGGTCGACTTCAAGGAGGCCACCCCAGGGCAACGCCACATGTCGCATCTCTACCCGCTCTACCCCGGCAACGCCATCACCCCCGCCAGCACCCCTGCGCTCGCAGCCGCCGCCCGGGTCTCGCTCGAGCGTCGCCTCGCTGCCGGCGGCGCCTACACCGGCTGGAGCCGCGCCTGGGCCATCGGCCTCTGGTCGCGGCTGCTGGAGGGCGACAAGGCAGAAGAATCCCTCGGCATGTTGCTTCAGCACAGCACAGGCGCCAACCTCTTCGACACCCACCCCGCCGACGACGGAGCCATCTTCCAAATCGACGGCAACTTCGGCGCCACCGCGGCCATCGCCGAGCTGCTCCTGCAAAGCCACAATGGAGAACTCGCCCTGCTGCCCGCCCTCCCAACCCGCTGGCCCACCGGGCAGGTCCACGGACTCTGCGCCCGCGGCGGCCACCAGGTCAGCCTCGAGTGGAAGGCCGGCAAACTCATCGCAGCCTCGCTCAAAGCCGGCTACAGCACGTCCGTCATCCTGCACCTGCCAGGTGGTGTGCAATTGGCAGCCGTGCACGGGCCCGCAGGGCCTGCTCCCCTAAAGAAGCAAGAGAACCATCGCTTCGAAGTGACTGTCGTACCAGGAGTTACCTATCAGCTCCGTCTTGCTTAGCACCGGCGCTCCGCCCCCTTCCGCGGGCAACTCGCCTCGCCGTGGTGAACACCCGGAAGCGCCTGCACCCCTTCCCGGCCAGGTGTCGCCTCGTCGCCAGCCTATCCACACCGGCATCAGCCTGCTCTTTCTCCTGCTGCTCTCCTACCCGTTGAGCCTCTGCGCGTCCGCACAGCCGTCCAAAGCGCCCGCTCCATTCGGAACCTATCGCAACCCCATCATGCCGGCCGACGTCAGCGACCTCGACGCCATCCGCGTCGGCGCGGACTTCTACGCCATCACCTCCACCTTCCAATACGCGCCAGGGATCGCCATCCTTCACTCCCGCGATCTCGTCCACTGGGCCATCATCGGACACGTCGTCGCGGACCTCACCACCCTCAGCCCACAGCTGAACTGGAATACCATGGCGCGCGCCGGCCGTGGCATCTGGGCCGGCTCCATCCGCCTCCAGCAGGGTCGCTTCGTCGTCGTCTTCGGCACACCGGACGAGGGCATCTTCACCAGCTCGTCCCCTGACATCACGGGGCCATGGACACCGCCACAGCGCCTCCTCTCCGGTGCCGGCTGGGACGACCCCTGCCCGTTCTGGGACGACGACGGGCAGGCCTACCTCGTCGCAACCCGCTTCGCGCCCGACCCCGTCTCCGGCACACCCTACGTCGTCCATCTCTTCCGCATGAACGCCGCGGGTGACGCCATCGATCTCGCCTCCGACCAGCGCCTTCACCACTCGCGTGGCAGCGAGGCCAACAAGCTCTACAAGATCCACGGGCAGTACTTTCACTTCTTCAGCGAGGTGCACCGGGAAGGGCGCGTCCCGATGATGGAGCGAGCCTCGAGCCTCGCGGGCCCATGGACCGTCCGGCAGCTCATGCACGTCAACAGCGCGGTCGATAAAGAACCCAATCAGGGCGGCTTTGTCGAACTTGCAGACGGCCGCTGGTACTTCGTCACTCACCAGGGCACCGGCGATTGGGAAGGTCGCGCCGGCGTCCTGCTCCCCGTCACCTGGGTCTCCGGCTGGCCGGTCCCAGGCCGCGTCGGTCCGGATGGCATAGGCAACATGCTTTGGAGCGCCCCCGCCCCGCTCCCGCAGAGCGGCACCACGGCCCTGGTCACCACCGACGACTTCTCGGGCCACCAACTCAAGCCGCAGTGGGAGTGGAACTACCAGCCACGCCCCGGCAGCTGGTCCCTTCATAAAGCCCCTTCGGCCCTGCGCCTCGAGGCCGGCTCCCTGCTGCGCCCCACCGACTTCCGCACGGCAGCGAACGTCCTCACGCAACGAGCCCTCCGCACCAGCAACAACATGGTCACTGCAAAACTTTTCCTGGCCGGCATGCGCGACGGCCAGCATGCCGGGCTCGGGCACTATGCCGGCACCGCCGCCGCGCTTGAGATCACGCAGACCTCTGGCGTCCGGCAACTCACCCTTGTTCGCGATGGCAAGGAATCTGCCGGCCCCCGGATCACCGGTGATCTGCTCTGGCTCCGCTCTACCTGGGGCCTCGACGGGCAAAGTCACTTCGCCTTCAGCGTCGATGGCCTCCACTTCCAGGTCGTCGGCGAAGCGTACCTGTTGTCATGGGGCGACTACCGCGGAGATCGCGTCGCCCTCTTCACCTTCAACAACACCGCCGCGCAAGGCTTCATCGACATACTGTCCTTCCGCTACGACGCCGCGGAACCGCTCGCCACATCGAACTCTGGCGGCAACCAGCCGGAAACGGCCATCCCGTAACCGGTCGCCAGCCCCTCCCGTCGCGGAACACAGCCCCTCCGCCCTCTACAGTAGAAGGCAGCATGATCGCGCTCCCCACCCCACCCCGCCTCCTCGTATTTGACCTCGACGGCACCCTCATCGACTCCGAGCAGGACCTCGCCAACTCCGTCAACGCTACCCTCGCCCACCTGCATCGTGGCCCCCTTCCCCTCCCCGACATCCGGTCCTTCATCGGCGACGGCGCCGCCCAGCTGCTCCAGCGCGCCCTCGCCGCCAGCGGCGTTCACCCCACGCCAGCCGAGCACACCCGTGCCCTCGCCTTCTTTCTCGACCACTACCGGGCTCATAAGCTCGACTTTACCCGCCCTCTTCCCGGCGTCGTTGAAGCGCTCACCCGCCTTCGCGCACTGCTTCCAGGCACCCCCATGGCCGTACTTACCAATAAGCCCGTCCGCCCCGCCCGCGAGATATGCGCCGGCCTCGGTCTCTCCCCCTTCTTCTTTCAGATCTACGGTGGCGAAAGCTTTCCACACAAGAAGCCCGACCCCGCCGGCCTGCTCCAGCTTCTGGCCGAAGCCTCTGCTCTTCTCGGCTCTCTCGTCCCACCAACCGCCGCCGTTATGGTCGGCGACTCCCCCCAGGACATCCGCACCGGCCACGCCGCCGGCACGGCCACCCTCGCCTGCACCTTTGGCCTCACCCCCGCCAATCTCCTCTCCGACACCCAACCCTCTGCCCTCGTCCACCACGCCGCGGACTGGCCCACCCTCCTCTCCCCCGCTTGAGGGCGCCCGGGCCCACTGCCTCGCATCCCGACCTCACCACCTACCCCGACCGCGGCACATCTCCGTCGCAGTCGGTCCCGGGCACCGTCGAACACACCGCCCCACAGCTCCGCCTATCCGCCTCGCCCCGATGGCGTAACTCGCCTCTCCAACTCCGTACTGTAAGGGACAAGCCTTGACCGCGCCGGATGTGCTGTCTCCAGTAGGAGGCACACCGTTGATGGACCGAGTGCCGGGTATACGGGTTCGAGCAACAGCCTCGGAGGAGGAGCTAACCCGCGCCAAATGAAGATTTTGCAGCACGCCCGTCAAGAAAACACCAGCAGAAGGGTCATATATCGGCCCTTTGACCACCTCGGGCGACTGTGAATGAAAGGCTAAGCCCTTTCATCTGAGAATTTTGCGCAACTTCATAGGGGAGGGGTGCCGTCGCCCCGTCCACCCCACCCAAACCGCACGCCGCCCTGTGCCAGCACCGGGTTACCCAGCGTCAACAGCGGCGTCCGCGCCACCTCAGCCCGTTGATTGAACACGTTCTGCACGGACACAAACGCGCTCCATCCGCGTCCCAGCCCCCGCTGTCCATACAGGTCAACCGAAACAAACCGTCGAAGCGCAAACTGATTGGTGCTGTCGTCATAGGCTTTCCCGGCGGCGCGCATCGCCACCGTCACCTCACCCCATCGCGCTCGGCGCGCCCGCAGCTGCGCCGTCACACTCTGCCGTGGCACGTTTGGTATCCAGTTGCCGATCAGCCCCGGCTGGGCCGAGAAGCCCGTCACCACGGCATGCGCGTACTGATAACCCACCGTCCCTGAGACGGCCCGCTCCTCAAACAGCCGCACGCGGAGATCAGCCCCCTGGCTCTGGATTTGCCCGAGGTTCTGTCGCATGTTGGTGATCGCCGTCGCGCTCTGCCGCAGAAGCACGGCGGACACCGGCCGGTTGATCTCCGTCCAGAAGTAGCTCGCCTCGGCCTGTACCATCCGCGACACCCACCGCGCCCCACCTTCGGCCCCTGTCCCTCGCTCACTCCGCAGATTATTGTTCGGCAGCGTCGTCTCCTGCCCGACCTGTCCCGTTCGGTAGAGCTCGTTCATCGTCGGCGCCCGAAACGCCCGGAATCCCTCACCATGCAGCTGCCAGCCCGCGCCAAGCTGGCGCACCACGCCCACCCGCGGGCTCACCAGGATCTCCGACCGGTAAGGCACCTGCGTCACTCCCGTCAACGCACCACCCGGCGTCCAAGTGGCCAGCTGCGTATCCAGGTTCACCGAGCTGTCCACCCGCACACTTGCCGCCCCGCTCCATCCGCCATGGGACGCCAACCCCTCCACAAACCCTCCAGTGAAGCGCTGCCGGGCCCGATTGGTCTGGATCGAGCTCACCCGCACACCGCCAGCGAACGGCCGCTCCACATCGTTCGCCCGCAGGTCCCGCACGTCGGCTCCGAAGACCAGCGCCGCCCCCCTGCCACTCACCGTGACATCGGCCGACCCACCCACCTCCTGGGTGGCCGCCCCCTGCAGCCGCGTCAGCGTCTCCACCGATCGCGGGGCGTTGATCGACGAAAAGCTCTGGCGGTACGCCTCCTGGCTCCCAAAGAGACGGGCCCTGCCGCTCAACGCCGCGCCCGACGCCCACTCATCGCCAACGACCCAACGCCACAACCGCGTTCCGTTCGTCTGCAGAGCGGTTCCGTTGGTGCGCGCCTCGTTCAGCAGGTTGGCCCCAACGAAGAACTTGCCTCCGGCAACATCACGCCGGTCTACCTGCACGCGGCCGTTCTGGAAGTGCACGTTCGCCGGGCGATCTACTGTCCCCAGCAGGCCCGGCGCAAGCGGCACGTAGCCGGCCGTACGAAAGCCCTCGCCGGCCAGCAGTGCGCCCCACTTTGCGTAGGACAGGTCCACCCGACCATGACCATCCGTGGTGTCCTCCGCTGCACCACTCATGGCGCCACTCACCCTCAACGGACCTGGCTGGGCCGTGATCACGTCGACCACGCCGCCCAGCGCACTCGACCCATACAGATCAGATCCGCCACCCTTGGCAACGGACACTCCCTCGATTGCCTCCGGCGGCAACTCATCCCAGTGCACCCATCCACCGAACCCGTCGTTTAGCGGCACCCCGCCCCCTAGTACCAGGGAGCGGCTGGCTGCGGTAGAGCCCAGGCCACGAAGCGAGACCCCTTCCGTAGTCGGGTTTGCCGCCCAGCTGCTGGTGCGGCGAAAGAGGTCAAAGCCAGCTACCTGGCGAAGCCTCTCGTCTAGGGTCAGCGCCGGGTAGGCATTGAGGGCAGCCGCGTCCAGCGTCACGACACTCTGCACAAGGGGCCCGGTGGCAACGTCGCTGCGTGTGGCGTTCACAGACACCGCCTGTGCCAAGGCGGATGGCCGCATGATGACCTGCATCGCGCCGCTGGCAGGTGCCGGGTCGCTGATCAGCCCAGCCCGCTCTGCCTGCACAGAGCCATCAGTTCCGCCACTCTCGGCATTGCTGCAGCTGAAGACAAACGCGCCATCACTGCCGCTAAGAACCTGTTGTTGCGGCACTCCAGGCCCCGACCAGATCACTCGTGCGCCGGCCACAGCGGCCCCGGTGGCGTCCACAACGACCCCTCCCGGGCACTGCGCAAACACACTGCAGGCCGGAGCTCCGACGAGGATGACGGCCGCAGCACGACGCCATAGAGACCTAGTCTTCAAAGCCGCGGTTCCAGGTGACAATCACGCGGGTCTCCCGCTCCCATCCAAGGCGACTCACGCTGCCCGTTCCCAAAGCAAGCAGCCGGCCTGCCCGTGCTTCAAGCCCCATCCAGCGTGCAGCAAGAATGCGTAAGACGTGCGCATGCGCAAACAGGGCAACTCGCCGATTTGCGCCACCTTCCGCTACCTGCAGTGCATGCGCGATCACACGGTCGGTGCGCTCGCCCACGTGCTCGACCGTCTCGCCTTCCTTGATCTCACTCCCCCACACACTCCAACCTGGCTCCGCTTCGCGGATCTCTGGAGTGGTTCTGCCCTCGTAAATTCCATAGTCCCACTCGCGCAGATCGTCTTCAACGACAGCCTGCCGTCCGAGGCCAGCGATTTCGCACGTCTCTCGCGCCCGCTGCATCGGGCTGGTCAGGACAGCGTCAAAGTTCTTGCCATGGAGATAGTCTCGCAGCTCTTCTGCACGCTTTCTGCCATGCTCGGTCAGCGGAATATCCGTGCGGCTCGTGTGCGCCCCACTCAGGCTCCACTCCGTCTCCCCGTGACGCACCAGCCACAGCTCAGTTCCCTTGATCATTGATCCTCCTTCCCGTTCGATGCTCCCTTGGGTTGCTTTGTCATTACGCCACTGTTCTGGCAGCTTTGTGCGCGGGCAGATGTGGCATCCGGCCGAAGGTACACATCGATGACCGGATCGCCAGCGCGCAGAACGTAGCTGCCCTGGTGCGCGTAGGTGCGAGCCAGATGGTCAACCGCCCCAGCCATGATTCGCTGACCGAGTGGACGCCCACCGCGCCACAAGCGCTCGGCCCCCTTCCAGTCCTCGGCGGTCTCACGGTAGGTGATCAGGACCGCCGGAGGGGCCGCGAGAAGGCGGGCTGTGTCAGCCTGCGCCAACGCATCGTTCACCACATCGACGTTGTGTGAGGGCGACCAGGTTGGCGGCCATCGATGCGCCAGGGTATAGAGCAGGCCCATCTCCGGAAAGGTGAAGACGCCGTCTCCGGGGCAGGTATGTTGATCGATGAGCGCCGTGGTCTCATCCACGAAGCGAACGGTTGCTGTCGGCAGACGCAGACCAGCAAGTGCGTTCTGTCGTGAGGGCTCAAGCGCCGTCGCCACCGATCCTTCATCCTCAAGATCAAAGCCGAACGGCAGATCGAGCTTCTCGCGAAGTTGCATAACCAGAAGGAAGGCGAGCACCCCGTAAACATAGGGCCTTGCTCGCGAACCGGATCCGGCGAGCACGAGGGCAAGCAGCAGACCGAGTCCGGGGAGCAGCATAGCCTCAAAGGCCGGCCAGGAGAGTGACAGTGCCAATGCCACGGCGGCCGAGCAAGCGGCGCAGAGGAGCAGCCGGTCCGCCCAAAGCGAGCCAGGCGCGCGGCCACGGAGCCGTACGGCATGCACCAGCAGCCATACCAAGCCGATGAGGGTGGCGTAGACGACGGCCTTGGTAGAGTCGTGCAGGGCAGGCAGGCGGCGCGCCAGCTCGGCGAGGGCCCCTAGCAGGACAGTTGCACCCGATGCTCTGGCCAGCCACGGCTTGAGTGGCGGCAGTGCTTTCTCGAGCGGCTCCTGGAACAGGTTGCCTGAGGTCTCCCAGGCTGCACGCTTCGCAGCCCAGGCGAGCACGGACCAGAAGACGCCGAGCACCACCCAGCCCGCGTTGTCCATGCCGACCATTCCCCAGCGCCGGACGAAATCACCGGGGTGACCGGCCTTGGCCGAGGGGCCAGTGACAAAGAGCATGGCCAGCGCTGGCTGGAGAATGTGCAGCCGTCCGAGCAGAAGAGCGACTGCGGCGACGGGCGGCAAAACACCGGCGCAGAAGCTGAGCAGCCACGTGAAACCGCGGGATCGCGCTGCCCGACCCAGAAGGTATGCCGGCAGGGGGAGCAGAACAACGGCGATCACGCCGCCAACAGTTTGCTTGGTCAGAAGCGACAGCGCGGCGCACACCCCGGAGAAGAAACCCAGAGCAGCAAGACGCGAGCGGGGCTGCCCGTGTTCGAGCGCCGCAGAAGCAAGCAGGCCCGCAGCGATCGCCCAGAGCAAGGCATCGTGGTTGTAGGAGGCGAGGGGGTCCGTCCGATCGCCGGCCGAAAGGGTGATGGTGACGAAGGCCGCCACGGCAGCAAACCGTGCCTTGGTGAGCTGCTGCAGCCAACACATCAACATGCTTGCGAGCACCATACGCTCGACAACAGCAGCTACGCGAAGTACTACCAGCCTCGGGCCAAAGAGGTTGAGCAGCAGGGCTGCCTTCAGACTATTGAGCGGAGGACCAGCGGTGAAGTAGTCGCGGTACGGGAGAACGCCCTCAAGCAGGGCCATGCCGCCGGAGAACTCGCCATTGCCGGATCGAAGGCCGGCAAAGCGATTGAAGAAGGTAGCAAAGAAGAGAGCCGTCAGCAGCCACAGCGTGCCGTGGAGCAGCAGGTGCTCTCGCCACCCCCGCTGTTCTCCTGCCTCTTCCATCGCTCCCTGGCGCGTTCTGAACACTTGTTCCAGCATACGGTTACGCCGCGGATGCGACGGGGCGAACACTCGTATTCTGATCAGGCAGGTCTGCGCCGGTAGCCCGGACGCACGACGGAGAGGGGCAGCCGATGAACTTTGTAGAGCCGGGCCGCAGCCAGACGCTTTTGCTGGATGCCGACGACACATTGTGGGAGAACAACCGGTATTTCGAGGAGGCAATCGCCGCCTTTACCTCCCTGCTCGATGGGCACACGCACTCCCCTGCGGAGATACGGGAGCACCTCGACCGGGTTGAGCGGCAGACGATTCGCGAGCGTGGCTATGGCACAGAGAGCTTTCGTCACTCGTTGCTGCAGTGCTTCGAGGAGGTCGCGCAGTGCGCCCCGACACCGGCGCAGCATCGTGCCGTGATGAGCTTTGTCGACGCGATCGTCCATGCGGAGATCGATCTGCTGCCTGGCGTGCGGCCCGCGCTGCAGGCGTTGGCAAGCCGCCATCGCCTCATTCTCGTGACCAAGGGCCACGATCTCGAACAGCGGCAGAAGCTGGAGCGATCCGGCCTCCAAGAGTTCTTCGCGGCAGTCGAGGTGCTGGAGGAGAAGCATGACGTGGCGTACCGCCGGGTGGTGGCGAAGCACAGGTGCGATCCGGGGTGCACGTGGATGATCGGGAACAGCCCGAAGTCGGACATCAATCCCGCGCTCCGGGCCGGCCTGCATGCTGTCTTTGTGCCCCACCCGAGCACATGGATCCTTGAACGAGAGCAGGTGATGGAGCCGCCTGCCGGGCAGTTTCTGCTGCAGGTGAGCAATCTTGGGGAGCTGGCAGATCGGCTGTGACTTCCGGGAGCGGGTGTGGTGCAGTCCTGCGCGCTCCAGTCCCTGGCCGAACGCGTCAGCTTCGGGGCGTCCCTCACGCAAGCGTTCCTTGCTATACTCAGTTTCGGATTGTTCGTCACGCCCCTGGTGTGGTTTGCCAGGCGGTTCGTATGCGGAGGTGGCGAAATTGGCAGACGCACTAGCTTGAGGTGCTAGCGCCGCAAGGCATAGGGGTTCAAGTCCCCTCCTCCGCACCAATCCAACACTTTCGGGGCAGTCTGTCCCATGTATCTCACCCAAGGCGCTGTCGGAGTCCGAGTCATGGTTGTGCTGCTGGTCATCGTGTATTCGATCGTTTGCCTGTTCCTCATTGGCGTTGTGTTGCTGCAGCAAGGCAAGTCTGGTGATCTTGCCGCCGCCTTTGGTGGACAGGGTTCACAGACAGCCTTTGGGCCCCGCGGTGCGGCCAACCTCCTGACCAAGATGACTGCCTGGGCCGCTGTGGCATTTATGCTGCTCTCGATCGGTCTCACAGTTTTGCTGTCGCACAATAGCTCGACCGAGCGGTCAGTGCTGTCCGGGCGAACGGTGACAAAGCAGAGCGTTCCAGCGAAGAAGTAGTCACGGACTTTGCACTGTGCGGCACGCTTCGGCGTGCCGTTCTTATTTGGGTCCACAAGGGAGAGGCGAATGGTTCACGAGATCTTTGCGGTGGGGCTTCTCGGGTGCAACTGCTCCGTTCTTGGTGACACAAGCACGGGCGAAGCCGTGGTGGTGGACCCGGGAGCGGATCTGGCAGTGATCCTCGCCGCGGTGGCCAAACACACCCTGACGGTGAAGCAGATCCTCGTGACTCACGCCCACATTGACCATATTGCTGGCGCACTGGAGTTGCAGCAGATCACCGGTGCCCCCATCCTCTACAACCAAAGCGATCTGCCACTGGTTGCCATGATGGAGACCCAGGCAGGGTGGATCGGCGTGCCGACGCCCGAGGTAGCCCCGCCCGACGCGAGCCTGGAGCACCTGATGACGGTAGGTGCTGCGGGTCTGCCCATGACCGTGCTGCACACACCGGGACATACGCCCGGCAGCATCTGTCTTTATCTGCCCGACTCCGAACTGCTGCTGGCCGGGGACACGCTCTTTGCCGGCTCCGTCGGGCGAACCGATCTGCCGGGTGGTGACGGACCGACACTGCTGCGCAGCATCCGGGACAACCTGCTGGTGCTGCCAGGAAGAACTCGGGTGCTTCCCGGACACGGGCCGGAGACGACCATCGAGCGGGAACGCGCCAGCAATCCGTTTCTGCGGGGCATGTAGTCAGGAGCCGGACGCGCTTCCGATACGCTGAAGCGCCTCTGCCATTACGGTGGGCTGGGGAAGAAGGCTCACGACAACGCGATTCGACTCCGGCATGCCGAAGAAGCGAGCAGGGTGTGCAAGTACACCCAGACGCAGCAACTCGGACGCTGCGTCGTCTGCCTGGTAGGTTCGTGGAAGGCGCAGCACGGCACTCCAGCCCGCCTGAACGGCAAATACCTCCACTGGCCCTCCCTGCAGCGCGGCGAGGTTGAGGCGCAGGCGAGAACGAATGAGGTTCTGGATCTCGGGGCCGCGTCGCAACCACTCCGGCACGCAGAGCTGGGCCGGCGTGTTCACCGAGAGAAATGTGTCAGCGACGATCTCAAGCCTGGCAAGCGCTTCCGCGGTCTCCGCCTTTGGACCAACGGCAACGATCCAGCCCACCTTCATCTGCGGTAACGCCGCGACCTTGCTTAGACCGCTAAGGACGAACGTAAGAACGGGTGTGGGCTCGGAGCTGAAGGAGGGTATGGGGGCAGAGGCATCCAGGGGGTAGTCCAGGAACACCTCATCCACGATCAGGGCAAGCTCGTGTTGCTCGCAGAGAGTGCGGAGTTGGTCGCGCTCGGCCCTTGGAGCGGCATGCCCGGTGGGATTGTTGGGGTGCACGAGAACGAGCGCACGGGTGCGGGGGGTGATGGCCTGCTCCAGGGCTGCCAGGTCGATGTGCCAACCGTGATCGAAGAAAAATGGGAAGGTGCGGAGTTGCACATCGGCCAGGTCGGCGAGGTAGTCGAAGAGGGGGTAGGAGGGTTGGGCGATGAGAATCTCCTCGCCCGGATCGC
Organism: Acidobacteriaceae bacterium; assembly: GCA_965199635.1. Taxonomy (GTDB): domain Bacteria; phylum Acidobacteriota; class Terriglobia; order Terriglobales; family Acidobacteriaceae; genus Edaphobacter. Next base: position 1,411,205 of record CBDASL010000001.1, on the reverse strand, counting down.
AAAGAAGGCGCAGCAGATGCGCATAGGACTCGCTTGTGCTGGCGGTGAGCACGACGTGATCGGGTGAGACAACGGCGTGATGGGTGGCGTAGTAGCCGGCGACTGCTTCCCGGGCAGCGATCGTCCCCAGCGGATCGGGGTTGTACGTTGTAGCGGCGGGGTTGGCGAGCAGGGCGGGATCGAGGAAGGGCGCGAGGTCCAGGCCGGCGGTGGTCGGATTGGAAAGGGTGAGATCGAGGAGGTTGTGGCGGGAGGCAAGGGCAAGCTCGGTTGGGGTGCGATTCCAGGCGGTGCGGCGGGAGAAATGGGCGGGCACAACATCCATGGTAGCGGGCGTGGGTAGACTGGTGGCATGAACGAGACGGCGATGAACGGAGTGCAAGCAGGCGAGGTTGGGGCGGTGTTGTTTGACTACGGGCAGGTACTGAGCAAAGGGCCAAATGCTGGCGCGTGGGAGCGTATGCGGGCTGTGGCTGGTGGTAACAAGGCGACGTTCCACGCGGCTTACTGGAAGTATCGGCATCCCTACGATCGGGGCGATCTGAGTGGGACTGAGTATTGGCACGCGGTGGCTCAGATGGTGGGCCACACAGGACTGGACGAGAACGAGTTGCAGGCGCTCTACGTGGCTGACGTGGACCTGTGGGGCGATTTAAATGAGCCGATGGTGGCCTGGGCTGGCCGGCTACAGGACCAGGGTGTCCGGACGGGGATTCTTTCCAACATCGGAGACCGGATGGAGACGGGGATTCGAGAGCGATTCGACTGGATCGGCCGCTTCGACCACTGTGTGTGGTCGCATGCGTTGCGCATCGCGAAGCCGGAAGTCGAGATCTACGCGCGGGCTGCCGAGGGCCTGCAGGTGGAGCCGGCCAGGGTGCTGTTCGTTGATGATCGCGTGGAAAACACCGAGGGGGCACGGGAGGCGGGGATGCAGGCGGTGCGCTATGAGACCCACGATCAATTTGAGCGAGAGATGCGGGAGCGCGGCCTGGGCGGATTGCTGTAAGAGGGGGTACCCCCCTTCACTTTATTGCGCGAAACATGCAGAACGTCGGACTTAGGTACAGACCTGAGTGCGGCAGAGCGCCGTGCGCCGTGTCTGCTGCGTAGACGCGTACTGTCGTTTACCCTGCACTTCCAGAGTACAGAGGAGCGCAGAGTAGGTACGCCACGCTCAGGGCACGGGGCCAATCCCGCGTGGAATCAGCGAGTGCGGGTGGCGTGCGGAATCAGTGTTTGACCGACGATCTCAATGCCGAAGCCCTGGAGTGCGGGGACGTGGGTGGGGGTGTTGGTGAGGAGGTTGATCTTGCGGACGCCGAGATCGGAGAGGACCTGTCCGCCGAGACCGACCTCGCGCAGGGTGCGTTCACTGCGGGTCGAGGTATCGGGACGGCCGGAGGTCTCGGGGCGGTTGCGGGCGTCACGATGAAGCAGGATGCGATGGGGGTCGACGGTGCAGTCAAGACCGAAGCCGGGCGAGCCGTTATGCAGGTACAACAAAGCTCCGCGGCCGGACTCCGCGATAAGGCGAAGTGACGTGTCAATGGTTTCGCGGCAGCGGCAGAGGGTGGTGTTGAAGACATCGCCGGCGAGGCAGTGAGTGTGGACGCGAGTGAGCACGGGCTCATCGGTGTTGGTGACATCGCCGAAGACCATGGCGACATGGGACTCCGGGCCGCCGACCTCATTCTCGTAGGCGATCATGCGGAAGTCGCCGTACTGAGTGGGGACGATGGACTCAGCCACCCGGCGGATATAACGCTCATGTTGAAGACGGTACCGGATGAGCTCGGCGACGGTGAGCATCTTGAGGCTGTGCTGCTCACAGAAGCGGACGAGGTCCGGCACGCGCGCCATGGTGCCGTCGTCGTTCATGATCTCGCAGATCACACCGGCGGGGATGAGCCCGGCCATGCGGGCGAGGTCAACGGAGGCCTCTGTCTGGCCGGCACGGATCAGGACGCCACCCTTGCGCGCACGCAGCGGCATAACGTGGCCGGGGCGCGCAAGATCATGGGGAGTGGACCCGGGATCGACGGCGACGTGAATGGTGTGGGCGCGGTCGGCGGCCGAGATGCCGGTGGTGACGCCTTCGCGGGCCTCGATGGAGACGGTGAAGGCGGTGCCGAAGCGCGAGGTGTTGTCCTGCGTCATGGGGCTGAGCTGTAGGAAATCTGCCCGCTCCTCGGTGAGGGTGAGGCAGATAAGGCCACGGCCAAAGCGGGCCATGAAGTTGATGGCTTCGGGGGTGACGAACTCCGCTGCGATGGTTAGATCGCCCTCGTTTTCACGATCCTCATCGTCGACGACGACGATCATGCGACCGGCAGCGAAATCCTTCAGAGCGTCCTCAACCGATGCGAACACAGCGTGCTTCCCTTCCCTGACCCGATGCCAGGCCTCGATCTGAACAGGAGCTACAGGGTGGACTCGATCTCAAAGCCCCAAGCCTCGAGCAGAGCCTCCGGGATGTACTTGGAGTTCTTGTTGCGACGGGCCCACTCGCGAAGTCGCGTGGAGCGGACGTACTGATCGGGAGTGAGTTTGTACTCTTTCACGACCTGTTCAAAGGAGGTGATGGTGGGGACGACGGGCCCGATGGGTTCGGGCTTGCCCCAATTGGGATTGCCGCGGCGCTTTGCCATGGATGATGTCCTCAGGGTGATGCGGGATTTCCTGCCACCGTATTGGACGGGTTTGCAGCAGGATGGATGCATTGATTCTAGGCGGGACGGGAGCGAGCGGCAAACGGCCGGGAGACGGTACTTTGGAGTTGAGTGGGAGTGAGTTCCAGGTATGGCCGCAGGCGAAGAACGTGCGAAGATGAAGACCGTGAGACAGGATGTCGATCTCCTTGCGCTGTTGCAGCAGCATCTCGGGTTTCGGGCATTTCGGCCCAACCAGGAGGCGGTGTGCCGGGCGGCGACGCAGGGCCGGGACGTACTGCTGGTGATGCCCACCGGGGCGGGCAAGAGCCTGTGCTACCAGTTGCCGACACTGGCTCGCGGAGGGACGGCGCTTGTTGTGAGTCCGCTGATCGCACTGATGGATGACCAGGCGGCGAAGCTGAGTGCGGCCGGGCATCGAGTGGCGCGGATCCACTCCGGGCTGCCGCGGGAGGAGGCCAGGCAGGCATGCCGGGACTACCTGGACGGGAGCCTGCAGTTTCTGATGATTGCGCCGGAGCGCCTGCGGGTGCCGGGATTCCCCGAGATGCTGGCGCGGAGAAAGCCGGCGCTGGTGGCGGTGGATGAGGCGCACTGCATCTCGGGCTGGGGACACGACTTCCGACCGGACTACCGGACTTTGGGGGAGTACCTGCCAGCGCTCCGGCCGGCGCCGATCGTGGCACTGACCGCGACGGCGACACCGACGGTGCAGCGGGACATTGTGACGCAGTTGCAGTTGAAGGATCCCGCGCTCTTTATCCATGGCTTTCGGCGGGACAACCTGGCGGTCGAGGTGGTCGAGATGTCCAAGCCACGGCGGCCGGAGTTTGTACGCGAGTTTTTATTGCCAGCGGAACGACGGCCGGCGATCGTTTACGCGCCTTCGCGGAAAGCAGCGGAGGAGGTGGCGAGCAAGCTGGGGCGGAAGGCGGCGGCGTATCACGCGGGTCTAGACCCGGGGACGCGGGAGCGCGTGCAGCGGCATTTCCTGAGCGGCGAGTTGGAGGTGGTGGTAGCAACGATCGCGTTCGGGATGGGGGTGGACAAGGCTGATGTGCGGTCCGTAGTGCACTTAGCGCTGCCTGCGTCCGTTGAGGGGTACTACCAGGAGATTGGGCGCGCAGGGCGGGACGGACAGGAGTCACGGACAGTGCTGTTGCATTCGTTTGCCGACCGCAAGATGCATGACTTCTTCCGCGAGCGCGACTATCCGGAGGTGGAGCTGCTACGGCGCGTGCGGGCGGCGCTCGGCGACGACTTCCGAGAGCGCGAAGCTTTGGTGCGCAAGCTGCGGCTGGATCGGGAGACGGTGGATCGCGTGCTGGATCGGCTGGTCATGCTGCGGGCGGCAGCGGTGGACCAGGATGGGCGGGTGTGCGGGACAGAGACAGAAGGGTGGGATCGGGGCTATGGGGAGCAAAGCCGGTTCCGCCGGGAACAGACTGATCGGATGGCGGAGTTTGCGGAGGGCGGAGGGTGCCGGATGACGGCGCTGGTGCGGCACTTCGGGGATACGGCCGATCGACAGGAGCGATGTGGCATCTGCGATATGTGCGCGCCAGGAGCGGCAGTGGCTGGACCGGCGATGCGGGCGGCTACGGCGGCGGACCAGAAGGTGATTCGGGGGGTGCTGCGGGCGTTGGATGAACGGGGGCAGTCGACGGGCAAGCTGCACAAGGAGCTAGGGTCGGGGATGGAGCGACGGGAGTTTGACGACCTGCTGGACGGCATGCAGCGGGCGGGCCTGCTGCAGATAGAGGTGGACAGCTTTACAAACGGGGCGGGGGAGGTGGTGCGGTACCGCAAGGCGAAACTGACGCACGAGGGGCGGTTCGCGGAGGCGGGAGATCTTGAGGTGATGCTCAGGGGTGTTGCCGGGGGTGCGGGCGAGAAGAAGGCGAGGGGGCGGAAGAGAGGGGGGCCGGGGCTGATTGAGGAGAGCGAGGGAAGAACGCTGACAGCGGAGCAGCAGGTGGTGGAGGAGCGGCTGCGGACGTGGCGGAAGGCAGAGGCAGCGAAGACGGGCAAACCGGCGTTCATCGTGATGGGTGACAAGACACTGGTGGGAGTTGCGAGGGCGGAGCCGCAGACGTTGACGGATCTGGGACGGGTTTCGGGGATCGGGCCAGACAAGCTGGAGCGGTATGGGGCGGAAATCCTGGGGGTCGTGCGGGGTGAAGGGGGTTTGGAGGACGGAAAGGCTGCGACGACGGGACGAGCGGCTGAGGACGGGGGAGGGGCGCGCAGCAGGGGGCCGGCTCGCGTTGAAGAGAGGCCGCGGGGGATACGGGCGAGCGGACCGGACGAAAAGCAGGGAACCCTGCTCCGACGCTCCCTCAACGACGGGATGTCCGGATCACTGGGGACGAGAGACGGGCGGCAAGTGGCCGGGTTGCGGCTGGAGGAACCGGCGGGCGCGGCGGAGCCGGTGCTGAAGGCGGAACAGAGGGAGCTGGAAGGGCGGGTGCGGGCGTGGCGCACAGAGGTGGCAGAACGCACAGGGATGCCGCAGTTTCTGGTGTTGGGCACAAAAGGCATGCGGCAGATGGTGTTGCGGCGACCACGGACACTGGCCGAGGTGAGGTCGATCGGTGAGCTGGATTCGGAGAGGGCGGAGCGGTTTGGGGCGGAGTTGCTGGAGGTGTTTCAGGGGCATTGAGCCTGGCCGATTGCGGGTGCGTCGGGATCCCCGCGGTCGGGGCGGGTGGTGGAGGTTGAAGGGGGGGTGACGTAGGCTGGAGAGATGGAGCCTTCGATCGACGAATTAAGTGGGCAGTGCTTTGGGTGTGGGCCGCAGAATCCGGAGGGGTTGCACCTTCGTTTTGCCATTGACGCGGTGGCGCATATGGCCGAGGCGACGGTTCGACTGGACGAGCGGTACCAGGGTGCGCCGGGGTATGTGCACGGGGGGATTATCGGAACGCTGCTGGACGAGGCGATGAGCAAGCTCAATCGGCCACTGGGGCTGCTCGCGATGACGCGGCACATGGCTGTGGACTACCTGCGGCCGGTGCCGATCCATGCGGAACTGCTGGTACGCGGACGGCATCTGCGGCGGGAAGGGCGCAAGTTGTTTCATGCGGCCGAGTTGCTGGACGGAGGCGGGACGGTGTTGGCGCGATGCGAAGGGCTTTGGATTGTGATTGACCCAGCGTTGATCCAGGCGCGAGCGGACACAGAGCCGGCGTAGGACGCGGCGTGCCTGGCAAGGAGCAAGGGGCGGCGGTTTATTCGGCCTAGTCGAAGTCGCCAGCGTTCGGGGGAGTTCGCGACATCTGGCTGCCTGAGGAGCAAGTGGACCCTGGGGGCTGCTGGATAGGTGAGATCGGAGTTGATGGATGATCCATGCCGACTGCGGTTTTGCCCTGACAGAGACGCCGCCTGCTACGAGGCGAGGGGGACGAGACAAGGGCGTTGATGCGGCAAACGAAGATGGAGAGCCGGGTGAGGAAGGCTGCAGGGCGGAGGAAGGGACTGCTAGACTAGAGAGTCTTGAGAGCGTTTGGGAATGACTGCGTTGCGACGCGGCGCCCTTGGCTCCGAGGAGGAGAAAGTGATGGCGGATCCGCAGAGGAATGGAAGCTCGGGAGCGACGGGACTACGGCTGAAGACGGGCCTGGCGGAGATGCTGAAGGGCGGCGTCATCATGGACGTGATGAACGTCGAGCAGGCGCGCATTGCGGAAGAAAGTGGCGCGACGGCGGTGATGGCCCTGGAGCGCGTGCCGGCCATGATTCGGGCGGAGGGTGGCGTCGCCCGGATGGCGAACCCGAAGCTGATCAAGGACATTATCGCGGTGTCGTCGATCCCGGTGATGGCGAAGGCGCGGATCGGGCACTTTGCCGAGGCGCAGGTGCTGCAGGAATTGGGTGTAGATTTCATCGACGAGAGCGAGGTGCTGACGCCCGCCGATGAGGTGTACCACATTGACAAGCATGCCTTTACGACTCCGTTTGTGTGCGGCGCACGCGACCTAGGCGAGGCACTGCGGCGTATCGCCGAGGGTGCGGCGATGATTCGCACCAAGGGTGAGGCGGGCACGGGCGACGTGGTGCACGCCGTGAAGCACATGCGACAGATTCTGCGCGAGATGCGCGGGCTGACGGTGCTGGGCGAAGAAGAGCTGTACAACGCAGCGAAGGAGTATCGCGCACCCTATGAGTTGGTGCGGATGGTGGCAAAGACCGGGACGCTGCCGGTGCCGAATTTCTCGGCTGGCGGGATTGCGACGCCGGCGGACGCAGCGTTGATGATGCAGCTGGGCGCACAGGCGGTCTTTGTGGGATCGGGCATCTTCATGAAGGAGCGGGCTACGCCGCTGGATGTTGAAAACGATAAGTTCGAGCGCGAAGAGGCTCTTTCGCGAGCGAAGGCTATTGTTGCTGCCACGACACATGCGCACGATCCGAAGGTAGTGGCCGAGGCGAGCGAGCAGGTGACTGGGGCGATGAAGGGTCTGGCAATTGCGGCGCTTGAGGAGGCCCAACTGCTGCAGACCCGTGGCTGGTAGCTTCCGATGGTGATCGGGGTTCTCGCGCTACAGGGTGCGTTTGATGTGCATGCGGCGGTGCTGCGCGAGCTGGGGGTCGCGGCACCGCTGGTGCGCAAGCCAGAAGATCTGGCGGCATTGGACGGTCTGGTGATGCCAGGAGGCGAATCAACCACGCTGTTGAAGCACCTGGAGCGTGGCAGCTTCTTTGAGAAGCTGCAGCATTTTGTGGGGCAGCGGCCTACCTTTGGCACGTGTGCAGGGTGCATTCTGCTCGCAAAGGATGTGACATCGCCGGCGCAGCGGTCTCTGGGCGCGATGGACCTGACGGTGGAGCGGAACGCCTACGGACGGCAGATTGATTCGACCATCGTCCATGCGGAGACCAAAGTTGAAGGCGGGCCGCTCGAGATGGTGTTCATCCGTGCCCCGCGGATTGTCCGCACGGGTGCCGCCGTGGAGACACTGGCGGAGCGGGACGGGGCGCCGGTGCTGGTGCGGGAGGGGCATCTGCTCGCGGCGACGTTCCACCCGGAGCTGACGGTGGATGGGCGGGTGCACAAGCTGTTTGTGGAGATGGTGGCCGAGCGGAGTCGCTGAGCGGGCAAGCGGGTTGAGTTTGGCAGGACGTCTTGTGGTGGGGAGATGTTGCAACCAGACGGGTCCAGCGGGCTTTGAGCTAACGGCGGCGGCGCTATGCTTGGTGTGTGCTCTTCCCTGCTTCCATGCTGGCGTTTGCCCTGGTACTGCCGCAGCAGGCGAGTCTGCATGGCGAGGTGGTGGACAGGTATCTGCGGTTCAATCTGTGGCTGGTGATTGGACTGGCCGTGTTGGCGCATGGGCTGCTGGGCGCGGGACTGTGGTGGCGGCGGTCGCGAAGCGCGGGGGCAGGTAGCCGCAGGCGGACATGGCGCATCGAGCTGCTGCCAGTAGCAGTGGCGGCAGTACTGTTTGGTGGTCTGGCAGTGCGAGCAGAGCGGCTATGGGCGGTGAGCCGCTACGTAGGGGCGTCTCCAGAGGCGCTGCAGGTTGAGGTCGTGGGGATGCAGTTCGTGTGGCAGTTCCGTTACCCGGGAGCAGATGCGACGTTTGGACGGACGATGCCGCAGCTTGTGGATGCAGGAGCGGGCAATCCTTTGGGGATCGATCCCGCGGACCGGCACGGGGCGGATGATGTGGTGAGTTCCGAGCTGGTGCTGCCGGCTGGGCGCGAGGTGGACCTGGCGATCCGGTCGCTCGATGTGATGCATGGGTTTGCGCTCCCGGAGATGCGGTTGAAGCAGAACGCAGTGCCGGGGGAGACGGTGCATGTGCACTTCACGCCGGAAAAGCCCGGCACTTACGCGGTGATGTGCACGCAGGTGTGCGGCCTGGGGCACTACCGGATGTCGGCGAATCTGCGGGTGTTGCCCTCGGACTCCTATGCTGCCTGGATCGCGGGACGCGAGCGGGCGAAGGCACGATGACACCGCGCGAGGTGGTAGCGCGGGCGCCGAGGGCGAGCTGGCTGCGACGGCATGTGCTGACGACCGACCATCGCGCGGTAGGGATGCTCTATCTGACGCTGGCGATGGGGAGTGTGGGGCTGGGAACAGTGCTGTCACTGCTGATGCGACTGCACCTGACATGGCCGGACCGGGTGGTGCCGTGGCACGGGCCTATCTTGCCAGAGGATTATCTGGCGCTGGTGACGGTGCATGGGACGCTGATGCTGTTCTACGTGCTGACGACAGCACCGCAGGCGGGATTCGGCAACCTGATTTTGCCAGCACAGATTGGGGCGCGGCAGATGGCGTTTCCGGTGCTGAACGCGGCGAGCTTCTGGACCGTTGCGGCGGGGCTGGTGGTGCTGTTGGCTTCGACGTTTATGCCGGGCGGGAGTCCAATCTCGGGATGGACGGCCTATCCGCCCTTGTCGGCGATTGCGGCGGCGGGGCCTGGACAGGGTTTGGGGATGGATTGCTGGCTTGTGAGCCTGGGACTGTTCTCGGTGGGGACGGGAATGAGCTCGATGAATACGCTGGTGACGGTGGCACGCCTGCGGTGTGAGGGGATGACGTGGGGGCGGCTGCCGCTGACGGTGTGGGGGTGGGTGGTGGCGGCGATGCTCTCTGTGCTGGCGTACTCGGTGCTGCTGGCGGCGCTGCTTCTGCTGTGGAGCGACCGGCATTGGGGAACGGGTTTCTTCATCCCGGCAGGAGACCTGGTGAATGGAGCGCTGCAGACGGGCGGGCGGAATGGCTCTCCACTGCTTTGGTTACATTTGTTCTGGTTCTTTGGACACCCCGAGGTGTACATCGCGGTGCTGCCCGGGATGGGGCTGACCAGTATGGTGCTGGGGAACTTTGCACGACGGCGAGTATTTGCGTACCGGACGATGATCGTGACGACGCTGATGATCGGTGGGTTGGGGATCCTGGTGTGGGGGCACCACATGTTTGTGGCGGGGCTGAACCCGTTTGCGGGGACGGCTTTTTCGATTTCAACGATGGCGATCGCGCTGCCATCGGTGGCGAAGGTGCTCTCGTGGGTGACAACGGTTTGGGGATCCAAGCCGAAGTACACGACGGCGTTCTTATTTGCGCTGGGGTTTGTGTCCATGTTTGTGGTGGGCGGGTTGAGTGGGCCGATCCTGGCGCAGCCTATCCTGGACGAGTACCTGCACAACACGTTCTTCGTGGTGGCGCATTTCCACCTGATCATGGCGATGGCCGGAGTATTTGGGCTCTTCATGGGGGTCTACTACTGGTTTCCGCTGGTGACTGGGCGGCGGATGAACGAGCGGTGGGGCAAGGTGCACTTTTGGGCGACTCTGGTTGAGGCGTATGCGACGTTTCTGCCGATGCACCTGGCGGGGCTGATGGGGGAGCCGCGGCATTATGCACAGATCGCCGGGCTGCCAAATGCAGCGGGGCGGCTGCTGCAGCGAACGGTGCCACTGAATACGCATATCACGGGATCGGCGTTCTTGCTGGCGGCCGTACAGATCGTCTTTGTGGTGAACCTGGTGTGGAGCTGGCGACATGGCGAGCGGGTGAGCGGCAATGTGTGGGCGGCGACGACGATGGAGTGGATGCCCGGGATGTATGCGGAGGAGGTGCAGGGGGTGGTCTATCGCGAGCCGGGACATTATGACGAGAGCGGAGCGGAGCCGGTGCCGGTGCCGCAGTGGGAGGCACCGGGCAGCACGGGAGCGTGAAGAAGGGCCGCCTGATGGCGGCCCTTCTGGTTGGTGGTGCAACGCGCACTTAGGAGAGGGTGGGGCGGAGTTCCCTGGCGGCGTTGACGAGGTTGGTGAGGGCCTCGGTGGTCTCCGGCCACTGGCGGGTCTTGAGGCCGCAGTCGGGGTTAACCCAGACCTGGTCTGGGCGGAGGACCTTGAGGGCGAGTTGGAGGAGCGACTTCATCTCCTCGGTGGAGGGTACGCGCGGCGAGTGGATGTCGTAGACGCCTGGGCCGATCTCGTTGGGGTAGCCGTGCTGCTGGAAGGCGTCGAGCATCTCCATCTTGGAGCGAGCGGATTCCATGGAGATGACGTCGGCATCGAGCGCGGCGATGGCCGGCAGGACGTCTTCGAACTCGCAGTAGCACATGTGGGTATGGATCTGGGTTCCGTTTGTGACCGAGCTGGTTGCAAGACGGAAGGCCTTCACGGCCCAGTCGAGGTAGGTTTCCCAGTCCTTGTGACGAAGAGGCAAACCCTCACGAAGGGCAGGCTCATCGACCTGGATGACACGGATGCCGGCCTTTTCCAGGTCGGAGACCTCGTCGCGGAGGGCGAGGGCAATCTGGAAGGCGGTGTCCTTTTCGGGGATGTCGTTGCGGACGAAGGACCACTGCAGAATGGTTATGGGCCCGGTGAGCATGCCCTTCATTGGCCGGTCCGTGACGGACTTGGCGAAGGAGGACCACTTGACCGTCATGGGCTCGGGACGGGAGACGTCGCCGAAGATGACGGGCGGCTTGACGCAGCGGGAGCCGTAGGACTGAACCCAGCCGTTCTCCGTGAAGGCGAAGCCTTCGAGGTGCTCGCCGAAGTATTCGACCATGTCGTTGCGCTCGAACTCACCGTGCACGAGGACGTCGAGGCCGATGGCCTCCTGACGGCGGACGCAGTCGGTGATGGATGCGGCGAGATAGTCGTTGTATTCGGCGTCGGAGAGGTGACCCTTCTTATGCGCGGCACGCTTGGAGCGGACCTCAGCAGTCTGCGGGAAGGAACCGATGGTGGTGGTGGGAAGGAGCGGCAGGCCGAGTTCGTCGCGCTGCACCTTGGCACGGTCGGCATAGGGGGACTCGCGACGGAAGCTCTCGTCCTTGAGTGCAGCCAGGGCGGAGCGCACGGCGGGGTTGGTGCTCGACTCGGCAGCGAGACGATCCTCGTGGCGCTTGCGGTTGTCGGCGAAGACGTCTGCGGCGCCGGACGGCCCCTTGGCAAGGGCGACGAGCTCAGCGAGCTTCTGCTGCGAAAACGACAGCCAGCTCTTGACCCGGGGATCAAGCGCCTGTTCGTCCTCGGTGGTGTAGGGGGTGTGAAGGAGCGAGCAGGAGGTGGCGACCTGCACGCGATCCGCGCCGAGCTTGGCGACGACCGTTTCGATGGTCTTGTTGGAGGCCTCGAGGTCGTTAAGCCAGATGTTGCGGCCTTCAACCAGGCCGAGGGAGAGTGTTTGTGCGCCGCCGATGCGACCAAGGACTTCGTCCAGCTGCTCGGGAGCGCGGACGAGGTCGAGGTGCAGGCCAGCGGTGTTGAGCATAGTGGCGAGCTCAAGATTCGTACCAAGGGCGCCGAAGTACGTCGTCAGCATGAGCTTCACGGGGTGCTTGGTGAGCTCGCCGTAGGCCTGGTGGAAGGCCGGGACGTATTCGGGGTCGAGATCTGTAACCAGGAAAGGTTCGTCGATCTGAACCCAGTCAGCGCCGGCGTGATGGAGCTCGGTAAGGATCTGAGTGTAGGCGTCGAGGAGCTTAGGCAGAAGGTCCAGGGGCTTGGTGCCGTCGATGGACTTGCCGAGCAGCAGGAGTGAGACGGGCCCGAGGAGGACGGGGCGGGTCTTGATGCCGATGTTGAAGGCTTCCCGGAACTCAGCGACGGCCTTGGTCGGGTTGGGCTGAAAGGCGAGGTCGGCGGTCCACTCGGGGACGAGGTAGTGGTAGTTGGTGTCGAACCACTTGGTCATCTCCATGGCGGTCTGCTCGTTGGAGTTGCGGGCCATCTTGAAGTAGCGATCGAGCGTGACGGGACCTGTGCCGAAGCGGGTGGGGGTGGCGCCGACGAGGTCGAGGGCGTCGAGGACCTGGTCGTAGAAGGAGAAGTCATTCGAGGGAATGATGTCGATGCCGGCGGCAACTTGCTGCTTCCAGTGGCGCTCACGAAGCTCTTTTGCGATGGCGAGCAGCTGCTCTTCGGTACCCTTGCCGCGCCAGAGATCTTCCAGGGCGAACTTCAATTCACGGCGACGGCCGATCCTGGGGAAGCCCAGAACCGCGGTTTGCGGCTGTTGCGATGGCATGCGGTGTGTGTCCTCTCGTTCAAACAGGGGCCGGAGCTGGCCTGGTCTGTGTGGTGATGGGGCTCGGATGCGTTCGGGCCCGGCGTGCTGCGCTCCGTGGTACGTGACCGATGGCGGCACCGGCAATCCGGCCGGGCGTAGTCGGTCTGTGGATACTGTCAGTGCGTCCTGGTCTATAGCACTAAGGATACATGGCAGCGAGGATGGGACCGGGGTGGGGGGGTGGGCTCCAAGAGGAAAGGGCTGCCGGTAATGGCAGCCCTTTCGCTGTTGGGACGCATTGAGTTTATTTGTTGACGAGGCGCTCGGTGGCCTCGATCTCGGCGGCGTCCTCGGGGTGGATGTACTCCGGGTGCTCGTTGCCGGCGAGGAACTTTACGATGCGATGCGCGTAGTCCGGATCGCACTTAGCGAAGTGGCTCAGCTGCAGCTTCTGAATGCGAAGCGGCACCTGGCCGAGGGAGCCGGCGATGTTCTTGGCTGTGCGGTCCTTTTCCCCTTCGGAGAAGAGGCGCCACAGGTTGCCGGGCTGGGTGTAGTCGTCGTTGCCTTCACGATGGTCATAGCGACCGACCTTCTCCGTGGTGGCGGTGGTGGTGTACGGGCGCTCGATGTACTTCGGATTCTCCTTGGGGCCACCGAAGCTGTTGGGCTCGTAGTTCGGGCCGTCGCCGCCGTTCTCATCGAAGCGCATGGAGCCATCGCGGTTGTAGGTCGCGAAGGGCGCCTTGGGCCGGTTGATGGGCAGCGCATCGTAGTTGGTGCCAATGCGGTAGCGGTGGGCGTCTGGATAGGAGAGCAGGCGACCCTGCAGCATCTTGTCCGGCGAGTAGCCCATACCAGGGACGACATTGGAGGGATTGAAGGCGGACTGCTCCACTTCAGCGAAGTAGTTCTTCGGCTTGCGGTTCAGGGTCATGACACCGACTTCGATGAGCGGGTAGTCAGCATGCGGCCAAACTTTGGTGAGGTCGAAGGGGTTCCAACGGAAGTTATCGATCTCGGCTTCCGGCATGACCTGGATCTTTACGGTCCAGGCGGGAAAGTCACCCTTGTCGATGGCGTGGAGCAGATCGCGCTGCGCGTAGTCACCGTCGACACCGGCGATCTCTTCTGCACGTTCAGGCGAAAGATTCTTGATGCCCTGGTTGGAGATGAAGTGCCACTTCACATAGCTGAGTTCGCCGCCCTCGTTGATGAGCGAGAAGGTGTGCGAGCTGTAGCCATGCATAAAGCGATACCCGTCCGGGATGCCGCGGTCGGAGAAGAGAATGGTGACCTGGTGCAGCGACTCCGGCGAAAGGGACCAGAAGTCCCACATCATGGTTGGCGAGTGGAGGTTGCTGTGCGGCTCCCGCTTCTGCGTGTGGATGAAGTCGCCGAACTTAATGGGATCGCGGATAAAGAAGGTGGGAGTGTTGTTGCCCACCATGTCCCAGTTCCCTTCTTCGGTGTAGAACTTCACAGCAAAGCCGCGGGGATCGCGCGCGGTGTCGGCCGAGCCGTGCTCGCCACCGACAGTGGAGAAGCGGGCGAAGACGGGGCAGGTGTTGCCGATCTTGGAGAAGATCTTCGCGGAGGTGTACTTGGAGATGTCGTGCGTGACGACGAAGTCACCGTGAGCGCCTGAACCCTTGGCGTGGACGACCCGCTCGGGAACCCGTTCGCGATTGAACTGGGTGAGCTTTTCGAGCAGCTGGAAGTCGTCCAGAACGATGGGACCGCGACGGCCTGCAGTCATCGAGTTCTGGTTGTCGCCAACCGGCCTTCCCTGATTGGTCGTAAGGGTGGGAAGTTCACCGTTGAAGCCGGGGTTCTCGCCCTTGGGGCCGGAGGGTCCCGCACCGATGGGGGACTCGCTGCCGATGTGGGTGCTGCCACCCTGATTGAGCTGATTGGAACCGTTGCTGCTGCCGTTACCGTTCTGTTCTGCCATAGGAGAGCTCCTCACTGAATTATAGGAGAAAGGTCCTCGAGAAAGCCGGGGAGCATGGGCGCGTTCACGAGCTTTTCCGCAACGGTGACGATGCGCTCCCCTTCCGGCAGTCAGGGCTGTGATGGCGTCGAAAAAGCTCGCTGTGCGGCATGCAGGGCGGGGCTGTTACGACGGGCGTAGATGCGGTAGGTGGCGTACGGCGGGTCGGCATCCCCCGGAACAGTTGTGGGCTTGCCGGTTTTGGGCGGAAAGGTACGGCTGATGACCGGGACGTAGTTGGCCTGAAGGTAGGCGGCAAACTCGGGCCAAGTGGCGAGCTTTGCCCCAAACTGCTGGACGTGGGAGAACCACTCGTTGCTGAGAACAAACACCTCGGGTGGCTGCTTGCTCAGGTCGGAGCGGAACCAGTTGCGGTAGAAGTCAGAGGCCGGTCCAGGAGTTGAGGAGAAGAGGAGCAGGTCTCCGGTAAAGGCATTCCGTTGCACAAGGGACAGATGGTAGAGCGCACTGAAGCAGCCATAGGTGAGGTCAAGGCACTCGACCTGTCGCTGCAGGTCGGTTCCCTGCTGGATAGCCGCCAGATCGTGAGTCAGCGAGAGCGCAAACGGCATGGTGCTGGTAGCCGGCGCAATGTGGAGCTGCTCGATGTAGTGGGGCAGACTGAGGGCGGCGGTGAGACCCAGAGCGCCCAGGGCGAGCGCCAGGGGAAGACCGTGCGCGCGGAGAGCGGTGAAGATCTCGAGGCCGATCAGCAGGAGCAAGAAGACCAGAAACGGATAGCGATGGTAGATCGAACCTTTGTGCTGGGCGAAGAAAGAGACACAGCCGAAGGCGACACCGGCGAGGATGAGCCAGTGCTCAGCGGTCCAATGTTGTTCGGTTGCCAGTGGCCCCGGTGAGTCGGCACCGGTACCTGGGCGGCGGTGAGCCAGGACGGCGAGGAGTATGGCGACGGCCGTGACGGGGATCAGATTCAGCGGGAAGAGAGCGCGCAGCAGCTGAGGCGTGGTGCGGTTGGCCATGCTGACGTAGTTCGGCATGACCACGCGCATGAGGAAGATAAAGGCAGGCAGAACGTGGTACCAGAGCATGAAGCCAACCGCGACTGCGAGCGATGCGCCCAGGCCTGCCAGGCCAGCCAGGAGATAGCGCCACAGACCTGGAAGGGAGCGACGGTAGGCGAAGAGAGCGCACGCGAGAAGACCTAGAGCAAAGGGGGCGGTGGTCGGTTTGATAGTGGCGGCCGCGCCGGTGGCCAAGCCAAACAGAAGGGTCCAGACAGGCTGGCGACGACGTATGGAGGTGAGCAGGAGAGCAAGGCCGAGGATAAGAAGGGCGGCGACGATCTCTTCCCGCTCCATCGGGAAGTCCGGGCCTTCGCTGCCATGCAGAAGAGCGAACATGCCGCCGCTGAAGAGGCCAGCCTGCCAGGCATAGGGCTTGGCGATGCTGATGCTGGACAGGGTGATGACGAGGAGAGTTGACCAGTCTGCCAGTCGCCAGGCGAGGTCGGACGTGCCGAAGATGGTCATTCCGAGACGCTCGGCGAGGTAGGCGCCGGGCAGGTTGTTGTCCGTGATCTGTGCGTAGGGCTTGAAGCCATGGCGCATCAGGAAGACCACGTAATGCATGATCGAGGTGTCTCGAACGATGGGCCAGTGCCAGGACGCGTGGATGTACCAGGCAAGGCAGGCAAAGAGGGCAGCAAAGAACGCAGGGGAGGCGATGCGGGCGGCTAGGGAAGGTGCCTGCTCGGGTGCAGTGTGGGCGGCAGGCATCAGGCCTCCTGAGTGCATCGTTTGGTGCTGTTCGGTAGCACTAGTCTTCGTCGACAAGGAGAGGGTCGGGGAGGAGTTCGAGGGCGCCGCGCTGGATGAGGCGGGTGCCGGCACGTTCGCCAAAGAGTTCGGGCGGGATGGTGAGGGGGGCGTCAGAGCGGTCGAGCACCATCTGCTCGCCATCCGGGGAGACAACCTGCACAAGAAGGTCTGCGCGGGATCCGACGATCTGGCAGAGAGCGCCGATGGGAAGCATGCAGCCGCCGCCAAGGGCGTTCAGGGCAGAGCGTTCCGCGGTGACGGCATAACGGGTCGGGGCGTGGTCAAGGGCCTGAATGGCGGCAAGGATCTCGGGGTCACGGGAGCCGCCGTCGGTGTCGAGCGGGTGCTCGGGCGAGCGGGTTTCAAGCGCGATGGCGCCCTGGCCGGGTGCGGGGCAGATCTCCTCGGGATCGAAGCGCTGGTGGACGTGCTCGGTGCGGCCGAGGCGATCCAAGCCGGCGGCGGCGAGGACCAGGGCGTCGCAGGCACCTTCTTCGAGACGGCGGAGGCGGGTGTCGATGTTGCCACGGATCTCAGCAAACTCGAGGTCGGGCCGGAGGGAGAGGATCTGGGCACGGCGCCGTGGACTGGTGGTGCCGACGCGGGCACCGGCAGGGAGGGTGTGGAGGGCCCAGAAGGGTTCGCAGACGAAGACGTCGCGGGGATCGGCGCGTTCTGGCACCGCGGCGATCAGGAAGCGGGGGTCGATGGTGGTGGGGAGGTCCTTCAGGGAGTGCACGGCGAGATCGATCTCACCTGTGGCGAGGGCGGCCTCGATCTCCTTGATAAAGATGCCTTTGCGATCGAGCGGCACGCCGTCCGTCTCAGGCGGGGGGACAAACCCGGGTTGCTGCATGCGGTCGCCGGTGGTCCGGATCACTTCGACTTCGACGGTATGCCCGCGGGCGCGCAGAAGTTCTGCGATGTGGTTGGTCTGCCAGAGAGCGAGTCGAGAGCCGCGGGTTCCAATGCGAATCGTTGCCATGCGATGTCAAGAATACGGCAGTCCGGGTAAAGTTTTGGGATGGCAACGACGGCGAAGGTTGTGGAGTGGAGACGGCGAGCGACGGAGGAGATCGGCTGCTTGTTGTTTGAGGCGACGGCGGGGGGCACAAAGGAAGGCCAAACCCTCTTCTTTGCACGGCCCCAGCGGGTGTTGCAGGTGAGTGACGGGGCGGAGATGCCGGGGCGGCTGCGCGAGCTGGACGAGGCTTTGAAGGCCGGCCAGTGGGTGGCTGGCTATGTGACCTATGAGGGAGGGTGCGCGCTGCTCGGCGTGGAGGGAGCGTCCCAGGATGGCCCGCTAGCCTGGTTCGGGGTGTATGACGCGCCCGCGGTGGCAGAGCCGGCGGCGCAAGCGCCTTCCGAGACGGCGAGGCGCTTTCCGTTGTGCCTGGAGATGGAGATGAGCCGGGACGAGTACCTGCAGCGAGTGCGTCGGGTGCAGGAGTGGCTAGCGGAGGGGCAGAGCTACCAGATGAACCTGACGACCGCGGTGGGGTGTGGCTGGCGCGGGGATCTGCTGGAGCTGTACGACGCCCTCGCTGTGGCGCAGCCCTCGGCCTACTCGGCGCTGCTGCACACAGCGGAAGAGCACTGGGTGCTGAGCTTTTCTCCCGAAATGCTATTTCGGATGGAGGCGGATGGACGGTTGCTGGCACGACCAATGAAGGGGACAGCGCCGGCAGATGCTGGCGCGGGCTGGCTCGCTGGCGACGAGAAAAACCGGGCGGAGCACGTGATGATCGTGGACCTGCTGCGAAACGACGTGGGACGCGTGTGCGAGGCAGGATCAGTGCAGGTAGAAGGGATGTTTGCCGTGGAGCAGCACCGCACGGTGCAACAGATGACCTCAACGGTGAGTGGACGATTGAGGGCGGGGACGGGGCTTGGCGCGGTGCTGCAAGCGCTGCTGCCGGCAGGCTCCATGACCGGGGCGCCGAAGCGGCGCACGGTGGAGTTGCTGCGCGAGGTGGAGAAGGATGCACGTGGGGTATACAGCGGAGCGATAGGATTCGCTGCACCTGATGGGACGGCGGCCTTTAGCGTACCGATCCGCACGCTGACAGTTGCAGGAGAGCGGCTGCGCATGGGTGTGGGCGGAGGCGTGGTGGCGGACTCGACGCCGGAGGACGAGCTGTCCGAGTGCTGGCTGAAGACGCGCTTTCTGGCGGGGGTGGGCGAGCCCTTCTCTGTGGTGGAGACGATGCAATGGGATGGGACGCGGTTTCTGTTCCTCGCTGAGCATATGGAGCGACTTGGGCCGTCGGCGGAGCGACTGGGCTACCCCTTTGACCGAAATGCGATCGAGGCGCGGCTACACACGTTTGCGAAAGGATTGGGCAGGCCGCGCCGGGTGAGGCTGAAGCTTGGGCCGGATGGCTCGCTAGAGTTGGAGGATTCGGAACTGATGCTGTGGCAGGAGCCGGTGGCGATGGGCTTTGCTGAGGCTCCAGTGTGGTCCGGCGACACGTTTCTGGGACATAAGACGACCTTTCGGCCGGTCTATGACAGCGAACTGGCGCGAGCGCAGGCCGAGGGCTTCCAGGATGTGCTGTTTACTAACGAACGCGGCGAACTCATGGAGGGAGCCATCAGCAGCGTTGTGCTCCTGATAGATGGAAGGTGGGTGACGCCTTCGCTGCAAGCCAACATCCTGCCCGGGGTGGCGCGTGGCATCCTGTTGCGGAATGGGGAAGCCATCGAAGAGGTGCTGGTGGAGGCTGACCTGGAGCGAGCTGAGGCCATGGTGATGGTGAACGGAGTTCGGGGAGTGGCCCAGGTGCGGACCCTGCAGTTGCGATCGGGCGAGAAGAGGGAGTGGGAGGTGCGGGAGTCCCTGCCCCGGCTGGTGTAGGGCCGGCTAGTCCTCCGCCGGTGGGACGGAGCGGATTTCGCGCGAGGACGAGGCCGCAGTGAAGATTGCGGCGAGGTCTTCCAGCAGGCGACTGTTGCCCTCGGTGGCTGCGGAGCGGATGGCAGAGATGGGGGCGTGGGTGAGCTTGCCGACAAGCGAGCGGGTGAGAGCTTCCACGGCCTGCAGCTGGGCGGGTGAAAGGCCGGACAGGCGCGAGGCGGAACGGGCAAGCTCCGCCTGGCGGACCGCCTCGTTGCGCTGCTGCAGATCACGAATGAGCGGGACAACATCGAGAGCGGAGAGGCGTTCCTGGTAGCGCTCGACCTCGGCGGAGACGATGGCCTCGGCCGCGGCTGCCTCGCGGGAGCGCGACTCGAGATTGGAGGCGGCGAGCTGCTGGAGATCGTCGATGTCATAGACAAAGCAGCCGTCGACGTCATTCAGGGCCGGGTCGACGTCGCGGGGGACAGCGATGTCGATGAAAAACATGGGACGGTTTCGACGGCGTTCCAGGAAGCGACGGCCCGAGGCTGCATCGAAGAGGCGGACCCCGTTGTATGCGGCTGCGCCAGTCGAGGTAAGAACGATGTCGGCGCGGTGAGCGTGCTGCTGCAGCTGGTCAAAGGGGATGACCTGCGTAGGTATGCTGGCATCGAGCTCGCCGGCGAGTTGGCGGGCGCGCTCTTCGGTGCGATTGCTGATAAGGACGGTGCTGATGCCGTGCTGGATAAGGTGCCGGGCGGCGAGTTCGGACATCTTGCCGGCGCCCACGATGAGGACGTGTTTGCCGGCGAGTGTGCCGAAGATCTTGCGGGCGAGTTCGACGGCAACCGAAGCGACCGAGACGGAGGAGGAGCCGATGCGGGTCTCGGAGCGGACGCGCTTGGCGACCGAGAAGGCTCGCTGGAGCAAGGGGTCCAGTGTTTGAGAGACGGCGCCGAGCTCTCGGGCGATCGACCACGACTCTTTCACCTGGCCGAGAATCTGGGCTTCGCCGACCACAAGCGAATCCAGCGAGCTGGCGACGCGGAAGAGATGCTGGACGGCGTCGCGCTCGCGGAAGGTGTAGAGGTGCGGGGAAAGGCGGGCGGGCGCTATGGAGCAGAAGCCCTCGAGAAAGTGGGCGAGCTCCCGCGGGGTGTCGCCGGGGCTGGCCCCATCAACGGAGGCAAGGAGCTCGACGCGATTACAGGTGGACAGGACGAGGCCTTCGCGGATACCGGGCCGGCTCATCAGGGCGCGAGTGGCCTCCGGCAGGCGGGTGCTCGGGATCGCGAGTTGCTCGCGGAGGGCCAGCGGCGCGGTGTGGTGGTTGACGCCAAGGAGAACGAGGCGGGAGGCGGCTGCGGGCTGGGAATCGCTCTCGGTCTGTCTTCCCCGCTGCATGGGGATCAGATGCGGCAGAGATCGTCTCGTCTCGCTCATGGGGCGTTGAACCTGTGTACGGCGGAGAAGAGATTGGCGGCCCATACAGCGAGAACAACAAGAAAGACGAAGGAGGAGAGATAGATGGCACGGCGGCCTCGCAGACCGGCGTGACGGCGGATATAGATCATGCCGATGTACGCGATCCAGAGGGCAAAAGAGAGAAGGACTTTGGGGTCGGCGAAGTAGGAGAGGCCGACGGTCTGCTCGGCGAGCGCAGAGCCGATGAGGAGACCCGCGGTCATGCAGGGCAGACCAAGAAGCAGGCTCTTGAGGCCGAGCTGATCTGTGGTCTCAAGAGATGGGAGGCCGCGCAGAGCAGGCTGCTTGTGCTTGAGGCGCCGCTCCTGGACGAGGTAGAGCACGGAGGCAAGGAGCGAGACGAGCAGAGCAGCGTATGCCGCGAGCAGAAGAGCGATGTGGAGGAAGATCCAGCCAGAGTGCGCGAGCGGGATGGACTCCGTGCCGGGACGGAATGCTGGAACGAGGGTGAGCAGGACGGCAAGCGGCAGAAGAAAGATGCCGGGAGCGACGGTGCGGAAGCGCAGAAAAGTCAGCAGAAAGGCACCGACCAGGAGAGCCGCGAGGACGCCCTGGCTTTCGTGCCGATCGACCGGAAGGGTGTGGTGGGCGGCGTTGAGCGCCTCGGCGACGGAAACGACATGCAACAGGAGACCAGTGGTAGCCAGAGGAATGGCGACATGCCGCCAGCGGGGGCGGTCATAAAGGGCAGCCGGCACCACGGCGAGGGCCGCGACGGCGTAGAACAGGACGGCAATGCGGAGCCAGACGATAGACATAGGCAGGCCGAGGCCAATATCTAGTCTAACGCGGGACGTTCGTGAGGATCACGGGGCCGGGCAGGATCGTGGCTTTGCAGCGGGCCTCAGGTTTTGAGCCAATCCTCGAGGCGGCGTTCGCAGTACATGCGGGAGACAAAGGCAGGCTTTTCGAGGATGTGGACGGTCAGTGTGTCGTTGGAGTGCGTGTAAGCCGCCGTGACACCGTCTCGGGAGATCTTGCCGATCTTGCCTGGCAGCGAGATGCCTTGCCTGCCGAGTTCCTCGGCCTTGGCATGGAACTGTGCCTCTGTCATCTCTACCATCACCATCTGCCGGGTTCATCCTTCGCTTTGATTAGACGGTTGAGGTAGGCCCGGGGTTTTGCACGATACGACCGAGCGTCCTTATCGTATGCTGAGGACCCGCGATGCAAAATCCACCAAGTGAGGAAAACGGGAGTTTGTCGCTGCCGGAAGGCGCGCTAACGCCCGCAATGCGCCAATATCGGGCGGCAAAGGAGGCGCACCCGGATGCCCTGCTCTTTTTCCGCATGGGCGACTTTTATGAGCTGTTTTTTGCGGATGCGGTGACTGCCTCGCGCGAGCTGCAGCTGACGCTCACGGCCCGGGACAAGCAGAAAGCTGTACCAATGTGCGGAGTTCCCTACCATGCGGGCGATGCGTATGTGCAGCGGCTGCTCCGGCGGGGGTACCGGGTCGCGATCTGCGAGCAGATGGAAGACCCCAAGCTCGCCAAGGGTGTGGTGCGGCGGGAGGTCACACGAGTACTGAGTCCAGGAACAGCGGTGGACGCTGGGCTGGATGGCGGGCAGAGTTGCTGGCTGGCGGCGGTGGCGAAGGGCACGGGACGGGCAGGCGAGAGCAGCGTGGGCGTGGCGTTTCTGGATGTCTCGACCGGCGACTTTCGGGCGACGGAATACCGTGGCACCCGGGCCGAGATGCTGGCGATGGACGAACTGGGGCGGATGCGACCGGTAGAGTTGCTGGTCGCGGACGAGGGAGAGTTCGGTGAGACCTCTGGGGCCGGGCAGCCCCGCACTGGACGTCTGCGGCTGGAGTCGGGGCAACGGGCGGAGGGGGGCGTGCCGGAGGGGCTCGAGTCTGTCCGGACGTGGACACGGCTGGAGGCGTACCTGTTTCACCCGGAGCATGCGACGCCAGCGCTGCTGCAACAGATGCATGTGGCCACGCTGGACGGGATGGGACTCCAGGGACACGAGGCGGCGGCCGGCGCGTGCGGGGCGATTGTGGAGTATGTGCGGCGGACCCAGGTGGGCGCGCTCGAGCATGTGGACCGGATCCGGTACTACGACCGGAGCGGGTGTTTGGAGCTGGACGCGGTGACGGTGCGCCACTTGGAGCTGGTGGAGCCACTCTACGGAGAGGGAGCGGCGACAACACTGCTGGGCGTGGTGGATGGGTGTGCGACCCCGATGGGGCGACGGCTGCTGCGGAGCACGTTGCTGCGGCCACCTGGCCAGCTACGGGCAATCCAGGATCGGCTGGAAGCCGTGGGGGAGGTGGCTGCGGACCTGCGCGGGCGGGAGCAGCTACGGCGCGCGATGGAGGGCGTGCTGGATCTGGAGCGCTTGCTGGGGCGGGTGGCCCTGGAATCTGCCGGGCCACGGGAGATGGTAGCGCTGGGGCGGGCCCTGGGCCGGATGCCAGGCGTTCTGGCGCAGGCTGAGGCGTTTCAGGCGCTGCGCTGGACGGAGTTGCGGAGTGGCTTCGACGTGCTGGCGGATGTGAGCGGACGCGTGGCAGAGTGCCTGGTGGAGGAGCCACCACAGGGGTTGCAGGACGGCGGAGCGGTACGGGCGGGGGTATCGGCGGAGCTTGATGAGCTGCGCGGGCTGGGGCAGGATGCGCGGCAGGCGGTTACGGCGATTGAGGAACGGGAACGAGGCCGGACGGGGATCAGCAGCCTCAAAGTGCGGTTCAACAACGTATTTGGGTATTACCTGGAAGTGACGCGAGCGAACTCCCGCTCGGTACCAGCCGACTACGAGCGCAAGCAGACGCTGGTGAACGCCGAGCGGTTTACAACGCCCGAGCTGAAGGGACTGGAGGAGCGCATTCTGCGGGCGCAGGAGCGGTCGCTCGAGTTGGAGCGCGCTATTTTTGGGGAGCTGCGGGCGGATGTGCTGCAGGCAGCTGGGCGGATTCGGGAGACCTCGCAGCGTGTAGCCGAGATGGACTTGCTGGCGAACTTCGCGGAGCTCGCGGTACGGCAGGGGTGGAGCCGGCCGACGGTGGACGAGGCTGGCGTGCTGGAGATTGTGGGCGGGCGACACCCGGT
Source organism: Acidobacteriaceae bacterium (assembly GCA_965199635.1). Taxonomy (GTDB): domain Bacteria; phylum Acidobacteriota; class Terriglobia; order Terriglobales; family Acidobacteriaceae; genus Edaphobacter. The sequence continues at coordinate 1,387,389 of CBDASL010000001.1, read as the reverse complement.
GGTGGAACGAAGGCTGGAGGAGGAGGGTGTGGGGCGCTTTGTGCCGAACTCGCTGCACCTCTGCGCCGGGGCCGGTGCGGAGGGAGAGAGCTCGATCGCGCTGATCACCGGGCCGAATATGGGTGGCAAGAGCACCTATCTCCGGACGGCGGCGCTGTTGGTCATCCTGGCGCAGGCTGGATCTTTTGTGCCGGCGACCTCCATGCAGCTGGGGTTGGTCGATCGGATCTTTACTCGTATCGGCGCGAGTGACAATGTGGCGCGGGGACGATCGACGTTTATGGTCGAGATGACGGAGACGGCGTCGATTCTGAATCTGGCTACAGAGCGGTCCTTGGTATTGCTGGACGAGATGGGTCGGGGGACAGCAACCTATGATGGCCTTTCGCTGGCATGGGCTGCGGTGGAGTTCTTGCATGACCAGATCCGGGCGCGAACCTTATTCGCAACGCACTATCACGAACTGACGATGCTGGCCGAGCGACTGCCGCGGCTGAGAAATCTGCGGGTAACAGTTCGGGAGTCGGGAGGCAATATTGTGTTTCTGCACGGAGTGGAAGCGGGCTCGGCCAGCAAGAGCTACGGGATCGAGGTAGCGCGGCTGGCCGGTCTGCCGGAAAAGGTGATTGCTCGAGCGAGACAGGTGCTGGCGAGCCATGAGCAGGCAGAGACAGCACAGATGCGGTCGGAGCGAACGCGGCAAGCGGGTGCAGCCCCGGCGCCGTCGCTGCAGATGACGATGTTCACACCGCTTTCCCAGCGCGTGGTGGATCGGCTGGAGGCATTGGATGTGGACAGCATGACGCCACGCGAGGCGCTGGGCCTGTTGGCGGAGCTTCAGGCGGAGTTGCGATCGTGAGCAACGCGCGAGTGGGACGGGGCGAGGCCGGGGAGATGGTCGTCGCTGGAGTGATGAGTGGAACCTCTGCGGATGGGATCGATGTTGCGATCTGTCGCGTGGGCCCCGGGAACGGAGGCGTGCCGCGGTGGGAGATGGTCGGGCATCGAGCCTTTCCTTTTCCCAAGCTGGTACGGGAGGCGGTGCTCGGCGCCATGAATGCTCCGGCGGCGGCGGTGGCCGACCTGGCGCGCCTGAGCTGGCGACTCGGCGCGCTGTATGCCGATGCAGTCGAGAAGGCGCAGGAGGAGCTGGGGGTGACGGTGGAGCTGGTGGGCTGCCATGGGCAGACGGTCTATCACCAGGGACATGCCGAGCGCTTTCTCGGCGCACCTGTGCGGGCGACGTGGCAGATGGGTGAAGCCGCAGTGATCGCGGAACGACTGCGGTGCCCCGTGGTAAGTGATCTTCGACCAGCGGATCTGGCCGCGGGCGGACAAGGGGCGCCACTGGTGCCGATGTTTGACTGGGTGGTGCTGCGCGATGCGGCGATGCACCGAGTGCTTCTGAACCTTGGAGGCATAGCGAACGTGACGGCCCTGCGCAGCGGAGCCGGGCTGGAAGAGACGCTGGCGTTTGATACCGGGCCCGGGAACATGGTGATCGACGGGTGCATGCGCGAGCTGTACGGGAAGGCCATCGATACAGGCGGACGCGTGGCCTCGCGCGGGCGGGTGTTTGCGGGCGAGGTGATGACGGCGATGCGCGATGGGTATTTTGGACGACTGCCGCCCAAGAGCTGTGGACGCGAACAGTTTGGGACGAAGTATGTGCAGACCTTTATCGAGCGATGCCGCAAGGCGGGGGCCAACAACGCAGACATCGTGACAACGGCGACGGCGTTGACCTCAAGCTCGGTGGTGGAGGCGTTCGAGAACTTTGTTCTGCCGCACTTCCCTGCCGACGCAGAGCGGGATGGCAGGATCGAGTTCCTGGTGTCCGGCGGTGGAGCGAAAAATCTGGCGCTGATGGGTATGCTGGAAGGCGTCCTCGAAGAGCGCCGGGTGCGGGTGCGCCGACTTGAGGAGCTTGGGATTGACCCCGCAGCGAAGGAGGCCGCAGCATTTGCGCTGCTGGGCTGGATGACTTGGGCGGGTCTGCCGGGGAATGTGGTGAGCGCGACCGGAGCGACTCGACCCGTGGTGCTCGGGAAGATCTGCTTTGGCTAGAGGCGGCGGCGCGAGGCGGTGGATGCGCCGGGGGACGTTGCTGCTCGCCGGTGCAGTCCCTCTGATGGCAGGCACGGGGTGTCGCGGAAGAGCGACGGCGTCGCAGGTTGTTGTGGTTGCGATTGAGTCCAGTCCGGCGAGCCTGGATCCGCGAGTAGGCACGGACGCGCAGTCAGAGCGCATTGACGAGCTGGTCTTCGACTCTTTGGTGCGCAAGGACGAGCACTTTGCCATGCAGCCGGCGCTGGCTGAGCGGTGGGAGCAGACGGATGCGCTGACCTGGGTTTTCCATCTGCGACCAAACGTGCGCTTCCATGATGGACGACCGCTCGAGGCTGAGGATGTGGCCTGGACGATCCGATCCATGATCGACGGCACGGTGGTGACGCCGAAGAGCGGGGCGCTGAGCTCGGTTGCAGATGCTGAGGCGCGAGACAGAAGGACGCTGATCATTCATCTTCGGCGCGGTGACGCGAGCCTGCTGTTCAACCTGAGCGACGGGGTCTTTGGCGTGGTGCCCCGCGGTTCTGGCAAGGAAGTAGCGGAGCATCCGGTGGGCTCAGGACCATTCCGGTTTGTGAGCGCGGGGGAGGACAAGGAGGTTGTGCTCGAGCGTAACCCAGCTTCGTGGTCGGGGGTTCCGCGCCTGCGCGGTGTGCGTTTTGCGGTGGTGCCGGACGCGATCACGACTGCCCTGGAACTGGAAAAGGGCGAGGTCGATGCAGAGAGCAACGCGATCACATTGGACATGGTGCACTCATTGCGAAGGCGGCCGGGGCTGCGAATTGAGAGCGGACCGAGTTCGGTGGTGATGTACTTGAACTTCAACGTTGCCGAGGGTCCGCTGCGGGACGTGCGGGTGCGGCGAGCAATCAGGTATGCGATGGATCGGCAGGCCATTGTTTCCGCGCTGTGGCGTGGGCAGGCCCGGCTGGCCGACAGCCTGTTGCCACCGGAGCACTGGGCCTATGAGCCGGGTACCACTGGAGACGAGCCCCGGCACGACCCAGCTCTGGCCAACGCTCTTCTGGAGGGGGCAGGATACCGGGCGGACCGGAACGGGACGCGCCTGCGGCTGGAGATGAAGACGAGTACAGATGAGACGACCCGGCTGATGGCGGTGATCCTGCAGCAGCAGATGCGGGCGGCAGGGATCGACCTCGAGATCCGGGCGGCGGAGTTTGGGACGTTCTACGCGGACATCACTCGCGGAGCCTTTCAGATGTACGCGCTGCGGTGGATCGGATCGAACGAGGACCCAGCGATCTTTGCGTACTGCTTTGGAAGCGAGATGATGCCGCCCCACGGAGGCAATCGCGGGCACTTCAAGGATCGAGCGGTTGACGATCTGCTGCATCAGGCCGCTCGCGCGCAGGAGGAGGGAGAGCAGAAGGCGATCTATGGTGAGGTGCAGCGTCGGGTGGCGGAGATATTGCCGATGATTCCCTTGTGGTACCCGAACAATGAGATCGTCCACACGGAGCGGCTGCATGGGGTGTCGCCTGCGGTGAATGGCAGTTACGACTGGTTGCGGACCGCCTGGCTTGAGTAGCAGGTGGTGCTCTCGCAGGCGCGAGATGGTTGCCCCCCAGGGATTCGAACCCCGATTGATCGGTTCAGAGCCGACTGTCCTACCATTGAACGAGGGGGCAGCGCGTGCCAGCAACTTCACAGCAGCGTTGACTTTGTGAGTGTACCGGTGACGCCCGCCAGGGTCAAACGCGAACGCCATCTGCCCGCCCGTACAATCAAGAGGTGGCGACTGCGACGGGGATCCGCGAAGGTTTAAGGGCGAAAAGTACACACCTGCTAGCACGCCGTGTGGCCTGGGGCGCCGTGGTGTGGAATGTGCTCGTGATCGTCTGGGGCTCACTGGTCCGGGCAACAGGATCAGGTGCAGGGTGCGGCAATCACTGGCCGCTGTGCAACGGGGAGGTGGTGCCGCTCTCGCCGAGGGTGGACACCATGATCGAGTTCACCCACCGGTGCATGACGGGCGGTGCGACTGTTGTTGTGCTGACCATGCTGGTGGTGACCTTTCGGGCGACTCGCGGGCAGAGCGGGGCGCAAACGGAGCCAGCAAGACCGAGGCGGGCCCTGGCTCGCTGGGCGGCGGTAGCATCGATGGTGCTGCTGCTGAATGAGGCGGTGCTGGGCGCCATGTTGGTGAAGCTGGGGTACGTGACAACCAACCGCAGTGTGGGACGGGTGGTGCTGTTGTCGGTTCACCTGTCGAACACACTGCTGCTGATGGCAGCTGTGGTGGTAACGGCTGCCGCTCTGCAGTGGGGCGTGACCTGGTCGGACCTACGCGGACGTGGATCGGCGCTTTTGCTTGCTGGCGGTGGACTGCTGGCGACCCTGGCCGTGGGGGTGAGTGGGAGCCTGGCGGCGTTGGGTGATACGCTCTTCCCTTCTTCGAGCCTGCGGCAGGCTTTGGCGGCGGACCTGTCCCACAGCGCGCCATTCTTGCTGCGCATCCGGTGGGTGCACCCCGTGAGTGCGGTGCTGGCAAGCGTGTATGTCCTTTGGTTGATGCGACGCGGCCTCAAGCGCGGTCTTGGGCAAGGCGTGAAGGTCCTGGGTGGCCTCCTCGTTCTGCAGTTTGTACTGGGTGGGCTGGACGTTGTGCTGCTGGCACCTGTGTCTCTTCAGCTATTGCACCTGGCGGGAGCAGACGCTTTCTGGATCGCTCTGGTAACGATGAGCCTGCTGCTGGTACGGAGCGAGGCGAGCGGGGCGGAGCGGGCCCGGGCGGACCTTGTGACGCATTAGCTTCTGCGCGGCAGGTTAGTCAGCCAGATAAGCCGAGGCATCGTATGGTGGTGGACGACGTGCAGGGCGTCCGGGGTGAGCGATGTGGCTCGGCCCGTACTGAGGTGCGTGCGGTCCTGCGACGTGAAGCGACCAGATGTAACACAAGACGGATAGAGTTGAGTTTCACCTATGAGCCGATCGAAACGTAGTCAGGCACCAGCCAAAGGGAAGAGCGGCAGTGTTCGCGATGTGACATCAAGCGAACCGAAGAAACTGACTGCGAAGGCGCAGAAGAGTGCTGGCTCCAAGCCTCGCCAACGCACCAAGAAGGCGAAGCCGCAGCCTGAGACGCCGAAGGTGATGACCCGCTTCTTCAGCCGGGACGAGAGCTGGCTGCGCTTCAACCTGCGAGTGCTCGAGGAGGCGCAGGATGCTGCGAACCCTCTGCTGGAGCGAGTGAAGTTTCTCGCCATCACGGCGTCCAACCTGGACGAGTTTGTGGAGATTCGACTAGCTGGGATGCTGCAGCGAATTGAAGATGGCGATAATCAGGTGCAAGCCGCGGACGAGGGCGGCCTCACGCTGGAGCAGCGTCTTGACCTGCTCAAAGTGCGAGTTGATGACTTTGTGCGGGCGCAGTATCGATGCTGGAACAAGCAACTGCTGCCAGCCTTAGCGGAGCAGCACATACGGGTACTGCGGTGGAAGGAACTGGACGAGAAGGCGCGTGCCTTTGCCCTGACCTTCTTTGCGGACGAAGTCGATCCGCTGCTGACGCCAGTGACGATCGACCCTTCCCACCCCTTTCCGCGCGTGTTAAACAAAGCGCTCTCAATTGCGCTGCTGCTTCGGCACAAGCGCAACCATGCCGCATCGCTGAAGACCGTCCCGGTGCTGGGCGTGTTGACGGTTCCTCGCTCCCTGCCGCGCGTGATTGCACTGCCGACAACTGGCAACGAAACGAATTTCATTCTGTTGCATGAACTCATCGAGGCGCAGGTGGAAAAGCTCTACCGGGGCTACGAGGTGCTGGAGCGCGTGGCCTTCCGGGTGACGCGGAACAGCAACCTGTATATGCAGGAAGAGGAGTCGCGGTCTGTTCTGGAGAGCGTGCGCGAAGAGCTCCACAATCGTCGCAAGGGCGATGCCGTGCGGCTGGAGATAGAGTGTCACGCGACGGAAGAGATCATCGAGCGGCTACGCACCAATTTCGAATTGGAGGCGTGGCAGGTGATCCGGACAGATGGGCCTGTGAACCTGTCACGCCTGATGAACCTCTACTCCGAGACGAAACGACCTGAGCTGAAGTACGCCTCCTTCAGTGGAAGAGAGTTCCGACTAAGCCCCAAATCCTCAGACCTGTTTGACGAGTTACGCCGGCACGATGTGATGCTGCACCACCCCTTCGACAGCTACAAGACGGTGGAGGCGTTTGTTGGTTCGGGAGCGGTGGATCCTGCTGTGGTCTCGATGAAGCAGACTCTCTACCGCACGAGTGCGGACTCCTCGATGTTTCGGGCGTTGATCGAAGCGGCGCAGAGCAAAGAAGTGACGGTGGTTGTGGAGTTAATGGCTCGCTTTGACGAGGCGTCGAACATCCGCTGGGCCCGCGAGTTGGAGGATGCCGGAGTTGGTGTCTTCCACGGCATCTTCGGCCTGAAGACACATTGCAAGCTGGCGCTGTTGGTTCGGCGCGACCCAGATGGAGTGATCCGGCGCTATGCGCACCTGGGCACGGGCAACTACAACCCGGTGACGGCACGGTTCTACACCGATATCAGCCTCCTGACAGCGCGGCCCGAGATAACAGGCGCGGTGCAAGCAGTCTTCAATTATCTGACCGCGGAGGCAGAGGGTGAGGCGTATCGGCCGTTGCTGGTCGCTCCGCTCACGTTGGCCGACGACATCATCAAGCTCATCCGGCGGGAGACGGAGCACGCACGCGCCGGACGCCCAGCGCGCATCATTGCGAAGATGAATGCGCTTTTGGATCGCGGTACCATCGAGGCGCTGTATGAGGCGAGCCAGGCGGGTGTTGAGGTGGACATGATCGTGCGCGGCATGTGTTCGCTGCGCCCAGGCCTCCCAGGGTTGAGCGATCGGATTCGCGTGCGGTCCCTCGTCGGACGCTTTCTTGAGCACAGCCGGATCTTCAGCTTCGCGAATGGCGGAGAGGAGAGCATTTTCTGCGGCAGCGCGGATTGGATGCCGCGCAATCTGTACGAGCGCTGCGAGGTGCTGTTCCCTGTTCTGTCCGGCAAGCTTCGGGCGCGGCTGTCAGAGATCCTCGCCATCTATCTGCGCGACAACGTGAAGGCACGGATGCTGAAGGCGGACGGAGAGTATGAGCGGGTTCCGCAGACGGGTGAGCTGGTTTCAGCGCAGGACGAGCTGATGGCCACAGCGCGGATGGAGACCCTAGCCACCGACACGGAGCAGATTGAGGCCGAAGCGCGCTAAAGGACCGCGCTTCGGCTCTCGTGAGAGCGTTATTCGGTGACGTGCAGGGTGACGTACGCCGTATGGGTGAGAGCCTGGCCAGCTGAGTTGGTGCCGGTCGCCGTGACATTGATGATGTAGTAGCCAGCAGAGGTCTTTACCGTGTTGCTCGGCAGACCGGTGCCAGAGCCACCTCCAGGAATCGTGGAGACACCTGACCCACAACCAGCCAGGCTTATGACGCCGGCCGAGATGAGCAGGGTCAGCAGGCCGACGTACCGCCGACGACGTGGAAGGACAAAAAAGAGCAGAGACGCCAGTGCGGCGCCGCCAGCTCCAGTCTTGTATAGATTGCCGCGCGAGGAGGACGTACGCGTGTTTGCGGAGCTGGTGGCAGTTTGCGTGAAAGCCTGCAGGGTGAAGGTGGTGGTGCCGGCGGTGGTGCCGGTGAGCTGCAACGTCGGGTTAGAGAAGCTGTAGCTTCCCTGCAGATTGCCGTCACTGCTGGCGCTCATTGTGACGGAACCACTGAAACCGCCGAGACCGGCGAGCGTGATGGGTGTGGAAGCGGAGCTGCCTCCGGCCACGGTGATGACCGGCTGGCAGGGCGAGATAGCAAAGTCAGGCGCGTTGGTCAGGGCCACGTCGATGATGGACGGGACGTAGGGTGCGCTGGCTTCGTTGGGATATGGCGAGAGGGACGGACTCAGGTTGCCGCGTGAGGGAGCATAGGTGCTATCTCCCGAGTATGCGACCGCAATGTTGTGCCCGCCGGAGGTGAGGGTCGCCGTATTCAAGGTGAAGGCAGCGGCTCCGGAGGAGAGTGGCTGCGCCGTGCCGATCGGGTTGCCGTCGAGGAAGAGCTGGACTGTCCCGGTGGCGGTGACCACGGTCGATTGAGCGGAAAGAGGGCCAACGGAGACAGCGAAGCTAAGGGAGCCGGAGCTGATGCCGCAGGAGGCTGTGTTTGCAGGAAGACTGACGTTCGTCACTGAGACGACAGCGCCCGTTGTTGAGACGGATCCGGTTGGCTGTGCGGTCTTCCAGAGGGTGGCCAGGTTGTTGCCGTCGACTGAGCCCCAACCGGAGGCGAGGTCATACCCCGGAGCGGCGGCGTAGCCGATGGTGCTGCTCGTGCAGTTTGGCGACCCCGGGACGCAGGGGCTGCGATTGTCACCGGAGACGACATCATGGAAGACGGAGGGTGCGCCGGTAGCGAGGCCGTAGAGCATGGGGTTAATGTTGCCCAGGCCGTTGGTGAAGTTGTTCTTTTGCTCCACCAGCGCGAGCATGCCCGCAAAGACTGGCGCGCCTACGCTGGTGCCACCCACAATCTGGGTATGGGCGAAGCCCTGGGCACAGGAGCCGGAGACGCAGATCACGTACCCGTCGTGGGATGGAGCGGCAGCTAAGGAAAGATCCGGAACATCCCGAACGGAGTCAGCAGGAACGCCGGCGCCGACCTGCCAGCTTGGCTTGGCGAAGAAGATGCTGGCACCACCGCCGCCCGCGGCGAGGCGCGTTCCCCCTGAGGCGCTGGCCACGGCTGTTTCGTTCCACACTGTTTCAGGGATGTAGGACAGCGCGGAGCTGCCATCGCTGGCATTGGAGGTGTTCCAGTAGTTGCCTGCACCTTCGTTGAACGAGGTGCCACCGATGCCGGTGACGCGGGGCGAACTGGATGGAAAGTCTACTGCGAGACCATCTGCTGCCTGAGGGAAGGAGTTGTAGTCGCAGTCAGTGGCGCCTGTATCTCCGGCGGCGGAGATGATGGTCTGCCCCTGCACACCAGCCTGCTGGAAATCCTGATCGAAGATGTACACAAGGCCGGCACCCGCATCCGGCTCACACACACCGTAGCTGATGGTGATGATCTTGGGAGGCGATGCCAGGTTTGTGATCGTGTTGTCCAAGGCCTGGAGGACATTCGAGCTTGCGATGTACTGGATCGTGGCGTTTGGTGCGACGGCTCCGGACCATTCCACGTCGAGCTGCGCTTCGGGAAGGTCATTGTTGCTGGTGCCGAGGTTGGTGGGATTATAAGAAACCGTGGGGGCGTTTACAGGCAGGCCAGCGGCGGAGCGGAAGGCAGCCACGTCAGCCAGTGAGATCGCGGTCTGGCCCATAACGCCGATAGTGACGTTGCTGCCGTTGATCGCCGAGGCAAGCAGCGGCTTGAGATTGTAGATGGTGTTGACGTCGCCGGGCGTGAGGTAATGCGAACCTAAGCTTGAGGTGTAGGCAGGCTTCAGAGCGACGCGGGGTTGCGGCCTGAAGTCGGACAGGCCAGAGATGCCGGTGGTGACGGCGGCAATGGCTTGGGGCAGCACCGGGTCATTGATGTTGGCGATGTGCTGTTCCCCGGCTACCCGCATCGTGTGAAGTGAGACGCCAAAGGCGGATTGCAGCTGCCGAACGGAGCCGCTGACCGAGATAGAGGTGTTGGTCAGGGCGGTGTTGGTAACGGTAAGCCCCTGGGCGGTGAGCCAGGAGGAGACCTGGGCGACATCCGCCTGCGAAAGGCCGAACTGCTGCTTGAACTGGGCCGGGGTGAGCCACTTGTGATAGCGGGCGGAGTTGGGATTCTGCTGATCGGCAAGCAGGGCGGTGATGGCGGCCTGCTGCGCCGGGGTGCGACTGAAGTGAAGCGTGACGTCGGAGAGAACCTCATCCGGCGGCGCCTGGCCGAGATCGGTTGCGGACCGGACACGCCCGGGGACGCTGTGCGGCAGGGGCGTATCCGCCCGGCCGACGGCGGCGAGGATGCGGTTCGCAGGACCGGCAGCCCATACTGGCGCGCTGAGCGGAAGGAGGGCGAGAAGGGCGGCGGCAGTTCGGGAGAGGGCTCGCATGAAATCCTGGAGAGGGTTGGCGGGTAGAGAGCATCCGCGGCGGGCGAGGCAGCGAACAAAGGATGAGAGGCGTTCCAAGCTTAGACCAGAGCTGGAAATAAAAGTTTCGCGAGCAGGTACTTGGCACTCCCAGGATGCTACTCCGGCCGGGGGAGTCCGTTATTGCACCGTGACCTGGTACTGCAAGGTATGGCGTACGGTGTTGACGCCGTCCGAGGCGGCGGCCGTTATGGTGAAGCTTTGCGTGCCGAGTGGAGTGCCAGAGGTGTCGGTCGTTGAACCGCTTGAACCGTTGCCCTGTGCCGGATTCACTGCCGTCTGTACGCTCTGGAGCGCACAGCCAAGGCTGGACAGTGAGAGGCCGGACGCGAAGAGGAGCGTGAACAATATCGGAAGCCGGCGAGAACGGACGGGAGGGATGAGCAAGAGCAGGAGAGCCAGGGAGGCGCCGGAGGCTGCAGGCCAGAGACGCTGATCCTGCGGGCGGGAGAGTGCTGTACCCGGAGCAGAGGTGGCGATTGTGAGGATAGCCGTCCCTCCACCAGGGACAGCAGACGGCGAAAAGCTGCAGGTCGCCTGGCTTGAGGAGGGAGGAACGCAACCAAGGCTGACCGAACCGGTGAAGCCACCGGAGGCGTTGATCAGCGTTGCGACCTGTTGTGTCTTGCCCTGCTTCATCACCAGTGTTGCCGGGGTCATGGTTAAGCCGAAATCCGCGAGGGAGAGGGTCAACACAGCGCTGGTAGCGGGTGCGTAGTTGGCGTCCCCTGAGTACACCGCATAGATGCGGTGGGTGCCAGGAAGCAGACCTGTGGTCGAGAGCACGGCAACGCCGGCGGTCGGTCCGTTGGCTACCACCGCCGCTGGATTGCCGAGAGCGACAACGGCGCTGTTGAAGGTGTCGTAGAAGGTGACTGTCCCGGTTGGCCCTGTGCCATAGGTGATGGTGCTCGAGGCTGCGGCGTTAAAGATGATGTTGACCCCGGAGAGTGAGGTTCCGCTCGCGACGTTCGAGGAAAGGGTCAGAGTGTCAGGCAGGATCGTGGGCGAGACTGCCTGAGGGCCCGAGGTGCTGGTCGTCCAGTTGGCATCGCCGGAGTAAATGCCGACGATGTTATGGGTCCGGTTGCCGGAGAGGGTCAGCATGGCGGTCGCCTGGTTCGTGCCGACCGGAGCCGTAGCGACGAGCTTTCCAGAGTCGTAGAAGGAGACCGAGCCGCTGAAGGTATAGCTTCCCGTGCCATTGCCGGCGTTGGTCACGGTCGCAGCAACGGAGACAGGCTGCCCTGCCTGGGGCGCCGCGGGGGAGACCGCAACGGTCGTGGTGGTAAAGCCCTTGCTGGTGGTGAGCGGCAGCATCGCGGGTGTCTGGCATTGGTAGTTGAGATTACCGAGGCAGCTTACCTGGACGGTATAGGGAGTGGTGCTGGGCGGCGGGACAGCCAGGACGATGTTGGCTGTCGCGGTGTTGCCACCAGCGTTGGGACTGAGCACAGCGGAGGAGGAGGAAGCTGTCATTCCGGCGATCTGCGCGGTGACCGTACCGCCTGGCACGGCGTTCGCGCCTGGAAGCGAGACGGTCGCCGTCACGGTTGCGGTCGCCCCGTACGGAACGTTCGCCGCGGGAGCGAGTATGGCGGTGACGGTGGCATTGACGATGCTGATGGTGAGTTGCACCTTGGACGAGGTGCTGGCTGAGGGGCCATAACTGCCATCGCCGGAGTAGGAAGCCAGGACGTTGTAGGAGCCTACGGGGAGGGCGATGGGGGTAAGGGTCGCGGTGCCGGTGGAATCTACGGCAGCCGAGCCGATGACACCCTGTGTCGGGGAGCTGAAGGTCACGGTGCCGGTGGGACTGGTCGCTCCGTAGCTCGCGGGCAGCACGGTGGCCGTCAAGGTAAATGGGTCGCCGTAGCGTACGACGTACGACGAGGAGACCAGAGCGGTGGTTGTGGCGACGATGCCGCGCGGGTAGACCTTAAGCAGCGTCTCGAGATCCAAGGTGCCGAGCCCGTCAGCCTGCGTCCAGTCCGTTGCAGAGGTCTGCGCATGGCGGAAGAGGTCTGGGGTCTTCTGCAGGGCGTAGAGGGTTGGGCTGAGCGAGCCGATCCGACTGCCGGTCTCCGCGACGAGCGTGCGTACTGTGTTAACCAGAGCGGCTACGGAAGCGACAGCGAAGTCCGGCGCGTGGCGAAGCTGGTCCGCGGGTAGCCCATTGGCGGCCTGCCATGATGGTCGCTGCTCGGCACCAGCCGGGAGCGTTGGCACGCCGGGTGTGGACGTGCTTGAGGAGACGGCTGTGACCTCGGCCAGGGCCGAGGGAAAGGCTTGATCCGATGCTTGTTCCCGGACGGTCTCTTGGGTTTGATCCTGGGCGTAATCATGGTCCGGATCGCTGGTTGGCGCCTGGGTTACGCCACAGCTTCCTTCTACGAGCACGGTGATCCCCTGAGCCTGGGCCTGCTGCAGGGCGTGGTGGAAGTCGGTCCGCTCTGCCGCTGAGAGTTGCGACGCGCAGAGCGTGGAGCTGAGCACGAGAACTGGTGACAGATTGCTGTTGACCGTGTCCTCGAGCGAGGCAAGCAGATCGGCGGCCGTATCCATGCTGACCGCAGACGCGGCCTGCGGCATTAAGCGCCCTGCAAGGGCTCCCGGAAAATTATCCAGGCCGGAGACACTCTGGATGTGCGCGGCGAAGGTCGCAGGGAGAGTTGCGTTCGCCTGGTTCAGGAAACGGACATTCCCCTGCCGGTCTGGTTGGAAACGCAGTGAGACAGAAAAGGCGCGTTCAGCGGCGGACGCGGGAGCCCTGAACGAGAGACGGGCCAGCTGGGAGTTTGTCGAGTCGAGCACCAGGCCGTCTGCAGCGAGCCAGTCCACCAGGCGTTGACGTTCTGCGTCGGTCCAACCGAAGCGCTGGCGGAACTGCTCAGGAGTGAGCCATCGGTGGAAGTCCGGCGAGCCGGGGGTGGTCTGTGCGAGGAGCAGATCTGCCAGGGCGGCTGCCTGGATGGCAGAGGGGCCGAGCCGAACAGTGAGGCGCAGCGGCTGCGAGCCTGGCAGCTCACCTGATGGGGATGCGCGCTGCACGGATGCGAGATCATCGGCGGGAGTAGCTATGCGAAGCCTCTGTGCCCGGGAGCCCGCCGACAGAGCAACGAAGCACAGGACGGCGACGACCAGCCCTGGGAGTCGGCGGGTTAGTGGCGCTTTTGGGGCAGGACGGGTTGAGGCCGGGGAGCTCATCAGGGGGATGTTGCCAGCCGCTTGCCCTCGGCGGAATACCACCTGAGCAGCAACTAATCTCAATCGACACCCGCGAAGATGGGATTGACAGGAGCGCACGCCGCATGCAGCGGCATGCACCAGACCGCGGCTCGGGAGGGCAGGTCGTGCTAGGGTGGGGCTATGGCGAACTACCTGGACGAAGCCATTGCGGCGTTGCGCAAGTTTGAGGGTTCGGTGCCCTGGATGTACCTCGATACGGTGGGTAAAGTTACCACTGGCGTTGGCCTGATGCTGCCGAGTCTTGAAGCGGCTCGCAGCCTTCCTTTTCTACGGGGGGACCGGGCGGCGACTCTTGAAGAGATTGGCAAAGAGTACAAACGCGTGAGTGCGATGAAGCCCGGTCTGCTGGCCAAGCTCTATCAGAAGGCGAGCGGCCTGACCCTGAGCGACGAAACGATTAATGAGCGGTTGCATCACACGCTGATCGGCTTTGAAGGGTATCTGCGATCCCACATCCCGACCTATGACACGCTGCCGGACGCGGCAAAGCTCGGCCTGCTTGACATGATTTACAACCTGGGGCCAGGACGGCTCTTCTCGGAGTACCCCCGCTTGCTGAATGCCATCGCTGCTGGAGACTGGAAGGCCGCCGCGGCGGCCAGTGTGCGGCGAGGTCCTGCTGCGGCCCGCAACAGCTGGACGCAGCAGCAATTTGCTGATGCTGCGACGGTGCTGAAGTCGCTTAAAGCGACAGCAGAGGGCGCGGCAAAAGAGACGGTGCTGGGGGGACTTCTGACCGCCCTGGGTGCAGCCGTTCTAACGACAGTGTTGCTCGACCGCAGAGGGGCCATCTTCCATGGGGCTGCATCGGCGAGGGACGATGAAAGGTAACAAGGTGCGGCGACGAATGAGTTCTTCTCGATCGATGCAACGTATGGCGATGAAGGCGGTCTGCGCGATCAGTCTTGCAGGCCTCTCATTCTCAGTAGCGCGCGGGCAGGACCTCGCCAGCTTTGAGAAGCGAACAACAGTCAAGGTGCTGCCGAATGGGCTGACGCTGATCCTCTGTGAACGGCCCGAAGCGCCGGTTTTCAGCTTCTACACACTGGTGGATGCCGGAAGCGCGGATGATCCTGGCGGGCAGAGCGGCCTGGCGCACATGTTTGAGCACATGGCATTTAAAGGCACCACCGAGATCGGCACAACCGACTACGCCAAAGAGAAGGTCGCTTTGGCAAAGGTAGAGACGGCGGAGGCAGCCTACCAGATGGAGCTGCGAAAACGCGTCGATCAGGACCAGGCAAAGCTGGCTGATTTGAAGAAGCAGTTTGATGCAGCCGTGACCGAGGCGCAGCAGTATGTGATCCCAAACCAGTTCTCGGAGATTGCGGAGCAGAATGGCGCCGTGGGCGTGAACGCTTCGACCGGGGAAGATTCCACGCAGTACTTCTGGAGCATGCCGTCCAACCGCCTGGAGCTCTGGGCTTATCTGGAGAGCTCGCGCATCGCGCATCCGGTGTTGCGCGAGTTCTATAAAGAACGGGATGTCGTGCAGGAAGAGCGGCGCATGCGCATTGACTCGTCCCCGACTGGCCGCATGGTGGAACAACTGCTCGCCACGGCGTACACGGCACACCCGTATCGCGTGCCCGCGGTGGGCTGGGAGAGCGAGATCAGCAAGGTCACTGCTTCGGAGGCAGAGCGTTTTCATGAGCGGTACTACACGCCCAAGAACATCGTTGTGGCAGTCGTAGGTGACTTCAAGTCGGCCGACGCGATGCCCATGTTGGAGCGCTACTTCTCTGCCGTGCCCGCCGCGCCGAAGCCTGAGGAGCTGGCGACCGTTGAGCCGCCGCAGATCGCGCAAAAATTCGTGGTACTACGGGAGCCAACGCAGCCCTTCTACATTGAGGCGTACCACAGGCCGGACTACAGGGACCCCGATGACGCGGTATACGACGCGATCACCGACCTGTTCTCAAACGGGCGCACGGCTCGTTTGTACCGCTCCCTCGTGCGAGACCAGCAGATCGCGGCGGCAGCTGAAGGATTTACAAGTTTCCCGGGAGACAAATACCCGTCGCTCTTTGCCGTCTACGCAGTGCCCCTCCCGGGCCACACGCCTGAGGAGATGCGCACGGCCATACGCAAACAGCTTGAATTGCTGAAGACACAGCCGATCACGGATGAGGAGTTGGCACGATATAAGACGCGCACCAAAGCGGACCTGCTTCGTGGGCTGGGGAGCAACGATGGACTGGCGATGCAACTGGCCGAGTACCAGACACGGTACGGCGACTGGCGCGAGCTGTTTCGGCAGCTTGCGCGTGTGGACGCTGTGACCAAGGCTGATGTGCAGCGCGTGGCGCAAAAGATCTTTACCGAGAGCAACGAGACAGAGGCGCGGATTGAGTTCCGGGCGCCTGCGGGCAAAGGTGGTGGCCCCGGGGCCGGGGATGCTGCCGCTCATGGAGATGCGCAATGAAGCGAGCGAGGAGAGGTTCGTTACTGGCACTGAGCCTGTCTATGGCGGTTGCTGGTGCGGCGTGGTCGCAGACCGTGCCAGACGGAGCTGCGCAGCATGGAACGGGCAAGGTGGACCAGCAGGTTTCCAAGCCTTGGGAGAAGATCGCGATCCCTGCCCTGCCGGCCTTCCAACCGCGAGAGCCGAAGCGTGTTGAATTGTCGAATGGTGTCGTGCTGTTTCTGCAAGAGGATCACGAACTTCCGTTTATCAGTGGCACTGTGCTGATCCGTGGCGGACGTCGGGATGAGCCGGCACAGAAAGCAGGGCTGGTCAGCTTATACGGGCAGACCTGGCGCACCAGCGGTACAGCCAAAGCGAGCGGCGACGCCCTGGATGACGAACTCGAGAACAAGGCAGCGCGCATCGAGACGGGTGGAGGGCTTGCCTCCACGTCGCTGTCCTGGTCCAGCCTTAAAGGTGACTTTGATCCGGTGTTTGCCTCGGCGTGCGATCTGCTAACGCACCCGGCGTTCAAGGCGGAGAAGCTCGCACTCGCGAAGCAACAGATGTTTGCCGGCATAGCTCGTCGCAATGACAGCCCTGATGAGATCGAGGGACGTGAGGTGGCGGAGCTTGCCTACGGGAAAGGGAGCCCGTACGCGCGGGAGCCTGAATACGCCAGTGTGGATGCCGTCACGGTGGCCGACCTGCAGGCGTGGCACGCGCGCACGCTGGTGGCAAACGGGGTGATCGTCTCCGTCTCAGGCGACTTCGACAGTGCTGCTATGGAAGGCAAGCTGCGCGCGGCATTCTCTTCCCTGAAGCGCGGCGAGGTGATTGCTGCGCCGAAGACCACCTTCGCGGGCCCGCAGCCCGGCGTGTACTTCGTCGAGAAGAGCGATGTGAATCAATCGTCGGTGTCGGTCTTTGGTCTTGGAACGGAGAGAAACAATCCGGATCTGTATGCGTTGGCTGTGATGAACGAGATCTTCTCCGGTGGATTTGGCTCGCGAGTGGTGCAGGACATCCGGACGAAGCTTGGACTTGCCTACTCGGTAGGCGGCAGCTATGGAGCCGCTTACGATCACCCTGGCCTCTTTCTGGTCGGGCTCGAGACAAAGAGTGTGAGCACGGCGCCGGCAACCAAGGCGGTGCTTGACGAGATCAGCAAGCTGAAGACGGTGCCCCCCTCAGACCAGGAGCTGCGCAGCGCTAAGGATCAGGTGCTGAACTCCTTCATCTTCCACTACGACTCGCCGGACAAGACGTTGAACGAACAGGTGACGCTCGCGTTTTACGGCTACCCGGTGGACTTTCTGGAGAGGTATCGTACGGGCGTGGAGAAGGTGACCTCGGCCGACGTCGCCCGTGTGGCGCAGAAGTACATCGATCCGGCGAAGCTGGCGATCCTTGTTATCGGCAACGGCCAGCAGATCAATCCGCCGCTGAAGGAGCTCGGGGCTGTGAGGACGCTGGATATCACAATCCCGCCACCACCACCCTCAGCCAAGGGCGCGGCGCAGGCAGCGCAGTAGCTTGGAGCAGCTCGGGTGATTCCCGGCTGCGCAATGTGTCAGGAGTGACTGCATGAGTTCACAGAAACTGGCAGTGGCCATCATGGCCGCCGGTAAAGGCACACGGCTGAAGAGCAAGCGGCCCAAGGTGCTGCACGAGGTCGGTGGAAGGGCGCTGCTGCTCCACGTCATTGCAGCAGCAAGCAGCGTGGTAAGCCCGGAGCAGATCCTGTGCATTGTTGGGCACCAGGCAGACCGCGTTCGCAGCGCAGTGGAGTCAACCGGGGTTCGCTTTGTCCTGCAGGCCGACCAGCTGGGCACAGGCCACGCTCTCCAGCAGGTCAAGGCGTTCTTCGACACAGATGCCGCCCTTTCCGTCCCGGACAACCTCCTTGTGCTGTCGGGGGATGTTCCGCTGATCCGCCCCGAAACGATTGCGCAGATCTGTGCCGCCCACGAACGTGAAGGCGCGGCCATGACTATCCTCACCGCAGTCCCCGATGATCCGACCGGCTATGGTCGGGTGTTGCGAGCAAGGGCAGACGGTCCCGAGGTCTTGGCCATCGTGGAGCAGAAGTCGCTCACGCCGGAACAGGCAGGGACACGCGAGATCAACTCGGGTATCTACTGCTTCCGGACCGAGGCTCTCTTTGCACGGCTGGATCAACTGTCTACAGAGAACGCCCATGGCGAGTTCTATCTGACGGACGTGGCTGCACTGCTAGTGCAGGATGGCGAGCGCGTGGTCGCCGTGCAGGCGGAGAGTGTAGACGAGGTGCTCGGCGCCAACACCATCGGCGAGATGATGCATCTAGACCAGGCGATGCGAATGAAGAAGGCTCGTGACCTGATGGCGGCCGGCGTGACTATCTTTCGCCCAGACACCTGCGTCATCGACAACTCCGTCTCAGTCGCGGCCGACACTGTGATCGAACCGTACGTGCAGCTTCTTGGAACGACGAGTGTTGGCAGCGAGTGTCGACTTCGGTCGTACTCCGTGGTGCAGAACTCCACGCTTGGCGATCGCGTGCTGGTGCGCAACGGATGCATTCTCGATGGGGCCACCGTGAATGACGGCGCCATGCTGGGACCGTATGCCCATCTGCGTCCCGCGAGTCGTATTGGAGAAGATGCTCACATTGGCAACTTCTGCGAAACCAAGAACGCGAGTGTGGGTCGAGGGTCCAAGGCCAACCATCTCTCCTACCTGGGCGACGCCGAGATCGGAGCCGGCGTGAATATCGGTGCCGGGGCGATCACCTGCAACTACGATGGGGAGCACAAGCACACGACCGTTATTGAGGATGGCAGCTTCGTCGGGTCAGATTCGACGCTGGTGGCGCCGGTGACCATCGGTGCGGGTTCATACGTCGCGGCGGGCAGTTGCATCACGGAGAACGTGCCGGGTGAGTCTCTAGCGCTTGGCAGGAGCCGGCAGGTGACCAAGCCTGGCTGGGTCGCGAAACGGCAGCTGCAGAAGAACAAGGCTTAGCTGGCTGAGCCAGGGACTGGAGTAGCGGACTGCGCCGACCAGAAAGGCAGGCGCAGCCACGGCACGCGCCGGCCTAACAAGCTGAATACGGCGAGCACGAGAGTTCCGCCGTAGAGAATCTCGTTTGCGAGAAACATCTTCGGCCCCGGGGCGCCGAGGGCCGTGGTGTAGAGATAGAAGAAGCCAGTAACGTAGCCGAGCATGGGAAGGTTCGGCAATAAGGTGTAGAACGGGATCAGCCAGACAACATACCAGGCGTAGTGGGGGCTGAAAAGCAACATAAGCGCCGCAGCGAGACCGCACGCAGGCAGCAAAAACGCCCCTTGCTGATGCGGCGCAAGGAGCTGATGCCGTGGCACCTGCAAAAGCAGGGAGTCCGGGATGGAAGACGCCGTGAGCCACGCCCAAACCGTGAGCGCGCCGAAGGTAAGGGCTGCCGCAACAAGGAAGAGCGCGGCAGGGAGATGGTGCAAACCGGGGAGATGCTGAGCAAGATCGAGCAGGAAGTAACGCGCTCCTGAGGCCATGCCCTCCTCCTCGACATACCCCCCAAGGAAACCGAAGACGGCCAGGCCCACCGAGGAGTAGAGCGCATACCCGCAGGTGATGATCAACACCATTGTGGCAGGCATCTTCCAGTCCAGCGTGGCCGAGGATCGGCCAGTCGTTCGGTCCGAAGGGTAACGCTGGTATAGCGCAGGAAAAAGGACGAGCGGGTATAGCTTGGCGAGAACCGCGAGGGCAAGAAAGATACCGGTAAGGATTGGCCTGTCCCGAAAGCGGGCGACGAGAGCAAGACCGATCAGTGCCATAGCCAGTGCGTCAACGTGCCCCGAAGCAGCAATCTCCCAGATGAGAACCGGCGCCCAGGCGTAGAGGATGAGCTGCTCCTTCGGACGCCCGAGGAGACGCAGCAATGTGACTAGTGACCAAGCCGTGACCCCTTCGCAGAGCACCATTGCGAACTTCATCATGGTCAGCGTGGGCGAGATGAGCGTGACAAACCAAAAGAAGATCTGTGCAAAGGGCGGATAGATGGTGTGCGCGTAAGTCGCGCGATTGATTGCAGGGTAGATGTTCCCGTCTGACGCACTTCGCAGAAAGGCGATGGCGGGATCTGCAGGAACGTATCGGTACGGATTGATACCAGCGTGTTGGACGATGCCGTCCCAGACGTAGCGGAAGACGTCTGAGGAGAGATTGGGGTCCGAAAACAGCGTGGTCAACCTGCTGGCAATAGCAACAGTGAGGATGATGGGGAATGTGAAGCGGTCTGTAGGCTGCGTCAGCACCAGAAAGCAGGCGAGCAGATAGCACCAGACGGACCAACCCGACGTGCCGGAGAATCCGATGGTGAAGGTGTCGTACTCGAAGATGAGATGACGAGACAGCAGAAACAGGAGCACCCCAAGGAAGAGCAGGGCTGTGTTGGTCTGCCAGGCCTGAGGCCTTGCCCATAACCAGGTGCGAGGAGACGGAGGGAACGTAGCCGGAGCTTCGGTCATGTACCTTGCCCTGCCGCGAATGCGCCGAGCTCCCCTTGCGTCTCGTCTCTTCGCTGCTGAAGGAACTGCTTTGTTGCGTCAGCCGCACTGCCAGCGTCAGTGGCAAAGCTCGGGCGGATACCCTCCAGTAGCTCTGCTTCAAGGATGGCCAGAGTGGCTGCGTCGTCGACGTCGTACCAAAGGGGCAGCTCGATAAGCTCAATCCCGGCTTCAGCGCAGCGCTGTTGCGTCTGCTCGGCAACGTGCTCTGTCGACCAACTGATTGACTGAAAAGGCTCTGGGTGAGCAAACTTCAGGCCGATAAGGTAGTAGCCGCCATCGTGAGACGGACCAAGTACCACGCGGTCGCCTGGCTGCGCGAGAGCCTGCACGGCTTGATCAAACGCGGCTCTGGGTACGGTGGGCGAGTCGGAGTCAATCAAGCATACCGCCCCGAACCCGCAAGCGAGGATATCCTCGGCGGCCGCATGCAACCGCTCGCCAAAGTCGTCGCCTCGCTGCGGTATGAGACAGAAGGTGTCTGGGAAGAAGCCGTCAAAGGCGCTTTCCTCGCCCACTGGCGTATAGCAGATCATCGGAGCGGTACCGTCCACAGTGGAGAGGGTGGCTCCGGTATCGCGGAGGAAGCAGATGTTAAGCGCCGCTGTCTGTGTGAGTGTGAGAGGAGGGGCGAGGCGAGTCTTCACCTTCCCGGCGCGCGGAGCCTTGGCCATAATCGCCATGGCACAGAGCTGGCTACGGCCGGTGTTCTGACCAGGTTGTCTTGGGTCCAGAAGTTTGTACGCCATGTGGACTGAGACTAGCAGACCTAGGCGCTTATGGCCGGCTCGGGCACGGACGCAGGGGCCGCACTACCCCGCGTACAAACTGCGTATTGGTACCACCCGTCGTAGGTCAGTTTCGTGGTTTGCCATGGCTGGGACTGCACCAGACCGCGAAAATCTTCCCGACTCAGTACATCTGCTTGCTGCGGCTCACGATACTTCCCTGCCGGGGATGTCGTGAGCCGTGCGAGCAGCCACATAACTGCAAGCGGGAGGCGTGTCCTGAAACCAGAGGTGGGCTCGGCGATGAAGCAGACGCCTGTGGGCCGGAGTACACGAAAGATTTCGCGCACGATTCCCTCCTTCTCTGGGACGATCAGGAAGAGGCGCGAGACAACGATGTAGTCGATCGAATTAGAAGGGTACGGCAGGGAATGTGCGTCTGCGTGTTGGAAGCTGCAGTTCGACAGCCTGCGCGCAGCGGCACGATCCTGCGCGCGGCGAATCAGAGTTTCGGAGAGATCGACGCCTGTCGTCCGAAGTTCTGGATACTCAGCCGACAGACGACAGGCATAGAACCCCGGACCGCAGCCGAGCTCAAGGAGGTTGGCATGCTCAGCAGGACTTGTTGGATGGAAGAGAGAGGCTGTGATCTCCTCCGTGTGATCTCGAAAGAGATACTCGCGGCAGAGAGCGTAGAACCAGGCCAAACGCTCGAAGAGGCTGTCGGGGTGAGTAGCCGGACCACACGCGGGTTGGTCGATTCTAGCGTCTCTCATCCGTCTGCCCCAATACGCCCCGAAGCGGGCTAATCTCCGCTGATAGCGATTGTACGACCTCCCTCGACGACAACTTCACTCGCTCCATGTGAGGATCACCTTGCCCGAGTTGCCGGAGCGCATGACGTCAAACCCTTCCTTGTAGTCTGTCCACGGCAGTCGGTGCGTGATGACACCGCTGACGTCCATGCCGCCTTCAAGAAGGACCGTCATCTTGTACCAGGTCTCATACATCTCCCGCCCGTAGATGCCGCGAAGGGTGAGTTGGTTGAAGATAACCGTGTTCCAGTTGACGGCGATTGGCTGCGCGGGAATGCCCAGCATCGCAACGCGACCGCCGTGTGCCATGTTCGCCAGCATCTCGTGAAAGGCTTGCGCGTTCCCTGACATCTCCAGCCCCACATCAAAGCCCTCAGTCATCCGAAGCGAAGGCATGATGTCGCGCACACGACTTTCAAGCGGATTGATCGCTCGAGACACGCCCACGCGCTCGGCAAGCTCTCTGCGGAAGGGGTTCGGGTCCGAGATGACCACATGTCGTGCCCCAGCGAAGCGGGCGACCGCAGCCGCCATGATGCCAATTGGGCCGGCTCCCGTGACCAACACGTCCTCTCCAAGCACCGGAAAAGCGAGCGCCGTATGGACTGCGTTTCCGAGCGGATCGAAGATGGCCGCGATCTCTCGCGGGATGTCCGGAGCGTGTCTCCATACGTTGGACATCGGCAGCACAATGAATTCGGCGAAACAGCCGTCTCGTTGCACACCCGTGCCAAGCGTCTGAGCACAAAGGTGACGGCGCCCAGCCAGACAGTTCCGACAGCGGCCACAGACCACGTGACCTTCTCCCGAGACGATGTCCCCGGGCCGAAACCCGCTCACATTGGAGCCGACACTAACGATTTCGCCGACAAACTCGTGCCCGATGACAAGACCCAGCGGAATGGTCTGCTGCGCCCAGCTATCCCAGTCGTAGATGTGAAGGTCGGTCCCGCATATCCCCGTGACAAGGACCCTGATCTTAACGTCGTTGATCCCAGGTTCTGGCTCTGGAACATCTTCCAACCACAGCCCTACTTCGTTGAAACGCTTTACAAGTGCCTTCACCCTACTCCTCGAGACATCAGCTCCATGATATCCGGCGAGAGTTACCGCGCGAGGGCACAACCGACAACAGGGAGGGGTTGGCTCCTCAGGTAGGACTCGAACCTACAACCCTTCGGTTAACAGCCGAATGCTCTGCCATTGAGCTACTGAGGATCATTCACTGTGAGCCTCTCACAAACGAGACGCGTCACACCCTGTTTATAGCATTGCGCCCCGACTCGGTCAAAGCGCAGGGGCCGGAACTCAGGGATAAAGCAGGATTGCGACGCTGTATGAGGCGAACTGTCCAGAAGCGTTTGTAGCGCAGGCGCCTACAGCGATCCGGTGGTACATCCCCGACCGGACGCGTTCCTGCAACTTGCCGGGAAGACGATCCAGGTGTGCTGCACGGTAACGGAGGATGTACCAGGGCTGCTGAGCGCCAGCGTAGCCCGCGGACATGCCGCAGGTGCTTCGCGCGGCCGTCACCTGATCTGGACGATCCAGTGCTGTTAGTCCGACAGTGCTCAGGCTCTTCAGAACGGTCCGTTCCTGCTCCTCGAGCGACAGCGGCGTCACGGTCGCGGCGAAATCTTCCACCGCGAAGGCCGCGCCATCATGGTCGATCACGGCTATTCCGACAGCGTTCACTTCGGGATCGAGCAGGTTGGCACGGTGATCCGGCGAGTGCATCCAGAGGTCGTGGATTACATCTGCGCTTTGCGCCTCAGCCACGTTTTCCGTGATCAGAGAGAAGTGAACGCCAGCGCTGGATCCGCGCTCAGACAGGTCTGGCTCGCCAGCAAACCCATGCGAGATGTCGTTGTGCTCCACCATCTGCTGCGCGTGGAAGAGAGCTGCCTGCGTAAGGAGCGGATTCGACTGCACAGGTGCAAGACCACGTGCAGCCCGGTCCTCGTTTGCCTGAGCGAGAAGCATAACCTCTGCAGAACGAGAGGGTTGCATGGCGGAATAGCCGGCGTGTGTGCAGAAGAGGACGCTGGAAAGAAACAGCACGAAATGAAAGAATTTCAAGCGCGGCATGACGAAACTCCGTCGTGATCGCAGCCTGTTTGCTGTCCATGTCGGCTGCGTTAATGCCGAGTATGAGGGGTGGGATTGGAAGAGTTAATGCCACCTTTTGGGAGGGAGACACCCCAGTTCAGGGGCGTTCTCAATGACCTTTGGCACAGCAGATGCTAAAGTGTCTCGCGTACTGCATCCCAAGTGAGATGGATTCCCTGCTCGAGAGAGACTGAATGCTGCCAACCCAGCGCGTGAAGGCGAGACACATCCATTAACTTGCGCGGCGTGCCGTCTGGTCGTGAGGCATCGAACTGCAGATTTCCACGGAAGCCAACTACCTTAGCGACCATCTCGGCGAGTTCACGGATGGTGACATCTTCCCCACTTCCGATGTTAATCAAAGGAGGGTGGTCCTCCTGGAGCAGTGTCCCATACCGTGCTTCGTCCAGGTTCAAGAGGAACACCGATGCACGGGCTACATCATCGGAGTAGAGCAGTTCTCTACGTGGCGTTCCTGTGCCCCAGACGACGATCTCGCTCGCTCCCGTCCGGACTGCGTCTGCTGCCTTGCGAATGAGTGCCGGCAGAACATGGGAGGTGTTCAGGTCAAAGTTGTCGTTTGGACCGTAGAGATTAGTCGGCATCGCTGCAAGATACCGCGTTCCGAACTGCCGGTTATAGCTCCAACACATCTCGATGCCGGCAATCTTGGCCAAGGCATATGGGCGATTCGTCGGCTCGAGCGGACCGGTAAGCAGTGCATCTTCAGAGATCGGTTGGGGCGCAAGTTTTGGGTAGATGCAGGAGGATCCTAGAAAGAGGAGGCGATCCACCCCGACTTCGTGCGCGGCCTCGATTGTGTTGTTTTGAATGGCAAGATTGTCGCGAATGAAGTCAGCGGGATAGGTGTTGTTGGCCAGGATGCCACCCACCTTGGCCGCCGCTAAAACAACAAAGCGAGGGCGCTCATTCTGGAAAAACGCCTGCACCGCCTTGGCGTCGAGCAGATCCAACTCAGACCGCGTTTGCGTCAGTAGGTTGGTGTAACCCAGACCTTTGAGTTCACGCACGATTGCCGAGCCGACCAGGCCGCGATGACCAGCGATGAATATGGGCGCGTCCAGCGGCATATAAGCAGATGTCGTGGGGCTTGACTCAGTCGTTTCGATCATAGGTTTAGGTCTCCCGGACGTTGTAGGCGTCGAAGCCATGCTTGCGAACAAAAGCGTCGCGCTCCGCCGCTTTAAGATCGCTTTGCACCATCTCGCTTACAAGCTCATCGAAACTCGTCCGTGGCGTCCAACCGAGCTTCTGCTTCGCCTTTGATGGATCTCCAAGAAGAGTCTCCACTTCAGTGGGCCGGAAGTACCGGGGGTCCACGGCGACGATTACGCGCCCGTTACGATCGATAGCTTTCTCATCCACTCCGCTTCCCTGCCAGGTAAGATCCAGCTCCAGGATTTCGGCACAGCGACGGATGAAGTCGCGAACAGAGTATTGTTCCCCGGTTGCGATGACGAAGTCCTCGGGGTTGTCCTGCTGCAGCATGAGCCACTGCATCTCGACATAGTCGCGCGCATGACCCCAGTCTCGTGTTGCATCAAGATTGCCCATGAAGAGCGCATCCTGTAGGCCGACTTTGATCCGTGCGAGACCTCGGGTGATCTTGCGCGTGACAAAGGTCTCTCCGCGCATCGGACTTTCATGGTTGAAGAGAATGCCATTGCAGGCGTACAGGCCATAGGCTTCGCGATAGTTCACAACGATCCAGTACCCGTAGAGCTTGGCCACGGCGTAGGGAGAGCGAGGGTAGAAGGGCGTCGACTCGCGCTGCGGTATCTCCTGCACAAGACCGTACAGTTCGGATGTTGATGCCTGGTAGAACCGGGTCTTCTTCTCCAAGCCGAGAATCCGGATCGCTTCCAGCAGACGGAGCACACCGAGCGCATCGGAGTTGGCGGTGTACTCGGGTTCCTCGAAGGAGACCTGCACGTGCGACTGCGCAGCGAGGTTGTAGATCTCGTCTGGCTGAACCTTCTGCACGATGTGGATCAGCGTGGACGAGTCGGTCATGTCGCCGTAATGCAGGATGAGCTTAGGATGCGGCTGATGCGGATCTTCGTACAGATGATCAATGCGGGCGGTATTGAATAACGACGACCGGCGCTTGATACCGTGTACTTCGTAGCCTTTGCCAAGCAGAAACTCTGCCAGGTAAGCTCCGTCCTGCCCGGTCACACCGGTGATCAACGCTTTCTTCACGAGTCGAGCACTCCCTTTGTTCTCGCCAATTCTCTCATCGGATTGCGCCTGCCGCGACAATTCTCCGGCCGTACAACATGACCAAGGTCACGCAACAGGATGCCCTCGGTCGAGAGTCACCAGCTCCTGCTCGAATCGCAACAGCACCTGCTCACGACTGAGGTTCTCCACAGCATAGCGCCGAGCATTCTGTCCGAGGAATGCTCGCAGCCCTGGATCGGAGGCAAGATCCCGCGCTGCGGCCAGGAGCGCGTCAGGATCAGTGGTCGGGACCACGCGGCCGAGAGAGTGAGCCGGCGCATCACCCTCAACGACGTGAGCCAGCATGGTGCCGGGGTCCGCGGTGGCCAGAACTGGGCGGCCAGAGGAGAGCATGCCCGTGAGTTTGGACGGCATCACCAGATCGGCGGCTCCTGCGCGCTGCGGCAGCAGATGGATGTCCGCAGTGTTGAGAAGCTCAGGAAGACGGCTTGCAGGCTGCAGCGGAAGCAGGGTTACATTGCTCAGATCGCGGACCAGAAGCTCCAGCTGTGGTCGGAACGCTCCGTCCCCACAGAAAACGAGGTGAATGGAGGGATCTGCAGCCAGACCGGCCGCCAGGGGCGCAAGCAGCTCAAGGCCCTGTTTATTCCCCATGTTTCCAGAGTAAAGAAACACGGTCTTGGTACCGAGGCCCAGTTCAGACCGGAAGCTCGTGTGGATCCCGTGAGGGAGTGGCTGGACGGCCTCCGTGTCCACCCAGTTCGGAAAGAGAACAGCACGCGAGGGTGGGACCCCTTTGAGGGCGGCGCGTTCGACCATGCGCGGCGAGATCGATGAGACGACGCGGAACTGACGGGTAAACAGAGACTCCAGTGCGAGAGCGATGGAATGGACCGGGCCCTGAGCAGGAAGAAGCCCAAGGTCAAAAGCAGCATCCACCTCATAATCCTGCACGTGAAGCCAGGCTGGACTATCCGTGGCAGCGGCCAAAGCCAAGGCAAAGGGGGCGCCGAAGAAGGTGGGTTCAACCGTCCAAAGCACGTCCGGTCGCCAGACAGCCTGGCGCAGAAGGGCCGGCACACTGCCAAGCGCGAACGAGAAGAGGTGGACCATACGCTTGATTCCGCTTGGCTGGGCGGGCACGTAGAGCGGCGTTCGGAAGACTGTCAGGTTCGGGACGGGGCGCTCCGTGCGATAGAACGGGCGTCGATAGTCAGGGCGCACACGCCACGCGGGGTAGTACGGAGGCGCAGCAATCACACGTACCTCGTGGCCACGGCCAGCCAGCCACTCGGCCATCTCACCCGTGTACTTGCCGATGCCGGTAAGTTCAGGAGAGAAGTTCAAACCGTAGATCAGGATGCGCAGGGGAGGCCTCGGTGAATGGGGAGCACAGGACGATCATAGCGGGGTGGACAGAGTGCCGGGAGTGACCGCCTTGCGGCATGATGGTGATATGCAGCCTGCGGCGTGGATACGGCGAGAACCACTTGCGGCGCTTGGCGCAGCACTTCTGATCATGTTTTTGGTGGTCGCCGTCTTTGCTCCTGTTGTCGCGCCCTATGACCCGGCCAGGCTGGTGCTGACCGATCGCTTGGCGTCCCCAACGGCAGCCCACTGGTTCGGAACAGATGAGTTAGGACGGGACATCCTGTCACGAATAGTCTTTGGGGCTAGGATCTCGCTTGTGGTCGCCGTAGCGGTTGTTGGCTTGTCAGTGGTGGTAGGTGGGCTGGTTGGAGCAGTGTCGGGCTACGTAGGAGGTCTCACGGATCGCTTCTTGAACGTCTACGTGGGCAATGCCTTTCTTGCCCTTCCGGGGATCCTCTTAGCCATCGCCTTTGTCGCTTTTCTTGGGCGCGGCCTGGGCAACGTCGTCCTGGCCCTCGCGTTGTCTGGCTGGGTGAATTACGCGCGCCTGATGCGTGCTCAGGTGATGAGCGTGCGGGAGCGCGAGTTCGTCGAGGCGGCCCGCAGCATGGGGGCGGGTAACCTCCGCGTGCTGGTCCGCCACATCCTGCCCAATGCGCTACAGCCACTGGTGGTGCAGGCAGCGATCGGCATGGCTGGAGCCGTGCTTGCGGAGGCGACGTTGAGTTTCCTGGGACTCGGAGTGCCACCACCCGCGCCGAGTTGGGGTGCGATGTTGAATGACGCTCGATCCCACCTCTTTGATTCGCCTCATCTGTTGATCTTCCCTGGAGTGGCAGTCGTCCTGCTGGTGCTCGCCTTCAACCTGCTCGGAGACGCGCTGCGAGATGCCCTGGATCCACGGCTGCGGCGGGAGGGTCTATGAAAGTCGGCGTCATCTCGGATACGCACGGTCTGCTCCGGCCAGAAGCCCTCGAGCTGCTGCGCGGAAGCGACCACATTTTGCATGCAGGCGACGTGGGCGAGGCAGAGATACTCAGCACGCTCCAGGAAATCGCACCCGTCACAGCAATTCGGGGCAATATCGATCGCAA
The DNA here is from genome assembly GCA_965199635.1 of Acidobacteriaceae bacterium. Classification (GTDB taxonomy): domain Bacteria; phylum Acidobacteriota; class Terriglobia; order Terriglobales; family Acidobacteriaceae; genus Edaphobacter. The sequence goes on along the minus strand of CBDASL010000001.1, from coordinate 1,358,707 downwards.
GGGCCTCTGCGCTGACCTGCCGGCCACCGAAGCTGTCGAGCTCGCGGGCGTCCTCTTCTACATGGTTCATTCCTTGGCGGATCTCGACCTCAACCCGGTTGCGGCTGGGGTGGGCGTGGTCGTTTCGGGACACTCGCATCGACCACAGCAGTCCCTGCAAGATGGCGTGCTCTACCTCAACCCTGGTAGCGCAGGGCCAAGACGCTTCAAGCTGCCTGTGACGCTGGCTCAGGTCGTCGTGAGTCCCTCCGGCGTGACAGCAAGCATTGTGCCGGTGATCTCCTGATGGCATGTCTGACCATCGTTAACGGGCGGCCGCCGGACTCGTACGCGGCTCGGTGAACTGAATGGATTGCAGGATCGTCTCCAGCCGCTGGTTGATGCTTTGCAGCTGCAGAGTGGTCACGTCGTGAAAGCCTGAGGATGCCGCGCACGCGGTATGAATGACCAGATCAAAACGCAGACAGGAGCGCCCGTGGAGAGCCGTATAGATCTCGTCACGAGACACTACGCAGTCCTGCTGGAGTTCACTGTAGCCGTGCTGAAACTGCACACCGTTGATCTGCACGGTCTCCTGATGCCGCGGCAGCGGGGTAGCCGCCTCAGCGGCACAGGCCTGCGGGCTCAGGTGCGGCGTCGATGACACATAGAACAGGGCGCCCTCGAACGTTGATGTCGGGAATGGATTGAAGGCCAGATTGGCGACCTCGTGCAGTCGGGCGTGCACACCCGCAGAACGCGCATCCAGCGCGTAGGTGGAGAGCTCACCATCCTGGCGAGAGAAGTTCCATCCTGCTGGCAGGTGAAACGAAAAGCCTGCGCGAGGGTCGGACAACGTACGCGCCGGAGGATCAGACGGCTCTGGTGCCTGCGAGGGCTGCGGAAGATGGACAGCCTGCTGCGCGAGAAGTGGGGAGAAGAGCAAAAGGAACGAGAGCGGAAGAGGCCTCATGGAAGCTCTAGGCTAGACCCGAGCTCGGAGGAGAACAAGGCCACGTCGTGAGGTGATGTCCCGGATACTTCACCCCGCGCGCCGAAGCCTTGGGTCGATGACGGTGTAGGTGAAGTCTGTGACCAGGTTCACAACAACGTAGCTAAGCCCGATCGCCAGGAGGCAGCCCTGGACGAGGGCGTAGTCGCGATTGTTGATTGCGGAGAGAGTAAGTCTGCCAAGCCCTGGCCAGCTGAAGATCGTCTCGGTGACGATTGCACCCGCAAGCAGCGAGCCAAACTGCAGCCCAAGGATGGTCAGGACTGGAAGCAGGGCGTTGGGCAGTGCATGTCGATAGAGCACGCGATCCTCACGCAGGCCTTTTGCGCGTGCGGTGCGGATGTAATCCTGGGAGAGTTCTTCGAGCAAAGCCGAGCGAATCATCCGGGTCAGGATCGCGGCGAGCGAAAGACCCAGGGTCACCGCCGGCAGAAGCAGGTGGCGCAGAAAGGAGCCGGGCGGATCCGTTGCGGAGCCCGCGCCCGACACAGGCAGCCAGCCCAGCCCAATCGAAAAAAGCAGGGTAAGAACCGGCCCTAAAGCGAAGTTAGGTATCGAGAGACCAGACAAGGAAAGAACGCCTATGACACGGTCCAAGGCGCGGCCACGATGCACAGCTGACGAAACCCCGGCAGGCACGGCCAGCAGAAATCCGAACAGGAGAGCCCCAACCGTTAAAGCACCGGTGTAGGGGTAACGCTCTGCGATTAACGATGCAACGGGGCGGTGAAAGCGGAGCGAAGTCCCGAGGTCTCCATGCAACACGCCTCGCCAATACTGCAGATACTGAACGGACAAGGGCAGGTCAAGGTGGAAGCTGTGGCGGAGAGATGCCACGTCGGCAGGGGTGGCGCCTTCCCCAAGCATCTGCACGATGGGGTCCCCCGGAACGATGTGGATCAGGAGGAACACAACGGAGACCACAACCCACAACACGGGAAGCGTAAGAAGAGCGCTGCGCAGGAGGCGGAGCATGGAACGCATAAAAGCCCGCCACTCGGCAGCGCGGTCTTCAGCCGACATGGGAACTCATCCGGCTTGTCCCGATGCGAGCGCATTGTTGGCATGCATCAACTCTCTGCAACCGCAGGTTCCTCGACCTGGACACGAACTCGCGCAATGCGCCGCCCTTCCATTGCGGTAATCGTATATCGCCGGCCTTTGAAGACCAGCCGCTCCCCAACCTCTGGCAGGTGCCCAAGCTGCGAGAGCAGAAAGCCTGCCAAAGTTTCTACACCAGCTTCTCGGGGGTACTCCCAGCGCAGCTGTACCGTCAGATCCCGCAGCGGTGTAGCGCCATCCAGCGTGAGGTCGCCAGAAGAAGCGATGGTGGGACTCCGCGCCGCGACGTCAAACTCATCTTCAAGCTCTCCAACAATCTGCTCGATCGTATCCTCCGCAGTCACAAGCCCTGTTGTGGAACCAAACTCATCCACAACAACGGCAATCTGCCGACGATCGCGCTGAAACTCACGCAGGAGCTCGATCACGAGCTTGGTCTCTGGGATCACGACGACCGGACGCATGATCTCCCGGAGCGTCAGTGCGGCAAGCCCGGGCGCGCGGGAACGAAAGTGCATGAGGCGAGACACGTCTTTGGAATAGACAACACCAATGATGCGATCCTGTTCGGCGGCTGCGTCGGGACGCGGCTCGGGTTCAAAGACGGGCACGCGCGAATGCTGTTCTTCGATGATGCGAGCGCTGGCACTCTCGATGGGCAGATTGGCAGGAAGCAGAACGATCCGCGCGCGCGGCGTCATAATCTCCCGCACGGTCACATCCGCAAGGTCAATGGAGCGGTGAATCAGTTCTTCCTGGAAGGGCGTCAGCAAGTCCATGCGGCGGGTCGCTGTGGTCACCAGCTTCAGCTCCTGCGGCGAATGCACAACACCCTCTACCCCGAGCGGTGCGCGGAAGAGACGGAGTACCGCCGTTGCAGATCCGTTCATCACGCGTACCGCAGGGCGCGTAAGCCGGATGAACACCTCCATCGGGGCAGCCACCGCAAGCGCAATGCGCTCACTCCGCTGTAGCGCCAGCGACTTGGGTACAAGCTCGCCAAGCAGCACCTCCAGGTAGGTGATGGCGGCGAAGGCCAGGGTCAGTGCAAGCGGATGAAGGATGCGAGGAGGCACGTTGAAGTGAGCGAAGTGGGCAGCCTGGAGCAGCAGATCGACCACAACGGGCTCACCCAGCCAGCCAAGGGCGAGGGAGACCAGGGTTACCCCGAGTTGGGCCGCCGGCAGGAATTCTTCGATGTGAGCTTTCAGCTCAAGGACCGCCGCCGCTCCCGTCCTGCCCTGTGCCAGCAGCTGCTGCATACGCGTCTCACGCACGCTGACGATGGCAAACTCTGCAGCAACAAAGAAGCTATTTGCGAGCACAACAACCAGAACAAGCGCCAAACGAAAGATGGCAGACTCCAACATAGGACGGAGTGTAGCAACCGCACGGTTCAGAGACGCAAACAGCAGAGGCGGCCATTTCGGCCGCCTCTGCTGGAGCGAAACTCAGGATCTAAGCGATAACCTTTGCAATCGTCTTGTCGATCGTCTCTTTCGGGACAAAGCCAACAATCTGCTCGGCTACCTTGCCGTCCTTGAAGAGAAGCAGAGCTGGAATACCACGTATTCCATAACGAGCCGGCGTCTGTGAGTTGGAGTCGACATCCATCTTCATGACCTTCAGAGCACCCTGATGCTCGGTCGCAACCTCATCGACGATCGGTGCAAGAGCACGGCACGGACCGCACCACGCAGCCCAGAAATCCACAAGCACGGGTTGTTCTGCCTTCAGAACTTCCTGCTCGAAGCTCGCATCATCTACTGCGGGAACCTGTCCAGCCATCGCGCAATTCCTTTCTTTTCGATCCGCCAAGCCGGCGTATCGGATCTTGTACTTCATAAGATGCTGACACGTGTAGATCGATTCGGGTGAGACCCGAAGCCGGCACGAGCGGCGCACAAAGAGAAAACGCCCGGACCCCTCGAAAGAGGTCAACGGGCGCTGTAGCAGCCCTCCCCAGAACTGTCTACAAGCCGAAGAGTAGCCAAGCCCTCCCTTTCAGGCAAGAACTCTTAGGTAACTCGCGCTCAGGTTACTCAGCCAGGGGGGTGAAGAAACGCTCGGCCCCGCCCGCAATCTTCAACTCCAACACCTCGGCAAGATCGGCCCCACCGGCTCGCACTACCTGTTCTTTGGAGAAAGCTTCACCGACGATCAACAAAACGGAAGGGCCAGCCCCGGACAGGGTGATGCTGAAGACATCAGAGTCGTCGGCAAGGGGCTGCAAGGCGGAAAAAAGAGGGCAAACAGCTGCTCGATATGGCTGATGAAGACGGTCCTGGGTCGCGGAGCGGAGCAGATCAGGGCGGTCCAGAGCGAACGCGCTCACCAGGAGGGCAGTCATCTGGACACTCTGGACGGCATCGGCCCGGCTGTACTGCTCGGGCAGGAGAGCCCGTGCGGCATGGGTGGCGAGCGAGGCGGTAGGAAGCGCTAGCAGAAGACGCCATCGCAAACCCTCTCCGAACGAAGCCGTGACCGTCCCCGCTCCGCCGTTTTCTGCCGTCTGGCTAAGCGTGCGGGATACCGTAAAGCCCCCCCGAATACACGCTGCTACATTGTCCGGATGCCCTTCCCGGCGTGCAGCCTCATCCAGAATCTGCTCGGGGCTCCAGTCCAGCTTGCCAAAACTCTCCGCAAGAAGAACCCCCGCGCAGAGTGCCGCCGCCGACGAACCGCACCCCATGCCGAGTGGAATTTGGTTCCGCAACGTCAGTTTGAGGGGCTGCACAGGCCGGCCGTGGTCCTGCAAAATGGCGGCATACGTTGTCAGGATGAGGTTCCGATCCAGGCGCGCGATCAGTTCCAGATCCCGCCCAGTCGCCGAAATGGAGAACTCATCGGCAGGTGTCGCCTCCACCTCTAGCGCAAGCGAGAGGGCCAGGCCAACAGCGTCAAAGCCCGGGCCGAGGTTGGCCGAGGTCGCAGGAAGAGACAGGCGCAAGAAGGAACGATCACGGGGCGGGTTCATACGAGTGCTGGCGACCGAACCCGCATCAGGCTCTCTAAGGCGCGCAGCACAGTATCGGCATTTGGCTCAAGCACCAGCGGCGGATGCTGCATCGAGACGTAGTGCGCTTGCTCCGGCGGGGTAAGCGACTGCTCCTCGGCTGCGGTCAGAAGAGCCCTGCGGTGAAAGTCGATGGTGTATTGCGAGTCCTTCAGAGTGTGGCCAGTCAAGAGAAGAACAACCCGCTCTTCCCTGCTGATCTTGCCGGCAGCAACCAGCTTCTTCAGCCCGGCCAGTGTCACCGCAGAGGCTGGTTCGCAGCCGATACCCTCCGCGCCTATCTCAGCTTTGGCAAGCGCGATCTCGGCTTCAGAAGCCTGTTCGGTAAATCCACCCGTCGACGTGATTGTCTGCACAGCCTTGTGGAAGCTCGCGGGATTGCCTATCCGAATCGCCGAAGCGCGTGTGTCCGCAACAACAGGAATCAGCTCGCGTCCTTCGCTCTCACGCATGCTGCGGACCAGCGGATTCGCCCCTTCTGCCTGGACCACCGAAATGCGAGGCACACGGGAGATAAAACCAAGATGACGGAGCTCCGCAAAGCCCTTTCCGAGTGCCGCGTTATTGGCGAGATTTCCACCGGGGACCACGATGTGCTCGGGAACTTGCCAGTCAAGCTGCTCCATCAATTCAAACGCGGGTGTCTTCTGCCCTTCCAGACGGTACGGGTTAACCGAGTTAAGAAGGTAGATTGGCAGCCGACGGATCAGTTCCGTCAAGACGCGAACGCAGCCATCGAAATCTGTCTGGAGCTGGACAGTGACAGCCCCGTAGTCCATAGACTGTGACAGCTTGCCCCAGGCGATTTTGCCTTCCGGGATCAGCACCAGCGAGCGCAGCCCGGCGCGCGCAGCATAGGCGGCCATGGCTGCTGAGGTGTTTCCGGTAGAGGCGCAGGCGACCCACTCGAACCCTCGCTCGGCAGCCACGGACAAGGCCGCTGTCATGCCGGTGTCTTTGAACGATCCGGTCGGATTCATCCCCTGGTGCTTCGCGAGCAGCCAGTCCAGTCCGAGCGCCGCGGCGGAGCGTGGCAGTTCATACAGAGGGGTGTTGCCTTCCCGTAGCGTAACGGGCCGTTCAGTTTGAGCGAGGATCGGCAGCAGATCGCGAAAACGCCATACCCCCGACTGATCCGCCGGAAGGGTGGAAGTACGCCTTTCCTGCCATAGCCAGCGCAGTGCACTCGCGTTCGGTGGTCGGTTGGCTGCCGATGGGGCACCCGCGCCAATGCTGGCGGGGCCGAGCGAACTTGGGGAGGATGCGCCGCCCGCATCCAGCGAAGCGCCTGGCTCGGTGGCCTGCACAGCCTGGGCTGAGCGGCCGGCTGACCAGGGATAGACGACCTCGAAGAGGCCACCGCATTGCGTGCAGCGAAAGTCCGCGGCGGCGTGCTCACCGGCTATCTCTGAGGCGCACATGGTGCATCGAAGGTGATGCGATGGCAGAGTCATGGGTAGCTTCAGGGTATCAAACGGGTAGCCAGGTGCCGAGCATCACCCGGCGAAGTGCGGTGGCAGAGCTTGCCGCCGCAGTGGCAGCTGCTGCAGTCTCCCCGGGGGCGCTGGCTCAGGGCGCAAAGGAACTGCGCGTCTTTGCGGCGGCCGATCTTATTCCTGTTATGCCGGTTTTGGCGCAGCTGTATCGGAAGCGAGCAGGTGTACAGCTCAAAGTCACCACTGGGGCAAGTGGATCCCTCGTTACGCAGATTCAGAACGGCGCACCCGCAGACATCTTTCTCGGGGCGGACTATGTCTTTCCGGAGAAGTTGGTCGCAGCCGACCTCACCACGGCCCGTGCTCCCACACCCTACGCGCGTGGCACGCTGGTGCTCTTCGCGCTTGCAAATAGTCCCCTGCAGCCAGTCACCCTGGAGCGGTTGCGCGACCCTCGGGCAGAGAAAGTGGCGATTGCCAACCAGGAGCACGCACCGTACGGCCGCGCTGCTGTAGCCGCTCTCACCCACATGGGCTACCTTCCGGCAATCAGTGGAAAGCTGGTCACCGCCGAAAACGTTGCCCAGGCTGGGCAGTTCGTTCTCTCCGGAAACGCTCAGCTGGGTCTTATCTCTCTCACTTTGGCGGAGTCGGCTGCCTTCAAACAGGCAGGCACATACCTGCGTGTTCCTGCTTCACAATATCTGGAGATCCGGCAGTGTGCCGTTGTACTCAAAAAAGGAAATACTTCGGCAGCTCAGGCGTTTCTGGACTGGCTGTCGTCCGCGGAGATCCAGCCTAACCTGCCCAACGTGGGGCTACGGCCGGCGCAGTGAGGCCGCAGCATCGCGTCACCACTCGGGAGCCTGCTCATGGATCGTGAGGCGCTGCTTCTCACCCTGCGCCTTGCTGCAGCAACCACGGCTATTTTGCTCGTAGTCGCCCTTCCACTAGGCTGGTGGCTGTCCCACGCCCGTGGCTGGCTTGCAGTACTCACCCAGGCGGTGCTCACCCTGCCGATTGTGCTGCCGCCTACCGTCCTCGGCTTCTACCTTCTGGTCGGTCTCGGTCCAAGCACCGCCATCGGTCGCCTGGTGACGAGCCTAATGGGACACACTCTAGCCTTCAGCTTCGCCGGCCTTCTTGTTGGATCGGCGCTCTACAGCCTTCCCTTTGCAGTGCAGCCAATCGTTGCCGGGTTCCGTGCCGTCGATAAGGACCTGCTGGAAGCAGCAGCGCTTTTGGGCGCCAGTCCCCTGCGGCGTTTTGCCCAGGTCGCCATGCCCGCCTCCCGCGGCGCCGTGGTGACTGCCGCAGTGCTCACCTTTGCCCACACGCTGGGCGAATTCGGTGTTGTCCTCATGCTGGGAGGCAACATACCCGGCAGCACACGCACCCTGTCCATCTCGCTTTATGACCTGGTACAGGATGGCCGCTTTCAGGAGGCGAATCGGACAGCGCTGCTGCTGATGGCCCTTTCCCTTGCAGCCCTCCTCCTGCTATATGGGCGCGGTTCCCGAGGTCGATCTCTTGGCTGAAGCAAATCTGGACGTCACGTTGGAGAGCGACCAAGAGGCTCTGCACCTCCGCCTGTCTTTCCAACTCGAAGCTGGCTGGACGGTACTCTTCGGGCCCTCCGGATCGGGCAAGAGCACCATCCTGCGCCTTATCGCCGGTCTCGAACGGCCGCAGCAGGCGCATATCAGCTTGGCGGGCAAGGCTCTAACTAATACGGCAACCACATTAAATGTGCCTGCGCATCGGCGAGGCATCCGCATGGTGGCACAAAGGCCTGGGCTCTTTCCTGGCAAAAAGGTGCGGGACAACATCCTGTTTGGCTGCACCGACAGTTCGATACTTCAGGAGGTCGTAAGCCTCTGCCGTGTGGAGACGCTACTCGAGCGCAGGGTGGAGCTTCTCTCCGGTGGGGAGAGGCAGCGAGTCGCCCTGGCACGCACCCTCGCGGCCGACGACATGCGCTGCCTTCTGCTCGATGAGCCCTTCTCCGGCATGGATGGTGGGCTGCGAAATGAGATCCTGGCCGGGCTGCGGACCTGGCTGGCACCGCGCACCATCCCGGTTCTGCTCGTAACGCACGATCTGTCCGAGGTCCTCGCGAGCGGAGCGAGGGTTCTTCGCCTGCAGGATGGGCAGATCGTCGCTCAGGGCTCTGCAGAGGAGGTGCTCGCTCCTGAGTTGGTCCACCTCAGGGCAGCGCTAGAGATGGGCGTGCAGCGGCGGTAGTGACCGCGCCCTTTCCGAAGTGCCGGTCCCCGGGCCAACCTCGATCGGCTCCTGTTCCAGCAGCACCCCGAAGCGTTCCGCAACAGTGGAGCGGACCCGATCGCGAAGGGTAGCGATCTCCGCGAAGTGTGCCCGACCTGTACGGTTGATCAGAGCGAGCGAATGCTTTGACGAGATGCCGGCATTACCAAGCGCAAACCCCTTCGGGAAACCGGCCGTCTCCACCAGCCATGCCGCGGCCAGCTTCACGCTGGAGGAGGAAGTGTCGGCAGTCCAGTGCGGAACAGCCTGCGTCGAAACGCCTGCGGCAGTCGCGACGGCTTGCAAGCGGTCAGCCGGCACGAGTGGATTCTTGAAGAAGGACCCAGCGGAGCGCGTATCTGGATCCCGTGCAGTCTCTCCAGCCACATTCGGGATCAGCATGCCTTTGCGGGCACGAATTTCTCGCACGGCCCTATAGACGGCCAATGGCGAGGGACGTGCGCCCGCTCCGAAGTAGCGCTGCAGGTCGGCATAGCGCAGCTCGCACTCTGGATGGCCCTCCAGCCGGAAGGTGACGCTCGTGATCAGGAAGCGGTCGCGATCAAGGGTGTTGAAACGGGAGGTACGGTAGGCGAAACCACACTCCGCCCCTGTGATCTGGACAAAGCGGGACAGGTGACGGTCGTAGGCCCGAAGGTGGTGCAGCGTCTGAGCCACCTCCTGCCCGTACGCTCCGATGTTTTGCACCGGGGAGGCCCCGGTAAGCCCAGGGATGCCGGCAAGGCACTCCATGCCCCCAAGTTGTCGCTCGACGGAAGCAAGCACCAGGTCGTCCCAGGACAGGCCCGCCGAAGCCGTCAGCAGCGTTGCCCCACCAGCACGACCCTCGGCAAGGCGTGGCTCCAACGCCAGCCGCAGTACCAGGCCAGGAAAACCCTCATCGTGCACCAGAAGATTTGACCCTCCCCCGACGACGGCCACCGGCAGTTTCCGGGCGCGAGCAAAGGCCAAAGCCTGCACCAGGTGTTGCTCCGATCGGATATCGGCGAAGAAGCGAGCCGGGCCGCCTACGCCGATTGTTGTCAGGGGAGCAAGAAGGACGTGCTCCTGTAGCTCAAGCGAGGTCACACTGGAAGGGTACTCCAAGCGCTTCTCTCCATACTCCAGACGGAGCGATACAATATAGGTGGCTGCCTACAGGCATCCCGGATGGAGAGTGAGTATGTATCCAGAGATCATGGTGATTCCTATGCGCGAAGAGTTGACCCGCGCAGGCGTGAAAGAGACGCGGACAGCTGCAGAGGTGGACGCAGCCGTGAACGCGAAAGGCACAACGCTGGTTGTGGTGAACTCCATCTGCGGCTGCGCCGCTGGCAAGATGCGGCCCGGGTTGCGGATGGCGATGCAGCACACGACGAAGCCGGACCAGGCAATCACAGTCTTCGCTGGACAGGATCGCGAAGCCACCGACCGTGCCCGCGGCTACTTCGGCGGACACCCGCCCACGTCTCCGTCAATTGCGATCATGCGTGATGGACAGCTGGTCTACCTCATGCAGCGGTCGGCTATTGAGACGTCGACAGCCCCGGCTATCGCCCAGGAACTGCAGCGTGCCTTTGACACCTATTGCGCCAAGGCCACGGCATAAAGCTCACGATTCGAGCAAAGAAGGGAGCCCTGGTGGCTCCCTTTCTCTGTCCCCCCACCACTCCCCCGCTAAAGCTTTACGCCAGACTGCCGACTAACTCCTCATGAAGATCACGGGAGAGTTGGGCAACACAACCGGCTTGGCCTTGGGGCTTAATTCCCCTTCGGAAACATCGGTAGTGCAGGAACTGGTCGGAGCATTGTTGCTGCTGGGCAAGGATGACGGCGCGCAGCGTTTGCGGCTTCAGGTCGGCATAGCGGCTCCGTACCTCAAGGGGGCCGTGCTGGAAGCAGAGCCTGGTCTGGCACGAGATCACCTCGCCCGACGCCTCTACGCCGCCAGTGGCGCCGCTATGGAAGGTCTGCTGCTCTGCCATGCGGCGACCGCCGGGGCACTTGAAGAACTCTGCCTCCAGCAAACACTGCAAGGTGTGCTGATTTCAGCATTCGAGCACGCCAGACCAGCCGTCCAGCGGCGCCTGGCGGCCCTCATTCTGCAGTCCCAGTTGCAGCAAGGCACTCGCTGGCTCGTCCTGACAGAGCGACCAATTCAAACACTGCTCACTGAAAAACGGATCGTCCCGGAGCTGGCCCGCGTCCTGCCCGAGGTCACGGTGCGGCTCACCCCCTTGCGAGAACGCTCAAAGGATGTGCACTGCCTTGCGATGGAGGTCCGTCACCAGCTTCGGGCAATGCACGTCCCCTTAACGCCAGAGGTGGTGAGCGCACTCGAAGCGCATAGCTGGCCAGGCGATCTGGACGAGTTTGCACGGGTGACCGCAGCCTGGTTCCGCCAGGAAGAGCCCTCAGCGCGCTCTCTTCAAAACCTCCTTCTCTCCACCGAACCGGGCAGCAGAACGGTCCCTCCTAGCGACAGGGTGGCCGCCGGTGACGGCCCGACTTTGCTGCAGGATGTCATTGACCGTCATCTGCTCAGGATCCTGCAGCGCTGCAATGGCAACAAACTTCGGACCGCCGAGATGCTCGGCATCAGTCGATCCACCCTGTACCGGATGCTGGAGGCCGCCACTCCTCTCTAACCTCGAAGCAGAAGCTCTGGTACGCTGCTGCGATGGAAGCGCGTTCAAGCAACACAAGGTTGGAGACCGGAAATCTACTGGGAGATCGCCGTATCGCGGTGCTGGGTGCCGGCAAGATGGGCGGGATCCTGCTTGACGCCTTTCTCCGCAACCATCTGTTGGCTCCCGAACAAATCTCCGCGACAGTCCGACATACGGAACGCGCAGCGGCACTGCGGGAGCGCTGGAGCATTGCAGTGGGCACTGACAATGCCGCCGCCGCTGATAAGGCAGACCTCCTCCTGCTAGGCGTCAAGCCCGGGCAGGTGGAAGATCTGGTGCGTGAGATCCGGCCAGTTTTGCGTCCGGATCACGTGATCATCTCCCTGGCAGCTTCTGTCCGGACTGCATCCATCGAGCATGCTGCGGGCGAGCATATCGCTGTGATCCGCACAATGCCGAACACCCCTTCGGCAGTCTCTGAAGGCGCTACGGCACTCTGCACCGGGCGATATGCTGATCCAACCTCACTCGCCTTGGCGCAGACCATCTTCTCCACGGTGGGACGAACCGTCATCGTCGACGAGCGTCACATGGATGCGGTCACCGGCTTGTCGGGGTCCGGCCCCGCCTTCCTCTATATCGTCATTGAGGCGCTTGCGGAGGCCGGAGTGAACGTCGGCCTTCCGCGCGAGGTCGCTACATTGCTCGCCGCCCAAACCACCTTGGGCGCGGCGAAGATGGTGCTCGAAACAGGGGAGCACCCTGCCCTACTGAAAGACGCGGTGACTACGCCCGCCGGATGTACCGTAGACGGCATCCTTGAGCTCGAAGCAGGTGGGCTACGGGTCACGCTGATCAAGGCGGTCAAGCGAGCCGCACAACGCGCGCAGGAGCTTGCCAATCACTAGCAGCAACCAGCCCGCACTTTACTCGACGGGCAGCTTCGCCTTGTAACCATCGCGAGAGACCACGGAGTACTTGAGCGGTTTGCCCTTTTCATCCTGCATCCGCAGCGGCTTGCCTTCATTGTCGACCAATAAAACCTGCACATGCCGATACGACCCATCGTTCGCCGTGTTTGTCGGACGGTAGGTAAGAACGTACTGGTTCCGAATGGAGTCGTTGATCTGGTGAAAGATGTCTGGCAACGCTCCTTGGAAGAGCGGGCTGAAGAACATTCCGCCCGTAAGTGAAGCAAAGGTCCGCAGCTGGTTGTCTGCCTGGAGATAGTCCATTCGCTGAATGCCGCCCATGCCCCCGCGCGCGTCCGCCATCTCCCGAACAAAAGCGCCAGTGCCGATTGAGAAGATCGTGACGTTCGGCGTGGCTTTCACCTTGGCGAGGATCTTGTCCAGCGTCAGCTTGGAGAAGGTATCCCGGCCGGTGCCGATCAGAATGATGTATTTGCGGCCGTCGATGCGTGTAACGCGGTCCAGCGTCTCATAGAGCGCGTCAAACATGTCCGTGTCTGAAAAGCCCGGGATCGTCAGCGAGTTCAGCGCCTGCGCGACAATCTGGTGATTGTTCGTGAAATCCGTAAGGATGTGGGTCCGCAGATCGTAGGTGATGACGGCAACATAGTCATCTGCCTTCAGCGTGCGAAAGAACGCATCTGCTGCCGTGCGCATGTCATAGATGAAGTAATAGCTGTTTGCCGCAAACTCCAGCAACATCACTGCCGTGATAGGTGTCTGCGCGATGCGAACGGTCTGCACCTGCTGCGGAACCCCGTCCTCAATGACAGTGAAATTTTCCTTCTTCAGGCCCGGAACAAACTGGTGCGTCTTGTCGAGAATGACGTTCACGTCCAGGTTCACGATCGGCACGTCGACCCGGATGGAGTAGTTCTCGTTATTCGGATTCTTCACCCTTGGCTCTTCCGGAGCCGGCGGTGGCGGCGGCTCCGGCGCTTCAGGCTTCTTTCTAAGGATGATCGGCCCTGTGTCTGTCTGCGGCCCAGCTTGAGGATCGCTCTGGCTGGTTGAGTCCTGTGCATTCGACTGGGGTGCGCTTTGAGCAATACCTGCCGACGCAGCTAACGCAAGGAGGGCAAGGGCGACCACTGACCGTGACGGGCAACAAACGCGCATGTGGAAATACTCTACTCCCCGCCTAGTAACGGAGGAACCGCTGCCGCAGCGCCGACACCGTCGTCTCCTGCCTCGGAGGCGTGCATCGCGCGCAGACACTTCGGTCTCGCTTACTCTGTAGACGTGACGACGGGGAAAAGGACGCACGGGCTGGCTGGGTTGCTCTTCCTGTTGGTCGCAGGTGGCGCTCGCGCCCAACACAGTCTGCCTCCGGGGCCCCCCGCAGTGACGACCCCGTTCCCCTTGGAGGCTGTCAGGCCAGGCATGGAGGCCGTCGCTTATACCGTCTTTCAAGGGCAGATTCCCGAACCGATGGCCGTCGAAGTTCTCGGCCGACTCCACAATGCCCTAGGACCCGGCCGGGACATGGTGCTGGCTCGCCTGCACGGAACACATCCTGAGTACACGGGCGTAGTTGCCGGCATGAGTGGCAGTCCCGTATACATCGACGGCAAACTCCTGGGCGCACTTAGCTTTCGTATCGGCCAGTTCAGCAAGGAGCCGATTGCCGGCATTACGCCGATCGGCCAGATGCTGGAGGTTGAGCGAGGTGGCACGGCGGGCGCGGCGGCAGAACCAGCGTTTGGTGGCAACAGCGCCGATGTTCGCCCCATGGAGACAGCTCTCATCTTCGCGGGTTTCGGGTCAGAGACCATCACTCGATTTGGTGAAGGCTTTCGTAAGCTGGGAATGGAACCCATTGCCGGCCTTGGTTCCATGAATCCCCAGCAACACCAGGCTGCCCCGCTCATTCCAGGCAGTGCAGTCAGCCTCGTCTTAGTGGACGGCGATCTGTCTGTCACCGGCACCTGCACTGTCTCCTACATCGACCGGGACCGCCTCATGGCCTGCGGGCACCCAATCACGCAGGCTGGCAGCATCAGCCTGCCGATGGCCAAGGCAGAGGTGCTGGCGACGCTCGCCAGCCCACTCAACTCATTCAAAATCGTGAATGCAACGGAGTTGGTCGGTGCGTTTACAGAAGATCGGGCTTCCGCCATCTACGGACGGATCGGCGCAACCGCGCAGATGATTCCGCTGCACATCCACCTCACCTCGGCGGACCCGGCCTACTCCGAAGACATTCACGTCAACGTGGCGAACCACCGGGAACTCACCCCGCAGCTCATGCTGGTGTCACTCTTTCAAAGTCTGCAGGAGGGCGAGACGGCAGCAGCTGATGCTAGCTACCACATCACTGGAGAGATACGGCTCGCGCGTCACCCAGCCAATAACACCCCCGGTCAGCCTCTACCGCCAGTCAAGATTGATGAGTGGGTCGCACCCTCGGAACTCGGGCCCGCCGCGGTCAACGCAGCTCTCGGGGTCGGAAGTGAGTTCACACAACTGTTCTCCAACGCTCTCGAACAGCCAGTGATGACGGGCGTCGAACTCGCCGTCGAGGTCTGCCGCCACCGACAGTCCGTGGAGATCGAGAACGCGCGCCTGCTCACACCGGAGATCAACTCGGGCGACGCTCTCGAGATCGAGGTAGTGTTGCAGCCATATCAACGCCCTGCGGAAGTGATCCACACAA
This sequence comes from Acidobacteriaceae bacterium, assembly GCA_965199635.1. Classification (GTDB taxonomy): domain Bacteria; phylum Acidobacteriota; class Terriglobia; order Terriglobales; family Acidobacteriaceae; genus Edaphobacter. The sequence continues at coordinate 1,343,680 of CBDASL010000001.1, read as the reverse complement.
AGGTGCGCCTGCCGCCGTCCATCGGCAGCGGGCCCGTGCGCCTCCTGGTGAGCGATGGAGCAACCCTGGACCGGCTGACAGCCGCGCCCTCAACGCACCCCATCGGGCTCGCGGACACAGTTAAACGGTTGAATGCGGAGCACCACAACGACAGGGTGTACATCACGGTGCTGGATCGAAGCGCCCAGGCGGTTCTTGACTCCTCCGCTTTGCGCGAGCTGCCATTATCCCTGGCCAACGTCTTTGACCCGCTCAAGGGTTCGCAGCGCGTCCGTTTGAACGGCGAGAGCGTTCTGGAACTCGGCTCGCATCAGCTGCGGGGCGTCGTCTCAGGATCTCAGGTTTTGCAACTCTTAGTGCGTTAGCAGCGGAGGAGAGCGTTTGCGGCGAGCATTGGCGGCGATAGCGGTAGCAGGTTCGGTCCTATGCGGCGCGGCCGTGCAGGCACAAAGCACCAAGCAGTGGACGACCGATCGCTTCGACCAGATGGAGCGCGGCAACTCTGCCGGCGCTGCGCTCCGCAACGATGGTCGCATCGAGGCTGGGCCCACTCTCACGCCGCTGGCTGTCCTCCCTGCGCCTTACATCTGGTCGGTGGCTGAGCAGCTCGATGGTTACGCCGTGGCTGGTGTTGGTGGAAGCAGTGCCGGTTCAGCGGCGTTGGTCCAGGTCGCATCAGACGGCCGGCAGGAGGTGCTCTGGACCGGACAGGAACTGGGCGTCCAGGTTGTGCGTCGCGACCGCGATGGCTCGCTGGTATGGGCCACCTCCCCGGACGGCAAGGTCTACCGGAGGGCTGCCGGGGACGGCCACGTGCAGACCCTCTTCGATTCAGCCAAGGTCGCAGCCGGACCTGATGGCGCGAGAACACCGCCCAAGTACATCTGGGATCTGGCCATCGCCGCAGATGGCGCCGTCTATGTCGCAACGGGTGCGCCCGCAGCGGTCTACCGAGTAGCCGCGGGTGCGTCCGCTCCGGAGTTGCTCTTTCAAACGACGGACCAACATATTCGCTCGCTTCTGCTACAGCCGGATAGCGTCCTCTGGGCCGGATCGGACGGAGCGGGCGTCGTTTACCGGCTAAACACGAAGGAGCATGGCGCGAAGCCCTTTGCGGCCTACGCCGCGGGCCGGCGAGAGATCACAGCGCTGGCCAGCGACACTGCCGGCGACATCTTCCTCAGCGCTGTAGGGGCAAAGACACTCACCTCACTGCCGCCCCTTCCCGTCACAGGAACAGTGGGCATCACTGTCACCGTTGTGCAGCCGGGATCTGCCACGGCGGCTGGCGCCAGTACCGTGGTTCCCGACGGCTCGGAGATCGACCGCATTGCATCGGATGGCACGCCGGCCAGGCTCACCACCCTGCCGAATGATGTGGTGTACGCCCTCGCCGTTCGGGACGGGCGCGTGCTGGCCGCCACAGGCAACCGCGGACGCATCTACTCTGTGGACCCGACCACGGCCAATCGCTTTACGGAGATCGGCCGAGTCGAGGCTGGGCAGGCAACAGCGCTGGCTGCAGGTGCACACGGAATTCTGGTCGGCACAACCAACGGAGCCCGGCTCGTCCGAATTGAGGACCATCCCGACCCGCAGTCCACCTTCACCAGCGAGGTCTTCGATGCCGGGCAGTTCTCCCGCTGGGGCCGTGTCAGCTCGGCGTTCGACGCAGCAGGCTTCACCCTGCAGGCGCGCACCGGCAACGTGCCGATTCCCCTGCTGGGCTGGAGCGAGTGGCGCCCAATCGCCAACGATGGCACCGCCGCCGACCTTCCGGACGGTCGATATGCGCAGTGGCGCGCGCTGTTGAAGGGCAGCAGCGCGCTCAACGCCGTGACGATGAACTACCTTCCGCGCAATGTAGCGCCGGTAGTCGATGACGTAGTTGTTGTTGCCGGAGCACGGGTCCTCCCCAGCGCAGCCGCTCCAGCACCTGCGACCGTACAGGTCGTCTTCCCATCTGCTGCGGCCCCAGCGCAAGCTCTCACTGGGATTGGGGTCGACCCGGGCATAGCGCCGCTCACCGCACAGAAGGACCAGGGAGCCGTCACGGTGCGCTGGGCAGCCCACGACGACAATGGCGATGATCTGCTCTTTCGCGTGTGGTATCGCGGTGTGGGTGAGGTGAACTGGCGCATGCTGCGCGACGCCCTCTCGGACCGCTTCCTCAGCTTCGACGCTGCTACGCTTCCAGATGGCCGCTATCAGCTCAAAGTCGAGGCGAGCGACGCGCCGGAACACGTCGCTGCCGAGACCCTCCTCGGCAACCGGCAGAGTGCTGCATTCACCATCGACACGACCCCACCTGCCCTTGACGGTCTTTCTGCCCGGATGGAGGGCGGTCGCGTGCGCTGGACGATGTCTGCGCAGGATGCTACCTCGCCCATTGAGCACGCCGAAACCTCAGTCGATGGAGCTCCCTGGCAGTTCGCCCTGCCAGTTGGTGAACTCTCGGACGCACAGACTGAACGCTACAACGCTTTAGCCATGCTTCCGGAGACGCCGATTGCCGGGCGCGCCGGTGTGACATCGTCGACCGAACATGTCCTTGCTGTGCGTGTCTTTGACCGCGTCGGCAACACAGCAACCGCTAAGACAGTGGTGCGTTAGCGATGCGCTTCGAGCTCTTTATCGCCCTCCGCTACCTGCGCGCCAAACGCCGGCAGGCGCTGGTTGGCGTAGTCACCGCCATCTCCGTCGCCGGTGTTGCTGCGGGCGTTGCCTCCCTCGTCATCGCTCTGGCCATCACGAACGGGATGCGGCGCGACTTGCAGGACCGGCTGCTCGGTTCAACCTCGCACGTCGAACTCATGCGTGTTCAGGCAGACGGTATCCGAGACTGGCGCCCGCTGTTGGCTCGCCTCCAGAGCGTTCCGCACGTGGTGGCCGCGGCCCCAGGCCTCTATGGCCAGGTACTGCTCAGCCACGGCGCTCGCGGAGGAGGAGCCCTCATCGAGGGCATCATCCCGGCGTACCAGGTGCAGGTCGGCGACCTCCTGCAGCACATGAAGTTCGGCAGTGCCGCCGCACTTGCCCCGCAGCCGCAGCCTTCCAGCACCACACCAGCCCAATCACCACCCATCGTCATTGGGGACGAGCTGGCCGAAACCGTGGGCGCGACGGTAGGCGACTCCGTGCTGGTGACCAGCCCCCAGGGCGAACTCACACCACTGGGCCTTGTGCCCCGCTACCAGCGCTTTCAAGTCGTCGGCATCTTCAGCTCCGGCTTCTACCAATACGACGCCGGTTATGCCTTCACCCGCCTCGCCGACGCGCAGCGGCTCTTCTCTGAGCCAGACCTCATCAGCCTGATCTCCTTCAGGCTGGACGACCTCTACCGGGCTCGCGGGGTCGGTGCCGAGATCGCCAGCATCGCGAACAGCTCAGCGCATGGCGGCTTCGAAACCACCAATTGGATGGAGCAAAATCGCGAACTCTTCCGGGCCCTCAGGCTGGAGCAGGTGGTCACCTTCATTGTCCTGGCGCTGATCGTCTGCGTCGCTGCCCTGAACATCCTCATCGCGCTCACAATGATGGTCATGGAAAGGACGCGCGATATCGCCGTACTCATGAGCTTCGGCGTCACCACCTCGCAGGTTCGTCGCATCTTTGTGCTGCAAGGTCTGCTTATCTCGGTTCTCGGCACGACGCTGGGTCTGCTTGTGGGCTATGGCCTGAGCTGGGTCGGTGGCCACTATCACTTTGTCCGGCTCGACCCGGCCGTATACTCCATCGACTACCTGCCATTTGCCGCCAGGTTGCGCGACGGCATCACCGTCTCGGCCGTCAGCCTTGGCGTCAGTCTGCTCGCCACTCTATACCCGTCCAGTGCGGCAGCGCGTGTTCTTCCAGCGGAGGCCCTGCGTTATGAGTGAAGAAGTGCAACGGCTTCGCTACCCTCTGCTGGCACCAGAGGGCATAGCCGCACTGTCCTCCGTCGAACACCACCTGAACGCGGAAAGCGGCCTCGATCCCACCCTGCTCGAACTCGTGCGTCTTCGCTCGTCTCAGCTGAACGACTGCCACTACTGCATCGCCCTGCACACCAGCGAACTCCGCCGGCACAACGAGCCAGAGAGTCGCATCGAGGCCGTTGCCCTGTGGAGCCGGAGCGACGCCTTCACCATGCGGGAGCGGGCCGCGCTCCGCTGGGCTGAGCTCATCACCGACATACAGCAAGAGCATGCCCCCGCCCACGAGTTCGACGCCGCTCGCCAGCATTTCACCGATCGAGAGCTGGTCGAGCTCACGCTCGCGATCGCCAGTATCAACGCTTGGAATCGCATGGCAATCGCCTTTCGCCCACAGTGGCACCCCCGCCCATCCACCGACATCCCGCTGACTCAGGAATCTCAGGACGCCCCGGCTGCCCAGGTTCGATCCGCAACGGAGCAGGCATGAGCCTCGCCCCGCCCGCCCCGTTGGAGATCGTGCTTCGGACGGAAGGCCTGAGCCGCCGCTTCCCCGCAGTCGGCCGCTCGGCGGAGCTGGAGCTCTTCCGGGATCTGGATCTCACGGTGTGTGCCGGGGAGATGGTAGCCATCGTGGGCGCAAGCGGCGCCGGCAAGAGCAGCCTTCTTCATCTTCTCGCCGCGCTTGACCGGCCGAGTTCCGGCAAGGTGTGGGTTGGGGGCGAGTTGATGACCGGTCTAAGCACCACCGCACTCACTCGTCTGCGCGGCCGAAAGATCGGGTACCTGTGGCAGTCCCACTATCTGCTGCCTGAGTTCACCGCGGAAGAGAACGTCGCCATGCCCCTGCTCGCGCAGGGCTTCAGCATGGTGGCGGCTCGCCCACAGGTCCTCCGCTGGCTGGAACGGGTTGGGCTGCGGGCCCGCGCTGACCACCGCGCTGGCGAATTAAGTGGCGGCGAGCAACAACGGGTGAGCCTGGCTCGTGCTCTGGTGACCCAGCCGATTTTGCTCCTGGCAGACGAGCCTACGGGCGATCTCGACGAGGGAACCGCAGAAGACATCTTCCTCCTGCTCCAGCAGCTGCAGCGAGACAATGGCCTGGCCGCGATCCTTGTGACCCACCATATGGGTCTGGCCCAGCGCTGCGACCGGCGCCTGCGTCTTCACAGTGGCAGACTTACGGACCAGCCCTAGCTCGAAGCGCAGACCTGGCCCCCGTCCGAGCAGGTACAACGGCCTCCCCCGTAACCCCTCAGGAGGTCTCTACTCTGGTGACCTTTGCAGGAAGATTCCGTCCATCTTTGCACAGCCAAAAGTGCAGCCGTGCGGTACTGTGACGCATACACGGGGAGAGGCACATACCCCGGAAACGCGGGCTACACTTGAAACATGTACGGGTGCTCTGCTGGAGCAGCCAAGACTCGGGGAGGGTGCCTTGCACCTGAGCCGGGGGGTGCAACATCAGTTATGGAGGCGACAGTCTTTGGGTCGCCGCCGTGGGGCTGGAAGGGGAAACCATGTTCGAACGCTATACGGAGAAAGCGCGGCGCGTCATCTTCTTTGCGCGATATGAGGCGAGCCAGTTCGGTTCACCTTATATCGAGACCGAGCACCTTTTGCTCGGGCTGTTGCGCGAAGACAAGGCGCTCACAAACCGGTTCTTGCGGAGCCACGCCTCGGTAGAGTCGATCCGCAAGCAGATCGAGCAACATACGACAGTTCGAGAGAAAGTATCCACCTCCGTAGATCTGCCGCTGTCCAATGAGTGCAAGCGGGTTCTGGCCTACGCCGCGGAGGAGGCCGAGCGCCTCAGCCACAAGCACATCGGCACCGAGCACCTGCTGCTGGGGCTCCTTCGAGAAGAAAAGTGCTTTGCGGCCGAGATCCTGACCGAGCGCGGCCTCCGGTTGCCAGCCATCCGCGAGGAGCTGCAGCGCACCACGCAGGAGAAGGCACCGGCCCAGGGCAAGCAGGGCGGTGGCGGAGGACGGCAGGAGCAAAGCATGCTCGCTGAGTTCAGCCGAGACCTCACCCAGTCTGCGATTGACCAGCAGCTCGACCCCCTTGTAGGGCGCGATGTTGAAGTGGATCGCGTCATCCAGATCCTGTGCCGTCGCACCAAGAACAATCCCGTCCTCATCGGCGAGCCTGGTGTGGGCAAGACAGCGATAGTCGAAGGCCTGGCTCAGAAGATTGCCGACGGCGAGGTCCCTAGCTTCCTGGCTGACAAGCGCGTGCTGGCGCTTGATCTCTCTCTCATCGTGGCCGGCACCAAGTACCGCGGGCAGTTTGAGGAGCGCCTCAAGACCATCATGAAGGAGCTCATGGAGAATCAGAACTCCATCGTCTTCATCGATGAGTTGCACACACTGGTCGGCGCCGGTTCAGCCGAGGGCTCGCTCGACGCGGCAAACATCCTCAAGCCGGCGCTAAGCCGGGGCGAGATCCAGTGCATCGGCGCTACCACGCCTGCTGAATACCGCAAGTCCATCGAGAAGGATCGCTCCCTCGAGCGTCGGTTCCAAGCCGTTAAGGTTCCACCTCCCAACGAAGACGACGCGGTCAAGATCATCATGGGGATCAAGGACAAGTACGAGAAGTTCCACGCCGTCAGCTATACCGACGATGCGATCTCGTTCTCCGTCTCGCACTCCAGCCGCTACATTCCGGATCGCTTTCTGCCCGACAAGGCCATCGATCTGATCGACGAGGCTGGAGCGCGCGTCAAGCTGCGCCAGACTTCCCTCCCCGAGGAACTCACCGAGGTCCAGAAGCGAATCAAGTTCATCGTGCACCGCATGGAAAACGCCATCGCGAATCACGAGTTTGAAAAGGCGCGCTTCTACTCCGACGAGGAACGCAAGGAGCGGGAGAACCTTCGCTCGCTGCGTGACAAGTACCACCTCGACGACTCTTCCGCGGGCATCGTTACGCGCGAAGATATCGAGGACGTCGTCAGCCGGTGGACTGGTGTACCCATCACCTCGCTGAAGGAAGAGGAAACACAGCGACTGCTTCGTGTTGAGGAAGAGCTGCACAAGCGCGTCATCAGTCAGGAGAAGGCCATCAGTGCCCTGGCACGCGCCATTCGGCGCTCCCGTGCAGGGTTGAAGAATCCGGCACGCCCGATCGGCAGCTTCCTGTTCCTTGGCCCAACCGGCGTTGGCAAAACCGAGATGGCGCGTACTCTGGCTCAGTTCCTCTTCGGCTCTGAGAAATCGCTGGTCCGCTTTGACATGTCGGAGTTCATGGAAAAGCACTCCGTCTCCAAGCTGATCGGTTCGCCCCCGGGCTATGTCGGCTACGAGGAGGGCGGTCAGCTCACGGAGCGTGTCAAGCGCAGCCCGTACTCGGTTGTGCTTCTCGATGAGATCGAGAAAGCGCACCCGGATGTCTTCAACCTGCTCCTGCAGGTCTTTGAGGACGGCCAGCTCACTGACGGCCTCGGCAACACCGTCGACTTTAAGAACACCATCCTCATCATGACTTCGAATATCGGGGCCAAGCACCTGATGAAGCGAGAGGGTCTTGGCTTCCAGTCCTCCAAGGACGAGATGGTGCTTGAGAAGATGGAGGAGATGGTCAAGGGCGAGGTGAAGCGCACCTTCAACCCGGAGTTCCTGAACCGTCTGGATGAGGTGATCATCTTCACCGCATTGAGCGACGCGGATCTCATGCAGATCCTCGAGCTCCTGGTCCAGCAACTCAACACCAACCTCGTCCACAAGGCGATTACGATCAGCGTCACCGACGATGCGAAGAAGTGGATCCTCGACAAAACACTCGTGGATCGTAGCTACGGAGCCCGGCCACTGCGGCGCGCACTGCAACGCTACATCGAAGATCCGCTTTCGGAGGCGCTGATCGCGGGCGGCATCACCCAACGTCCTGCGTTCCTCGAGGTGTATCTCGACACCAACCAGCTGTTCTACCGCCCTATCGCCTCCGACGGCGAGGAGCGTGTGGACGGTTTGGCACTCTCCGTCGTGTAAGGCATGAGGTCAACCGAACGAGCAAAAAGGGCAGCCAGTTGGCTGCCCTTTCGCTTCAATGCCTGGCCACAACTAGACGAGCGAACGCACCTGCTTGGCAGCCGAGCCGGCATAGCTCGAAGCCGTGTCAACAGCGTCACTCACCCCGCTCTTGCCCCGCCCGTAGATGGTCTGAGCCTCGTCACTCAGGCGTTCTGCCTGGCTCTTCAAATAGTCCCCCGCATCCCGGAGCGAGTCCCCGGCGTCCTCTACACCACGCCGCAGCTTCTTGCGAGCCCGCGTGCCGCTCTGCGGAGCGTACAGCAGAGCAATCCCTGCACCAGCAGCAACACCTATCGAAAAAGCCAGCCAATAACCCCGTGCGTTCATGTAACCCTCCGTCTTTCTCAAAACACTGGGTTGCCTTCGCTCTGGTTAAGGTTGTCTCTCACGTCCGCGCACCGTAAGATTCGCCGAGGAGCGGACCTCCCCGATCCGCAAACAAAATGGCATGTTCCACTGAGGGCTGATGGAAGACCCACGACTAAGTCGGATGTACGCCCGCGCTGTCTCAGGCGAAGTCTCCTCGCGCCTCAGGCGCACAGAGCGATGGCTCATCGCGCGACGGCGTGCGCTCCGCGCTCTTGTGATCCTTCTCACCCTCTTTGGCATCGGTTTCGGGTACTACGCCCATGTGAAAGGCCGCTTTGGCCGCCTGAAGCGCGAGCTGAAGGCCTCGAACGAACCCGCCAGCGCGCCGGTGCTGCTGATTGGAGGGAAGGAGCCGCTCGTGTTGCAGCGGGCTCCTCTCAGCGACGGGTCTATGCCGGAGCTGCTGTCAGTCACGTTTCTTCCTGGCAGAGGCATGGAGCCGCTGCAAATCACGGCCTCCATTCCCGGAAAGGGCATCGTCTCCCTTCTTCAGGCGCCTTCAGTGGAACAGCTGGCCCACGAACAGTCGCGGCATGCTCATTTCTCTGGTGCGTCAACACTCCAGGTCCCGTGGGCTGGTGTGGTCCCGGGCGCACCAGGCAGTCCTGACGCCGTCTTGGCCGAGTGGCACGGTCGACAACTGTCTCTGCCACGGACTGGCGAGACTGGGAGCGAGGGCGGCCTGCTCCAGGGCGTGGCAAGCGAGGCCGTGGACCACGATGTCATGCCGGACGGCGGCTCCATCCAGGCAGGCTTTGAGCCTGGCAACTTCGGCAATCGCTGGCCCTCCAGCTCCAGCGTCACCGTTTCAGCACTGCTCAGCATCCGCGCCCTTGACATGAAGATCACCGTCCGCAATACCGGACGGGAAGCTGAACCGGTCGGCATCGGCTGGCTTCCTCTGCTTATTCTGCCCAGCAACTCCCGTTCGGCCGCCACCCTGCGTGTGCCGTCATCTGAGATCGAGGAAATGCACAGCGGTCGCGCTACTGGTCATCTGCTCGATGTAGCTTCCTCTGCGTCGGACTTTTCCGCGCGCGGCGGCAAAGCACTCGGGAAGGGTGCGTTGGACGCAACGTACACGCACCTCCGCACGGGATTTCTAGACAATGGCCCCGTACTCGAAGTGCGCGACCCTGCATCCGGCGTCGGTCTGCGAATGACGGCGCTGTCCCAGGGCATGCCGGCCGTCCACGTCGCTACCAGCCCTTCTGACCCTGGTGTGTTGCAGATGGGTTTCCAGAACAACCTCGACGATCCCTTCAACAAGGCCTGGGGAGTCAAGGCGCAGGACTCCATCCCCACATTGCAGCCCGGCCAGGCACTAGAATGGCACGTCCGTTTTGAGCTGCTTGGCCTCTCTTCCCCGGAAGGATCGCCGCTTTAGGTTGCCGCCTGCTCGCACGGCTGTTTGACCCTCCCCAAGCTGACTCGTAGAGTGGAGAGATGTGGTCTTAAGACGGGGCGGGGATCTGATCCCGGGAACCAGGGAAGGTTTAAAAGAGAAGTGAGCGAGTCGACAGAAACACTGACACAGGATGCGCCGCAAAACGGCGACAACGAAACAACGCAGCCAACAGCAACCACCGACGTTGCACCTATTAAAGCTGCTCCGGCTCACGTACACGCCCCCGCGATGAATCCGGACCTGGTACGAGAGATCAGCGTTGAGGCCAGCGCGGATGATGTGGATAAGGCCTTTCGGCAGGTGATCAAGCGCTACCAGAAGCTGGCTCGCATTCCGGGCTTCCGCGCCGGCAAGGTGCCGGAGTCGCTGGTGCGCCGTAAGTTCGACAAGGAAGTTCGCCAGGAAGTGCTTGAAGGCCTTGTGTCGCAGCGCTTCCGTGAAGCTCTTGAAGCACAGCAGGTGGCTCCGGTCTCCGAACCGCAACTTCGCGATCTCCAGCTCTTCGAGGGCCAGCCTCTGCGGTTCAAGGCACAGTTTGAGGTCCGCCCCGAGCTCGACCTCAACGGCTTCGAAACGGTAGAAGTCAAGCGGCCAGACACACAGCTGAAAGAAGAGGAATACACCGCCGAGCTGAATCGCGTGCTCGACAGCGTAGCCACCGTCGAAGCAGTCGAGGAGGATCGGGAGATTCGCGACGGCGACTGGGCGGAGATCCAGTTTAAAGGGCAGTTCAAGGACGCCCAGGGCGATGCAGAGGCGGCATCCGAGGAGGCCGAAACGATCGACGGGGAGGACGTGCTCCTTGAGATTGGTGGCACAACTACCCTGCCTGCCTTCTCTGACGCGCTTCGCGGCACCAAGCCTGGCCAGGAGCTCAGCTTTGAAGTCGAGTACCCGAAGGATTTTGGTGAGCCCCGCCTGGCCGGGCAGACCGTCTCCTATGACGTCACGGTGAAAGCGATCAAGCGCAAGTCGTATCCCGAGCGCGATGCAGAACTCGCCAAGAAGCTCGGCGCGTACGAGAGCTTCGAGGAGCTCGAAACCAAGCTTCGCGAGATGGCGGAGCGACGCAAGAAGGATGCTCTCGAAAGCCGGGCCAAGGACGACATGCTCGAAGCCATGATCGCTCGCTTCCCCTTCCCTGTTCCGGAGATCTTCGTGCAGCAACAGATCGATGCTCGTCTCGAGCGTGGGCTTCGCGCTCTCGCTCAGCAGGGCATGGGTGAAGAGCAGATGCGGCAACTCGACTTCCATCGTCTCCGCGACGCCCAGCGCGACCAGGCCATCAACGAGGTGAAAGCTTCCATGATTCTGGACAAGCTCTCACAGCTCGAAGGCATCGAGGTCAGCCAGGACGATCTCGACCGCGAGCTCCTGATGCTGTCGCTGCAAACGCGTGAGCCGCTCGACACCCTGCGCGAGCGTCTTTCGCGCGACGGCAGCATCGACCGCATCCGCGATCAAATTCGTCGCGAGCGCACTGGCACTGCGGTCTACGAGAAGCTCGCCTCCTAAACGTGGCATCAATAGATTGGGCGTTCTGAGTCAGGCGCCCGATCCACACCACACGACAGCTACCGCCCCACCGAACGGAGACAGCAATGGGACTTGTACCGATGGTGATCGAGCAGACGAGTCGAGGCGAGCGTGCCTACGACATCTATAGCCGTCTGCTTCGCGACAACATTATCTTTCTTGGCACACCGATTGACGACAACATCGCCAACGTCATCATTGCGCAGCTGCTCTTCCTGAGCGGTGAAGACCCGGAAAAGGATATCCAGCTCTATATCAACTCGCCCGGCGGCTCCATTACGGCTGGCATGGCGATCTATGACACCATGCAGTACATCAAGAACGATGTACAAACCCTGTGCATCGGGCAGGCTGCCAGCATGGGCGCCTTCCTGCTGATGGCAGGCAAAAAGGGCAAGCGATTCGCTCTCCCCAACTCCCGCATCCTCATCCATCAGCCACTGATCATGGGCGGCGGCATCAGCGGCCAGGCCACCGAGATCGACATCCACGCTCGGGAGATCCTGCGCATCCGCGAACTGATGAACAAGATCATGGCAAGTCACACCGGGCAGTCTGTCGAGCAGATCGAGCGGGACACCGATCGCGACTTCAGCATGACAGCCCCTCAGGCTCGCGACTATGGCCTTGTTGATGACATCATCGATCGGCCCCGGGTCTAGCTGGTCCTTAACTTCTCCGAAAGGCACGGTCCTTGCGTACTCAGCAGGGTACCGTGCCTCCCCGGCCCCACCGCCCGTGGCGGTGTAAACTAGCAGGAACACTGTCGCTACTGCGGTGTTGTGTGGGAGCACGCTGACGGCCATGAAGACATCTCGCGGATCTGACGATTCCCTCCGTTGTTCCTTCTGTCACAAGTCTCAGGATTCGGTGGCCAAGCTCATCTCTTCGCCCTCCGACTATCCTCGGGCTTACATCTGTGACGAATGTGTCGCGGTCTGCAACTCCATTCTTGAGGACGATCGCAGCGAGGCTCAGCCTGGCGGCGCCCCGGCCCACCTCCCGAAGCCACAGGAGGTCAAAGCCTTTCTCGATGAATATGTGATCGGGCAGGACCAGACCAAGAAGAAGCTGGCTGTTGCCGTATACAACCACTACAAGCGCATCCAGATGAACAAAGTCCGGGGCAACGATGTGGAGCTGGCCAAGTCCAATATCCTGCTGGTCGGCCCAACGGGATCCGGCAAGACCCTCCTCGCTCATACCTTGGCGAAGATGCTTGATGTGCCGTTTGCCATTGTGGACGCGACGACGCTGACCGAAGCAGGCTATGTTGGCGAAGACGTTGAAAATATCATTCTGAAGCTCCTCCAGGCTGCGGAGGGTGACGTAGCACGCGCTCAGAGTGGCATCATCTACATCGACGAGATCGACAAAATCGGTCGCAAAGACGAAAACCCCTCCATCACTCGCGATGTCTCTGGCGAGGGTGTGCAGCAGGCGCTGCTCAAGATCCTCGAAGGTACCGTCGCAAACGTTCCACCTCAGGGCGGCCGCAAGCACCCTCACCAGGAATTCACGGCGGTTGACACCACCAATATTCTCTTTATCTGCGGCGGTGCATTTGTTGGCCTGGAGAAGGTGATTGGGCGCCGCATAGGGAAAAAGGCCCTCGGCTTTAAAGCGATCGGAGAAGTGGAAACCAAGGACGGCGAAGTGATGCCCATCCGCGCCCAACGCGACACTGAACTTCTACGCCAAGCGGAGCCGCAGGATCTTCTCAAGTACGGCCTCATCCCGGAGTTCGTTGGCCGTTTGCCCGTACTTGGCGTCCTCGACGAGTTGGACGAAGTTGCACTGGTCGAGATCCTTACCAAGCCCCGCAACGCGATTCTTAAGCAGTACAGCAAACTCTTCGAGTACGAAGGCGTGAAGGTCACCTTTACTGAGGATGCCGCTCGTGAAGTCGCTCGCGAAGCTCTGGAGCGCAAAGTCGGCGCGCGCGGCCTGCGCATGATTCTCGAAGAGCTCATGCTCGACCTGATGTACTACGTGCCGGGCAATAAGAAGGTCAAGGACCTCACCATCTCAGCGGAGATGGTGAAGCAGCGTTCCCTTACGCTGCACACGATGCTCGAAAAAGCCGGCTAGCTTCGGGCTGGGGCGTACGGCAGCTTCTTCAGGCAGCCGATACGCCCTACGCCGCTGCACTTCTCTTCCCGCCCAATATCTTCTCCAAAGTGCCAGTCAGCGCAACGTTGACGTTGTGAAGCCGTGTGCCCGGATATGGGCGCAATCTCATGGGATCGATCTCCACCCCGGTCTGAAGAAGTACAATCACCAAACGCCGTGTCGGAGGCGCGTCGTTTCCCTCTGCCACGCGTCTTGTATTGGAGGAGATCTATGACGACCTCAGCAAAGACAGTATTGACCGGCGACGAGCGCAAGCTCCCGATGATGCCGATCCGCGACATGGTCATCTTCCCCTTCATGATGACTCCGTTCGTGGTGGGACGAGAATCAAGCGTGCGGGCTCTGGAAGAAGCCCTCAACGGTGACCGCAAGATCTTCCTGGCTACGCAGCACGACGCCTCAGTCGATGAGCCATCAGCCAACGACATCTTCGAGACCGGAACCATAGGCAACATCGTCCAGAGCGTGAAGATGCCGGACGGCAACATCAAGGTGCTCGTAGAGGGCGTTGAGCGAGCGCGCGCCAGCGAGCTAAACGATGAGGATGGTTTCTTCATCGCCACTCTTCGCACGGCAGGCGCCCCCGCCGCCCCCTCCCCCCAGCTTGAGCAACTGATGCAGCGTGTGACTACGCTGTTCGAGCAATATGTCAAGCTGCAGCAGTCCCTCAACTACGAAACGATGGCAGCCAGTGTGCGGACCGACGAGCCTGCCAGGCTCGCCGATACCATCGCCGCCAACCTTCAGCTGTCCATTGAAGAGAAGCAGCAGCTCCTGGAAGTCTTCGACGTGGAAGAGCGTCTTTCCCGCGTTGCCGACACTCTGGATGTCGCGATCGAGAAGCTCAATATGGATCGCACCATCCAATCTCGCGTGAAGCGCCAGATGGAGAAGGCACAGAAAGAGTACTACCTCAACGAGAAGATCAAGGCCATCCAGAAGGAACTCGGCCGCGGCGAGAAGAGTGAGTTCGACGAGCTCCGCAAGAAGATCGAGACCGCCGGCATGCCCAAGGACGTTCTCGAGAAGAGCCTGCAGGAGTTGAAGAAGCTAGAGGCGATGCCGCCCATGTCGGCCGAGTCGACCGTCTCTCGCAACTACCTCGACTGGCTCCTCGGCGTACCGTGGCGCAAACGCTCCAAGGAGATCCGATCCATCGAGCATGCCGAACAGATCCTGAACGAAGATCACTACGGCCTCGAGAAGATCAAGGAGCGCATTCTTGAGTTCCTCGCTGTGCGCCAGCTGATCAAGAATCCAAAAGGCTCGATTTTGTGTTTCGTCGGGCCTCCCGGCGTTGGCAAAACCTCGCTTGGCATGTCCATCGCCAAGGCCACCGGTCGCAAGTTTGTTCGGATGTCCCTCGGTGGTGTTCGCGATGAAGCGGAGATCCGCGGCCACCGACGAACCTATATCGGCGCACTTCCTGGGCAGATCATCCAGAACATGAAGAAGGCCGGTACTAAAAACCCGGTCATCATGCTCGACGAGATCGACAAGATGGCGTCCGACTTCCGTGGTGATCCCGCCAGCGCTCTTCTTGAAGTGCTCGATCCGGAGCAGAACACCACCTTTCAGGATCACTACCTCGACGTCGAGTACGACCTATCGCAGGTCTTGTTCATCGCCACGGCAAACGTTCTCCACACTATTCCCGGCCCACTCCAGGACCGCATGGAGATCCTGCGTCTGCATGGTTACACCGAGCTTGAAAAGCTTGAGATCGCCAAGCAGTACCTCGTCAACAAGCAGCGAGAGGGCACAGGGCTCACGGAGGCACAGCTTCAGTTCGATGACGAGTCGCTGCGCCGGATCATCCGCGGCTACACCCGGGAAGCCGGCGTCCGCAATCTCGAACGCGAGATAGGCAATGTCGCCCGCAAGGTAGCACGACGCGTCGTGAAGAACGGAGCGGAGCACACCGAGGCAATCACAGCCGAATCGCTGCCTGACCTGCTCGGCGTCCAGAAGTTTCGTGATTCCATGGCCGAAGAGAAGAGTGAGATTGGTCTGGTCACAGGACTCGCTTGGACCGAGGTCGGTGGGACCATCCTTCAGACGGAAGTGCAGGTGCTCGACGGTCGAGGGAAGCTCACCACGACAGGTCAACTCGGCGACGTAATGCAGGAGTCAGCGCAGGCTGCTCTCAGCTACATCCGCTCGCGGGCGCACCACTTGGGCCTGAAGAAGGACTTCTACCGGCAGGTTGACATTCACGTCCACGTGCCAGAGGGTGCTATTCCCAAGGATGGCCCATCTGCCGGGATCACGCTGGCCACCGCTTTGGCGAGCGCGCTCACGCAGATCAAGGTCCGGCGAGACATCGCCATGACGGGTGAGGTCACGCTCCGCGGCAAGGTGCTCGCTATCGGTGGTCTGAAAGAGAAGCTGCTCGCGGCACACCGCGCTGGCATCTTCGAGGCAATCGTCCCTGAAGAAAATCGCAAGGACTACGCGGATCTGCCGGAGCTTCTCAAGACTTCGATGAAGCTAAACTTTGTCGAGAGCATGGATCAGGTGCTCCAGATCGCACTCGAGGGTGCCCTGCCCCAACTCGAAGAGGAGACGCCCGAGGCGCTTGAGGGCGTCATGCCGCCACCCGTCGTCGACCCTCCATCCGTCCAGTCGCACCAGTAAAATACATGGCACCAAGGCAAAAGGCCGGGCTCTAAGCCCGGCCTTTCGTCATAGTGCCAGTCCAGCGACTAAGCGCGCCTGCCTGTTACGAAGTTAAGGATGAACGAGATCACGGCAAAGATGATGAGTAAGTGGATCGCGAAGCTGCTGATGTGCATCACGAAGAAGCCACCGACCCAGAGAACAAGCAAAACCAGCGCAAGAATCAGAAACATACATCCTCTTTCTGGACTGACCTACGACTAAACAGTCGTCCATTCCATCCATAAGAGGTCTAGCAGCGCTGGATCGTTGCTTCGAGCCACATACCTGGCGACTCTCCCTCTAGATTCCGCCGGCAATCGATGGAATAAGCATCAATTCGTCCCCATCCTGGAAGGAATAGGTCTCACCTCCCAAGAAGCGGATGTCCTCGTCATTGATGTAGATATTTACGAAGCGGCGTAGCCGCCCGCCCTCGTCAAGGATCTGGGTCCCAAGAGCAGGAAAGCTCTCGGTGATGTATTTCAGCAGCGATGGCAGGTTCGCAACATCGCAGGAAAAGCTCTTCTGCCCGCCCGTATGCCGTGTAAATGCGGTGGGCAAGGTCACCTGTACAGCCATATCAGTTCACTCCTACAGTCAGCAGGCTTTCAGCCTCGGCGTGACTCACTTTCGAATGCTTCTCAAGGTACTCCGCGAAGTCCTGCAGCCGTGGCCGGATCGCGGCCTCCTGCGGATAGCAGTTCACCAGCGCATCGGTTGTCTTCAGCCCGTTGCCGGTGATAACCGACACTGTCGTCTCATCAGGGTGAATTCGGCCATGCGCGTAAAGCCGTGCCGTCACGGATGTCGTCACACCACCTGCTGTCTCGGTGAAGATCCCTTCCGTCTCGGCAAGCTCCTGGATTCCAGAGACGACCTCAATGTCCGAGACATCCTCTGCATACCCGCCCGTCTCCTGAATCATCATCGATGCCGCTGGACCATCCGCTGGATTGCCGATAGCCAGTGACCGTGCGATCGTATTCGGTCGCTGCGGCTCGATGAAGTCAAACTTGTTCTTCACCGAGTGCGCAATCGGCGAGCAGCCCGTCGCCTGTGCGCCAAAGAAGCGCACCGGCTTATCTTCCACCAGGCCCAGTTCTACCAGCTCGCGGAAGGCCTTCCGGATCTTCCGGATCAGGCTGCCACCTGCCATCGGGCAAACCACGTTGTCCGGCAGACGCCACCCCAGCTGCTCGGCAATTTCATACCCAACCGTCTTCGAGCCTTCGGCGTAGTATGGCCGCAGATTCACATTCACCAGGCCCCACCCGTACTCGTCAGCAATCAACGTGCACAGCCGGTTGACGTGGTCGTAGTTGCCATCGATACGGACAAGCTGTGCCCCGTAGACCAGTGTGTTCAGGATCTTTGCCGGCTCCAGGTCTGCCGGCACCAGGATCGTCGCCTTCAGGCCGAGGCGAGCGGCCTGCGCTGCTACAGAGTTGGCCAGGTTGCCAGTAGACGAGCAGCCAACAGTTGTAAAGCCGAAGGCCTGCGCATTGGCCAGCGCGACGGATACAACCCGGTCTTTGAAGGAAAGCGTGGGGAAACAGACGGAATCATTCTTGATGTAGAGATTGTTCGCCCCAATGCGTCGCCCAAGGGATCGTGCGCGCAGCAGTGGCGTGAACCCTACCGGCAAGTCGGGCTGAAAACCTTCAGGAATCGGCAGCAACGCAGCGTAGCGCCAGATGTTGAACGGACCCGATTGGATTGTCTCTCGTGTGACCTTGGACCGTAGAGCGTCCAGATCGTACTGCACCTCGAGGGGAGCCAGGCAGACGTCACAGGCTGAGAGCGGCTGATTGCCGAAGGACTTTCCGCATTCATTACACCGCAGCTCGTACGTCGAACAGGAATACGCCATTGCACTCTCCGTAGCGGAGGGGTGCGGCCTATTTCACCAACTCTCTCAGGGGAATCTGCACCAGGGACGGGGATAAGGGGTGCAGACTAGAAACTTCTGACTCCGAATCTCATGTTCCCTGTTGCCAGGAGAGAGGTGACACCGGTACGTGTGGTCTGTCCGGTTGTCGTGGCGTCACAGGGCTCGTCCCTCGACCACTCTTCATGAAATTCAAATCTGCACGGGGCAGACTGGAATGAATTGATTGTGGCACAGCCCGAAGGGGGACGCAAGCCACGCTCCGACGAAGTTACAAATTAGCCGCGTCCGCTACAGCTTTCAACGTAAGACAGGAGTCGGCGCGACCAGCTCACCGGCCGTGCATCGGAGCGTTAGCCGTTGTTCGCGAGTCGAGATTAGCTGCCGACGCGCTGCACGATCCCACTGGCACGTAGTCCCGCCTCCGCCTTGCTAAAGTAGTCCTCCACCGAGCCCTGCGTTCGGATCCACTCGATGTACCGTGCGATTCCCTGCTCCAGCGTCGTCTGTGGCTCATACCCGATCGTCCGGATCCTGCTGATGTCAGAGATCAGCGACCGGATCTCTCCGGGCCGGAACTCCCCACGCGCGAGCGGTGCAAGCTGCACGCCAAGCTGGTCAGCGATGATCTTCGCCAGGTCCCGCACGCTGGTTGCCCGTCCGCTGCCGGCATTCACCGGCAACCCGTCCAGCGCGTCCGTCGTCGCGACCAGGAGGTTCGCCCGAGCAATGTCTTCCACGAAGCACAGATCCCGTGTCTGCCCGCCGTCTTCATACATCACCGGCGGCTGCCCGTTCAGCAGACGTGTGCAGAAGATTGCGATCACGCCCGTGTAGGGATTGAAGAGCGACTGCCGCGGCCCATACGTGCACGAGTAGCGTAGTGCCACCGTCGGCACACCCGTCTGCTTGCCCCAAAGCAGCACAAGTCGTTCCTGGTCCACCTTGGTGAGCGCATAGACTGTCTCGCCACCCCCCGGCGTTCCCTCTGGCGTCGGTATCGACGTCGTCGCCTTCCCGCATATCGGGCAGTGCACGGCGAAGTCTCCGGCTCGCAACTGCTCTACCGGCCGCAGCAGCGGGGAAACCTTGCCATGCTCCGGGCACTGCGCTGCACCTTCGCTGTAGACCGCCTGCGAGCTCGCTACCACGACCTTCTGAATCGGCAGCTTCTCGTCGCGAATGATCTCCAACATCTGCGCGGTGCCAAAGCTGTTCACCAGAACATACTTGGCCATCTCCGGCATATACCCGCCGTACGCCGCCTCGTGGAAGACCACATCAATGTCTTCCAGTGCGCTTCGCATCGTCGCTGCGTCCTGCACCTCGCCCAGGCGGAACTCCGCCTGCGGGTTCACCCACTCCGGCCGGCCCAGCTTGTGCGTCTGCGGTTCCAGGTTGTCGAGTATGCGAACGGTCCACCCCTCGCGAAGCAGCAGATCCACAATGTGCGAGCCAATCAGTCCTGCTCCCCCGGTCACAAGGGCGCGCTTACGATGAGACACCATGCCCTCCATCCTAGCGGAGCCACACACACCTGTGGTCAAGCCGCATCGTCCCCAGCAGCTCTAAAAACGCACCGCATCCTTAGCTGTGGCATACCGCTGCAAAATGTAGCTGTCGGTCATCCCGGCAATATAGTCCGCCACCACCCGAGCCAGACCTTCTGTGGCTACATCCTCCGCATACCCCGCCGGCAGCGTCTCCGGGGAACCGATCCATCCATGGAAAAGCGCCTGGATCACCTCTTCGGCCTTGTCATGTTCGACTGTCAACTCCCGGCAGTTGTAAAGCTGCCGATAGAGGTACGCCTTCTCTTCCAGCCGTTGCGACTCCGTGGGCGGGGTGAAGCAGGCCAGTCGTGTCGGGTGCTTCCTTATGTCCTCGAGTCTGCTCGCTCCCGCTTCCAGCACCGCCGCCCTCGTCCCCACAACCAGGTCATCCGCCAGGAAGTTCTGCATCCACTGCAGCGCCTCGTGGAAGAGGTACTTCTCCTCCGTCCCCGGGTGCATCGCTTCCACCTTGGCGTAGCAACTCTCAAATAGTGGCACCTGGTCCCGAATGTCACCGATGCTCAACAGACCAGACTCTACCCCGTCATCCAGGTCCGCCGTCAGGTAAGCAATCTCGTCCACCAGATCGATCATCTGCGCTTCAAGCGGCGGCCTCATATCCAGGAAGTAGCTGGCCAGTTCGGGATGCGCAGCGACTGAATAGTCTCGCGAGTGTTTGATGATCCCTTCGCGCACACCCAAGGTCAGGTTCAATCCCCTGTGCGCGGCGTAGCGCGTCTCGAAGTGCTCGCAGATCCGCAACGCATGCAGGTTATGGTCGAAACGCAATCCATGCTCGCGCAGACACTCGTCCAGCGCCCGCTCGCCGGCATGCCCAAACGGCGGGTGCCCGATGTCATGAACCAGCGCCAACGCCTCCGCCAGCTCCTCGTTCAGCCCAAGCTGCACCGCCACATCGCGTGCAATCTGTGCCACCTCGATCGTGTGCGTCAGCCGGGAGCGGAAGTGATCCGAGGCGCGGCTGGTAAACACCTGCGTCTTGCCCGCCAGGCGGCGAAACGCACGCGCCTGCACGATGCGTTCGCGATCTCGTTGAAACGCTAACGACGCCGGCCGCGGTCGTGCCGGGTAAACCCGGCTGACGAGCGGATCATCCTCGGACAAAACCACGGCGCAAAACTGAAGCGACCTACCCTGCATACAGCTCAAGTCTAACCAACACCGGCTCTAGCGCGACGGATGGGGTGCAGCTGCGGGCGACAGCTTGGCTAGCTTCGTTCGCGCATTCTGCAACTCACGCTGCACCTTGTCCACATCCCCCGGCTCCACATCGGCTGGCAAAGACCGTGTGTACTCCGTAACAGCGCGCTCCCACTGCTCCACTGCCAGCTTCAGCCGGCCAGTCTTCTCGTACACCTGGCCCAGGTGGTCATGCACGGTAGGGTCGGCGGACGAACGCGATGCGGCCTCGTGGAGGTACTGCTCGGCTAGCGCATACTGCCCGGACTTGAAGTAGGCCCATCCCAGCGAATCCAGATAGGCATAGTTCTGTGGCTCCAACTCCACTGCCTTCCGGATCATCGCCGTCGCCTCAGGGAGCCGCACTCCACGCTCCGCCAGCATGTAACCAATGTAGTTCAGTACTGTGGCGTTCTGCGGATCAAGGGCCAACGCGCGGTGGAAGTTCTCCTCCGCCTCGTCGTATCGCTTCTCGCGATCCAGCAACGTGCCCCGGAGGAAGTAGATGTTCATCTTGTCGTCAGACTTGGTGGTCAGCGCGTCCGCCTTGTCGAGCGCGGCCGTTCCATCTGCCCAGCGCCTCAGGCGTATGTCCATCTGCGCCATCGCCAGGTACACCTCGCGGTCGTCGTTTGACCCACTCAGCTGCTGCTTCGCGATCGCAAACCCCTCGTCGACTGACCCCGTGTCCGCGAGCTGCCCCGCATACATCAGCTGCACACTACGATCCTTGGGCATCGCCTTCGCCGCCGCAGCCGCCACCGCCGTCGCCTGACGCTGGTCATGCCCCTCACGATAGGTGTCCACCTGCGACTGATAACCCCGCAACGCAAACTCCGCACCAAGCGGCAGCATCTGCTGGTAGTAGCCAATCGCCTCCGCGGTCTTTCCCTGCTCGCGCGAGATGATCGCCAGCCGGTCCAGGAAAAGGTACCGATTTGACTTCTCCGGCTCGCTGTACGCCCCATCCGCATGGGTTGAGGCCTGCAGCAGCTGCTTCAACAGGGCGATCGCATCGTCATACCGGCCCAGCGAATCGTCAATCAGCGCCTCGTTATAGCTCAGCTCCGTCGAGTCCTGCACCAGCGGCTTCGCCTTCTGCAGCGTGCTCAGCGCCTCCTGGTAGTGGCCCTGCCGACGCTGGATCTCAGAAAGCTTCACCCGGGCCTGCGCGTCCTGTGGCTCCGCCGCGATGATCTGCTCATACGCCTTGCGCGCCGCATCCAGCTGCCCGTCCTGCAGCAACGCACTTGCCAGGCCACGCTGCGTGTCCACAGAGCTCTCAGGATCAAGGTCAAGGGCCGCCTTGTAGGCCTCCGCCGCCTTCTTCGGCTCCTTCAGTTGGTCATAGCTTGCGCCCAGCGCGAAGTCGATTCGTGTCGTCTTCTCATCCTGCGGAACCGCTGCCAGGGTCTCCGCCGCGCGCCGAAAGTCTCCCTGCTCGCTATACAGCCGCGCCATGTTCAGCACAACTTCTTCCGAGTTCGGATCAATCGCCTGCGCCGCGCGAAACTGCGCCTCCGCTTTGGCTGAATCGTGATTGACCCCGTACAGCTGTCCAAGAATGAGGTGGTTCTCCACGTCCGCCGGCTTCAGCTGGATCAACCGCTCATACTCGCCGATCGCCAGCCGCAGCATCTCATCCGACTGCTGCGATTGCATGTCACCGAGTGATCGCAGATAGATCTTCGCCAGCAGTGTGTGAGCTTCCAGATCGTTCGGGTTGCGCGTTACCTGCTCCTGCGCCGCGGAAACTGCCTCCCGTATCCGCCCGAGCTTGAAGTAAAGGTCCGCGAGCCCGGTCTGCAGCGTGCGTGAGTCGGGATCCGCCGCCAGCGCCAGCTTGTACTCGTCCACAGCCTTGTTCGCCAGGTCGTTGCGGCCGGCCGTGGCCGCCTGACTTTCATACATCTCAGCCAGCCCGTAGTGGAAGTAGGCCGCGCTCCGGTCAGGCTTGGCCCCGCTCGCCGCCGTTGCGGAAGCACGGTTCGCCGCAGTCGCTCCCTGGGTGCCCGGCGTCGCGGGAGTCTGCGCTCCGGCACTGCCACACAGCACAACAAATCCCAGCAAGCCGAGTCGACGGGCAGTGGGGAGGACGGCACACCGGCAAGCACGCTGCAAAAGACTCATCAAGGACCCTTCTTCAGCTCATCAACTCAAGCTCTTCCGTTAGACGATGGCGCTAGGGTGCTGGATGCAGCGCTCCAGGCGGCCCTGTTTGGGGGATTATAGAACGCAGCCCTTCCCTTGCAACGGTACCGACGTGCGCCGATTTTCACGCCCTTATCGCCTCAGCCGTGGCGAAAGTGCCGCATCCCGGTAAACACCATCGCCACCCCCAGCCGGTCCGCCGCCGCGATCACCTCCGCGTCCCGCACTGACCCGCCTGGCTGGATCACCGCCGTTGTCCCAGCCCCGGCCACCACCTCCAAACCGTCCGCGAACGGGAAGAATGCGTCCGATCCTGCTACCGACCCGGCAAGCGGCAGCACCGCCTTCAACGCCCCAAAGCGCGCCGCATCCACACGGCTCATCTGCCCCGCGCCAATACCCACGGTCTGGTTCGCGACCGCTCCATCGCCGCCCGGAACGGCCCGCGCATACACAATCGCATTCGACTTCACATGACGCGTTACCTTCCACGCAAACAGCAGTGCCTGCATCTCCTCAGGCGAGGGCGGCCGCGCCGTCACCACCTTCAGCGCCGCCGCATCCACTACCGCCCGGTCCGCATCCTGCAACAGCAGCCCACCGGAGATCTGCTTCAGCACCTGCTTGCTCGCCGAACTCTTCACCTCCAGCAGCCGAAGGTTCTTCTTCGCCCCAAGCCGCGCCAGCGCCCCGGCCGTAAACCCCGGCGCCGCAATCGCCTCCACAAACAACTTCGCGATCTCCTCCGCGGCCTCCTCATCGATCTCTCGCGAAACCCCGATCACGCTGCCAAACGCCGACACCGGATCGCACTCGAGCGCCCGCCGATACGCCTCCGCAACCGTCGCCCCTGTGCCCACCCCGCACGGGTTCGTGTGCTTCACAATCGCAACCGCCGCTCCCTCCTCACCCGCAAACTCCTGCGTCAGCTCCCAACACGCATCCAGATCCACCAGGTTATTATAGGAAAGCTCCTTGCCCTGCAGCTGCTTGGCTGCAGCTACACCCCGCCCGCTCCCGTCTACATAAAGGGCCGCCGCCTGGTGCGGATTTTCTCCGTAGCGCAACGGGCTCGCCAACTTCGCCGTCACCCGCAAGACGGGCGGCATCCCTGTCTGAGCAGCCACGCCCGGCAGCATCTCCAGCGTGGAGGCAATCGCCGCATCATAGGCCGCCGTCGTCGCAAACGCCGCCCTGGCCAGCTCCCATCGCGTCGCGCGCGAAAGCGTCCCATCATGCGCCTGCATCTCCGCCAGCACCGCGTCGTAGCGTGCCACCTCCGTCACCACGGCCACGTCCTCGAAGTTCTTTGCCCCGGACCGAATCATCGCCGGGCCGCCGATGTCGATGTTCTCAATCAACTCGGCCTCGGTCACCCCAGCCTTTGCCGCCGTCGCCTCAAACGCGTACAGGCTCACCACCACCATGTCGATCGGCACAATCCCATGCTCGGCCGCCACCGCCTGGTGCTCGGCGTTCGACCGGACGTGCAGCAGCCCCCCATGCACCCGCGGATGCAGCGTCTTCACCCGGCCGTCCAGCATCTCCGGAAACTCCGTCAGCTCCGAGATGTCCCGCACGGCCAGCCCGCCGTCACGCAGCACCCGAGCCGTCCCGCCGGTTGACACCAGCTCCACCCCCAGCGCCGCCAGCCCCTGTCCAAAGGCCACCAATCCGGTCTTGTCCGTCACAGAAAGCAGAGCACGTCGCACGGGTTTGCGATCAACCGGGGCGGCAGAAGAGGAGCGATCAGCAGCAAAGTTCACCAGACAAGTTTAAAGCAGGCAGCCGCTCAGCCTGCCGCCCTCACACCTGCAATCCGCCCGTCAAGTCACTCACCCGCGCTACCCCGTGCGTCCGGCACCACCGCTCCAGCCGCGTCGTAATCGTCTCCATCGCTCGCGGGTCGGCATAGCTCGCCGTTCCCACCTGCACCGCCGTCGCTCCCGCCAGCAGGAACTCCACCGCATCCTGCTCCGTCACGATCCCGCCTAGCCCCACCAATGGCACTGCGACCGCCTTCGACACCTCGTACACCATACGCAACGCAATCGGCTTGATCGCCGGCCCCGACAGCCCACCCGTCACGTTTGCTATGCGGGGTCGCCGCGTCTCGGGATCAATCGCCAGCGACAAAAATGTATTCACCAGCGACAGTGCATCCGCCCCGGCCTCCACCGCCGCGCGCGCCATCTGCCCGATTGACGTCACGTTCGGTGACAGCTTGACCATCAACGGTCGCCGGCTCGCCGCCTTCACCCGGCCCACCAACTCCCCCAGCAGCTTCGGATCGGTCCCAAACACCATCCCGCCATGGCTCGTATTCGGGCAGCTGGCGTTCAGTTCATAGAGCGCCACGCCGTCTGCGTCGTTCAGCACCTCCACCACCTCGATGCAGTCCTCAATCGTGAACCCAAACACGTTCACAATCGTCACCAGCCCTGGCACCGCTCGCAGCTTCGGCAGCTTCTCCGCCACAAAGGCCCGCACGCCCATATTCTGGAGCCCGATCGCGTTCATCATCCCGGCCGCCGTCTCCACAATCCGCGGCGCAGGATTGCCGGCCATCGGCTCGCGCGACAACCCCTTAGTTACAAACGCCCCAATCCGGTCCAACGACAGCACGTCGGCGAACTCCACCCCGTAGCCGAACGTCCCGCTCGCCCCAATCACCGGCGACCGCAGCGGCACCCCCGCCAGCGTGACCCCCATCTCCGGCGCCAGGCCCGTCGCTCTCCGCCTAATCATGGCCACGTCGTCCCGCTTTGGCGGGAACCTGCGCCGCCGCCGGCTGCAGCGCCTCGCCCAGCACCCGGCCCACTGCATTCGTGGGCAGGTTGACCCCCAACAGCACCGCAAAGGTCGACGCAATGTCCACCGGCGCGCTCGCCTGCGGGTACTGCCCCGGCACAAACGGCCGGCCAAAAAACGCCAGCGGCACATGCCGGTCATAGGCGTACGCCGTGTAGTGGTTCGTTCCCGACGTGCTCCCCTGGCTATACATGCTCGGCTCAATCATCACCGACCATGCCTCGTCCGGCGAGAAACTGTTCAGCACCCGCTGCCCTTCCGGCGTGTTCGGCACGTTGCCGGAGGCAATCTGCAGATGTGTATACACGTGGCGCACCGCCCCTCGTACCGGCGCCCTCTCGCCTGGGGCCGGCGCCACTCCCTGCTCCACCTGCTCAAACGCCGCCGAGATCAACTGCGCCACCACATCCTCTGCCTCGGCCTCAGAAACCTTCTTCTCTTCAAACGGCCGGGGATCCAGCATCAGGTAAGGCTGCGCCGTCTGCAGCAGGTAGTTCACTGACTTCCCCGGCGAGTACTTTGCGTTCAGCTGGCGATTCACGTCCGCATACACCTGCTTGAGGTTGTAAAGCGCCGCCGGCATCCGCGCCGCGTGCGCCGCATCCAGCGCCGGCCCCACGCCATGGTCGCCCGTCAGCGACACCCACACATTCCCCATCCCGCCGTCCACATGCTTGTCCAGCCACCCAAAGAAGTCATTCAGGTCCACGTCAATCGCGTCGATCATCGCCCGCTGCTCCGGCGCATCCGGCCCCACGCGATGCCCCAGCAGATCTGTCGACGAAATGCTGATCGTCAGCACATCCGTCGTCTCGTGCCGCCCCATCTGCTCCGCCGTCACCAGAGACTTCGCAAAGTCCATTAGGTAAGAGACACTCGCCGGCGTCGGCCCCACCTGGTCATAAAAATGCTCCGGTCCCACCTTCGCCTCGCGCTCCGCCTGCTCCGTCCGGCCGCTCTGGTTGAACTGCTGCACCCACGACGGCAGCTCCTTGCCCCAGTAGCTCGAGCTCACAAAGTGCCCGGACGCATGATCCAGCCAGAACGCCCCGTTCGACGCGTGGCCCGACGTCAGGATAGCCGCCCGGTCCTTGAGCGAGATGCCATACAGCTTCGACCGCCCGCCCGTAGCCAGCACCACCTCGTCGCCGAGCGTGCTCGCCCGCTCGCTCCGTGGTGAGGTCCCCTCATCGTCCGGCGCATGGTCCCCCACAATCTGGTAGCGCTCATCGTCGACTGAGCTCACCGGGTGCGTCGTCGACCGCTTCAGGTCCCACCACTCGTTCAATGCGATCCCGTGCCCGTTGCTGTACGCCCCCGTGCCAATCGTCGAGTGGCCCGGCGCCGTCATCGTGTTGTCGTACTCGTAGTAGCAGTTGGTAAACACCGCCCCACGCTTCAGAAACAGGTTGAAGCCGCTCGGCGACTTGAAGTCGTCCGCGTACCGCAGCAACAGGTCCCCCCGAAACTGGTCGATCACCAGCTCCACAACTAGCTTGGGCGAGGCATGGTAGGCGTCAGCACGAGCAGAAACCTGGGTCCCACCCAGGAGCGCCGCGCAAAGCAGGGCAGATCCGACCTTTCGCATGCCCCAAGCCTAACCTCTACCAAACCGAATCACCACCGAGGCTAAAATGGAGGATCGATGCACGATCTTGCCTTTGTTCGGTCCAACCTTGCGCTCGTCGAAGAGCGACTCCGCGCGCGCGGCGCGTCTCCTGACGGCTTCCTCGAGGAGTTCCAAACCCTCGACCGGTCTCGGCGCGAGCAGATCACGCTCGCCGAAAACCTCAAGGCCGAGCGCAACCGCCTCACTGCCGAGATCAGCACCCTCCGCCGCAGCGGCGCTGACGCCACCGCGCCCACCGAGCGCACCCGTGCCCTCAAGAGCGAGCTCGACGCCATCGAAGACGAGGCCAACCACCTCGACGGCAAACTCCGCAGCCTGATGCAGACGCTACCCAACCTCCCCCGCCCCGAGGTCCCGCTCGGCACAGACGAGCGCGGCAACCGCGTCGAGAAGACCTGGGGCGAGCCCACCACCTTCCCTTTCGCCGCCCTCCCCCACTGGGAGCTCGGCGAGCGCCTCCGCATCCTCGATTTCGAACGCGCCGCCAAGATCTCCGGCGCCCGCTTCACCGTTCACATCGGAGCCGGCGCTCGCCTCGAGCGCGCCCTCGCCTCCTTCATGCTCGATCTCCACACCGAAGAGCATGGCTACACCGAGGTCCTACCCCCCTTTATGGTCAACAGCCGCAGCCTCCTCGGCACCGGACAGCTGCCCAAGTTCGCCGAAGATCTCTTCCACTGCGACGACCGCGGCCCCTATCTCCCAGGCGAGGTCCTCGACAACGACCACTGGCTCATCCCCACCGCCGAGGTCCCCGTCACCAACCTCCTGCGCGACGAAACCCTCGACGGCGCCGCACTTCCCGTCTCGCTCTGTGCCTGGACACCCTGCTTCCGCAGCGAGGCCGGCAGCTACGGCAAAGACGTCCGCGGCCTCATCCGCCAGCACCAGTTCCAAAAGGTCGAGCTCGTCAAATTCGTCCGCCCGGAAGACTCCGACCGGGAGCACGAAGCGCTCACCCGCCACGCCGAACGCGTTCTCGAGCTCCTTGGTCTTCCCTATCGCCGCATGCTCCTCTGCACCGGCGACATGGGCTTCGCCTCCGCCAAGACCTACGATCTCGAAGTTTGGCTCCCCGGCCAGGCCCTTTACCGCGAAATCAGCTCCTGCTCGAACTTTGAAGCGTTCCAGGCCCGTCGCGCCAACATCCGCTTCCGCCCCGCCGGCGGCAAAAAGGCCGAGCACCTTCACACCCTCAACGGCTCCGGCCTTGCCGTCGGTCGCACCTACCTCGCCATCCTTGAGAACTATCAGCAGGCCGACGGGTCCATACGAATACCCGAGGTCCTCGTGCCCTATATGAAAGGCGCTACCGAGATCCGTCAGCAACCTGCACTGGGAGGCATCGGTGCTTAAGCTCTTTCGCAGCTACCTCTTCTGGACCTACGAGCGCGGCAGCTTCCACTACGACGTCATGGTCACGCTCATTCTTCTGTTCCTCTTCGTCTCCCCCCACTTCATCAACTTCCGCGAGCGCCCCACACCGCCCCTCGCCCTCCAAACCAGCGAGGTCCTCGTACAAAGCGCCGCCCCCACCCCGGACGGCCAGGAAGTGCGCTACGAAATCCGCGCCGAAGATCTTCGCTCCGCTACAACAGACCAGCAGCGCCGCGCCGCCATCCTTCGCATCATCGAGCCCATCGCCGGAGACGTCACCCTGGTGCGGGTCGAGCCCGTTCATGACCCCTCAGGCAAGCTCGTCGCCTATAACGCCTGGGCCACCCGCTAATCCGTCCCTGCCGTCCAGGAGCACACCATGCCCCGTCGTAACCGTCTCACCGCCCTCCTTACTGCCTCCTCCCTCCTCCTCCTCGGCACCTCCACACTCCTCCTCGCTCAGGCTCCGCAGACCGACCCCCACCTCAATGACGTCCTTCGTCAGCTCGACGCCGCTAGCGCCCGCTTTCACTCCGCCGAGGCTGACTTCCACAAGGACCTCTTTCAGCGCGTCGTCAAAGAAACAACCACCCAGACCGGCAGCATCTACTTCCTCAAAGCGGCAAGCGGTGCGCAGATGGGCGCCATCATCAACCCGCCTGACGCCCGCACCATCGAGTTCAAGGACGGTCGTCTCCGCCTCTTCGACCCCGGCGCCAATCACCTCACCACCGTCGACGCCCACGCCAACCAGGCCCAGTACGAGACCTTTCTCACCCTCGGCTTCGGTGGCAGCGGCAAAGACCTCGAGCGCACCTGGACCATCACCGACGGCGGCTCGGAGCAGATGACCGATGGCACAGCCACCGTCGCCGTCGAAAAGCTGGATCTTGTCGCCAAGGATGCCGGCCTGCGCAACACCTTCACCCACGTCACCATCTGGGTCGATCCCACCCGCGCCGTCTCGCTCAAACAGCAGTTCTTCACGCCGTCAGAAGATATCCAGACCGCCACCTACACTCACATCCGCCTGAACCAGCCGGTCAATCAGAAGCGCTTCAGTATCAAAACCGACGGCAAAACCACGGCCAGCTAGTCGCTTCGCGGTCTCTGCGGTCCCAGTCTCGCCGTGGCCGCCACAATCAGCAGCGGAAAGAACTCCAGCGTGTAGCGCGGTTCGGAGTTGTCAAGCGTCAGCAGCAGCGCGCACCGCAGCACCACAAACGCGGCAAACGCCAACAACAGCGGCCGCGTTGCCCGCTCGCCCCTCCGCCACCACCACACCCCACCCAGCACCCCCGCCATCAGGTACGCGGCATTCAGCAGCGCGTACCCCAGCGCAAACACAGCCTGCAGGAGATTTTCCCGCCAGTCCCACCACGCCAGCTGCGTATTCATCAGCTCCGTACGCGGTCGCAGCAGCATGTTTCCCAGCCTCGCTAGCGGCAGCCACACGGTGTACCGGAATTCATGGCCCATCTTCCGTTCACGCGCCAGCGCCTCAAACCGGTCGTTGAACTCGTCCGTCGGCGTCACCGTCTCGTTGTAGTCCGCCAGCAGCTTCGCCGTCACTCGCCGCTGCTCCTCGCTGTCGAACGCCCGCGCCGGCAGATCGCCCAGCGCAATCGGCGACCCGTCGTAGTTCCAATACACCTCTTCGGTCGACGCGAAATCGATCGCCCAGCTCCGAAACCATCGCTGAAAGCCCAGCGGCACGGGCTCCCCAGGGTCCGTCGCATAGTGCGGCGCCAGCGGTTGCACCACATGGAACGTCTTCCAGTTCCGCCACGCCCATGGCAGCAGCGGCAGCGCAATGACCACGCACACGACCAGCACCGGCGCCAGTCGCTGCAGCGCCGACCCCTTCGCCTTCCACCGCATCGCTACCATCGTCACCACCACCACCACGCACAGCAGCCCCTGCTCCGGCCGCAGCAGCACCGAAAGCGACAGCGCCCCCGCCACCCACGCCAGATACCTGTTCCACGCTAAGGACTCTCGCCGCCAGCGCTCTAGTGCCCAGAAGCTCACACCGATCGTCAACAGCGTCAGGGTCTCCGTCAGCGGCGCCGCCACGTAGTTGGCCACAAACGGACACAGCGTCGCCATCGCCAGCGCAACCAGCCCCGCTCTCCGGCCAAACAGAGTCTGCGCCAAACTCGCAAGCACCAGGCACCCCAGCAGATCCAGAACCAGCTGTACCCAGCGCACAGCCCCAAAGTTAAAGATCCCGAACACCCGAAACACCACCGCCAGAAATAGCGGATACCCCGGCAGCCGAATCAGGGTCGGCAGTGGCCGAACCGCCGTCACCGGCGAAAAGCTGTAAGCCCCGTGCACCAGCAGGTTGCGCGCAATATTTCCATACAGCAACGGGTCCCCCTCCACCGGGTTCGCATGCCGGATGTACCACACGCGCAGCATCGCCCCCAGCAGCAGAAGCAGCACCACGGGCAGCGAGGAACGGAGGCGGGCGGTAACCATCTTTCGCATCATACGGTTCCCTCCAGGGCTCGCCTTCGTTGACGCCCTCTGCCGCCCACCATACGATCATGGACAGTCGCGGTCGCCTGCCGACGCGCTGCGGAGTCGATGAGCAAACCAGTCTTCTACGATCCTCAACGCAAGCGATGGAAGCGACTCCGTCGCGTCTTCGACAGCTTTGCCCTTGTCGGCCTCGTCGTCGGCGTCATCTTCATCATCGGCCTGCTTCGGATCAAGCCTCTCCCCGAGCTGCTCCTCCAGGCCCCCAAGCGTAACTACCGCGCGCTTAACTCCGCGCCTATCCCCCTCCGGTCAGGCGGCAAACTCCGTCGCTCCGCCCACCGGCACAGCGATGTTCGCCCCTCTGACGTTCCCTTCAACCAGGGCGAAGGCCTCCGCGCCGCCTTCTACGTCGACGACGATCCGGCCAGTTACTCCTCACTCAAAGAGCACATCCGGCAGATCGATCTGCTCTTCCCCGAGTGGCTCCACGTTGTCTCCCCCAACGGTGCGCTCACCGCGTTCACCATCGACAACCGGTCCTATGCCGTCGTCGACGATGCGGGTGTTCACAGCGTCGACAAGGAAGACAAGGTGCGTCGCACCGTCGCCGACAACCGCGTCAACGCCGAAGTCTTCCCGCTCGTCAATAACTACGATCCCGTTAAGGGCGTCTTCCAGCCGGAGATCGGTGCCATGCTCTCCGATCCCGCCGCACGCGCCAACTTTCTGCAGCAACTCGACCAGTTCTTCGCTGCAAACTCCGACTACCGCGGCCTTTCGATGGACTTCGAGCAGATCCCTCCTGCAGCCCAACCCGGCTTCAACACCCTGATCCACGATCTCTACCAGAATCTCCACGCCAAAGGTCTCCGCCTCTACGTCAACGTCCCCGTCGGTGACGACAACTTCAACCTCAAGCTCCTTGCCGACAACTCCGACGGCCTCCTGGTCATGAACTACGATCAGCACGAGACCGAAAGCGCCCCCGGCCCGATCGCCGCCCAGGAGTGGTTTGAGCAGAACCTCCGCACCATCCTCAAGACCGTCCCCAAAGAAAAGATCATCTGTTCGCTGGGCAGCTACGGCTACGATTGGACCGTCCCGCTCCCGTCACACCACGCGTCCCGCTCTCACCAGGCCGTCGCCCTCGCCCCCCTCGCCGCGCGCGAGCTCTCTACCCAGGCCGCCTGGCAGGCAGCTTCCGACTCCGACGCCCGCATCAACTTCGACGACGACAGCCTCAACGCCCACTTCGCCTACGACGACGAAGACGACCACGTCCGTCACCAGGTCTGGTTCCTGGATGCGGTCACCGTCCTGAACGAAATGCGCGCCGCCCGATCCCTCGGCCTTCAAACCTTCGCCCTCTGGCGTCTCGGCAGCGAAGACGACTCCCTGTGGAGCATCTGGGACAATCCCTCACGCGCCAACCCCGTCAAAGATCTCGCCAAGGTGGAACCCGGCTACGACGTCGACACCGAAGGCGAAGGCGACATCCTCCGCATCACCCGCAAGCCCCAACCCGGCACCCGCTCCCTCGCCATGGACGACGACCCCACCGTCCCCGACCAGTTCCGGCTCGTCGACGACGAATCCATGGACACCTACCCGCTCTCCTACACGGTCGAGCAGTACGGCTACAAGCCAGGCGTCGTCGCGCTCAGCTTCGACGACGGCCCGGACCCCGAGTGGACCCCGAAGATCCTCGACATCCTCAACCACTACAACGTCAAGGGCACCTTCCTGATGATCGGCGAGGTCGCCCAGAACAACGTCGGCCTCATGCAGCGTGTCTACCGCGAAGGTCACGAGATCGGCAACCACACCTTCACCCACCCCGACATCAGCGAGATCTCCAATCGCCAGGTCGACCTCCAGCTCACCCTGACCGAGCGCCTCTTCGCCTCCAAACTCGGCGTTCAGCCCCTCTACTTCCGCCCGCCCTACTCCATCGATCAGGAGCCCGACACCAACGACCAGGCCGCCCCCGTCGACCGCATCCAGGGCCTCGGGTACGTCATCGTCGGCAACAAGATCGACACCAACGACTGGGACGAGCACCCCCGCAAGACTCCCAAAGAGATCAGCGACAGCGTCTTCCAGCAGATCGACGCCATGCAGCAGCGCCCCTGGACCCGCGGCTCCATCATCCTCATGCACGATGGCGGCGGCAACCGTGCCCCCACCGTCGCCGCCCTTCCCGTCCTCATCGAAACCCTCCGCGCCCACGGCTACAAGATCGTCCCCGTCTCCGCCCTGCTCGGCAAAACCCGCGATCAGGTCATGCCGCAGCTCACCCCCCGCCAGCGCTGGCAGGCTCGCGCAGACTCCGTCGCCTTCTTTGTCTTCTCCGCCTTCAATCACCTCGTCATCGCCGTCTTCTTCGTCGGCGACGTCCTCATGAGCGCGCGCCTGCTCATCATCGGCCTCTTCGCCGTCATCGACCGCTTCCGCAAACGGCCCTCCTTCGCCACCGCGGACTACAATCCGCGCGTCGCCGTCCTCATCCCCGCCTACAACGAAGAACTCGTCATCGTCCGGACCGTCCGCTCCGTCATGATGTCCACCTACAAAAACATCCGCATCGTCGTCATTGACGACGGCTCCGGAGATCGCACCGCCGAGGTCTGCATCAACGCCTACCCCAAGGACATCGAGTCAGGCCGCCTCACCGTCCTCCGCAAGCCCAACGGCGGCAAGGCCGAAGCCCTCAACTTCGCCCTCGAGCAGACCGACGAAGAGATCTACATCGGCATAGACGCCGATGGCGTCATCGCCCACGATGCCATCTCGCGCCTCGTCTGCCACTTTGCCAACCCCAAAATCGGCGCCGTCGCCGGCAATGCCAAGGTCGGCAACCGCGTCAATCTTTGGACCCGTTGGCAGGCCCTCGAATACATCACCTCGCAAAACTTCGAACGCCGCGCCCTCGACCTCTTCGACGTCGTCATGGTCGTGCCCGGCGCCATCGGCGCCTGGCGCACGTCTGCCGTCCGCGCCGGCGGCGGCTATCACTCCAACACCGTCGCCGAAGACGCCGACCTCACCATGAACCTGCTTGAGCAGGGCTACGAGGTCATCTACGAGGACCAGGCCCTCGCCTTCACCGAGGCCCCCGTCGATATGAACGGCCTCATGCGCCAGCGCTTCCGCTGGTCGTTCGGCATCCTTCAGGCTGTCTTCAAACACCTCGGCGCCATCCGCACCCGTCGCGCCATGGGCTGGTTCGCCCTGCCGAACATCATCATCTTCCAGATCCTTCTCCCCCTCGTCTCTCCGCTGATCGATCTCATGTTCGTCACCGGCGTCATCAAGTACATCGTCGACCGCCACTTCCACCCCGAGTCCACGCCGCCCGACGACCTCATCAAGCTCCTCACCTTCTTCCTGGCCTTCATGGTCATCGACTTCGCCGCGTCTGCCCTCGCCTTCGCCCTCGAGCGCAAACACCCCGCCAGCAAGGGCGACGCCTGGCTCCTCGTCCACATCTGGATCCAGCGCTTCAGCTACCGCCAGGTCTTCTCCGTCGTCCTGCTTAAAACCATGAAGCGCGCCATCGACGGCAAACCCTTCAACTGGGACAAGCTGGACCGAACCGCCAAGATGTCCGAAGAAACCGAAAAGCTAACTGCCGGCTAGATGAGCCCTGTCCAGGCGAAGTCGATGCATGAGCATCTGTCATCCCTACTGCGAGTACGTCCGCTACATGAAGAACATCCAGATCATCGACGACGCGGTTAACGCAACCTTCAGCATCTTTCAAGCGACCGACTCCGAGTTCCAGGCGATCTTTCCGGCACCAGGGCAGGACATTGAGCTAATCGACGACTTCGTCGCTAGGATGGGCGAAGAAGCAAGACGCTACTTAGACCCACTATGGGACAGACCGATCCATAAGAGTTATGCGCAAGGAATCCACGGCACACTAATCTACGGATCCAAATCTAGGTCTTTCATCCCATCCTCCAAGCGTGAGGTGGACCGCCCTTCGGGGGATATCAACGCCGCTCAGAGGGCTCTCTACAATGCCATTCGGGCGGCAAACACCCACGAAAAGGATTGGCGCTTCTCCTCTGGATCAATCCATCATCCATCGCCCCTGGCATACCCCAGAAATGCCGGGCTGACGCGTTTGCTAGTTGGCGAGCCAACACTCTTCGCGATCGAATCGCAGATCACCGAACGCCTGGAGTCCGCAGGTCAGCGTGCGTTGGGATTCTTCGTCATCTACCTTCGCGACCGCCTCTTTGGCCTACGGCAACCTGACGCAACCTCGTTGGCCTGCTCTTTCGATGAGGTCGAACGGCGGATAGCGAGGCGCGGCACTCACTCAGCACCCGAGTTGTTCCACCTGTCCCCGCAGGTGATCGCCGAAGCTTTCCGTAAAGCCTTCTACGGTGATCCATCTCGACCTCAAATACCCCTTCCACTATCGGGATCATCTCTTCGAGCTCTGATCACCTCGCGGCACATTACGTGGGCACCTGATGGTGACGAAGCATTCGATGACGGCAGCTACGTCCTCCAGCTCGAGAGTGAAACCGAAGTTAGACTCATCGCTTTTTGCGGCGACAGCTCTGCCACCCTCTACGATCCTGCAACGTTGAGTGACGTCCGGATGCCAAGCGATGCTTTCTACCGAGTGCTGGCGCAATGGCGAGCCTGGTTTCAAGCTGCGACGGCCGAGGACTAAAATCAGCCCATGGCCACCTCCACCCCCGCGCCACCCCTCTCCGCCCTACCGCCATTCAAGAACGCCCCGTTCCTCGACTTCTCCGTCCCTGACCACCGCCGCAGCATGCAGGCCGCCCTCGCCCAGGTCGAGGCGCAGCTCGGCCACCACTACGACATGACGGTCGGTGGCCGGCAGCTCACCTCCGCCCAGACCCTTACCTCGGTTAACCCCGCCTTCCCAACCCAGATCATCGGCATCCACGCCGAAGCCACCCCCGAGCACGCCGACCTCGCCGTCGCCGCCGCCGAGCAGGCCTTCCCCGACTGGTCCCGGCGCTCGATGGCCGACCGCGCCGGCCTCCTCCTCCGTACCGCCCAGCTCGTCCGCGAGCACTCGTACGAGCTCTGCGCCTGGCTCTCCTTTGAGGTGGGCAAAAACTGGGCCGAGGCCGACGCCGATGTCGGCGAAACCATCGACTTCCTGGAGTTCTACGCTCGCGAGGCCCTCGCGCTCGACGGGACCCAAACTCCCATCCAGATGCCCGGCGAACGCAACCGCCTCCGCTACCTTCCCCTCGGTGTCGGCGCCGTCATCCCGCCCTGGAACTTCCCCCTCGCCATCATGGCCGGCATGACCGCCGCCGCCATCGTCTGCGGAAACACCGTCGTCCTCAAGCCCTCGCCCGACGCCCCCACCATCGCCGCCCGGTTCCTCCTCCTGCTCGAGCAGGCCGGTCTCCCCGACGGCGTCGTCAACCTCTGCCAGGGTGCCGGCCCCGGCTTCGGCGCCGCCCTCGTCGCCCATCCCAAGGTCCGCTTCATCGCCTTCACCGGCTCGAAAAAGGTCGGTCTCGAGATCCACGAGTCCGCCGCCCGCGCCCGTCCCGGCCAGCCCTTCATCAGGCGCACCATCCTTGAGATGGGCGGCAAGGACGCCATCATCGTCGAGCCCGACTGCGACCTCGACGTCGCCGCCGATGGCGTCATCGCCTCCGCCTTCGGCTTCTCCGGCCAAAAGTGCTCTGCCTGCTCCCGCGTCATCGTTGCGGACAGCATCTACGACATCTTCCTCGACCACCTCCGTGACCGCGCCGAAGCGCTCAAACTCGGCCTCCCCACCGAAAACGCTCAGATCGGCCCCGTCATCAACCGCGCCGCCCTCGATCGCAACAAGTCCTACATCGACCTCGGCCGAAGCGAAGGCCGCCTCATCACCGGTGGCGACATCTCCGACGCCGCCGACGGCTTCTTCGTCCAGCCCACGATCATCGCCGACCTCGACCCAGACTCCCGCCTCGCGCAGGAAGAGGTCTTCGGCCCCGTCCTCGCCGTCCTCCGCTCCAGCAGCTTCGCCGACGCTCTCGCCATCGCCAACAACTCCGAGTACGGCCTCACCGGCGCGGTCTACACGAACTCCCGCGACAAGCTCGACGACGCCGCCACCCGCTTCCACGTCGGCAACCTCTACTTCAACCGCAAGTGCACCGGCGCCATGGTCGGCGCGCATCCCTTCGGTGGCTTCAACATGAGCGGCACCGACTCCAAGGCAGGCGGCCCCGACTACCTGCTTCTCTTCACCCAGGCCAAGAGCATCGCCGAAAAGATCGGCATCGCCCCCAACCCCACCGACGAGCAGACCGAAGCCAACATGGGGCTCTAAGCCCAACGGAAAAGAGGGTCTGCCCCGGCAGACCCTCTTTCATCCCGAGCCCGAAGCTAGGCGCTCTTCATCTGCAGCAGCCGGCCCGCGTTCGCCGCCGCCTCCGCCAGCACCTTGTGGTGAATCGTAAACAGCGCCAGCTCCAGCCGGTCTGAAACCCCGGTCTTGTCGTAGATCCCGCGCAGGTAGTTCTTGATCACCTGCTCCTTGGTCCCCAGCTGCGTCGCGATGTCCTTGTTCTTGCAACCCTGCACAATCAGGGCAACAATCTGGATCTCCTTGGGCGTCAACCGGTCCCGCACCCGCGTCCCCACGCTGTCAGAGACCTGCATCACCGTCACGTTCCCCGTCGGCATGCAGCGCTTCCCCTGGTTCACCTTGCGCACGCACTCCACCAGGTCCGCACCGGAAACGCTCCGGTACACCACCCCGTACAGCATCGACTGCGCCCCAGGGTCGATCGGCTCCTGGTTCTCCGCAATGATTACCGCCCGGCTCCCTGCCCCGGCCACCGTCGCCAGAAAGCCCGGCAGCTGCAAGTCCAGCGCCGACGAAAACAACACCACCGATCCCCGGTGCGCATCCACCGCGGACCGCAGTCGCGGCACATCCGCACACTGCGCCACAATGCGAATATCCTCTTCCAGCGCCAGCACACGGGCGGCACCCGCGCGGAAGATGGACTGGTTATCCGCCAAAATCAATCGTGTCATGCCAAAGCTCCTCCCGAGACGTCACTGGTCCAGTACGGCCTCGGTATGCCGGGCAGGTTCCCCCGGCTACCTCACATCCAAACACCTTGGGAGCTTGCATTCCATGACCCAAACGGTTCATAACACGTGCATCGTTCGCTTCTTCGGCGAATCGAATTACAAGAATTACGACGCCAAGCGCCCTTTGGATTGGCGGCGTACCATCGTCTTATCATGGCAAAACCAGTTCTCCTTGCGATAGACGACGATATCAGCGTCCTTGACGCTGTTGTTGAAGACCTGCGTCGACGCTACGGCAAGGAATATCGCATCCTCCGCGCCGCCTCCGGCCAGGCCGCCATCGACATCTGCCATCAGCTCAAGGAGCGCGGCGACGATGTCGCCCTCTTCCTCTCCGACCAGCGTATGCCCGGCATGACCGGCGTCGAGCTGCTCCAGCGCGTCATGGATCCCTACCCGGCGGCCAAGCGTGTCCTGCTCACAGCCTACGCCGACACCGAAGCCGCCATCCGCGCCATCAACTCCGCTCGGATCCACTACTACCTCAACAAGCCCTGGGACCCGCCGGAAGAAAAGCTCTATCCCGTCCTGGACGACCTCCTGCAGTCCTGGAAGTCGGATCGCGAGCCCCGCTTTGACGGCATCCGCGTCGTCGGCACCCGCTGGTCGCCAGCCGACTTCAACATCCGTCAGTTTCTGTCGCGCAATCTCATTCCTTTCCAGTGGATCACCCCCGAAACCAACCCCGAGATTCTTACCCAGCTCTGTGAGCGCGGTCTGGACGACAGCAAACTGCCCGTCGTCCTCCTTCCTGACGGCAGCGCCCTCGTCCAGCCGGAGATCCCCGCACTCGCCGCCCGCGTCGGCCTCCGTACCACCTCCGAAAAAGAGTTCTACGACGTCGTCGTCGTCGGAGCCGGCCCCGCCGGTCTCGCGGCAGGCGTCTATGGCGCCTCCGAAGGCCTCCGCACCCTCATTGTTGAGGCAGAAGCCCCCGGCGGCCAGGCCGGTTCCAGCTCCCGCATCGAGAACTATCTCGGCTTCGCCGAAGGCATCTCCGGCGAAGAACTCGCCAAGCGCTCCTTCCTCCAGGCCCAGCGTCTCGGCGCCGAGTTCCTCACGCAGCGTGTCTGCTCCATGCGCAGCGAAGGTCCCTACCACCTGCTGACCATGGCAGACGGCCGCGAGATCAGTTGCCTCGTCTGTGTGATTGCCACCGGCGTCTCCTATCGCATGCTGGATATTCCCGGCGCCACGCGCCTGTCCGGTGCCGGCGTCTACTACGGTGCAGCACAGACCGAGGCCAACGCCTGCCGCAACTCCACCGTCTTCCTCGTCGGGGGCGCCAACTCCGCCGGCCAGGCCGCCATGTACTTCGCTCGGTACGCCTCCTCGGTCAAGCTTCTCGTGCGCGCCCCGTCCCTTGAAAAAAGCATGTCCAAATACCTCATTGACCAGATCGCCCGTACCTCCCAGATCGAGGTCCTCACCGAGACCTCTGTCATCGGTCTCGAGGGCGACGGTCACCTCGAGCGCATCACCCTTCAGACTCCCGAAGGCGAGAAGACCTGCGATGCGACCGATCTCTTTGTCTTCATCGGTGCCGCCCCCAAGACCGAATGGATGCCGCGTCAGCTCGCACGCGACCCCAAGGGCTTCATCCTCTCCGGTCCCGATCTGATGGCGCGCTGCCCCAAGAGCTGGCCCCTCCAGCGCGACCCTTACCTGCTTGAGACCAGCGTCCCCGGCATCTTTGTCGCCGGCGATGTCCGCTTCAACTCCGTCAAACGCTGCGCCTCCGCCGTCGGCGAAGGCTCCATCGCCATTCAGTTCGTCCACCAATACCTTGCGTCTCTGCCCGCCTAATCCCATGTCGACCAACTTCGAATCCCTTTCCTCTGCCTCCGGATTTACCGCCACGCCGCCACGCCTCGCTCCGCAGTTCCGGGAACAGCTTCGCCGTGTCTCTCTCCTCAGCGGCATGAGCGATGACGAGCTCGAGTGGTTCAGCAGTTGCACCCCGCAAAGCTTCCCGGCGGGCAGTACGCTCATAGCCCGCGGCGGCACCAGCAACTCTCTCTGGCTCCTGCTTGAAGGCAGTGTCGCCATCCGGGACGTCACCCCCGAAGGTGGTGAGGTCCCCGTCTGGACTCTGCCCGTCGGCTCCACCTTTGGCGAGGTCGCCTTGCTCGCCAGCATCGCCAGCCCCTGGTCCTACAACACAGCCGAACCGTCCATTCTGCTGCGCCTTGACGAGGCCACCTTCTGGCGCCTCATGAATGAGTCTCCCGCCGTCCGCCAGGCTACCCTCCGCACCATGGCCATCAGGCTGCAAAAGACACAGCAGCAGGCCGTCCATCAGGAGAAGATGGCCGCCCTCGGTATGCTTGCCGCCGGCCTCATGCAC
This sequence comes from Acidobacteriaceae bacterium, assembly GCA_965199635.1. Classification (GTDB taxonomy): domain Bacteria; phylum Acidobacteriota; class Terriglobia; order Terriglobales; family Acidobacteriaceae; genus Edaphobacter. Next base: position 1,303,071 of record CBDASL010000001.1, on the reverse strand, counting down.
GAGCTCAACAACCCTGGCGCCGCAGCCCGCCGTGCCGCAACACAACTTCGTGACGATCTGGTCCGCCTCCAGCAGTCCTCCGACCGTATCCACTCCGAGCCCCTCGCCCCATCGCAGCGCCACTGCCTCTCCGAGCTGCAAAAGCGCGCCCTGACCACCAGCAAGCCTGTTCACCTCAACTCGCTCGACCAGAGCGATGCCGAGCAGGAGCTCGCAGACTGGATGGAGGCCGCCTCCATCGACGACGCCTGGAAGCTTGCCCCCGCCCTCTCCTCCATCGGCCTAACCTCGGCGGACATGGTCTGCGCCCAACACGAGTTCCCCCCGGCGCTCTTTGGCGAAAGCCTCGCCTGGCTGGAAGCCGTTGTCTCTACCAACCAGCGGCTCGCCACCATCGAAGACTCCCTCGGCCGCGTCGTCGAGCTCGTCCGCTCCGTAAAAACCTACGCCTACGAGGGCTCAGGCAAGCTTCACAGCATCGACCTCAACGACTCCATTCAGGCCACCCTCGTCATGCTCGGCCACAAGCTCCGCGAGCGCGGCGTCCAGGTTGAACGTGAGCTTGCGCCTGCTCTCCCCCGGCTCAACTGCGCCTGCACCGGTCTCAATCAGGTCTGGACCAACCTGCTCGATAACGCCATCGACGCCGTCCCGCCCGGCGGCACCATCCGTGTTCATACCTGGCTGGAAGGTCCGGAGACCGAGCCCGACACCAAAGCAAACCGCGCGTCCTCAACCACTCCGGCCTCAGCCACCACCGCACAGGCACCCGAAAAAGACACCACGGCCTCTGACGCTGAATCCCAGCACGGCGAGACCTATCTCGGCGTGCTGATCGCCGACAACGGCTCCGGCATTCCCCTCGATGCCCAGCCGCGCATCTTCGACCCCTTCTACACCACCAAGGAGTCCGGCGTCGGCACCGGTCTCGGCCTCGGCATCGTCCAAAAGATCATCGAGCAAAACCACGGTTCTATCTACTTCACCTCCGAGCCAGGTAAAACTGAGTTCCACATCCGCATCCCCGTCTCGGCCTGAACTCACGCCAGCCGCGGTCCTACCGAAGCTGAGATCTCAGCCCCCCCGAGCTCCGCTGCCCACCTACCTACATACGTAAGAGCCAGCCGCTCTTGCGCCACCACAGAAACCGGTCTAGCCCGATCCTCCTTTGTTGCCATCCCGAAGGGATCCGCCTGACGGAGACTCGTAAAGAACTAGGCCCAGGCTGGCGCATCAACCCCCCACAAACCAGCTATCCTCACCCTCGGCACCACCCCAGACCAGCCGTCGCAGCCCCGCAAGCCGCCACGCCAACCGCACCTTTGGTCCAGACCTAACCCCTTCTGTTCGAATACTTTGCACGAAAAGCATAGGGGGAGGGAGGGCCATACCCCATCCGGAGACTTCCCCATGTCCCTCACCCCCTTCCACATCGCCTTCCCCGTCGACGATCTCGCAGCCGCCCGCCACTTCTACGGCGAAACCCTTGGCTGCGACGAAGGCCGCAGCTCCTCCGAGTGGATCGACTTCAACCTCTTCGGCCACCAGATCGTCGCCCACCTCGCCCCGCGCTCAGCTACCGCCCCGCACCATGATCCTCACCACAATGCCGTAGATGGTCACGCCGTCCCCGTCCCTCACTTCGGCGTCGTCCTCCCCATGCCCACCTGGCAGGCCTTTGCCGACCGCCTCCGCGCCGCCTCCGTTCGCTTCGTCATCGAACCCTACATCCGCTTCCAGGGCGAGGTCGGCGAGCAGGCCACCATGTTCTTCTACGATCCGGCCGGCAACGCTCTCGAGTTCAAGGCCTTCGCCGATCCGAGCCAGCTCTTCGCGAAGTAGGGCCCGAGTCTACCGGCTCAGCCGCAGCGCAAACTGGACCACCCGCGGGTCCGCCACCGTCGACGTGATGCTCCCGAAACCAGCGCTCCCGAAGCTTCCGTTTGGCTGGGCGAACGCCGGTGTGTTGGTTAGGTCGAAGACCTCCGCCCGCAACTCCAGGTCGAACCGCTCCGCGATGGCCGTGTGCTTCACCGCCGCCACATCTACATCGCGATAGGCCGGCCCGCGCACCGGGTTGCGCGACGCATTCCCCAGCGTGAACTGCGGCGCAGCTGAGAAGGCACTTGTCCGAAAGAAGCGCTCCGTCGTCCGCTGCCCCGCCTGCAGCGCCGTTGGCTCTGTCACGTTTGGCCGCTGCAGCACAAAGCCCGCAAAGGAGTTCAGGTTGTTCGCCTGCACCACCGTCACTGGCATGCCCGACTGCATCAACCCAATTGCATTCAGCGACCACCCGCCCAACACGCGCGAGACCAACGGTGCAAATGCGCCATTCAGTCGCGGCGTTCCAAACTGGTACAACACGCTCACCGAACCCACGTTAGGCACATCCCCGTTTGAGGCGTCCCGCTCCAGATATGGCCGGTTCGTGTCCGCCGCAACCAGGCTGCTGGTATTCGGCGACGACAGCACGGTCGATGAGAACACTGACGACGCATCGTCAATCAGCTTTGACTTCGTGTAGCTGCCCAACAACGACAGGTTGTGCGACAGCCGCTTCTCAACCTTCACCTCAAGCGCGTTGTAGTTCGTGGTCCCCGTGTTGTTGCGGTAATACGCCACATTCTGGAAGCGAGGATAGGGCTTCAGCAGCTGCGCCGCAGCCACTGTCCTGGTGCCGATCGTCGAGGACGCCGGCAGCTGCCCGAAGTACGGGTTCTCCACCTTCTGGAGCAAGGGCGCTCCTTCAGCCAGCTGCGTCGTCGTCAGCTGGTTCAGGTTCTGGTCCGGGATGCCCACATGCACGATGTGCGACCCCACATAGGCCACCTCGAACGACAGATTGGTCGACACTTCGCGCTGCACCGCCAGGTTCCATTGCTGCACATAGCCTGACCCCAGCGCCCGCTGTGCCGCATACACACTCTGACCCAGCCCGGCATCCGGCGTCAGCGGGATCGGAGCCACCGTTGGCCCGCTGGACAGCGTAAAGGCGGCGTTGACGTTATCTTGCGTCCGCTGCGCCACGCTCTGGATAAAGGGGAACTGTGGCGTAGTGAAGGGCGTCGTAATGCCAGACTGGTCGATAAACACGATGCCATACCCTGAACGCACCACTGTCTTCGGCGTCAGCGACAGGGTGAACCCGATGCGCGGTGCCAGGTTGCCGTAGTGCAGCTCGCGTGCGCTGCGCGGGTTGCCACCCACCCCCAGGTAGTCCAGCTGCTCCGTCGCAAGGTTGAAGATCGCACCCTGGTTGTTCTTTTCTACCGAAGGATGGTGCAGTGTCCAGCGTGCCCCCAGGTTCAGCGTCAGCGTCGGCGTCACACGCCAGTCGTCCTGGGCGAAGTACTCCTCGATGAAGTCACGGGGCCGCAGCTTCTCCTGCTGCAGATCGATCTGGAACGTATCGACCTGCCCAAGCAGAAAACTCGCGAGCGCGTTGCCGCTGCCGGCGACGCTCGGCAGCCCGGTTCCTGTGGTCGTGAACGCAAATGATCCGGTCGGGTTGGGTGGCGCGATCGTGTTGAGCTGGTACCAGCGGAGGTCCATGCCGGCCTTCAGCGCATGCCGACCTACCTGCGTGGAGTAGGTGTCCACCAGCTCCCATACGCCAGTCTGGTAGTTGGAATTCGTGCCGGCAGATGGCCCAATCTGCTGGTCGCCGTTAGAGAAGGTGAAGAGGGGGAGCGCGTTCGCGAAGGCGCCGTTGCTCGGTATACCGGGGATGCCAAGCGTCGCTCCCGAAGCGCCACCCAGCATCGGACCGCCGATGACGTTGCTTCGGCGCGTGTAGCCGGCGCGAAGATCGTTGAGCGATCGCACACCGAGCGTGTGCGTCTCGTTCAGCACAACCTGCTGTCCCAGCACGTTGGAGAGGCCGGAAACATTGCCGGTACCAACCGTCGTCCCGGAGATAGCGCCGCCCAACGTCGGGAGGGGGTAGACAGGCTGCTCCACATCCGAGAAGTACGAGTAGCGCACAAAGGCACGGTCCCGCCGGCCCGCGGCAACGTCGAATCGCGCGTCGAACTGGTTCTGGTGATCGGCGTCGTTGGCCGTGCGGCTGTAGTTGTTCGCCGTCGCCGTTGGGTTGGTTGGCAAAGGCAGTTGCGCCAGAATGGCCGCAGCTGCTGGGTCGAACGGGCGATTGATCACGTCGCCGGGGAACTCGGTCCGCAGGTATTGCCCGTTGGCCGATGTGGTCGTTGCAGGATCGTAGATGTGCGTTCCGGTGAAGATTCCCTGCCGCTGCGCCAAGGTGGGCAGGGTGGAGATGCGGGTAATCCCTTCCAGCAGCTTCTGGCCCTGATAGCCGCCGAAGAAGAAGAGGCGATCCTTCCAAAGCGGCAGACCCAGCGTGCCGCCGTACTGGTTGCGCTGGTATTCGGGCTTTGGGCCGGTGCGGGAGAAGTAGTTGCGAGCGTTCAGATCCTCGTTGCGGAAGAAGTCATACAGGCTGAAGTGCAGGGCGTTCGATCCGGAGCGGGTAGTCACGTTGACGACGCCGCCGTTGAAACGGCCGAACTCGGCCGGCACATTGTTCGCCTCCACGGTGAACTCCGCAATGTCATCGACGATGGGAAAGAACGCAACCTGCCCTGGCTCCGGCTGCAGCGCGGAGATGCCGTCGAAGAGGTACTCGTTGGTGCGTGGGCGCCCGCCGTTGATCCGCGGCAGCAGCGTTCCGGGGGGGAGTGAGACACCGGGCGCAAGCTGCGATAGTAGAACGAAGTTTCTCCCATTCAGCGGCAGCCCGACGATCTCATGCCCCGGAATCGTCATCTGGATGTCACTTTGCCCCTGCTGGAGCAAGGGAGCATCTGCGGTGACGTTGACGGTCTGTTCCGCGCTGCCGACAGCTAGGCCTAGCTCGACCCTGGCTGTGGAGCCAGTGGTGAGCGTGATGCCACGACGGGTGAGCGGTGCGAAACCCACAGCCGATACTGTGACGGAGTACAGTCCAGGTTCGACCTGGGCCACACTAAACAGGCCTTCAGCCGTGGTCAGCGTCTGACGCCGGGCGCCGGTACTGAGCTCAGTGACGACGACCACGGCACCCGGGACGGGCGCGCCCGAGGGATCGACCACGCGTCCCTGCAAGCTGCTACTGATCTGAGCGTGGAGGGGCAGGAATGCCCCGAGCAGAGCGACTGGGAAAAGGGTGGACCGACGAGACACGCAGACTCCGTAGGGCCGTCGGAGAGAGTGGAACTCGCGAACGCAGCGAGCGTTCGGTACTCCTCTCAGGCGGCAACAATACGATTCTACTTGTATAGATTTGCATGCACAACGAGTTCACGCCTGCCGTCAAAACTCTTCCAGTCGCTCGATCATCACCTCGGTCGCCTTGACCAGGGCTGCAGCCTGATCTCCCTTGGCCAGCTGCATCTCCCGGGCGGCTTCGGCAGTGATGATGGCGGTAATCTGTTGATCGCCGATCTTCAGCCGCACCTGGGCCAGAAGACCCTCCAAGCGCACATCCACCACCGTTCCCACCAACTGGTTACGCCCACTCACACGTTGAAAGCGGGCACGCGAGCGCTCTTCACCCTGACCGCGGTTCGCCTCAAGGAATGGCTCGAGGTTCTTCTGCGGGATGCGATGGTGTCCGCCGGGGGTCGTGATCGTGGACAACTTGCCCTGCAGGATCCACTGCTTGATGGTCGGGTAGCTGATGCCCAACATGCGGGCGGCTTCGCGTGGAGTCAGATTGGGAAGCTCAGCCATTGCCCTCGTTCTCCGCTCCGGTCAGGAGCGCGCGACCGCTGCGCGCAACACCTCGGCTGCTGTCTCGGCCGTGATGTCCCGCTGCGGCGATGCCAACAGCTCGAAGCCCACCATGAACTTCCGCACGGTGGCGGAGCGGAGCAAGGGTGGGTAGAAGTGAAGGTGGAACTGCCACTCGGGATGCGCCAGGCCGTCAGCCGGCGCTCCGTGCAGCCCCATGGAATACGGGAACGAAGTGTCAAAGACGCGGTCGTAGCTCGAGGTGAGCCGCTGCAGGATGTCTGCAAGACCGCTGCGCTGCTCATTGCTAAGCTCGTCCACGCGGCTCACCCTGGCCCGCGGCAGGACCAGCGTTTCAAAGGGCCAGACCGCCCAATACGGCACAACAACCACGAAGTGGTCATTCTCGAGAACAACACGTTCCTTGCGCTGCAGCTCAAGCTTCAGGTAGGCGTCGAGGAGTGACTCACCGCGTTCGTCGAGGTAAGCCTTCTGCGCGCTCAGCTCCAGCACGATCTCGTCCGGCAGGTGCTCCGTCGCCCAAACCTGCCCGTGCGGATGGGGGTTGGAGGCGCCCATCATGGCGCCCCGGTTCTCGAAGATCTGCACGTATCCGATCTCCGGACGGCTGCCCAGCTCAACGGTCTGTTCGGCCCATAGGTCGACGACCTCGCGGATGGCCGACACCTCCATCTTCGCCAGTGTCAGGTCGTGTCGCGGCGAAAAGCAGAGCACACGACAGGTGCCGCCTTCAGTCTCTCCGACTAGAAGTCCCTGCTCGTCTTCCTTGACCGTCTCGGTTACAGACCGGAGAGCGGCGTAGTCGTTTTCGAAGACGAAGGTGGAGGTGTAGTTATCGTTGTGTTTGCCACCGGCACGTTCATTGCCGGGGCATAGATAGCAGGTCGGATCGTAGTGCAGCGCGGGAGGGGGGGCAGTGGTCTCAGTCTGGCCCTGCCAGGGGCGCTGCGTCCGTTGCGGTGATACCAAAATCCACTCCCGCTTGAGCGGGTTCCAACGACGATGGGGCTGGGTGGAAAGGCTCATCGGAGCCTCGCCAGAGCGCCATCTGCCGCGTTTGAGATGTAGCACTCTGCCTCGATGCCAAACTGTTGCTTGTATCCCGCCATCAGCTCCTCCCGGAATCTCTCAGCTCTCTCACGTGCTACCACGTTGACGGTGCACCCGCCAAAGCCGCCGCCCGTGATGCGTGCGCCAAAGCAGCCCGGAAGCGCCGTGGCGAGTTCGACCAGACCATCGACCTCTGCACAGCTTGCCTGAAAGTCATCCCGGAAGCTGGCATGCGCTGTGACCATCAGCTCACCAAAGGTCTGCATGTCACCGTTTGCAAGTGCATCGCGTGCGCGCAGGACGCGAGCATTCTCGGTGATGACGTGACGCGCGCGGAGAAAGGATGCTTCCGACATCGTGGGCTTTGCCGCTTCAAGGTCGTCAAGCGTCGCATCCCGCAGCATGGCGATGTTTGGTCGAGCGCGTCGGATGGCCGCCTGCCCCGCTTCCACCTCGCCGCGCCGATCACCGTATTCCCCGTGCGCCACCTCGTGCTTCACCATGGAGTTACAGATGACCACGCGGATGCTCTCCGGCAGCGGCAGCAGATCGTAGGCAAGCGAGCGCGTATCGAGCATCAGCGCATGGCCCTTTCGCCCGCTGGTGATCACGAACTGATCCATGATGCCACAGGCGCCACCGACGAACTCGTTCTCGGCGCGCTGGCAGAGACGCGCGATGGTTTCAGCGGGCAGCATCGCGCCCGACTCCATCAGAACAGCGACTGCCGTGGCGACTTCGATCGACGCCGAGGAACTGAGGCCTGCGCCAAGCGGCACGTTGCCGGATATCTGCATGCTGAAGCCGCGTACATCGATACCGGCCTCGCGAAGCATTTTGACGACACCGGCGGGATAGTCGCTCCAGTGCCTGCGGCCGCGCTCCGGAAAGCCCTCGAGTGGGTAGCTGGTTTCACCCTCGAAGTTGCTCGAGGAGAAGGAGACAGTTCGGTCTGCGCGCGACGTGATCTCGGCTACTGTTTCGAACTCGATAGCCATTGGCAGCACAAGCCCGCCAGTGTAATCGGTGTGCTCCCCGATGAGGTTGACCCGACCCGGTGCGGAGAAACGGCGCTTGTATCTTTCATCCACCACAACAGCTCCTGACTGCTTCAAGCAAGCATGGTCTCACAGCGCGATCACTCCTGGAGCCACGAGTAATGGGAAAGGGGCCGCGGTGTCGCGGCCCCTTTTTCCTGCATGTGCTGCTCGCTAAACGTTGACCGGATCGAGCACGCGCGACAGCCGCTTGCCGCTTCTTGCCTGAGCTGCGCCCTTGTGAAAGGCATAGCCAGCGATCAGCGGCACGGCGAGCGTTGCCTCGGAGTAGACCATCTGCTCGTACACGGTATCGACCTTGCCCCACGAGCTCGCTTCCTTGAGGGTGCTGGAGCTCAGGGCGCCGTCACGAACGTCGGCTACCGTGATCTGGATGGCGTACTTGTGCATGGAGGCGTCAACGCCAAGCACGTCGGCGGCGACGACGATATCCTGCGCAAAGTTCTTGGGCACTCCGCCACCAAGCATGAAGAGGCCGGTGGTGGGATTTTCCATCTTGAGCCTGGTCAGCTCGTAGAAGTCCTTGCCGGAGTCGAATGAGACGATCGGCTTGCCCTGTCGCTCGTGCTGGTGAGCCACGATGCCGAAGCCGGCGGAGCAGTCGGAGAACGCCGGGCAGAAGATGGGCACATCCTTCTCATAAGCGGCCCAGACAAGACCGTCCACGCCACCCTTCGCCGGGATCTTGCCCTCGCGCTCGAGGTAGGCGCCCATGGCGTGGATCACCTCGCGCGAGCTGTAGGCACGTGGCTCGAGGCTGTCGATGATCTGCTTCATGATGTCGTCGCAGACCCGGAGTTCGCTCTCGTCGATCAGCGTGTCATAGATGCGATCGATCATGAGCTCGCGGAGCGTGCCGTCTTCTGTGCCGCCCTTGAGCACCTCGTCCGCGATGTAGTGTTTGAACCCGAGCGACTCGAAGAAATCCTGATCGACGATGTTGGCGCCGGTTGAGACGATTGCGTCAACCATGTTGTTGCGGATCAGGTCGATAAAGACCTGCTTCAGGCCGGCGCTCACCATGGAGCCCGCCAGGCACAGAATCACTCCGCAGTCGGTGTCACGCAGCATGCGGTCGTAGATTGACGCGGCGCGGTGAAGATCCCGCGAACTGAACGCCATCGACCCCATCGCGTCCACCAACGCGGTCACGTCATGCTGCTTGATGTCGATGTGCTCAATGGTGCGCTGGAGAAGGTCCTGCTTGGACATAGCCATAATGGCTTAAGGATAACAAAGACACGTTACTCTTCGGTTGCATCCCTCCCTGCAACTGGTGCCGGGAGGGGGGGTCGAACCCCCACGAGGTTGCCCTCGGCGGATTTTGAGTCCGCTGCGTCTGCCAGTTCCGCCATCCCGGCCCTGAGCGCCAGCCCACCGGCGCCACACTGCCACGGAAAGTATCGCACGGCCGGCCTCATGAGGACTACCGGGGACCCCTGCCCTTTTCCCACGGCCTGGGCGTGCCGGGGTCGTCCTGCCACTTCTGCCGGCGGCCAACAAAGAACATCACGGCCCCAAACACCATCATGAGCACACCCCAGATGAGGTTAAGGTTGATCCCCAGCGAGCGTTGGTACATAGCGCTGCCGTTGGTCACTGCCCCGTAAGCGGCCATGATGCCGCCGATGATCAAAAAGATAAGCCCCAGCGGCACACGAATATCCAGCCCCACAACACGCCTCCTATCTAAATTCCCTATGCAAAGACCAGATTCAAAACCACCAGCATGGCCATCACTCCGATCGCCAACGTGACCGGCCGCTGATACCACTGCAGGTGCGTCTCCACCGGCTTCGGCGTAAGCGAGTAGACCAGCCCCACCAATTCGCCTTCAGGCCGGGGCTGCGTCGCCAGGCTGACCGCAATGGTTACGATCAAGTTGATCGAGAATGCGAAGATGGCGGTCCAGAAGTTCTGTGCCATCTCGCTTGGGTAGTTGTGCAGCACAGCGATCCAGCCACCGTGGATGCCCGGCACAGCACCTGCCGGCAGGGTGAGGCCCTGGTGGATGAGCGCTCCCACCGTTCCACTGAGCAGGCCGGCAAACGCGCCGTGTCCCGTCGATCGTTTCCAGAACATGCCGAGAAGAAAGGTTGCGAAGAGAGGCGCGTTGACCAGGGAGAAGATCAGCTGCAGGGAGTCCATGATGTTGTTGAAGCTGGTCACCAGGTAGGCCGCACCAACGGAGAGAAGGACGCCACCTACCGTCGCCATACGACCCATCCAGAGATAGTGGGCGTCCGTGCCCCGTTTGTTCAGATACGACTGGTAGATGTCATAGGTCCATACGGTGTTGAAGGCCGTGACGTTGCCGGCCATGCCGGACATGAAGCTCGCCAGCAGAGCCGTGAGCCCAAGTCCCAGGATGCCCGTTGGAAAGTAGTGCAACAGCATCACCGGAATTGCCAGATCGTAGTTGTAGACAGGCGTGCCGTCTACATTGCGCAGCGGCTGGCCGCTCAGTGCATCCAGCTTGACCGGCACCAGACCGTGCTCGTGCGCTTCGCTCATTGGGACCGCGGTGCTGCTTGCGGTGGCGGCTGTGGAGTTCCCTGCCAGCACACTACGTTCCAAGCTGGCCGGCGCGCGCACATCGCCTGCCGCGTGCGAGGTGACGCTCACGGCGATCAGGCCTGGCAGAATGACGAGGAACGGAAAGAACATCTTGGGTACGGCGGCGATCAGCGGCACACGTCGGGCCGAGTCCATCGAGTCCGCCGCGAGCGCGCGTTGGATCACCAGGAAGTCCGTGCACCAGTAGCCGAACGAGAGCACAAAACCAAGCCCCATCACTAGCCCGACCCACTCCACCCCCAGCGGGTTGGTGTTGGCGTGAGCCATGCCGCGCCAGGAGTGCACCATGGGCGACGGCAATGCCTGTTTAATACCCGACCAGCCTCCAACGTTGCGCAAACCAATCCACACCAGGGGAAAGAAGCCGGCCACAATCAGAAAGAACTGCAAGACCTCGTTGTAGATCGCGCTCGTAAGCCCACCCAGGAAGATGTAGCCGAGGACGATTGCGGCCGAAAGCAGGATGGAGACGTGGAAGATATACCGCTCCGGCATGATGCCGCGAAAGAGCCCCAGCGTCTGAATCAACAGCGCCATGGCGTACATGCTGATCCCGGAAGAGAAGACGGTCATCAGGGCGAAGGAGATCGCATTGAGCGCGCGGGTCTTCTCGTCAAAGCGCAGACGGAGGTATTCCGGGACAGAGCGGGCTTTGGAGCCGTAGTAGAACGGCATCATGAAGATCCCGACAAAGACCATCGCCGGGATCGCGCCGATCCAGTAGAACTGACTGGTAACGATGCCATATTTGGCGCCGGAAGCGCCCATGCCGATGACTTCCTGCGCTCCCAGATTCGCAGAGATAAAGGCAAGACCGCAGACCCAGGCTGGGATGGAACGGCCGGCCAGGAAGAAGTCGTTCGAGGTACGCATGTAGCGCTTCAGCGCGACGCCAATGCCCAGCACAAAGGCGAAGTACACCACCATGATCAGCCAATCAACAATGGAAAGAGACACAGCCCACCCCTGCACCCCCTCCTTGCCGCGAGCCTGTGAACGGACGCCCTGTCATGGGGAATGTGCGCCTTATGCTACCTGAACCAGCGATCCCTTGTTGGTCCATCGACCTTGTCCGCCACGGCACCGCCGCGTGATACCTCCGGTATGCCGATCTCTGAGCAAAGGGGCAGGCTGCTCTGTTCCTTATCAGTGCATCCAAGAGCAGAGTCTCTGGATTGGGGACAGTCAGCGCCGGACAGTGAGGAAAGACAGCACGATGGGTTTGGGCTCCATTCTTCTGATCGACGACAACGTGGTGCAGGCCGCAACCCGAAAGGCCATCCTGGAGCGAGGCGGGTACAGCGTAGTTGCCGTGTTGGATCCTCGGCGCGCTCTGGAGCAGATGGAGCAGAATCTCTTTTCCGTACCGATCTGGATGGTCATCACGGACCACATCATGCCTGGCATGAGTGGATCAGCGCTGGTGCGAAGCCTGCGAGCGCTTCGCCCGATCATCCCGGTCATCGTGATCAGTGGACTTGAAGATGCAGAGCAGGAATACGAGGGGTTGAACGTGACCTTCCGGTTAAAGCCGCTAAATCCGGATGGACTTCTCAGCAACGTGGCTGATCTCAGCCGAAGCGCCACAGACGAAGCGGCCCTGAACGCCCAAGGACTGTCGACCCTGTAGCCAATCGACCCGCTTTCGCTCTACAGCACTCATCTGTAAGCCCCCAGGGAGTTGGACAGAGCTTTGACGGGTTGAGAAGATAGATGGGAGGCCTTCATGCCATCCCACCCTATGCCTGAGTTCGGCAGCTTCTCCCTTCTGCTGGCACTCGTTCTGTCCGCCTACACGCTTATCTTTGGCGCCGTGGCTCTTTGGCGAGAGCACAAGTCCGCCGCCGACACCGCAGCACTCCGGCTGGGAGAGACGGCTCGCCGGGCCGGCATCGCCTCATTTGTCGCCATGTGCGGCGCGGCCTTTGCCCTGGTGTGGGCCTCCTATACAAACGACTTCTCCGTCTCTTACATCCTTCACCACACAAACCGCGCCCTGAACCCCGCGTATAAGTTCTCTGCGCTGTGGTCCGGTCAGGAGGGCTCGCTTGTTCTCTGGGCCTGGCTGCTGGCTGCCTATGGCTTTGTGCTTCGGCTGCGCCACAAAGTCGACGTTCGCCTATCCGCCTTTGCTTCGGTCATCACCGCAGGCGTCCAGGTCTTCTTCCTGCTGCTGCTGAACTTCGCCGCGCCGCCCTTTGCCATCGAACCCGGTCCCTTGGCGCAGGATGGCTTCGGCCTGAATCCCCTCCTGCAGTATCCGGAGATGGTCATCCACCCTCCGATGCTTTACCTAGGCTACGTCGGCTTTACAGTGCCCTTCGCCTTTGCACTGGGCGCGCTGATGATGCGGTACCCCGGCGAGCGGTGGATTCACATCACCCGCCGCTGGACGATGGTGACCTGGCTCTTTCTCACATGCGGCATCTGCCTGGGAATGCACTGGGCCTACGCGGTGCTTGGCTGGGGCGGCTACTGGGGATGGGATCCGGTCGAAAATGCCTCGCTCATGCCGTGGCTTACCGGCACCGCCTTTCTGCACTCGGTGATGATGCAGGAGAAGCGCGGGATGATGAAGAGCTGGAACGTATGGCTCATCTTTTCCACGTTCATGCTCACCATTCTGGGAACGCTGCTCACGCGTTCCGGCCTGGTCCAGTCGGTCCACGCATTTGCCCAGTCCTCCATCGGCAACTGGTTCTATGGCTTCCTGCTTGTGGTTCTCGCCGTGTGTCTTTTCACCTATTTCCGCCAGCGCGACCATTTGAAGAGTGAGAACCGGCTGGAGTCGCTGGTCTCCCGCGAGTCTTCCTTTCTGTTCAATAACCTGATCCTCTTGGCAGCCTGCTTCACCGTCCTGTGGGGAACACTGTTTCCGGTACTTTCCGAGTATGTGCAGGGCTCAAAGGCCACGGTCGGCGCCCCGTTCTACAACCGGGTAAACCTTCCGATCGGGCTTGCCCTGCTGCTGCTCACCGGCGTCGGCCCGCTGCTCGCCTGGCGAGCGACCACGCTGCGGACGATCCGGCGTAACTTCGTGCTGCCTGGCGTCGCGGTTCTGGTTACCGCTTCGGCCCTGATGGGCTTTGGCGTGCGCCCGTGGAAGGACGGCGATGACTGGCAGGCTACCCTCTTTTCCCTGCTGGCGTTTTCTTTGGGTGCAGGTGTGATAACCGCCATTACCGCCGAATTCCTGCGCGGAGCAGCCGTAGTCCGCACACAGTCCGGCCGATCCCTTCTGTCGTCCGCGTTGCTGCTGACGCAGCGGAACACGCGGCGCTACGGCGGCTACCTCGTCCACTTCGGCATTGTGGTCATGTTTATCGGCATTGCCGGTGGCGCCTTCAACCAACAGCATGAGCAGGAGATGGGCTTCGGCAACAGCATTCACATGGGCCCATACAAGTTGGTCTGCCGGTCCTTCTCACAGGACTCGAATCCGAACTTCGACACGGAATACGCGCTGCTCGACATCTTCAAGAACAATCGCAAGATCACTGAGCTTTCCCCCGAGAAGCGCTTCTACAACGCGAGTCAGACGAACTCCACCGTGGTTGCGAATCACTCCACTTTGCAGAACGACCTTTACGTCATATACGAGGGCAAGAATCCGGATACCGGCCGGCCGATCATCAAGGTGTTTCTGAACCCCTTGATCAACTGGATCTGGATCGGAGTGGGAGTCGTTATTCTCGGAACCGTGGTTACGCTCTTCCCCAACACACGTCGTGCGCTGTTGCAAACCCCGGCCAAGGCACCGGCTGCGGTTCCTGCGGAAGCGGAGGTTCACCATGCCTAAGCGCTGGATCCAGGCCATGCTCGCCTGCCTGCTTGCCGTTGTGGTTCTGGGCGCCAACGATCCTGATTCGCGCTTCGACCGGGTCGGCCATCGCATGATGTGTGCCTGCTCCTGTGGCCAGATCTTGTTGGAGTGCAACCACGTCGGCTGCCCGGATTCAGCCCGCATGATCAATGAACTGCGGCAGCAGGTCGCCTCCACGCCTGACGACACCCCGATCTATAACTGGTTTGTAAACAAGTACGGCGCCGTTATTCTGGCCGCACCTATCCGCGGTGGCTTCGATACGGTCGCCTGGATCGCACCAATTGCCGTCTTTCTCTTCGGGACAGTCGGGACCGCGCTGCTGGTCCGCACATGGACTCGCCGGCACAAGTCCACGCTGATCACGGCCAGCAACTCCGCTCCCCTTACCGCCGAACACGCGGCCCTCCGTGACCGCATCCGCCGTGAGGTCGACCTGTAATGGGCGGCACCGCGGCACTGACCCTTACGCTTCTCTGCTTCGCCTTTGTCTTCTGGCCCCAGGGTCGGGTACTTCGACGAGCCAGCAAGACGCGGCGCGACTACCTGGAGGAGCGGAAGTCCTCCGTCTACGACAATCTGCGCGACCTCCGGTTTGAGTACCAGGCTGGCAAGTATCCGGAAGAGGACTACCTTGCACAACGCGGCGCGCTCGAGCATGAGGCCGCAACCATCCTGTCCGAGATGGATACGCTGCCCAACCCGTAGCCTCGGGCCTCACGCAGCTCGCTTTTCTGAAGCTTTGCCGCAGAGAAGAGGCCTTCATCTTTCATCGAGTGCACACCGGTCCACTCCCGCGCCGCTAAACTAGGGAGGTGACACTTCCTAGCTTAGCTCGCCTGCTGCTTTCTCTCGCCTTCCTCGCCAGCCCGGCGCTTGCGCAAAGCGGGTCCGTCTCCGGAACCGTCACGAACAAGACCAACAACAAGCCTGCGGTAGGCGATGACGTCGTCCTGATCCGCCTTGCGCAGGGCATGCAGGAAGCGACCCGCACAAAGACGGATGCGCACGGTCACTTTACGCTCGAGCTTCCGGATCCCGGCATTCACCTCGTCCGGGTCACGCATGACAAGGCCAACTACTTTAAGCCAGCGCCTCCCGGCACCACCTCCGTTGACATCGACGTCTACAACGCGGCGGCACACGTTAAGGGCATCGTTGGCGAAGCCAACGTGATCCGCGTGCAGACCGACGAGCCTGGCAAGTCGCTCAAGGTAGTCGAAAACTTCTTCGTGCGGAACGACTCAACGCCGCCGATGACGCAGTTCTCTGACCGGCCCTATGAGTTTTATCTGCCCGCCGGAGCGGTGATCGAGGGCTCTGCGGCTCTTGCGCCGAACGGAATGCCGGTGCAGGCCGCGCCAGTTCCGCTGGGTGACCCGAATCACTTTGCGTTCATCTTCCCCATTCGTCCAGGTGAAACTCGCTTTCAGGTCTCGTACCACGTTCCCTACAGCGGTTCATTCCAGCTCGATCCCAAGCCCACCCTCCCGACGGACACGATCGCCGTCATCATGCCCAAGAGCATGACATTCAAGAGCTCCAGCCCTAGTTCGCCCTACAGCTCCGTGACCGAGGAGGTGAGTGCGCAGACGTTTGTCGCCCGCAACATCTCGCCATCGGAGCCCGCCGGCTTCACGCTCTCCGGCACCGGTCAGTTGCCACGCGATACCCAGGCTGCCCCGGGTGGCAACGGCCAGCCCAACGCACAGGGCGAAGCCTCCGGCGCTGCCGCATCCGGTGCGCCCACCAATGGTCCGGGCGGTGGTCTTGGCAACCCTGTCGACCCCGGTGCCACGAACGATCCTTGGGCGAAGTACCGGTGGTGGATCATCGGCGGGCTTGGCCTCGCGCTCGCCACGGGTGCTGGCCTGATGCTGCGTCGTCCGTCGGAAGGCGGTCCCGATGGACAGCCTGGTCCCAGCACTCCTGGCCAGGGCGGCCCCGCTAATCTGACGCTCGGAGCTTTGAAGGAGGAGCTCTTCCACCTGGAAACCGAGCGGCTTCAGGGCCATGTGACTGAAGCTGAGTACACGGAACACAAGGCCGCTCTTGAGCGTGTGCTCCGTCGCGTGTTGCAGCGTGGCACTCCGGGCGCGGCGGGCCAGGCAGGTGCAGCTACGGCCTCTGCGGAGACCATCTCGCCAGACCTATCCGCCCGTAGCGGCCTCTAGGACATCCCAGCATGGAGACCGCGTCCCGTGTCCTTCGGATCATCACGCTTGCTCTGTGGGTTGGTGGCCTGGTCTTCTTCGCCTTTGCTGTGGCGCCGGTGGCCTTTCACGTCCTGCCCACAACACATGAGGCAGGCACCGTAGTCGCTGGTTGCCTGCGTATCCTGCACTGGATCGGTCTGGTGTGTGGCGGCCTCTTTCTTTTGGCGAGTCTTACCCCGGCCACCCGCAGCGCCTCGCGCGGGCTGCAGATCACGCTTCTGTGCTCCATGCTGGCGATCACCTGTGTCTCGCAGTTCGTCATCCTGCCGCGTATGGAGGTAGATCGAGCCGCCGCGAACGGCGCGATTGACAGTGTCGCCCCTGATGCACCTCCCCGGGTCGATTTTGATCGGCTTCACCACCTCTCCGAGCGTCTCGAAGGTGCGGTCCTGTTGTGCGGACTTGTGGCTTTGGCACTTGCCGCGGCGCAGTCTACTGGCTCGCGCTTCACGGAACGGTAAGCGTTACAGACGTCGTATGCTGCAGGGCAGCGCCATCTGCCAGGGTCGTCGTGGCTGTCACAACCAAGGTGTAGGTCTTCGGCGCGGCTATGCCGGCAGATGTGGCAGCAACCCGATCTCCGCAGCCTGCCAGCGTCAGTGGCACGACGCAGACAAGGACCGCGCTCAATAGGCGCAAGCCGTGCCGCCAGCCGCGTAAACCGGCGAACAGGAAGATCGGGCACAGAGTACCCAGTGCCGCTGTCACAACCCGACCATGGTTCCAGGCGACCTCCGCAGCACTTCGTGGCAGCTGAACCGTGAGCGTGGCCACGCTGGCTGCTCCGCTTGGCGGGATCAGACTTGGCGAAAAGCTCGCTGTGGCGCCGAATGGCAACCCCGCCACGTTGAGAAGAATCGGCGCGGCCAGGGCTTCCCCGGTCGGTCGTACCTGGAGTGAGAACACGGCAGTGCCCCCGGCGGGCGCGGAAGCACTTCCTGCCCCCACGCTGCTCAGGACGAAGTCACCGGTCGGAGCTGGCGTCGATCCGTTCGCTGCTCCAACCTGGAGCTGCTGCGGGGATGTCTGGTTTGCGACGTAATCCGGATCGCCGCTATACACAGCGGTCACGGTGTAGCTTCCCGGCGAGAGCCCCGCTGTCGAGAGCGAGGCCGTACCGGTTGCATCCAGCGGAAAGGAACCCAGGCTTCCGCCGGCCGAGTTCAGCAGCGTAACAGCTCCAGAGGGCACACCGGACGTCGTGCTTTTCACCGTCGCCAAGAGATCACCAGGTACCTGGCTGACGTAAATCTGGACCGGCGCCTTCCCGACTGTTAACTGACCCGTCGTGCTGGTCAAAACGTAGTTCCCCGCGCCAGCACCAGAGAGAGTGAGGGGCAGCGGGTAGACGCCGGGCGCGAGTTGAGGCATCGCGGGTAGGCCAACGCTGATGCTTACCTGCCCCTGGTCCTGCTGCAGCAGACCTGTGAGCGTGTTCTGGAACGCAGGCGGTGGACCGCCGAAGATCATGCTCCATGTCGTTGTTCCGAGCGTAAGAGGAAGTGGCCGTACCGTAAGCACGCCCGGAACAGAGGTTGATGCGTCGAACGAGGCGTTCCCAGCCCATCGCGCCGTGAGCTCATAGCTGCCTGCGGGCAGAAGGCTCAGGTCGAAGCGGGCTACCCCTGCCTGGAACGACCCCGAGAGAGCCTGAAAGCTCCCTCCTGCACCAGCTACACTCAACGACACAGCCCCTGACACCGCCTCACCACCAGGCAGTCGTACGTTGACCGCAGTGGAACCGTACGGCTGCTCTACCGCGCCCTCCAGCAGCAACGCTCCCGGCACCCTGCTGCCGACGCCAGCAACGGTACTTACGGTCTGATCTCCAGCTGCCGCAACCAGGCGCACTCGGGCATTGCCACTGTCCGCGATCGCAAGGTCGCCGTTTGGCGCGACCGCGACCCCTGTCGGAGTATCCAACATCGCCAGCGTGGCCAGGCCATGATCGCCTGCGAAGGCCTGAGTGCGCTGCCCTGCGACTAAGGACATACGCCCGGATGAGAGATCCAGCAGATACACGCACTGGTTCCCTGCGTCGGAGATCAGGAGCCCGCCATGCGCGTTCAGCGTCAGTCCTTCCGGTCGCATCAGCGGTATCGGCATTCCGGTGGCCCCGGCCACGGTGACAACCTGGCGGGACGCCGAACTCACCTCCCGCACCCGCCGATTGCCCGCGTCAGCGATGAACAGGTTTCCGGACGCATCAAGTACCAGACCGGAGGGCGTGTCGAAGCTGGCCAACGCCGCGGGTCCACCGTCGCCTGAGAAGCCTTGTTTGCCTGTGCCGGCGACCGTCGAGATAGCTCCGCTGCTAAGGTCAATTGATCGCACACGGTGGTTGCCCGAGTCCGCCACAAACAGATGCTGGCTCGCATCAAGGGCCAGCGCGAGCGGTGCACGTAACTGCGCCTGCCCGGCCGGGCCACCATCCCCGCTGAATCCCGGTTTGCCGGTGCCGCCAACAGTCGTAATCACGTGGGTCACGGCGTTCACCCGACGTACCCGATTGTTATGCGTATCCGCGATATACAGGTTTTGCGCCGCGTCGAGCGCAACGCCTCGTGGCGCATCCAGCTCCGCTGCGAGCGCATCGCCACCATCTCCCGCGAACCCCTGAACCGTTGACCCCGCCACTATCGCAAGCGTCCCGTCCGGAGACAGCCGGCGCACGACATTGTTCCGCGACTCCGCGAAGAAGAGGTTTCCCAGAGCGTCATAGGCCACACTGGTCGGCTGCAACAGGGGGACAGCAGCATCCGAGGCCGGAGTCGCTGCCGAACACCAACTTGCGCTCACCAGAGCGATCAGCACAGATGCCAGCAAGGCAGCTGCAGCCCCGGAGATATCTCTCCTAGCGGTCCGGATCGTTTGAAAAGGTCTCAGGTGCACGGCTAGTCCCGGCCCTGGCTGGGCCGAAGGCAGGCTAGCAGGGAGAACGGATGCTTTCTCTCCACCATCCGTGGGACACGCGCACTAAAGTTACGTTGTACCTGGATAGCTGTTGCGCAATGAGGAAGAGGACCCGGAGACCGGGTCCTCTTTGTTTAGGAAGAAAGAAGCACTACGGGATCCGCTGGAAGCGACCCGTACTCAGAGCAGACGCGTACGACTTCATCACTGGGACTGCTGCACCAACAACTTCGGTGATCGTGTTCGGCCCGGCCGCTACCCAGATGTTCCCTGCGGTGTCGATCGAGATAGCCGTTTCGTTACCGAAATAGCTGGGATCCTTGACGAAGCCATTCGGCGCGAAAGGAGTGCCATTCCGGTTCAGCCCCACGATCGACCCAGTTGCGTTGGCTACCCACAGGTTCTCCGCCCCGTCGACGGCCAAGGCCTTGGCTGCTGCTATGCCTCTACCTGCAAAGTAGAAGGCAGACTGGATGAGTGGCGCACCTGCCGCATCGCCATAGGCTGCATAGAGCACGTTCGTACCATTTGTGCCGTAGAGGGTCGTTCTTGTGCCACTGTCTCGGCCGACCGTCAGTGCAGTCATGGCTCCCGGGAAGAGGGAGTTCACGGCAACCGTAGTGTAACCGGTCGAGGAATTGCCATCGGGGTAGGTCACAGTGCCCTTGTTGGCGGTGCCTGCAGCAGATCCACTAGCCCAAATTCTTCCAAGCGGATCCACAATCAGGCTAGTTGCTCCACCGCCGTTATCCAGCGCAGCACTGATCTGAGTCGATGCGAACGATCCCGGGACTGTTTTGAACAATCTTCCGTCTGCCGTTGAGATGAAAATGTTGCTAGATCCATTGCTAGATCCATCCGCCGCGAGCCCGAGAATTGGAGCTGGCGCCGTGAAATGCGCGGAGGTCGGTGCTGTCGGGCTTGGCGTGAATGTGTAGCCGTCTGTTGTTCCCAACACACCGGCATACACCACTCCATTGCTGTCCACGGTTGTGGCCATGCTACCCCCCGCCGTCTGCCCGCCGGTCGCTGCCAGCGTGGTGCAGCCAGTTGGTGTCCCGGTCCCGTCCAGGCTGCCGAGGCTTGCTGAACCAGGCTGGAGGTTGCTGAAGAAGACGTTTCCGTATAGATCGATGGAGATGTTGGAGGGGTTACTCAGGAAGCCAGCCGTGGAGGATGGAATGTCCGAGCAGGTGCTGGTCGACTTGAAGGAGAGACCAATCGACCAGTCCGTGGGAACAGCGGCCATGGTGGGCTGGTAGGGCGCCCCGGTCCCGGTCGAAAGGTTGAACAGCGCAGTCCGATTCGTTGTGCCGTCCCCTCCCAGCGTCACCGAGTTCGTTGGGTTCGCGAAGATGTAGTACAGCGCCGTCAAGGGATCTTGAGCCGCGTTCATGGTTCCACCCACACTGGTTGAAGCGGTGTCGGACGGCGGGGGAGCGCTATTGTAGAGGGTGGCGCAGTTCGGGTTGCCACTGCCCGAGTAGTTGATGCATGCAGAAAGCGCGTTCGCCAGTTGGTTGATCTTTGCCAACTCCGGCGTCACCGTCAGATTCACACCAGCTGCCTGTTTCACGAAGGGGGCGTTAGCGGTTCCATCGGTCAGGCTTACCATGTTCGACACGCTATAGAGGGCGTTGCCCAGCGCAAGATCGGAGGCGAAGATGCCGTCCGCCCCAACTGAGTTCTCAATCCCTTGACCGGAAGCCGGGGGTGTCATGAATTGGTGCAACGCTGCCATTGTCGCGACGGTGACCACCTCCGACATGTTCACGAATGTGCTGGCATTTACTGCGTTGCATCGACCCAAAGGAGCGATGAAGACAGAGTCAGGGTTAGGCAAGGCTCCAGGCGTGTTCACCGTGGTACCACCCCGCGCGACAAGGAACAGAAAGGGGGAGGACAGCGTGGTGTTGGCGGGCTGATCGCAGTTGTAGGTGTTGTCGGCGTTGCTGTTGGTGGATGAAGGACTCGACTGGAAGGCAAACGAGCCAAACCCGTCTGCTGCGGAGGTGGTGTGGGCCACCGCAATCGCGCCGCTGGCAAAGGAAACCTGAGACGCGCGGTACAGGGTCACCGTCGCTCCAGCAACCGGCTGGTTTCCTCCGTGAATCTTGCCGGAGATCTGCGCGGATGCATGACCAGCGCCACCACCGACACTCTCCAGGGGAGCCATTGAACTGGAGCAGCCAGCCAGAAAGAGCGAACTGGTCGCCAACGCAGCCAGCAAGGCGCGGACCGGTGATCCAGCAGATTTCATCGTTACCATGTGTTGCCTCCAAAAAACTTAGAACAGTTGTCCAAAGCACCCAGACCGCGAGTCGCGTTCCATCTCACAGCCCGATCCTGCACGTGCGACTCAGCAGGCCGCAGCAAAACCGGGCCTACTCACATCACTGGTGAGCATAGGGCCCGCTCATGGTTATGGGAAGAAAATTCGGCGAACAATTTCGGTCCGCGCCAGTGTGGTCGCAGACCGAAGCCGGCTGTCCTCGCCAGCCTCGCCCATTACCTTTGCGTTCCTTCATGTATGGGGAGGGACAACGGCCTATACCCATCATCCATCTGATCTGTGCGAGGTGACATCGCCGCGCACGGTCGCTCTTGCTGCGCATAGAATCGGCGATGTTTCCATCTTCTTCACAGAAAGCAAGGCACGCCATGACCCACAGCGTCCGCAGCAGGTTCGGAACCCTAGCCCTCGGAGTCGCTCTCCTCTTGTCCGGCTGCAAGAGCAAGCCTGCAGCCGTTGCGATCCGCAACGCGGACGGATCCATCACCAACCCGGACGGCAGTGTGACCTATCCGGCAAACTCGCAGCAGGCCCAGCTCGCCGCCCAGCCCAGCACGCCAGGCGTTGTGAAGAATGCAGATGGCTCGGTGACCTACCCTGCCAGCCAGCCCGCCCCGGCCGCCACCGCTCTTGCAGAGGCCCCCGTGCAGCAGGCCCAGGCCGCTCCGGACTCGAGTCCCGCGCGGACCCAAACCGCGGACCTAGCCCCTGTACGCTCCAGCCTTGTAGTACCCACTGGCACCCGGCTCGAGGTCAGCCTCTCACAGACGCTGAGCGCGAGCCACAACAACGCCGGTGACTCCTTCACCGGAAGTCTGGCGCGCCCCGTCATCACCACCTCTGGCAGGACCGTCTTCCCGCGCGGCGCCGACGTGCGGGGCACAGTGGTTGCAGCCAAGGGCAAGGGTCGTTTCAAGGGAGCTGGCGGGCTCGGCATCCAGATCACATCGGTCGACGGACACGACGTCAGCACCACCGAATACGAGAAGGACGAAAAGGGCCGCGGCAAGCGCACGGCCGGCTTCATCGGTGGCGGCGGTGGACTCGGTGCCCTTATCGGCGGTCTGGCGGGCGGCGGCAAGGGTGCACTCATCGGTGGTCTCGCCGGTGCCGGTGCAGGCACGGCAGCCGGTGCCTACACCGGAAACCGCGACGTCGTCCTCCCGGCGGAGACGGTGGTTGTCTTCCGTACAACCTCCGAGATCCGCGTCCGTTAGGCCCTGACAGCTCTCCTCTTATCGACGGCGTCGCCACAGAGCGGCGCCGTCTCCATACACTGGTCTGGTGAGACTTACACCGCGCTTTCTCCGATCCGTCACAGACCCGGCCCTCTTCCCCACGGAGGTCCTCACGGCAAATGCTCCGGAGATCGCCTTTCTGGGCCGATCGAATGTGGGAAAATCCTCCCTGATCAACGCTCTCCTCGGCTCCAAGCAAGCGCACACGTCCTCCACCCCGGGGCGCACGCGGGCCATTAACTTCTTCGCTCTGCATGAGGGAGCGCAGGTCAGACCGGCGATGATCTTCGCCGACCTCCCAGGCTACGGCTACGCCAAGATCTCCCGCTCCATCTCCGCTGAGTGGCCGAAGTTCATCGAGCCATACCTGGCTGAACGCGCCCAACTTGCACTCTGCGTTTGCCTGGTGGATTCCAACATCCCTCCCCGGCCTAACGACAACCAGCTAATCTCCTACCTGAAGGAGATCGGACGCCCGTTTATTGTGGTTGCCACAAAATCCGACCGCCTGTCCAACAACACCCTGGGCAAGTCCCTGGCAGAGCTGCGCAAGGCGCACGGCGTGACCGAGATACTACCCGTCTCCAACTCCGAAACCGGCTGCCGCTTGCTCTGGCCCGTCATCCGTGCCGCCGCCGACAGCTTCAACTCAGAAGCCCTCTAGCCCTGTACCTGCCAACGGCCGAGCGACAGCTCCTGCGCGCGACGCAAAGCTAGGCTGCGCGCTCTGCCCCGGCCCGGTTCTTCCAGTGCGTCCACACAAACCACACGATACCGGCAAGCAGCACCAACTCCACCCCAAGGTGGAATCGGTGAAAGATCTCCTTGAAGCGCGGATCCGAGTCCCACCGCGCACCCAGCTTCATCCCTACATAGGCCAGCACAAAGCACCAGGGCCACGAGCCGACAAAGGTGTAGATGTGGAAGCGCACCTGCGACATCTTCGCGATGCCGGCGGGCAGCGCAATAAAGGTCCGCACCACCGGCAGCAGCCGCCCGATCAGCACAGTCACGCCGCCATACTTTGCAAAGAACCGCTCCGCCCGATCCAGATCATGCATGTTCAGGAGGATGTACCGGCCAAACCGCTCCACCGCCGGCCGGCCGCCGATCGCTCCCACGATGTAGGGCGGAATCGAGCCCAGATTGCACCCGATCGCCCCGGCCGTTGCCACCAGCAACAGCTTGCCCATGTCGGATCCCAGCACATAGCCGCCAAACGGCATGATGATCTCAGACGGCAGCGGGATACATGCCGACTCAATGGCCATCAAGAGCGCCACGCCCAGGTAATGTGTGGCCTGAATAAAGCTGGTAATAAATCCTGCAAGGGCTGCAACAATATGCTCGGTCATCGCCCCCCGAGTATACCCACCTGTTCTGACGGAACCAGCGCTCCTGCTAGCATTTACTAGACAGCATCACGGACAAGCCCCGCAAAGAACCTGAAGGAGACTCACCATGGCCGACACCACCACACTGGAACAGAAGGTTTGCGAAGAAGCCGCCGCTGGCACAACTGCCTCGGCCGCTGTCGTTCCGGGAGCCTCGGCTGGCACCACGGCCCAAAGCAGCGCCAGCAGCACCGCCACCGCCGTTGCCACCCGACCCGAAACCGACAACGTCGCTCGCCCCCAGGGTGCCTACGGCCGGCCCGACCCCTCCAAGCCCGCCGTCAAGCGCCAGATCGTCTGCTTCTCGTTCTACAAGGTCATGCCCGAGTGGCGCCGCCTCCCCGCCGAGCAGAAGGCTGCCCACCGCGCCGAGTTCGCCGAGGTCCTCACCCGCTGGAACAAGCCCGGCGAATTTCTCTCCCTCACCTACTCGACCATCGGCACCCGCGGTGATGTTGACATGTGTGTCTGGTCCATCGGCTACGCCGTGGAAGAGCTCAACCGCATGCGCTCCGAGCTCATGCGTACCGCGCTTGGCGGCTACCTCAGCACGCCCCACAACTTCCTCGCCATGACCAAGCGCTCGCAGTACCAGATCGATCGCGATGATGAGAGCGAAGGGGAAGGCCGCGGCGCCATACGTCCTGGCGGCCAGAAGTACATCTTTATCTACCCCTTCTGGAAGACCCGCCCCTGGTACCTGCTCTCCGCGCAGGAACGCAAGCGCCTGATGGACGAGCACATCCGCATCGGCCTGCTCTACCCCCGCGTCAAGCTCAATACCACCTACTCCTTTGGCATCGACGACCAGGAGTTTGTCGTCGCCTTCGAGACCAACTTTCCCGAAGACTTCCTCGACCTCGTTCAGCAACTCCGCGAAACCGAGATCTCCCTCTACACTCTCCAGGACACGCCCATTTTCTCCTGCGTCCGCCTCCCTCCTGCCGAGATGCTCGAGCGCCTCGGCTGAGAGGGCGGTCAACACATAACAAGCGTCCGCGCTCGCTGGCGCCGAGTTCCGAATCCTTAGCGGTCAGGCATACCTCCCCTTATGCTCCCCAAAGTCACGCGCTTCTTCGCGCTCTCGCTCACTCTCGCCGGCCTCACAAGCTGCTCTTCAACAGTCCACCCGACACCCACGACGACTCCAGCAAACAGTGACGTGTGGGCCGTGGCTTGGGGTGCTTCGCCGGAGAACGCGGCGGCAACCACATCGAACCCGGGCGGAGCTGAGCAGACCTTTCGATCCTTCTTCTATCCCACTGTTTCAGGGACGACCGAGCGTGTCCGCTTCTCCAACTACTTCGGTACATCGCCGATAACGATCGGCGCCGCGCATCTTGGCATCGCCACGGTTCCGCCAGCCGTCGATCCGGAGAATGATGTCGCCCTCACCTTCGGCGGCGCAAGCTCCATCAACATCGCACCAGGAACGGAGATCATGTCCGATCCCGTCCCTCTCACCTACACGTTTGGGCAGAAGCTGGCCGTTACCGCGTATGTCCAGGGCACATTCGCGCCACTTACCCAGCACGACTCACAGGTGATCACGAACTACGCCTCACCTGTGAACGCCGGCAACACCACCGCCGACGCCGCAGGCGCCTCCCTCACTCAGCCGAATACAGAGTGGTTCCTGCTCAGTGGCGTGGACGTCTACGGCCAGTACCAAGGGACCGTAGCGATTCTCGGTAGCTCCACCATCGATGGGCACGCTTCGAACCTCGGCGATTCCAATGCCTACCCCGTCCCTCAACTGGCGGTGCCGGGACAGGACAACGCTCGCATCTCCGACGCTCTCGCCCGCACGCTGAACGCCGCAGGCTTCCACTTGGGCGTTCTCAACGCCGGCATCCTGGGTGACTACGCCGGGCCCTCCAGCGGCTCGGCCTCGGGATCGCCAGGGGTTGATCGGATCGGTCGCGATGTGCTGCACCAGCCCGGTATCAAGACAGTCGTTATCGATCTCGGCCAGGTCGATCTTCGCCTTAAGGCATGCGGGGATGCCACTGAGGTGGAAGCCTCGCTGCAAGATATGGTGGCTCAGGCCCACGCCGCGGGCGTACGCGTCATTCTCGGCACCATCGCTCCCGCCTCATACTGCACGAACGCAGCCAGCCCAAACTACGGTCCTAACCCGGCGGACAACGCAGACCCATTTGCCGGCGACAGAAATCCTGGTCCACAGAATCCGGAGAACGTGCAGCGGACTCTGGTCAACACATGGATCCGCACTACCGGCCGCGGCCTGCCGGGAGTTGTAGGCGTTGCGGATTTCGAAGCCGCCCTTGCGGATCCTGACCACCCGGACTTCCTGATTCCTACCCTCAACTCGGGCGACAACTATCACCCGGACGGCGCCGGCTATCGAGTCAAGTCGCAGGCGATCGACATCAACTCGATTCTTCCCTAGCCCGGCCAGATGCAGAGAAAGCGGCCAGACTGCCACGGTGACCGGCTCCCTTCAGAGTATCTTCCAGACTCAGGAACAGATATCGCTACGGTCTTTGAGAGGGTGAGTAGTGTCTCCATTTGGAGAACCACCTCTCCGGTACTCTCTCCCTATGCCGCCAAAAGCCGCATCTCCCTCCGCCAAACCCGCCCGTACAGCTGCAGCCAGTCAGGGCAAGCCCGTCCGCAAGATCACCTCCACCCCGACCGGCCGCAAAGCCCGAGCCATCGCCGCCACCGAACCCACTTCCCCAAGGAAGCGTCCCGGCCGCACCAAGAAGCCGCTCGCCCCCGAGCGCATCGCCGCTATCCTCGACGCGCTCGCCAAGTCCTACCCCGATGCCGTCTGCGCCCTTAACCACACCTCCGCCTGGGAGCTCACCGTCGCGACCATCCTCTCCGCCCAGTGCACCGACGCCCGCGTCAACCTGGTCACCCCTCATCTCTTCCGCGCCTTCCCGACCCCTCAGCTTATGGCCACCGCCTCCCTGCCCGAGCTCGAGGAGTTGGTCCGCACCACCGGGTTCTATCGCAACAAGGCCAAGAGCATCCGCGGTGCCGCGCAGGCCGTCGTCGAACACTTCGGGGGTGAGATTCCCACAACCATGGATGACCTACTCCAGCTCCCGGGCGTCGCCCGCAAGACCGCCAACGTCGTCCTCGGCAGCTGGTTCGCCATCCCCTCAGGCGTCGTCGTCGACACTCACGTCTATCGCATCTCGCGCCGTCTCGAGCTCACGACCAGCACTACCCCGGAGAAGGTGGAGCAGGACCTCCAGAAGGTCATCCCTCAGGACCAGTGGATCGACTTCAGCCACCGCATCATCCACCATGGGCGCCAGGTGTGCATTGCTCGCAATCCTCGATGCGCCGACTGCACCCTCGAGAAACTCTGCAACGCCGCCGACAAGACCTGGTCGTCTCACTAGCCCCGCAGCGCTCGCTCCAATGCCTCGATCAATCCCGCAACGGTCGCCACGGTCGCCTCTGCGTCCACCCGTAGGCCCTGCTCTCGCAGCGTTCGCGACGTAATCTCCCCAATCGAGACACATAGCACCTCCCCGGGCAGCGACACGTCTGCCTCCGCCAGCGCCGCCAGCAGCCCCGTCACGCTGGACGAGCTTGAAAACGGAATCGCCTGTGGCCATCGTCTGCGCTCCGCAAACAGCGTTCGTAGCTCTTGCACTGCGTCTGCTGGCACCCGATTGCGGTACGCCGCAGCCACCACCACCTCCGCGCCGGCTGCCCGCAACGCGTCCGGCAAGATCTCGCGTGCCTGCTCCGCCCGCGGCAGCAGCACGCAAGGCGCCCGACCCTCCGCTCGCCCAAACGCCCGCACGCGCGGAATCAGCACCTCGGCAAGCGACTCCGCCACTGCCCGCTCCCCCATCAGCACCTCCGCCCGGTCTGCCAGCAACCCCACGGCCCGTGCCCGCTCCCGCGTAGCCGATCCCACTACAGCCACTCGCGGGAATATCGCTTGCCTGCCAGCAGCTTCCAGCCGCCTGGCTACACTCTCAGCCGCATTCGCGCTCGTCAACACTAACCAGTCCCAGGCCGCGCCCCGGGTCAGCGCCCCGTCCAGCTCCTCCCAACTGGCCGGTGGCACAATCTCAATCACCGGCACCGCCACCACCTCGGCCCCCAGAGCCTCTAAGCCATCCCGCAGCGCAGACGCCTGCGCCCGCGCCCGCGTCACCAACACCCGCCGCCCTTGAAGTGCACCCGGCCCCATACCGCAATCCTCCCACGTTCCCTTACGAGCGACCCCGTATCCGGCGTCACACACACATGAGATCGACCCTGCTCACCCTGTCTCTCGCCCTGGCCGCCACCCTGGCAGTGGCCCAGGCCCCCTCTCAACCCGCGCAGACGGTGCTTGGCAACTGGCGCACCTCCGCCGGCTCCGTCCTGACAGTCGGCCCCTGCAAAAACTCCCTCTGCATACGGCTAGTCCAGGTGGAAGCCTCTGCCCCGGGCACGGTAGACCGCAACAATCCCGACCCCGCCCTGCGATCCCGCTCGCTCTGCAATCTGGAGATCGGCTCCAGCTTCCAACCGAACGCCGACCGGACCGCGGCCGAAGATGGCCAACTCTACGATCCAGAGTCCGGCAAGACCTATACCGGAGCTCTCAAGCTTGACGGTCCCACCCGCCTTAAGCTCCGCGGTTACATCGGCGTCAAGCTCTTTGGGCGCACTGAAATTTGGACACGGGACACCGCTCCCCTCGCCCCCTGCCACCACTAGGGCATCAACGTTGTCGCCCGCCCCATCCACCCCACCACCAACACACCGTGAGCCGCGTCAACGCAGCCTGGAAAGGAGGTACACAGGCCAAAGAGCAGGGAGTAAGCTACAGGGAGACACTCGCCACACTGTCGTGTGAGGCTCCTCCATGCCGGCCACATTCTCCCCCGCACAAAACGACGTCGACAAGAGCCGACTTCACGACAACGACAACGGTGCCGGTCGTCGGCCACCCACAGACAAGCGCACCGGCGGCGGTGGCGAAGGCGACAACTGGCACAGCCGTCCCCAGGGCAGGCGCGGCCCACGCGAGCGCCTTGGTCGCTACCGGCTCGGTCTCTCCTTCGCTTTGGCTGGCGATCTCATGTTCTTCGTGGCTATCGTCAGCGTTTTCTTCGTCACACGTTCTTCAGGCCACTTCGACGCCTACAACAACTACATCAATGAGTGGCTTCCCACCAGCATCCCACCGGTCCTCTGGCTCAACACCGCTGTGCTGCTGCTCTCCTCACTCGCCATGGAAATAGCCCGCCGGCGTATGTTCCACGAGCCCCATGTGATGGAGGAGTGGTTCGGCCTCGGTCGCCCTACCTCCCGCCGCACCATGCCCTGGCTCGTCGCCACCATCGTTCTCGGCGCGCTGTTTCTTGCCGGACAAGCCCTCGCCTGGAAGCAGCTCGCCACGCAGCGCGTCTTCTTCGCCTCCAACCCGAGCAGCCACTTCTTCTACCTCATCACCTACACCCACGCCATCCATCTCTTCCTAGGTCTCGGGGGCTTGCTCCTCGCAGTCTTCGGGCTCTATGCCTCGCGTCAGATCGAGACGCGCCAGATACTTGTTGACTGCGCGGCCTGGTACTGGCACTCCATGGGCGTCTTCTGGATCTTCTTGTTCGCCCTGCTGGCCTTCTTCCAATAACTGCCATGGTCGGCCGCTCCGTACATCCCAGCCTCACCTCATCGAGTCCGACGGCAGGCCCGCTCCTTTGGCTAACCTTGGCAGTCTTCCTCTGGTGCGGCGCTCCGCTTCATGCCCAGGGCTGCGCCCAGTGTCGCGACAACCTTAGATCCACCCCACCCGCTACACAGCACGCCTACAGGCAGGCGATCGGCCTGCTCGTGGTCGTCTCGCTCGCCGTCTGCTCCGCCGCAGCGATCGCGATGCGCCACAGATCACGGTAGGGGCCTCAGCTAGCGCGCGGAGTAGCTGAGGCCCCGATTGCTTATCGCCGAGCCTTGGCCTTCGCCGCTGGTGCAGCCTTCTTTGCAGGCACCACGGACGCCTTTCGCGGTGCCACTTTCTTGGCAACAGTGGCTCCACTCCGCACAGGGCGAGCCGTCACTGGGGCAGCTTTGCCCTTCACTGTCGGCAAAACCTTGGCAGCAGCCTTCGCCGGCGCCTTTCCTGTCTGCTTCGCCGCTGCCGGGACGGCTGCCTTGCTCCCAGCAGCACTTCCCTTTGCCGCTGCCGATAGAGCAGGTTTTGCCGCTGATGACTTTTGCGGCGTCTTGCTCGCGGTCTTCGAAGGAGTGCTCTTCGCTAAGCCGTCACGGGCTTGCGTCGCCTTGGGCGCAACTGCCTTCACCGCTGCCGCCTTGGTGCCGCTTGCAGGAGACTTGTCGACGCGCGCAGGCGCAGCCGCGGCCTTTGGCGTTCCCGCCTTCGGGCTAGCCTCAACCTTCGTCGGCGCCTTCGCCACGACCACCACTGGCCTGGGCGGGGCAGCCACGACAGCAGGCTTCGCCGGAGCCTTCACTGCCCGGCTTGGCTTGGGTGCCTGCGCTGCCTCAACCACGGCTGTGTCGTCAGCGTTTTCGTCTGCCTTCCCCTCGGCGCTCGCTACAAGCGGCTCCTCCGACTCCGCAGCCGCCAAGGCGACATCCGCCGCGGGTGCCTTTTTCTTGCCTTTGCTGCTCTTCGGCTCTTTACGCGCTGTGCGGGCGCGACGCAACGATACCGGTGGCGGTGGTGCTGGGGGCGAGTACGGCTCCAGGAACGCCCGCATATCGTCCGCGCTCTCCAGGATGCCGTCCATCAGTGCGTAGAAGATCCGCTCAATCAGCTCGCCATAGCGCGGCACTTCGGGCGTGATCCGCATCTCGGCCATCAAGCTATAGGGAATGCGGTTTTGGGCCGTCGGCCAGTCCGTCAGAAAGCTCTTCACCTTGGTCTGGAAAGACCCGTTCCGGCTCGAATAGGCCGCATACACCACGGTCGCGGGTGCGGCATCCATAAGGAATCGGTACGCCGCCGAAGGTGCTGCCATCTCCTTTCCGACCACACGGCTCACCAACTCCTTGGCCGCGCCATCCAGCGCCTCGATCTCGCCAACAAAGCCAGCCCGCGGGAAGCTTGCCCGGATCTCCTCGACCTCCGCAGGCGCCAGCTTCGCCGTCAGCAGGGGGAAGTTGGCCGCTGCCGCATCCGCCAACACGCCACGGGTCTGGAACTGCATCTGCACATCGCGCAGTCGCCCCAGCTCTGCTGTATTTGCCTTGCTCACGCTCAGCGCCGGTGCCAGCACCTTCAGCCAGCCTTCATCCTCGAGACGTCGCATCACGCGCAGCGGATCCTGCTCATGGAACAGCTCTTCCAGCTCGTAGTTCCGCTCCGCCGGCCGCATAGCCTCGATGTAGCCCTCATCCTTGCCCGTCTCATACCGGGCGCGGGTACGCTCTTCCAGCTGCCAGCCCTGCCGCGCCATCAGCCGAGCCGCCCGGATCATCCGAACGGGATCCTCAATAAAGCCGTAGTTGCTCACCAGCCGCAACTCGCGGTTCTCGATGTCCGCTACCCCGTTGAGTGGGTCCATCAGCAGGCCGTAGGAGCCATCGTTCAGCGAAAGCGCCATCGCGTTTGCCGTGAAGTCCCGCCGCCGCAGATCCTCAAGAATGCTGGTGGTCTGAAACTCCGGTCGCCCCGGCTTCGGGTAGCTCACTGACAGCGTCGCGCCTACCTCCACCCGCACGGCCCCTGGGAACCGGAGATAGAGCGCCTGGCGCTCCGCCACCTCGGCGGAAAACACACCGCCCGCTGCTTCCAGGTCCTGCCGCAGTTCGGTCACAGGGCCCTGCACGGCGAAATCCAGATCCCGCACCGGTGATCCGCTGATCAGGTCGCGCACCGCGCCCCCAACCAGAAACACCGTCAGGCCCTTCGCACGGGCCGTGTCCCGGACAGCCGAGAGGGCTGCCTGCTGGGGTGGGGAAAGTCGAGTCTCCAGAAGATACACATTGTCCGCCATAACGCCTTGCGTGCTCCCCTAAGCCGTCCTGATTTACTCGAACCTGTTGTGCAACTCCAACGTTTTGCTATACTTACCAGGGCCTTCTGGATCGGCGCAAAAGCCGATGATACCATGGGTCGCACTCGAGGTCGAATCGATCCTCGTGCAACAATCGGAGCTGCATGCCCTCCGCTCACCGAAAGGTCATCCTTCGGCAGTTCTCCGGTGAGGTGCTTCAGGGATACCTCTCCGGCAACTCCTTTGTCTCCTGTGGTGACCTTGACCTCCTCGGCCTGGACGGTCGCCGCAGTGCCATTCCGCTGCAGCAGCTTAAAGCCGCTTTCTTCGTGCGGGACTTCAACCTCGGTGATCCCCTTGCTCCCGAACGGCTGACGCGCAAGGTCTTCCTTGCCCGGCCGCGCGGCGACGGCCTCTGGATTCGCATCACCTTCCGCCAGGATGGCGATCAGATCGAGGGTTTAGCACCCGCGGACCTTGCTCTCTGCGACGATCTTGCCCTGAACCACGGCCTGCAGTTCGCCCCGCCCGACATCCGCTCCAACACCCAGCGAATCTTCGTTCCGCGATCGTCCATCGCCGACCTCCGCATCCTCGCTGTCATCACCTCGCCGTCGCGTCGCCAGCCCCTGGCGGTACCGAAAGGCATGGATCCTGCCGCACTTACCTCGCAAGCCTCCCTCTTTCCCCGGCCCCCTCGGGGCACCCCATCCGGAGATCCCGAATCGTGAGCAAGTCTTTCACTTTGAGTGAGCTAGCAGGCTATCTTCACGCAGATCTGCAAGGGGGTGACCCCACCCAGCGCATCTCTGGGGTTCGTGGCATCGAGTCGGCTGGCCCGGAACACCTCACCTTTGTCTCTAATCCTCGCTATGCCGCCCTGGCCCGCACCACCGCCGCGGGCGCCATCCTCGTTTCGCCCTCCTTCCCCCCGCTCAGCACACCCACCCTCCGCGCCGCCGATCCATACCTCACGCTCGCCCACGCTCTTTCCCTCTTCCACACGCCTCGGCCCTTTGCCCCCGGTGTCCATCCGTCAGCGGTGCTGTCCCCCTCGGCTCGCCTGGGCGCTCGCGCTCACGTCGGCCCCCTCGCCGTCATCATGGACGACGTCGAGATCGGCGATGATGCCGTGATCCTGCCGCACACGGTCCTCTACCCCGGCGTGCGTGCCGGCCATCGCCTGCTCCTGCATGCGCACGCCGTCCTCCGCGAAGATACCGTGGTCGGCGACGACGTCATCATCGGCAACGGCGTCGTCATCGGTGGCGATGGCTTCGGCTTTGCGCGCAAGCCCGATGGCAGCTGGCACAAGATCCCGCAGACAGGTCGCGTGCTCATCGAAAGCGGCGTCGAGATCCAGGCCAACGCCTGCGTCGATCGCGGAGCCCTCGGTGACACGACCATCCGCCAGGGTGTCAAGGTTGACAACCTCGTCCAGGTCGGCCACGGCTCGGTCGTCGGCGAGAACACGCTGCTGTGCGCTCAGGTCGGTCTCGCTGGGTCAACCTCTGTTGGTCAGTCGGTGATTCTCGCCGGCCAGGTGGGCGTTGCAGGACACTGCACGATCGGCGATCGCGTCGTTGCAACAGCCCAGTCCGGCATCCCCTCCGACGTCCCTGCAGGCTCTACCGTCAGCGGCTATCCAGCCATCGAAAATCGCCAATGGCTACGAGCGGTAGCCACCTTCAACCGCTTACCTTCTTTGATTCGTAACATTACTCAGGAACGAAAGTAACCTACACTTAGGGTACGCTGTTTGGAGATGTCAGACGTGACGCCTCCAGAGCATCCCGCTTCGCTTTCGCGACCCGTCAGCAACGGTGTCCGCCTATTGCTGCTCGACGATGATCCGACGAACCTTCACTTGCGTTCCATCATCCTTCGACAGCATGGCTACACCTGCCTGCCCACATCCACCATTGAGGAGGCTGTCGCGGTCCTCGATCAGATCGACATAGCCGTCCTCGACTACCACCTCGGCGGTGGCCAGTTCGGCACAGAGGTCGGTTCCCTCCTGCGCCGGCGGCGCCCCCATATTCCCATCATCATTCTGTCTGCGACGCTCGAGCGTTTCTTCGGTGGGGTTGAAGACATGCACCTGCTCAAGGGCTTCAGTTCCGTCGACGACCTGCTCAATGCCCTTAGCTCTCTCGAAGCGAAGCGCCGCGGCACGCCGGTCATTGTCGATGCCCGTGACTTCTTTTACTCGCGCATCGCTCGCGCCATCGGCGCCGACGTCCTCGTGCAGATCTTCGATGACAAGGGTGTCTGGCATTTCTGCAACGAGCGGGCGGCCGAATACCTCGGTCGTCCCCGAGACTGGTTCCCCGGCCGTTGCGTCTTCGACGAGATGACCATACTTCGTGACTGGCGCGATGTGCTCATCAACGTTCCGCGCAGCCGCGAGACGTATATCGACCGCACTCACCGCGGTCTGCTTACCGAGCCCCGCCCCGACGAGCACGACCTCACCTGGAGCGTTCTTGCCTTCCCGATCACACTTCACGACGACCGCTCCGGCGTCGTCCTTACCGCCCGGGTGATTGGCCGTTTGGAGTCTGCACGCACCTAGCGCGCTGGCCCCACACTCCGGGCCGCTGCTACCCTCAAAGCGTGCGATCCCCCGCCTTGCCGCTTCTTCTTCTCCTCAGCCTGCCGGCGCTCACCGGCTGCAAGTCGGCTATGGTTGACGCCACCGTGCATAACAGCACCCGGGCGACCATCGACCTCATCGAAGTCGACTACCCCAGCGCCAGCTTCGGTGTGCAGGCCTTGGCCCCCGGTGCCGACTTCCACTACCGCTTCAAGATCATCGGCTCCGGTCCGCTCTCCCTCACTTACACCGACACGCAACACGCCACCCACACAGTGAAAGGCCCCGATCTCAGCGAAGGTGACCGGGGCCAGCTTCTCATCACCATGGGTGACGCCGGCGTTCGTTGGAGCCCGACGCTGCAGCACGTACCTCACTAGGTACTGCGTTTCTTCGTCTCGTTCATCTGTTGGGCATTTACCTGCTCCTGTCCACTCTGCCCACGTCGCTTGGTTCCGCCAAACGCCACAACCCAGAGAAGAAACCCAACCACGATGATCCCTACAATCGCCAAGAAGATAAAAGTCAGCACGCGCAGCCCTCGATGAACACTCTCTCTCAAGCTCAGATGCAGGGAGCCTCCGCCGCGGTTAACCCGAACCCGCTGGTCAACCCGGGCTCGCGCCGCGGCCTTTTCCTGACCTTTGAAGGGCCGGACGGCTCCGGCAAGACCACCCAGCTCGAGCGCCTCGCCCGCCGCCTGCGCGCCGCCGGCCTCCCGATCCTCACCACACGGCAGCCCGGCGGCACCGCTCTCGGCGACGCCCTGCGCGCCCTGCTGGTCGGCTCAGCCACAGCCGCGTCTCCAGAGGTCGCCATCGCTCCCCGCGCCGAGCTCGCCCTCATGTTCGCCGATCGCGCCCACTCCCTCGCCACTGTGATCGAGCCCGCCCTCGCCGCCGGCACCACTGTGCTCTGCGACCGCTTCACCGACTCCACCGAGGCCTACCAGGGCGGCGGCCGCGAACTCGGCTCGGAGATCGTCCTCGATCTCCATCACACCCTCTGCGGCAACATCGTCCCGGACCGCACCATCCTCCTGCTTCCTCCGCTCGCCCGCGCTCTTGCTCGCGCCCGCCATCGCAACACCGATCACCTTGTCGAGTCCGGCGTCGACGAAAGCCGCTTCGAGCAGGAGGGCGATCCTTTCTTCCACCGCGTCGCTGCCGCGTATGAGCGTATCGCCGACCGTGAGCCACAACGCGTCACACTCATCCGCGACGACGCGTCTATTGATGCCATCGAAGCCCGGGTCCAGGCGGCTCTGGCCACGCTCTTTCCGGGCGTCCTAACACCATGACCACACCCCCGCCCCTCTCGGCTGAGGCTTCCCTCGAGCCGCTGGGACAGCAGCCTGCCGCGACACCGCCGCCCGCACCTGACCTCCATCTCCCGCCTGGCCTCAAGTATTCGCTGCTCTTCTACGCCTTCAAGCCCTGGGTCAAGCTCGGCGATCCCATTCGCCTCTTCGAATACCTCAAGCGAACCTTCGGGCCCATCGCCTGTTACAAATTCTTCGGCACGCTGATCGTCTATCTCAACGACCCCGCTTATATCCGCGAAGCCCTCATCAACCAGGGCCCGCTCTTTGCCAAGGAGCGCACCCTGCAGCGTATGAAGATTCTGCTCGGTGAGGGTCTCATCACCGCGGATGACCCCCTGCATCAGCGCAACCGCAAGCTCATGGCCCCGGCCTTCCATCGCCAGCGCATCGCCGGCTACGCCTCCGCGATCGCCGCCATCACGGAGCGCAACCTCGCCACCTGGCGAGATGGCGAGATCGTCGACAGCAACGGAACCATGATGCTGCTCTCGCTCGAGATCATCGCTCAAACCCTCTTCGACTCCCCCGTCACCCCCGCCATTCGCTCCATCAACGACGACACCAACCGCATCATGGGGCTCTACAACTTCCTCGTCGCCTTTCCCGCCCTCGAGCGCTTCATTCACCTGCCGCTCCCCGGTGTCATCCAGTTCCGCCGCGCCAAGGCCCGCATGGTCCGCGTCATCGACAGCATGATCGCCGCCCGCCGAGAGCAGTTCGCCGCCGATCCCGCCCAGGAGCCCGGACCATCCAGCCCAGCAGCCCGCGGCGATCTCCTCAGCCTCCTCGTCGCCTCCCGCTACGAGCCCGAAGCCTCTGACACCGCCACCACCCCCACCGGCATGACCGACGACCAGATCCGCGACGAAGTCCTCACCATCTTCCTCGCCGGTTATGAGACGGTCGCCAACGCCCTTACCTGGACCTGGTATCTCCTCAGCCAGAACCCCGAATCCGAAGCCCGCCTTCATGCCGAACTCGACAGGGTGCTCGGCACGGGTTCCGCTCGCCGCTCGCCCGCTTTTGAGGACCTCCCTGCCCTTCGCTATACCGAGCAGGTCTTCGCCGAGTCCATGCGACTCTTTCCCCCGGCCTGGGCCATGGGCCGTCGTGCGCTCGCCCCCGTCACCTTTGGCCCCTATCGCATTCCCGCTGGCTCCCACGTCTTCTTCAGCCAGTACATGATGCATCGCGACCCCACTTACTTCCCCGATCCCCTTCGCTTCGACCCCGACCGCTTCACCCCCGAAGCCAAAGCCGCCCGCGACAAGTTCACCTACTTTCCGTTTGGCGGCGGCGGCCGGCAGTGCATCGGCGAAAGCTTCGCCTGGATGGAGGGCATCCTCGTCCTGGCCACGATAGCCAGCTGCTGGCGCCTCGTCTTCACCGGCACCACCCAGCCCGTCCCGCAGGCCCGCATCACCCTGCGCCCGCGCGGCCCCGTGCTCATGCGCCTCCACGCCCGCTAGGCCAGCCACCGCCCCGGCAGGCGGCGGCTCGCATCAGATTGCAGATAGCACGCTGATCCTCAGTTCCCGGCAGGTCCCTGTGTCCCCTCGCCCCAGCCCCCGGCACGCCGAACTCGCAGCCCGCCCCCTCGCCCCCGCGCCAGGGCAGGTGTTGACCCAGCCGGGCATCCACCCTCTCGGCCTCGGGAACGAGATCCGCGACGGCCGCCTCTACATCCCCCGCCCCAACCCGGACGCGCTGGCCGTCCAGCCACCTCCGCTGCTCGTCCTCCTCCACGGCGCCGGCGGCGACGCCTCCAGCATGCTCCGTCTCATAGGACCCGATCCCACCGCCAAGACCTGCGTCCTGCTCGCGCCTGACGCCCGCAAACATACCTGGGACTTCCTCGTTGACGACTTCGGCCCCGATGTTGACTTCCTCGACCACGCCCTCCGCAGCACCTTCGCGCAGTACCCCATCGACCCGCAGCGCATCGCGCTCGCCGGCTTCTCCGATGGCGCCTCGTATGCCCTCACCCTCGGCCTCGCCAACGGTGACCTCTTCACCCACGTTATGGCCTTCTCCCCGGGCTTCATGCGTCCGCCCCGCCTGAAAGGCCACCCCCGTCTCTTCCTCAGCCACGGCACCGCAGACACCATTCTGCCCATCGCCCGCTGCACCCACCGCCTCCTCCCCGAGCTCGAGCGCCTCCGCTACGACCTCACCTACCGGGAGTTCGACGGCGCTCACACCCTCCCCGAGCCCATCCTCGCCGACGCCCTGCACTGGTTCCTCTCCTAGCTCAAGCCCCCGGCCTATACCGCTCCCCAGCTTCCCTGCGCTACCCTCAGAGCAGTGCCCCAGTTCCCCTCCAGCTTTGAAGACTTCCTTGGCAGCGGCCCCGCGGTCGAGCAGCTTCGCATGGCCATCGCCGCTGGTCGCCTGCCGCACTCGCTGATCCTCGCCGGCCCTGGCGGCTCCGGCAAATACACCCTAGCCCTCCTTCTAACGCTCGCCCTCGAGTGCGAGCGCCAACCACGCGATCTCTGGTCCAACGGCCAGTCTCTCGCCACCTTCTGCGGCGTCTGCCGCAACTGCACGCGCATTCTCCAGGCGGCTGACCTCGATGCGGGCGTCGCCACCGCCGTCGCCGCCCGCGACGAGCTCGGCGATACCGACAAGCGCGAAACCCGCGTCCTCCTCCAGCCCCACCCCGACGTCCTCATTCTCCCGCCCGACCCACCCCAGCTCCTCATCAAGCTCGGCCAGATCCGCACCCTCATCCAGCGCGCCCACTAT
The DNA here is from genome assembly GCA_965199635.1 of Acidobacteriaceae bacterium. Classification (GTDB taxonomy): domain Bacteria; phylum Acidobacteriota; class Terriglobia; order Terriglobales; family Acidobacteriaceae; genus Edaphobacter. The sequence continues at coordinate 1,264,144 of CBDASL010000001.1, read as the reverse complement.
CTTCCCGCCGAGGCACCCCGCAAGGTCTTTATCCTTACCTCCTCCGCCCTCATGAAGGAGGCCGCCAACTCCCTGCTCAAGATCCTCGAAGAGCCACCACCCTCCGTCCACATCATGCTGCTCGCCGAAAACCCCAGCGAGCTCCTCCCCACCATCCGCAGTCGCTGCGCCACGGTCCGCCTCGGCGCCCTTCCTTTGCACGAGATAGAGTTCCTCCTATCCAGCCGCCGCTCGGATCTCTCGCCCGCTCAGCGCGATCTCGTCGCCCGCCTCGCCCAGGGAGCCGCCGGCCGCGCCCTCTCACTCGACCTCCCCGCCTTTCTCGCCGCTCGCGCCGACGCTCTCCTCCTGCTCCGCCAGGCCGCCACCGAGCCCGACCACACCGCCCTCTTCAAGACCACAGAAACCTACCGCGCCGGTGCCGAGGGCCAAGCCAAAACCGTCGCCCTCCTCCGCGCCCTCGCCCTCCTGCTTGAGGACTTGCTCATGCTCTCCGCCGGCACCCCGGAGCTGCTCCGCAACATCGACCTCCGCCGCGAACTCGACAGCTTCGCCGCCACCCTCACCTTCGCCTGGATCGAATCAGCCGTCCGCTCCCTTGACCAGGTCCACGCCGGCCTGCGTCGCAACCTCCTTCGCTCCCTCTCGCTCGACGCCTTCGCCGGCGACCTCCTCACCGCCGCCCAGCCCTAGCGCCCTAACCCTGCATGGCAGCCTTCCCCAGCCGGTCCCGCAGCGCCGCTCCTAGTCCCCCACCCTCCGGCACCGGGCACACAATCACCCCCACCCCCGCCCGGTCCAGCGCCCGCAACCCCGCAAACACCCGCTGCGCCAGCTCCTCCGCATCGCCCCACTCCCCCCACGCAAAGACCGCCCTCGCTCCGCCCGCATCCCACCCCGTTGGCAGCATCACCCCCACCCCACCCCCACCCCTGCGCTGTACCTCCAGCACCATCTCCGCCTCCCCGGCAACCAACACCAGCCGAGCCCGTGGCGCATAGTGCCGTAGTCCCACCCCCGGCGACGGCAGACTCTCCCGCCGCTCCCCGCCCTCCGCCCGGTACACCTCCACCCGCTCCCCTACCACCGCCGCAATCGCCTCCGCCGTTACCGCCCCTGGCCGATACACCCGCAGCGGCGTCTCCGCCACATCCAGCACCGTGGATTCCACCCCCACCGTCGTCGGCCCGTCGTCCAGCACCGCCGCAATCCGCCCATCCAGATCCTCCAGCACATGCTCCGCCGTGGTCGGTGACGTGTGCCCAAACCGGTTCGCACTCGGCGCCGCCACCGGCACCCCGGCCAGCTCCAGCAGCCGCCGCGCCCCAGCATGTCCCGGCACGCGCACCCCCACCCGCTCCCGCCCTGCCGTCACCGCATCCGGCACCACCGGCAGCCGCGGCAGCAGCATCGTCAGCGGGCCCGGCCAGAACGCCGCAGCCAGCCGCTCCACTCGTTCCCGCACCGCCCCCACCTCTGCCACGTTCCCCACCTCGGCAGCTGAAGCAACATGCACAATCAGCGGATCCCACGCCGGCCGACCCTTCGCCGCAAAGATTCCCGCTACCGCCGCCTCATCGAGTGCATTCGCCCCCAGGCCGTACACCGTCTCCGTCGCAAACGCCACCAGCGCCCCAGCCCGCAGCAGCCGCGCTGCCTCCTGCACATCCTCCTCGTTTCCCGCCCGCAACCACTTCGTCTGCACGTCCAAATCTCCCGATATCCTTAGCCAGCATCGCAGCCCCGGCGCATATACTCCAACCCATGCAAAGCGCCGAAGTCGAACTCAAGTTCACCGTCGCAGATCCAGCCGGCCTCCAGCAACAACTCCCCGCCCTCGGCTTCACCCTCCAAACCCCGCGCACCTTGGAGCGCAACGTCCTCTACGACACCCCGGACCGCTCCCTCCGCGATCAGCACCAGCTGCTTCGTATCCGCGACTACGGCGGCCTGCACACCGTGACTCACAAGCGCCCGCCCGCCAACGCCGACGACAGCCGCTACAAGACCCGCATCGAGACCGAAACCCACGTCGAAGAAGGCACCACCCTCGCCACCATCTTCGGCGAGCTCGGCTTCCAGCCCGTCTTCACCTACGAGAAGTTCCGCACCGAATGGAGCTTCCCACATCCCTCCGCCCCCGCCCACCTCGTCCTCGACGAGACCGCCATCGGCAACTGGGCCGAGCTCGAAGGCCCCACCGACTGGATTGACTCCATGCTCGATCAGCTCAGGATCCCCCGCGACCACTGCACCACCGACAGCTACGGCCGTCTCTTCCTTCTCTGGAAAGAGCGAACGGGCAGCCCAGCTGAGGACCTCACCTTCGACGCGATCGCCCCCGCCCTCGCCGCCCGCTAATGCCTGAACCAAACAAATGCGGCGACCCCATCCAGGGTCGCCGCTCGTTCCTGCCCGCTAGCTTCCTTAGAAGATCTGGAAGTTCACATCGATGTTCACCTGCACAGGCACCGGCGTGCTGCCTTCCATCGCCGGCTTGAAGCGATACTGGCGCACAGCCTCCACAGCCTTCTCGTCCAGACCCATGCCGATTCCGCGCAGCACCCGCACCCGCTGCGGATGGCCACTCGTGTCCACCACCAGCGTTACCAGCACGTTGCCCGCAACCTTGGCCTTCCGAGCCTCTTCGCTGAACTCCGGCTCTACCTGGTAGATCAGCTGCGGCGCAGAAACACCTCCGCCGATCTGCCGGATACCGCCGCCCGTGTTGCCGCCCGAGCCCGGCCCGACACCCGAGCCGTTGCCCGAGCCCAGACCCGTCCCCTTGCCGTTGCCCATCGACATTCCCACCAGCGGGGAGTTTGCCACGCCAATCTGCGGAATGCTGGACGCCATCTTCACGTCCTTCTGCACCTCCACCGTCGGCTCAATCGCGATCTTTGGCTGCTGGATCGGCGGCTTCGCCGGCGGCACAATCTGGTGCTCGGCGAACTTCGGCGGTGTTCCCTTGGTCACCGGCGTCGGCCCGCGCTGCCCGCCGCCTCCACCAATCATCGTCGCCTTTGGCAGCGCCTTCGGTGGCGGTACCGGCAGCTCAATCGGCGTCACCACATGCGCCACCTGCGGCGCAGCCATCTTCACGCCCTTGGCCAGCAGCCACGCAATCAGCCCAATGATCAGCACATGCAATCCGGCAGAGATCGCCGTCGACACCGGGTCCCGCTTCACCGCCATCCGGTCCACGACCGCGATCGGTTTGGACTGGAGCTCGAGTGGCGGGAACTTTGTTGGGAAGAACACATCCCGCACGCTGCTTACCAGCGACTGAAAGACGTTCTCTTCCTTGATCTCACCCCAGTGCGGCGCCTCACCCGCTCGCAACCGCGTCTCGTCGGAGCCCTGGTCGTGCCCTGCATCCGGTGGTGTCAACAACGTCATAGCCATAGGAGTCTGCCTCAGGTGCCGCGGTCTCGCGTCACACCACACGCCATCTTGCGCCGCCTAGGAGGTACGCCGCCCAGCCCCGGCCGGTTCTGTCGCCGCCTCATAACGCGGCCGATCCCACCTGCCTCTTGACCAAACGTCCTGAGAACGTCGCGCTCTGTCTAGCCTCTCAAAGCACTTCCGCTGTCAGTGTACTCACTTCGGAACAGCAGCGTCCCGGGCACACCGCGCCCAGTCGGCCTTTTCGTTGGACGTGCTTCACCCCGCAGAAGTCGCTAGCGCCCCCGTACACCCTCATACACGCCCCGCACGTCCCCCATTCACCGTCCACCTCTCCATCGTCCGTACAGGCAGGAGCCGCCCCGATACAATAGACCTTTGCGCCCGGGGCACAAATCCCCGCACACCTACCGAGGATACCGATGCCGGACAGCACCACCGCAGCGAGCCAGCCCAAGCCGCTCAAGAGCACCCTGAATCTCCCGCAGACCGCCTTCCCTATGAAGGCCAATCTGCCCGGCAACGAGCCCCAGCGCCTCGCCCGCTGGCAGACAGCCGACCTTTATAGCAAGATCCGCTCCGCCCGCAAGGAGGAAGCCCGCTACATCCTCCACGACGGCCCTCCCTACGCCAACGGCGCCATCCACCTCGGCCACGCCCTCAACAAGTGCATCAAGGACTTCGTCGTCAAATCCCGCACCATGGCCGGCTTTGACGCTCCCTTCGTCCCCGGCTGGGACTGCCACGGCCTCCCTATCGAGATCAAGGTCGACGAAAAACTCGGCCGCAAAAAGCTCGAAATGCCTGCCATTGCCGTCCGCCGCGCCTGCCGCGAGTACGCGCAGAAGTTTGTCGACCTCCAGCGCTCCCAGTTCGAGCGCCTCGGCATCCTCGGCCGCTGGCAGGATCCCTACCTCACCATGTCGTTCGGCTACGAGAGCTCCATCCTCGAAACCTTCTACGCCTTCTTCGAGCGTGGCTTCGTCTACAAGGGCCTCAAGCCCGTCTACTGGTGCATCCATGACCAGACCGCCCTCGCCGAGGCCGAGGTTGAGTACGACATGCACACGTCGCCCTCCGTCTACGTGCGCTACAAGCTCACGTCGGACCCCGCCGCTATCTCCCCCGACCTCGCCGGCAAGGACTCTGTTTACACCATCATCTGGACCACCACCCCGTGGACCCTACCGGCCTCGCTCGCCGTCGCCTTCAACCCCGAGCTGCCCTACGTCGCCCTCCGGAACGAAGCCGACGGCAGCCTCTACATCGTCGCCGAAGCCTTGTCCGACAAGGTTCGCCAGACCTGCGGTCTTCCTGGCGCCCCCGTCGTCGCCACCTTCCCCGGTACCCAGCTCGACCGCGTTACCTTCCAGCATCCCTTCCTCGACCGCTCCATCCTCGGCGTCAACGCCGACTACGTCACCACCGACCAGGGCACCGGCGCCGTCCACACCGCCCCCTCCCACGGCGCAGACGACTTCGTCACCGGCACCCGCTACGGCCTCTCGCAGCTCTGCAATGTCGACGCCGCCGGCCGCCTCCGCAACAGCCCGCCCGAGCTCGGCTACGAAGGCCTCACCATCTTCGAGGCCAACCCCGTCCTCACGGCCCTCGTCCGCGACCGTGGCGCCCTCATGGGCTCCGCCGACCTGCTCCACTCCTACCCGCACTGCTGGCGCTGCCACAACCCCGTCATCTTTCGCGCCACCGAACAGTGGTTTATTTCCATGGAGACGCCCGTCACCCTCCCCGACGGGTCCGAAACCACCTTCCGCCAGCAGACCCTCGACGAGATCGCCACCGTCCAGTGGGACCCCGCCTGGGGCGAGCACCGCATCTCCAACATGATCGCCACCCGGCCTGACTGGTGCATCTCCCGCCAGCGCATCTGGGGCGTCCCCATCGCCGTCTTCCTTTGCGAGCGCTGCCACACCCCGCTCAACAGCCCGTCTGTCAACCAGACCATCGTCGATCTCTTCGCCAAAGAAGGCGCCGACGCTTGGTACACCCGCTCCGCCGCCGATCTCCTCCCCGCTGGCACGGCCTGCGCCGCCTGCGGCACACAGGACCAGTTCCGCAAGGAGATGGACATCCTCGACGTCTGGTTTGAGTCCGGCTCCTCCTGGCACGCCGTTCTCGACCAGGACGCTACTCTCAGCCGCCCGCCCGAAGCCATCCCCGCCGACCTCTACACCGAGGGCGGTGACCAGCATCGCGGCTGGTTCCACTCCTCACTCCTCACCTCCGTCGCCCTCCGCGGCCACGCCCCTTATAAGCGCGTCGCCACCTCCGGCTGGACGCTCGACGAACAAGGCCGCGCCTTCTCCAAATCGCTCGGCAACGGCGTAGATCCCGTGGACGTCGCCAATCGCCTCGGCGCCGAGATCGTCCGCCTCTGGGTCGCCTCCGTCGACTTCCGCGAAGACGTTGCCGCCAGCGAAAACCTCATGCAGCGCGTCTCGGACAACTACCGCAAGCTGCGCAACACCCTCCGCTTCCTGCTTGGCAACCTCCACGACTTCAATCCCGCCACAGACGCGATCGCGTTCAGCGAGCAACAACCCCTGGACCAGTACATCCTCACCCGGACTGCCGAACTCGACGCCGCCATCCGCCGCGCCTTCGATGACTTCGAGTTCCACCGCGCCTACCAGGCCCTCAACGAGTTCACCAACACCGAGCTCTCCGCTCTCTACTGCGACCTCATCAAGGACCGCCTCTACACCTTCGCCCCCAACGCCCCGGCCCGCCGCTCCGCCCAAACCTCCCTCTGGCGCATCGCCGAAGCCCTCACCCGCCTTATCGCCCCCATTCTCTCCTTCACCGCCGACGAGGTCTGGGAACAACTCCCCACCATCCCCAACCGCGAAGAAAGCGTGCACCTCGCCCTCTTCCCCGACCTGGCCGACATCGTCCCCGGCGCGACAGCCACCTTAGCCGCCGACTGGCAGCAGCTTCTCGCCGTCCGCGACACCGCCCTCCTCTCCCTCGAAACCGCCCGCAAGGCCAGCCGTATCGGCAAGTCCCTGGAGGCCAACCTCCACATCACAGCTCCCGCGGACTCCCTCCCCCTCCTCGAGCGCTTCGCCCCTCAGCTCCCCGAGCTCTTCGGCGTCTCCGCCGTCACCCTCGCGCCCGGCACCACCCTCGCCGCCGAGGTCCACCTCGCCGCCGAAACCGCCACCAAGTGCGAGCGCTGCTGGCGCTTCGTCCCCGACGTCGGCCAGTCCCCCGCGTACCCCTCCGTCTGCCTCCGCTGCGCCGACGCCCTCGCCGCCATCAACCACCCGCCCTACACCAAAGGAGACGCCGCCTAGACCATGGCCACCTCCCCCAACACACTCGCCTCCAGCGTCAGCGCCACCCGCACCCGCCTCATCCTCCTCTCCATCTCCGTCGCCGTCATCGTCCTTGACCGCGTCACCAAGCTCCTCGTCTCCTCGCATCTCCGCATGGGCGAGGCTCACGTCGTCATCCCCCGCTTCTTCCGCATCACCCACGTCCTCAACACCGGCGCCGCCTTCTCCGCCTTCGCCGAGTCCGCCTCCCCGGACACCGTCCTCTACGCCCTGATCGGCTTCTCCGTCCTCGCCGTCCTCATCGTCGGCACCATGCTGTGGCGCTCTGGCCGCCGCGTCACCCTCTCCGGCGTCGCCCTCGCCCTCATCCTCGGCGGCGCCCTCGGCAATCTCTACGACCGCGTCCGCCTCCACCACGTCATCGACTTCCTCGAGTTCCACATCCTCAGCTACCACTACCCCGACTTCAACATCGCCGACTCCGCCATCGTCATCGGCGCCTGCCTCCTCATCATCGAAATCTTCCGCCCGCAGCCGCAGCAACACGAGGCCTGATCCCACAGTGAACGACCAGATCACCATCCGCGGCGCCCGCACCCACAACCTCAAAGGCATCGACGTCGATATCCCGCACAACCAGCTCACCGTCGTCTCCGGCGTCTCGGGCTCCGGCAAGTCCTCGCTCGCCTTTGACACCGTCTACGCCGAAGGGCAGCGCCGCTACGTCGAGAGCCTCTCCGCCTACGCCCGTCAGTTTCTCGAGCGCATCGAAAAGCCCGACGTCGACCACATGGACGGCCTCGCCCCCGCCATCGCCATCCGCCAGAAGAACCAGACCCGCAACCCCCGCTCCACCGTCGCCACCGCCACCGAGATCTACGACTACATGCGCCTGCTCTACGCGCGCTGTGGCACCGTCACCTGCCTCCACTGCGGCGGCACCGTCCGCCGCGACTCCGTCGACGAGATCGTCTCCACCCTGCTCGCCCTGCCGGAGTCCACCCGCGTCTTCGCCCTCTTCCCCGCCATCCGCCCCGAGATCAAACTCGAGCCCATGCAGCGAGCCTCCACCGAGGCCGAAGAGCCCGTCGCCCCCACTCCCAAGCCTGCGAAGAAGGCCACCAAGCGCGTCGCAAATGCAGCCCCCACCCCGGTCACCGATCCCTCCGACACCCTTCGCGCCCGCCTCGCCGAACTTCGCTCCCGTGGCTATAACCGTCTCTTCCAGCCCGCAGCCGACCCAACCCAGCCCGCCGTCTCCGTCGAGTTCTCCACCCCCGAAAGCCTCCTCGAGCTCGACTTCGCCCGCCCCATCTTCGTCCTCGTCGACCGCCTCGCCCTCGCCCCCGACATCCGCACCCGCCTCGTCGACGCCATCGAAACCGGCTACCGCGAAGCCGGCGAGATCCGCTTCCTCACCGTCCCGCGCGACCCCGAGGCCGAAGCGTGCCAAACCCTTCGCTACTCCTCCGCCTTCGAGTGCGAGCATTGCCACCGCGCCTATCGCGAGCCCGAACCGCGCCTCTTCTCCTTCAACAACCCCTATGGCGCCTGCCCCCGCTGCCAGGGCTTCGGCAACACCATCGACTTCGACCCCAACCTCATCATCCCCGACCGCTCCAAATCGATCGACAACGACGCCGTCGCCCCCTGGGCCTCAGGCAAGTACCGCCCCATGCACGGCGAGCTCAAGCGCTTCGCCAAAGCCAACAATATTCCCACCAACAAGCCCTGGTTCGATCTCACCGACGCCCAGCAGCGCCTGATCCAGCAGGGCTCCGGCGGCTTTCCCGGCATCCGCGGCTTCTTCGCCGACCTCGACCGCAAGAAGTACAAGCTCCATGTCCGCGTCTTTCTCTCGAAGTTCCGCGGCTACGCCACCTGCCCGGACTGCCAGGGCCAGCGCCTCCGCCCCGAAGGCCGCGCCGTCCTTCTCAGCGGCCGCAACATCTGCGAAGCCGCCGCCCTCACCATCACCGCCGCCGAAGACTTCTTCAACTCGCTCCAACTCTCCCCCGCCCAGGCCGAGATTGCCGGCAAGATCCTTGAAGAGGTCCGTGAACGCGTCGGCTTCCTCCGCGAGGTTGGCCTCGACTACCTCACGCTCGATCGCCTCTCCTCCACCCTCTCCGGCGGCGAGTCGCAGCGCATCCAGCTCGCCAGCTCCCTCGGCTCCCGCCTCGTCGGCGCCCTCTACGTCCTCGACGAGCCATCCATCGGCCTCCACACCCGCGATACCGCCCGCCTCGTCCGCATCATGGAAAACCTCCGCGACCTCGGCAACACCGTCCTCGTCGTCGAGCACGACCCCGAGGTCATCCGCTCGGCCAACTACCTGCTCGATCTCGGCCCCGGCGCCGGCGAGCTTGGTGGCCAGCTGCTCGCCGCCGGCACCGTCGAAGAGGTCTCCGCAAACCCCAACTCCATCACTGGCCGCTATCTCTCCGGTCGATCCTTCATCCCCGTCCCCCGCCATCGGCGCGAGCCCGGCCGCGAACGCCTCCGCCTCCTCGGCGCCCGCTCCAACAACCTCCGCGGCGTCGACGTCGAGATCCCCCTCAACCTCCTCTGCTGCGTCACCGGCGTCTCCGGCTCCGGCAAATCCACCCTGGTCCACCAGGTCCTCCACCGCGCTCTGCTTCAGGCCCTCAACCAGGCCGAGGGCTCAGACCCCGCCCACCTCTTCCGCGAGATCCACGGCGCCCAGCACCTCAACGAGGTCATCCTCGTCGACCAGTCCCCCATCGGCCGCACCCCGCGCTCCAACCCCATTACCTACATCAAAGCCTTCGATCTCATCCGCGAGCTCTTCGCCGCCCAGCCAGACGCCAAGCGCAAGCAGCTCACCGCGGGCATGTTCTCCTTCAACGTCCCCGGCGGCCGCTGCGATGTCTGCGAAGGCGACGGCACCGTCACCGTTGAAATGCAGTTCCTCGCCGACGTCGAGCTCCCCTGCGAAGAGTGCAACGGAACCCGCTACAAACCATCCATCCTCGAGATCAAGTACCGCAACCGCAACATCCACGAGGTCCTCGGCCTCACCGTCAAGGAAGCCCTCACCTACTTCGCCGGCCACCCCAAAATCCTCGACAAGCTCCAGGTTCTCGATGAGGTCGGCCTCGCCTACATCCGCCTCGGCCAGTCCGCCACCACCCTCTCCGGTGGCGAAGCCCAGCGCGTCAAGCTTGCCTCGCATCTCGCCGCCACCCGCGTCGGCACCTCGCGCATTCCCAACGCCAACGCCGAAAGCAAGCGCGCCGCCTCCCGTACCCTCTACATCCTCGACGAGCCCACCACCGGGCTCCACTTCGACGACGTCGCCAAGCTCCTCACCGCCTTCAACAAGCTCATCGACTCCGGCGGCTCCATGCTCGTTATCGAGCACAACCTCGACGTCATCAAGTGCGCCGACTGGATCATCGACATGGGCCCCGAAGGCGGCTCCGGCGGCGGCGAGCTAGTAGCTGCCGGTACCCCGGAAGAGATCGCCGCCAACCCCCGCTCCCACACCGGCCACTGGCTCGCCCCCACCCTCCCCAGCCCCAGCCACCCAGCCCAAAGCCCAGACACCCTCCACGAACTCCAACCCACCGAGTAAGCACCCAGACCAGGCGTCAGGAGCCGAAGCCGCCCATGCGGCTGCCGTTGCCCTTCTGTGGCCACCAAACCCAGGCCAAAACCCAGCCCACCCACCACGCCCAACTTGGCGTAGTCCCTCTCCACACCCCTCTATACTCATCCCAGGCCCCACCACATCCACCGGGTGTGCCTCAACACCCAACACACCCATAGGTCCAGACCTAACCCTCCTGAATGGAAGATTTTGCGCACAATCCATAGGGGGAGGGGGGAGATACCCCATGCCCCGCGCCCACACCGCCTCGCTCCTCACCGCAGCCCTTCTCCTCCCCCTCGCCGCCGCCGCCCAGCTCCCTCCAGGCACCACCGACGCCAGCAGCTCCTCCTCCTCCTCAGCTGGCACCTCCCAGTCCCTGCCCCATCGCGAAGACGACACCTTCCGCACCGAAGCCTCGGATGCCCTCGAGCGCTCCGACTACCCTGCCGCCCTCCGCGCCCTGAAGCCCCTCGTCGATCACAACCCCACCGACGCCCGCCTCCGCTTCGACCTCGCCTCTACCGAAGACGCTCTTGACCAGAGCTCCGCAGCGGAGGCCGACTACCGCAAGACCATCTCCCTCGACCCCTCCTACCTTGAGCCCCACCTCGCCCTCGGCCTGCTGCTCGCCCGCTCCGGCAAGAACACCGACGCCATCACCGAGCTCCAGACCGCCGCCGCCAACACCAAGGGTGACCCGCCCCTCCGCGCCCGCGCCTATCGCGCTCTCGCCCACCTCCAGGAGACCTCCGACCCCGCCGCCGCCTCGGATGCCCTGCTCAACGCCATCAAGCTCTCGCCTGAGACCGCCGACGACCAGCTCCTCACCGCCCGTCTCGCCTCCCGCACCGGCGACGCCCCCTCGGCCGAGGCCGCCTACCGCCACATCCTTGCGCGCTCTCCCAACGATCCCGCCGCCAACGCCGAGCTCGCCCGCATCCTGCTCCGTCAGGGCAAGCCCGCCGCTGCCGAGACCCTCCTCAACACCGCCCTTCAATCCGCCCCCGGCGATCCCGTCCTCTCCGCCGAGCTGGCACAGGCCTACGCCAGCACCGGTGACCCTGCCCGCGCCCTGGCGCTCATCCAGCCCCTCCACGCCGCCCACCCCAACGAGGCTTCCCTTACCCGCCTCAACGCCCGCCTGCTCGCGGCAACCGGCGACTTCGCCGCCGCCGAACCCCTCTTCGCCCAGCTGCAATCGCAGGCCCCCGCTGACCCCACCCTCGCCGACGATCACGCCGACACGCTGATCCACCTGAAGCGCTTCGCCGAAGCACAGCAGCTCCTCCAGCCCTTCGTCTTCTCCGCAAAAAGCACCTTCCCAACGCCCAACGACGCTGCGGAAGCCGCGAGTCATCTTGCCTTTGCAGCCAGCCAAAACAACGACCCAGAGACTGTCTTGCGTGCCCTCGCGGTGCGTGCTAAAGTCCAGCCACAATCAGCGGCGACCCTCTTTCTTGAGGCCACCGCACACGACAAGCTTCACCAGACCAGGCAGGCGCAGCAGCTCTACCAGCAGTTCCTCTCCGCGGCTGGCGGCAAGTTCCCCGACGAAGAGTGGGAAGCTCGCCACCGGCTGATCGCACTGGGCCGAACGCATTAACTGCACGCACCCTCAAGGAGGTGCTATGCCGTTCTCCACCCGCCTCACCGCCGCCTCCGCCGTCGTCACCGTCGCCACGCTGCTCGTCGCCACCTCCCCCGCCCGAGCCGCGGATAGCATCACTCCCGAAGAGCAGGCCATCGCGCTGTTGGAGTCCCGAGCCGCGCAGGCAAGTCTCAAGGACCAGTGCTTCCTCTATACCGAGCTGGTGCACAGCATGACCGAGCTGGCCGGACACCAGATGCTGGCCGGTGACAGCGACCGTGCCAACGCCACCCTCCGGCAGGTCACCCACTACGCCCACCTCATCCATCTCGGTCTCTCCAAAGACACAAGGCGCCTCAAAAACGCCGAGCAGGTGATGCAGCAGACCACCTTTCGTATGAGCTCCTTTCTCCGAGCCACCTCAGGCGATGACCGAACCAACGTTCAGCTCGCCCTGAAGCAGCTCAACCACGTCGAAGAAGAGCTCATGACCGAGGTCTTCAAGCACTAGGCGAGGTCATGACCCGACGTTCCATCCTCGCTGCCGCCGCAGTCCTGCTGCTCCTCATCCCGCACTCTGCGGCTCACGCCCAGAAGGAGGAAGCCCTCTCGGACGCCGAGGTGGAGCAGCTACGCGAGGCTGCGTACACCCCGGACGACCGTGTCCTCGTCTTCGTCAAGATCCTCGACGCCCGTGCGGATCGCATTCGCGAGCTCGCCTCCAAGCCACGGCGCCCCGGCCGCGAAGACGATCTCCACGATCTCTTCGAGCAGTTCAACAGCATCCTCGACGAGTTCAACGACAACCTCGACGACTACGGTCCGCGTCACTACGATCTCCGCAAGCAGCTCCCCAAGCTGCTGCAGGCGACCGATCGCTGGTCCACCGCCATTCGCTCTCCTGCCGATAACGAGGCCTATAACGTCGCTCGCTCCCTCTCGCTCGAGGCCATCGCGGACACCCGTGACGAGGCTACCAAGCTGGTCGAGGAGCAGCGCACGTGGTTTGCCGCCCACCCGCCATCAAAGGAGAAGCCCGGCGCCGTCCACACAGAGGTGCCGTAGCCTGCAGTTGTGGCGTTCTCCACGGCTGTCCCGTGTAGCCTTGGAGATGCGTGGCTGACTTCCTGATCCCTGTCTTCCAGATCGAGTACCGCGAGCTCCGTCCCCGCGCCCCGATCCCTCCGCTCGAGATCCGCTTTCGCCGCTTCACCTCGCTGAACACTACGATCCGGCTGCGCGACGGCCTGCTCAAGGTCAACCTGTCCGACCTGCTGGAGGCGGCGCCCACCAGCGTCCATCACGCGATCGCCCACATCCTGCTCGCCAAGCTCTACAAGAAGCCCATCTCACGGCTGCATGCCGACCGGTACCGCCGCTATGTGTCCTCCGAGCCCGTCCTGCGCGCCTCCGAACAGGTACGCCAGACGCGTGGTCGCAAGCGTCTCCTTCCGCCGGCCGGGCGTACATGGAATCTTGAAGAGGTCTTCGACGGTTTAAACGCCCGCTTCTTCCACGGGCTGCTCGGGCGCCCCACGCTCACGTGGTCCAGCCACTCCGCCCGGCGTCTGCTCGGGCACTACGACGCCGCGCACAATACCATCGTGGTCAGCGGCGTCTTCGACCGCCCCGGAACACCGCGATTCGCCGTGGAATACCTCCTGTACCACGAGATGCTGCACCTCAAGCACCCTGTCCGCGTGCGTGGCGGCCGCCGCTGTGTGCACTCCCGGGAGTTCCAGGCAGAGGAGCGACTCTTCCCGGAGCTCGAGCAGGCTCGTGCCTACCTCAAGACGCTCTGACTAACCGACACTCTGGTTGACACAGCCGAACGGTAGGGGCTGTTCAGGCCGTAGTGGCAGTGCTCTCAGCAGGCTGTGGAGTATCGACGCCGGCGCGTGTGCTGAGGATCATTACGATGATGCCGACGAGAAGGCTCGCCAGCGCAGCTACCTGGGCGTTGCTCATGCCAAAGTACAGACGAGGATTGACCCGCACGAACTCCACAAGGAAGCGGCCGATGCCGGAAAGGACGAGGTAGAGCCCGGTGAGCCACCCGAGCTTCCTCCGCCGTAGGCCCAGCTTCCACAGCAGGGCAAAGACAACGAGCCCGAAGAGCAGTTCATAGACCGGCGTAGGCTGTACGAGCGCATCCGGCGGGTTGGGCGGAACCAGGGCATTCCACTTCATGTGCACGCCCCAGGGCAGGGTCGTGTTCTTGCCATAGTCCCCGTCCCCGCTTGTCAGGCAGCCGATGCGGCCTATGCCGTAACCGAGAGCGGTTGCAGGCGCCGCCAGATCCAGGAGCCGCACGGCACCGCGCCAGCCACGCAGGCCATTTGGCCGTGCACGGGCCCCGGACCACAGAAGCACGGCAATGCCAGCAAGCAAGCCACCGAACCAGGCGAACCCGGCCCGAAACCACTGCAGCACGCCGCTTAGCACCTCAACCGGGTGACTCCATCCGGGCAGACCAATCTGCCGAAGCGCTGCCCGCAGCTCCGGGATGTCCTGCAGTTCGTGCCACAACTTGGCGCCAAGGATGCCGCCGATCACGACCCAAACCACGATCTCCAACGCATCCGCGTCCACGCCCTGCCGTTGGAAGTTGCGATGCAGCGCATAGGTGGCGGCAACAGCCGCCAGCCACAACAGCAGGCCAAAGGTGCCCAGGTGCAACGGCCCAACGTTCACAAACGGATACACATCTGCCTCACCCGCCCAGTATATCGACGCCTTTCCTGCAGGGGGCAGTCGCGGTACTCTCAATCCGTATGCCTAACGATGCTGCCGGCAAGCCCCTCGTCTTCCCTCCCTCATCCGGAATGGAGGTTCTTCTCTCCGAGCAGACCATCGCCGCCCGCGTTGCTGAACTAGGGGAGGAGATCTCCCGCGACTACGCCGGGAAGAGCATTGTGCTCATTGGTGTGCTGAAGGGCGCAGCGATCTTTCTCGCGGACCTCGCACGCTCCATCAAGGTAGATGCCACGTTCGACTTCGTCTCGGTCTCGTCCTACGGCCGCGCTCGCGTCTCGTCAGGCGCCGTGAAGCTCATCAAGGACATCGACAACCCCATCGAGAACAAGCACGTGATCCTGGTCGAGGACATCCTGGATACGGGACTGACGCTTTCCTACCTGCGCGGGCTGATGATGCAGCACAAGCCCGCCTCGCTGAAGATCGCAACCTGCCTGGACAAGCCGGACCGGCGCCTGGTGCCGATCACGGCGGACTACGTGGCGTTCAAGGTTCCGAATCAGTTCGTGATTGGCTACGGCCTGGACTACGCCGAGAACTACCGCAACCTGCGCGACATCCGGCTGTTTCCGGAGGAGGCTGTCGGCCACTAGCCAGCAAGCGCCTCGACACGCACGGGGGTGCTCTCAAGTGCGAAGCCCGACGCCTGTGCCAGCAGCGTGTAGCTTCGCTTGCGCGCTGCGTGATCCCAGCAGATGCTGTTGACGACCAACTCATTGATCCTCAGCGAGCGTGCCATCGCGTGCAGCTGCTCGGCAACCGCGCTCGGAGTGCCAACGTAGTAGCGCGGGAACTCCCCTTCTTCGACGGGCGGCGTCCTTTCGCCCATGGCGCGCAACTCTGCCAGCGCGGCTTGCGGTTCTGCCACGGGCCGTCGATCGCCCAGCCGGATGCGAGCCTGGAGCAGCCGAACACTCGAGGCGAGAAACTCCGCCTCTTCCGTGGTTTCCGCGCAGATTGCACCGACAGCGACCATTGCTTCAGGCTCCTGCCGACCATTCGCACCGGGGCGGAACTCTCTCTGGTAGGTCTCGATTGCCTGCCGTGTCGGCAATGGGCTGAAGAAGTGCGCAAAGGCGTATGGCAACCCAAAGGCGGCCGCAGCATGCGCTCCCCATAGACTTGAGCCAAGCACCCAGACATCCGGCGCCACAGCGGTCTCTGGCATGACACGAAGCTTGCCGAATGGATGCCCCGCCTGGAAGCCTTCGCCGGTCCCTAAAAATGCTAGCAGCTCGGTGAGTTGATCGGCGAAGTCGTCGGCCGGCTGCACGCGGCGCTCCCGGCGCAGGGCCATAGACTCGACCGGCCCGCCCCCGGGAGCCCGGCCAAGTCCCAGATCGACTCGACCGGGGTACAAGGCTGCCAAAGTTTGGAACTGTTCAGCCACCTTCAGCGAGGCATAGTGCGGCAACATAACACCGCCCGAACCCAAACGGATCCGCTCGGTCGCCGCGCCGATCCGCGCCAGCATGACCTCAGGTGCGGTGCAGGCCAGCGTCTGCATCGCGTGGTGCTCACTCATCCAGAAGCGGGTGAAACCCAGCCGCTCCACGTGCTGTGCCAGATCGACCGAGTTGGCCAAAGCCTGGGCTGGTGTTGTTCCCTCCGGCACCGGTGCCTGATCCAACACCGCCATGCGCAAATCCTGAGCCATCGCAGACCTCTTTGCTTTTGATGTTGCTGCTTTGGAATCGGCTCGCATTGGCTACACTGACATTCGCCGCTTCTTCGCTTCCAGCGAAGCGGTCTCGGCATCCAATGCATCAGCTATGTCCCAGGTAATGAACGTCCAGCAGAAGCTCGAGATCCTGGCCGACGCAGCCAAGTACGACGCCTCATGCGCGTCATCTGGCGCCAAGCGCTCCGGCAACGGCGAGGGCATAGGGCATTCGGATGGCATGGGGATCTGCCACTCCTACACACCGGATGGCCGGTGCGTCTCGTTGCTGAAGATCCTGCTCACTAACTTCTGCACCTATGACTGCGTGTTCTGTGTGAACCGTGTGTCATCTGACATTCGACGCGCGCGCTTCACACCTGAAGAGGTCGTCACCCTTACGCTGGATTTCTACAAGCGCAATTACATCGAGGGCCTGTTTCTCTCTTCCGGCATCATCCAGTCCCCGGACTACACGATGGAGCAGCTTGTGGCGGTCGCCCGCTCGCTACGCGAGGTTCATCGATTTGGTGGCTACATTCACCTGAAGACGATTCCTGGCTGCGACCCAAAGCTGGTCGCCGAAGCTGGCCGCCTCGCCGATCGGCTGTCGGCCAATATTGAGTTGCCCACGCAGCAGGATCTGGTCCAGCTGGCGCCTGAGAAGAAGTCCGTCGTGATTGAGTCCACGATGGCATCGATCGCCGTGCAGAAGGACGAGGCTGACGAGAATCGCAGGAAGTCGCGTCTGGCGCCGGCCTTTGCTGCAGCTGGTCAGTCCACGCAGATGATCGTCGGAGCTACGGCGGCCAGTGATCGCGACATCCTCACCACCTCGACCCACCTTTACGGTGCCTACAAGCTGCGGCGGATCTACTTCACCGGCTTCAGCCCTTACCCGCAGGCCGACACCCGCCTGCCGCTGAAGCCCGCGCCCCTGGTTCGGGAGCATCGCCTGTACCAGGCCGACTGGCTGATGCGTTTCTACGGCTTTCAGGCCTCCGAGCTCACAACGCCCGACGCGCCCGACCTGTCCCTGACGGAAGACCCGAAGACGACTTGGGCCCGTGCCCATCCGGAGTTCTTCCCGGTTGATCTGAACGCCGCGCCGCGTGAAGCGCTGCTGCGTATCCCGGGCATTGGGTACAAGTCGGTTGATCGTATCCTTTCGATCCGCAAGTATCACGCGCTCTCGACGGAAGACCTGCGAAAGCTGAATGTTCGCGTCCGCGGTGCGCTGCCGTTCGTCATCACAACGGACCACGCACCGACGGCGCCCCTCCTCACGCTTGAGAACGCCGCGAGCAGCGGCGTAGGGCCTTCGCCAGCGGCGCAGCTTGATCTCTTCGGACCCATCTCAGCCCTGACTGGCGCTGTATGACGCCTCCGGTTCCTAGCGAGTGCCGTTAGCCAGCCCTCGCCGGTTGCAGTCAACGCCAACCTCCGGGCACTACCTGTAAACGTATTTCGTCAGCCGGAACTTAACCGTAGACATGCATGGCGCGGTCGACCGACGACAGCCTTCCACAAAGCTCCGCAGTGCAGGGCGGCATCGTACAACCAGGCATGAAGCACGTCCTTCTCGATCCCGACTTTACCAGCTGGCGTACACATGCCCGCGCCCTGCTGCAACAGGGCTATACACCCGACGAGCTTGATCTGCAGGACGCGACGGCACCGGCGACGCTGACGCTGGCTCTCGGAGATGGCGACGATCGCCCTACGGGCCGCCCGATCACGGTTCCCCACACGAACAAGGCCTTCCTGGACGCAGCCGAGGTGGTCGCCTGCCACCGCGATCCGCAGCGTTGGAACCTTCTGTATCGCCTGCTTTTTCGCCTGCAAACCACGCGAGAACTGCTGAAGATCATGGTCGACACGGACGTGGCGAAGCTGCGCAATATGGAGCACCAGGTTCGCCGCGACCTTCACAAGATGCACGCCTTTGTCCGCTTCCGCCGGATTGGAGACGATCGCATGGATGACTCTAATCCGTTTTTGCCACACCCGGATCTCTCCTCGGCTGAGCCAGCGGCAAAGCATGAACACTTCATCGCGTGGTACCAGCCAGACCACCGGATCCTGCACCTGGCGGCACCGTTCTTTGCGGAGCGATTCGCCATCATGCGCTGGAGCATTCTGACGCCGGACGAGTCTGTTGCCTGGAATCCAAATACACAGCAGCTGCACTTCTTTGAGGGTCTGCCACGAGAGTCCGCGCCGCCGGACGACGAACTTGAGACGCTTTGGCGCTCGTACTACAGCAGCATCTTTAACCCGGCCCGCGTAAACCCGGCGGTGATGCGGTCGGAGATGCCGGTTCGCTACTGGAAGAACCTTCCGGAGGTCGCTGTCCTCCCCACACTCATAACCCAATCTGCAGATCGCGTAGGCACCATGGTCCAGACCCAATCCGCTAAGACCTCAGCCGCTCCCTTTGTTCCTGCCGAGCATACGTTGCCGCTCATCAATGCCGCCCTGCCGACCTGCAAGGGATGCGAGCTGTACCAGTTCGCGACCCAGGCCGTTCCGGGCGCGGGCCCATCGCAAACGACGATGCACCACCCGGCGACGCTGATGCTGGTCGGCGAACAGCCTGGCGACCAGGAAGACAAGTTGGGCAGCCCCTTTGTGGGCCCTGCTGGCAAGGTGCTCGATCGCGCACTCGCCGAGCTCGGCATTCCTCGGGATGAGGTCTACGTGACGAACGCGGTGAAGCACTTCAAGTTTGTCCAGCGCGGCAAGCTCCGCCTTCACCAGAATCCGCGGATGAGCGAGATCACCGCCTGCCGTCCCTGGCTGCTCGCCGAGCTGGATGCCGTGCGCCCACGTGTAGTTCTCTGCCTGGGTGCTTCAGCGGCAAAGTCTCTGCTGGGCGGCACCTTCGGTCTGATGCGAGACCATGGCAAGGTACTAAGCACGCCCTATGCCGACCAGGTGATTGCGACGATCCATCCCTCCGCTGTGCTGCGTGCGCGCGACGAGGCCGGCCGCGACCAGTTGTATCGCTTTTTAGTCGACGACCTCGCCATTGCCTGGCAGGCTGCTTCGCTCCAGCCCAAGCCGCCGTCTGCTGCCAGTTCCGGCCCTGATGGCTCCTCAGCGACTGCCGCCGCCAAGGAGCCAGTCGTCAGCTCTGTGTGATACCTCTTTCATCAGTTGATGAGACCCTGCAAGCGATCACGGGGCATCGACCTTCACCTTCGCGCGGGCACCCGGGCCGTTCTTGGCGAGTGGGGATGCCGCCGGATTCACAGTGCAAGGAGCCGTTCGCAGTGACTTCCCCCTCCGCCACAGCAGCACAAACACCTGCCGCCTTTGCCGCCCTGGCTCTTTCTTCCCCTCAGCGCCTTGCCGCCGTGATCGATCACACGCTGCTGAAGCCAGACGCGACGCATGCCCACGTGCTGCAGCTGTGCCGAGAGGTCGCCGAGCATGGCTTTGCGTGTGCCATGGTGAACCCTTCGTGGGCCGAGACCGCAGTCCAGGCGCTCGCCGGAACCGGCATCCCGGTAGGCGCGGTCGTGGGATTCCCGCTCGGGAGCAACTCTTCTGAAACCAAGCTAGCCGAGGCGGAGCAGCTGCTGCGCGCCGGCGTGCACGATATCGATGTCGTGCTCAATGTGGGCCGCCTCAAGTCAGGTCGCCCGGAGGACCTGCGTCTGATTGCCTCCGAGCTCCGTTCCCTGGCGGACCGGGCACATGCGCATGGTGGCATTCTGAAGGTCATCCTGGAGACCTGCCTGCTTAGCTTTGAAGAAAAGCTGCGAGCCTCGGATCTGATTCTTGCGGCCGGCGCTGACTTTCTGAAGACCTCCACCGGATTTTCTACTGGCGGCGCAACTCCCGACGACATTCACCTCCTGCATGACAAAGCCGCGGGCCTAGCCGAGGTGAAGGCCTCTGGCGGCATTCGCTCCCTGGCCGATGCCACCTCGATGCTTCGCGCCGGGGCTACCCGGATTGGCGCAAGTGCGAGTGTACGTATCCTCCATGAGCTCGCCGGGCAGATTGCCCCTGCTCCCACCGCCGACTCCTACTAGTGCTGTCGGGGTATCATCACCCATTCGCTCATGAGCTCACCAGAACATCCCGTGCGCTCCGCAAAAGGCTCCCAGAGGCTCTCTCTTGGAGAAGAGCAGACGTCCGCTTATGAGGGTGACTATCGGCCCAACCCCGAGCAGGCTGCTCCCGGCAATCCGCCACGCGTAGAACCGCTGCAGCTTGAGTTTCTCCATCGTCTCGCGGATGCGCTGAACACGACGCTGGATCTAAACACCCTCATGCATCGCGTGGCCGATCTGGTGCGTGCCGTGATCGACTACCGCATTCTGGCCATCCTGCTGCTCAACGATCGCACCGAAGAGCTCTGGATGCGCTTTCAGACTGGTCACACAGCCGAGATTGAACGGCTCCGTATCAAGCTTGGCCGGGGCATCGTAGGTCAGGCGGCCTTACAGCGCCATTCGATCTTGGTAGCGGATGTAGGCACACCGGGTAACTACATCCCCAACTACATCGCTGCCAACCCGGAGGTCCGCTCCGAGCTTGCAGTTCCCCTGATCGTCAAAAACAAGGTAGTCGGCGTCATCGATATCCAGTCGGAGATCCCAAGCTTCTTCACCGCGGAGCACCAACGCCTTCTGGAACTTGTGGCCTCGCGCATGGCTGTTGCGGTGGAGAACGCGCGCCTGTACACACGTGTCTCCCGCCAGGCTGAGACGCTCACCGTGCTGGGCGAGATCTCGCGTGAGATTACCTCCATCCTCGATCTTGATGACCTGCTGGAGCGCATCGGCCAGCTGCTGAAGCGTGTGATCGACTTCCACATGTTCACGATTCTTCTGTGGAACGAGCGCACCGATCGCCTGGAGCATCGGTTCACCACACGCTATGGCGACCGCATCACGCGCGGCCAGGCCGTTGCTCTTGGTCAGGGCATCATTGGGACTACCGCGGCGGAGCGGCGCCCCATACTTGCGCCGGATGTTCGCAAGAACCCGCATTACATCAAGGAGAACTCCGAAACCCGCTCCGAGCTTGCGGCACCGCTTATCTACAAGGGCCGTGTTATCGGCGTGCTCGACCTTGAACACACCCGCGTTAACTATTACAACGAAGACCACCTCCGCACGCTCACCACGCTGGCCTCGCAGGTTGCCATCTCGATTGCCAACGCCCGCCTGTACCAGCGCATCCACGAGGAGGAGCAGCGGCTGGAACGCGACCTCGAGATGGCGCGCGAGGTGCAGTTGCGCCTGCTTCCACCCGCGCCACCGCAACCGGAACATGCCGAAATCGCCGCGCATTTCATGGCGGCACGATCCATCGGCGGCGACATGTATGACTTCCTTGACTACGGCGATGGCCGGGTCGCGCTTGCGATTGGGGACGTGAGCGGCAAGGCAGCCCCGGCTGCTCTGTACGCCGCGCTGGTCTCCGGCATCCTGCGCTCACTTGCCCCGCAGCGTCTGTCACCGGCGCCTCTGCTCGCAGCGTTGAATGACCAGTTGCAGCAGCGCAAGCTCGATGCGCAGTACGTCACCATGCTGCTTGCGCTGTGGGATGATCACGCTCGCACGCTTACGATCGCCAACGCCGGCTCGGTACAGCCCCTCCATGTGACCCGGCAGGACTCGCTCACCAGTGCGGTGGAGGTGCACACGATTCCCGTCGAGGGCTTCCCGCTGGGCCTGTTCCCTACCGTCTCGTACGACGAGACCGTACTTTCCCTTGTTCCCACGGACCTTGTTCTCTTCTTTTCGGACGGCATCGTCGACGCCACCAACCTGCACGGTGAGATGTATGGCAACGAGCGGTTGTGCACCTTGCTGCAGCGACATCCGCTTGCTGCAACCGGGGCCTCCGCCGCTGTGGACGCGGTGCTGGAGGCACTTGCCGTCTTTGAGGCTGGCGCCGACCACTTCGACGACGAGACCGTTGTTGCGCTTCGCGCCCGTTGACCCGTGAGCCCGCGATGAGTGATCTCGCGTAGCGCGTCGGCCTAGCGCTCCAGTCCCCACTTATTTACCCAATGGAAGCCGCGCTCAAGCAGAGGGTAGTGCCTGGGCAGCGAGATGCGCGTAAGCGAGACGGCAAAGGGCCGAAACGGAGTCTTGGACGGGGTGCGTTCTTGGGCGGCACCGCGGTGAGGACCATGTGATCGGCATCCGTCAGCTTCCAGCGAAAGTCTCCACCGGTCCCTGACGTATAGATCTGCAGAAAGACTGTGTCTGCGGACTTCGGATCAGCGTCCATCCAGGCGCGCCAAAGCTCGCCGCCTGCGCTGCGCGCCCGCACAAGGGTGGGTGTATCGATGTACAGCTCCGTGATGGGCTGCTTCTCCGGGTCCACCATGGCAGGGGTGGGCTCATCCATGCGCCAGCCACCCTGGATGGGACTATGCGTGGCCTCTCGCTTGCTCTAGTCTAGACAGCCAGCCCCCCAATCTGCTGTTCAACGCTGGTGATGCGGCGCACGCAATCGCTGGCACCCAGGCCCGACCGGATAGACTAGGGTCGTCATGTCAACGGAACTGATCCACCCTGCACAGGGCTTTCGCGGCTCACTCACCCTCCCCGGCGACAAGAGCATCTCGCACCGCTATGCCATGCTCGCCGGCCTCGCCGAGGGCACCTCGCGTCTTTACAACTTCTCCACCGGCGCAGACCCGCACTCCACCCTGGGCTGCATGGCCGCTCTTGGTGCCACCATCACGAACGAGTCCGCGAGTGAAGGCCAGCCCGCAAGTGCTATTGCGATCCAGGGGACGGGCGGCGCATTCCAGCAGCCCGCTGCGCCGCTCGACTGCGGCAACTCCGGCTCCACTATGCGCATGCTTTCCGGCCTGCTTGCGGCGCATCCGCATACATTCACGCTCGTTGGCGACCGCTCCCTCTCCAGCCGCCCGATGAAGCGCGTGCAAGACCCCATCTCGCGCTTCTTCACCGACCCGAGCCGCTCTGGCATCGACCTCACCGAGGGCCATGCCCCTCTCACGCTCCGTGGCGGCCCTACGGCTGGCGTGACATTTGACAGTCCAGTCGCCTCTGCACAGGTGAAGACAGCCATCCTCTTTGCCGGCATGCAGGCCACCGGCGAGACATCGCTCACGGAAGCCGTTCGCACCCGCGATCACACCGAGCACGCCATGCGAGCCTTTGGGGCAACGCTTGTCCGCGCGGGCAACCGGCTCAGCCTTTCCGGCCCGCAGCCGCTCCATGCCATCGAGGCGACCGTTCCCGGCGATCTTTCCTCCGCGGCGTTCTTCCTGTGTGCCGCCCTTCTCTTCCCTGACTCGCACCTCGTGCTCGATGCGCTTGGTATGAACCCTACCCGCTCGGCACTGCTCGATACCGCTGTCGCCCTTGGCCTGCGCATCAAGGTGCTCAACGTTGAGGAGCACTTTGGTGAGCTCGCCGGCACGATCCAGATCAACGCCGCCGAGCCTTCGCGTACCGCCTCCGTACAGCCTGTCGAGATCTCCGGCGCTCTTACGGCGCAGCTCATCGACGAGATCCCAGCCCTGGCCGCCGTGGCGCCGTATACCCGCACCGGCATTCGCGTGCGCGACGCACGGGAGCTCCGCATCAAGGAGTCCGACCGTATTGAGCTGGTCGTCCGCAACCTGCGCGCCATGGGAGCCGAGGTGACTGAACACGAAGATGGCATGGACATTGCCGGGAACCAGCAACTGCACGGCGCCGCTGTCGACTCAGGTGAAGACCACCGCATCGCGATGGCATTTGCCGTCGCCGCCCTGCGTGCCTCCGGCCCCACGGAGATTCACGGTGCGGAGGCTGCCGCTGTTTCGTTTCCGGAGTTCTTTACCCACCTGCGCCGTCTGTCCAGCTAGAGCGTGCCCGCACCCGAGCGGGCTCGCTTCCAGCTACATCTTGTAGCGGCCCATCTCGTCGTCGTTCAGATTCTCCAGCCATTGCCGCATCTGCTCGGCGGTGCCGCCCTGGCTGGCGCCGGCCGCCTTGCGCGAGCGATCCAGTACCTCCTGCCGCACAAAGATGGGGCAGTCCCAGCGCAGGGCCATCGCCAACGCGTCTGACGGCCGTGCATCGATCACCACCGGGCTCCCGCCCTGCTGCATCCAGATCATGGCGAAGAAGGTGTCGTCGCGCAGCTCCGTGACGACTACCTTCAGGACCTCGGCGCCGAGCCCAAGCACGGTGTCTCGCAGCAGGTCGTGCGTCATTGGTCGCGGCGTCGCTGTCTTCTCGAGCTCGAGCGCAATGGCATTTGCTTCGTACATGCCGATCCAGATAGGCAGGATGGCGTCGCTTGTCGCGTCTTTCAGCACCACCACCGGCGTATTGGTGATCGGGTCCACCATTAGCCCCCGGATCTGCACCTCAATCTCTGCCGTGTCGCGCACCTCGCCCGGTCCACTCATCAGCAAGCCTCTCCCAGAAGGCTGTTTGGAAAGCTCTGCGTTACGCGTACGGAAACATAGCTTCCCGGCGCGGGCAGAATGGGCTGGCGCGTCGTGAAGTTCACCGTGATGTTTTGAGACGAGCGACCGATTACCTGGCCGCGCTGCTGGTTGTGCCCTTCAACCATCAGCTCCATGGTTTCGCCCACGTGGCGCGCGTACGTCTCGCGCTGGATGGCGCGCTGCCGCTCGAGCAGAATCTGCAGTCGCGCCGCCTTCACCTCGTCGGTGATGGAATCGGGCAGATGCACCGCCGGCGTGTTTGGCCGGGGCGAATACTTGAAGGCGAAGATGGCGTCGTACTGCACCTCTTCGAGCAGCGTCGCTGTGTCCTCGAGGTCCTGGTCGGTCTCTCCCGGAAAGCCCACGATGATGTCCGACGTCATGCTGATGCGGCGCTTTGCCGCCTTGATCCAGCTGATGCGTTCGAGATACCACTCGCGCGTGTACTCGCGATTCATCGCCCGCAGCACCGCCGTGGATCCACTTTGCACGGGCAGGTGCACGTGATCGCACAGAGTAGGCACTGCGTCCATGGCGTCCACGATATCCCGGGTGAAGTCGCGCGGGTGACTTGTGGTGAAGCGCACACGCCTGATTCCAGGAACTTCGCCCACTGCCGCCAGCAGTTCGGCGAAGGTCTGTTTGCCGGAGGCGTCCCGATAGGAGTTCACGTTCTGCCCGAGCAACTGGATCTCCGTATAGCCCGCATCGGCGATGCGCCGCGCCTCTTCAAGCACGCTGGCCGAGGTTCGGCTGCGCTCCTTGCCGCGCGTATATGGCACCACGCAGTAGGCACAGAACTTGTCGCAGCCCTCAATGATGGTGATATAGCCCCGGTGCGGATTGGTTCGCGCCACAAAGGTGGTCTCAAAGGTCTCGTCAGTCTGACGATCGTCCAGACCGGTGATCCGCGTTTCGCCATTCTCCAGACGCGACAACATCTCGGGCAGGTTGCGATAGCTCGCCGAGCCCGACACGATGGATACGTAGGGCGCTTTCTCGAAGATGCGCTCGCCTTCCTGCTGTGCGACGCAGCCCAGCACGGCAAAGCGCTTGCCCTCACCCTGCAGCCGCTTGTACTCGTTCAGGCGATGGAAGACCTTTTGCTCGGCCTTGTCCCGGATGGAGCAGGTGTTGTAGAGAATGAGGCC
Organism: Acidobacteriaceae bacterium; assembly: GCA_965199635.1. GTDB lineage: Bacteria > Acidobacteriota > Terriglobia > Terriglobales > Acidobacteriaceae > Edaphobacter. The sequence continues at coordinate 1,238,222 of CBDASL010000001.1, read as the reverse complement.
CGCATTGGCCTCGTCATCAACCTGAGCGTACCCATGCTGCTCCAGCGTCCCGATCACCTTTTCGGAGTCGTGGGCGTTCATCTGGCAGCCGAAAGTTTCGATATAGAACGTCTTGCTCACAGCCCGAGTATAAAGCGGCCCCGCAGGGATCGGCTCCGCCACCCGCGCTCCCGCGACACCGTGCTTCGTCGCCTCAACATCCGGCGCCCGCGCCGTCTACCCACGGGCGGCTTCGCGTGAAGCTAGAGAAGAAAGATTCTTCTGCCATAAAAAGCACCAGGAAGTGGAAGCTCCAAACCTGATTTATCGAGACCGCCCGATGAGGATCATCTGCACACTTTATGCCGCTGCTGCATTCCCTGATGGCCTATGTCGCCGCCTGAGACGCGCCATGGCTGGTAAGCAGACATAATTTGAGGATGAGCAAGTTGGTAGCGATATCGGGGCTCGAACCCGAACTCTTCGCCTTGAGAGGGCGACGTGTTAACCAGTTACACCATATCGCCACATAGCGGCACTTGCCGTGGGCGCCAGGTCTCCCTCGCGTCCCGTACCCCAAATATACCAGCGATCTTCCCGCGGTGCATCCGGGCGTTCGAGGCGAGCATGGGCGCCTAGAGCGCTCAGCGGAGGCGCCGCGGACCTCTGGAAGGAGACTGGGGGCATCGACCTGGCCCCGCCCCTTGCTGTGAAGCGATCAGAGTGACGGCTTCGCCAGCTGCTAGCTCGAGTTGCCTTGGCCTCGTGGCACGCTTATCTTGATCGTGTCTCGGGGCATCTGCGCGCCGTTTGCTGCTGGTCAGCGGACGATACGCCGAGCAGCGCAGGTGCTCGCTATCGTTCTCGACCCGGCCAACTGCCTGGGCCGGACTGTGACAAGATTGCTCAGTTCTGGCCGCCACCAGGGAGCGAGCACAATGCAAGGGGAGATCACGCATGAGAGCCGTCGCGTTAACTGGCCCCGGTCAGGTCCGACTTATCGATCATCCCGAGCCGAAACAACCTGCAGCTGGCGATCTGCTCCTGCGTGTCGATCTGATCGGCCTGTGTGGCACAGACCTCAACAGCTACCGCGGCAAGAACCCCCTGGTCACATACCCGCGCGTGATTGGTCACGAGATCGCGGCCACGGTGGTGCAAGGTTCCGCAACGGTCCCAGCCGGCACACGCGTTGCGGTCTCCCCCTACACGAACTGTGGGGAGTGTGCCGCCTGCCAGCGCGGCCATGTGAACGCCTGCCAGTTCAACCAGACCTTTGGGGTGCAGCGTGACGGCGCGTTGACCGAACTACTGACGGTCCCGGAGGCGAAGGTGTACCCATCTGCGCTCTCGCCCAAGGAGCTCTGCCTTGTGGAGCCATTGACCGTGGGCATGCATGCGGTCGCTCGAGCCCGGATCACTCCGCAGGATGTGGTGGCGGTCTACGGCTGCGGCGGCGTGGGACTCGGTGCCATCGCCGGTTCCGCGTTTCGTGGCGCAACGACTATCGTCATCGACCTCGACGATGAGAAGCTTGAGACCGCGCGGGCCGCGGGAGCGACTCACCTGGTTCACTCACGACGAGACTCGGTCCACGATCGGCTGCAGGAGATCACCAACGGCCGTGGCCCCGATGTCGTCATCGAGGCAATTGGCCTGCCTGAGACGTTTCGCGGCGCGGTTGAAGAGGTGGCCTTTACCGGGCGTGTGGTCTACATCGGCTATGCCAAGGAGCCGGTCAGCTATGAGACCCGGCTCTTTGTACAGAAAGAACTCGACATCATGGGCTCCCGGAACGCCCTGCCCCAGGACTTCGACGAGGTCATCCGGCTGCTGCAAGCCGGTCTCTTCCCCGTGGATCGCGCTGTGTCTGCGATTGTTTCACTGGAAGAGGCTCCTGCTGCCCTGGCGCGATGGTCAGAGGAGCCGGCCCGGTTCACGAAGATCATGGTCGCGCTTTAACTGCAGGGTGTCTTCAAAAACACACGGCAGCCGTGCGACTTAGCCGATGCGCTGCCACTCCACGATCTCGTAGGGCCTCTCGGAAGCAGCTGCCGGCGTCACCGTGCCGTGCGCACCGGCGCCGCCCTGCAGCACCATGCCTTGCAGGTCTGTTCCGGCTCCATGCCACGCGAGGCTGCCATCTCCGTAAACGCGTACCTGCAACTCTCGCGTACGGGGGTCCGCGGCATGGCTGCCCACCCGTGCCCACGGCAGCACGGAGCCTGCGCGCACAAAGGCCGGGATCTCGCGGTAGTCCTGTGCGAACGTGAGCCGATCACCGCCGCGATGCAGCTTGCCCGTCCACAGGTCGTGCCAGTCTGACCCGGCAGGCAGAACCACAGCACGGTTCCCTTCGCCAGCGAAGAGCGGCGCCACCATGAGCCGGTCTCCCACCATGAACTGGTCATCTACCTCATGCAGCGCGGCGTCGCCGGGGAAGTCGAGCAGGGGCGAACGGAACGGCGGGGTGCCGTCCGTCTGGTAGAGGCTGAAGGCCGTGCGCAGGTACGGCACCAGCGCCATGCGCCAACCAATGATCTCGCGGCAGCGGGCCTCCAGGGTCTGCCAGCCCGGCCCTAGCTGATCGTGGTTGTTCTCCTCGCGCGCAATCTGCTTCCACGGCGGGTTGCGGATGTACCAAGCATTCACCATCGCGAGCGGCGCGAAGACAACAGTCTGGAGACGCCGCAGCAGGTCCTCTTCGCTCGTCGCATCGCGCACTTCGGGGCACCACAAGAGGCCGCTAAAGCCCGCGTTGATCAGCCCACGGACAAACTTGCGATGGTCGTAGAGATCGCTGTAGAGAACAAAAGGGAAAGGGGCAGCAAGTGCTCCACTGGAGCGCACCAGGCTGTAGGTCTCCCGCCCCCGACGCTGGAAGGCACTGAGAATCGCCCTCTGGTACAGCAGACCAAATGCGCCGTGCATCTGTTCGCCGTCCAGGCCGGACGGAAAGCTGGCAAAGGCCGGCCACGACCAGCCGTGCGTGTAGTCGGAGTTGTCGCACTCATCGAGCTTGAAGCCAGAAACACCTAACTCGACCAGTGCGTCGCTGTGGTAGTCCGCAAAGACCTTTCGTGCGGACGGATCGGCGAAGTCGGGCACCAGCCCGCCCCAAACCGCGAAGTCTCCCGCATGTGGCACAAGAGCCGGAAAGAAAGGCGCGGTTGGGTGCGTGAAGGCGTGCTCCCATAAATTGACGTGGTAGCCGCTCCGCGCCGCTTGCGACACAAAGGCCCGCGGATCCGGGAAGCGGGTGGGCTCCCAAACAAAGGAGCACGAGTAGGCATGCGTCTGCCATCCAGGTTCCAGGCCCAGAACGTCACAGGGAATCTTGCGCTCGCGAAACTCCTCGGCCAGGTGCAGCACCTCGTCGGCGCTCAGGTGCATCTCCGGCCGGTACCAGAACCCAAGGCCCCACTCCGGCGGAGTGACGCCTCCGCCGGAAAAGAGGTTGTACCTGCGGACTACGTCCAGCATGCCTGGCCCGGCAAAGAGGTACAGGTCTACGCCGGAAGCCCGCGGCACTTCTATGTGCACCTCCCCAGGCGCTTCCATATCGCGCGATCGCAGACGAGCAGGCTGCAGCACCTCCCTGCTGCCTGCGGTCTCCGCCCGGAGCGGCTTGGCATGCAACTGGCCGCAGTCCACCTCGGTCTGACGAAAGGTGTCGATCAGAACGCCGTAACCCGCGGTGGTGAGATAGAAAGGCACCGGCGCATGGGAGTCGCCGGAGTCCGCCAGCGGATCCGCGTTGACCCGCAGAATGCGCTTGCTGCTGCGTTGCTGAAACGCCTGCAGCTGGAGCCCAAAGCCGTAGATCAACTCCCCTTCCGCCAGGGGGAGCGTGGCGTGGAGCCCACGGTGACTGAGCTGCCCCGCCGGAGCCGCCAGCGGCGGAGCAGAGACAAGGGGTAATCGCGCCTGTGCCTCCGCTGCCGCGGGCGGAACGGGGCGGTCGCGTACGGGTGTGTGCGCCTCTGGGGAGCCGAGCCTGGCGCGCCATACACCGGGCAGGATAGGCTCCCACTCCGCGCGCAGCATCGTCTTCGCGTGCGTTCCGCTGCGGCCCGCGCCCGGAGTGTCCGGCATGGCAGCAGCAGACAGGTCAGCAGAGCCGCACACTGCAGCGGCAACCGCTGCCAATCCGAGTTCCCTGCGATTCAGCTTGGCCATGAGCTCCTGCGTTTCCCTGCGAATCCTACAGGCATTCCAAAAGGATCGTCACCCCGCAACTCCGCCCGCGTGCCTGCTCCCGTGGCGCCCACAGGCTGTCCGAGAGGCGCTCCCTGAAGAGGAGAAAGCAGCTGAAAGTACGGCAGAGATCGACCGTGGCGTGCCCGTGTCGTCGGCATTCGGGCCCATGAGGGCGTTCTGACAAGTGCCGTGTTGACAGGACCTTGGTCCCAAAGATAGTGTTCCCACACTTTTCAAAGCAGCTTTCCGATTCGCCTGTAAACAGCGAGTTCCAGAACTGAACGGCCTATCCGCCTTTTCACGAGGTCACGTATGCGACGTACGCTTCACCGGCTTCTTCTTTTCATCTCCATCCTTGGGTTGGCGTGCACTCCGCAAATGAGCTTCGCTGCGGGTGCGACCGGCAGGATTGTGGGTTCTGTTGTGGACTCGAGTGGATCACCGATTCCCAACGCCAAGGTGGTAATCACCAACGAAGGCACGAACCAGGTAGTGTCCGACGTCTCGGACGGCAGTGGCAACTTTACCTTTCCAACGCTGCCCACCGGCAACTACTCGGTGCGTGTCGAGTCGGCTGGTTTTCAGGCCTACGTACAGCGCGGGATCGTCCTCGAAGTCGACCAGAACGTAACCGTGCGGGCCCCGCTCACGGTCGGATCGGTTTCAGAGACGGTCGAGGTCTCGTCCGCACCGCCGGCCATCAACCTGGTCGATGCGACGGTGAGCCATGTTGTGGATCAGCAGCGTGTGGTCGACCTGCCGCTGAATGGGCGCGATTCCCTCCAGTTGCAATACATCATGCCGGGCGTCTCGTATGACAACAACAACGTGTCGCACGGCCAGGGCCAGCACGAGGGCGTCGTCGTCAACGGTAATCGTCCAGGATCGAATTACTACCTGCTCGACGGCGTAGATATGACAGACAACTACCTGTCGACCGCGCCGGTCTTTCCTGCCCCGGATGCGCTGCAGGAGTTCGACATCCAGACCAGCAACTTCACCGCGCAATATGGTCGCAACTCCGGTGGTCTGGTGAATACGGTAAGCCGCTCGGGCACAAACGCCTTCCACGGGGGCGCCTTTGAGTTCTTCCGCAACACCGTTCTCAACTCCCGGAACTTCTTCGCCAATCCTGACGAACCGAAGCCGGCCTTCAAACTCAACCAGTTCGGTGGTTTCCTTGGTGGTCCGATCATCAAGGACAAGATGTTCTTCTTCGGCTATTACCAGGGCACCCGGCAGCGCCGGGACGAGACGCAGACGATCAACCAGGTGCTGACACAGGCGCAACGACCGGACCTGAACGGGAACGGAACGGTCGATCTCACGGGTTTGAACGGATCGAATGCTATCGACCCGCTCACAAACAAGCCGTATCCTAACAACCCGGTGATAGACCCGCAGACGGGCAAGCCATTTGGAGGTCCGATCGCCGCGGACCGGATCGATCCTACGGCGCTGCGCTTCGTTCAACGATTCATGCCCCTGCCGAACAACGGTGCCAACGGGTACTCTTTTAACAGCCCGGTGGCCAACAACCAGGACAACCTGAACGAGGATCAGTACCTAGCTCGAGTGGACCGGACGTTCAATCAGAAGAACGTGGTCTTCGGCCGCTATTTCTTCAACCAGGACACCTCCAACGGCCTCGGTGGCGGCAACGCTCCGAACCGTCCCCACCTGAAGTATTTCCGCAATCAAAACGTGGCTATCGACTGGACGCACACTTTTAGCCCGAATCTGATCAACACCGCGGTATTTGGATTTACCCGTGTAGCTCATCATCGCGGGCCCACGGAGAGTGTGGGCTGGCAGGAGTTGGGTGGACCTGCGGGACAGTCTGCGCCGGGCACACTGAGCGACCTTTTTGTCTCGGTGAACGGCTCCGTCAACGCCGGCGGTGATGGCGTCTTCGTGCAAAATCGGCAGACATGGCAGTACACCGACAGCCTGAACTACATTATCGGCAAGCACACGCTGACCTTCGGCGGAGACTATCGGCGAGAGGCTTCCAACCGTGTGGAAGACTACGCCACCGACCCCAACTTCAGCTTCAACGGACTCTACTCCGGCAACGCACTCGTCGACCTTCTGCTCGGCCTGCCAAGCAACTTTAACCAGCAGACAGAGGTTTCCAGCCGCCTGAGGCACAACGCGTTTGACGCGTTCGCGCAGGACAACTACAAGGTGACGTCCAACGTGACGTTAGACGTTGGCATCCGGTGGGAGCCGTTCATCCTCCCGGTGGATAACCAAAACGACCAGACCTGCTTTGACCCCACCTTCTCACGGCAGTCGACTTACTACCCGAACGCTCCCAAGGGTCTGACCTTCCCCGGTCCCCCGGTCGGCAGCGGCTCTCTCGGAAGCGGTGATGCAGGTTGCCCGCGAGGTGGCGTGCCAAATCGGTATGGCAATGTGGCACCCCGCATCGGTGTCAACGTGGACCCGTTCAAGAACGGCAAGACGTCGATTCGCGCAGGGTATGGTGTGTTCTGGGATCAGGCTCGTCTGATTGCCTGGAACCGCTTCTCGACTGCGCAGCCGTATGACTCCAACATCACCATCAACGCCCTGCCAAACGGCTCGCCGGCCAGTCTGACCGGCAACCAGATCTTCGCGAGCAGCGGTCGCGCCAACCCCTTCCCGTTTGTGATCCCGCGCACACAGGCCGAGCGCGCCGCCTTCCAGTTCCCCGTGCAGTCGGCTGAGACAGTCTTCTCTCCCAACTTCAATCAGGGGTATACACAGCAGTTCAACCTTACGGTCAGCCAGGAACTGGCCAAGGATTACAACCTGACGGTGTCCTACATCGGCAACAAGGGCACACACCTGTTCATCTCCCGGGAATACAACTATGCCCCGCTCTCCACTTTCATCCAGAACACGCCGATTAACCCCGACACAGGAGCCCCCTACGAGCCCATCGCGTACAACAACCGTGATGACGTTCTAGCGGAGCGCCGCCGTCTCAGCACGGTGTCAACCTGCAGTAGCGGCGGAGTCGCCGGCCCATGCTACGGACCGACAGAGATGCTGGAGAACACCGGCTATTCCAACTACAACTCGCTCCAGGTGGAGATAAATCATCGCTTCAGCAGAGGCTTCAGCCTGCTCGGCTCCTATGTGTATGCGAAGTATCTCGACATCTTCTCCTACACGGCAGAGGGCGGCAATGGCCCGCGCAACCCAGAGAACTTCGCGCAAAGCTATGGTCCCTCAGACAACGATGTGCGCCACCGCGTGACCACGTCCTACATCTACGCTCTTCCCAAACTGAAGACGGGTAACTCCCTCCTCTCCGGCGTGGTAAACGGCTGGCAGAATCAGGGAATCATCACGGCCCAGACAGGTTCACCTTTCTCGATCGGCGCACAGACAAATTCGGCGGCGACCGGGGTCGGAAGCGAATTGGCGGACGCCGTTCCCGGCGTGTCCTCCAAGATCGCAAACCGTGGTGTCAACGGCTACTTCAACACAGCAGCGTTCCGCAACGCCGCACCGGGCACGGTGGGCACCACAGGACGCAACCTGTTGTATGGCCCAAGCCTGGTCAATGTGGATATGTCCCTGTTCAAGGAATTCAACGTTCACGAACACGGCAAGGTGCAGTTCCGCGCTGAGCTATTCAACCTCTTCAATCACCCCAACTTCTTCAACCCGGACGCCACCGTGGGAGACGGCAGCTTTGGCCGCCTCACATCAGCCCGGGATCCGCGTGTAAGTCAGTTTGCTCTGAAATACCTGTTCTAGGAGCAGCATGCGTTCCAAGGGTGCCCACTTCGGCGGGCGCCCTTTTCGTTTAGGGGAGCAGCTCCCCGCGCCTGCTCTTGCGTTGTGTCATGGGAGTAGGGTGAAATGGGTCGGCCGAAGATCCGTATGTTTATCAATCGTCACAACACTATTGGCCATGCTGTTCGAGCCCTGCTTTGCGGTCCCCTGCTCCTTGCGTCGGCGTTGCTGGCGCAGCAGCAGCAGCACCGCACCGAAGGGGGGCCAGCTCTTGCCGCGCAGGCCGAAAGCGCTTTACGCGCTCAGGATTTCCCGGCGGCAGCAAGAGCCTACAACGCCATGGTGAAGGCCGACCCCACGAACAGTGAAGCCTGGACTGGCCTGGGTGTGCTCCTGTACGGCTCGGGAAAGGCCGCAGAAGCTCGCGACGCGCTGCTGAAAGCACTAAGCCTGAATCCGGCTGCTCCGCGCGCGGCCCTCTTTCTGGCGTTCAGCCGCGCCGATCTGCAGCAGTGCGATCAGGCCTTGCCCGTGTTGCAGCGCACCTTCGCCACTGAGCCCGCCGGCAAGCTGCATCGCCTCACCGGCCTCACCCTTCTCGCGTGCTCCACCGGAGCCGAGCAGGAGACTCTGGCCGTCAGCACGGCGGCGACATTGAAGCGCATGTACCCCGGGGACGCTGACGTCCTGTACCAGTCTGCGGAGCTCTACACACGCCTGTGGAGCGAAAGCGCAGATCAGCTGATGACCACACACCCGGACTCATTCCGCGTGCATCAGCTCGCCGGTGAGGTCAACGAGGCGCAGGGTCATACGGGGCAGGCGATACGCCAGTACCGCGCCGCTCTGGCGGAGAACGCCAAACTTCCGCAGATGCACTTCCGGATCGGCCAGCTGCTGCTGAAGGAGGGGGCGCCGGACGCAGACGCGAAGGCTATGGAAGAGTTCCGGGCTGAGCTCGCCCTAAATCCCCTGAGCGGATCGTCTGCGCTGGCAATGGGCGAGATCGAACGGCATGCGGGGCATCTGGAGGACGCAGCCAAAGACTACCGGCTCGCCTCCCAGATCGATCCCGGCTTGGCAGAAGCGCATGTGGGCCTGGCGCAGACCTTGCTCGTACAGCATCAGGTTCCGGCGGCGCAGGCCGAACTCCAGGCTCTTCTTGCGCACGACCCGAACGACGCACAGGCGCATTACGCCATGATGCTCACCTACAGGGCGCAGGGAAAGCTTCCCGAGGCGGCTGCCGAAATGGAGAGTTTTCAACGCCTCCGTCAAGGGAGTGCAACCCAGTTCCGCGACAAGCTGAATGCCCTCTTGGGTGGAGGCGCGCCGTCAGCAACGGTGGGTGGTTCGGCTCACGAGCCCTCCGGACCCACTGCTCCTCTGTCGGAGTCCACGCGATGACGCTGCGCTCGCCTGGGTCTCGCAGCATCTCGCACCACGCTCTTCCGAGCGACCCGCGAGGAGTGCGCGACCGCCGTGACGTCCTTAAGGGTGCGGCGGCGGGCGTCATTACGGCAATGCTGTCGCTTGGCACACGGCTTTGGGCGGACGGCAAGAGTGTTCCCCCTTCCACGCGGCGCCCCCTGGGCTACACGGTGCAGGATGTCGCAGCTGCGAGCGGACTCGACTTCCTGCACGTCTCCGGAGGAGACAAGACCAAGAAGTACATTCTGGAGACGACTGGCTCCGGGGTCGCCTTCTTCGACTACGACGGCGACGGCTGGCTCGACATCTTTCTCGTCAACGGCTCGCGCCTGGAAGGCTTTCCGCCGGGAAAGGCACCGGGAAACAAGCTCTTCCACAACAATCGTGATGGCACCTTCACGGATGTAACCGAGAAGGCTGGCCTGGCACGGAGTGGATGGGGGCAGGGCGTCTGTGTAGGCGACTTCGACAACGATGGATTCGATGATCTGTTTGTCACCTACTGGGGCGAGGACCTACTTTTCCACAACAATGGCGATGGGACCTTCACAGAAGTCGGTCGAAAGGCTCAGGTCGCCGGAGAGCCAACCCGATGGAGCACAGGTTGCGCCTTTGTTGACTATGACCGGGACGGCTGGCTGGACCTGTTTGTAACTCACTACGTCGACTTCTCCCTCGCCACAGCCGAGGACCCGGGCAGTAACCCCTACTGCATCTATCGCGGGCTCCCGGTTATGTGCGGGCCTCGGGGCCTCAAGCCCGAACGCAGCTCTCTCTTCCACAACAATCGCGACGGCACCTTCACCGAAGTCTCCGAGAAGGCCGGTATCGCTGCAGCAAAACGAGATCTATTCGGCATGGGCGTTCTGGTCGGTGACTTCGACAATGACGGCTGGCCCGACATCTACGTTGCCAGCGACTCAACACCGAGCCAGCTGTTCCTGAACAACCGCGCCGGCGGCTTCCACGAAGAAGGCACCCTCCGTGGGGTGGCCTACAGCAGCGATGGAATGGAAGAAGCAGGTATGGGCGTGGCCGCCGGTGACTACGATAATGACGGCTGGCTCGACATTCTGAAGACCAACTTCTCCGACGAAGCTCCCAACCTGTACCACAACGACGGGAAAGCGATCTTCACCGATCAGACGGGTGCTGCCGGCCTGAATCGCCGCAACCACTTCGTTGGCTGGGGATGCGGCTTCTTTGATCCTGATAACGACGGCTACCTTGACGCGCTCTATTGCAATGGCCACGTCTACCCCGAACTGACCCGCATCCATGCGGACACGACCTTTCAGCAACCCCCGGTGCTGTACCGCAACCTCGGCAACGGGCACTTCGAGGATGTCTCCGATCTCGCTGGCAAGGTCTTCCAAACGCCTGGAACCGGCCGGGGCTGCGCCTTCGGTGACGTGAACAATGATGGGTGTGTGGACGTCGTGATCAATCAGCAGGGTGCTAGACCATCACTTCTGCGATTTACGCAGACAAACGAAAACCACTGGTTGAGCCTGAAGCTGGTCGGAAAGCGCTCCAATCGCAGTGCCATCGGAGCTCGCGTCCACTGTGTCGCAGGCAAACTCTCTCTCATGGATGAGGTACGAAGCGGCGGGAGCTACTTGTCACAAAACGATCTCCGGATCCACTTCGGCCTTCGCGACTACAAAGTCGCAGATTTGATTGAGATCTTCTGGCCTAGTGGAGAGGTGGATCGCCTCAAGGATCTCGCGAGCAACCAGTTCCTGCAGGTAGAAGAGGGCGGTGTCGTGGTTTCGCTGAAGAGAGTGGCGCGTTGACACAGTGTCCGAAGCGGCGCGCTCGGCTTCCCTTTCATCATGGAATGTTGCGCAGTTTCGCCGCACCCTGCCTATTTGGTTTGGTGGCGCACGCCGCAGCCCAGGAGGCCGCATCACCTGGCGAAACCGCGCTCTCGCAAGGCGTGCTCCTGCTGCGACAGGGCCATCCAGCGGAAGCGATCAAGCCACTGAGCGCTGCTGTGGCCGCCATGCCCCGCTCCTCCGCAGCGCTAATCTGGCGTGGTCTCTGCGAAAACCAAACTGAAGACTACGCGGCTGCGGCGCGCGATCTTCGCGCAGCAGCCCGCCTGGATCCAGCCTCTCTCCCCGCGCACTACAACCTGGCGCTTAGCCTGATACGCTTGCGGCACATAGACGAAGCTGTTGCCGAACTGAAGACAGTTCTCCAACTTCAACCAGAAGCCGTACCAGCTCGCTACAACCTCGCTGTCCTGCTCGAGGATAAGAAAGACTACGCTCAGGCCGCGGAGGAGCTGCGTCAGGCTCACCACCTGGCAGCAGATGACGCCGGCATTGCGCTCCACCTCATGGAGGATCAGATTCGCCTTCATGTGGACGAGGGTCTGCCTGAACTGGTGCATCAACTGGCAGAGAGTTCGGTGCCCACCTCGGTACAACAACAGGGCGGAACGGCCCTGCTCGAAGCAGGACATTTCACCCAGGCGGCAAGCCTCTTGAGTAGCGCGCACGCAAGGGATCCAGATAGCAGGGACACCACTCTCCTGCTGGCGCGAGCGTACGTCGGCGCGGGGCAGAACGCCGAGGCCATAACGCTCCTCGCCGAGGCACCCGGAGCGCAGTCTGACGAAGAGATGGTGTACACCGCCGGCCTGGCCTACATGGGCGCCGGTGACCGGGCGTCTGCGGCAGCCCGCTTCAAGGCAGCAGCAGCACTCGAGCCCAGGGATGGGCGCCCCCTGTACCATCTGGCACTGCTCGCACTTGGCTCGGAGAACGGACAAGCGGAGGCGGACACGTTACTCAGGCAGGCCCTGCACCTGGACCCGAACAATCGTGCCTTCTCGCTTGCCCTCGCCCGCATACTTCTCGCGACGGATCGAGCGCCTGAAGCGAAGGCGCGCCTCCAAGGGATGGAGGCGCGGCCAGCAGATGAGGTGGAGCGATCAACTCTGCTTGGCGTCGCACTCGCCTCCACCAACGAGCTCGCCCAGGCCATCCCGGATCTTCAGCGGGCGATCTCCCTCGATCCGCAGCTCGCGCTGGCGCACAACGTGCTGGGATTCTGCTTCTTTCGTCGTGGAGATTACGGCCAGGCGGCCGCCGCCTTCCATGAGGCGTCGGATCTGGAACCGGGGCGGCTGTTCTACGCCCGGGATGCTGCGCTCGCGTACCTTCGCGCAGCGGCTGATGCTTCCGCCATTCCCTACGCGGAACGTGCCGCTGCTCTGCCAAACGCAACCGCAAGCGACTATGCGCTGCTCGGCAAACTCTACGCCGCAACAGGACGGCAGCAGGACGCACTTGGTCTGCTTCACCGCGCGGTCAAAGCCGACCCCAACCTGGACACCGCGGTGTACCTGCTGGCGCGAACCTACCGGAAATTGGGCAAGCAGGACGAAGCAAAGGAATGGAGTGAGAAGCTGACCGCTCTGAAGGCGCAGCACGAGGCAACCTTTTTGGACACCAAAAAGAAAGAGGCCGCAGTGCAGTCGTCCCAGGTCCTGGCGGGTGGAACAGTCTCCGACGACACGGACCGCCCCGAGTGACGATCACCTCACGCATGGGCGCGCTGGTACTCTGCCTTGGCTCTCTTGCGTCGCACGGGCAGATGGCTGCACGGCACCCCCGCCCCCAGGTGGAACCAAGCGCGGGCGCTCCCGTGGCCGACTTCGTGGACGTGGCGAGCCAGGCAGGCCTCACGGCGAAGACACCGCTGGGCGGCAAGCCCCTCAACCATCACATCAACGAGATGACCGGCGGCGGAGTGGCGCTGTTCGACTTTGACGGCGACGGCTGGCTGGACATCTTCATCGTGAGTGGTGCTCCGACCGATACCGCGACAGGCACACCCGCAACCAATCACCTTTATCGCAACCAGCACGACGGAACCTTTGCCGATGTCACGGAAAAGGCTGGGCTGTCCCGGAGCGGCTGGGGGCAAGGGGTCTCCGTCGGCGACTACAACGGCGATGGCCGGCCAGACCTTTTTGTCACCTACTACGGCCAGAATATCCTCTTCCGCAACAATGGAGACGGTACCTTCACTGACGCGACAGCAGCAGCTGGCCTGCGCACCACAGAGGACCTGTACAGCACCGGTTCCGCGTTTCTCGACTTCGATCGGGATGGCCACATGGACCTGTTTGTAGCTCACTATGTTGCGTATGGCGAACCCTCTGCCCACGATGATCGCCGAGGTGACTTCTGCAAGTGGCGTGGACTTTCCGTGCTGTGTGGCCCGCGCGGACTGACTGGTGCGTCCAACACCCTTTACCGCAACCGCGGGGACGGAACCTTTGAGGATGTATCGACCAAGGCTGGCATCACCGGCCGACCGAACTACAGCTTTACGCCGCTTGTCGCCGACTTCAACAACGACGGGTGGCCCGACATCTACGTGGCCGACGATTCCACACCCTCGCTGCTGTTTCTGAACAATCGCAATGGCACCTTCACCGAATCAGGGGTCTTGAGCGGCGTGGCCTACAACGACGATGGCCGAGAGCAGAGCGGCATGGGAGCCGCCGTGGCCGACATCAATGGGGATGGACTCCTGGATATCGTCAAGACAAACTTTGAGCAGGACACGAGCACGCTCTATCGCAACACCCCGGACGGCACCTTTGACGATGTCACCTTCGCCGCGGGCCTGGGTGTCAACACAAGCTTCGTGGGCTGGGGTACAGACTTTCTCGACTTCGACAGCGATGGCTGGCCAGACATCCTGATGGCCAACGGACATATCTACCCCGAAGTCGACCAACTAAAGGACACCTCGTTTCTGCAACGCAAGATTCTGTATCGGAACAAAGGCAACGGCACCTTTGACGATGTCTCTCTTCGTGGCGGTTCCGGCCTGCTGCTGGCACGAGCGTCGCGCGGCGCGGCCTTCGGAGATCTCTTCAACACTGGCGACACCGAGGTGGTGATCAACAACCTGGGCGACCGGCCAACGCTCTTGCTCAACCGGGAGCACTACCCCGCTCATGCGCTCACAGTCCAGCTCGCGGGGGCCCCGACCAACCGATTGGCTTTCGGAGCCCGCGTGTGTGTCACTGCCGGTGGGCTGCACCTGATGCAGGAGGTGCGCAGTGGCGGCAGCTATCTGTCGCAGAGTGATCTGCGCCTCCGCTTTGGCCTTGGGCCTGCCACGCAGGCGCAGACAGCGTCGGTCCGCTGGCCGGATGGCCACGTCGACACACTCTCCAACCTGCCTGCCGGCAACATCGTAACCATCGCCTACGGTGGAAAAGTGCTCTCGACTGTGCCGTACCTGGCTCGTCCGGACCGGCTCCTGCACTAAGCTCCTGCGCTAGCTGTCCTGTATCGCGACCCGGTAGGCGCTTAGCCTCCTCTTCAAGGTAGGTCCACGCTGTACAGGGCGGAGGCGTGCGGCGCCAGGTGAACGCTGAGTGCGGCGGCTGGCGCAAGCGGCGCGTCAGCCCAAAGATCGTGCGGCTGGCTCCGCGCAGTGCCAAGGCCGACCTCTCCCCAGGGAACCTCGGTCGCAAGCGTTTGGTCGCCCAGGTTGAAGACGGCAATGTAACCCCGTCCTGGGTGGTCGGAGGAATGTGCCGTCCACACTCTCAGATCGCCACGGCTCACCGCGACTCGGTTGCCGGTGCTGTGCTGGTTCACCCCAAGCACGGCGGCGTTGGTGAGCAGCGTGGTGGTGAACGGATCCAGCGTCGGCAGATCGCCGCCAAACATGAGCGGTGAGCGGAAGATCGACCACAGCGTCATCATGGTCCGCTGTTCATCATGGGAGAGTTCGGAGAGGCGATCATTGCCACGCTCTGCGCGGAGCCCGATGTGCCCGAGAGGCAGCATGTCCGCGTCCGGCCAACCGTTGGGCTCGACCAGCTTGGCCCACAGCTCCATGCGGTTGTACATGTTGCGGACGGAAGGCCAGTTGTCCCACAGGTCGTCTTCGATGCGCCACATCTGTGCGTTCTCGCGAAGGTTCGCTACCTCGGCAACCGGTGCAGGGCCGGGCGAAAGGCTAAGAACGATCGGTCTGCCCGCATGAACGATGGCTTTGTGGAGGCCCTCAATCTCCGCCTTGTGGTACGGCCTGGACTCATCGTCTGCCTTGATAAAGTCCGCTCCCCACGCCGCATACTGGGCCACTACCGAGTCGTAATACGCCTGAGCGCCCGGCTTCGCCATGTCGACGCCGTACATGTCGGTGTTCCACGTGCAGAGACTGTTCTTATCGGCAATGTCACCCGCATGCAGGTTCGTGCCGAGTATCTGGGCATTCTCGGCCACGGCCTGCCGCGGAATCCCGCGCAGAATATGGAAGCCGAACTTGAGGCCCTTGCTGTGGACGTAGTCCGCCAGGGGCTTGAAGCCCTGCCCGTTTGCGGCGGAGGGAAAGCGATTCACGGCCGGGATCGTGCGCCCGTTTGCGTCCATAGCTAGGTGGGCATTCGGCCTGTAACCATGCGCCTGCGCATTCGGTTCGTACCACTGAATGTCGACGATGATGTACTGCCATCCGAACTGCTTCAGGTGGGTCGCCATGTAATCTGCCTGGGCTTTCACCTCGTCCTCACGGACCGTCGTGCCGTAAGAATCCCAGCTATTCCAGCCCATGGGTGGCGTAGGCGCCAGCTGCTGAGTCTGCGAGGCCTGGCCCAGCACTGCGCTCGGACCAGCAACCAGCGCGACAGAAAGCATAGCTAGCGTGCCGATAGCTGAATATCGAGATCTTCCCTGAGCGGATTTCATCGCCACCTCCCCTGCATGGATAGCAAGCACATGCTGCGGCTCGTTACAGGGACGGCCAAGCAAGTGGGCTCTCATGCAAGGCACCCACTCTACGCACCGACAGGGTAAGTCGACAACCTCCTCTGCTCCCGGTGCCGGGCGCTCCCGACATACCTCATTGCATGTATGCTGGCGGCGCCACTCCGACCCCAAGGTGATTCCGCATGAAGCTCTTCCAAGCAGGTCCTGCTCGCCGCGTCTGGCCCCATCTTGCACTCACACTGGGAGTGCTCTCCGCAACTTGTTCCACCCCTGCCCACGCACTGGCGGCAGCCGAAGAACAGATACAGTCACCTGATAAAGCCGTGAGTGTGACGGTGGAGTTGAACCCCCTTCGCTACTCCGTGTCACTGCATGGACGGCCCATCCTCACCGACTCCGCCCTTGGCCTCTCCTTCCGTGGCCAGGCGCCCGTCGCCTCCTGGCGCCTGCTCAAGCAGGACCATCACACCGGCGATCGTACCTGGACCCCGGTCTGGGGCAAGACGCAAACCATTCACGACACCTACGAGGAAGCGACGCTGTCGCTGGAAGAAGTTGCGGCACCGCACCATCGCCTCGATGTCATCTTCCGAGCCTACCCGGATGGAGTCGCCGTGCGGTACGCCATCCCGGCGCAGCCAGGCATGGAGCACTTCGTCGTAGACAAGGAGCTGACTGCCTTTCACTTCGCCGGCGATCCGACTGTCTGGGCCGGTCTCACCACCACCTATCACCACTCCTTCGAGCATGAGTACGCCAAGGCGAAGCTTTCGTCGATCGCGGCTGGATCTCACGTGATCCTTCCCATGCTGGCGGAGGTAGACCCGAAGACCTATGCCGCGGTGATGGAAGCGGATCTCACGGACTGGGCCGGCATGTACCTCACTCCCGCAGGTCCTCACACCATGAGTACAGATCTCTCGCCCCGGCTCGATGGCCAGGGTCTCGTCGCGGCCAGTGCTCCCCACAACACACCATGGCGCGTCATCATGCTCGGCGAGCGGCCTGGAGCTCTCATCGAATCCAACCTGATCGAGAACCTCAACCCGCCTTCCGCAATCTCTGATACCTCCTGGATCAAGCCGGGCATGATGGCCTGGGATCACTGGTGGAGCGGCGACGTGAAGATGGACAACGACACCAACAAGCGCTTCATCTCCTTTGCGTCCGAGATGGGCTTCCCGTACCAGCTCATCGACTGGCAGTGGTACGGCCCGTACAACAAGCCCGACGCCAAGATCACCGAACCCGCTCCCCAGATCGACATGCCCCAACTGCTGAAGTTCGCAGCTGACCATCACGTCCGGGAGTGGATCTGGATTCACTCCGGTGACGTGAACCGGGCCAAGGAGGCAGGCACCCTCGACGCCGCCTTCGCTACCTATGAGACCTGGGGCATCGCCGGCGTCAAGATCGACTTCATGGATAGCAACGACCAGGCGATGGTGAACTGGTATCGCGATGTGGTCGCGCTTGCGGCCAAACATCACCTCATGGTCGACTTCCACGGAGCGTACGAGCCAACCGGCCTTCGCGTCACCTACCCCAACCTCCTCACGCGAGAAGGCGTACTCGGCAACGAATACAACAAGTTCAGCAACCGGGTCACTCCGCTGCACAAATTGACGCTGCCCTTCACCCGTATGCTCGCTGGCCCAATGGACTACACGCCCGGCGGCTTCCTGAACCGAAGCCCCTCCACGTGGAAACAGACCACGCCGACTGAAGTGATGGGGAGTCGCGCCCAGGAGCTCGCTCTCTTTGTCGTCTACTGGAGCCCGCTCACGTGCGTGACAGACGATCCCGTCAACTACCAGGGCCAGCCCGGCCTGGACTTCCTCCGCGCTGTCCCCACCGTATGGGACGAGACTCGCGTGCTCGAAGGAACCGTTGGCGAGCACATCATCATGGCGCGGCGACGCGGCGCGCAGTGGTTCCTGGGCGGCATGACGGGGGATCAGCCCTTCAATGGCAAGCTCTCGCTGTCCTTCCTTCCTCCGGGCCGTTTCACCGCGCACATCTACGCCGATCCCACGGATCCGTCCGCCAACTATGAGGCGCTCGCCGAGACCTCACAGCAGGTCAGCTCTTCGGATGAGTTGCCAATTCACATGCGGCAGGCCGGAGGCCTTGCCATCTCCTTCACACCATCCAGCGCTCCCACCTCCGCCTCGCTCACCGGGACGGTTCAGTCCCCGCACTAGGTCGCGTAGACCTCGCGTCGGAAGCTCTCGAGGTCCTGCCCGGGACGGGTGAGGGCAAACTCGATCTGCCAGCTTGCCGATGCTCCAGCCACGAGGCGGCGCGCCAGACCGGCCTGTTGCGCTTGATCGAGTCGCCCATGAGGAGCAAACGTCGGCTCCAGGGCAACCGCGTACTGCTTCGGCTGGCCGCCCTCTTCCGGCCAGCCGCCGTAGCAGAGCCACACACCCAGATACGGCAACTGGTCAGGAGAAAACCGAACAGCAATCCCCTGCCCTGCGTGCGTGCGATAAAGACCGCAGGCGCCACGCTGTAGCCGGCCGCTGTAGAGCATCGCAGCCGCTCCAGCTTCGGCTGCGCCAGTCACACTCAGGTCAACCGCCTCGCTGGACCCATGTGGGCGCGGCCACGCAACGGTCGTACCCTCGGCCAAAGGCATGGGCCCACGAGCGTGGATCACTTTCAACGTGCGCACCTCCTCCGGCAGAACAACACGGTCTCCCACGGAGATCGCCAGCAATGGGTGCGCGGCATACAGCAAGGAAACCGGCTCCGCGCCCTGGTTCGTCACGCGGTAGCTCATCCGCAGCGAACGGCCTTCTACCCGCACTTGCTTGCTCAGCTGCAACGGCCGGCTAAAGCCCACCGCCTCCATCTGCACCATCGAGCTCGTCTGCGCCAGCACCCTCCAGGGCAGCTGCCAGAAATCGCCATGGTCCGGCGCCGGACCTCCCTCCGTCTCGGCTCCACTCGCAGCCACCGTCGGCAGGCAGTCCTCAATGCCGGCACATGGCCCCTCGACGAACTGTGCCTCCAGCCTCGGCACAACCGCTGCACGCACAGGCCGCGCCTGCGTCAGAAACTCAGTCCCGCTCGTGTTGCATCGCAGCGAGCTCACTCTCCCGCCCTCGTGCGGGCATACCTGCACCGTCACTGCATCACTGGTCAGCACACAATCCATATCCTCACCGCAAGAGCGCAGGATGCGCGTCGTCCCACGTATCATGGCACCACTTCGCCTGAGCTGTTCCAGCAGATCACAACCCATCCCGTCCCGATGAGGCCCGCCGCATGTCGCAGCACGCATCCCAGTCTGTCCTTTCCCGCTCTGCCGTCCGTCGCTCGCTGCACTCACTTCTTTGCGGCCTGCTTCCTCTCGCCGCGCTTGCAGCTAACGCGCAATCGCCTGCATCTGTGCGGTACGACCCCGCCACGCAGGTCTTCCGCCTGGAGGCCGCAGACACGTCCTACGCCATGGGCGTCAACGACAAGGGTGAGCTGCAGACGCTGTACTGGGGCAAGCGCCTTATGCCCTCCGATCCTCTTCCCGCAGCCAGGGAAGCCCGGCAGGCGGGCGGCCTGGACACCGCTCGCTCCACCACGCCGCGTGACTTCGTCGGCTGGGGTGGTGCGCTCTACGTGGAGCCTGATCTCAAGATCACCTTCCCGGATGGCAACCGCGATCTTGTGCTCAAGTACGTCTCGCACACCATCGAGGGCCAGCACCTTCGCATCGTGATGAAGGATATCCTCCGTGAGGTCTTCGTCACCCTGGACTACGCGCTTGATCCGGCGACCGGCATCCTGCGCCGCTCGGCGGAGATCGAGAACCGCACCAATGCCCCACTCACGGTCGAGCAGGCTGCTGCGGCAACGTGGAATCTTCCGCGGGGCACAGACTATCGCCTTCGCTACCTGACCGGTCGCTGGGGTGGTGAGTTCACAGTGCAGGAGCAGGCCGTCCAGCCCGGCAAGACCGTTCTTGAAAGTCGACGTGGCACCACAGGCCCCCAGAACAATCCCTGGTTTGCCATCGACCACGCTGGCGAAAACAGCCAGGAACATGGCGATGTCTGGTTCGGTGCCCTCGGCTGGAGTGGCTCCTGGCAGATCGCGGTGGAACAGGATGTACTCCAGCAGGTGCGCGTCACCGGCGGCTTCAACCCCTTTGACTTCGGCTATCGCCTCAACAAGGGCGAAAAGCTGCTCACACCACCGTTCTTCGGCGGCTACTCGTCCGGTGGCATGGGCGCAGCCTCTCGTCTGCTCCACCGCTTTGAAACGGACTCTGTACTGCCCCATCCTGCCGGCAGCGCCGTCGCCAGGCTCCGCCCCGTGCTTTACAACTCCTGGGAAGCGACCGAGTTTCGCGTGGACGAAGCTGGGCAGATGGCGCTTGCGGAGAAAGCCGCTGCTCTTGGCGTCGAGCGCTTTGTCATGGACGACGGGTGGTTTGGGCAACGCAAGGATGACCACGCCGGCCTCGGCGATTGGTACGTCAATCCCACAAAGTTTCCGCACGGCCTCAAGCCGCTGATCGACAAGGTCCACTCCCTCAACATGGACTTCGGCCTGTGGGTGGAACCGGAGATGGTCAACCCTGACAGCGAGCTGTACCGCAAGCACCCTGACTGGGTCCTGAACTTCCCCGGCCGCCCACGCAGCGAGAGCCGCAACCAGCTTGTGCTCAACCTCGCCCGCCCCGATGTACGCGCGTTTGTCTTCGGCTTCCTGGACAAGCTCGTCTCTGAAAACGACATAGCCTTCCTCAAGTGGGACTACAACCGCCAGTGGACCGAGCCAGGATGGGACGCCGTCGCACCGGAAGATCAGAAGAAGGTCTATGTCGACTTCATCCGGAACTTCTACTCCATCCTTGCCGAGCTTCGGCACAAGCACCCCAAACTTGAGATCGAAAGCTGTTCCAGCGGCGGCGCCCGCGTTGACCTGGGCGTCATGAGCCTCACCGACCAGATCTGGACCTCGGATAACACCGACGCCTTCGACCGACTTGCCATCCAGAACGGCTTCACCTACGCCTACCCCGTATCGACGATGATGGCCTGGGTCACCGACGTGCCAACCTCCATGAACCATCGCTCGCTCTCGCTCGAATATCGCTTCCTGTCCTCCATGCAGGGTTCGCTCGGCATCGGCGCTAACCTCGCGAAGTGGACGCCCGAAGACGTCTCCACGGCGAAGGACCTTGTCGCTAAGTACAAGTCAATCCGCGAGACGGTGCAGCGCGGTGATCTCTACCGTCTGGTTGAGCCGCGCAAAGGCAGCGAGATCTCCGTGACGGAAAGCGTCGCGCGTGACAGGAGCCAGGCAGTGATCTTTGCCTTCCTGCACTCCTCCACCGAGCTCTACCCCTTCCCTCGCACCTACCTGCTCGGCCTAGACGAGACCGCCGTCTATCGCCTCACCACGCTCGCCGGCGAGCTCTCCCCGGACACGCCACAAACAGCCAGCGGAGCATTCTGGATGCACCATGGCGTCGACGTTCGCCTGCGGGGAGACTTTCAGGCGGCAGCCTTCACACTGACGCGACAGTAGACCTCGCCCTCACTCGGCAACGCCCCACGCAGCCTGGATGTCCTCCAGGCTGCGCCCCCGTGTCTCCGGCACAAAGCGTGCCGTAAACAGGCACCCGGCCAGACAGATCGCGCCGTACACCAGAAACGTACCGGCGGAACCAAAGGCCCGGTGCAGCGAGGGAAAGCTATACGTCAGCGCAAAGGCCGCAACCCACAGCGCGCTCACAGAAAGCGACACCCCCTGCGACCGAACGCGATTTGGAAAGATCTCCGCAATCAGCACCCAGGTCACAGGAGCCAGCGTCAGCGCATAGCAGGCGATTGCACTCAGCGTGAGCACCAGCACGGCGCCGCTACGAAGATGGGTCCAATACGCCAGCGAGCACAGCACATGGCATACGCCGATGCCAAGGCAGCCAAAGAGCATCAGCGGCCGCCGTCCCAACCGATCGACCAGCAGCATCGCCACTAGGGTAAAGATCAGGTTGATGGCTCCGGTGATCACAATGTTCAGCAGGATCTCGTCCGTCCCGTACCCCGCGCTGCGGTACACCTCGGTGGCGTAGTTAAACAGCACGTTGATGCCCGTCCACTGCTGCAGCACAGCCAGTGTCACCCCGATCCACGCGATGCGGCGGATCCGCGGCTGCAGCAACTCCCTCCAGGTCGAGCGTTCCTCCGCCTCAGCTGCCAGGGCGTCCCGCACACTCGCCATCTCACCCGCGGCATAGCGCTCGCCGCCAACCCGTCGCAACACGCGCGCAGCCTCGTCATCCCTGCCTCGTCCCAGCAGCCAGCGCGGGCTCTCCGGCAAAAAGAACGAGCTCAGCAGGAACACCAGCGCCGGCAGAGCGACGGCGCTAAACATCCAGCGCCAACCATATTGAACGTTCCAGCTGGAAAGCAGCACACCGGCAGCACCCACCGGCCGGGCAATGCGCCAGTTCGCAATCTGTGCCAGCAGGATGCCCAGCACAATGGCCAGCTGGTTCAAGCTCACCAGTCGACCGCGACGCTCCGCAGGGCTAATCTCCGAGATATAAAGCGGCGCCACATTCGAGCTCAAGCCGATCGCGACACCACCTGCAATGCGCCAAAGAACAAAAGTCGTCACAGATGTCGCCCAGCCCGTCAGCACGGAAGACACCGCAAACAGCAGCGCCGCACAGAGCAGCACAGGCCGACGCCCATAGCGCTCAGCAAACACACCCGCGGCCAGTGACCCACCCAGGCAGCCCACCAAGGCACAGCTGTTTACCCACCCAATCAAGGCTTCAGACGTGAGGTGGAAGTACACCTCATAAAACTGCCGCGCTCCGCCAATCACGACCCAGTCGTAGCCAAACAACAGGCCGCCCATCGCCGCTGCCATGGCGATGCCCCATACAAAGCGGCTGTCCTCTGCCTTCGTCGACCCCACCCCGGGCCTGGCTGCATGCGCGGTCTGCATCTAGCTCGCCTCAACCAGCTGCAGCAGATCCAGCGATGGCGCATGACTGGGGTCGAGCTGCAGGATCGCACGCAGCTCCTCAATCGCTGTCTCACCTTCGCCACCGCCCAGCTTGACCTGCGCCTCCAGAAAGCGGGCCAGCACCTCCTGCTGCTGTTCGAGGTCCTCCGGAAACAGCAACATCGTCGGCAGCGACGTAGCGAAGTAATCGATCTCCGGCCGCTGTGCGCGCAGTTGCGCCGCGTAGGCGGACATGGTCTCTAACAGCTTCGCCGCATCGCCGGCACGGCCCAGCTCCTGTAACGCCCGCACACTCCAAAACGTCACCTCGGAGACTGCCTGCACGGCCATTCGCTGAAAGTCTCCAGTGGCCTCGGCCGCGCGCTCCCAGTGCTCACGCGCTCGCTCCGGCGCTCCGGCCGCTTCCCACGCTCGCCCCATCCAGAACTGCAGCAAGCTGACGTTTGCCAGCAGATGACGCTGCTCGCCCAGGCTCGTCGGCGGGTTGAGTGCCTCCTCCAGCAGCCGGATCGCCGCCGCAGCTTCGTCCCGTTGCAGAAGCGCGTGGGCCAGCAGCACGCTGCTTCGTTCCAACTCGCCAAGCACTCGCCCCTCTCCCCCCTCCCATGGCTGGAAGCGACGCTCCAACAGGGCCGCGCGCGCTCGCACCGGCGCGCCCGTGCTGTTTAAGAGCGACGCCATCTCGACGCTCAAGTCGTCTCGTCGCAACACCAGGTCAGGGCTTTGCTCAAGGGCCTGCAGACGCTCACGCAGCGGCTCCCCCACTCGCTTCAGCAACTGATCCTGTTCCAGAAGCAGACGCGCATCGCGCGGAGACGCCGCCCTGGCGCGGGCAAAAGCATCTCGCGCTCTCACTTCGTCGCCACGGACGTTGAAGTACCCAAAGCCCAGATTGCGCCATGCCGTTGCAAAACTCGCATCAAGCACGGTCGCTTGCTCCCACATCCCGATGGCCTCCCGGTGTCGCCTGCGGTGGTACAGGAAGTTGCCCAGGTAGTACGGTGCTCGCGCGTCTGCGGGGTTGGCCTCCATCGCCTCCTGCAGCACCAGCATCTCCTCCAGGCGGCTTGGAAACACATAGGAGGCGTCCGCCGAGGCCGCCTCGCGAGACAACTCCGCACGCTTCTCCACCTCTCCCATCTGCTGCAGCGTACTGGCGTGCACATACAGCAGCATCGTGCGCGCACCATCCGGCGCAGCGCTCACCAGTGGCGCGGACACCACCCCGCGTGCCTCCTCCAGCAGACCCGCCCGCAGCAGGTCAAATGCGAGGTCGAGCCGCTGTTGCCCATCCCGCGGCAGCTCCGTCGTCGCAAGCCAGCGCGCGACCACGTCTAGCGGATCAAGCGCTCGCGTACTTTGGAGCAGTCCCGCCGCTTCACCCTCCTGCCCAAGCCTGCGTAGTGCGATCACAAGGAGATTGCGCGCTGATAGATTCTCTGCGTCGGCAGCGAGCGATCGCCGCAGGTGATGCACCGCCCGCTCCCACCGCCTCGCTGCGCAGTCCAGCTCCGCCAATCGCTGATACCCTGGTCCACGCCAGCTTGCATTCCACGTGGACTTATAAAAGGCCTCGTAGGCTTCGGTCGACCTCCCTTGGAATCGCAGCACCCGCCCCAACTGAAAGAACGGCTCGCCATCGTACGGGTTCGGATTGCGCCGCGTCAGACGTCCGATCGCTCGACGCAGCAGGGACTCCGCCTGAGTAAACTCGCCTCGTCGCAGATGCCAGCGACCCATCGCCAGGTTCGATCGGCTGTCCCCCGGGTCGCGACGCAATGCCTCTTCCCAATAAAGCTCCGGCAACCGCGTGGGATGCCGGTACTGCTCCAGGTGCATTCCTGTTAAGAACAGCTCCTCGTTCGTCTCCATCACTGCAGGGGAAACAGGCTCGGTCGCTGCCTCTGGCGCAGGGGCCGCCTCCACCTCCGTCGGCGCATGCCGGAGCAGCACCTCCCCGCCGCAGTGCAACTCCACCGCGAACTCCCCTTCCTTCGGCCAACCCGCTACCCTGTGGTGCAGCACCGCGTCGGGAGAAAGGTCACCGGTCCACCGGTCAAACTCTCTTCCGTTCAGCGTCGTCACCAGCGTGCACCCCTGAAGCACACGCATCACCTGCACATGGAGCTCGAGCCCGCCGTCCTCTCGCCCCACCCGCAGCGCCGCATCCAGGTTTGCCACGCTTGGGACCCCGATGTCCCCGATCGGATACCAATACTGGCTGAAGCTCTTCGTCTCCCCTGGTGCCAAAAACGAAAAGTCGGGCTGGTTCTCGGTATATGCCCCGGACATCAGCTCCACATACGGCCGGTCGTCGTCCGTCAGGTGGCGATCCCACGCGTATCCGAAGTTGTGATTGCCCCACGTCCACTGCTTCTTACCCGGCGCAACATGGTGGTCCGCAAACGCCACTGTGCCGGCTCGCCGCTTGTGGTCATATCCACCGAAGAAATCTCCGCGTGAGCCAACGATCATGTAACTCGTCGGAACCGGGATATTGGCATACCAGCCCAGGTCATTCGCCGCGTACTCCCCACCGGGACTGAAGCGCTCGGGCCGTTCCCTCTCCGGCACGCCCGTCCGGGCCCGCCCCGCGTAGTCCACGCCGTAGTACTCCCCCTCGCACAGCGGGTAAGCCGTTGTCGCACGTTTCGCATGGTCCGCCGCCACTCGCACGTCACTTGGAAAGAACGACTGGTACGCCTCGTGGACCTCCGTTGCTACATTCGCCCACCACAAAAATGTCTGCGTCTCCTCCGTCCGGTTGAACAGACGAACCCGCACTTCGAGTACCGCAACGCCGGGCCGCAGACGGAGCCCGTGCATCCCTTTCATCCGCGCTATCGGGTCGTGGTCGCTACACCATACCGTCACGGCACCATCCGCCTCTCGCTCAATCTCCACCTCGACGGGCATGAACGTCGCCGGCCGGTGGTGCTGCGGCCAGTTAAACTCCACCCCGCCCGAGATCCACGGACCGGCCAGCCCCACCAGCGCGGGCTTGATCACATCCTGCCGGTAAAAGAAGTCATAGCCGTTCCGCTTATCGCGCCCCACATGGATGCGACCCCCGATCTCCGGCAGCACGGCCAGGTGCAGAAACTCATTCTCGAGATAGATGGCACGCCAGCCATGCTCAGCCGCGTCCACCTCGATGCGGTCGATGACCGGAAGCGGGTACACCCCTCCGCTGCTGCCCTGGTAGACCCGTCGTTCCAAAAACATCGGATTCCGGTCGGGAGCCTCCGGCATGTAGCTCGGCAACACAAGCTGCCCCTCCCAGGCCATCACGCCCTCTTGGGCCGCCTCTACCCTGGGCATCGTTGCCGATCCCGTCTCGCCGTCTCGGTGCACGTCCGTTTTCCTCGCGCACCAGTGTATGCGACCGAGTCGCCAGCAGGCCGTCCCCCGGCAATTAGCACTTCCTACGGGAGTGGGGGGGCAACTCGCGGCACGCTGTCGCAGCCGTGCTCGGCTTCGTGCACCTGACTGACAGCGCTTATGAAGAAGGTTGGAGTGCCCGCTCTTCCGCACGTGGCGCGGTGAGCTTGGGCCACGTCGAGCCTCCGCTAGGCCGGTCTACAGACCTAGCCGCTTGACCTCATCGTTGTAGTACTTCCGGTACAGGATGTCCCACTCCTGCGAGCCTTCAAGGATGATCTTCCGCTGCGAAGCGATCTTCTGCCGCGCTGCCTGGTCGATCTTGGTCTCTTCGGTAAGCAGCTTCTCGAGTGCCTTGCGTGCTTCCTGACGGATGGTGTTCCGGTCTTCGCGGAACTCCACATCGTCGATCTCCGCCAGGGCGTCTGCCACCGTGTGCGCCAGCTTGTTCAACTTGTCGCGCGAAATCCTCACAGCACCGCCTTGTACTGCGCCACAAGCTTCTGCTTAACCTTCTTGAACATCTCCGGATAGCTCGCGCCACCCTTCAGCATGTCGTCCTGGATCGCCTCAAGAATGCCCCGAACCTCTTCATTGATCCGGTCTTCAAGCGCCAGCTCATCCACCAGCGCGGCCGAGATGCGCTCGTCCACCAGAGCAGGCTTCTTGGTCTCAATCACGCCCGCCGCACACAGCTGCTTCACTGTCTGCCGCGCGAGGTATCCCACATAGTCTTTGGAGAAGATCATGGCCGAATCGATCCTGACTATACCATGCGGCCTCACCGGCCGGCTCGTCTCCCCCGCCGCCCAAGCCCTGCAGAAAGTGTGCGAGCGCTCCGCCTTTCTGCCAAAATATAGGACGTGATGGCTACTGATAATCTCCTTTCGCTCAAAGACGACATGATCGCGTTCATCGCCGGTCATGGACTGCGGCGCATGCCTGCCTACGTCTCCGAGGAGGTGCCCAGCATCCTCTTCGAAGAAGAAACGCCAGACAGCTGGAAGGACTTTGTCGAGCACGCCAAGGCCGCCGGCGCCGGCTTTCTCACCATGAGCGAGGTTGTCCTCGAAAAGTCCGATCTGTCCGTCCTGCTTGAGCAGATCCGCGGTCAAAACTTCCCCGAAGACCAGGCGCCCGATCTCGACGACGTCGAATACCTGGTGCGCCACGTCGGCAAGGTCGGCTACCTCCAGCTCGGCTTCGCCCACCAGGGCGTCGTCTTTCTCTTTGAAACGGCAACCGAGTGGTACGACAACTTCCAGGAGCTGCTGGAGGCTGTCGCCGACCTCGGCGGTATCGTCGTCGACGACCGCGACGACGAATAGCGCGCCCACCCGCCGGAGATCCAACCCGTGAGTGCGCCCTCGCTCGACCTGCCCTCTCTCTCCTCTGCCCCGCCCCAGCTATGGGAGCTCCGTCCTGCGGAGCCCCACGCTGTGGCCGCGCTCGCCGCCCAACTCGGCTGCCCTACCCCCATCGCCCACCTTCTCGTCACCCGGTCCGTCGCCCCCGAGGACCTCGACGCCTTCTTCCACCCCACGCTCGAACACCTTCACGCCCCCACGCTCCTGCTCGGCATGGAGCCGGCCGTTCGCCGCATCCGCGCCGCCGTCGCCGCTCGCGAGCCCATCCTCATCTATGGCGACTACGACGTCGATGGCACCACAGCCACCGTGCTGCTCAAGACCGCGATCGACCGCCTTTCCCCGTCATCTGAGCCCTCGCTCGTCAGCTGGCACGTCCCGCATCGCATCCGCGAGGGCTACGGCATGCGCAGCGAGCGCCTGGCCGATGCCGCCGCCGCGGGTGTGCGTCTGGTCGTCTCGGTCGACACCGGCACACGCGCCTTCGCCGCCGCCCGCGAAGCCCGCGAGCTCGGCCTGGACCTCATCGTCACCGACCACCACCTGCCCGACGACGCCGAAGGCCTCCCCGATGCGCTCGCCGTCATCAACCCCGCGCAGCCCGGCTGTCCCTACCCCTTCAAACACCTGTGCGGCGCCGCCATCGCCTTCAAGCTCGCCCACGCCCTTCTGCTTGCGCAGGCCCACGAAAGCCCCAACCCCGTCGCCGCCCTCCAGTCGCTCGAGCGCCGCCTCCTTCCCAGCCTGCTCAAGCTCGTCGCCATCGCCACCGTGGCAGACTCCGTCCCGCTCCTCGGCGAAAATCGCACCCTCGCCACTCTCGGCCTTCGCGAGCTCGCCAACCCCGTCCAGCCCGGTCTGCGCGCCCTCATGCAGGTCGCCTCGCTTCCGCTCGATCGCAGCCCCTCTGCCTCCGACCTCGGCTTCCGCATCGGTCCCCGCATCAACGCAGCCGGCCGCATGGACGTCGCCGACGACGTCATCGAGCTCTTCCTTACCCGCTCCCCGCAGCGCGCCGCCGAACTCGCCAGCAAGCTTGATCAACTGAATGAAGACCGCCGCGCCACCGAGCGCGCCGCCCTCGGCACCATCGAGCAGCATCTGCTCACCCTCCGCGCCGAACAGGGCACCTTCCCCGCCTCCTGCCTCGTCCTTGATCATCCCGACTGGCATCGCGGCGTCCTCGGCATTCTCGCCTCGCGCGTCGTCGAACGCACCGGGCGCCCCGCCCTGGTCTTCTCCCACCAGGGCGACGAAGCTCATGGGTCCGGCCGCTCGATCCACGGCTTTCACCTGCTCGACGCCCTCACCGAGGCCCACGCCGCCTCGCCCATAACGCCCTCGCCCCCGCTCCTCACCCGCTTCGGCGGACACGCCTTCGCCGTCGGCCTCACCCTTCCCTCCGCGCACCTGCCCGCTCTGCGAGATCGCCTCGGATCTATCGGACTCGGCGCATCCGCCCCCACACTCCTCGCCCCGCCGCTGCTCTGCGACGCGGAACTCAGCGCCGAGGATCTCTCCGCCGAACTCGCGGATTGGCTCGAACGCTGCGCCCCTTTTGGGGCCGGCTTTCCCACCCCCGTCTTCGTCGCCCGCAACCTCCGCCTGCTCAGCCCTGTCCGCATCATCAAAGAGCGGCACATCTGCCTGCAGCTCACCCCTGCCGCGCATCACCCGCCGTTGCAGGCCCTTGGCTGGAGTCGCTCGGTCGATTGGGTCGCCCACGCCGCCGAGCTCGCCCTCGCCCCAGGCACCTCGGTCGACCTCGTCTTCCGCCTTGCACGTAAAGAAACCCGCTGGTTCACTGGCCTGGAGCTCGACCTTCTCGCCCTCAAACTCGCCTGAGGCATCACCGCGATACCTCCCCACTGCTACTTCCCTGCATCGTTCGCTGTGCAACCACGTCTTATACTGGCAGCGCACATGTCGGATCGACCACCAAGACGCACACTCAGCATCATCCTCCTAATTGCCCTCCTGGTGATCGTTGGCGCCACCTTTGCTGCGCGCTCCTTCTTCCGTGATGTAGTGGACATCCGCACCTCGCCGGTCACCTACGAAAACCTCGTCAGCCAGGTGCCGACCAACGGCAAGGTCGTTCCGATCGAGCAGTTCCAGGCTCACGCTCCCGCCCCGGGCGTCGTCGAAAAGGTTCTCGTATCCGTCGGGCAAAAGGTTAAAGCCGGTCAGCTCCTGCTGCAGATGGACGACTCCGACGTTCGCGCACGCATCGCCTCCGCACGTGCCGGCGTCAGCTCCGCAGAAGCCACGGCCAGCGATCTCCAGCACGGCGGCTCTCAGGCGGAGCGCATCAGCAACGCCAGCGAGCTCTCTCGCGCCCGCCAGCAACTGGCCGAAGCCCAGCAGTCTCTGGTCGCTCTCCAGCAGCTCAAGGGCCGCGGCGCTGCCTCCCCCGCAGAGGTCAACGCAGCCGCCAACCGCGTCACCAGCGCCCAGGCCGCGCTGGATACCGCAAAGGCCCGCTCCGGCATGGTCGTTTCTTCCACAGACCAGGCCCGCGTCGCCGGCCAGCTCGCTGACGCCAGGGCCAGCCTAAGTGCCGCGCAGAACGCATTCGAGAAGGTCAACATCCGCGCTCCCTTCGCTGGCACTGTCTACTCTGTCCCTGTCGGCGACTACGACTTCGTCTCCGGTGGTGAAGATCTTCTCGACGTGGCCGACCTCACGCGCATGCACGTCATCGCCTACTTCGACGAGCCCGAGATCGGCAAGCTTGCCGCCGGTCAGCCCGTCCGCATCGTCTGGGATGCCCGGCCCAATCAAGCTTGGCACGGCCATATCGAAGTCGCCCCGACGACCATCATCGCCTATGGCAACCGCAACGTCGGGGAGTGCCTCATCACTGTCGATGACGCCAACGGCGACCTCCTCCCCAACACAAACGTCACCGTCACGGTTACCTACGCGCAGCGCTTCAACGTCCTCAGCATCCCGCGCGAAGCCCTCCATACCGACGGCACCCTCAACTACGTATTCAAGGTCGTCAACCATCGCCTGCAGCGCACCCCCGTCGGCGTTGGCGCTCTCAACCTCACCCGCGTCCAGATCACCAGCGGTCTTACGGAGAAGGATGTC
Organism: Acidobacteriaceae bacterium; assembly: GCA_965199635.1. Taxonomy (GTDB): domain Bacteria; phylum Acidobacteriota; class Terriglobia; order Terriglobales; family Acidobacteriaceae; genus Edaphobacter. The sequence continues at coordinate 1,207,294 of CBDASL010000001.1, read as the reverse complement.
GTGGCGCTTAACGCGGTGAGCAGCCGCGATCTGGTCAACGGCCTCTCGGTCCGCTCCGTCGAGTAATGCCCCTGCCCGTCGCCCATCCTCGCTCCGCCCCGCGCCCCACACGAGACGCCCTCGCACTCTTCGCCGTCGCTCTTCTTGCCGGAACTGCTGTCTGCCAGCGGCAGCCTGTAGTCCGCAAGCCCGCGCAAAGTAGCCCGGAACTGCGCGCCCTCCTTGAAGGCCGTCTTAACGATGCGATCCCCGCGCTCAAACAGTCCATCGCCAGCCAGCCACACACCCGACGCCCAGCTGCTGCTCTGCCGTGCCCTCTTCAGCGAGCGCCAGTTCGACGACGCCTCACCCCTTTGCCAGGCCGCCGCAGATGCTCCGCAAGCTACCTCCGCGGCTTATCTCTGGCTGGGCCGCGTCCAGGGAGAACGCGCCCGTCATGCCAATCCCCTCGCCGCCTTCGGCCTCGCCCGCAAGGCCAAGGCAGCCTTCAGCAAGGCAGTCGATCTCGACCCCGCAAACAACGACGCCGTCGCGGATCTCGGTGAGTATCTTGTGCAGGCGCCCGGTGTCGTCGGCGGCGGCCTCGACCAGGCACACGCCCTTGCAGAGCGCACCCTGTCCTCTGCCCCTGCCGCCGCACATCGCACCCTCGCCCTGGCCGCTGCCAAGTCCGATGACCCCGCCCCCGCCGAGCAGCAGTACCGCGCCGCTATCAGCTCCGCCCACCCGCCCGATCTGCCCGGAGCCTGGTCGATCTCGCCCGCTTCCTCGAGCAGCGCGGCAAACACCGCCGGCGCCACTGCCGCTGTGCACTCCGCTTTGGCCGCTGACCGGCCGCCCACTGCCGCCCAGCGTAGACGCCGCTCGCACCCTCGAAGATCTCCACGGCTCGCCCGATGAGATCATCACCGTCCTTCGCGCCTATCTCGCCTCGCCCGCCCGCTCCGACGCCGCCCCCGCCTTCCGTGTACACCTGCGGCTCGCCCACCTTCTCGAAGCGCGTGGAGACTCCGCCGGCGCCACCCGGGAGCGGCAGCTCGCCCGCGCCCTCGCCCCCGACGTCAACCCCTCCTCAGCCGAGGTAGCTGCCTCCCGACAGGTACCATAGCCAAAGCACGAATGACGCCTCGTCCCCGCATCCGCCACCTTCGCTCCAGCCTCCGCCCTCGCGGCAGTCTCTGCCCTCTGCATCGTTGCCCCCGCGCAGATCTCCCTCACCACCGCGGTCGATCTCGCCCTGCGCAACAGCCCCCGCGTCCAGGTCGCTCAGGCCGACGTCGCACGGGCGCAGGCCGTGCTTGAAGAGTCGCGCGACGTCTACGTCCCCAATCTCAGCGGTGGCTCCGGTCTCGGCTACTCCTATGGCTTCCCCCTCGGCCAGCCCACCCTCTTCAACTTTCAGGCACAATCCCTCGTCTACAACGCCTCGCAGCGGGACTACATCCGCGCCGCCCGCTCCGGCCTGGAGGCGACCAACCTCGCCCTCAAGGAAGTTCGCGCCGCCATCGCTGAAGACGCCGTCAACACCTACGTTGCGCTCTCCCACGACCAGAACCGTCTCGCCGCCCTCCACGAGCAGCAGGCCGCCGCGGACCGTCTCGTCTCCATCGTCCAGGATCGTCTCTCTGCCGGGGAAGATACCCCCATCGGCCTCACCAGCGCCCGCCTTGAAGCCGCGCAGATCCGCCTTAATCTCCTCCGCACCGAGGATGACGCCGCCGTCTACCAGGAGCACCTCAGCCACCTCACCGGCCTGCCCACCTACGGCCTGGCGGTCTCCTCTGCCTCCCTCCCCTCCTTTGTGCCCGCCTCCACCACGCGCTACATCGGCGCCCTGCCCCTCTCCCCCGGCGTCCTCGCCGCCTTCGCCAACGCCCACGCCAAGCGCGAACAGGCCTTCGGGGACACCCGCTATCTGTGGCGTCCCCAGGTCGTCCTCGCCGCCCAGTACAGCCGCTTCTCCACCTTCAACAACTACGAGGAGTACTACCCTCGTATCGATCCCGCCACGGGGCAGCGCATCCCGTTCCAGCTCAACGCCATTGGCGTCGGCGTGCAGATCACCCTCCCCATCCTCGACTACTCGCACAAAGCCAAGGCACGTCAGTCCGAAGCCGATGCCAAGCATGCCGAGCACGACGCCGAAGACCAACGCAACCAGTTTCTTGAAAGCCGTCTGCGCACCACGCGCACCCAAACAGAACTCGCCGCTCGGCAGGAGGTCGCGGAGCTCGATCAACAGCTCGCCGCTCAGCAGCTGGACATCATGCGCATCCAGCTCGAACACGGTGGCGGCAGCGCCACCCCCATGACCCCCAAGGACGAGCAAAACGCGCGCATCACCGAACGCGACAAATACCTCACCTTTCTGGACGCCCAGTTCGAGCTCCAGCAGACCAGCGTCAGCCTCCTTCGCCAGAACGGCGAGCTGGAAGCCTGGCTCAAGACGCTGGATCGCTCTCCTCAACCTGCCGCTCGCAGCAGCCTCCTCCCTTCTCCCACCATCGGTCTCGCCCTGGAGCCCAGCTCTCAGCCACCGTCATCGGGCTCCTCCTCTGTTCCTCCGCAGGTTCATTAATGCGTGCCATGCAAACGCAGACGCCCCATCACTGCAACGGTTGCTCCCGGGCACCGTCCAACAGCAGGCTGGCTGACGCGCATGGCTTCCTGCCCTACAGATCCTTTGCTCACAGACCGAAAATGCTAAACTGAGGACATTCCAATGGCCCCACTTAAGACACTTCTGCTGAACCCCCCTTCCTTTGAGAACTTTGACGGGGGTGCTAGCTCCCGATGGCCAGCAACCCGCGAGATCGAATCCTACTGGTACCCCGTCTGGCTCGCCTATCCGGCCGGCATGCTCGAGGGTTCGCGCCTTCTGGACGCGCCGCCGCACCATATCTCGGCAGAAGAGACCATCAACATCGCGAAGGACTTTGAGTTCCTGGTCCTCTTCACCTCGACCGTAGGCTGGGCCGGCGACCACGCCCTCGCCCACGCCATCAAGGCGGTCAACCCCACAATCAAGATCGCCTTCGTCGGCCCCCCGGTCACCACCGATCCCGACCGCGCGCTCAACGAGTGCTCCGCCATCGACTTCGTCTGCCGCCGCGAGTTTGATTTCTCGGTGGTCGAGTTTGCCAATCGCAAGCCACTTGAAGAGATCCTCGGCATCTCCTACCGCAACGCCGACGGCACCCATCAGCACAACTCGGATCGCGCACAGGTCGACAACCTCGACGCCATGCCCTGGGTGACTGACATCTACGCCCGCGACATGGACGTCACCAAGTACAACGTCCCCTTCCTGCTTCATCCCTACGTTGCGCTCTACTCCACGCGCGGCTGCCCGGCGCAGTGCACCTTCTGCCTTTGGCCGCAGACCCTCTCCGGCCATGCCTGGCGCAAGCGCTCCACCGACGACGTCGCCGCCGAGATGGCTCACGCCAAGAAGCTCTTCCCACACGTGAAAGAGTTCTTCTTCGATGACGACACCTTCAACATCCAGAAGGCCCGCACCATCGAGCTCTGCGAGAAGCTCAAGCCCCTCGGCATCACCTGGTCCTGCACCTCGCGCGTCACCACCGATCGCGACACCCTCAAGGCCATGAAAGATGCCGGCTGCCGCCTGCTCATCGTCGGCTTCGAGTCCGGCGATCCGCAGATCCTCAAGAACATCAAGAAGGGCGCCACCATCGAGCGTGCCCGCGACTTCGTCAAGGACTGCCACGACCTCGGTCTCGTCATCCACGCCGACTTCATCCTCGGCCTGCCCGGCGAAACCAAGCAGTCCATCCGCAATACGATCGACTTCGCCAAGACGCTCGACTGCGAAACCATCCAGGTCTCCGTCGCCCACGCCTACCCGGGCACTGAGTTCTATGACTTCGCCGCCAAGAACAAGTTCATCACCAACGAAAGCATGAACGACCACGGCGGCCACCAGATGGCTCACATCGAGTACCCCGGTCTTCCCACCGAGTACGTGATGGAGATGGTTCACAAGTTCTACGACGAGTACTACTTCCGCCCCAAGGCTGCCTTCCGTGTGGTGTGGAAGGCCGTCGTCAACCGCGACGTTCCCCGCCTCTACGAGGAAGCAAAGTCCTTCATGAAGCTCCGCTCCCAGCGCAACAAGGCGGCTCGTCTCAAGGCTGCCGAAAGCGCCACGCGGCAGCAGGAATCCGTCAGCATGAACGCCTGATCACTCGCACCCTGAAGCGCGGTCAGAGCCCGCCGGCCCTGGCCGCGTTTCTTTTTCCCCAATCTCGTCCCGGAGCGTTGGCATCGTTCATCTCTTCAAGCCTGCCAACTCCTTCCAGACTCGTGTCGCGCGCCCCCTTCCTATGAGCCACCGGCTGACCCCATCGCAGTACCTTCTTCTGCTCGCCGTCATGCTCACCGCTTCGGTCGGTGACACCCTGCTCTCGCATGGCATGCGGCAGGTCGGCCCCGTCTCCCTCGCGCACCTCGGCGTCCTCCTCCACGCCCTGCTCAATCCCTTCGTCTTCGCCGGCATTCTCTGCCTGCTCGGCTTCTTCGGCAGCTACCTCTACGCTCTCTCCTGGGCCGATCTCACCTTTGTGCTCCCCGCCACTGCCTTCGGCTACGTCGTCGTCGCCTTGCTCTCGCACTTCTGGCTCGGCGAGCACATCAGCATGTCCCGCTGGCTCGGCATCCTCCTTATCGTTGGTGGTGTCGGCTTCGTCGCGAACGGCCCTGCCCTCACCGAGCACCCAGCCCCCGTTGCGCCCCCACCGGAGGACCCCCTCAGCGCCCCCGCACCCACCCTTCCTCACCTCGACGCCGCCGCCATCCCGGAGTCGGCCGCTCCCGCTCCAACGGAGCAACTCCGGTGATCGCCGCCCCCCTTCAGCCCCTGCCCCCCGCCGGCGCCTTCCTTACCTGGAGCACCATCATTGGCGTCGCCCTCTCCGCCATTGCAGGCGACGTCCTCACCGCTGCCGCTATGCGCCAGCTCGGCGACCTCGATCTAATCCGGCAACGCTCCGGCCTCCTTGGCGCCATCATGGCCGTCCTTTCCAGCCCCACCTTTCTGCTCGGGGTCGGCTGCATGGCCATCAGCTTCTTTACCCTCCTCTTCACCCTCTCCCGCGTCGACGTCTCCCTCGCCGCCCCCGCCTCCGCCTCCCTCACCTTTATCGGCAACGCCTTCGCCGCCAAGCTCTTCCTTCACGAAAACGTCGACCGCCGCCGCTGGTTCGCCGCCATCTTTGTCTGCGTCGGCGTAGCCCTCCTCACCCGCTAGTCAAGCAGAACGCTCGCAGCCAGCCACTCCGGCCTGCAGAGTCCACAGCCCCCCGCACCATCACTCCTTTGTTGTCACGCCGAAAGGACGTGCCGTTGCTGCTTGGGAGACGTACCGTTCGCTACTCCGCCACCCACCGCATCAGCCCACCCGCTGGGAGCTCCGGAGCCATAAACCGCTCGCGCTCTCCACACACCTCCCCCGCCGCCAGCCGTCCACTCCGCACCGCGCCCTCCATCGTCGACGGCCACTCCGTCTTCGTCCAGTCCCCCGCCACAAACAGCCCCGGCACCCCCGTCCGCTGCGTCGGCCGAGCCGCATCCATCCCGGGCGCCACGCTGAAGGTCGCCCGCGCCTCCTTCAAGACCGTGCTCTTCACCAATCGCGCCCCGGCCATCGCTGGATACAAAGTCCGCAGCTCGCGCAGCGCGTTCTCGAGAATCGCCTCGCGCCCCATCTTCAGCTCCGCGAACGACCCGCTGATCACCAGCTCCAGGTAGCTCCCGCGCTCCGGCCCCCACTCCCGTATGCGCGACTTGTTGAACATCCACTGCACCCGCGTATCCAGCAGCGCCGCATGCACGTCCTCGGTAAACTCCCGGTCAAACCACAGGTGGATTCCCGTGATCGGCGCCACCTCCATTCGCAGCGCATCCGCCTGCACCGCCTCGCCCACACCCGCGCCGGCCAGCAGCTCGCGCGTCCGCCGAAAGTCCGTCGCCAGCACCACTGCCGCTGCCTCCAGCACCTCGCCACCGGCTAAGCGCACCCGCCACTCCGCCCCGTTGCGCTCCAGCCCTTCCACCGTGGTCCGTAGCCGCACCTCCGCGCCCTGCTCTTCGGCGCGCCGCGAGACCGGCTGGTAGAACTCGCTCAGCGGCCTGTTCGGGATCCCCATCCGCCCCGCCGCCGCGCTCTTCAGGAACGCCTCGTGGAAGACTTTGCCCGCGTACTTCAGCGAGCACCGTTCAAAGCTGTCGTTCAGCGTGGCCAGGATGATCGGCTCCCAAAAGTGCCGGATTGCCCGCTCCGTCTGGCCGGTCCGCTCCATCCAGCTGCGCACGCTCTCCGTGTCATCTCCCGGGTAGCCACGCATGAACTCCATCAACCCCCGCGAGATTCCCACCTTGTCCCGCAGCCCCAGCATCGGCGCCCGCAGCAGGCTCATCGTCTGCTGCATCGGCGCCGGCATGCCGCTCGGCTGCAACACACTCCGGCGCCCACCCGGCTCCACAAAAACGATCGCGTCAAACCACCGAATCGCCTCTGCCCCGCCCGCGCGCTCCATCATCTCCACCACGTTCGTGCAGCACCCCAGCACCACATGCTGTGAGTCGATCACCTCGCCCACCGCCGGCAGCTCGTAGCTGTAGGCACGTCCGCCCACATAGGGCCGCCACTCCACCAGCGTCACCCCGACACCCTCCCCCGTCAGCGCCGCCATCGCGGCCAATCCCGCCAATCCCCCACCCACCACCACCACATCCCTCATCCCAGCACCCTGTTCCACGCCGCCATCCCCAACCCCCGCACCAGCACCAGCACCTTCTCCCAGGCCGGGACAGACACCCGCTCGGCAAACACCTCCATTCGCCGCGCCGCGATGCGATTCAGCAGCCGGTGATAGATCGTCGCCAACACCCACATCGCCGCCCGGCTATCCCGGTCCAGCAGCGGAATCAGCTTCCACGCCGAGCGGTAGTACTTCTCCGCCCGCACCCCCGTCGTTGCCAGCATCGCCCGCTCCTCCGGCTGCATCGCCTCCCCGCGCGCCAGCGCCTGCACCCGCTCCGGCGTCACGCCAAAGGCCAGCAGCGTCTCGAGCGGCAGGTACAGCCGCCCCCGCTCCGCATCCTCCTTCACATCCCGCAGGATGTTAGTTAGCTGGAACGCGATCCCTGTCTCCTCCGCATACCCCTCCGCCCGCGCATCGTGGTACCCAAAGATGCGTATGCACACCAGCCCCACCACAGACGCCACTAGGTAGCAATAGCGGTACAGCTCGTCAAAGGTCTCAAACGTCTGCAGCGCACCGGCCGGCCTGGCCACCGATGAGGCCGCCAGGTCCATCGTCACCCCTTCGATCAGCTCTTCCAGCAGCCGCTGCGAGATCCCAAACCGCCGCTGCGCATCCGCCACCGCCAGAAACACCGCCTCGTCCTCGCCCCCCGCCTTCACGCCACCCAGCACACCCTGCCACCGCCCCACCCAGTCCGCCAGCGCCGCCCGCCGTTCCTCTATCCCGTGCGACTCATCATCGGCCAGGTCGTCCGCGCGCCGCATAAACGCATACACCGCGCACATGGCGTCACTCTTCGCCCGCGGCAGCACCCGAAATGACCAATAAAAGTTCTTCGCCTCTCGCCGCGCAATCTCGCGGCAGCGCGCATAGGCCTCCGCCGTCGTCACGCCCTCGCTTCTCCTGTCCCCACTCGGCGCAGCCCCAGCCGTTCCACCAGCGCACCACCCAGCAGCATCAGCTTCTTCGCCTTCGTCACCACCGGCCGGCCACTTAACGTGTCATACCCCTGCGCTGCAATGCCGTCCAGAATTGCATCGCCGCCCTTGCGGAAGAGCCCCAGCGTCACCGCCAGCTCTCGATCCACCGTTCCCACCAGCCGTCCACCCTCCGCCAGCATCGCCCTCGTCCGCTCCACCAGGGCCTTCATCATCTCGCGATATTCCGGCGTGAACACCCGCCCTGCCAGCTGCCCATCCTCCACCCCGTACGCCTCCATATACTCCGCCGGCAGATACCGTCGCCCGCGCTCCGCATCTTCCACCACGTCCTGCCAGAAGTTCGCCAACTGCAGCGCCGTGCAGATCCCGTCCGACAGCCGCGCCCGCTCCTCATCACGATACCCGCACACCAGCAGCACCAACCGGCCCACCGGGTTCGCCGAGTTCCGCGAATACTCCACCAACTCTTCCCACGTCGCATAGACCGGCTTCACCTGGTCCTGCTGAAACGCCGTCAGCAGATCGTGAAACAGCTGCCGCGGCAGCTCACACGCAACAATCGTCTTCCGCAGCGCCACAAATACCGGGTGCCGGCTCCGCTCAGGATGGTCGTAGCACTCATCCAGCATCTGCCGCCACGTCGTCAGCAGCCGCATCCCGATCTCCGGTGACGCCACCTCATCTCCCAGATCATCTGACACCCGGCAATACGCGTACACACTCTCAAAGTGCGGCCGCACCCGTTTCGGCAAAAACCACGTCGCCACATGGAAGTTCTCATAATGCGAGGATGCCAGCTGCCGGCACCACAGCTCCGCCTCTTCCACGGTCGGCCGCTCGTCCGGCGTCTCCAGTTCCTCCGGCGCCCCACGCAGCGAGTCCCCTGGAATGCGCGCGGCACCCCGCTCTCCGGCCCCGTTCCCGCCCCGATCATTCCGTCCACCCTGCACAAGCTCAAAGGCCGGCATCAGTCCCTCCCCACGGCAGCACCACTGTCTTGATCTCCAGCCCCGTTGCCTCCCCGGCACTGCGCGTCAGCATCGCCTGAAACAGCTCCGGCACGTCGCCCAGCTCCGCCCGTCCCGTCAGGTAAACCTCTGCCTGCAGCCGCCCGCTCGCAATCAGGTCAAAGGCGGTCCGGCAGGCTGAAGGCGTGTGATGAAAGCTTGCCTTCAATGTGATGTCTCCGTAGTGCAGCCGGTTCGTGTCCAGCCCGACCTCCGTGCCGCTCGGCGGTCCGCCAAAGAAGTTCACCACTCCGCCCCGCCGCACCATGCTGACCGCCTGCTGCCAGGTCGCGGGCAGCGCCACCGCATCCACCGCCACATCCACACCGCGCTGGTCGTCGGTCAGGGCACGCACCGTCGCCACCACGTCCACACCCTCGCCGATCCGCACCACCGCCGCCGCGCCCAGCCGCCGCGCTGCCATCTCCTGGTCCTCCCGCTTCACCACCGCGATCACCCGCGCGCCTTCAAGCGCCGCCACCTCGGTGAACATCAGTCCAATTGGTCCCGCCCCGATCACGGCCACCGTGTCTCCTGCTTGAATGCCGCTCTCCTCAAATCCCCGCACCACGCAAGCCAGCGGCTCGGTGAGCGCTGCGTACTCTTCCTTCAAACCATCCGGCAGCAGCAGCGTGTTCTTGGCTGCAATCCGCGCCGGCACCCGCAGGTACTCCGCGTACGCCCCATTGTTGAAGAGCAGGTCCTCGCACAGGTTGTGCTGCCCCTTGCCGCACCAGAAGCAGCGATCGCACGGTGCCGAGTTCAGCGCCACCACGCGGTCACCCTCGCGGAACTGCGTCACGCCAGTTCCCACCGCCGCGACTGTCCCGGCCACCTCGTGCCCAAACAGCATCGGCGGCTTCAACATCGCAGCGTGATACCCCCGCCGAAACACCTTCAGATCCGTCCCGCAGGTCAGCGCCGCTCCCACCCGCAACACCAGCTCCCCTGGTCCCGGCGCAGGCCGCGCTCGCTCCTCCAGCCGCAGATCCTCGCGACCGTGCAACACAGCCGCTCTCATGGTCCCGCTCATCCTCCTATCCTCTCACTCCCGCCCCCGCAGTGCTCTTCCGGTGTCCTCATGTTCCTGCACCCGCTGGAGCCCTGATCCCATCTGATACAGTGACCCGAAGAAACTATGCCCCTCCCCAGCCCCGAGGTACTCGCCAAGCAAGTTGTCAGTTCCATCCAGGGCTACTCCCTCCTTGCTGGAAGAGCCGTCTCGAACCTGTTTACCCGGCCTCACTACCTGGCCGATATCTACACCCAGATGGACTCCATCGGCGTCGGCTCCATGCCCATCGTCGTGCTCACCGGCTTCTTCACCGGCTGCGTCCTCGCCCTCCAGTCCGCCACCTCACTCGCCCAGTTCGGCGCCGTCAGCATGACTGGTAACCTCGTCGCGCTGTCCATGGTCAAGGAGCTCGGCCCCGTCCTCACCGGCCTCATGGTTTCCGGCCGCAACGCCTCCGGTATGGCCTCCGAGCTCGGCAGCATGAAGGTCACCGAGCAGATCGACGCCATGCGCGCCCTCGGCACAGACCCCGTCCGCAAGCTCGTCACCCCCCGCGTCCTCGCCAGCGTTGTCATGCTCTTCTTCCTCACCATCCTGTCCGACGCCGTCGGTATGGCGGGCGGCGGCCTGGTCTCCGTCTTCCTCCTCGGCCTCAACGCCAGCGCCTACTTCCACAACTCCTATCGCTCGCTGGTCTACGCCGACGTCGTCCAGGGCCTCACCAAGCCGCTCTTCTTCGGCTTCATCATCTCCTCGGTCGGCTGCTACTACGGCATCAACACCAAGGGCGGCACCCAGGGCGTCGGCAAAGCTACCACCCAGGCCGTCGTCGTCTCCTCCGTCGCCATCATCGTCATCGACTTCCTCATCTCCCGCACCATGATCGGCATCTTCGGCCGCTAATCCCTTATGCCTGAGCCCGCTACTCTCGAGCACCAAGCTCCACAGCAGACCGGCGACTCCGGCCCCATCGTCGAGTTCGAAAACGTCTCCCTCAGCTTCGACGGCAAAGCCGTCCTCCGGAACATCTCCTTCTCCGTCCTCCCCGGCGAGCAACGCGTCATCTTCGGCCCCGCCGGCACCGGCAAAAGCGTGCTCCTCAAGCTCGTCGACGGCCTTATCCGTCCAGACTCCGGCATCATCCGCGTCTTTGGGCAGGAAATCCAGACCATGCCCGAACAGGACCTCCTCCAGTTCCGCTCCCGCATCGGCATGGTCTTCCAGGAGTCCGCCCTCTTTGACTCCCTCACCGTCGAAGACAACGTCGCCTATCGCCTCCACGCCGACAACGTCCCAGCCGAGGAAGCGCACACCCGCGCCCTCCAGGCCCTCAAGTTCTCCGCCCTCGAGCACGCCGAAGCCAAGTTCCCCTCCGAGCTCTCCGGTGGCATGCGCCGCCGCGCCTCCATCGCCCGCGCCATCGTCACCAGTCCCGATCTCCTGCTCTACGACTCCCCCACCGGCGGCCTCGATCCCATCACCTCCACCACCATCGTCGAGCTCGCCGTCAAGCAGCGCGACGTCTCCCACACCACCTCGCTCTTCATCACCCACCGCCTGCAGGACGCCTTCACCCTCGCCACCCACTGCTGGAACGAAGAAGCCGGTCACATGGCCCGCATCCCCGCCACCTCCAACAACGGCATCGACCCCAGCACTCGCTTCCTCATCCTCAACGAGGGCCACATCACCTTCAACGGCACCACGGAAGAACTCGTCGGCTCACAGGATCCGTGGATTCAGAAGTACCTCTCCTAAACACGACCCCTTCCAGCGCACACCGCCCAAGGGCGCCAACCCGCTGCTAGAACCGGTTCCGCCGGCCTACGTCCCTGCATTGCGTCACGGGGCGTCGAGTATCTTTGCGGCCGGACTGCGGCTCTACCGCCGGCCGCCGTCCTTGGCCGCACTCGCCGGCAGCGTATAGATCACCTCACCCGGCCGCGTGTAGTGCAGCTCCTCTCGCGCCTGGTGCTCAATCGCGTCCGGGTCGGTCTCGAGCCGCGTCACATGGCCGCGGTAGAACTCATTCTCTTCGAGCAGTCGCTGCTGTTCCGCCGCCAGCTCCTTGGTCTCATGCCGCTTGTGGTCATACTCCGTCAGGCCGTTCTGGCCGAAGACCACGTGGTACGCCATGCTCGCCGCCAGCACGCCGCCAACCAGCGTTGCCACCTTGCGCCACCCCAGCAGCGGGTGCCGCAGCACGCGCCGTAGCATCTGCACCCCACCCTTGCCCTGCATCATGTCCTGCCCCGATACTGTTCGCCGCACACCCATAACTCCATCTCATCCCCCCAGCCACCCGTCCGTCAAGCACTTCCCCACGCCCTCCCCGATCCGCCGTATCTTCCTCGGCACCACCTCGCCCCAGCGCACTCCCCACGACCGCCCACCCCACATCTCTGCCCGGCAATCCACACGCAGTTGCTATGATGAAACACGCGGAAATGGTCATCCTCCTTGTCAGCTCGGTTGCGTCGTTCCTGGCGATGTTCTTTGCCCTGCTCACCGTCCTGCGCCGCATCATGACCCTTCGGACCCCGGCCGCCGCTGCCTTCCGCCCGGCCCACAACCTCCCCAACGACTCCTTTCTCTCGGCCAGCAACCCCCTGCTGCCTGCCAAGCGGCCCGACTGGCGCTTTCTCGTCCGCGGCCGCAAACGCTCCCGCGCCGCCGCACTCCGGTCCATCCTCCGCGCCTCAGTCACCCCCACCACCCCCTCCGAGAACCCCGGCGCAAACGGGCTCCAGGAGGGCATGCTCCGCTCAGACTGGGCCCACTTCCACGAAGACCTCGGCGACCTCGGCGGCATCATGAATCCGCAGCCCGAGTCGCTCCCCCTGGCCCGTCGCGCGTAGCGTCGCACCCGTCCTGAAAGGAAGCCATATGCCTCGTCTCTCTACCTCCACGTTTCCCCTATTTGTCGGCCAGGCCTCACCTGCCCGGCCTTTGGTCCGCTCCACCGCCGCCGTCCTCGGTGCCACGGCGCTGCTCGCCCTGTGCGCGCACATCGCCCTTCCACTCCCCTTCACACCGGTCCCTGGCACCATGCAGACCTTTGCCGTCCTGGTCCTTGGCATCACCATGGGCCCCGTTCTCGGTCCGCTGGCGATGATCGCCTACTTCCTCGAAGGCGCCGCCGGCCTTCCGGTCTTCGCCCCCACCGCCACCCCCGCCGCACTCTTCGGTCCCACCCTCGGCTACATCCTGTCCTACGGCATCGCCGCCTGGGTCGCTGCCGCCGCCTTCCACAAGCTGCGCTCCACCCTTGGCAGCTTCTTCGCCGCCCTCGGTGCCGGCACCCTGGCCTTCGTTCCCGTCTTTCTGATCGGCGCCACATGGCTTGGCGTCTCGCTGCACCTTTCATTTCACCAAGCGATGGAATTCGGCGTGCTTCCCTTCCTGCCCGGTGAAGCCGTCAAGCTCAGCCTGGCCGCACTCGTCATCGCGTCGCTTCACCGCCTGCGTCTTACCAGGTAACACTGGAACGCTTTTCTCCTGAACGTAAACTCTTCGCCCTCCTCGGCGTGTCGCCGGAAGGAAGGAACTTTCATCATGGCTTCTGCTACCTCCGCCCCCGTCCGGGATATCTCCATCGCCCACAGCCCGGACTCCGACGACGCCTTCATGTTCTACGGCCTTGCCACCAACAAGGTGCGCATCCCGGGGTACCGCTTCAGCCACACGCTGACGGACATCGAGACCCTTAACCACAAGGCCATGAACGAGGCCTTCTACGACGTTACGGCTATCTCATTCCACGCCTATCCTTTTCTCCAGGAGAGCTACGCCCTGATGCCGTGCGGCGGCAGCGTCGGCTCCGGCTATGGCCCCATGGTGGTCTCGCCTCGCCGCCTCTCGCCGGACGAACTGCGGCGCACCCGCATCGCAGTGCCCGGCACGCTCACCACCGCCTATCTCACGCTCAAGCTGTGGGCGCCGGAGGTGGAAACCGTCACCGTCCCCTTCGACCAGATCATCCCGGCCGTCCTCGCGGGAGAGTTTGAAGCCGGCCTCATCATCCATGAGGGGCAGCTCACCTACGGCAACAGCGGCCTCGTCAAGCTGCTCGATCTGGGTCAGTGGTGGCGCGAGCAGACCGGCCTCCCCCTTCCCCTCGGCGGCAACGCCATCCGCCGCTCCCTGGGGCCGGATGTGCAGCACACCTGCACTGAGGCGCTGCGTGCCAGCATCCAGCACGCGCTCGACAATCGCGAAGAAGCGCTGACCTACGCCATGCAGTTCGCGCGGGATCTGGACGTTCCTACGGCGAACCAGTTTGTTGGCATGTATGTGAATGAGCTGACGCTCGACTACGGCGCCGACGGCCGCAAGGCCATCCAGCTCTTGCTGGAGATGGGCCACGAGCGTGGCATCATCCCCATCAAGGCGCACGTCGACTTCACCACCTAAGCCCCGCCCTGCCCGCAGCCTGTGGTACGATCACTTTGTTGGTTGATCGTGCCTCGGCACTCCCAACATCACCGAGTTCACCCGGTCTGGACGCGTAGCTCAACTGGCAGAGCATTCGACTCTTAATCGACAGGTTGAAGGTTCGATTCCTTCCGCGTCCACCATCTCCCTCGCATTTCATCGATCCCGAACGACTCGCGACACACCCAACGGCATGCACCTCGGTGCATGCCGTTTCCTTATGCGCACACAGCATCCGTCGTACAACACGGGGCGCCCCACTCCGTCCGCACTGCGCGGCCAGCTGCTCCTCTCGCTGTGTGCCGGGCGCTAGCTCTTCTTGGCCGCAACAGATCGCGGAGCCCCGGTCGCCACCTGGTAAAACATCTCCCCCGCCCGCGTCAGCACGCGATCCCGATGCGAGATCAGGCCCAGGTCTCTCGCCAACTCCACCCCCTGCACTGGCACCTCGCGCAGCTGCTCACTGCGTAGTTCACTCAGAACGTTGATCCGGGGCAGGAAGCCCAGGCCGAGCTCCGCCAGCACAAGCCGCTTCAACAGCTCATTCGAGTCGAGCTCCATGCCGATGCGCGGGTTCAGCTTTCTGTCGGCAAACAGAAGATCCAGCACCTCCCGTCGGCGCCCCTGCTTGGGCACCAGCAGGTTGTGCTTCGCCAGCTCCTCCAGCGTCACCATGTTGCCGTGCGCCAACGGATGCTTGGGCGGCGCGACCAGGATCAGGTGGTCCTGGTGGATTACCTCTACATGCAGCCGCGGATCCTTCACCGGCAGCGACACCACGCCGAAGTCAACCTCGCGATTCAGCACCGACTCGATCGTCTTTAAACGCTCTGACCGCACGATATTCAGCGCCACACGGGAATACTGCTTCTTGAACTTGCTGAAAAAGCTCGGCAACACGTAAAGCGCCGTTGAGTCATTCGCACTTACCGTAAGTGACCCACGTGGCGACCGCTCCAGGTCCCCCAGCGTCAGCTGGATGTGACTCAGGCGCGCAAGGCACTCCTCCGCGAACGGCTCAAAGACCTTGCCCGCTGCCGTCAGCGTCACCTTGCCGCCACCGCGTTCCAAAAGCCGGTGCCCCACCGAGTTTTCAAGCGACCGAATCTGGGCGGAGATGGACGGCTGCGTGACATGGAGCTTCTCTGCCGTACGCGAAAAGCTTTTGTTCCGCGAAACCTCAAGAAAGGTCCGCAGATGGTCAAAGTCGATCGACACAGTTCGTCTCCAACCTGCTCGCGAGCTGGACCTGTCACGTCGGGCGAGCAGCACCAACGGAAGGAAAGAAAAGGGTTAGCGGATATATCGACACAGTACCATGCGGTGCTCGTTCGGATGCCCCACCTCGCCAGTCACTGATCCCGCGCCAACAAGCATACGACTTCTCTATGTCGTCAATAGCCCAGGTCCATTTCGAAGTGTGCGCCTCACGCCTTCCGGTATCGTCAGCACATCGACGACATTCTGGGGAAGGTCGTGCACGCCAGCTTCCGGCGTGTACGCAAACGTTTGCGGGCGAACCTGCGCCGGCAAGGGAGAAGCCGCGCCTAAGCTGCCGGCGCCCTCGGCCTGCTCCTGCTCCGTTCGTAGGCTCCGTGCGGGACGGCACAGTGAGGACCGCCCGTCCCGCACCCAAGCTGCCAGGCGACGCTGCCACCGTCACGAGGAGCAGTTGCAGTTCTATGGCCTCCCCTCGTACCATCGCCATCACCAACAGATGGTGGTCGTCGTCATCGGCGTGGATCCGGCACTCCTCCTCCGCTCGTACCATCGCCAGCAGAACCCCTTCGCTCATCTTCCAGCCACATCCGCTCAACTCGTCTTCCACCCCACCCCAACCCACTCACCAGACGACCGCACCATCAAGCACCTCCCACCACCACGCCCTACCATCGATCCGAAGCCATGTTTCGATTCCCTCTCGCCCTCCTTCTTCTCCTCGTCGTCCTTGCTGGCTGTCGCGCCACCCCGCCCACCCGGGCCGAAACCGCCGTCGCCCAATTCACCAAGCACCACATCACCGTTGGTTACCGCAACGTCTCGAATCCGCTCAAGGACACACCCTCTGCCATCGCCGACGGCAAACAATCCTTCGTCTCGTTCTGCTCCGTCTGCCACGGCAACGACGGGCAAAATACCGGCGTCCCCTTTGCCACCCTCGTCTCCCCGCCTGTTCCCTCACTCGCCACCCAGCATGTTCAGTCCTACACCGACGGGCAGCTCAAATGGATCATCGAGAATGGCATCTACCCCTCAGGTATGCCGTCCTCCAGGGGCCAGTTCTCCGACGAAGACATGTGGCAGATGGTCCTCTATATCCGCCACCTCCCGCCCGCCGGCAGTCTGGGCGACCCCGTGGCCTACGGCGGCAAACCTCAATCCTGATGCGTCGATGTCCTGGGTACCGTCGCATCGCTGGCGCGATCTAGCCCTTCTCCCACCTATGCTGGAAGGGGAATCTGGGCCACGACCTACCCCGCCACAACGAATCGGGCACCTATACCCCAGACCTAAAATCTCTCGAATGAAGATTTTGCACGGTATGTAAGGGGGGGAGGGGGACCCCCTTCCGTCCGCTAGAAGCTCACCTCAACACCCGCTCGGACTCCGCGTAGCGCGCTCATCAGGAGCACCGTATCCGCCCCGGGCCGGCTAACCAGGTGGTAACCCTCGCCCAGGACGTTGGCGGCGTCCACCGTGAGCACCGCTCCCCCGCCCCCCTCACGCCGCCCAAGTGGCAACCGCTGCCGCACATGCACGCCAAGGTACGGCATCATCTCGGCCGCCTCATACGCCCCCACTGTGGTCAGCATCTCCCCCGGCTGCCACCGGTAGCTCACCGCCGCCTCGGTTCCACTTCGAGCGATCGTACGCTTCATGCCCAAAAGCACGGCGGAAGCCTCCCGCCGCGCAAATGCGCTTCGCCCCTCCGCATCTGCTCTCAGCGCCAATCCAGGCGCCACAACGGCCTTGGCAAACACTGTGGATGCCTCACCAAGCGATGCCTCGACCCCAGCCGTCCCACCAAACCCCACATACCCTGGCCCCATCTGCCGAAAGGTGCCGGTCGCTGCATCGACCATGGCCAGCCCTGCTCCATCCCCTGAGCCTCCGGCGAACGCACCCGATACCACCCCGGCCGCCGCGCGCTCCCGCAGCACCGCCGCCTCCACCCGTGCACGTCCAGCCCGATGCCGCACCCGCACCGCCTGCTCCGACCCCGACACCAACGCCAGCCCCCGCCTGGTCCTCGCCACCGTCGGCACCCCCGCCCACCCAGCCCCGCTCAGGTACTCATATGCCACAATCCAATTCGCTGCAGGAGTTCCGGTGAGGCGAACGGATGGTTGAACGCGAAATGCCGTGCCTGCCGCATGCACCATCTCCGCGCTGCCGCCCAGATCCATCGCGGCCCAGCTGCCCAGCGAGATGCGCTCCCGGGTCTCTAGCTGCAGAAGCTCCAGACCACTGCCCCCACCCGCCGTGACCTGCGGCAACGTACTCGCGTGCAGCACGATCTGCCTCGTCACATCCTGACCACGGCCACTCACATGCTGTATCCGGAGGCTACCCGGCGCCGCTCGTCCGGCGAAGCCTGCACTTCCAGCTGTCAGTTCCATGGTGTCTTCCACATGGGCATCCCTGCCGAACGCCCCAACCCGGAAACCAGCCTCTTCCGTGCCCAGGCCAAACGCGCCCGTACCGCCGCCAATCCGCACAGTCCCATGCCCCCCCTTCAAACTGGGGTCGCGTGGCGTCTCTGCCATTTGTGCGCCTGGGTCGTCAGCTTCAGTGCTGTCGTCAGCTAGGCGCAGCATGGGACGGGCAGAGGGGGAGCGCAGGGTCCACTTCCACTCGGTCAAGGAGTCACCCAGGGCTGGGGTATGCGGGGTAAGCGTACCAATCTCGTCGAACAGCCCCGCAAGGACGACGTTGACGGCCGGCATGGGACCGGGATGTACCTTAATGCCCCGTACCGTTGTGGGCAGAAAGAAGGGACCGCTGGTGCGCAACTGATAGACACCCGCGCTTAGGCCGTGCAGGCTATAGCGGCCGTGCACGTCGGTAATCGCCGTTTCCATGCGATCCGCACTGAGCAGTTCTACAAGCATGCCGAGTTGCGGCACGCCTCTCGCATCGCGCACAACGCCCGTAAGCTCGGCTTGTTGTGCACACGCGATGCTAGCTGCGCCGTCGCACAGAGTCAGCAGCAACAACGTTTGTAGGATTCGTCTTTCGTTTAGCACAGTCTCATCCTGTGCGTCTCGGCCCGAAGCTCGATTCGCGAAGCAGCCCTTGGCGTCTGCCTCAGAATGTGGAGCCCACCAGCGCTCCGCCCTGTTCTCGCGGTCGTGTCTGCGGAACGTAGGCAAACCTGCAAATTAATCCACGATGAATGGCGCAGATTCTGCGATCTGCTGCTTGCTGACACCGTCGTTCACCTTGATCGTGACCTGATATTTTCCGGGCTGCAAGCTGCCGAGAGGCATGCTGCGTTCCAGAGTAACCTGGTCGGAGTTGGGGCTGATCTTCGATGTGGACTCTTCTGTATCCAGCAACATCTTGTTTGTCGCCATGTCGACGATCTGATACTCGACTGTTGCTGCATTCTGTTTGCTCTTCTCGTCGATGCCGAGGTTGTAGACCTGCATCCAAAAGTTGAGGTTCTGGCCACGGTGGAAGCTGACCGGAGAGGCGACGCCCGGCGGAACACGTGGCCGGATGCGTGTGTTGCCGATGACAAAGTTACCCGCGCCGATGTCCTTAGAAGGAACGCGTTCCATCTGGTCGGCGAGGATGAGCGAGGAGGCGGAGAGCTTGTCATCCTCGTACTTCGGGACGTTTAAGCTACGGCGCCACGTGCCGATATGATCCGGCGCGTTCACGTCCTTGATCACGATGTCAACCTTGTAGAGACCCGGCCGCATCGGCAAAGCCTTCCACCAGACGGAGGTGTTGCCCTGGGTGCGGCCCAGCAGTTCACTCGGCACCTGAATATCGACCGTATCCTCGAAGGTCTGCACGGCCCTGTGGTTCAGGTTGGAGACGCGACCGAGAATGTTAACCGTGCCTGTTGCGACGCCATCTTTCTGATTAAAGGTCATATCCCGGTTGCGGATCTGCAGCGTGATAGGGATCAGAACGGTGTCGTCAGTCACTTTGACGTAGTCGGTACGGACGTCGAAGAGGAATGGCGGTCCGGTGAGGATCTTGGACGTTGCCATGTAGGCTTCGAGATCCTTGAACTTCACCTCGGGTGCGGCCATCAGCTTGGCATAGCGCGAGATGCGATCGAACTGCTTGCTCTGGTTCATCTGCGTCATGGGTCCGGTGCCCAACTGCTCCAGACCACCGCCGGCAAACCGATCCGCCTGCTTTGCTTGCCCCATCTGCTCGTAGAGCGTCTGGCCCGCGCCGGGCGTGTGCTTCAGCGCGTCCTTTTCAGAACGGTCGATGGTCATGTGGTAGTCGCCGCACATGCAGGTATCGACGAACTCGATGTCGATGTTGTCACCGACACCTTCCAGATAGCGGTAGTGCCAGACCTCGAACGGAAACGTAGAGGTGTTGCCGCCGCCTTCTTCCATGGGCCGCTCATAGCTGCCGCCGCTGGGGTGGGACTCGATCGAGTCGGGCTTTCCAAAGGCGATATAGATGTGGCCGCGATCAGTCATCCAGCCGGGCTTGCCAGCAGGAAAGTGCTCGTTGGAGTAGGCAATACGGCGGTAGTGCTCGTCCCGGTACTCGTTCTCGGGTGAATCGGGATTGGGATTGCGGCGCAGCCAGAAGTTCTCGATGAACTGGTCGCGCTCTTCGTCGTTTCCGAGCGCCTTGAAGGCCTGTAGTTCCTGATCTGTGATGATCCAGCGGACGTCCTGGTCGACCCACTTCTTGTAGCTGCCCTTGAGCTCTTTCTTCACTTCCTTCTGCTGGCGGAACTTTTCCTTGTCTGAGGGCTCACGCTTGAGAGGATCCGGCTTTTCTTCCTGCGGAGGAGCCTTGAGAACATCTCCTGTCGTCGTTGTTGTTTGCCCATCCTGTGCAGCCAGGGTGGCAGGAACAACGAGCAATCCTGCAGCGAGAGCAACAGAGGCGGCAGACAAGAGAGACAGACGAAGGGAAGAAATCATGAGAGGAAGCTCCGAACTCGGCGGGCCGGTATGGAACACCGCCAGATCGCCCCAATTCTACGTCTCGGCTGCGGCGTCGGCAAGGAGAGCGATTTTGTGAGGCAACTCGTGGAACCTGGACAACATCGTCAGCGTAGGAATGTGCTGACGGCGGGTTGAGCTGTCGTATGATCTCCCCGGGGTGCGAGCGATCACTGTGAAGCGAGTTCTTCTTATTTTGCTGGCCGTTATTGTGCTGGGTGGCGTGGCTTATGGCCTGGTGGTTCACGCTCGCGGCAACCTGACACCGGTTACAACAGCGCACGTGGAGCGACAGGACCTGATTGCGACCGTGAGCGGAACCGGCCAGATCAAACCGAAGACTTACGTAAACGTGGGAGCTACGGCCTTTGGCCGGATCACCGAACTGAATGTGAAAGAAGGCGATCACGTTCGCAAAGGGACGACTCTGGCCACGATCGAGAACGTTCAGCCCTCGGCGACAGTCGCCGCGCAGCAAGCAGCGATTGCCTCGTCGCGGACGGACGTAACCTCCAGTGAGGCTGCGGAGAAGACGGCGGACGCGAACGTGGAGCAGGCTAAGGCGGACCTGGAGCAGAAGCGTCTTGATTTTGATCGGGCAAAGGCCCTGTATAGCGAGAAGCTGATTGCGAAGCAGGACTTCGATGCCAAGCAGGCGGCCTTCGACATGTCCAGCGCGACGCTGGCCCAGCGTGAGGCGGCCCTGAACCAGTCAAAGGCGCAGACACTTTCTACGCGTGCGCATGTGAACCAGGCGATGGCGACCCAGCGCTCGAACTACGACGCCCTGGATAAGACGATCAGTCGCGCGCCGTTCGACGGGCTGGTCACCAACGTTCCGGTTCGGGAAGGCGAGACCGTGGTGGTCGGCATTCAGAATGCCGAGGGCTCCACCCTGATGACTCTGGCGGACATGTCCGTGATTACGGCTGAAGTGAAGGTGGACGAGACGGACATCGTGAACGTGCGGCTTGGGCAGGCGGCGGACGTGACGGTTGATGCGCTGCCGGGCAAGGTCTTCAAGGGTCACGTGACCGAGGTAGGTGACCAGGCGTTGCTGCGCACGACCGGCATCGCCACCAGCCAGAGCACAACGGGTACCGAAGAGGCGAAGGACTTCAAGGTGATCGTGACGCTTGATCACGCAACCGACGATCTACGCCCAGGTCTGTCGGCGACGGCCAAGATCACAACGGCTGAACGGCCGAACGCGCTGACGATCCCGATCCAGGCCCTGGTAGACCGGGACCCAGCGTTGGAGCGGCAGTTCGCGCAGAATGACGGCAAGCCGGTCAAAGGCGCGGAGGAGGCACTGCCGTCCCGGGCCAAGCAGGTGCAGGGCGTGTATACGGTTGCGGAGATCAAGGGCAAGCCGAGGGTCTCGTTTGTGCCGGTGACGACTGGTGTGACGGGAGCGACGGACATCGAGCTGCTGTCCGGCTTGAGCCCAAATGCGGAGATTGTGACTGGTCCCTACAAGACGCTTCGGTCGTTCCGCAGCGGGTCTGCCATCAAGCGCGAGACGGCAGCAGAAGCCGCGCCGCCGACCACACCGGGCTCGTAAGACGACCCCGGTGTTCCTGGGACGGCGCCGGGGTGTCTCGAAGTTGATCCATATATGCTGGAATGAAGGCGGGTACGTCGCATGTCGTCAGAGGCACAAGTCGCAACGGGGATGCTGCATGAGCCAGGTACGCTGACGCCGGACGACGGGGACGTCATCCTGACGGATAACCTTTGGAAGACGTACGTGATGGGGGATCAGGAGGTGCATGCGCTGCGCGGCATCTCGCTTCGCATCCACCGGAGCGAGTACGTGGCGATCATGGGCCCTTCCGGCTCCGGCAAGTCGACGCTGATGAACCTGATTGGCTGCCTGGACTCGCCGTCGCAGGGCCGTTACTGGCTGAACGGGCACGATGTCTCCAAGCTGAACGACGATCAGCTCGCGAGGATACGCAATAAAGAGATCGGGTTTGTCTTTCAGACATTCAATCTGCTGGCGCGGGCGTCTGCGTTGCACAACGTAGAGCTTCCCCTGATCTACAACGGCACGCCGGCGGCGGAGCGGACGGCGCGGGCGAAGTCTGTGCTGGAGAGTGTGAATCTTGGCTCCCGCATGATGCACAAGCCGAACGAGCTTTCTGGCGGGCAGCGGCAGCGGGTGGCGATCGCCCGGGCGCTGGTGAATCACCCCTCGATCATTCTGGCGGACGAGCCGACCGGCAATCTGGATTCAAAAACTGGTGTCGAGATCATGGCGCTGTTTGACGAGTTGCATCGACAGGGGAACACCATTGTCCTGGTGACACACGAGCCAGATATCGCGGAGTATGCGGAGCGGGTGGTGACGATTCGAGATGGCGTGATCGCCAGCGACCACAAATCGAGCCGAGTTCGGTAGGGCTGGTCGTCCTGTTTTCTCCCACGGAAGCGCAACTTCCACCAGGAAGCAGCCGTTTACACTGAGACCTATGGCTCGTTCAGCCCTGCTGCGCTTTGCATTCAGTCTCGCCTGCCTTTCGATCATTTCTGTCTCGCTCCAGGCACAGCAGAACGCCCGATTCGACCTTGCCGGGCCCAAAATCGACGTTCGTGTAACGCGAGATGGCCGAGCGCTGCCGATCGCCATGGTGCCGAATCTGCTTTCCGGCGACCACCTGTGGCTCCATGCGGACCTCCCCGAGACGCAGTCCGTGCACTACCTGCTGGTGGCGGTGTTTCTTCGCGGCACGACGAATCCACCGCCGGAGGACTGGATCGTCAAGATCGAGACATGGAACAAGCGAGTGCGGGCCGAGGGGCAGGAGATTGTGGTCCCGCCTGGAGCCGAACAGGTGCTGTTGCTGCTGGCGCCGGAGACGGGCGGCGACATCAGCGCGTTGCGGTCCGCGGTTCGCGGGCACCCTGGTGTCTTCGTGCGGGCGTCGCAGGATTTGGCGGAGGCAGGCTTTGAGCAGGCCCGAATTGAGAAGTACCTGGCGGAGATCAAGAATGTTCCGCCAGACGATGCCAAGGCGCTGGCGGAACACTCGGACCTGCTTGCCCGCACGCTGAACCTGAAGCCGAATGTGGACTGCTTCAAACGGCCGGTCGATCAGCAGTATGGCTGCCTGTCGCAGTCCGGCTCGCAGAGCCTGTTGGACGACGGCCACGGCAACAGCATTGTGAACAGCCTGACGACGGGGGCGAGCTCGGACCTGATCTCCGCTGCTTCCACGACGAGTCTCGCGGGCAGCGGTGTCTACAGCGCCTATGTTGGCGCGATCGTGGACGTTGTTCGAATTATGGGGAATCTGCACACGGCGCACTACCAATACATACCGGCGATTGCATTTCCCAAAGACAAGGCGCTGAACCTGCGCCTGAACGCGCCACCCTCGTTTCAGAATCCGAAGTCCGTCATCGTCATCGGGCTGCCAGCGGTGCAGAAGGCGACCGCGCCGCCACTACGCGCTTCTGATCCAAAGCACATCACATGCCTGCTGCAACCAGCGGTGGCGCTGCCGGTGGAAGGGGCGCCACTGGTGTTTTCGACATCGTTTGCGCATGATATCTCCCTGCATCGCGATCTTCCGCCCAAGACCCTAGACGTTCCGCTAACCGCGGATGCGTTTCAGGGCGGCTTGGTCTTTGGTCAGCCGGAACAGCGCCACGCGCTGCCCGAAGACTCAGTGCCCGCACCCGCTCCTCCACTGATCCCCGTGGCCCCGGATACGCCGGTTCAGGAGTCTGCGACGGTCAACGGAATGTGGGGCTTCGAGGTCTTTCACGGACCGACGCTCACGGTACAGAACCTGCCTGGCAGTGACTGGAAGCTGGCAATGGCAGCTGCTGCCGATCACCTGATTGTTGGGGAGAAGAACGAGCTGGTGCTGTCCTCTACCGGAACGGCCTGCATTTCAGGCATCGCCCTGCAGCAGGACGGATCACCCGACCAGAAGCTCGAGTGGACGCAGGGTGACAAGCCCAATACGGTTGCCACATCGTTTACGCTGCCAGCTGGCAATCCGGGCAGCATACGGTTGCGTGTGAACCAGTATGGCGGGTCGCCCCCAGTCAATCTGTCGATGAGGGCCTTCAGCAAGCCCGCGCATATCTCCGCGATCGACTACCACCTGGGTGACGCGTTCCTGGTCGTGAGCGGGCAGGGGCTGGGCGAGTTGAAGCAGGTCTCTCTCGGAGACACCGTATTCTCGCGTGTGGCTCCGGCTTCCGCTCCTGGAACGGCTCCGGAGGACTCCTCCGCAGGTGTAACAAAGTCGGAGAACACGCTTCGGCTTGCTGCGGCTGGGGCAACTGCTCCGGCAAAGCTCTCGGTCGGTGAGGCGTTGACCGCTAGCGCGGTGCTGAACGATGGCCGCGAGATCCCCTTCCCGATCACGGTGGAGGGCTCACGACCCAATCTGGCCATCTTGAGCCGCAAGGTGAATCGCCCGCAGGGGTCGGAGACGCTGCAGTTACTGAACCCAGACGACATTCCGCTCGATGGCACCCTGATGCTCTCCCTGCGGGCCGGTGGACGATTCCCACGGGATGGTCAGATCCAGATCACCAACGACGATAACTCGATCAGCGACACGCTCACCCTTGAGAATGGATCGCTGGTGCTGCAGGATCGCAGCACGGTGGTGGGTCATATCGACCTGCAGAAGACCTTCGGCATCTCTGCGTTTGGTCCGCTGCGCATCCGTCTGGTGCTGCAGGACGGCACAGCTGGTGACTGGATGCCGCTAGCGACGCTGGTTCGCCTGCCGCAGCTTGGCTCGCTGACCTGTGCGGCGACGGGTGATCTGCCATGTGCGTTGAGTGGGACCGCGCTGTACCTGGTGAATGCTGTGTCAGCTGATCAGGCGTTCACGCATCCCGTGCTGGTTCCAGAGGGATTTGTCGGACAGACCCTGATGACACCGCGGCCAGTGAGTGGCACCTTGTACCTGCGCCTCCGGGACGATCCGGCCTCAGTGGTTGCGGCGACACTGCCGAGTGCGGCCACGCCATCGACTTCAAGGGTAAGGCGAGCAACGGAGCCGGCCGCGACCGATCCCGCCCTGTAGAGCGGGATCGTTTGCCGGTCGATCAGCGCTCCGATCGACGCACGACGCTGTGATGGCGGCTGTACAGGAAGTAGACGACCAGACCGATCAGCAGCCAGACCACAAGCCGGATCCAGTTCCACTTGCCAAGTGTGTACATCATGTAGCCGTTGAAGGCGATGCCAAGGATTGGAACCAGCGGTACGAGCGGCGTGCGGAAGGGCCTGCTCCGATCGGGGTCTGTGTGGCGGAGCACCAAGATGGCGATGCAGACGATAACAAAGGCGAGCAGAGTGCCGATGTTCACCATCTTGCCGATGTCATCAATCGGTGTGACGCTGCCGACCACAGCGGCAAGGAAACCGGCCAGGATGGTGCCCTTCCATGGCGTGCGGAAGCGGGGGTGAATATCGCCGAAGAACTTACGCGGCAACAGACCGTCGTGTGCCATGGCGTACAGCACGCGGCTTTGCCCGAGCAGCATGACCAGCATGACGCTGGTAAGGCCGGCGATGGAGCCGATGGTGACGATGTTGGCCGCCCAGCCAACGCGATAGTCCAGAAACGCGCGCACAATCGGCGCTTCGATGTTGACCGATTGCCATGGCACCATGCCAGTGAGCACGGCAGCTACGCCGATATACAGCACGGTGCAGATGAGCAACGAAAGAATGATGCCGATGGGCAGGTCGCGCTGGGGGTTCTTGGCTTCCTGCGCGGTGGTTGAGATCGCGTCAAAGCCGATATAGGAGAAGAACACCAGCCCGGCGGCTTCGCCGATGCCGGAGAGCCCAGTTGGCGCAAAGCTGTGCCAGTCGAGACCCCAGTTTGCCGGCCGAACGTAGTGTGCTCCCAGACCGAGTACAAACAGGACGACCGCAAGCTTGACGACAACGATGGCCGAGTTAAAGCGGGCAGACTCCTGGATGCCCACAACCAGAACAGCCGTGATGAGCAGCGCGATGAGAAAGGCAGGAAGATTGAAGCCGACCTCTACACCGAAGAGGTGTGGTGCCCCCAGGAGGGCGTGCGCCTCGCGAAGCTGCTGAGCGGAGGGGTGCGCGACCATTTGCCGCAGTGCAGCGCTGAAGGCGCCCGTGCCGAACTGCAGGTCAGGGTGCGCGGTACGCAGCGTGTTGGCGCACACGGTTTCCGTGGCGGTGCGCAGTCCAGTCCAATGGTCGTAGGAGAGCCACAACGGAAAGCGGAGACCAAAGATGGCCAGGAACTCGACAAAGTTGTTGGACCAGCCGGAGCTGACGGTGCTGGCGCCCATGGCGTACTCGAGCGTCAAATCCCAGCCGATGATCCAGGCGAAAATCTCACCCAGGGTGGCGTAGGCGTAGGTGTAGGCTGAGCCCGCCAGCGGAATCATGGCGGCAAACTCGGCATAGCAGAGGCCTGCGAAGGCGCACCCGAGCCCGGAGAGCACAAAGGCCAGCATTAAAGCTGGCCCTGCTGTTCTTGCGCCGATGCCGGAGAGGACGAAGATCCCCGCCCCGATGACAGCCCCGATACCCAGCGCCGTGAGGGAGACGACCCCGAGCGTGCGCTCCAGCGTGTCGCTTCCCTTCTCCTCCGCCTGCGACATGAGCGCAGCCATCGACTTCTTCGCGAAAAGCTTTGACATCCTGCTCGTTTCCCTCTGAGACGTTCAGCGACGATGCCGGGACCGCTTCTCGCGGTGTTGGCCCGCTCTGCCGATGCAATGCCCGGTCGGCGTGGGAGACAGCTCCCTCGAGGGTCGCAGCAGCAGGCTGAGTCGCTTGTAACGCAATAGTAGTGTACCGAGCAGGAAAGCGCAGCTTTCGCCCGATGCTCAGGCGATGACGCGACGGTCTCGGGCCTGGCACAGGGACTCGCAGCGGCGCAGCATGGCTCGAGAACGATCGGTGATGGAACCACCCTGCTGGAGCAGCGCGCCAATCACCGCAACGGAATCCGCACCAGCCGCCAGAGTTTCTTCCACGGTTTCGGACGTGATGCCGCCGATGGCGACCAGGGGCTTGCGTGTGAGCGTACGCGCGATCTGAAGCCCGGGCAGGCCAACGACCGGCTCTGGGGCGGCCTTGCTCGCGGTGGGGTAGATCGGACCGACCGCGACATAGTCCGCAGTGGTCGAGTCCGCGGCACGCACTTCCCTGGGGATGTGAGTCGACACACCAACAAGGCGTCCGGGGCCGACGATCTGCCGAGCCGTTTGGACGGCGAGATCGGACTGCCCGACGTGCACACCATGCCAGCCCGCGGCCACACAGAGCTCCGGCCAGTCGTTGAGGATGAGCACGGTGTCTGTGTCCCTGAACATGGCTCCGATGGCCCGTGCCCGTTCTAGCACCTGGTCCTGTGTTGCCTGTTTGTCGCGGTACTGCAGCAGCGGCACCTCTGCGGCGCGCAGGGCTTTGGCCGCCTCAAGCAGATCTCGTCCACCACGCAGGACGGCATCGGCGTCGAGGATGGCGTAGAGCGCTGGGATCTGTTGCCGGGCTGGCCAGACGGCCACGCTACGGGCGCGGACGGTCGAGGAACCGCTCCATGAACTTGGTATCGAAGTCTCCCGCGCGGAACTCGGGATCCGCGAAGATTCGCTCGTGCAGAGGGATCGTGGTGTGAATGCCCTGCACCACAAACTGGCTGAGCGCCCGCTGCATCTTGTTCATTGCCTCCTGGCGGTCTATCCCGTGGCAGATGAGCTTGGCGATCATGCTGTCGTAGTAGGGAGGGACTACGCCTTCGGCGTATTGAGCTGTATCCACGCGAACACCATTGCCACCCGGCGGATTGAACGCCGTGATCTTGCCAGCGCTAGGTGTGAACTTCTCCGGGTGCTCCGCATTGATGCGGCATTCGATGGCGTGCCCGCGGATCTCGATCGGCTTGGTGATGATCGAGCTTAGCTTTTCTCCGGCCGCGATGCGAAGCTGCGCCTTGACCAGGTCAATGCCTGTAACCATCTCGGTGACGCAATGCTCGACCTGGATGCGTGTGTTCATCTCGATGAAGTAGATCTCGCGATCTTCGTCCATCAGGAATTCGATGGTGCCGGCGTTCTGATACCCGATATTTGTGAGCGACCGCTGGATGACCTTGCCGAGTTGATCGCGGAGCTTGGGTGTGACCTGCAGGCTGGGCGCCTCCTCGATCAACTTCTGGTGGCGGCGCTGGATGGAGCACTCCCGCTCCCCAAGGCTCATCACGTTGCCATGCTCGTCGGCGAGAACCTGGAACTCGATGTGCCTGGGCCGCTCGATGAACTTTTCCATGTAAAGGGCGCCGTTGCCGAAGGCGTTTGCTGCTTCGGTTGAGGCCTGCTGGTAGAGCCCTGGCAGCTCATCCGGATTGCGGCAGATGCGCATGCCGCGTCCGCCGCCGCCGGCAACCGCCTTGAGAATGACGGGATAGCCGACGCTCTTTGCCCACTCGAGCGCCTCATCCTCGCTGCCGATGATGCCATCCGAACCCGGAAGGATGGGAACTTTGGCGGCCTTCATGGTCTGCCGGGCAGTAGACTTTTCGCCCATCATTCTAGTCACCTCGGGAGGCGGCCCGATGAACTTGATGTTGGAGGCGCGGCATACTTCGGCGAAGTTCGCGTTCTCGCTCAACAGACCGTAGCCGGGATGGATGGCGTCGACGTCTGCGATCTCCGCGGCGGAGATCACGGCCGGTACGTTGAGATAGCTTTCACTCGATCGTGGCGGCCCGATGCAGATGGCCTCATCGGCGAACCGCACATGAAGTGAGTTGCGATCAGCTTCGCTGTAGACCGCGACGGTGCGGATACCGAGTTCCTTGCACGCACTGATCACGCGCAGCGCGATCTCGCCCCGGTTTGCAATCAAGACCTTCTGAAACATGCCTGCACTTTCCTTCTGCCAGGGATTGCCTGCTGCCAATGGCTTGCGCTAACGGGGCCGAATGACGAAAAGACTCTGGCCGTACTCGACCGGCTGACCGCTGGACGCGATGCGCCGAACCACTTCGCCGGCGATGTCGGCTTCGATCTCGTTCATCAACTTCATCGCTTCCACGATGCACAGCACCTGACCTACCTCGACGTGATCCCCAGGGTTCACGAAGGCTGCCGCTCCTGGCGAGGGCGACTCGTAGAACGTACCGACCAGGGGGGAGCGTACTTCGTGAAGCACTTCTTCTGCGACCGCGGCGACAGGGATGGCGCTGGTGAGTGCAGAGGTCTCACTCGCTCCTACGGCTGGCGCTCCCGAGCCGGCCACCGGCATTGGGCCGGCCTGCATGCCCGCGAGGACACGGGCTACGTCGGCCATGGCTGCGGCCGAGGTTGCATCGTCGCCGGCGCCGGCGAACTTGAGCCGGACTTTGAGTTCCGGGCGCTCCATATCGAACTCGGAGATCCCGTTTTCTTTCAGGAACGCAATCAACTCCTGCAGCTCTTTCATTTGACCTTCATCCATAGTGTCCTCAATCTTGTTAGAGCTCAATCAGCGCCTTTGGCGATGGCGTTAGTACGTCTCCCCCGCGCGGCGAAACCAGGACCATGTCCTCGATCCGGACGCCGAACTCGCCTGGGCGATAGACGCCCGGTTCAACCGTGACGACCATGCCGGCTTTCAGGCGCTGCTTCTGCTTCGCCGCCAGACGGGGTCCCTCATGAATCTCGAGACCAACCCCGTGACCGGTTGAGTGCACGAAGAACTCGCCGAGGCCGGCGGTGCGCAGAACGGACCGAGCCGCCTCGTCCACCGTTCCCGCTTCCGTGCCTGCACACACGGCGGCCAGTGCAGCTTCCTGCGCTTCCAACACGAGATCATACACGCGGCGTGCGTCGGGCCCGGCCTGGCCCAGGTGCACGGTCCGTGTCATGTCAGAACAATAGCCAGCCAGGATCACGCCGAAATCGAGAGTTACGAACCCCCGTCGCGGCAGCTTCGCGCTGGAGGCGCGACCGTGGGGCAGAGCGCTTCGTTCGCCCGAGGCGACGATTGTATCGAAGCTCATCGCAGATGCCCCACGTCGTCTGGCTTCGGTTTCGAGCCATGCCGCGACGGAGATTTCTGGCATTCCTGCCTCAAGGATGTTGAGCACACCGCTGAAGAGATCGCAGCCGAGCCGCGCTGCCGCACGCATGCACTCAATCTCCTCGGCGTCCTTTATCTCGCGCAGCCCTGCGACAAGCGCTTCACTGGTGACCAGAAACCCACGCCGGCTCTTGGAGGGCACAGCACGCTGCATGGCCTCGTACTGAGCGACAGTTGTGTGCTCCGCGTCGAAGACGCAGCGCGTTATCCCGTTCTGGGCCGCCCACTCGACCGCTGCCAGAGCAGGAGAGCGAGGTTCGATCGCAACCGCGATGCCCTTCACCTCAGCATGGACCTGCTCACGATACCGGCCATCGGTAAAAAGCCGAGCTTTGCCCGAGCCAAGCACCAGGGCTCCGGAGGAGCCGGTAAAACCAGAAAGATAGCGAATGTCCGCGGGGTGCGTGACCACCATCGCCTCTGCCCCGAGCGCGCGTGCCGCTCTCAGAACGCGGCTTCTTCGCTGCGCCAAGCTCATGGAACGATTCTACCGAACTGCAAGCCGCCTGCTCGTGGTTGCTGCCCGGTATCATGAGAAGCATGGCAACCGACCGTGCTGAAGGCCGCGACCGCCGCAGCTTTCAAGCGACACAGCAACCTATCATCACCCGTCGCAACCTGCTGGTGAGTTCCGGGACCTTGCTGGCGGGCGCCACTCTCTACAGCTCCCTCGTGTCGCGGCACGAGATCTCCGTCGAGACGCGCACCATCCCGATCAGGGAGCTGCCCCCAGCTTTCCAGGGGTACCGGATCGTACAGCTGAGCGACTTCCACCTTGAGGAGTACACCGAGCCCTTTTTTCTGGAACAGGTGGTCGAGCGTGTCAATCGCCTTGCCCCTGATCTGGTGCTGCTTACGGGGGACTACATCACCCGTGGGTCACTCACCTTCGTGGTTGATCGTCACGCCGCACACCGCTGTGCGGAGATCCTGTCGACCATCCGTTGCCCACAGAGGTTTTGCGTTCTTGGCAATCATGATGTGGCTGTGAACGCCGCAATGGTGACCGAGGCGCTCGAGGCTCGCGGCCTCCCCGTGCTGCGGAATGCGTACGAAACCCTGACTGTACGGGGTGACTCGCTCCATATTGGCGGCACAGCTGACCCAGTCACTGACATCCCTGATCTTTCCCTAGCTGTTCCAGCACACCCGAAGGGCCCAGTGCTGGTGATGATCCACGCTCCGGACTACGTGGACAGCGTGCGCGAGCACCCCTCCGGGCACCTGGTTGACCTGATGGTCTCCGGTCATACGCATGGAGGGCAGGTGCGTTTGCCGCTGATCGGCGCAACGATTCTGCCACCGCTAGGGCAGAAGTATGTTGAGGGCCACTTCCAGTTCGGATCGCTGCAGCTCTACGTGAATCGTGGTCTGGGCACGGTTGGGCTGCCTGCACGATGGAACTGCCCGCCGGAGATCAGCCTGTTCACCCTTGCGCGCCAGGTCTAGACGGGAATCACGGGCGGGGTCACCCCTGCCGGGTACGACCGGCCGGCTTCTTTTCCCCCGACATAACGGTCACCTTGCTTGCCGTCGGCTTGACTCCAGACTTCTCATCCATCCAGGAGTCCAGGAGCGAGCGCTTGAAGCGCCACCGATTGCCCAGCTTGAACGCGGGGATGAATCCTTCTGAGGCATAGCGATATAGTGTGTCGCCGCTGATCCCCAGGTATTCCGACGCCTGTCGGATGTCCATGACCTCGCGCAACATCGACGACTCAGATGATCCCGTCATTGCTCTCTCCGGAGCGGCCGGGGGTGGACCACCCCTGTTCTCGCCTCCCTGTTGTACCTTGGCCCGCAAGGCGAGACAAGGCAAATAGGAGCGCGATCTCACAAAGATAGCCCACTGGTAACACCTACCGCGCCGGTCGTCGCCACCAGTCTGCGAGCAGCGGCTGACCGGGCAGGACCTCCGTGGGACGACCCGGCTCCGGGGACCAGAGGCGGATGCCGCGTTCCTGAGAGAGGGATTCGAGACGCTCAATGGGCTGCCGCCAGGCATGTAGCGCCAGATCAAACAGGCCCCAGTGGATGGGCATGAGCAGGCCCTGGCTCCCCATCTCGCGAAAGGCGTCCGCGGCGCCATCCGGACCGAGATGAATCTCCTTCCAAAGCTCGTTGTAGGCGCCGATCTCAAGCATGGTCAGGTCAAAGGGACCGAAGCGGCGAGCAATCTCCCCGAAGCCGTCCCAGCATCCGGTGTCTGCTCCGAAGTAGACGCGGTGACGCTCCCCCTCAAGAACAAAGGCACTCCATAGTGTCCGAAACCTGTTGCCCAGGGAGCGTCCGGAGAAGTGCCGGGCCGGGACAGCCTGCACGCCGAGACGGGCACCGGTCCGACTGCTGCGCAGCTCCTGCCGATCCATCCAGTTCAGTTCGCGCACTGCTTCAGGTGGCACACCCCATCGCCGCAGGTAGCGGCCTACCCCCAGGGAGGTGAACCAGGTAGCGCCCTGGGTGGAGGGTAGCCGGGCCAACTGCCGCACGGTGTGCGCCCCAAGATGGTCGTAGTGATCGTGCGAGAGCAGCACAGCATCGAGGGACGGCAGTTCGTCCAGCCGAAGCGTTGGGGTGAAGAAGCGCTTGGGGCCGAAACGTTGCCAGGGGGATGCGCGCTGTTCCCAGACGGGGTCGAGGAGAATACGGACACCGTCAATCTCCAGCAGCATGGCAGAGTGGCCAAACCAGGTCACACGCAAGCCAGACTCAGGCTCATCGCGATAGACGGAGTGATCTGTCACGAAGGGCCCTGGTGAGATCTTCGGGGACCGCTCCTCGCGGTTCGACAGATACAGCGGCAGCACGCGAAGCGCCATGCGCAAGCCGCCGATGGTGGTAGGGACTGGATTGAGGAATTGCTTGCCGGACTTCCGGACCGGGACTAGCAACTCGTGCTCACTTGCCACCCTGGCCCTCCTCCCGATACATCGCCTCGATGGCGTCTTTGTACTTTTCCTCTACAACCCGGCGCTTGAGCTTCATACTGGGTGTCATTTCGCCATCTTCTACGCTCCACTCGTCTGGCACCACATGCACCTTCTTGATGGTCTCGTGGTGTTGCAGGCTCCCGTTGATGTCGTTCACGATCCGCTCGTACTCCGTGCGTACCTTGTCGTGCTGCGCCAGAGCACCGCGGTCGCTCGCCTGCACGCCCTTGCCCTTGGCCCATCGTTCCAGCTCGGTGAAGTTCGGTGAGATGAGCACTGCGGCAAACTTGCGGCGGTCACCGACCATCGCAGCCTGGGCGACCAGACCGTTGGCCTTTAGCTTGCTTTCGATTGGCTGTGGAGCGATGAGCTTGCCCCCACTTGTTTTGAGCAGCTCCTTCTTGCGGTCGGTGATGGAAAGGTAGCCGTCTTCGAGTTTCCCGATGTCACCGGTCTTGAACCAGCCATCGCCGGTAAAGGCTTCGCGGTTTGCGTCGTCGCGGTTCCAGTAGCGTTGGAAGACGGATGGGCCGCGCACCTCAAGTTCGCCATCGGGAGCAAAGCGGGTTTCAACATTAGGCACGGGCTGACCCACCGTGCCAAAGCGGTAGTGCTTTGGTGTACCAACGGCGATCACGGGTGAGGTCTCAGTGAGACCGTAGCCTTCGAGGATGCGGATGCCCGCGTCGGCAAACCAGCCGGCGGTTTCGTCACCGAGAGGTGCACCGCCAGCGGCGAATGTGTGCACGCGGCCACCAAAGGCGGCGCGAATCTTCTGCAGGACGAGGCGGTCAGCCAGCTTCCAGCGCAGGCCGGATGGTTGGTCGCCGCCAAGGAACCTGGCCCGATTCTTCCTGCCGACCTTGAGCGCCCACTGCAGCAGACGCGCCCGTAGGCGGCTTTTGCCGGCCTTGCCTTCCACCGCCTGCCGGATCTTCTCGAAGACGCGCGGCACGGCCAAGAAGATCGTTGGCCTGATGGCCTTCATCGTTGGCTGTAGGTCGTCGAACTTGGGGCAGTAGGCGACCAGCGCACCATGGCAGAGGAAGGCGTAGTCAAGGTGGCGCGCCAAGACATGCGACAGCGGCAGAAACGAGATGGAGCTGTCCTGATCGTTGAAGCCCATCTCGTCGGTGGTCACATTGAGATTGCTCGCCAGATTGCCATGGGTTAACTCGACTCCCTTCGGCTGACCTGTTGTTCCGGATGTGTAGATGATGGTCGCAAGGTCGGAGCTCGTGACCTGCTTGAGTCGCTCGTCAAAGGCTGTGTCCCTCGCCTGCAAGTCCCCCCAACCCTGGGTTGCTTCGCGGAAGGTCGTGCTGCCTTCGGGAGCATCGTCTTCCATAAGAATGACGTGCTCGAGGTGCGGCAGGTCCCCGGCTTTTCCGAGCTTGTCGAACTGTTCCCTACTTGAAACGATGGCGATCTTCGCGCCGGAGTCATTCAGCATGTAACCGAGCTGGTCCGGCGCTGTGTTGGTGTAGAGCGGCACATCGGCGGCGCCGAGAGAGAGTACGGCGAAGTCGGACACGGGCCACTCCCACCTGTTCTCCGAGACAATCACCACCCTGTCTCCTTTGCTGACGCCCAGCCGCTCGAGCGTCTGTGCCATGGCGCGCACCTTGCCGTAGAGTTCCCCCGAGGAGAGGCCGACCCACTGCCCCTGCTGATCCTGGCGGCGCATGACCTCGCGGTCGCCACGGCCCACGATCTTCAGCAGAACGTCGTTCACGGTTTGCAAGTCAAACATGCTGTATCTCTCTTTCGCACTCGCGGCTGAGTCCAGAAGCATGTGATGCTCCTGCGCGGAGGGGAGCTTCCCTGGGCTGAATCGTCAGCTGATCTTGCTTTGCCTAAAGGATTGCTGACAAACCCATCGCAAAGGCGAGACCGAGAAAGGCGATCAATGTCTCACAGACAGACCAGGTCTTGAAGGTCTCCGAGATGCTCATGCCAAAGTATTCCTTGACCAGCCAGAAACCACCATCGTTGACGTGCGAGAAACCGAGTGCCCCGGCGCCGGTGGCAATGGCCAAGAGTTCCGGGTGCACCCCGGGGGTGTGTAACGCGATGGGCGCCACGATCTCGGCAGCCGCTGTCATAGCCACCGTAGCGGAACCGGTGGCACACCGCAGCATCGCGGCAAGAAACCAGCCGAGCAGCAGAACAGAGATGTGGAGGTGCAGGGCAAAGCCCACCAGGGCCTGCGAGACACCGCTGTCCTGCAGAATGCGGCCAAAGCCTCCTCCTGCACCGACCAGAAGAGTGATCAGCGCTGTGGGCGCCAGGGCTTCGTTGGAGAACTGAAGGATTGTTCCGCGCTGCATGCCGCGCAGCGTGCCAAGAGCGACGAAGCTGACCAGAACTGTGATGAGCAGGGCGATGTCGGCATTGCCCACAAGGCGCAGGAGTTGATTCAGCCTGCTGGCCGGCGAACTCACCAGATCGGCCCAACTACCCGCCACCATCAGAACAGCCGGGAGCAGGATGACACTCAGACTGGCGAGAAACGAGGGTGGATTGTTCTTGGCCACAACCTCGCCCATCTCCGCCGCCATGGGACTTTCACGCTGGAGGGGGACTCGCTTGGCCACCCAGCCAGAGTAGACCGGGCCCGCGAGCACTGCGGTCGGGATGCCGATCAGCAGCGCATAGCCGATCGTCTTGCCGACGTTTGCCCCGTAGGCCGTGACCGCGATCATCGCTGCCGGATGTGGCGGCATGAGGCCATGGGCTACCGACAGACCGATCACCATCGGCATCGCGACGACAAGGAGAGACTTCCCTGTTTGCCGCGATACGGTGAAGGCAAGCGGCATCAGCAGGACGAAGCCGACCTCAAAGAAGACGGGTAGGCCCACCACCAAGCCGCAGAGCATCATGGCGAAGGGCAGCGCGCGATTCCCAGCCCGCTGCACCAGCGTGCGACCGATGCACTCCGCTCCGCCGGACTCTGTGAGCATCTTGCCCAGCATGGTGCCGAGGCCCACCACAATGGCAACGTGACCCAGTGTGTTGCCGAAACCTACTTCAAAGGACCGCACGCTGGCCAGCACCGATTTGTGGCTGGCCGCCGCGAGGCCAAGTGAGGTGAGGAAGATGGCAACAAATGCATTAAGCCGCGCAGAGATGAGCGCGATGAGCACCAGCACGGCCACCAGAGCGGTAACAAGCAACACAGTGGAACTCGGCTCTACGGGAAGGGTCATGCGCGTTCCAGGGTTGCGCTGCGCCGCGGCCCCGCGTTCACGACGGCGTGCCCGGCGCCTTGTAGGCCACGCAGTCGACCTCTACCTTGCAGTCCACGACCATGCTGGAGACCACACATGCTCGCGCCGGAGGGTGCTCGCCAAAGTACTGGCGGAAGACTGCGTTGAAGGCAGCGAAGTCGCGAGCGTCATCGAGCCAGACGCCACAGCGCACAACGTCTTCCACGCCATAGCCAGCCTCGGCCAGAATCTGAAGAACGTTGGTGATGGCCTGGTGCGCCTGGCGCGTGACATCCCCGGTGACCAGCTCTCCATTGACCATGGGAACCTGGCCGGAAACAAAAAGCCAGCCATTCGCCTCCACAGCACGCGCAAATGGCAGCCGCTGGCCGCCGGTTCCCGTCCCACCTTCCACTCCGAATCGCTTCATCTACTGCATCCTTTCTGAGGCGCGTCGCAAAAAGCGGCCGCCGCGCTCCCCGGTCACATCACCGTTCTCATAGGAAAGCACACCGTTCACCCAAACGCAGTGGATCCCTTCGGACGGCTGCTCGGGATCCGTAAAGGTTGCCGTGTCCCGGATGGCTGCAGGGTCAAACAGGACGAGATCGGCAGCGAAGCCCTCTTTGACCAGGCCTCGATCGCCGAAGCCGAAGAAAGCTGCCGGGCTGCCCGTCATCTTGCGCACGGCCTCAGGCAGGGAGAATAGCTCCTCCTCGCGACAGAAGTGGCCCAGCACGCGGGGGAATGTGCCCCATAGCCGTGGGTGCGGGCGTGGGTCATTGGGGAGGCCATCCGAGCCGATCATCGAGCGCGGATGCTGCAGGATCCGCCGCACATCCTCCTCCGCCATGCCGAAGTAGATGGCACCGGCGGGCTGCAGACGACGCGCGGTCTCGGCCAGCGGCACGGCCCAGGCGGCAGCGATCTCCTCGAGAGTGCGGCCGGCCATCTCCGGGTGCGGGTCGGACCAGGTGATGATGATGCGCACGCGCGGATCAACCTGGCCCAGATCAAGCGTGCTGGAGCTGGCGGCGTACGGATAGCAGTCCCACGCCACCTGCGCGTCGCTCGGTGTCACGTCATTCAGGAGAGCCAGCACCTGCGCGCTGCGGCCCCAGTTATCCACCCCGGCGCACTTGAGATGGGAGATGATCACCGGGATGGAGCTGGCCCGTCCGATGTGCAGGGCCTCTTCGATGGCCGGCAGTACCGCGTCTGCTTCGCTTCGGAGATGGGTCGCGTAGATGCCTGAGGCCGAGCCGAGAACAGCGGCGAGCTCCAGCACTTCATCCGTCGAGGCCTGCCGAGCTGAGGCGTACGCAAGGCCGGTGCTGAGACCTAATGCACCATAAGCCATCGCCTCCGCAAGCTGCAGCCGCATGCTGTCGATCTCCGACGGCGTCGCCGACCGATCCAGCTGATCCATGTGGTTGGATCGCAACGCCGTGTGCCCAACGAAGGCTGCCACGTTCACCGCTGGTACGGCTCGCTCCACTGCTTCCACGTACGAGGCAAAGGTCGGGTACCGGAAGACCCCGGCGGTGCCAAGCAGGTTCATAGGATCCGGGAGTGTGTCTCGGAGGGTCACAGGAGCCGCACTGATTCCGCAGTTGCCTACAACCACAGTGGTCACACCTTGCGTGAGCTTGGGCCGCATGGAGGGCGCGCGGATGACGCTTGTGTCGTCGTGCGTGTGGGTGTCGATGAAGCCTGGAGACAGCACCAGACCGCCTGCCTGGACGGTTGCCGTTGCGGTCCACGTATCTGCCACGCCCCCTGCAGCGGCTGCGACGACTGCGACGATGCGGCCGTCCCGCAGCATGACGTCGCCGTTGAAAACCGGGGCACCGGAGCCGTCGATCACGTGAGCGCCGCGAATGCGTGTGTCACAGAGTGGCATAGGAGTCCGAACCGAGGTGGATATACGACGCGCGTCTGCGTCTAGAAGAAGGTTTCAGCAAGGTCGACCACCTCGTATTCGGCATTCACCACGGGCAGGAAGCGCCACTTATCAAAGGTAAGGCAGGGGTGCGAGATGTCGAAGCTCACCATATCTCCGACCCGCACGTCGTTTCCGATAGCGAAGTTGAGGTAGCCATGCTGGTCCATGAGTTTCGTGACGGTCCAGGCACCCTGCACGGGTACAGGGCTCTGCCACCCCGGCCTGTACTGCAGCGATGGCTGGGGCATCCCGGCGTCAAACGCGACGTCCCGCTTGCCCATACCCACGATGGCAACCCCGGGCTCAGGCACGGCCTGCACATAGGCCCAGAGCTGCAGGGCTGGCTGCAGCGCGCCCGCCATGTGCGACGCCACGGGGTTGTTGCGCGTGATGCGCTCCTGGGCTTCCCGATACACGCCAGCATCACTGGTGATGTAACAGCCTGGCCGAAGCACCACGTCCAGACCCAGCTCCTCTGCAGCGGGAGCGAAGACCTCGGCCACAACGTCGTACCACGCTGAGCCAGCCCCGGACAGGATGAAGCGCGGATCTGCGGCGGGCTTGTGGTGTTGCAGGATGTGCCTGGTGCTCTCCACCGCCCATGCAAGGAAGTCGCGGACGCGATGTTCTTCCTTGAGAACGCCTTCATAGACCTCGACGCCACGCAGCACCAGGCAGTCACGGTAAGCCGCCATGGCATTGAGAACGGCATCGATCTGCGCTCTATCCCGGGCACCTGTGCGACCGCCGGCTACGCCGAGCTCGAGCAGAACCTGCACGCGCTGCCCTTGAGAGCGGAAGAAGCTGCCGAGTTGATGAACCAGGTCAGGCGAATCCACGAGGCAGAAGTAGTCGAAGGCGGGATCACGGAGTAGCTCACTGATGATCGCCATGTTGCCTTTGCCGACCAACTGGTTGGCCATCAGCACGCGGCGCACCCCGTGCTGGTAGGCGATGGCTGCCTGGTGCGCCGTGGCCACGGTGATGCCCCAGGCGCCGTATTCCAGCTGAAGCGAGAAGAGGCGAGGAGACATGGTGGTCTTGCCGTGTGGTGCCAGGAGAACACCATAGGTCGCGATGAAGTCGCGCATCCAGGCCAGGTTCTCCCTGACTCGGGTCTCCTGCAGCACGGCGACTGGCAGGCTCAGTTCCTCGCGGAGGAGATTCAAGCGTTGCGAGACGACACCCTGTGCCCCAATGGCCCCGGGCTGCAGGAGCCCCAGGCCTTTCTGGTAGGCAGGGATGGCATCGATCGTTCCTTGCAGAGCGTGAACCGTCACTCGCGTGGCCCTCTTCATCCTGGTGCTTGGACTTCCGACTCTCGACTCCGTTGAACCTCCTTGAGCCGAGACGGTCCGCCCTGGTCTGAGACGTGTGCCCGGAGGGGGACTTGAACCCCCACGCCGCTTTCGCAGCTGCGGATTTTAAGTCCGATTCCCTGCTGTTATCATACCCTCGCACAAGGTCGCATAACTCCGCAAATAGTAACAAGGAAAGGGTTTGGCCAAACTGGCAGGTACGCACATCTCCGCACAGCCCCGCACCGAGCTACCCTCGCAAGTGCCATCAGAACTGCCACCTGACGGCAGACGGTCGCTCGTCCAGTCGCGCTATGGCGCCCTGAACGGACTTCGAGGGGTCGCGCTCCTGATGGTGTTCGTCAACCACTTCGGGCCCTTCGTCGTACCCGAGACCTATGTGGTGCAGCTCTGGACAGGCGTCAGTCTCTTCTTCGTCTTGTCTGGCTTTCTGATTACCGGGATCCTGGTCGATGCCAAGGGGTCAAAGCGGTACTTCAGAGACTTCTACATCCGTCGGAGCCTGCGCATCTTTCCGCTCTACTACGGCTTCTTCATCTTGGCCGGCGTGTGCATCCTGCTCTTCCACCTTAAGCACGATCCGTACTTCTGGTGGTATTTCCCATACGTGGCCAACTTCGCCATGATTCATCCGACGCAACACAATCCAACCGTTTTTCTGGTCTTCGGACACCCGATCGCTCTCGGTGCCTTGTGGACCCTCTGCGTTGAGGAGCAG
This sequence comes from Acidobacteriaceae bacterium, assembly GCA_965199635.1. Classification (GTDB taxonomy): domain Bacteria; phylum Acidobacteriota; class Terriglobia; order Terriglobales; family Acidobacteriaceae; genus Edaphobacter. The sequence continues at coordinate 1,166,740 of CBDASL010000001.1, read as the reverse complement.
TTCTACCTCATCTGGCCATTGCTGATCTGGCTCTTGCCCACCCGTCGAGCCGCGATGCGATTCTCCGCTGGAGCGATCGCGCTCACCGTCATCGTTCGCGTCTCGGTGTACCTGCACGATCCGACTGCTGTGGCCGAGACGCACTTTTTGTACTGGATGACCTATGCCCACTGTGACGCCCTGTTCCTGGGGGCCTGGATGGCGCTATGGCTGCGAGAGGCGAAGCTCACGCTGACGGATACGCGACGTATCTCATGGTCTTTGATTGTCGGTGGTATGACGATCCTGTTATGCGGCTACTTCCTCTTCGGCCGGCGCTGGCCCAACAACGAGGTGAACCCGCTCCTCTGCACCTACGGGTACACCGTCATAGACCTGGTGGCGTTCGGGTTTCTGCTGCTCGCGATCGACAACCGCACCCAGCTCAATCGCTGGCTCCGGAATGAGCAACTCGCGAACTTGGGAATCATCAGCTACGGCTTTTACTTCTTCCACGCAATGCTGCTATCTAACCTGCGGGCCTTCAACTCGCTCTACGTGCAGCGTTACCACCTCAGTGTTGTCTTTGTAATTCTCATCTTTGCGGGCGTCTACGGGCTGGCGAAGTTCAGCTATCGATACTACGAAGCTCCCTTCCTCCAACTAAAGGATCGCTGGGCCCCGTCGCACAGGGGTGTTCCATCCGGAAAGCTTTAGCACTACCAGGAGTGTTCTATGCTGAAAGTTCTCGGCCATTGGTTACTCGGCATGGCTTGGCTCACGCCCATGCTGCTCGCATTCCTCGGTTTCCGGGATGGTCAAAGGCGCAAGCGGGAGTACCCGGAGCTTGCAAGGCCGCAGACTCGTAGCGAAGAGGACGAAGCACTCCGGCTCTGGTGACCGCGACGTTAGACCAGGCCAGTCTTATCGACGGCTTCATCGAACTCCTCCGGGGTGGGAGGATCGGGGTCCCAGCGAGGTACCGTGTCGTCGACCGCCTCGGCGAAGATGTGGTCGACGATGATGCTGTTTGCGCCGTAGATGCTGTCGCCGCGGCTGGCGGCGAGCCATGAGGCGAAGAAGGCCTTTGTCTCAGCCCGGTTGACATAGCGGTAGGTGGCGTCGAGCTCATAGACCCGGTGCTCGAGCTTGAGGATGTCCTCCGCGGCGCGGACGAGCAGAGCCTCGAGGGTGGCGCGGGGCAGGTCCGCGACGCAGACCGGCCCGAACTTTGCCCCGCGCGCCACGGAGTTACTTGCCGGCCTCGGCCTTGATTGCTACCAGGCCGGGGAGAGAGCCGGTGACGTACGTGAAGGCCAGTTCGATGAAGAGGTTGAGGGTGGAGGTGGCGAGGGTGGAGGCGTCCTTGCCGGCCTTGCCCAGATCAGTCCGTAGCTGAGCGACAGCCGCGGCGCGAATCTGGTCGTTGCCGGTGATGGGCATGGCAGAGGCGATGTTGACGGCGTCGAGGGCGAGCTTGCCGACGTCGGTCTTCACGAAATCGAGCACGGCCTGCTCGAGGGTCTTAGCCTCCTGCGACCCGAGGATCTGCTTGAAGAAGCCCTCGAAGAACTTTTCCGCGCCGACGAGGAATTGCTGAAAGAACGAAACTGCCATGGCTGATGCTCCTGTGAGGACTCTGGTGCTGGTTGTGGTCGTGCGGTCGGGGCCGGTGACTAGACCGACTTGCTCGCAGACGAGGGCGGGTCGGGGTGGGTTGAAGAACGCGAGAAGACCTTTGCCTCCGCTGCTGCTATCTCGGCGGCCAGGCCGGGGAGCCTGGCCTCGATAAAACGGTGGCTGTTGGCCGCGAGTGACTGGACGACGCGGAAGGCGTACCCGTAAGCGGTGCGCTCCTGGCCCGGGAGCGGCGCCATCATGGCACCCGCAAAGCAGTTGAAGGCGTAGTAGGCGGCGACGGAGGCGAGGATGGCTGTGTGCTCGGTCATGAGAGGTGCTCGTCGATTACGGTTTCTGGGGTGAGGCCGGTCCAGGCGCAGACGTTCTCCTCGAGCGCTGCGAGGTGGTCCGGGTGCGCCCAGAGTGCAAGGGCGCTGTGGATGGTGAGGCCGCGGTACATCGGCTGCTGCAGGATGGAGATCAGCGCCGCGAGGCCAAGGACGTCGTTGGGGAAGTAGGCGAGGGTGGGAACGGCTCCGTCCCCCTCGGTTGCGGCGAACTGCTCCGCCACCCACGGCTCGAACTCGAGGAGCCCGGGGTTGTGGTTCACGGCCGCGGCTGAGGCCGGGTCGTACCACTGGTTCTCCCGCGCGATCGCCTCCGCGATGGTGAGCGGCTTGGCGACGGCCTCGATGCCCCGGATGGCGAGACCTCGGTCGCTGACCATGGTGTTGGCCCGCATAAGGGCGTTCGTGCTGGTGACGAGCTGCTCGATGCGGAGCAGGCGCTCGTCCACGACCTCACGGGGCACGAAGCGCTCGTTCATCGTTGCGTCCTGGTTCTCGAGCTTCTTCACCCGCCGGCTCAGGGCGCTGATGCGCGTGCTCTGTTTCGCGATCGTGATGATGCCGCCGAGCAGCTGCGCTACCGCCATCCCGATCAGTGTGTTCTGCAGCCCAGGTGTCACAGCGCCTCCGCACGGAGGGTGTAACGGCAAACGGCCCGAAGGGTCAAAAGACGCTTCGGGCCGCTCATGCCGTCATGAAGCCATGAAGTCATGACCTCACTTCACGTTGATCCCCTCCTTCTGGTAGGTGATCGCGGTGTCCGTCGCGCCGGAGGCGATGGCGTACTTCCCGAGCAGCTGAAGGGTTTGGGCCTGGCTAAAGTCGAGCGCGGTCTGGGTGTGCATGATCTTGCCGCTGACGGTGGCGCCGTAGGTCATCTGGTACGTGGTGACAGTCTGCGCCGCCTGGGTGTTGAGGTGGTTGCAGATCTCGATCTGTGCGTTGAAGTGATCGCCCAGGGCGGAGCCGGCGATGCCATTGCCGCCGTTGCCGAAGGTGGTCGAGCCGAGCCGCCAGTTGGCCGTGTAGGTGTCTGTTGTGGCGCCGGAGAGGTGCGCCATCTTGCCCTCGTAGACCTTGCACTGCCCGGCCGGGATGGCTGGGACGGAGATGGAGTAAATCGTCTCCGTGGCGCTCAGGTTCGCGGTGGTGGGGCCGGCATCGGGGTCGGTGAACTGTGACTGCGATGGAACGGAGACCCCGGACAGGTTGATCATCGTGCCCGGAAGGGTGGGCTCCTCGAAGTTGAGGCCAGTCTCCATGTAGGCATGCCCCCCGCCCAGCTCCAGCTGCGGATTGCCGATTGCGACCATGGCGCCAGCGTTCAGGGCGTAAGCCGCGAAGCTCTGGTAGGCGACCACCGAGGTCACGTTGCCCGGAATGGTGCAGCTGACGCTGCTGTAGCCGAGCGAGCCGGTTGCGGGGGTGGCGCTGCAGATGTTGGTCGAGAGGTCAGCCGAGTAGAGGATGGTGCGCGGCACCGACGTCAGCGAGCTCTGCTGCGAGTCGTCGGCGCACACCGAGTAGGTATAGGTGGCGCCAGGGATCACCGGGATCGGCTTCGAGTAGGCGAAGGCTGTGCCCGCCGCGGCGCTGCCGGTGCCGGTGAGGGTCCAGGCGTTGCCACCACCGCAGGTGGGTGTCGCGGGGCTCGCCGGCGACGGGAAGGGCGCGATGGTCGGCACCGGTGCGCCGCCATTCGACCCTGTCGTCCAGGAGACGCCGCCGAACTTGAGGCCGGAGTTATAGACCTTGTTGATCGCCGAGCCGGTCGCGAGCGCCTGGCCGTTAACTGCCAACGCTCCAGGACCCGTCCGCGTGATGAAGGAGTCAAGGGCGGTCGACCCACCAGGTCCAAGACCGATCGAGCCGTCGCCACGCACACAGAAGTTGGGCTGAGCGTCTCCATTAGGCCCGCGGCTCGTGTAAGTGCAGTCCGTCGCATTACGGGATTGCGCGTTGTACCCGCCACGGAAGTTCTGATCGACGGCCCCGAAGGAGAGGTGAGCGATGTGGCCGTAGGTGTTGGCTCCCAGAAAGACCGCGCCGGTGCCGTTCCACGCGTCGCCCGGTCCCTTGAAGGAGGAGATGCCGCTATAGAAGATGTCGTCGAGATCTCCGACCACGCCGGAGGCGTCGCCCGCGGCGCTGGTGAAGCGGAAGAAGTAGTTGCGGTGGGTCGTGGCGTTGAAGACCTGGTTCTGGATCGAGATGTCGTGCAGGTGAATGTGGCCAGACTTGTTCGCCATCGTGCCCCACGAATCAGCGTTGACCAGGCCGCCCTCGGGAGTCAGGCCGTTGCTGGCAACGTTGAACTCCCAGCGCGCCGCTCCGGCGTCTAGCGTTCCGAAGTCGACGCACCCAGGAGACGTCATGTCGATTTTGATGAGCGAGTTGCCGGTGCTTCCACCCGGAGCGACACCCACCCGCGTGGCCATCGTCCCCTGCCCCAGGCTGATGCTGCTGAGCGTGATGCCCTGCGTTGGGCTGCTCGAGGCGCAGCCAAACCGGAAGGGCGTTCCGTACATCCCCACCCCATCCACCCGGTAGGTGCCGGACAGCTTGACGTTGGTATAGCCGCCCGCGATATCGACGTTGTAGCGGTATGCGGGACCCACGTTCAGGTTGTGGAAGTCGAAATTGTTGTCGATCGGCCAGACCGTGTAGAAGTTCCGATTGGTCGAGATGGCATTGATGGCCCCGAGCTGAACATTGTCGATGCCCCCGCTCGACATGTTGAAGGCGACCTCACCCCCCGCGCCCAGCACCAGCGTGTCTGGCGTATCTGTGCCGGTGTAGTAGAGCTGCGCCATGTGGGCGTAAGAGGCGGAGCGCCACTGGCACGACTTGTAGACGATGCCTTCGGAGAAGGTGTTGGTGTACGTGGCCCCGCTCTCGCTATAGGTCCCGGCCGGCGTGCCGGGAGGGGCGATGAAGCTGAAGGTCTTGGCGTTGGTGTCGACTGCGATGAACTGGGTCGTCTCGCCGTTGACTCCGAAAGGGGCTGACGGGAATGACGTCGTGGTGAATGCGGCGCTCGTGCCGCCGGTGATTTTGTAGAAGCGGTTGAGCGCCGGGTCGCCCCCGGAGTAGCTTGCGACCGCCGTGGCGACGCCACCGGTGACCGTGACCGTGACGCTCGTGATCGAGCCGTTGGTCACCACCACCGACCCGTCCGCATTCTGGCTCGGTGTGTACTGGCCATAGGACGCGATCGGGTACTTGTCGTTGAACCAGATCTGCCCGTAGTAGCCGGTCTTCTTGCCGTCGGCGTCGCACTTGTCGACTGCGGCCTGAATGGGCGCGCGGTTGTCCGTGTTGTACTTGCTCGCCCCAAAGTCTGAGACGTAGTAGTTGCCATACGACCCGGGCCTGAGCCTCTGGATGGCGACGGGGTTGGACTTGGTGGTGTCGTCCGCGCAGAAGTTCGAGTAGGTGGACCCGTCCGTGTTGCCGTCCGGGATCTGCACCGCCTTGTGGGGGGAGAAGCCGCATGCTGCCGTGATCGCGGCCTGGATCGACCCATTCCCGCCGCCAAGGTAGGAGTTGGCGGACAGAAGCGAGGAAGAGGTGAGGCTCGCCATCGCATCCGTGACCCCCTTGGCGGACAAGGGGTGGAGCGGATCCTGCCCATCGAGGGTGACCTGAGCGGCGCAGGCTGCCGTGAAAAGGGATGGGGTCGCGGCTGAAAACGCGAGCAGGAGGAAAGCCGGGGAGAGGAGGCGCTTGGCGGTCATGTCCGCGGGGTTGTAAGGGCAACCCGCTCAGACCGTCAAAACGCCGCCTCTCTGTTCAGGGCACCTTAGTACAGGATCCCGGTCTTGGCGCGGTAGTGCAGGGTGTATGGGACATTTGCGCTAGCCGGGCGGAAGCTGGAAGCGATGTTGCCTGTGGTGGAGGTTGGCGTGGCGCCAGCCGTGGCCGTGGTCGCTGCCAGGGAGCTGTTGGTATCGAGGAAGATCACCGTGTAAGTTCCGTCGACGCAAGCCGTTGTGCAGCCAGGAGCAGACCAGCCCGGTAGCGGCGTGATGTAGTTCACGGTGGTCGCCGAGCTCGCCGACAGGTAGATGGTCGCGTTGGACGGGGAGATCGTTGGTGCTGCGACCATGTCTGTCGAGGTGGTGCCGCCCGTGGCCGCGCACTTGCTTGTCCCCGGGTTGTAGCCGCCGTAACCGGCCGTCCCGCAGTTCGGGTCGATCTTCGTTAGGAGCGCGTTGAAGCTGGCGACATCGACGGGGATGCCGGCGCTGGCAAGGTCACTCGCGACAGCCTGTCGCGGGGTGCCTCCGCTCGAGTAGACCAGGCCGGTGACGTTAGAGGGGATGGCTGAACCCGTCGACCCGCTCGAGCCGGCATTCGGGTTGAGGCAGACGCCGTTGATGGTGAAGCAGTTGTTGACGAGGGAGTAACCGAAGTGCGCGACCGCGCCGATGCCCGGCACGTTGTGCAGATCCACAAGGAAGAGGTCGAAATCAGAAACGACACCGCGGGCGCAGGGCATGTCGTCTGAAAACCCGTTCACGGACGAGCACTGAACTTTGAACATCGCGCCGCCAGTGCCGTTGCGGCCCTGACCGACCGTTGGAGGCGAATCAATGGTGAGTGCGGTCTGCCAGTTGGGCGAGAGCTCGGTCCAGGTCGGCGTTGCGACCGTCGCGTCCATGATCTGCGTAGGGTCGGTGGTGGTGACGCGCTGGTAGTTGTTCGCAGCCCGGCCAAAATACATGGATGACGGAGTTTCGTTCTTGTAGTAGGCCGAAGGGGTCCCGCCCTCCTGAAACCTGTAGCTCTTGCTGTGGATCGCGCTATAAGTGCCGGACCGCTCCTGGTCGATCGAGCCGCTGAAGTTCTGCTGATCCCGGAGGTACTGGTTCCACCATGGCGACTGCTCCACGTGGTCACCCACCGCCCAGTCCGCGGTGAGCTGGTTTGTGCGCAGGTATCCATCGCTCGGGCAGTTAGCGACGGTGCTATACCGCACCGGGCAGGAAGCGTTCGGGTCTTCCACGTGAACCGTGCGGGTCAGTGGATAGAAGACGACCGGGTTGGTGGCGGTAGTGGTTGCGGTGACGGTGGGGTTCACGCAACCTGAGCCGCCCGAGACCAGGATTGTCGAGTAGCTGAACTCGGCCGCCGCGACGAAGTTGATGACGGGCGCTGTGGTGCATCCCGTTACGGTGACCGTGGGTGGCGGGAGGATGTGGAAGAAGCCGTCGAGCGTGTTCCCGGCTGTGGTGTTGTAGCTGCCGAAGGGGGCGTTGCCAGTCCCGACGCTGGTTGGGTTCAGCGCCGTGATTACGCCGTTGCTGACGACCGGATTGAAGGTGAGCGGTGCCTGCGGGACCAGGGATGTGTAGAGGTTGAGATGAACCTCTGCCACACCGTTGGTCGCGGCGGAGTTGGTGTAGAGCTCGACCGCGCCATTGTTGATCCGCATCACCGGATAGGCTGCGTGCTGCGTGGTGTAGTTATTCGAGCTTCGATCCCCGAGGAAGCCGGTCGGGTAGTCGTTCGCGGGCGTGCCCAGTCCCCAGCCGACACCAGCACCCGCCGTGACCAGCTCGCCGACGTCGTGCGGGTGATCGAGCGGGATGATGATGTGGGTGCCATCGACGACGTGTGTGATCGCCTCCAGCTCCCAGTTGTTCTGTGCACCCCAGATGCCGAGGATCTCGCCGTCGACGAGGCCGGCCGTGGTGCTCAGCGTCAGGCACATCGCCTGGGTGTGTGAGCCTCCGGCGAGGGGGTTGTCGTTGTAAGGATCGATCTGCACCTGGCGGACGACGCCGTCGATGGTGACCGGCTGCAGACCCCAGCTGGCCGCCACCTGAGTCGCCGGGCAGCCCGTGTACTTGGCGTTGTCGGCTCCGGCGACCAGGGTGGCTTCGAAGCTGTTGGAACCGAACTGCGAGGTAAGCGCCGAGGTGAGGGTCGAATCGGCCGTGAGCAGGGCGAAGCGCGGATCGCTGTAGCGCTGGCCGGTGGCAATGTTCCCGGCCGGAGCAAACTTCTTCGGCCGCCCTTGCAGTAGACCGACAGCCGACGGCCGCGGAAAAAGGTTCGGTCGCTCATAGCTGCTCCGCCATCGCCTGCCGGTAGGCGTTCTCGAGGGTGTCCGCGTCGAGGAAGCACTTGCCCTCGCTCCAGCCGACCATCTTGGCCGCGCCTGTCTTGTTGCGCTCCAGCACCCGTATGTCATGCCAGAAGGCGGCCTTGCTGACGGGCTTGAGCGCTTGCCCGCACTTGGGGCAGATCGGGGCGCCGGCTTTGTCGCGCTCCGCGAAGGTGAGGGGACCGTGCCAGGTGCAGACCCGGCCTACTGCGTACTCTTCGTCGCTCATCCTCGCCACCATTCCCGCACCCGGTTGTGGCGCATGAGGCGCAGAGAGGAGAACCAGCAGTCGAGCAGCGCGAGGACGAAGGCGGCGGAGAACAGGGTCCAGGCGGCGAGGAGCAGGCGGCCGCAGAGGTAGGCGAGGGTGTGGGGCATGGCAGAGCCTCGGAGGAGGATGTGGGGCGGGGAGGGCTGAAGGGAGTAGAGAATGGTGAGCCGGGGCGACTCCCTCAAGCGCCCCGGCCCACTTTCCGCTAGCTGGCGCTGGTCCCCGACTGAGGCTCTGCCGGAGCTGGGTCGGGGGAGGCTGTTCCTGCCGTGGAGGCGGCGGAGGTGCTAGCGGAATCTGTGGAGGTCGATCCACCGGAGGCCGGGGTCGACGCTGAAGTAGTGGAGTCTGTGCCGCTGCCGGAAGTGGAGCTTGACGGAGACGATGGGTCCGAGCTGCCGTCCGTCGAGCCAGACGACGGCGCGGCCGGCGTAGGGTCGGCGGAGGCGGGAGCCGCGGGGATCGCAGCCTGAGCAGCCGCGGTGTCGGCCTTCATCTTCGCGAGCAGCGTCTGCAGGTTGCCGATGCTGTCGAAGACAGCCTGATCGGTCTGAGGTGTGACAACAACGGACTTGAGATAGGAGATTTCACTCTCAAGCGCGGTGATGGTGGCGCCGTAGGCGGTGAGCAGTTCCTGTGTGACGGCGACGAGTTGAGTGTCCTGGTCTGACATGCGCTGGAGCTCCTGAAGAATGCGGGTTTGTTGGTGGTGGGTGCGGCTGGCCGATTCAGCGAGGGCAGCCAAAACTTCGAAGAGGACGCGCTTGTCGTCACGGGTGAAGGCGCAGTCGCAGAGGTTCATCGGCGGGCCGCTTCCCAGAGCGGCGCGACCGGCTGCTCCTGGTGCAGCTCAATCACCGTGGGGGATCCGTCGGGACGCCGGGCGGAGTAGAGGGTGTGCAGCGCGATGCCGAAGTTCCAGAGGAGGAGGGCGAAGGCGACCACCGCCGCGGCCCAGTGCCGGTCGCGTGTTTCGTCTGGCGTGACCACCACCGACTCGATCCGCACCTCGCGCTCTTCGACCTTGGCCTGCAGCTGCTCCAGCTCATCCTGGTCGCCGCGGGCAAGAATGGCGCAGACGATGTCGGTGAGGTGGCGGAGCTTGCGGGACTCCTCGACGGTGAGCTCGAGGTTGAAGGGGTTGTTCACCTGGAATGAGGACAGGTCGAGTCGGCCCAGCGAGGCGCGCTCAAGCGCCACGGCCAGCGCCCCGGAGTTAGGGGAAAGGCCCTCGCCTACCAGCTGGATCTCAATCCAGCGCGCCATGGAGATGGCCGCTCGCATGTAGCAGGCCTCGCAGATCCGCCGGGGCGAGTTAACGGCGCGCGAGCAGTTCGGACTGTGGCAGAGGCCAGGAGCGGGGAGCGGGAGGGGGATGTACGCGGGACGCGCGGAAGTAGGGACGAGGGTGAGCGAGGTGGGCACAGGCAGAGCCTCCGGCAAGAACCCGTCTAGGATTCTCATGCCTAGGCAGAGTCGCACGCTGGGGTAGGCATGTCAAGCCAGACTATCCAGGTCTATGGCGCCGATCACAACAGGTACATAGGTGCTACACAAGCGATGTGCTTCAGGCAATCATCATCATCTGTGTGCTTCTGGCAGCCATCATCTGGGTGGGAACGCGCCCTCAACTAGTGGAGCGCCGCCGCTTAACTCTGACATCACTCAGTGACCAACGTGAGATTGCTCTTCCACGAAGCGGGCACACTCGCGATGAGGTATGGGTCAGCTCCCAGATCGTTTGGGAGCAAACACTCTTCCCTACCCAGGCGTACGCTCTTGACTACACAGACCGCACCGGTGAGAGCACCAGACGGATAATCGAGCTGCAGCGGATAGGACGATACAGCGGGCGCAAGTACTTGGGTGTCTTCGAAGAGGGAAAGTTCAAGACTTTGCGAGCAGATCGCGTCTCGCGCATTGAGCAGCTCAGCAACGAACACCCTCCCGCGATCGCTCTCATGCCTACCTTGAGCGACCGCCTGCCTGGCTGGCATGAAGCCCGCTCACCTTTCAAAGTGCCGCAGCTTGTTGGGAAGCGTCACTGGACCGTTGACCTGACTCACTACTCTTGTACCTGCCCGGAGGGACGCGTGAGGCGCAGCTCAGGTTACGGCCCTGGCACTCTCGGTGGAGTCTGCCCGCATCTCGCTAAAGCGATCGTTGCAAACCTACCCGCAGAACACGACTGGGATCCTGAACTTATAAGAATGCTCACTGAATACGAAGTTTTGACAGTCGGCGATCTCTAGGTGCGTCGATATTTTCGGTGCTCGATCATAGTGCCCACGACTTTCATCTCCAACTCATCTGACCTCAGCGTTGGGAAGTCGTCGTTCAGCGGCACCAGTGCATAAACGTCACCTTTGTCCTGTTCCGTGCGCAGCACCTTGTAACGTTTGAACACACCTTCGGTTTCGGCCTGAACGCTGGCGACAACGTAGTCGCCTGGCTGGGGAGTCAGGTTCCTTTCGATGATGACAACGTCGCCTTCCTTGAACTCCGGAAGCATCGACGTGCCGCGAATTCGGAGAGCGAAGAGGTCGTGCACTCGCTCAAAGTCTACGGTCACATACTCACTCACGTCTGCTGCAGCTACGCTGGATTTCGACGCGACCAAACGCCCGGCATGCTGATAGTCGAGTAGCGGGACTCTGTTGCGTGAGAGCAAAGTGATCGGTGCGACGTTATCTGCACCAAATAAATCAGAGACCGTCGTATTGAGTGCTCTCGCAATCTTGGTGAGGCCTTCTTCGCTGAAACCGGCTTTGCCCTTCTCCAATTTTGAGAGGTAGCTCTGATCAAGTTCCGCACGAATAGCCAGCTGAGTTCCGGACAGCTTCCGCTTCTCGCGAAGGAACTTAATTCTTTCCCCAACACGCATAGGACCATAGTGCTTGACACCTACGTGGCGTGGCAGGCATATTAGGCCTATAGTGGTTAGGCGTAACAGGCCTACACATTACCTGGAGATGCCTGTGACTCCCTTAAGAAGAGCTCGTGAGCAGCGGGGACTCACCGGAACAGCTGTAGCCGCCGAGTTGGGCCTAGATCAGTCTTACTACTTGAAGGTCGAGAAGGCGAAAGCCTCCACTACACCTGCAACCGCTCGAAAAATCGCTCGATTCTTCGGCAATGCGGTCACCGAACACCAGATCCTGTACCCCGAGGATTACATCGCGCTGTCTGAGACTCCTGTTTCAAAGGGCTGTGAGTGATGGCGAAGAAGCCCGCCGCGTCCGCTCTGCGAGTCCCGAAGCTGCTCTACCGCAAGGCTGAGGCGGCGTTCTCTCTGGGCATTTCTGTCCGGCAAATCGAGTACATGCTTGCCAATAGACAACTCTCTGCCACCCGGTCCGGAAATCGCGTGCTGATCCCCGCGGAGGAAGTGCAGCGGGCCGCAGAGCTGATCATCCGCTCCGGCATGATCAACCCTGGCCGAACTGCCTAGCTCCGCACATCCCCGCACATTCCCGCAGCATGTGGTTATCCTTAAGTCGCCATGGCTGAAGAACCGAAGAAGGTCCGGGGCGTCTATGAGGAGCCGAAAGGGAGTGGAATCTGGTGGATCCAGTACTTCCACAACGGCCGTCGGCGAGAGAAGGTTGGCCGCCGCTCGGATGCGATTCGGCTAGTCGCTCTCCGGAAGGCCGACATCCTCCGCGGCAACAAACTTCCCGAGCTCCAGCGCCGCAAGCCGACTGTGGGTGAGTTGATCGACGATGCTCTCACCTATGCGCGGGAGAACAACCAGTCAGTCCGTGACTACGTCTCGAAGGGCGAGCTGCTCCGGAAGTCTTTCGGCAACAGGTACGCCGAGGATCTAACGCCGGCGGACATCGTCGCCTGGGTCAATAAGCGGGAGGTCTCCCCCGCAACCTTCAACCGGTACCGTTCCTTCCTGTCCCTCTGCTACCGGGAGGCGATTCGCCACGGCAAGGTCAGCGTGAACCCGGCCCGGCTGCTCCGTCAGAAGCGCGAGCCCAGCGGCCGGTACCGCTTCCTTAACCGCGAGGAGTATGAGGTCGTGGTCGCCGCCATCCGGGAGCACCGGCCGGAGAAGGTCGACGAGTTCGTCGTCTCCGTGAACACCGGCATGCGCTTAATGGAGCAGTTCACCATTCGCTGGCCGCAGGTCGACATGGACCGCAAGCTGATCCACCTGCTCAAGACGAAGAACTGGGAGCGGCGGACGATCCCTATGAACTCGGTGGTGTACGACACCCTGCGAAGGCTGCGACCCGCGAAGCCTGGGAAGGCTCTTGTGTTCCCTCGGAAGCTGAACGGGACCAAGGCGGTACAGCCGCGGTGGCTAGGAGAGATCCTGAAGCTCAAGGACGTGGAGATCGAGGATTACACCTGGCACAACAATCGGCATACGTTCTGCAGCTGGCTCGCGATCGCTGGCGTCCCGCTGCGCACAATTCAGGAGCTCGCCGGCCATAAGACGATCGCGATGACCGCGCGCTATGCCCACCTCTCACCCGACCATAAGGGCATCGAGATCGAGAAGCTGGTCACCGTAGGCAAGCCGAAGTTGGTCTCGATCGGAAGTGCCACCGGAACTGCCAATGGTCAGGGGAGAACTTCAGGGAGCGGGAGTTAAGTAGTGCCCGGAGAGGGACTTGAACCCTCACGACCTTTGACGGTCTGCGGATTTTAAGTCCGCTGTGTCTGCCGATTTCACCATCCGGGCGCGTCTCTATGCTAGCGCAGCGAGCCGGACAAGGGCGGGGCGGCTCGCTCGTTAGTGAGCCGCCCCGTAGACCGCGCGGTACATCTCGCGGTTGCGCAGAATGGCCTGCACGTATTCACGCGTTTCAGAGTACGGTATCGACTCCACAAACTCAGGCATGTCTTTGTAGTCGCCAGAGGCCATCCACTGGCGCACCGGAACGTCCCCGGCGTTGTAGGCTGCAAGGGCATACTCCGCCTGGCCACCAAAGCGGTCAAGCACCTGCCGCAGATTGATCGTGCCGAGTTGCAGGTTGGTCGACGGGTTCAGCAAGGACGCCGCGCTGAAGCCGCGCATCCCTCGTCGTTTGGCGAGCGACTTGCCAACGGATGGCAGCAGCTGCATCAGCCCATAAGCGTTGGCTCGGCTTACAGCACCGGCGTTGAACTCCGACTCCTGCCGGATGAGCGAGGCGACCAGGTACGGATCGAGGCTGTTGCTCTGGCTGTTGCTGACGATCTCCGACCAGAATGGCCGGGGGAACAGCAGGTGCCAGTAGTTTGCAGGCACCTCCTCGACCGGAAAGGTGAAAAACGGCAGACCGCTGTGCTTCATCGACTGCAGCGCGCGTGTTGTCTCCCCAAATGAGCTATAGATGTCGGCCTGCGCCAGCGCGCCCCACTCACCGGAGTTGTCCGCCGCGTCAATCTCCGGACTGATGTATTCATTCAAGGCAGCATTTGCGAGAAGCCGCGCCTTGATCAGATGGGCATCCTCCTCCGGCAGCTCGTCGCTCAGGTCGGGTGTGGCCGTGCGCCGCACACCGGCGAGGATGGCCAGCGCCGGAGCCTCATGCGGGCCGATGGCTGTCAGGCGCTGGTGGGCGAGAAGGCTGTAGTAGAAGTTCGTGTACACCTCGGTCAGCGCCCGATAGTAAGCCACGGCCTGCGGAATGCTGTGTTCCTCGTCCTCCGCGATACGCCCCCGCCAGTACAGGGCGGAGGGTATCTCCTGCCCGCCGGGGTAGCGGGTGATCTGCTCTTCCATCAGGCGAGCCGACTCCGCGTACTGACGCATACGGTAGTTCAGCCATGCCATGCGCCAGTGAGCGGAGGGCGCATAGCTGCTATCGGGAAACATCTTCACCAGCAGACCATAGTGGTAGAGAGTCTGCGTCCAGTCGTGCAGCAGCAGGTACATATTGCCGCCCGAGTAGAGCGCTTCCTCGGTCCAGCGACTCTGCGGATACCGGTCCACCATCTGGCCGATCAGGGAGTCGTGCGTTCCCCGATCCCCTTCGCTGCGCGACAGCTCCGCCAGCATGTACATCTTCAGCGCCGCGCTGTCGTCCCCGGTTACGGGCAGGCTGTCGATTTCACGCCGGTTTGCTCGTTTGAGCTTGAGGTCGCACACCGCCGCATAGATCTTGAGTGCATCCCGATCCGCCGCGGATAAGGTGCTGTCGCCCTGCTCGATGGAGTGGTACTCCTCTGCGGCATCAGCGTAGCGGTGAGCATTGAAGATCTGGTCGGCATGCACCTTGCGCTCGGCGGCAGAGAGCGGCACGCCCATCGCCTGCAGCTGTTGCTGTGCCTGCACTGCTTCAGGGCTCAGGGGAGAGCGGGTGTAGAGCTCCCGGTAGATGGCAGCTGCCTTGGCTGAGGAGCCGCTGGTCTGGTACGCCCGTCCGAGGATGTAGCGGAGGTCGGGGCTGCTCGCGCCAGCTTCACTCCCGCGAAGTGGCTCCAGAACGTTTACAGCTTCAGCGCTGTTGCCTTGCTGGATGGCTACCGTGGCCAGCAGCACAGGCGCTGTTGCCAGAAAGATGCTGTCCGGGTGTCGCTCCGCGAAGCCGCGAAGCAGCAGCGAAGCTACATCGAGCTGGCTGGCGCGGATCGCCGCCTGAGCTCCCAGGTAATCGGCATAGTCGCTTAAGGCATCGCTGGAGCTGGCCAAGCGAAACTGCGTCACCGCCTCGGGGTAGCGATGGTCAAGTGACAAGGCATGACCCAAGGCCAGATGCGCTGCCGAGGCACCATCTCCAGGGTGGGCCACCGCGTAATTCTGGACGCCCGCAAACGCCGCCGGAGAGCGCGTCTGGTTGAGCTGCTGAGCCATTGGGCGCAGCTCCGCAGAGGCGCGAAACGCTGTCGCCAGCCGCGTCGCCCGAGCACTCATGACCGGGTGTCGCTTGGTGGACTGCGTCGCCTGCTTGGCTGGACGGGCATGCTTTCCCCGCTCGGCAGCCCTGCCATGACCGCTGCTGCCACGGGCCTTTGTCCCGGCGCGGGGCGGCCGGCCTGCCTTTGCTGCGGGTTTAGCGGCGTGAGAGGGCCGTTTCTGCCCTTTGGCTTTGGTCTGCGAATATCCAGGGGAACAGGCCCCAAAGCAAAAGAGCAGCAGCGCTGCTGAGAAGACACACCGGAAGATCGGCTTCGTCATGGGGATCTGGGGTGAACGGCTCCCGTTCCAAGTATGCGGTCATATGCTCCGCAGCAAAGCCGGGCGCCGGCGGGTGGAATCAGTCCAGATAACCGGCAAAGGTGCCACCTCCCCCGCCCGAGATCTTCAGCTGCCTTCCGCATCGCCTCCGCCTGGCACGATCCTGTTTGGTATCTGCCCGGCGTACGATTAAACTCAAGGCTGCGCCGGCGGCGCGCTGTGCTGAGCCGGTCTCATACTTATGCCTGCAACCGACACCATCGAAGCTGGAGAGATCCACCCTGACGTCGCCCTTGTCGCTCGCGCCAAGGAAGGCGACACGGCTGCATTCGAGATTCTGGTCCGCCAATATGAGCGGCAAATCTTCCGCGTGGCCCAACACATCACCCAGAACCGGGAGGATGCAGAGGACATTGCGCAGGACGCCTTTCTGAAAGCCTACGAGAAGCTGGATCAATTCCAGGGCAACTCCAAGTTCTCGACCTGGCTGACCCGCATCGCGGTGAACGAAAGCCTGATGCGCCTACGCAAGCGCAAAACCAGCAAGACGGTCTCCATGGACCAGGACGTCCAGACAGAAGATGGCGCCATTCCGCGGGATTTTGCCGAGTGGCGGCCCAACCCGGAGCAAATCTTCGGGCAGGGTGAGCTTTCCGAGATCCTGCGCAAGGCCATCGGTGGCCTTCCCCCAGGTTTCCGCACCGTCTTCACGCTCCGCGACATCGAACATCTGTCGACTGAAGAAACGGCCGACGCTCTCGGCTTAAGCGTTCCAGCCGTGAAATCGAGACTGCTTCGCGCCCGGCTGCAGCTTCGGGAACGTCTCAGCCGGCACTTCCGTTCACGTAACTCCCAGGAGCAACCCGCATGACCTGCACGGACTTCCTCAGCAAACTGACCGACTACTTCGACGGGCATATCAGTGCGGATCTGCTGGATGAAGTCCGGGAGCATACATCGGCCTGCCACCACTGTGAAGTGGTTCTCAATACCACGCGGCAGACGATCGAGGTCTACCGGGATAACGAGATCTACTCCCTTTCCACGGACTTCCAGGAGCGCCTGCACACGGCCATCATGCGCCGCTGCACCGAAGGGCGCCCGGAGGCTGCGGCCAAGGTGAACCCTGGGCTGGACGAAACCGCCTAGATCTTCACCGGGCTTTGTTTTTTGATTGCATGCAATCCAGCAACTTTGCCCTGGGAACTTGGTCTTTTGTTCTCTGGTGTACGTCTCTCTTCTAAGCCCAACGCAAGAGAGATTGCCTCATGTGGATCGTAAAACTGGCGCTTCGGCGTCCTTACACCTTTGTCGTCCTATCGATCCTCCTCTTCCTCACGGGTGCGGGCGCGTCAGTGGTCGCGCCCAAGGATATCTTTCCCTACATCAACATCCCTGTCGTCACGATCGTCTGGACCTACAGTGGCCTGACTCCGACGGAGATGGAAGGCCGCATCGTCACGGTATGCGAGCGTGCACTCACCACTACGGTTAACGACATCGAGCACTCCGAGTCGGAGTCCTACCAGGGTGTCTCGGTCATCCGGGTCTACTTCCAGCCCACGGTGAAGGTCGAGCTGGCAGTCGCCCAGATTACGGCGATCGTACAGACCATCCTCCGCGTTCTGCCGCCGGGCACCTTTCCGCCCAATATCCTGAAGTACGACGCCTCCAGCGTTCCCATCGTTCAACTTGCTTTGAGTGGTCAAGGCCTCAGCGAGCAAGAACTGTACGACCTCGGTCTGAACTTCATTCGACCCCGCCTGGCCAGTGTTCAGGGCGCGTCGATCCCGCTGCCCTACGGCGGCAAAGTCCGGCAGATCATGGTCGACACCGATCCCAACCTGCTCTACGCCAAGCACCTTTCGGCTACCGATGTTTCAACCGCCCTGGGCCAGCAGAACCTGATTCTGCCTGCCGGAACCGCTCGCTTTGGTGATCGCGAGTGGGTCGTCAAGCTGAACTCCTCGCCCAGCGCTGTGGATGCCCTGAACGACCTGCCTGTCCGGTCAACTAACGGCTCAGTGGTCTTCATCAAGGATGTCGCGCAGGTGCGCGAGGGATACGCCGTCCAGACCAACATCGTTCGCCAGAATGGCAAACGAGGTGCCCTGCTGACCGTGCTCAAGAACGGCCAGACTTCCACCCTGAACATCGTATCCGACACCCGGAATGCGCTTCCGCGGGTGAGGGCGGGTCTACCTTCAGCCCTGAAGATCACACCACTCTTTGATCAATCCATCTTCGTCCGCGAATCTATCAGCGAGGTGGTGCGGGAAGCGTCCATCGCGGCGCTTCTTACCGGGTTGATGATCCTGTTGTTCCTTGGATCCTGGCGATCCACACTGATCGTCTGCACCTCCATCCCACTCTCGATCGCGACGTCCCTTACCATCCTGTGGGCGCTCGGTGAAACGATCAATGTAATGACCCTCGGCGGGTTGGCGCTGGCGGTCGGCATCCTCGTCGATGACGCGACTGTGGAGATCGAAAACACCCATCGCAACATGGCTGAGAAGAAGCCGCTCGTGCGAGCCATCCTCGATTCGGCGCAGCAGGTAGCGGCTCCGGCGTTCGTCTCGACGCTCTCCATCTGCATCGTGTTTATCCCGGTTGTGCTGCTCACGGGCGCTGCCAAGTATCTATTCACTCCGCTCGCGATGGCGGTGGCCTTCGCGATGCTGGCCAGCTATTTCCTCTCACGAACACTTGTGCCCACGATGATGCACTTTCTACTCCCAGCCGAGTTGGCGCTCTACCAGGACGAGGGCGCTGCAAAGCGAGAGGAGGAGACAAACTGGATCTGGCGCTGGCATCAGCGCTTTGAGCACCAGTTCGAACGCTTTCGCATGCGTTACAAAGGCGCACTCGCATGGTGCATCGACAATCCGAAGCCAACTCTCCTCGCCTTTGGTCTCTTTCTCGTCATCTCACTTCCCCTGCTTTTCTTCATCGGCAGGGACTTCTTCCCGTATGTCGACTCTGGCCAGATGCGACTCCACGTCAACCCGCCGGAAGGCATGCGCATCGAGGATGCCGAGCAATACTTCGCCGCTGTGGAAGCTGAGATCCGCCACGTCATTCCCCCAGACACAGTGGACCTGATCCTTGACAACATCGGCCTGCCAAACGGCGGTATCAATCTGGCCTTCAGCAACAGCGCTACCATCTCCAACACGGATGGGGACATCCTGATCTCCCTCAAGCCCGGCAAGCGCGAAACCCAGCACTACATGCGCCTGCTCCGTGCCGATCTGACGAAGAAGTTCCCCGGTGGCGTCTTCTTTTTCACGCCGGCCAATATTACCAATCAGATTCTCGACTTTGGCCTACCTGCGCCCATTGACCTCCAGGTTGTCGGGCGAGGCAAGGGCAACTATGAACTGGCCCAGAAGCTCAACAAAGAGATCGCAGCCATCCCTGGGACTGTCGATGTTCACATTCACCAACAGGTGACCTACCCAACCATGCAGGTGAACGTGGATCGTGCCCGCGCCAGTCAGGTAGGCCTTACCCAGCAGGACGTCGCGCAGAGCACGCTAATTTCGCTCACCGGAACTGGCCAGACCGCGCCGAACGAGTGGCTTAACCCGCTTAACGGGGTGAATTACCAGGTAGTCGTTCAGACGCCAATCTACCGAATCGATTCGCTCCAGGCGCTTGCCCGTACCCCGGTCACCTCACCTCATGGCGACACCTCCCAGCTTCTGGGAAATGTGGCCAGCTTCCGCCGCGACGAGAGCCCAATCATCGTCGACCACTACAACATCCAGCCCGTCTTTGATGTGTACGCCGATGTGGATCAACGCGACCTGGGCGGCGTCTCGTCAGCTATCAACAAGATCATGCAACGAGAAGAGAAGAATCTCCCCGTCGGCACAACGCTGGTGCTCCGCGGCGAGGTGAAGACGATGACCGACAGCTTCACACGGCTCGGCCTAGGCATCATTCTCGCGCTTGGTCTCGTGTATCTGCTGATGGCGGTCAACTTTCAAAGCTGGCTGGATCCCCTCATCATCCTGATGGCGATTCCATTCGGCTTCTGCGGCATCCTTTGGATGCTCTTTCTCACCCAGACCACCTTCAATGTGCCATCCCTTATGGGCGCCATCATGACCATCGGCGTGGCAACTGCGAACTCCATCCTCATGGTCGTCTTCGCCAACGATGAACGTGCACTTGGCAAGAATCGCTTCGATGCAGCCCTTAACGCCGGCTTCACCCGGCTGCGCCCGGTCTGCATGACGGCGTTGGCCATGATCATCGGTATGCTCCCCATGGCTTTGGCACTTGGCGAAGGTGGTGAGCAGAATGCGCCCCTGGGTCGTGCGGTCATCGGAGGCCTGCTGGTCGCCACGGTTGGCACGTTGTTTGTCGTGCCTGTCATCTATTCCCTTCTGAAAACGAAGGCGCCGGTTGACTACGATCGCGAGATTGACGCGGAGTACACCGGAGACACCGTCTCGCAAAAGGAACAACACGCGTAATGCCGCAGCCCCCTGAAGACTTCCCGCCTGTCACCGAACACGATCCCTCAGACCGCAAGCTTTTGGCGGATGACCGTCCCACCCTGGGCGAACGTTTCGCGCATACGCCCGATGAGCAGGCGCGTTCGCTCGAGCAGAGTTTCGTCGAGCACAACCGCAGCGACGCGGGCGTACTTGGCGCGGAGTTTGCCGACAGCGAAGCTGCCGAACGTCACCGACTTGGCGCGAGCTTCGCAGACCCGAACTTCACGGACGATACAAAGCTCGGCGCTAGCTTCGCTAAGACGAACTCCACTCACAAGCACAAGGCGAAATCTGACAGGCCGCAGAAAAAACAGCAAAGCTATCGAACGTTCTTTCTGGTGGGCGGGGTTGTGCTTTTGGTGCTGCTCGCGATCTTCCTCTTCGGCTTTCTTCCACGTCATTCGCGTGACAAGCAGAATGATGAGCGAGCGCGGCGAGAGCAGACAGCGGTCCCAGACGTCGATGCCCTGCAAGTCAAACGGCCCACGTCGGGGTCGCCCCTGGTTGTGCCGGGCACCACAACTCCTCTCGTTGAGGCCTACCTCTATGCTCGGGCGAATGGCTACCTATCCCGGCGTCTTGTCGACATCGGGGATCGCGTGCATCGCGGCCAGCTGCTCGCCGTCATTGACTCGCCGGACCTTGACCAGCAGGTCGATCAGGCTCGCGAGCAGCTCCGTCAGTCGGAGCAGCAGCTCGCACAGCAGCAGGCACAGCTTGCACTGGCAAAGGTCACCAACGACCGCTACCAGGTGCTCGTCGGAAAGGGCGTCTTTTCGCGGCAGGATGGGGATCAGCAAGCCACGAATTACAACTCCGGCCTAGCCAACGTCGCTGCCGCACAGCGGAATGTCGAGGCTTTCCGCGCCAACCTTGGTCGTGTGATCGCGCTGCAGGGCTATGAGCGCGTCACGGCGCCGTTTGACGGCATCGTGACGCAACGCAACGTGGACGTGGGTGCACTGATCTCGGCGCAGGGCAGTGGCCAGGGTGGCATGACTTCCTCGTCAGCACCTTCTGGCGGCACCACCGCGCAGGGTGCAGTCAACACCGGCGGCAGCTCCGGTAGTGGACCCACTGCCTCAACACCGCAAAACTCGGGCAACAACGGAGGTCCCCTCTTTGCGATCGCCCAGGTGGACCGGCTGCGCATTCTCGTTTCAGTCCCTGAGGGCTACGCGAGCTCTATCCGCCGTGGCTCCACGGCCACCCTTCATTTCCAAGAATTCCCCACTGCCGCGTTCACCGGTCAGGTCACCAGAACCGCGGATAGCATAGACCAGAACACACGCACCATGCTCACCGAGGTGCAGGTCAGCAATCGCGACGGCCGCTTGTTGAACGGCATGTATGCCGTCGCAAGCTTCCCGCCTGCGGGTGGTGAAACCCCCGTCACCATCTCGGGGGACGCCATCGCCGTCCGCGATGGCCGCAACGTCGTCGGCCTCATTCGTGACGGCAAAGTCCATATCCAACCGGTTGAGGTGGGTCGCGACTTTGGGCCAGCTGTCGAGATCCTGGGTGGCCTGCAGCCTGGAGACCTCGTGGCTGCCAACGTCACAGACGACATTCGCGAAGACGCGCCGGTGCATGCCACGACCCAGAAGGCCGCCGGCTCCCAATCCGGCAACCCGCCCGCCAGCAACCAGAAGCAGCCGCCCGGAGGAAGTTCGCAGTACGGCGACCAGACCATCACCAACGCCAATATGCAGGGAGTCTCAGCGCAGTCACACAAGAGCAACGGAGCTGGCAAAACCCCGAGTGCGAGCAAGGGAGCTAGCAAGCAATGAAGCCTCGCTTCCGCCGCCAGCGCCACATCGTTGCCTGCTTCACCGTGTTCACGTGCGGTCTTGCCGCCGCGCAGATGCAGCCGCTCTCCCCTCAGCAGCAGCCGCTCCAGGCAAATCCAACTCCCCCGCCGGCGAACCTTCCGCTCTCGCCCGATCCGCAGGTACCGCCGATCACGGGTCCTGCGCCCGGAACTCCACCGTCCTCCGCTTCCGTCCAGGCTGTCGGCAATGCCCCTGCCACTCGTCGGTCCGCTCCCTCCAGTCTTGGCTTCAGCGTCTTCGGCCTGATCGGCCCCTACCGGCCCGCCACCGTTCCGGAGCTTTTCCCTGGGGCTGGCGCACGCCTCTCCGGCCTGGTGCGCGACGGCAAACTCTTCCTCACGCTGCACGACGCCCTTGCCCTCGCGCTTGAAAATAATCCGGACATCGAGGTCTCCCGCTACAACCTCGCCCTTGCTGATACAGACCGTATCCGAGCCGCGGGCGGCGGCTCCCTGCGTGGTATCGACTTCACCATTAACGAGACACCGGCTGGTGTGGGTGGGCCGGGCTCTCCCCTGCTCAACTCCACCGCGAACTCCCCCAACCCAACTACCCCCGCGGTGACGGATCTCACGGCCCTTAACTCCACAACACCCTCCGCGCAGAATCTCTCCCTTGCGGCAACAGGAAGTGTTGCTGAGCCGGGTGCAAACATCCCGCTCTTTGACCCGCAGTTCATCTTCTCGGGCGGCTATCTCCGGCGCAGCAACACCGTCTCTCTGGTGAGTGTCGGTGGCACCACGAACGGTGGCAGCGGCTCGGGCGATGGCGGCCTCACAGAGCAGCAACCGGTGCACTACATCGCGGCCAATCTGGCCTACCTCCAAGGCTTCAGCACCGGCACCCAGCTCACAGCGGTGGCCAACAACGACTCGCAAGTCATCTACTCCACCAACTCGCAGCTGAATCCCGCGTACCGGCCCAGCACCTCCGTCACACTCACCCAGCCACTTCTCCGCGGTCGTGGACGACAGGTCAACCTTCGCTACCTACGCATAGCAAATGTGAATCGACGGGTGTCGCGCCTGCTCTTCGAACAGCAGGTGCTTGACACGATCTATGGCGTGTCCCGCCTCTACTACGACCTGGTCAGCCAGGGAGAGAACGTCGCTGTGAAACGCGAGGCCCTGCGCGCCGCAGAGCAACTTGAACGCGACGACGCGGCACAGGTGGAACAAGGCACTCTCGCCCCGATCGAGCTCACCCGAGTCTCCGCCCTTACCACTTCGTCCCGGTTCGACCTCGTGCAAGCGGAGGGTCTGTACCGGCAGCAAGAGGTCATTCTTCGCAATCAGCTCATACAGACGGGTTCGCCCGTCTTCTCCGCCAGCTTTGCCGAGATCGTGCCGACCGACCGCATTGTTGTGCCGCCCGCACTGACTGACTACGACGTCCCCCGTCTTGTGCAGGAAGGGCTTGCCCGCCGACCAGATATCTCACAGGCTGGCCTGCAGGTGCAGGCTGACCAGATCTCCGCGAGTGCGGCGCGTAATCAGGTGCTGCCTCAGCTCAATGTCTACGCCAACGCTGAGACGCGCGGCTCCTCCGAGGCCTCCTACAACGCACTCGGCACCCCCGGCACTGGCGTCCCCACCATCCCGCAGGAACTCGCGCTCGGCGGTCTCCGGACCTCCACCATCTACCAGGCTGGCGTGCAGCTCACGCTCCCCGTCCGCAATCGCATCGCAGCCTCTGACGCCGCGCGGGACGCGATACAGGTGCGACAGGCCCAGGCCCGCGAGCTCAAACTGCAGCAACAGGTTCGCGAAGAGATTGAGAACGGTGTGATTGCAGTCCAGACAGCCTTTGCGGCCTATACCGCCGCTGCGAAGAGCCGCGACTATCAGGCGATTCTCCTGCAGGCCGAGCGCGACAAGCTCGCCGTGGGTCAGTCCACTCCCCTGCTGATCGTGCAGGACGAGAGTTTTCTCGCGCAGGCCCGCTCCACTGAGATCGCCGCTCGCTCCAACTATGAGAAGGCCCGTATCTCCCTTGATCACTCGCTGGGTACGCTGCTGGAGCAAAACAACATCCAGCTTGACGACGCGATCCAGGGCTCGGTGCAACACTAGCTCCGCTGCCCCTTTCGCATCGCAGAAGACATGCTGTACGCTCCGGCGTGTTGATCCGCATCTATCCGAGGCCTGCCATATGGTGAGTCGTCGTCGCTTTTGCAAGCTTGCTGTTACGCTCCCGGCTGCCTCCACGCTCTTCGCAGGTGCGCAGGCCGTCTCAACGGGTGGCGAAAGCTCCAGGCCAGATGTGGCCGCCATCGACAGAGTTCATATCCTGGCAGAGGCAGAACACGCTCTCACGCTTTCTCCCTCCCTCGACCTCACCACCGGCGCCGTCCCCTCCCTTGCCGCCGCTGTCTTTCTGCTTAGCGCCTCAGAACCCGAGCGGGCGGAGCACCTGCGCCAGCACGCGCTGGAGCATCTGCGCTTCCTCTTCGCCAGCCCGGCTTCGCGACTCAACAGCACGCTCGCTGAGACGAACCATCCCGAGGACGTTATCGCTCTTGCTCCCTTGGCAGAGATCGCGCAGGCAGTACCCTTTCTCCTTCCTGCGCTCTCCGAACATCCCACATTAAAGGCTCTCCGGCAGTCCCTCGTAGATTGGTTTGCAGCCCTGCTCGCCTCACTTAACAGCTCTCGCACCGGGGGGCTCGCGCGCGATCACCGCGACCACACCGCCGGCGTCTGGCTTCTGGTGGCCACAGCCTGCGCGCGCTTCACGGAAGATGATCACGCCTTGGCTGCCCTTCGGCACCACTTCAAGACTGTCGTTCTCCGAGCACAGATTCGCGGCGACGGCGTGTTTCCACACGAACTCACAACCCGCGATCCCTACCGGAATTCCCTCTTCGCTCTCGACCTCCTCACGGCAAGCTGCGAGTTGCTGTCCACACGCTTTGAAAGCCTCTGGAACTTTGAGCTCCAGGATGGTCCAGGCATGCGCGTCATTATCGCCCGGCACGCCCCCTGGATCGCTGATCGAAACTCCTGGCCCTACCTCGCGGACCAGACGTTCTTCCATGACCTGCCCTGCCGACGTCCAGCCCTGCTCTTCGCGGCACGCGCGTACGAGCGGCCGGAATACGCCACGATCTGGCGCACAACGCAACCCGCCGAGCCGACGCAGCCCGTGCTGCTGGCGAGCTTTCCCATCAGGCAACCCCTCCTTTGGGTCTCGCGCAGCCACCCTTAAACTGGTGCACGCCCTCTGGCGACTACACCCTCCTGGAAACCCCTGCCGCCCGGCACACATCACCTTCGTGCCTGTGGCCCGACGCCTACACCGAGCCTCTACAATGGCGAAATGGAGCTCGCCGCCAAACGTCAGCAACTCGACCGCGTGCTACAGCGCTGTGGATCCTTGATGGTCGCGTACTCCGGCGGCACGGACTCGGCATTTCTCGCCTATGCCGCGCACCAGGCGCTCGGCTCCGACCACATGCTCGCTGTGATCGCGGACTCTCCTTCGCTGCCACGGAAAGAACTTGAGGCGGCACTGGCCTTTGCCTCCGCGAATGGCATTCCTACGCGCGTCCTTCTCACCTCCGAGATGGAGCGGCCGGAGTACCAGCGCAACGACAGCCAGCGCTGTTTCTTCTGCAAGGACGAGCTCTTCGCTTCGATGGAGACGTTGCGTCAGCAACTCGGCCACCAGCATCTCGCCTTCGGGATGAACACGGACGACCGTGGAGACCATCGTCCCGGACAGATCGCCGCCGGCAATCACCATGTGCTTGCTCCCCTGGTTGAAGCGGATCTTGGCAAAGCGGAGATCCGGGCGCTTGCACAGGCTGAGGGCCTGACGCTGCATGACAAGCCGGCAAGCGCCTGCCTCGCTTCGCGCCTGGCCTATGGTCTACAAGTCACGCCTGATCGGCTCACACAGGTAGAGCAGGCTGAGGACTTCCTGCACCAACTCGGCTTCGCCCGCGTTCGCGTTCGCCATCACGACACCCTGGCCCGCATCGAATTTGATCAGCAGGATCTTCCCCGGGCTCTTCACCCTGAGATCCTTCACAGGGTGAGTCGGGCTCTGAAGAGCTACGGCTTCACCTTCGTCTCGGTGGACGCGGAGGGCTACCGCTCCGGCTCCATGAACGCGCTGCTGCCAGCCTCCTCCCTCCTCAGCGCCTCGTCAGCGTCGGACTCCGGTACTTCACAGCCCGAACAAACGAAAGGCCCGCAGTGAATCGTCCCGCTCTTCTCAGCCTCCTTGCCGCCGTAGAAGCAGGCGAGGTTACACCCAATGCAGCCGCAGATCGACTGGCGGATCTTCCCTATGAGGACATCGGCTCAGCCCGGATCGACCACCATCGCGCCCTGCGGAACGGTCTCCCGGAGGTCATCTACGCCGCTGGAAAAACCGCAGAGCAGACCGCGAGTATCTTCGCTGCCATGGCCGCCGAGGGCTCCGACGTCCTGGCCACCCGTGTGCCACCGGAGGCCGTTTCCGTCATCCTCGCAGCCGTGCCTCATGCTACTGCTCATCCCATCGCTCGAACGGTTGCCCTGCGCCAAAGCGGCACGGACCCTGTAGGTCACGTCGCCGTACTCTGCGCTGGGACGAGTGATCTCCCCGTCGCTGAGGAGGCTGCTGTCTCGGCCGAGCTGTTTGGCACTCGCGTGACTCGCCTCTTCGATGTTGGAGTCGCCGGCCTGCATCGCCTCCTTGCGGTGCGGCAGGAACTCCGGGAGGCGCATGCCGTCATCGTGTGCGCCGGCATGGAGGGTGCCCTGCCCTCTGTTGTAGGTGGTCTCGTGGGTGTTCCTGTCTTCGCGGTCCCCACATCAGTCGGCTACGGCGCCTCGTTCGCCGGCGTCACTGCCCTGCTGGGTATGCTGAACTCCTGCTCGCCCAACGTCTCTGTGGTCAACATTGACAACGGCTTCGGTGCCGCCTACTCGGCTGTTCTGGTTGCACGCGCCAGTGCATCCGCGCGCGTTCTCTAGTCTGGGGCGGCTAGCCCCGGCTCAGCTTCCCGATCAACTCCGTTACCACTTCACCTGGCGCCCGGTCGTTACACACCACGATGGCTTCACCAGCCTCGGGCTTCTCCAGAGTCGCAAGCTGACTCTGCAGGAGGTCCGGGTTCATGAACTCGTGGCGTCGCTTCGCCAATCGCTCCGCCAAGATCGCCTGCGGAACCTCGAGGAAGACGAAGCGGTAGCTCCCGGGAACAAGCTGCGCCGAGAGCGTCACGCGATACTGTGACTTCAGCGCGGAACAGGCCAGAACGCCTCCGTGCCCTGCTGCCTGCCACTGTCGCATAAGCTCGTTCAACCGCTCCAGCCAGGGCTGCCGCTCTGCGTCTGTCAGCGCTTCCCCAGCGGCCATCTTGCGCTTGTTGGCCTCGGAGTGAAAGTCGTCCGCGTCGGCAAATTGCATGCCTGTTCGCGCGGCCACCATCTGTCCGATGGTGGTCTTGCCGGAGCCAGTGACCCCCATTACCACCACCGTCATCAGCGCGGGTAGCGCCACTTCAGCCGGAGACTTGCTCACGCTGCTGTTCATTCCGCCGCCAAAAGTGACACCTGGTGTCGCACATCGGATCCACGCACCCAGAAGATCACATCCTCGGCAATGTTGGTCGCGTGATCCGCCGCACGCTCCAGGTTGCGCGAGACGATGATGGCGTTTAGCGCCTGGTTGCTCACCACGGGATGCTGCTGCATCACCTCCACCAGCTCCCGCTGCACCTCACTGTTCATTGCGTCGATCTCGTCATCCATCGTCAACACAGTCTCCGCCAGCTTTGCATCCGCCTCAAGCAGCGCCTGCACCGCCCGGCGGATCATGACACGCACCTTCTCACCCATGTCCGGTATGTCGATCGGTAGGGAGATCTGCGGCAGATCACGCATGGTCTCGCCACGCTGCGCGATGTTGGTGGCCTGATCACCGATACGTTCCAGGTCGCCATTGATCTTGATCACCGAAAGGATAAATCGCAGATCGACAGCCATCGGCTGCTCCGTCGCCAGCAGATCGTGAGCCATCTCATCGACCTCACGCTCCGCCGCGTTGATTGCCTGTTCAATCTCCAGCACATGCTGCGACAAGCTCAGGTCACTCGTCAGGTAGGCTTCAAGCGAAAACTCCAGCGCCTGCTGCGCCAGGGCAGCCATCGCCAGAAGCTTGTCTTTCAACGCATCCAGTTGCTTGTGGAAATTCACTCGAGGCATAGGACACTCCTGGCCTGAACTCTTCTAGTCTCCGGGGCGACCCCACGAGAAGCAGGGGACCTGACACCGGTTTGCAGGGGATTAAACGCTAACGATAAAGCAAATATCCAGCGCGTCTCTGCTCAAAAGGTGTTAATTCTTTGGTCCAGTCACTCGCAATCGCCTGCGGATCCTTTCCTGCTTCCAGCGCCTGCATGGTGGTCGCGCTTGCCAGCAGGCGACCTGCTTTGGCCAGCTGAAAGTGATTCGGGTAAAGCGCATGCAAAACGGTGAGGATCTCGACGCCCATCTCAGGTGAGTTCAGAGCTGTTGGGTCCGTCACCGACAGCTCCACCATCTCGATCTGCTGCCCGTGGAAGGGATAGTGGTTTTCGTCCTCCGCAACCGTCGCCCGTGTCGGCGCAAAACTCACCCCTGCTATACCCCGCATGCTTAGCCGGCGCGCCACCTCGTCAGCGTGGAACCAGCTCGTACCGTCCGAGGTCGCGCCAGCGCCGAACATCTCAAATGGTCGCGCTGTTCCTCGCCCCACCGAGACGTTGGTCCCTTCCAACAGCGCCACCCCTGGGTAAAGCAGGGATGCCCGTTGTGTGCGCAGGTTTGGGCTCGGATTTACCCACGGCACGCCGGTCTGCTCAAAGAGTTCAGACCGGTTCCACCCCTGCATTGCCACCACGTTGAGCGCCACTTGCAGCTTCTTCTCCCCGGCCTGGTACCGGGCCAACTCACCGAGCGTCATCCCGTGCCGTAGCGGCAGGGGCATGTAGTCCGTGTAGCTCTCCGCGCCCGCGTCCGAAACGGGTCCCTGCACTGCTGCGCCCCCAATCAGCGCCGGCCGATCCAGCACAAAGACCTCAACACGTGCGGTCGCCGCAGCCTCGAGCAAATAGCCCATCACGGTCTCGTAGGTATAGAACCGCACACCTGCGTCCTGCAGGTCGATCACCAGGGCGTCTAACCCCTGCATGTCGGCCGGCTTCGGCCGTCGATCGCTATCGCGCGCTCCATAGAGCGATCGGACGGTGACCCCGCTGGCGCCATCGCGAGCATCATGCAGCTCGGTCGAGTCCTTGGCGCCCAGGATTCCATGCTCCGGCGAGAAGATCAGCGAAAGCTGCAATCCTTGCACTGCCTTCGCCGCATCACTCGCGAGCACATCGATCGTGCGTCGCCCCTTGCCATCGAGCCCCGTCTGGTTGGTCAGAAGACCCACTCGCAGCCGGCCGCCATGCCGTTCGCTCGCTTCCCGCAACGGGGCGAAGTTTTCCGCCTCAAGCACATCGATACCCGTCAGTACTTTGCTTCCCGCGTTCGGCGATGGCAGCGCGGCGTTGGGGTAGAGATGGAGCGCCTCGGCCGTCGCTGTTGCTACCTGCCCCCGCAGCACCGAAGTGGACCCGTGACCCCGCGGGTGCACAGAGTTCGTCAGCAGGGCCACATACGTGTCCGACCCCGGATCCATCCACAAGCTCGTTCCTGTAAATCCTGTGTGCCCAAAGCTTCCGACCGGAAACCTTTCGCCACGCGGCCGCGAAAACGCCGAGTCGATGTCCCAACCCAAGCCGCGCACCTCCCTCCCGCTCCGGCTCGGATACACGCCCGTCTTTCCAGGAGCTGGTTGCTCAAGGTCCGAAGGCATGTGCCCGGGCTGCTCCGGTGTGGTCATCAGTTCCAATGTGGACTGCTTCAGCGGAAACGGACTCGGCCGTCCAGCCAGCCGGTCCAGCAGCGCCTGTGCAAACACGGCCACATCATGCGCTGAAGAAAACAACCCCGCATGCCCGGCCACGCCACCCATTCGTCGAGCCGTCGGATCATGCACCACCCCGCGCAGCATCCGGTCATCCGCCAGCGGTCCATCATCGTTGTGCGCGGTCGGTGCTATGCGGGCCATCAGCTGCGCCGACGGAAGATACCTCGTGTCGTCCATGTGCAAGGGCGCAAAGATGTGTTGCTCCGCGTAGTGGTCCAGCGATTCACCACTCAGCACCTCAACCAGGTGTCCAAGCGTGATGAAGTTGATATCGGAGTAGCGGAACAGCGTGCCGGCCGGCGCGTCCAGCGGAGACTCCATGGCACGGCGCAGACCTTCCGCCTTCCCTGTCCAGGCCTCCTTCAGATCCACGTCAGGCGGCAGGCCGGAGGTGTGCGTCAGCAACTCCCGCACGGTCACGGCTTCTTTGCCATGCTGTCCGAACTCTGGCAGGTAGTGCATTACCGGCTCGTCCAGGGCCACCTTGTCCTGCTCGTAAAGCTGCATGACCGCCGTTGCCGTCACCATGCATTTTGTTAGCGAGGCCATGTCAAAGATAGTGTCATCTGTCATGCGCTCCACGGATGGGTCCGTTGCGCGGTCTCCATAGGCGTGCTCGTAGACGATGGCTCCACCATGTCCCACCGCCAGAACCGCCCCAGGTAACTTGTGGGCCGCGATCGCGTCCTCAATCAACCGGTCCACGGCAGTGAAGGAAGGAGGCACGGCCTCCTTTGTAACAACGGCGGATGTCTGTGCCTTGCCGGCCAGGGGCATGGCAAGAGCAGCCGCCAGCAGGAGCGAGCTCAGGGCCACCCGTGCCGGTCGTCCCCACACCAGGCTCGCGGCGCTACCCACGGCAAAGGTCACCAGGGAACCGATCGGCACATACCAGGTGAACGCTACGTGTGGCACCGTCATTCCCCCCAGATGCAGGGGCGCTGGATGTTGCCACAGCACCAGGTTCACGGTGAACCCACAGATCATGCCCAGCACAGCTCCTGCCTGCGTGGCGCTCCGGTTCAAGGTTCCAAGCAGAAACACGCCCAGCAGCGCGCCATACGCCACACTCGCAATTGACAAACCCACCTCCACCACGTGTCCCCTGCCTCCCGCCCTCACTGCAACCATCGCGATTGCAAACAGCACAAACGCCCACACCGTCGTCGACACCCGCGCCACCCTGCCCCGTTCTTCTTCGCCGGCTTCCGGTCTCCACCCCATCCATAGATCCACAACCGTGGTGGACGAAAGGGAGTTCAGCGCAGCGCTCAAATTGCTCATCGCCGCTGCCAGCACCGCCGCGATCAACAGACCGGCAATCGGTGCAGGCATCTGCTGCACGATAAAGCTAGGGAAGATGCGGTCGCTGCTCGCGAAGTGCTGCGGATGCTGCCCGTAGAACACAAACAGCCCCGCACCGATCAGCAGGAAGAGCGTGAACTGAAACAGGATCACAACCCCGGAGCTCAGCAGCGCCAACCGGCTTTCCCCCAGGTTCCGCGCCGCAAGCAGCCGCTGCACCATCAGCTGATCGGTTCCATGCGAGGCCATTGTCAGGAAGGTGCCGCCCAGCAACCCTGCCAGGAAGGTGTAGTTCTCCGAAAGGTTCACCCCTGTATGGAGTACGCGGAACTTACCAGCAGCCGCGCCTACCGCATGGATCGCCGTCCACCCTCCCGCCACATGCGATCCCAGGCTGAACACCGCCACCAGCGTGCCCGCGACATAGATCGCCATCTGCACCACATCCGTCCACACTACGGCCGCCATCCCACCCTCAAAGGTGTAGAGCAGCGTCAGCAGGCTGATGAGCCCGATCGACAGCAGGTCCCCCGTGCCTATCGCGAGACTCACCACAATACTGATGGCGAACACACGCACGCCCTCCGCAGTCGCGCGCGTTAGCAGAAACAGGATGGCCGTTGTCCGGTGCAACACCGTTCCGAACCGCCGATCGATCAGCTGATACGCCGTCAGCAACTCCCCCTGGAAGTACCGCGGCAGAAACAGCAGGGCCACCACAACACGGCCTGTCAGGTAGCCGAGAACGACCTGCAGAAAGCCAAAGTCCCCCGTAAAGGCCAGCCCGGGAATGCTGATGATCGTAAGCGTGCTCGTCTCCGCGCTAACGATCGAAAGAGCGATCGCCCACCAGGGAATGCTCCGGCCGGCGAGGAAGTAGCCGCGCAGTGAGCGATCGCGGTTCCCCCGGAAGCTCAGGCCAAACAGCGTGATCCCCAGCAGATACAGGGCAACAACAGTCAGGCCCACTGCAGGCAGCCGTCCCGGCAGCACCATCCCGAGACACGCCTGGTGGTTCATGCGCCTGCTCGCTCCGTTTTAGGCCCCAAGCGCCACACTCCTGCCTCGCACCAGCGTCTCCACCAGGAGTCCCGTCGCGTCGAACCGGTTCAGGTCTGCCCAGGCGCCTGCCCGGAGCACAGCCTCGCCACTCTTGCCTGTCATGCGCAGCGGGTTCGTGGTCGCTGCACGCAGGGCCACCTCCAGGCTCGCGCCCGCAACCTCCTGCAGTCGCGCCACAGCACGGTCCATCGTCAGCACAGACCCCGCCAGCGCTCCGCCCGACATGCAGACAGGCCCCCGCACGGTAACCGGCATGCCGCCCAGCGTGTACTCCCCATCCGGCATACCTGTGGCCGCCATGCTGTCGGTAATAAGAATCCCGCGATCTGGCGCCTTAGCCCGAAACCATAGACGCACGGCCTCCGCTGCCACGTGAACTCCGTCGCAGATCATCTCCGCATACAGATTTGTGTCGTCCAGAACGACACCCAGGATGCCCGGCTCGCGATGATCAAGGGCTCGCATGGCATTGAAGGTGTGTGTCGCGCTGGTCGCGCCCCGGGCGATGCCCTCCCGCGCCACTGCCGCGACGGCATTGCTGTGCCCAATCGAGATCTTCACGCCCAGCGCCGTCGCGTGCTCAATAACCTCCATGGCGCCCGGCTCTTCCGGCGCAATCGTCATGAGCGTGATCTGCCCATGCGAAGCCTCCCAGAAGCGATCAAACGCTGCCACACTCGGCTGCAGAATGAACTCAGGCGGATGCACCCCACGCTTGGCATGCGACACAAACGGACCCTCAAGGTGGATGCCCAAGGGCCGTGCCATCAGGGCTTCTCCCTCGATCCCGCGTTCCACGGCCTGCCCCAGCCGCTCGAGCGCGCGCAGCGTGTCGTCAAGAGGCGCCGTCACGGTTGTTGGCAGAAAGTGTGTCACTCCACGGCTGGCCAGAAAGCGCGCCACGGTTGGCAGGGCATGCGGCTCAGGAGACATCACGTCATGGCCGGCAGCCCCATGCGTGTGCACATCGAAGAAGCCGGTCGCCAGCGTGCCCTCGTCGGGTTGAGAGGGGTCGCTTTCGATCTCAGCAATTCGTCCGTCGTCTCCGATCCGCAGCACGGGAAACTCCACCGTGCCCACGTCAGTCAGCAACCGTCTCGCACGCAGTACCCGGCTCATCGCGTCTCTCCTGGGGCCGGCGGAATCCCGACCTCCGCTGCCGTCGGCAGTGTGTGACTGTCGCTCCACTGGCGTGAAACTGCCCGCATCCGATCGGACCGCCCCAGCCACATCTGCACCGTGTAGTCATAGTGCTCCAGCACAGGCCGCAACGCGTATGGCCGGTTCGAGCGCAACCATGCCTGCTGGTAGAGGTCACGCAACAGCGAGTACCCATCCCGCAGGTCCTGGATGCGTCCGTTCGCGGTGTTGTTGATCTCTCCTAGCTGGTGAGCAACATCTGCACGCACTTTTTTGTCCGTGTTCCCTTGCTCCTGCACGGCCTTCGCGTAGTCCTGCCGCATCTCGTCTGCAAGCTGGAACTTGAGCGCCAGGAAGTCCATGCGCCGCGCGCCCAGTTCCAGGGCATCAATCGCATCTGTCTGTCGCAACGAGGTCGGGGCCGAGGGGTACGCGTTAGCCGGGTCATACCCGGTCGCAGCGATGTCGTCCACCCGCGGCGACCCCGCAACCGGAGGTGCCGCCGCACGTGCCGCCGCAATCAGCGTCAGCGCCCGCTCCGCATGCATCCGCACCTCGTGCGTATAGGGTCGAATCTTGTCCGCG
The DNA here is from genome assembly GCA_965199635.1 of Acidobacteriaceae bacterium. Lineage (GTDB taxonomy): Bacteria > Acidobacteriota > Terriglobia > Terriglobales > Acidobacteriaceae > Edaphobacter. The sequence goes on along the minus strand of CBDASL010000001.1, from coordinate 1,132,909 downwards.
TACGTCAGCCCGTCCTTGGACCATGGGTCCAGCCAGAACAGACCGTCCGACCCGTCTCCGGTCTTCGCCTGATCGTGCAGCAGCGCGTGAGCGGCCATCAGTTCCTCCTCGGCCTGATTCAGCGAGCCTGTGCTGTCGCCATGAAACACCTGCGCGTAGCTGCCCTGGAACGCCGCCTTGGAACTCTCCCCAGGCTGCCAGGCCGCTGCGGCTCCAAACAGGATGCCGTACCAGTCCATGTTGAACAGGCCTTCCCCGTCATCGTTCCATATGGTGTTCAGCATGCCGGTCGCGCCTAGTCGCTGCCCGTCCCGGACGAAGCCCTGGATGTTGTTCAGCCCGGTGTTGTAGTTCGGATACACCCTGGACCAATTGTTAACTCCCGGTGCGACCCATGTCTCATAGCCGGCGGTCGTGAATGGCGTGATGAAGCGATCAAATCCCTTCGGCTGCTCGCCGTACTCCCACGGCACCGCCACGGTCGCTGCCTTGAAGCTCGCCGGCATGCTCTTCACCAGGTCCGGTGAGTTCAACGCAATATCTCCCCAGAACAGCAGCTTGCGATGCAAAGGAGCCAGCGCCTCCGTAATCCGCTGCAGAAAGTCCAGGTACACCGCGCCCAGGCCACGGGTGTCCACATCAGACTTCGTCTGCCCAAGACCGAGATCAACCGTCTCGTCCGCTCCGATATGGAGAAAGGGCGAGGGAAACAGCGCGGCGAGCTCCCCAAACCAGCTCTTGATCAGCGCAATGGATCCCGCCTGCCCGGGCGCGAGCACTGCTCCGTGGGGTGTTTCGCCCAAACCGTCGTACTGCTCCCACGTCAGCGTGTGATGCAGGTGGCCAAAAGCCTCCTGCTCCGGCACGACCGTAATATGAAACATCGCCGCGTACCGCACCAGCTCGCGGGCATCCGCCGCGCTCATGCTCCCGTTCGGGGGCGCCGGCAGCGGATTGCCCGCATACTGCATTGTCTGCTCGAAGTATGGCGAGTACAGGTTCATCTTGTACGCCGCGAGCGTGCGAATCATCTTCTCTTGAAACTGCAGCGTCGGCACCGGACCACGTGAAAGATCATCGTCCAGCCCGCGGTACCGCATCGCCGGCCAGTCCCGTACTGTCGCCGCGTGCAGCACCGCCTGAGTCCCCCGGCCCGTGATCAACTGCTTAACCGTCTGCGCCCCATAGAACAGGCCAGCCGGTGTCAGACCTTCAACGCGCAGGCCTCCGGCGACTGGCTCAATGCGGTACCCCTCGTCGCGCATCGAGGCCTCAAACCCTGCAGGAAGAGCCGCCCCACGGTGGTGCACCAGCTCCACCACAACTCCCCCGCTCGCCGCCTTGCCGATCCCACGCTCCGTCATCTCGGCGCGCAGATCAGTCTCGGCCAGGTGGTCTTCCTCCGTGCACTCTGTGCACCGAAGCTGCAGCCCCGCGGTCAACGGCAGAGCCGTGTCTCCGTGCACCTCACGTGGCATCGGGATGAGCTTCAGACCCACCGGCGATTCAGCTGCTGCAGGCAGCATCGTTACAAACACAACAGCGCCGCAACAAAATTTGGTTACAACACTCGGCCCACACCCCGCCATTCTGCCGCCCACCTTTTCTCCAGGCCTTCAGGAGCGCTCGCCCCTGTGGTTTCACTCGGAATTGTTCAAGCGTTCATTTCTAGCTGCCAGCATACAGGCACACTCGATTCCCGAAGGTGCTCGGAGAAACGAGAACCACCCTGTGTTCCACGCACCACCCTGCCACCCCTTGGAAAGAGGATCCATGACGAAGCAACTGCAAGCGACGATGGCTGCCATCATGGCCATGTCGACGATCTCGGTGCATGCTCAAAACAGTGCAGCAGCCCAGAACAACACAGTGTCGCCCAACACCCGAACCACCGCCTCCAGCACGGATCACTCGAGCACACAACACAAGTCCTCCCGGCGCTCCAGCCGAACGCGCCGCGCCCCTGCCGAAAGCGCAACCGCCCGCCAGCTTCGTGAACTCCGCGAGCAGATGGTGAGCCAGCAGTCGCAGCTCGATACCCTGAAGCAGGAGCTCATCGACAAGGACAAGCGCATCGCTGACGCCAGCGCCGATGCCGCCACAGCAAACGCTAGCGCCGCCCAGGCCAACCAGCAGGCCCAGACGCTTCTGCAGACGCTGCAGAGCAACCAGTCTCAGATCACCACGCTCAACAGCGATCTTTCCGATCTCAAGATCGCCAACACCGGGCTCGCCAACACCCTGGTCACCACCACGCGCGACCTGAACGAGAAGATTGAGTCGCCCCTCGCCCTGCACTACAAGGGCGTCACCATCACCCCGGTGGCCTTCTTCGCGGCTGAATCTGTCTATCGCACGCGCTCTATCAACTCCGATATCAACACGCCTTTCAACGCCACCCCCTACCCGGGCGCAGCCGAAGCACACACCAGCGAATTCAACGGCACCGGCCGTCAAAGCCGCCTTGGCGCCCTCTTCACCGGCAACGCCGGCAAGTTCAAGCTGAGTGGCTATGTTGAGACCGACTTCCTCTCCGCTGGAACGACCTCCAACGAGAACCAGTCCAACAGCTATACCCTGCGGCAGCGACAGATCTGGGGACAAGCTGCTACGCAGTCCGGATTCGCGGTAACGGGCGGACAGATGTGGTCCCTGGTGACTGAAACCAAGGTAGCCACCGACAACCGGACCGAAGTCCTGCCGAACACCGTCGACCCGCAGTACCACGTCGGCTTCTCCTGGGCGCGGCAGTACGGTGTCCGCATCCAGCAGAAGTTCTCGCCGAAGTTCACCATGGCCATGTCGCTTGAAGAAGCGCAGACAATCTTCTCGGCGACCAACGCGCCGACGAACTTCTTCTTTGGCGCCCCGGGCACCGGTGGTGGCCTCTTCAACGCAACGGCGAACTACAGCAACGATGTTGCTCCGGACATCATCGTCAAGGCTGCCTTCGACCCGTCCAGCCGCTCGCACTTCGAGCTCGCCGGTGTGGGCCGCTTCTTCCGCGATCGGCATTACGCGATTCCCAGCACCTCGGCTGGTGGAGTCACGACGCCAGTGCCTGCGGTGGGTGCGGAAAACGATACCGCCTTTGGTGGTGGTGTGATCGGCAACGCACGGTTTGCGGCCTCCCGCTACGTCGACCTCGGCTTCCATGCCGTCTATGGCGATGGCACCGGCCGTTATGGCACCGCCAGCCTGCCCGATGTCACTGTGCACCCGAACGGAACACTCGCGCTCATCCGCAACGGTCAGGGCCTCTTCTCGCTTGAGACCCACCCGGCGCCCAAGCTCGACCTCTATGCCTACGCCGGCGCGGAGTACGCGCAGCGAACCGTCACTCCCAATGCCGCGGGTGTTCTGGTCGGGTACGCTCCAGCAACCAGCTCCAACGCTGGCTGTGGGATCGAGCTCACCCCAACGGCGAACACAGGCTATGCTCCTGGGACCACTGCTAACTGCCTGGGCGCCACTCGCCTTGTCGCAGAAGCCAGCGGCGGTTTTACCTACCGCATCACCTCCAGCCCTAAGTACGGCCGCCTGCAATACCAGATGGTCTACAGCTATCTCACGCGTAAAGCCTGGGCCGGCGTCGGCGGCGCCCCAACCGCCACCAACAACATGGTCTTCACCGGCATGCGCTACTACATCCCGTAGACCTGAACCTCCATCTGCAGAACAGAAGGGGCGCCCCACAAAGGCGTCCCTTCTTCTTGTGCAGCCCGTAGTGTCCCCACCTTGACGCTCCCCCGCGTCCCACGTAGCCTTTTGTTATGAGCTCGTCGCTGACCCGTCTTCTTGTACGCTGTCGTCGCGGCTGTAGCTCGTGTCCGTCCTTCTGAAGGCATCTCCGGACCACACCCCTCCCCCCGGTTCCATCCTCGCCCCCCTACCCGGCAGTCGTACCACAGCTAAAGCACCCCAGGACTTTCCCTCTTATGCCCGATACACCCGCCCAAGGCACACCCGTGAAGGAGACCAAGGCCCAGCGCTCCGAACGTCTCAAGCTTGAAAAGAACCCCTGGGACGCCTGGGATGAAGTTCGCGCCTTTGCCCGCAGCGGCCGTGACTCCGTTCTGCCCGAGTGGACCGGTCTTTACTTCAAGTGGTGGGGTGTCTATACGCAGGGCGACGGCGCCGGGGTTACCGGCGGCTCAGGCGGAGAAGGCAAGGCCTCGCCGTACTTCATGATGCGCATCGGCCTGCCCAACGGCATGCTTTCCAGCGCGCAGCTTCGTACCATCGCGGACCTCACTCGAACGTACGCCCGCAACCTAGCCGATATCACCACCCGGCAGAACATCCAGCTCCACTGGCTCACCATCGACGGCCTGGTTGAAGTCGTCGATGCTCTCACCGCCGTCGGCCTCTCCCCCAAAGGGGCCTGCGGCGATGTCGTCCGCAACGTCACCGGCTGCCCGCTCGCCGGTCTTGACGGCCATGAACTGCACGACTGCTCTCCGCTGGCGCAGGAGATCGCCGCCAAACTTACGGCGAACCCAGAGTTCTACAACCTCCCCCGCAAGTTCAAGATCTCCGTCACTGGCTGCCCCCTCTGGTGCTCCTACCCTGAGATCAACGACCTCTCCTTCACCGCGACGCCACGCACTCTCGCGGATGGCACGACAGAGATGGGCTTCACCCTGCGCGTTGGCGGCGGCCTCTCCACTGAGCCGCATATGGCCGTGCGCATCCCCGCATTCATCCGCGAGTCCGAAGCCTACGCCGTCGCCGAAGCCGCCTGCCGCATCTTTCGCGAGCAGACCGAGCTCCGCGAAAACCGCACCCGCGCCCGCATCAAATATCTCTTCATGCGCCACGGCTGGACCGCCGAAAGCTTCTTGGCCGCCCTCGAAGAGAAGCTCGGCTACAAGCTCGATCCCCAGGCCGAAGCCTCTACGCACCAGGAAGAGCTCATCCCCGAGGACATCTACCGCGACCACATCGGCGTCACCGCGCAACGCCAGTCCGGCCTATCCGCCGTTGGTGCCTCCGTACTTCGCGGCCGGCTCTCCGGCGATCAGCTGCACCGCCTCGCCGAGCTTGCCGACGAGTTCGGCTCCGGCGATCTCCGCACCACCATCATGCAGAACATCGTTCTCGTGAACATCCCGAACGATCGCGTCCAAGCGCTCATCGCCGAGCTACGCGCCATCGATCTCCACGTTGACGTCTCGCCCTTCTGGCGCGGTGCCATCGCCTGCACCGGCACCGAGTTCTGCAAACTCGCCATCTCCGAAACCAAGGCCTTCGCTCAGTGGCTCGTCAGCGAGATGGAAGAGCGCCTTCCCACCTTTGATCAGCAGATCAAGCTCCACGTCACCGGCTGCACCAACTCGTGCGGCCAGCACTGGATCGCCGACATCGGCCTCGAAGGCAAGAAGCTCAAGCAGAATGGCGTCCTGGTTGATGCCTTCTACTTCTGCGTCGGCGGCTCCGTCGGCCGCTTCGCCCGGCCCGGTCGCACGATCGGCTACCGCGCCACCGCAGACGACGTTCCCAATGCCATCGAGCGCATGCTCCGCGCCTACCTCGACGCCCGTGAGCCCGGCGAAAACCTCCGCTCCTACTTCGCTCGTACCTCGGACGAAGATCTCCGCGCCCAGCTCTCCGGGACCACGTCCGACCGTCTGCCGCCGCCTTCTCCCCGCGATCCCCCACCCAACGGCCACCCGGCCGCCGACGCCTGATCCCACATGGCCCTTTTCCCCATCTTCCTGAAACTCACCGCTCGCCCCACTGTCGTCATCGGCGCGGGCAATCTCGCGGAGTCCAAGATAGAAAGCCTCCTGGCCGCGCAGGCTCACGTAACCGTCGTTGCGCCCAAGGCCAACCCACGCATTGTGGATCTCGCCGAAGCCGGCGAGATCCACTGGCATGCCCGCCCTTACCAAGTTGGCGACATAGCCGGTCACTTTCTCGCAGTAGCCGCCACCAACGATGCCGCCGTTAACCGCGCCGTCTTCGCCGAAGCCGAAGCCGCGAACATTCTCGTGAACGCCGTCGATGACCCGCCCTTCTGCGACTTCTACTTCCCTTCCGTGGTCCGTCGCGGCGACCTCCAGATCGCCATCTCCACCGCCGGCCACTCGCCCGCGCTCGCGCAGCGTCTCCGCAAGGAGATCAACACCATCCTTCCGCTCGACGCTGGCGACTGGCTCAACGAGCTCGGCAATCTCCGTCGTGAGGTCCTTCAGCTCGAGCCCCTGAACGATGCTCGCAAGCAGATCCTTCACACCCTCGCCAGCCGCGATGTCTGCGCCTACGATGCATGCCCCTCCCGCACCATGGCTCGCCAGCACGCCCGCACGAATCCGCGCCCCGCGCAGGATCTTCCCCCGCTTCCTGATCCCACAACGGCTCCCGATCTCGATCTACCCGAGCCGGTCCGTTGAGTCGGGGCGCCCAGCCCGGTCACGTCTATCTCGTGGGCGCCGGCCCGGGTGACCCCGATCTGCTCACCCTTCGCGCTCATCGTCTGTTACAAACCGCCTCTCACATCCTCCCTGACGGCCTTATCTCCGCCGCCATCCTTGCCCTCGTTCCCTCCACGGCCGTCGTGCTTCCCGTCGGCAAGCGCTTCGGCGCACCCCGCACCACCCAAACGGCCATCAACCAGAAGGTCGTTGATCTTGCCCAGGCCGGCTCCTCCGTCGTGCGCCTTAAATCCGGAGACCCCCTCGTCTTCGGCCGGGCCAGTGAAGAGATTGCCGCGCTGGAGGCAGCCGGTATCCCCTTCGAGGTCATCCCCGGTATCTCCGCCGCCTTTGCTGCTGCGGCTGCGCTCCGCACGCCTCTCACGGACCGAACCGGGGCCTCCCGGCTCATCCTCGCCACCGCCCACCACGCTGAGAACAAGCTCGAGCTCGACCCCGATCCGCAGCCCCTTTGGCAAGGTCCCCTTCCGTCTGACGCCACGCTTGTCCTCTACATGCCCGGGCCGAGCCTAGAGGCACTCGCTCACCGCCTCATCACCAGCGGCATCGCGCCTGAGACGCCCGTCACCGCCATCTCGCGCGTCTCCGCCCCCGAGCAGCATGTGCACCGCACCCACCTTCAGGCGCTTCGCTCTGCAGACTGCGGGCCCTCCCCGGTCCTCCTCCTGGTCGGCCGATCTCTCCAGCCCCGTAGTCGCTGAGACCGGTGCCACCCAGCGTCGCGAAGTCCACTCACGCGACGTCGCGTAAACTCCCGTCGCTGCTACACTGGTGTGGATCCCGGTCGTGCAGCACACAGACGACTCGTGGGCGGATAGCTCAGTCGGTTAGAGCGCCTGCCTTACAAGCAGGATGTCGGGGGTTCGAGTCCCTCTCTGCCCACCATCCCCACTTCCAACATGTTCCAGTAAAGTCCCGGATTGCCCGCCTTTGCGGTCACTTAATGGCAGAGCACGTCTAATGCCGTCTACTGAACTAGCCTGGGAGCCAGCGCTGATGGGGGTACACTTTCGCAGACTTTTGGGTATCGGCACCTCTCCAGCTTCTGAGGTGTACTTTCGCGGTTCTGGAAGATGTCCAGATTCCACGCGCTCAGCCGCAGGTCAAGGCTTACAGCTTGGCAGACGGAGCAGGCCTCTAACTCTGAGTGAAACGACCGAGAAGCAAGTTATGGCATTGGGTTACCCCTTCGCCAACGCGAGAAGCTGATGTCCTTCGGATGCTACCCGGATTCCACACTCGCCCTAGCGAGAGATCGGCACCAGAGTGCCCGGCGCTTGCTCGTCCGGCATTGACCCCGTGGCGATCAGAAAGGTTCAGAAGCGAGCCAAGAGCCTCGCGGCCAGCAACACTTTCTCAAGCATTGCTTTGCTCTGGCTTGCTCACTGGAGTAGCGACAAGAGCCCGCGACGTGCTGACACAGTTCGACACCGCATGGAGGCGGACATCTCCGACCACTGGATCACGCCCGATAGCGGCGATCGAGCCGCCGGAACTCGTGGAGATGGTGAGGTCGATTGAAGGCTGCGGAGTCACAGATCTAACAAACGAGCGTTGGAGACAACGAGGCAGATCTTCCGTTACGCGATTGCGCAAGGTCTCACTTCGCGCAACCCCGCTGCTGAGATTAAGCCCCGTGACGTTCTCCGTCCGACGAGGAAGAAGAATCTTGCCCGTATAGACGCGAAGGAGCTCCCGGCCCTTTTGCGCAAGATCGAGATCTACCCTGGCACGCACCTGACTCGGCTGGCGCTGAAGCTGATGGCTCTCACGTTCGTCCGCACCACCGAGTTGATTGGCGCGGCGTGGTCGGAGTTCGATGTCGTGGTGCCAGATCAAACATTCCGGCGGGACGCATGGAGACGCGCCGGCCTCGTGTCATCCCGCTTGTTCTCCTGAGAGATTTAGATCCACCAGCAAGGGGCACCCCGCAGCTGCACACTCTGTCATGACGGAGACATTCCCATTGCGAACACTGCGCTATACGACGTAGCTCGACGAATCAGCGCAAGTCATCGCATGATGTGATGAAGCTGTTGGCCCATATAGTTGCTGAGATGTGCTGGAAAGACATGCGTAGCAAGTACGGTGGCTTACTCACTCGACTCGTTCTTGAAAAGCTGTAGGCAAGTCGCCACACCGCCATACCTTACATTTGAGACTACAGGCAGCGAGATCCATGCTATTTCACACAGATAAGAGCGCCTTAAAGATCGCAGCAGTGACGCGTGTGGAACCCTGCCGAGCAGCGCTAATCGACATTGCAGATGATGCTCCCACACCACATCCCAGCGGGAGCGAACGAACGACACCCGCCCAGCGGCACTGGAGACCGGACCTGCAGGGGCTGCGGGGGTGACCATCGGACAGCCGGGCACCGTCACGCTGATAGACTGTTTCCGCTCTGACCGCGAGTCGGGTCAGACTTCAAGTGCGCGCCGTCGCACGCTACGGCGCAGCTGTTGTACTGCGGCCTACCAGGCCCTTCTACTTCAACCTAGGACTCGGAAGTAAACGATGCGACAACGGCGTCCCTCCGTTTGTGTCTCCGCCCTCCTCGCCTGGTCGGGAGCGATCTTGGCCATAGGCTCGACGGGCTGGTCCAGGGCGCAAGGGGTGCCTCCATCATTCTCACGTCCGTGGCTACCACCGGCCGCGGTCGCGGCGGGCCAAACAGCAGCGGCCCACAGGTCGGAAACCGCCGTCGATCCCGCCCATGTCTACACGCTTCCGGAGCTAGTGGATTTGGCCGAGCAGCATAATCCCTCGACGCGTGTTGCATGGCAGGCCGCCAAGGTGCGCGCGGCGCAGCTGCGGGTGGCCCAAGGAGATCTCGTGCCGACCCTGACCGCCGTAGCGCTTGCCGGTACCAGCCGCCAAGGGGTGCTGTTCGGCAGTGCGTTTGTGCGGCAAACGCTCGGTTACTACGAGCCTCTTTTGCAGGTCAGCTATCGTGTTTTCGACTTTGGCGAGCGCACCGGCCGCATCGCCGCGGCGCGGCAGCAGCTGGTGGCTGCAGACTTCGCCTTCAATGCCACCATCCTCGACGTTCTCTTCGAAACAGAACGACGCTACGATCTGGTGTTGCGAGGGCAGGGACGGCGACAGTCCGCCGAGGTCAACCTGGAAAACGCAGTCACGGTGCAGAAGGCCGTGGAGGCGCGCCTGAGCGTCGGCCTGGCCACCCTGCCTGATGCGCTCGAGGCCCGCGCCGCTGCCGCCCAGGCGGACTACGAACTGCAGGCCGCAGTAGGCCAAGTGGACACCGGGCGCGGCGATCTGTTGAGCTTCCTGGGCGCGTCCCCGCTGGAGCCGCTGATAGTGCAGCCGCTCGACCAGCTGCGCTTGCCGGACAAGCTGGACGAGGATGTGCACGGCGCACTGGAACGCAGTCTGGCGCAGCGCCCCGAACTGGGCGAACGATCTGCCGACAAGCGCGCCGCTGAGGCGCAGATCAAGGGCGCACGCTCTGCCTTTCTGCCAACCCTGAACTTCCAGGGCAGCGGGGGCGACATACGCGCCTACGGACAGCAGGACCAGCTGCCCTCGTTGTATGCCGGCCCGGTTGAGATTTGGGACGCGCGTCTGGAACTGCGCTGGCGGATCTTCGATGGCGGACAGCGTGCGGGTGAACTGGAGCGAGCGCACGCTGAAGAGCACCGCGCCCAGGCCGATATCGACCACACGCGCGACCTGGTCGAAGAACAGGTTTGGAACGCCTATATCAGCCTTCGCACGGCCTTTCGCGAGCGCGATGCCGCAGTTGCACTGCTGACTGCCGCACGCACCTCCTATGACGCCGCGGTGCGCTCCTATCAGCTGGGCGTCCGCAACACCGTGGACGTGGTCTCCGCCCAGCGTGCCCTCGCCCAGGCGCTGGATGCGGACGTGAACGCGCGGACCGAACTTCTTATGCAACTTGCCAACTTCCGCTATCGCACAGGTGATCTTTTAAGCAGCGCCAACGGGAGCCATCCATGATGTCGCGGCCACGTCCCTCCCCGCTTCGCACCCGAGCATACGGTATGGCCAGCCCTGCCTTACCTCTGTGTCTGGTTGGGTGTGCGCGGTCACCGGCGTTCAACGTGCTAGGCTCCTACTTCCCCGGCTGGATTGCCTGTATCGCCATCGGTGTTGTGTGTGCGGTCGGCCTGCACCTCCTGCTTGACCGTATGCGCTGGGAAGAACGCATCGCTGCGCTGCCGCTTTTCTACCTCGGCATTGCACTGGCGATCGCCTGCCTGTTCTGGCTTATTGCCTTTGAGTAGCTTGTTTTGACTGTTACCGAAAGGAGGCCGCTATGGCCGACAACCAACCGGGCCAGCCCGCGAAAGAACAAGGCAAGGCAGACCAGCCTGCTGCTTCCCCGGGCAAGGCGCCGGAGGAGCCTCGCCCCGTACGGTCGACCTGGCTGCCCACAGTGGTGGTCATGGTGTTTGCGCTTGTGCTGGTCACGCTTTCGGTGCAGCGCGCCGTGCTTCACCCGCGCACCGACGATGCCGAGGTCTTTGCCAACTTTATCGGCATGGCCCCGCAGGTAGACGGGCCCATCATGGAGCTCAACGTGGGTGACAACCAGTTCGTGCACCAGGGCGATCTGCTCTTTGCTGTGGACGAGCGGCCCTACCGTTATGCGCTGGAGCGCGCGCTCTCCGACCAAGCCGCGCTGGAAGGGCAAATCGAGGATCGGCAGCGCAGCATCAACGCGCAACTCAGCGCAGTGCGCGTTGCCGCCGCCAACATCCGCAGCAGCTCTGCCGGTCGCGCGGCCACGGCATCCACTGTGACCGAAGCGGATGCCGATGTGCTGAGTGCCAGGGCTGCGGTGCGCCGCGCGGAGGCCGACCGGCAGTACGCCGAAGACAATCTTCACCGCCTGGAGCCGCTGCTGACGCAGCAGTACGTCACGGTCGATCAGGTAGACCAGGCCCGGACACAAGTGGAGGTGCGCACGCGCGCCGTGCAGCAAGCGGAAGCGCAGGTGGCACTTGCCGAAGCACGAGTCTCCAGCAACCAGTCCCGCGTGGCGCAGTCTGTCGCCGAGGAGCAGCAACGTGTTGCACAACGAGACCAGGCCGCCAACGCCGTGGAAACCCTCGCTCCTTTGACGAACCAAAGGGAACAGCGCGCCGCGGCCGTGCGCCTGGCGCGCTACAACCTGAACAACTGCCATATTTACGCGCCTTTTGACGGTCTTGTAACCAATCTGACGACCTCGCAAGGCGCGTTTGTTCACACCGGGACGCAGGTCTTCACGATGATCGACGCCCGTGCGTGGTGGGTTGTGGCAAACTTCCGTGAAACCCAGCTGCTCCATGTGGTCCCGGGCTCGCCCGCGGATGTGTTCCTTATGGCGCATGAAAGCCTGCCACTGCATGGGGTGGTGGAAAGCATCGGCTACGGAGTCACGCCGGACCCGAGCGTGGCCGGCGCACTGACCCCGGGTCTGCCGACCGTGCAGCGGTCGCTCAGCTGGGTGCACCTGGCGGCACGCTACCCAGTGCGCATTCGCATTCAGGGTGCGCCGCTCGGTCTGCTGCGCATCGGACAGACCGCCGTTGCCGTCATCCATCCAGCGCCAGGCACAGGACCTGGACCATGGGTGCACTAAACCGGCCCGGGCCGCAGCTCGGTCTGAAAGGCCCACCGGTTGCCCATGAGCAGTCTCCGGTAGGCCAGTCCTTTGGCCACTGGTTCATCGCTTTTTTGCGCGATGAGCTCGGGCCCTATCCGGGCCGGGCCCTGCTGGTGGCTCGCATGACCCTTGCAGCCACGTTGACAATGCTGCTGATCATGACGTTCCGCCTACCCGGCGCTGCCATCGCTGCCTACTACACGCTGCTGCTGTCACGGGAAGCCCCAAATGTCACGCTGCGTTCCGCCCTCACAGTGCTGGTCTGCTACATGCTGGGCGCCGCGTACACCCTCTTGGGCGTGTTGCTCTTTATCGACTACCCACTGACGCATTTCCTCTGGGTGGAGGTCAGCATCTTCCTATGCTTCTACGCCATCAAGATCACCACCAACTACGTCGCGGGCGCAGCCTTTGCATTCATCATCACCATCGCGGTGCCGCTGTGGGATACGCCCTTGCCCACCGCGGCCCTCGTGGCCGCCACGTTGTGGACCGCAGGCAGCGTCAGTGTGGGGCTGCTCTGCACCATCGTGGTGGAATACCTTTCTGCCGGCTTTGCGCCTCGCGATGAGTTGCACACCGGTCTGAGCGCCCGGTTGGACGCTGTGACGGCGTACCTCCATGCGCTTGCCGGGCAGGAGGACGCGGACTCACGCACGGCGCAGCGGGTGCAGCAGCTGGCCATGGTGGGCGTTTCGCGGCTGCGCCGTTTGGCATCCAGCGTGAGCCCTGCCAACGACAACTCGGAGCGACGCAGCACCACCGTCTCGCTCATTGGCCGCGTGGTTGACCTTGCGGCAGCGCTGGGGTCCTTGCCAGTCCGTTTGAACGAGGACGGCAAGGCTCGCATGGGGCAGCTCGCCCGGCGTTTGGACGCACTGCAGCGGCACCTTGCCGATGCGCAGCGCGAGGTCACGGCGGCCAGCCCGCAACCGGAGCTTACGGGCTTCCCCGTTTTCAGCGAGCTGGAGCGGACGACCGGCCTGCTTGAGCTCAGCCTGTCAGGGCACGTCGAGGCGGAAGACGCACCGCGCGCAGCCGGCCCAGCTCCGGCGCCCGCAGGGAACACCAGCTTCTTTGTCGCCGATGCCTTCACCAACCGCGAGCACCTCTTGTTTTCGCTGCGAGGCTGTCTTGCCGCGATGCTCTGTTACATCGTCTTCAATGCAATCGCATGGCGTGGTCTAAGCACGTCTCTCGCGACGTGTGTCATAACGGCACTCTCGAGTATCGGCTCGTCACGGCAAAAGCAGGTGCTGCGCCTAACAGGAGCTGCCATCGGTGGACTGCTGTTTGGCGTCGGTTCGCAGGTGCTGATCCTGCCCATGCTGGACACCATCGCGGGCTTTGCTGTCCTGTTTGTCGTGATTACAGTAATCGCTGCCTGGATCGGCACGTCGAGTCCGCGCTTGTCCTACCTGGGGCAGCAGATCGCGCTGGCTTTCTACCTGATTCACCTCCAGGAGTTCTATCCACAGACCAACCTGGCCATCGCGCGGGACCGTGTGATGGGCGTTTTGCTGGGGTTGGTGATGATGTGGCTCGTCTTCGACACGCTCGGCTCCAAGCCTGCGGCGCTCGTGATGCGCGACCTGTTCATTGGCAACCTCCACCTGCTGGCACAGCTCGCCCGGCCCTGGAAGGACGGCAACATGCTTGGCCTGCAGGAGATAAGGACGCTGAGAGATCGGATCAGTGCCACCTTCGGATCAGTCAACGCGCAAGCGGACGCTGTGCTTTTTGAGCTTGGCCCCACCCGCCAGCCGCACCTCCATCTGCGCGACCGCATCCTGGACTGGCAGCCCCGGCTACGCTCACTCTTCCTTACTGAGGTTGCACTCCTGCAGTACCGCACCGAGGTGCATCCCAGCGAGATCGCCTCCGGCATCGTCGCTGCACAAACCGCGCTGGATGAGCGTACCAGTCAACTGCTGAACCGCCTTGCCGAAGCGTTCCGCCCCGAGGCCGCGCCGATGCGGAACGACCTGCATATACATGAAGCCTATGAGAAGCTCGCGCAAGCAATCGATACCGGGTACGGGGGACGACCAGGACGGCGCGCGCAGGGCATTCTCGCGCTGACCGAGAGCATGGCAAGGCTCCTGGACGATCTTGCCGAAGAGGCCGCGAATGCCGACCACGGACTGTAGCCCAAACCGTAGCGTAGGGCGGTGTCGCAGATACCTGCACCTTAGGCCCGAACCCTGTCTCTCAACGACCGATAGTTCATCCCATCTCGTCGTTCAGCGTGGTGACAGGCCCCCACTCGCGGCTCCCAGGCGCAACCCGTCAGCCCCGCGCTCAAGACGCGAACGGCTGCGAGTCTTCTCCGGCCGCCCGCGTCGCGTAGCTTGTGAGCGCTTCGCGCATCTCCGTCCATAACCTGACCGGCGTTTTAAACTGCGAAGGACTGCGATTCCCTTCCGCGTTGGTTCCATGACATGAAGGGGCATGCACGCGTTCCGCGCAGTTCGTACACTGGCACGCCTACGATGAAATCGAGGATCAGGTAGTTCAGCAGAAGCAAGGGAAGAAAGGCAAACGCGCCGATGTCGGCTGCTTATCGGCCGCATTTCAGGCGGCCGATAAGCCAAATAGCGTGATCAGAAGTGTTCCACCTAATGTGGCAGACGACACCTGATTACCTCCGACAAACAGCACTGGCGTTACATCACAATGACGGACCGGTTCCGCCGACTTGCCGCCGGGGTCAGTGCTTGCCCATCCGCAAGCGTTGCCAGCTTCCGCCGGCTATGCAGCTCCATCGATCGCGAGAGCCTGACCGTTCACGAAACCCGCATTGGGAAGCTTCGGCTAAGAACGGGATGGCCGGTGCGATGTCGTCAGGACCGGCGATGCGGTCGAAGCGCGCCCAATGATATCGTCGCCGCGGCGGCCGCCATCGGCTGGTCGGTGAACCCATGTTTGTTCAACCCGCCTTGGACCTGTTCTAGTCGCCTCTGGCCTGGTGAGACCGCCTTATCGAACTGATATCACCAGCTCGTTCTCAGAAGGAACTCTTCCGGCGCTTGGAAGATCCGCGAGTCCGCGTTGCCGGCAGTGCCCGTGATCACTGCGTACCTGCGGCCAGTGTGCTGAATTGCCGACGACGGGTGCGGGGAGGACCAAGGTTGACCTTGCCAAAGCATTCAAAGCTTCGGCGCGGAGCTGAAAGCTGACACGCTCGCGAGGCAGGAACAACTCAAAGAGCGAAATATTGGTGTTCGCGTACATGGGCCCAACTGGCCGGTCGCGCTGCTCATTGCCATACGGGTTTCTGTCCGGGGAATTGCAGACCACCCAGTCTCGAGAAGACGGATTTCTGGCGTTTCGGCGTAGATACCGGCAGAATGTCGGGGACGCGATGCATACTTCACGAGTGTTCCTACTTGTCCTCGCGGCCGTGCTACAGCTGCAACCTCGTCCGCTCGTCGGACAGGATTCAGGTACGGCGTCGGAGCCCCCAGCCATCCATGGCGCCACCGTCTTTGGAGGGCGTCCGAATCACCCCTTTCTCTATAGAGTTCCGGCGTCTGGAAGTCGGCCGATGACCTTTTCAGCATCGGAGCTTCCTCCAGGGCTCAGGCTTGATGGCGAGACTGGGATCCTCAGCGGGACGGTTAGCTCCCCTACGACCCGAGATGTGATCCTGCGAGCCAGCAACAGCGCGGGAACTACCAAACGCAAATTGCGGATCGTGATCGGGACGCAACTTGCTCTGACTCCCCCGATGGGTTGGAGTTCGTGGGACTTCCTGCAATCCGAGGCAACAGACCAGGACCTCAGAGCACAAGCTGATGCCATGGTTTCTTCGGGCCTTATCGATCACGGCTACGCCTACATCGATCTTGATGATGGTTGGTCAGTAAAACGCGCTGGGACATTGGAAGGCGTTCAACCTCGCACTGCTCAAGGCGTCATACGGCCCAACGAGCGCTTCCCAGACATGAAGGCACTGACCGCCTATCTGCACAGCCAAGGGATGAAGGCAGGACTTTATACATCCCCAGGGCCGTTGACTTGTGGCGGCTTCGAGGGAAGTTATGGACACGAACCGGAGGACGCGCACCAGTTTGCCTCCTGGGGCTTCGATCTTCTGAAATATGACTGGTGCTCTTACCCGGCTCAAACTCACACTCTAGAGGAGATGCAGAGGCCCTATCGACTGATGGGATCAATCCTGCAGACGGAGCCCCGTGACATTTTGTTCAGCATTTGTCAGTACGGCATGTCCGAGGTCTGGATGTGGGGCCGTCAAGTTGGCGGGCAACTGTGGCGAACAACCGGGGACTTGGCCTGGGGGCGAAAAGGGGTCTACAGCTCTTGGGATAACATTGCAGCCGATTTCAACGAACCGGAGCCTGCAGGCTCAATCGGACCAGGTGGATGGAGTGACCTTGACGATCTGCTGATCGGACGCATCGCCTATGTTCCTCGCGATGAAATGCCACCGAATGTGAAGATCGACAGGCGGATGCCACCGCCGCTCACGCCCGACGAGCAAATTGCCCAGATGAGCTTATGGAGTCTACTCTCAGCACCACTCATCATCGGCGGCGACCTTACCACACTCGATAAGTTCTCCCTCAGCATCCTGACCAACGACGAGGTTATCGCGGTCGATCAGGACCCGCTTGGGCGTCCAGCGAGAAAAGTGCTAGTGCATGGAGCCTTGTCGGTGTGGGTAAAGGATCTCGAGGATGGATCCAAAGCAGTAGGCCTCTTCAACTTGGGCGACAGCGAAGAGACCATAGTCGCAGTGTCTTCTGATCTCGGCTTTGCAGAAAAGGGCCGTGTTCGGGATTTGTGGCGGCACAAGGATTTAGGGGAGTTCACAGGAGTTTTGCGCGCGCTTGTGGCACCGCACGGTGTGGTACTGGTTACGCTTGGCGCTAAGCAGGTGAGTGACGACCGTCGTTAAGAAGTGTCCGGCTTAGCTTACTTACGCTTACAGCTACCCCGAAGCTCGATGGCAGGTCACACTCTCGTCAGCAGTGTGAGCCGGCCTTTCTTAGACGATCCAGGTGGAACTCAGCTTCCGGCAACGGCGTCTACCGGTAGCAACGAGTCAGCTTCGAACAGCCTCAGAGAGAGCCGCCTATCAAGTAACGTGTAATCTCGCGAACGCCCAAGTGGTGAGCCCAGCGATGATGCTGCGTTGTCGGACGCGGCTTTTGGCTGGTATGGCTTGTGCCGCCGATGGACCCGATCATCTTAACGGTGAAGGCTCTACTACGACCCTTGCCGGCTCTCGCAACCGGACGGAAGAACACCTCGCTTTGCAGGCTTGTTCAAACATCCACGGCCAACTTGATTGAGCCCGATACTATCCCGGTATAGCACGCATGTGACCACCCTGCTATGAGGTCTGCGGTCACCAGTGACCCTTCCGGAGGGTGAAGGCTTCGACAGCGATGTTCACGACCTCGACCCGGCGTGGCTACAGACGCTCAGGTTGTCGATAGTTGAGATCAGGTTCTGCCCGGCATTGTTCGTGACCACTGTTGTGGACCGGCCGACCGTGCTGAGCTGCGGTCCATCCTGTGTGTATTCCGCCGGGAGATAGGAGATCCCGTACCCGGCGCGAATAACTGACTTGTCGTTCAGGCGATAAGCGATGCCAACGCGCGGCGAGAACAGGTCATAGTGCAGCTGCTCCTCGCGACGCGAGTGATACTCCGGGCTGTTCAGCAGTGCGAGTCGCCCGGTGAGCGGCTGAGCAGCGCCTGTGACTGGATTGGTGATCGCGGTGAGACTGCCAATGGTCACCGGCGCGTTCGGCTGCAAGATGGTTCCGAGGTCGTTCACCTCGGAGTAGGCTCCGGGCTGATCCCAGCGCAGACCCGCAGTTACGGTTAGGCTCTTCGTCGCCTGATAGGTGTCTGTGATGTAGAAGCCGTAGTTATGCAGGAAGGAGTGCTGGGCGACGATGGACGTCGCGCTGGTCGAAGAGGGTGCGTTGAGCAGGAACGAGGCCAGCGCGTTTCCGGTTGTAGCGTCCGACGGCGAGGAGGCCGTGAAGAAGGGCGTGGCGTTGATCGTTAGGCCGCCGCTGTTTGGGTAAGTCGTCCAAAGGACCTGTCGCCAGTTGCCGCCGACCTTGAGCGTGTGAGCGCCAAGAACCTTGGTTGCACTGCCATTGATTGCATAAAGAGAGTTGTTCCAGTACAGCTGCGAGAGACCTGCGCCGATGCCGTAGCCCTGAATGCCGAGAGCCGGAAGCGCTCCAATGCCCTGGGTCTGGGCTTGCAGCGCTCCGTAGTTGGGGTTAATCGAGGACTGGTCGAAGCCGAGCGAGAGCGGGCTCTGGTAGTTGAAGTTGTTCAGGTACGAGAGCCGGAGATCCGCCGTCGTCGTCGCATTGAAGACGTGCGTATCGCCCAGCACGCCTTCCTGCGTCGTGTTGCCTGTGATGCCAAGACCGGTGCGTGTGCCGAACGGATCGCTGGGGTTGTTGTGCGGGTTCCAAAAGGTGTACTTCGCAAAGACGTTGTCTGCGCTGGTCACGGCCCAGTCCACACGGCCGTTGTATTGATTCTGGAAGCCGGCGATCGGCGCGCTGGCAAAGGCATTCGCTGAAAACGGCCGCTGAATGACGCGCGACTGGTTGGGCGTCTCGAGGTTGAGAATCTTCAGCGCGGTCGCATTCAGCCGGCTTGGGTCGATGCGATTCCCTGGGAACGGCTTCCCCGTCAGGGGATCGTAGATGATCTGCGGGTCACCAGAGAAGTCGCCGTTGAGTTCGGCTGTTGTTGGGACAACCAAGTTCGTGGGCGAGGACGAGGTGAGCGACTCGCGCTCGAAGGAAAAGAAGAAGAAGGCCTTGTTCTTGACGATTGGGCCGCCAAGATTGCCGCCGTACTGGTTCTGGTGAAGCGGAGACTTGCCGAGACCGTCGTGGTTGCTGAACCAATTATTCGCGTTGAGGGCCGTGTTGCGGAAGAACTCGTACGCGGTTCCATGAAAGGCGTTGGTGCCGCTCTTGGTGGAGATCTGAATGACGCCACCACCGTACAAGCCGAACTCTGCGCTCACGTTGTTTGTGGAAACGCGGAACTCCTGGACGGAGTCCTGTGTTGGCACAAGCGAGTTGACGTTGTTCTCCGGGACGTTCTGTCCCACGCCATCGATGAAGAAGAGGCTCTGCCCGCTGAAACCACCACCGATCTGGTAGTTGCCGTAGGCAATCGCCTGCGTATTGCCGCCCACTGAGGCGTTGCCACCGCTGCCGTTTGAAACTGTGCTGCCCTGTGTGCCACCGCCGGGAACGACACCAGGAATGAACTCCAGCAGGTTGATGACGTTTCTGCCGTTGAGCGGCGAGTCAGTGACCTGTCGCCCTTCTACGACACCACCGAGTGAGGCACTGTCTGTTTGTAGCGCTTCGGTGTTGGCGCTGATGCTGACGGTCTCAGTGACCGGGCCGGTCTCGAGCATCTCGTCGATGCGGATGGTGCCGCCGATGGTGACGTCGACGTGGTTGTTCGTCGTGGACTTGAAGCCGCTTGCGGAGGCAGTTACTTCATACGTGCCCGGAAGCAAGTTCACAAAGGTGTACGTGCCCGAACCGCTGGTCGTGCTCTCTTTCGTTGCGTTGGTTCCGCTGTTTTTGAGTACTACATGGGCGCCTGCGACAGTGGCGCCGGAGGCGTCTGTCACGGTGCCCACGATGGTGCCGAAGCTGGACTGCCCCTGCAGCGCAGCTCCGCAGCCCATGCTGGCGAGTGCAATGCACGGCACCACACTACCCAAGTGACGTTTCCTTCGACCCAGACGATCCAGCACGGTGCGGCCCTCCTGAAATGAGACGCCCCACTATCGGGGGTCCGCTGAAGAGTTGTCAATCGAACTGACTACGACCTGCCCACAAAGCTGACTAGGCTACTTGAAGCACCGGTGCAAAGACCGTGGCGGCCTTTGTGATGCCCCTGTTGCGACCTGCTGTGAGACGTGAGTAGAGGTTCTACTGACGCAGGTTCTCGCGCCATAGTGCGCGACCCGCCATTCCGGCCACTGGTGCTACGAGCTTTTTGTTGCGGCGTTGAGGGGCTAACTGGGCGTCCAGAAGGGATCGCCTGATGCGATGAACTGCACAGGGACTTCTGTCACAAAGCCCTTGAGCCACTTGGCGCAGTTCTCCATGCCGGCCTCCTCCATGCCCTCATGGGAGAGCTGCAGGAAAGCCTTCTTTTCGCCAAGGGCGATAGCATCTCGCATGTACTCTGCGCACTCCCACTCACGCGATTCACCAGCCATGAGCAGATCGCACTCTGGTGCGGTGACGAGGCACTCCGAGATGTAATGGCCGACGAAACCCACCTTCGCCACCGGAGTCGCTGGATCGCCGACGAGGCGGAGGCTGCGTTGGTTGAGAATCTTGGCAAGATGCCGTGCGACCTCGCCGGCAGTGGTTTGGGGAAGTTCGTATATGAAGCTGCGGCCGGTGTTTGGCACGAGGTAACGCTGCCAGCCAACACGCTCGTTGAAGCCAGTGAAGATACCATCCGGCCGATGCGCGTGCCACGCGTCGTGGTAGCGCATGACTACCATATGGTTGCGCTCGCAGAAGGCCACCTTCGCTTGGTAGAGCGCGTCATCGCGTAAATTGGCCACGACATCACTCGAACTCCAGAATGTCGGCTCGTGCGAGATGACGAAGTTATAGCCTGCGGCATGGGAGCGCTCGAGCAAATCCAAGGTCGACATAAAGGTCGTGGTCACGCCGGTCACTCGTTCGTCCGGGTTGCCGATCTTGACCGTGTCAGCGTTGGGATAGCGGGGCTTGACGCCGACGTTCAGCGCCATTCTGTGCATGACCTCACGCACGGTGAGTGAGGAGCCTTGCGCCCACGCAGGAGTAGCCTGCGCGACGGCCAGAGCGCCAGCACTGGCGGCGCAACTCCGGAGGAACTCTCTCCGATTGAGGGAGTGATCGATTGGGGTCACGGACGGGCTCCTAGCGGACGGGCGTAAAGGGACTGCGAGAGGAGATCCACTGCACGGGCAGGGATAGAAAGGTGCGCAGCCACGTGGCGAGCTCTCCGCTGCCTGGATCCTCGGAGGGTTCGGAGCCAAGCAGCAGCGCGCCCTTGAGACGGCCTGCCGTGATCGCGTCCTGCAGGTATTCCGCCCCCTCCCACTCAACGACCTCGCCGGTGACGATGAGGTCGACGCCAGGCTGCTCGAGCGCTGCCTGCAGGTCTGACACCAGCGTTAGACCGGGCAGCACGGCGGCTTTCCGCAAGCTTGCCGAGGCGGAGCCCATGGCGCGCAGCGCGGGTGCACCCAGCTTTGCGGCGAGCTCTTTCGCAAGCGCTGCGAGCGTCACCGACGGCAGGCTAAAGTAGTTGTTCCCAGGACGGTAGAAGCCCTTCCCTCCCTTGATGGCAAGGTGAAAGTTCTTCCAACCCATCGCGCGTGTAAGTCCGGCAAGCTGGCCATCAACCGTCCGTGCATCCCAGTTGTCCGAGAAGCGGAGGACAACGAGTTGGTTGTCGTTGATGAGCTTCGACTTTGCCTGGTAGACCGGGTCTGCCGCGAGCAGCTCTGGAGAGGGTGCGGCGCCACTGCGGTAGGCTACCGGTTGCGCTTCACCATGGCTGTAGTACGGCGACTGCCTGGAGATGATGACATTGTGACCGGAGTCGATTGCCTGTCGCAGCACGGCGACGGTTGGCGCCCACGAGGTGATGACGCCCTTGATTTCGGTCGCCACATCTCCTGCGAGCACCGTATCCGAGTCTCCGCCTGCCCGCTGGCTCTGCCATGGCACGCCCAGGTGGGTCTGCATGGCGTCGAGCAGCTCAATTGCGTTCATCCGGATGTCTCCTTGCACCGTCAGCACGTGGGGTCGCCTGCGGCAGCCATCATCGGGGACCAGCGATGCCGATGTCAACGCACCGGGAATACAGCTTAGCAGGGCTGTCTAGTCAACTTGTTTCGACAGCGTGGCCGTACAGACAGGAGCGGACTCCGGCAAGAGCAGATTACGGGATACCTGGAATGCAGGCGACGATGCTTTCTTCTCTGAGCTAGTTCCCTGTGCTTGCTTCGCCAGAAGCTGATGCCGGATTAGCGCCACCGCAGGATCGACGCACAATAAGGTTCGCGTCGAGCATGATGGAACGCGCCTTGAGGTTTGGGTGTCGGATGCGTTCGATCATCGCCGACATCGCGGCCGCGCCGATATCGGCACATGGTTGATGCATGGTGGTGAGCGGAACGGGAAGAACGCCCGCGTAGCGCACGTCGTCGAAGCCGACGACCCTCGCCTCTTCAGGCACCCTGATGCCCAGCGACAGAAGCGCTTTCATCAGGTTGGCCGCAGTGTGGTCGTTGGCGCAGATAAAGGCATCCACGCCTGACTTCGTGACGAGGCGCCGCAACTTAGGGAGATCGAAGTCACCATCCTTTGCCGAAAGCGTGGTGACAAGCTGCCGATCTCGAGTGAACAATGCCTCGCGACAACCGAGTATGCGTGTGTCTACAGTCTCAGCAGATCCCTCGCGCGCAACAAAGGCGATCCGCTTCGCGCCCACGGCGATCAGGTGTTCGGTCAGCACGTATGCTGCACGCCGATTGTCAAGGCCTACCAGATCGTGCGGACTTCTGCCGGGAAAGCGCACGGCACAGCGATCCAGCAGAATAACTGGGATCTCTGCTCTGTCGAAGGTTTTCAATATGCGGTCGTTGACCTCGTCGCGCCGCGGGGTGAACTCCAGCGGTGCGAAGAAAACGCCATTCACACTCTGCTGGAGGTAGTGGTCGCAGAGATCCTGTGCCTGTTGCTCCTGGCCGTCGGTGCCTTCAAGTGAGTGTCCCCAGAGCAGGGAGTGGCCGCTGGCTTGCGGGGAGCGAGCCATTCCGCGGCAGATCGGCTCGAAGATCTCGGTCTGCCCGAGATCAGGGATGAGTAGACCGAAGACCAGGCTGTCGCGCGTGCTCTTTGTAACCGCATAGGTGCCCGAGCCGGCGCGGCGGCTGACGAGGCCCTCCCGCTGCAGCTGCTGCATGGCCCGCGCGACGGTCATGCGGCTGACCTTAAACTTGCGCGTTAGCTCCGCTTCACTGGGCAGGCGGGCGCCATGTTCATAGGTGCCGGTGAGGAGGCTCGTCCTAAGCGTGTCAAAGATCTGCAGGTGTTTCACCTGCGACGCCAGGTTGGCGCTCTTACGATCTGATTCCATGGCCCCGCCAAGAATTAGAGTTCACCACGATGCACCAGGCCGACAGTGCCGGAATGGCATCGATAGCGAGGAAGGAGTACGACGTGTATGACGGGCTACTTCGATAAGGCGCTTAGATCGACCTCATCGGCCATAGCCTGATTACCCGCATCATTCGGATGAATGTTATCGCCCGGGTTGAACTCTTGTCGAAGACGACTTCCGCGCGCCGGGTCGCGAAGAAGTTTGTCGAAGTCTACAACGGCGTCGAAGGCGTGGCTGGTGCGGATCCATGTGTTGACACGCTGCCGCTTTGCCTCGCCCGTTGGCAAGGCCAGCCAAACCCCCTCCTCTGGCGTGATCGTGGCGCCCATCACACGAATGCCGTACGTGTGCGCGCGCGCAATGAGCTCGCGGTAACCACGGATCAGATCGTCCGCCTGCAGCGCGGTGGGTCTATCCACCTGGCCATGGATGTTGATGTCGTTGATGCCGTCGAGCAGAATGATCCACTTCACGCCCGGACGAGACAGAACATCGCGGTCGAAGCGGGCGAGCGCACTCACACCGGCTCCGTCGCGCAGCAACTCATTGCCGGAAACTCCCTGATTTAGGACCGCTATCGGCGGCCCCCCCTTTTCTTGCATAATGCGCTTTGCGAGCAGGGCCGGCCAGGCGTGGTCGCCGTCCATCGATGTCTTGAAGCCATCTGTTATGGAGTCGCCGAGTGCAACGACACCGAAAGCTCCTGGCTTTGTCTGCACGTCGATGCTCGAAAGCCAGAGATACGAGGTGATCTGATCCGGATGCTCCAACGAAGGGCTTGCTGTCGTGTTGCCCTTGGTAACGTAGCCAGTGTGCAGGCCGATGATGTGTGCGGTGGGTGGACCTGACGGCTCATGCAGGTACAGGGAGACGGCGAGGTCACTTGCCGGCGTGAGCGCGAAGTTGATAGGGTCACTTGCGATCAGAGCTCCAGGCGGAAGCGTCACGGCAGTTTTGCCGCCAAAGGTAAGTAGATGCGCGTTTGCAGTGTCAACCCTTGATCCGCTCAGCCGGGGTGCGACGCGCACCTCGTTGATGGTGACCGGTTTCCTGCCTGCGGCATTCGATAGCTGCAAGCGCAACCGGCTTCCGCCGATGCTGACGTGCGCAATCATTCGCACTGTTTGATCTTCAAGGCTTGCGGGGACAGGAAGACCTGGCGGTTTCATCCTGCTGAAGTCTGGAGGTACGATGCCGGAAGGGACCTCAGGAGCCTCCATCTGGCTTGGTGCCAGCTCAAGCGAGGTCGCCCAGGTAGAGACCCATCGGCCTGTGTCGTTTGAGGTCTGCGCGAGCAGAGTCAAAGGGGCAGCGGCGGACGTAAATAGAACGACAACGAGACTTGATAGTCTTCGCAGAGCACCCGACATCGCTTTTCTCCTCAACAGCCCAAGATGACCAGCTCTGTACGTTGCTGATCTTACGAAGTGCGGCATCCGTTTGTCTTTGTAAGGGTCGCACTCAACTTCTGAGATGCGCAGCGCTTCGTCGTTGAACCAGCACCACGAAGCGTGATGACGGCCCTCTCGCAGAAATCACGAGCCAATTTTGCTACAACGCCGTTCATCGGTCGTAATCCTGTCAGCTGGAAGCGGAGACGAGGGAACTTCGACCACAATCACTTCGGGGAGATGTTGGTGAGGAATGCCGTCATTTCACGAATCACGTTGGGTTCGTCTGACACGTAAACATAGTGATCTGCCTTTTCCAAAGGCACGATTTTGGCTTGCGGCATCGCATATTCGAAGGCTTTGACCTGATCCTCGGCGATTTGTCTCATCCGCTCAGATAAGGGAGGCATGCGAAGATAGCCAGCACTGGACAGTGCATAGGACCAAAAGTCACTTCCGAAATCTCGAATGGTGTTTCGATTGGCGAAGAAGCTTGCGTTGGGTAACCCACTATCCTTCCTAGCGCTTGAGCTCTCGTGTTCAAAGCCAATTGCAATGCGGGAAGCGTGCTGTGTGCCAAGTGGAGCGTCTGCGGTTGATCTGACAGAGAGATCGCGTTTAGCTCTGATTTTGCTAGGTTTAGTGCAATGGGAAGGCTGGGGATGAGCCTCGTCGTAGAAGGCGTATGAATAGCCAGATTCCAAGTAGACAAGCGCTTTCACATTGTTCGGAAAACGGCCACCGACATCGCTCAGCTCCTCCAATGGAGTGTCCAACAAGAACTGATGGTTTCAATTTCAACTTCGTCATGACCGCCAGAATGTCGTCACCCAACCGGTCAGGTGCGTAGTTGCTGAGATCCGGTAGCGGTAACGGAGCCGACGATGTGCCGAATCCTCTCCGTGTTATCCCGTAGACGTGATACTGCGGAGTGAACTTTTGAGCAAAAGCATCAAACACATGAGCATCGTTTCCCAGCCCGGTTAGCAGGATCATCGGCGATCCTGAACCGCCCCAGTACACGACATCGAGCGTGACACTCGGCGACACCGCTACTCGAATCGACTCTCCCTTGTTGCTAATTTGGGAGAGCACGGTGTTCGAACCCCGCAAAGAGCAAGACGAGGAAGATTGCGCGCACAAATGGGGATGCTCAAGAACACGTCCGTCGCGAAGTAGAGTGTGAAAACAATCCGATTGTAGTAGGTGGAAGTCCACTGCGCCGTCTACAGCAGCAGCCGGGGCGATAAAGAAGACGCAGACGAAGGGCAAGCCTGCATTAGGCCAGAGTCCGCTCGATTCGTACGGCTAAGTCGCATGAGCGGAAGTGATGCGGCCCGAGCCCGCGTCCAACGGCGGCCAACCGGGCCAGTGAGAAAGCTACGCAAACGAAGATGGAAGTGGCGCAAGAGGAAGCTCAGCTTCGCGCCCTTACGATGCGGTGCTGTTCGGCCGCCCACATTGCACATTTGTCACATTGTGGTCACCAGAACGTCAGTTACCGCTTGCCATACTTCACCTGTGTGACCGGGAACTGTGCAGCGCGCTGCCCGGCACATAGCCGCAGAAGAGTGAACCAGTCACCCACTCTCACTCCAATCGACAACAGCACCAACACCGCTTCACACCGTTAAGGGTGATCCATGTTCAGCACAAGGCCACAGAAGTCTAGCCGAAGCCTTCCAAGCCGTAGTCAGCAAACAATCGCAGCCATCGTGTTGGCGGCGGGGTCCGGCACCATTGCGTTTGCGCAGTCCGTGCCCTTCCCGACCTACAAGTTGGGAGAAAACAAGGATGCAGCGAAAGGGCCCAACTACCCGTCCAACCTGCCCACGCCATGGGTCGTCAGCAGCGGGCAGATCATCACGCCGGCCGGGACGCAGGTGTACCTGGGCACCACCACACGCGCGAAGGCCGTTGCACTGAATCCGTCAGGCAACCACACGGCTGCCGTGCTGCAGATGGGTGCTCCGCAGGCCATCACCGTATTCAATACCCGTACGGGTGCAATCCTGCAAACGTACTCCGCCAGCGCGGGCAAGGACGCGGACGGCAGTACGACCGGCATCACCTACACGGCAGACGGCAAACACCTGCTCTTCAGCCAGGATGGTGGCAGCGGCGCCGGCAGCTTTGTCGGCATCGCCTCGGTGAATGCGCAAGGTCTGCTCTCGGACTACGCCCAGGTCAGCGTTCCTTCCGACCTCGATGCGAATGGAAGCCTGACCACTGTTACGTGCTTCCCTACCAGCGTTCCGGGCACAACAGGAAGTTCAGCGATTCCGTGCGGGACTCCCTACTCCGGCACAAGCTCGCTGCCGAGTGGTATCGCGGTCTCTCCTGACAACAAAACGGCTTACGCCGTGCTGAACACTAATGACACTTTGGCGCGTATCGACCTCGCTGCTGCCAAGCCGGTCAAGGGTGCTGAGATCCGTGTCGGCAACATCCCGCACAGCGTCGTGATCTCGCCTGATGGCAGAACGGCCTTTGTATCCAACGAAGCGGGACGCATCGCGAAGGAGAAGAACTTCCAGGGCTACTCAAATGGCACTCCCGTCGTCGCCGCCTTTCCCACCGGCTCCACGGTGGACGGCACGGTCTCCGTGGTGGACCTTGCATCCTTCTCCGTCGTTGACACGATCAAGACCGAGCTGCACCCGACCGGCATGGCGTTCTGGCGCAATATGCTGCTGGTAGCCAACACCTATAGCGACACCCTGACGATGATCAACGCGGCGACGCACCAGGTCGTGCAGACCATTGATCTGGGCCTGCCGATCAAGGTCCCTGGCAAGAAGGGACAAGCGTATGGAGCAGGCCCCAACTCCATCGTGGTGGACAGCAACAGAAACGTCGCCTATGTCGCGCTCTACAACGCTAACGCGATCGGAGTGGTCGACCTGAACGGCGGCGGTTCCAACGCGCTGCTGGGCATGATCCCGGTGGGCTACGCCCCCAGTTCGGTTGTGCTGGATGCCGCCAGCGACACCCTGATCGTGGCGAACGATAAGGGCATAGGCACCACGGGCTTTGCTGTCGCGCCGCCGCCGACGAAGACCGCGGAGAACAGCTACGGCAAGAGCCATGGCGTGATGAGCTTCAATACCCACCAGGATCTTGGCACCGTGAGCCTGGTCCCGGTGCCCTCGGTCAGCGACCTCGGCATCTTCACGCAGCAGGTCTTCACCAACAACCACTGGGATCTAGCGGGCAACATCTTCGCGGCCTCCGGTGGCCGAAAGAACACCAGGCCGGTCGCCATCCCGGAGCGGATCGGTGCACCCTCAAAGATCAAACACGTCTTCGTGATCATTCGTGAAAACCGGACCTACGACCAGATCCTTGGCGACGTAGCGGGTGGCAACGGGGATCCGACGCTGGCCGTCTTTGGCGATAACTCGACCTATGGTCAGGTCACTCCAAACGCGCATGCGCTCATGCAGCGCTTTCCATTGTTTGACAACTTCTATGATCCCAGTCGCCAATCGGCCGACGGACACAACTGGATTGTGCAGGCCATGGCGCCTTACTCCGACGACATCCAGTCGCCGGACTGGATGCGGGACTACCCCTCCAACGGAGGCGACACCATCGCCTACCAGAAAGTCGGTCATCTTTGGGATGTGGCAGCTCGACAGGGCGTCTCGTTTAAAAACTTCGGTGAGTACATCGAGTACAACACGTTCGTAACGCCCACCGGCTCTACCAAGGAGCCTCAGTGGATAGACTTCTACAACGACACCCTGGCCTATGAGGCAGGTGCGGAAAGGCAGCTCTACAACGTCAACACCGTCGCGTCGCACTCGCCTCTGCCAAACCTGCTGAACAACACCGTCCAGAACTATCCGCAGTTCGACTTGGGCATACCGGACCAGTTCCGCTTCGACGTCTGGCAGCAGGAGTTCAACAAAGATGTAGCCGGCGGCTCGGTGCCTCAGCTGGAGCTCATGTGGATCAGCTCGGACCACACCGGTGGGCCACCCACGGCGCAGGCTATGCAGGCTGACAATGACCTGGCGGTTGGTCGCTTTGTCGATGCCATCAGCCACAGCCCGATCTGGAGCTCCTCCGCGATCTTTATCGAGGAAGATGATGCGCAGGACGGCGTGGACCATGTGGATGGCCACCGCAGCCCGGGCTACATCATCAGCCCATTTGTCAGGCAGCAGGTGAAGATGGACGGCTCCGGTGCCGGTGTGACGGAGGACAGCACCTTCTACACGCAGGTCAATATGACACGCACGATCGAACAGATTCTCGGCCTCCCTCCCATGAACCAGTTCGATCTCACCGCCTCTCCAATGAGTGAGATCTTTGTCGACAATCCGCCGGCGGCAAACTACCTGCCCTGGAAGCACGTCGCCAACGGCATTCCCTTGAATCAGGGCGTGACGCAGAAGCCCGCACAGCCCATCCCCATGCCTAAGTTCGGTGCGATGGCCACCTCGCTACCTGCTGAAGCATTCGGCGCCACGCCCGGCAACTCTGCTTCCGCGCAGCTTCTGCCGGCAGCGTTCCACTCTCCCTTCGCCAGCTCCGCCGATGACGCCGCAACCAGGGCGTTGCGTGCCGGCTGGATGAAGAAGAAGGCCAAGGTCTTCGCCGGCAAGCAGCACAAGCCGGACTCTGAAGATCCGGCTACGGTGAACCATCTCGACTGGTACGAATCGACCAACTTCCAGCTGCCCTACCCAGGGGAGACCAAGGTGCGTCCTGCCAGCGAGTTCAAGACCAATCACGCTGTGGTCGATGACGATGACTAGTCAGAAGCCAGTCGCACTGAA
Source organism: Acidobacteriaceae bacterium (assembly GCA_965199635.1). GTDB lineage: Bacteria > Acidobacteriota > Terriglobia > Terriglobales > Acidobacteriaceae > Edaphobacter. Next base: position 1,103,449 of record CBDASL010000001.1, on the reverse strand, counting down.
CAGCCCTCTCCGAGCAGGAGGGGGCTTCTCTTTTCTCAGTGGCCTCCGGCAGCGAGGAGCCGATAGATGCTCAGCCCCGGACCGGCAGACACAGCGTAACGCGCGTTCCCGCGCCGGGCTGACTGCTGATGCGCACGCTGCCACGGTGCAGCTGCATAATGCCCTGTACGATCGACAGTCCCAGCCCTGTGCCACCCGACGCTGCTGACCGTGACGGGTCCACACGGAAGAAGCGATCGAAGACCCGTGGCAGAGCCTCCGCGGGAATGCCGACGCCCGTGTCGAGAACTTCAATGAGCACCTCCGCTTCGTTGGCGCGGGCGCACAGCTGCACAGCGCCCCCCTCCGGCGTGTGGGCGACGGCGTTAGAGACGAGATTGCCAATGGCGCGTTGCAGCAGCGTGCGGTCGACTTCCGCGATTACCTGCCCCTGGCTCGTGTCGCTGGTGAGACGCACACCACCCTCCGCAGCCGACGCATCGTAGTACTCCCGCACGCCCTCCAGCAGCTGAACCAGATTCACTCGTTCCAGCCGCAGATGATGCAGCGGACTCTCCGTTCTGGCCAGAAACAACAAATTGCCGATAAGGTCGGATAGGCGAACGGACTCCTCCAGCGTAGATTCGAGCGCATCGCGATACTCATCCACCGAGCGCGCCCGCGCCAGTGCCACCTCCGCTTCGCCGCGGATGTTGTTGACCGGTGTCCGCAGATCGTGAGCAATATCCGCCGAGAAACGCGAGATGCGCTCAAAGGAGCTCTCCAGGCCGTCCAGCATCTTGTTGATCGTTAGTGCCAGCGAGGCCAGCTCATAGGGGTACCCCTCCGCTGCAATGCGCTCCCCTAGGTGGCTTGAGGTGATGCGGCGCGCTGTGGAGGCGATCTCTTCAACCGGGAGTATCGCCTGCCGGGCAATCTGGAAGCCCACCAGCGGAAAGAGGAGCAGCAGCACGGCCGACGTAAGCCAGAACCAGAAGCGAAATCGTCCCAGCAGCTGCTCCTTGCGCGAGATATCGACCGCTACCTGAATGGTCGCGACCTGTCCGCCGGAGTGCCCGATCGCAATCCTGGCCGAAAGCACGTGAAAGAGCTTTCCGGTCTTTCCGCGAAGGGGCAACACGCGGCCCTGGCTTTTGGTCAGCAGGCGTTGCAGGCCGGCCAGATCGAGCTCCTCCGCCATGCCCGGCGTCATAAGCCAGGGCTGCCCATCTGCGTCCAGAAGACGGATATAGAAGTGCTCGTAGCGCCGGGCTGCGGACTCAAGCTCCACTTCTTCGTGCAACCCGTCCAGATCGTCAGGCCGGTCTCGCAACATGGTGCGGATGACGTTGACCTTGTCCCGCAGAAAGAGTTCTGTGCTGCGGTCCAGTTCGGAGTTCAGGACAACGTACAGGCTGAGCGTGGCTAGGCAGACAAGGAGAAGACCTGCCGCAGCGTAGGACGCGGTCAGGCGAAAAGCAAGCGTGCGCCATACTTTTGCCGCAGAGTACAACACACTACCGCGGCGCTTACTCTGCTTCCAGAACATAACCGGATCCGCGAACAGTGTGGATCAGTCTGGACGGAAACGGGTCATCCACCTTGCTGCGCAGCCTGCGCACACTCACGTCCACCACGTTGGTTTCGCTGTCGAAGTTCATATCCCACACGGCTTCAGCGATAACCGTGCGCGACAGAACCTCGCCCGCGCGGCGGGCGAGCAAGGATAGGAGCAGGAACTCCTTCATCGTCAGCTCAAGGCGCTGGCCGCCCCGCGTGGCGCGTTGCCGCAGCAGGTCAATCTCAAGGTCCGCCAGGCGCACGACGTTCTGTGGCCTGGCCTGCGAGCGACGCAGCCTGGACTGCACACGCGCCAGCAACTCAGAGAAGGCGAAGGGCTTCACGAGGTAGTCGTCGGCGCCGAGCTCGAAGCCCTTGACGCGCTCGTGTATCGCATCGCGCGCCGTCAGGAGCAGCACCTGCGTTGTCTTGCCGACGCGTCGCAGCTCTGTGAGGACGGACCAGCCATCCAGACCGGGCAGCATCACGTCCAGGATGATGAGGTCGAAGTCCATCTCGGTGGCCAGCAACAGCCCGTCCTGCCCATTGCCGGTCGTGTCCACCACATAGCCGGCCTCGCTCAATCCCTTCTTCAGGAACTTTGCGGTCTTGGCCTCATCCTCCACGACCAGAAGTCGCATCGCGAGTCTCCTTTCGTCAGAACTGTAGGCGCAGGGCGAACTGCATCTCACGCGGCGTGCCGGAACCAACCGGAGTTATGGGCGAGACGATCGCCGTGTTGAGATTGACAGTGTTGGTGATGGCGCCAAAGCCGCCCACACTTGCTGGGTTAAATGTCGCCGCCGGCTGCCCCAGCTGCGGATGATTGAAAACGTTGTAGAACTCCGAGCGGAACTCCAGCTGGCTCCGTTCCGAAAGGTGAAACGTCTTAGCCACGCCGTTGTCTACCTGCCATGTGCCCGGCCCCACTACGGAGTCGCGACCGGAGTTGCCGAAGGTTCCGGCGGCCGGCGCGGCAAAGGCAGCAGGGTTGATCCAGCGCGCCACCGTTCGACCGCCCTGCGGTCTCACGGAGACACCGGGCACGCGGTCAGGCCGCAGTGTGCCAGAGTTGCCGTAGAGCGAGATTGCACTGCTGGGAAGCAGGACGTTCACGGGAAATCCTGTGCGCGCTAGCGCTGTTGCAGTCAGCTGCCAGCCCCCGGCAACCGCACCGGCAAAGCCTCGGCTGAGCCACCTGCCACCCCGTCCGAGGGGAAGCTCATAGACAAAGTTGCCGTTGACGACGTGGCGTGCGTCCCACGCGCCACTTGCCCAGTCGCACCGCTGGCAGGTCGGGTCCTGTGGCGAGACCTGGTCTCCGTCGCCGCTTCCATTCGATCCGTTGTCCAGCTCATGCGAGTAGGCATAGTTGGCTGACAGCAGGAAGCCGTGCGTGAAGGCTCGGCGCACGGTCGCGGCCAGCGCGTTGTAGCTGCTCGCGCCAGCGGATCCGCGCCAGGCGATCGCCGGCGCAAAGGCCGGGTACTGCGGCGCACCCGTTGCCGGGTCCGTCAGGTTCACGACGTTAGTCGCCAGGAGGTGAACGCCGTGGCTGCCCATGTAGGTCAACGTCGCTATGATGTTCGCCGGCATCTGCTGTTGCACCGAGAAGTTCCACTGTTCCACGTAGCTATCTTTGCGGTCGCGCTGCTCCGCATTCGGCGAAAGGGTCGCGCTGGAAAAGGAAGAGTCGACGGGGTACTGCACGTTGGTCGCGGAGTAGGAAGCGATCTCGTTCTTGGCTGGCAGATTCTGATCGTCGAGCTGGCCATCCTCGTGGTACAGCCCAAAGGCGGCCCGTACAGTTGGCCCGCTCAGACCACGGGGCGACCAACTCAGCCCCACACGAGGGTCCACGTCGCCATAGTTCTGGTGCCCGAAGCTGGCACCCACGCCGCAGAAGCCCTCTGGGCCGCACGTCGCGAAGTCAAATGGATTCCCCTGGCCGTGCGCCTCGTGGAAGAGACCGAAGACGGTGTAGCGCAGCCCCAGGTTCAGCGTCAGATTGCGGGTAGCCTTGTACTCATCCTCGCCATAGCCGATATACCAGCTCTTGCGCAGATCGTTAGCGGGCAACGCACCTGTCAGCGAAGCTCTCCGTGCCTGGTTGGCCGCCAGTTGCGAGAGTGAGGCGAAGGTCACCGTCCCGTGCTGGCCGTAGTGCTGGTTCAGCTGGATCTGCCGAATCTCAAATCCTGCCTTGATGGTGTGCCGCTGGTGCAGCCAGGTGAGGTCGTCTAGTTCGGAGAACGAGTTGCCAGCGTAGATCTGGTTGTAGGTATAGTTCTGCGGAACAAAGCCCGGCCCGGGAGAGGTGGAGATCGCCACCTGATACACAGACCCCGTATCGCTGAAGTTGTAGGTATTGGAGGTGGCGCGGTTGAACCCGAATTTCACCTCATTAGTCAGATACGGGCTGAACACGTGCAGGTACTCCACGACGCCGCTTACCGGCGACGTGACGCGTTGTTGCAGATCCGTAGCCGCCGCCGACACCGGCTGTGAGTTAAAGGAGCGATCGTAGTTGAAGCGAAAAAAGGCCGTGTCCTTGGTGTTGAAGTGGTGGTCGAGTCGCAGCATCGCCGCGTTTTCATTCACCGTCTGGGAACAGGCACACGTCAGCAGCGCATAGTCGGCATAGGACGGATCACCCGGATCTGTGCTCGGCGTGTAAGGGGTAAGAATGGTCTTGGGCCCGGCCCCCGGGTAGGCCTGCACGATGGAGTACACGGGAGAGGACGCCGGGATGCTCTGCCGAAACGTGGCGCTCGGCACCACGCCACTGGTTGGGTAGCCCCATACCTGCCGATAGGCTTCCGCTGCAAGAAAAAAGAAAGTCTTCTGGCGCACGATTGGTCCACCGAGCGATCCACCGAACTGGTTCAGCCGCAATGGTTGCTGCGTCTGCCCGTTGGAAGCCCACAGCGGTTCGGGTGCGTCGAAGAGGCTGTTGCGAAGAAACTCAAAAAGCCGGCCGTGGAACTGGTCGGTTCCGCTCGGCGAGACAACGCCGAGCTGTGCGCCGCCGGTAGCGCCTACGTCGGCTGTCGAAGACAGCGTGTCGACGCGAAACTCCACGATCGCGTCGAGCGGGATGGAGAGCCGCGCCCAGGCTCGCTGCGTCTGGTTCGCCACGTTGGTTGCGTCCACCCCGTCGTAGGTGAAGTTGCTGTCGTCCAGCCCGCGCCCGGCAAAGCGGATCGACCGCTGGTTGCTGCCACCTGTGTCGATCGCCCCCGGCACGTAGGCTGTGAGAGCAGCCCAGTTGCGTCCGTTCAGAGGGAGTTCGTCGGCCTGTTTGCGTTCAATCAGGGCCGTTACAGCGCTGTTGTCATTCAGCAATTGCGAGCTTGCCTGGACCTCTACATGAGCCTCTCCTCCGGCCACCCGGAGCGTTCCGTCCAATGTGCGAGTTCTGCCGACCACCTGCACGACATCGCCGAAGACCAACGGTTCAAATCCTGGATGCTCAACCGTCACGGTGTACTTGCCGACAGGCAGGCCAGCAATCTGGTACCGCCCAATGCTGTCCGACAGCCCCTCCCGTCGCAGCTGCGTCGCACTGTCCACGGCAGTGACGCGCGCTTCGGGCAAAACACGTCCCGAAGGATCAGTCACCGTGCCGGTAAGAATGCTCCGGTCAACCTGGGCGGAGAGCGACGATGCGGCGGTGAAAGCGCTCAGCGCAAGAAGACGGGAAATGGCAGACGTTTGGTACGCGGACATCAACGACCTCAAAAATACTGGAAAGAGTGAGCAAGAACAGTGGCGAGAGCAGAGCCTTGCGCAGCTTCTCCACATCACTCGCGGCCAGGTTGCAACTATGTAATGTGGGCAGTTCTAAGCCTGCTCTGTTACGGCGCCTTGAATCCCTTCGTGAAAAAACAGAGGGGAGAAGTGCATCGATGAGGTCGCAAACATTCACGGAACGGAGACAGTGGGCAGCGTAGATTGTGCGGAGTCCCAATTCAGGAGATTGTCATGCGCCTCTGCTGCTCCCTCTCGATATTTGCTCTGCTCTCTGTGGGTGTTGCCGCCCACGCCGATACCTTCCAGTTTTCATTCGGCTCTGCGGGTTCCACGTTCAGCGGTTCCGGTCTGCTCACCACCGGCAGCGCTGTCGCTCCGGGCGAGTTTGCCATCACGGCCATCAGCGGAACCACACGCATCGCTCCCGGCGAATCGAGCCTGAACATCGCCTCTCTTCTCGACCCCGGCAGCTTCCCCACTCCAGCAAACGGCGGCACGTTCCCAGCCAATGACAACATCCTCTTCCTCCTGAACGGCGCCGGCAGGCCGGACGAGAATGGCTTCTCGTTTCTGCTGAACAACGGTGCGCAAATCAATCTGTTCAACGGCGGCACGGGAGTGAATGCGTTCCTTCTACCAGAGCAGGGCTCCGCCGTGTACGAAGCAGCATCGCTCTCGATCACGCCCACTGCGCCCACACCAGAGCCCTCAACACTCGCTCTCTTCCTCACCGGCCTGCTCGGGGGTGCGTCTTGTCTCAAGCGGCGCTTTGCATAGCGCTCCCCCCCCCCGACCACATCGCCACAGCTGCCAACCTTACCGATCGGTCCTTGTAGTTTACGGTGCAGCGCTGAATCTGGCTGACATGGGCCGCATGTGGCCGATCGGCAACGCACGGAGTGCCGCGCTGTTCACCCAGCAGCTATTACGATTCGTGGTGCTCCTTGCGGACGTGCAGACGTGCGCACGCTGACCTATATGGTCCGTTTGCCATCTCCAGCAATCGCAGGCAGAGCGCGCCATGACCCGCTGGCGCAGCAGACATCCCCACGCCCGCCGTGCTCCAAGCCCACCCGAACCCGTCACAGACGACCTCACCTGGGCTAAAGAGTTCAAGCCGCGGGCGCTACGGGGTCGAGTACGTTGATCGCAACAACGACGTCAGCGTGCGCGAGATCGATCTCATGCGCCCGGGGAAAAAGGCTGAATCCCGATCAGTGTTGTAACACTCATATACGTGTTGTCACGCGCACCCGAGAGCTCGGGGCCGCGATGTCAAAGGAGAACGAACATGGAAATCGTATTGTATGGAGCCACAGGAAACTCAGGCCAACGTCTTCTTCACGAACTGACGACTCGCGGACATGACGTCACTGCAGTTGCCCGCGACATCTCGAAGTTGCCTTCAACAGCGAAAGCCGTTCAGGACGACCTGAGCAGCGTCGATGCGATCGCTTCCGTTATCGCTGGCGCAGACGTCGTGGTCAGTGCATACGCTCCTCCAAAGGACGACACGGATGCCCTGCTTGGCGTAACAGAACGGCAGATCGCAGCAGTTCGTAAGGCGGGTAAGGCACGCCTGATTGTCGTTGGTGGAGCAGGTCTGCTGGAAGTGGCTCCCGGAGTGACCCTGATCGCTTCAGGCTACCTGCCGGAAGCGTTCCTGCCGATCGCGAAGTCGCATGAGAAGGCACTCAGCCTTTTGAAGGCGTCTGACGTCAACTGGACGTACTTCAGCCCTGCTGCGTATTTCGTACCCGGTGAGCGCACTGGAAAGTTTCGTTTGGGCACCACGAACCTCATCGCCGATGAGAAGGGTGACAGCCGTATTTCGTTTGAGGACTACGCCATTGCAGTCGCCGACGAGATCGAAAAGTCAACGCATGAACGTGGCCAGGTCTCGATCGGTTACTAAGAGTTGCTGAAAATTGATGTTGTGAGACCGACGCCACTGCATCGCATGCCGGACGTGGACTCGGTCTCACCCGTTGGCTAAGGGTGAAGTAGTTGGCGCAGAGTTATGAAAGAACGTATACCGCTACCGCGCTGTTCGAAGTTAGCAGTGACGCTGAAGCAGAACAAGCCTTTCGTCTCATTGGAGCAGAAGGCCTTCTTGAGCATTCTGCGAACGGCTTCGGAACTCGCCCACGCAGCCGATCAGTTCCTAAAGCAACTTGACACAACACAAGCGCAGTACAACGTGCTCGGTATCCTGCGTGGTGCCGGCATCCATGGACTATGTCGAACTGAGATATCGGACCGTATGGTGACGGCCACGCCGGACATGTCTCGCCTGCTGGAACGCATCGAGGCGGCGGGGTTGGTCACGCGAGAGCGGGACGGGGATATCGACGCCAAGTGATGACGTGCTTTACCCCTGCTGGTGAAGAACTGCTCAATGCGATCGAGGCACCCATGCGAGAGCTGCACCGCCAACTGTTCGAAGGTGCCACAGGAAACGAACTGAAGCACTGTCGGGCCAGTTGGCGAGGATTCGAGATCGTCGCGCAGAACTTGCATGAACGCTTACTTGCGGTTGCCTGACCAGACAGCTAGGGCCTGCTCCCAGTGTCTGGCGCTCTGTAAGCAACAGTTCCTGCGTAAGTGTTCCGCAGGACGGGCAGGGTTTGCCGGTCCGGTGCTGCTCTAAACGGCTTTTCAGCCCTCACCCTGCGTTTCAACGAAAGGAACTTGTGAAACTCGCGTCTACTATCGCTCGCTATCTACTTGGCCTGGTCTTCCTGATCTTTGGCCTCAACGGCTTCCTCCACTTCATTCCGACTCCGCCTCCGCCGGGACCTGGTGGCATGTTCATGGGAAGCCTTTTCGTGTCGCACGAGCTCCTGGTCATCATGGCATTGCAGGCACTCGGCGGATTACTGCTGCTGGTGAACCGATTCGTTCCACTTACGCTTGTCGTTCTTGGCGCGATCACATCGAACATCCTGCTATTCCACGCGTTCATGGAACCAAGCGGATTGCCGGTAGCCCTGTTCGTTTCGGTGCTGCTGTTGCTGTCCGTTTGGAGTGTTCGCGACGCGTTTCGCGGCATGTTTCACGCCACCTACCAAGACGCCTAATGGGTCGCCAACACGCAACGTTTCCACAGCTGCCAAGACGAAGGAGGATGAGCATGGTCGAACATAAATCATTAAGGGACATTTCCAGTGCGGACGCTGGCTGGCTCAAGGCACGGCATCATTTTGCCATCGGTCGCTTCGGCAATCCGAAGCATAAGCCGGTGGGAAATCTGTACGTATTGAATGATGACGAGATTCAGCCGGAAACTGGCTTCGGGATGCACGGCCACGTGGACGTAGAAATCGTAACCTACGTGCGGGCCGGATCCCTGCGACACGAGGACAACCTGGGGCATCTGGGCGAGTTGGAGGCCGGAGATGTACAGGTGATCAGCGCGGGTACAGGGATCCAGCATTCGGAACGCAATCCTGGGAAAGTACCTACAAAGATCTTTCAGTTGTGGCTCCGTCCGCCAGTTGTCGGCGGTGAGCCGCGATACGGTATGGAGAAATTCCCAAACAGAAACCGCGCCGGGCAGTTCATCACGCTTGCGAGTGGACGTGGAGACAAGGCGAGCCTTGAACTTAAGAGCGACGCCGAGGTTCTAGGCGCCTTACTCTACGCTGGCTCTGTGACCAGTCGCGATCTTAGGCCTCATGATCTCGGTTACCTCGTGGTCTCCTCGGGCACAGTCACCGTAAACGGGGTTCGCGTTACCGCGGGAGAAGGCGCTGTCCTGCGCGACGAAGCCACCTTAGTGGTAGAGGCGCTGGAAGATGCAGAGCTGGTGTTTGTTGTAACTGCTCCCTAGCGCCAGTGACTTCAGGTAAGGTAGCGCCCCTGGACTCGAGCTTGTCCCGCTTGTCTTGCCGATCGGCGAAAGCTCGATGGAGCCGTTGCACAACTTCCGTTCGTTCGTAAAAGGCGTTCTCAAGCTCTTGCCGACATTGCTGTCGCTTGTGGCTTTGCTAACCAGTCGCACATGACCTCCTTGTTCCGGCGCTTCTATCGGACCTCACCAGCCGCCATGCGCCGAGCTCTTCGTGTGAGTAGCCCGGTCCAGCGAGGCGCGACTCTGCAGCAGATTTAATCAACCCTCTCCGGAGATCCTCGCTGGCTCGTCGTAGAGTCCGACATCTGAGATGGAAGGAAGACCGGTGCAGCCGATCAAGCGCACACGGAAGCGTCGCGCGGTGACCGGGGAGACGCGAACGATCGACGTTGGGCTACGGTTTGCTTGAGATGTGACCGTCGCCCACGCGGAGCCGGTCCAGCTCTCAAAGACGAAGCTCTCCATCGTTGAGGGGCCCTCCCCAGGTCTGCCTTGAACAAGCGCCACGGTGGAGATGCGATGCTCTCTTCCGAGATCGATCTCCAGCCACGGGGAGGTGTCTGCGGAGTCGGGAGACCATGAGGTTCGGAAGTTTCCGTCGTTCGCCAAATCCGGCCCAATCGTGTCCGGACTGGAGCTCGCATGGATCGGCTTGCCCGTGGCGAGATTCGGAGTCGTGATACTGGCGTGTGCCTGCAGGCGATTGTTAGCCTGTTCCGGTTGCCAGAGCGCTCCGATCTGCCTGAGATGCTCGACTACATTGGGCGCCAGTCTTCCTTCACGCGTTGGAGGTGCGTTCAGGATGAGGTTGCAGTGGCGACGATTGAGCGGGATGAGCCACTCCTGCACCACGGGCTCGGCGGGCTTGAGTGTGCCGTGCAGGTCGGCTTGCTTCCAGAACCAGCCGTCGGTCAACGTGACACAGGAAAGCGCAGGCAGGTCACTGTCCTGGGGCACCTTCTGTCCGGCGTTCTGCTCAAAAGCCTTGATGTCGGAGTAGTAGAGACCGTCCGTCGGGTAACTCGCGGCGTTCAGGTCACAGATCAGACACTGCGGCTGAAGTGACTTGACGTGATCGTAGATCTCGCGAAACGGCACCTCTTCATAGGTGATCCGGCTCCAGGGCGCATCCCAGCCGTCTGTGATCAGGATGTCGATCGCACCGTAGTTGGTGAACAATTCCGTGAGTTGATCTTTGATGAGCTGCACCTTCGCAGGAGTCACATTGAAGTGCCGGATGTCATCCCGTAGCGACAGGATGGAGTAGTAGAGACCAACCCGCAGACCGGCCTTCCGGAAGCTCGCTGCGTAGGCAGCCACGACGTCGGCTGAATGCGGAACCTTCGCCACGCTGTCGGCATGCGTCTCTGTGGGCCAAATGCAAAAGCCGTCATGGTGACGAGTGGTCAGGCACCCCCATGTCATCTTTGCAGACTTCGCGACCTCAGCCCATTGATCGGTGTCCAGGGCAGCAGGATGAAACAGCGTGGGTGGCGACGTCGGATCGCCCCACTCCCGATCCTGAAATGTCGCCATGTTGAAGTGCAGAAACATGCCAAAGCGCAGGTCAACGAAGTTCTGCTGAAGTGCAAGCATGGTCTTGACTTCATGTGTCTCGGCCGAGACCTGAAGCGCTTTAAAAGGAGTCGAGAGCAGGGCTGCTGTCGAAGCGATGCCGTAGTTGAAGTCTCTGCGGCTGAATGTCATGTCATCTCCTAGTGCTGTGGACACGCGAGGTCCTTGCGACCTTGCTGTCTGTGCCGCACTGCAGCCCTTCGCTGGGGCATGTTCGTTGGCTCAGAAGATCAGCTTGGCTGCGATCTGAAGTCTGCGCGCATCGTTCGCTGTCCCTGAGATCACGCCAAAGGTAGACAGGTTGGAGAGGTCCGTTCCAGGCGTCCCAAGCACGACACTGTTGGGCGGAACAGCCTGCGCTCTCAGAATTACTGGAATCTGGACTTCTCCGTCTTCCGGCAATTTCCCGTGCACGAGAACCTGCGGTTCGAGCTGCGGGCCGAAGCCGTTGCCATAGAATAGCGGAAGAAGCCTTCATCTTGGATCGAGACCCAGAGCGCGCCGACGGCATCAGTGTCGCGGCTACGACCTGATGGAAGTGACGTCGCACCTGCGCAGGCGGCAGTCAGCATGGCCTTGGATTGAACACGTCGCCGTCTGCGTCCTGACGAGAACAGAAGTGGTGTTCCTCAGAGGAACTGCCGACAAGTCGCATTAGCGTCAGCAATCCGGCCCGGACCGGCTTTCAGGCGCGGCCGGCGCGCCAGCTTCTCGTAACAGCATCTCTCAGGACTGATCATCAAAGATGATGAAGTAACCCAAACGATGTGAGCGACTCTCGATGGGATCAGGTCGCGTATTTTCGGGTGGCGCAGTGTCGCAGGAGTTGAAGCAATGACGATGCAAACGGACGGCCCCGAGGTATGGGGCGGGGTGGAGTGCACGATCAATCGCGTGGGCGACACTTTCTTTGATCAATATGCATGGGCAGGGCATCGAGAGCATCTGGACGCGGATCTGGAGCGGATTGCGGCGCTCGGCGTGCGTGCTCTGAGGGTCGGTCTTCAATGGGAGCACTTCCAGGAGATTGGATCCTGGACGGACTCCGACCGGATGCTGGGGAAGGTCAGGCAGCTTGGCATTCGGCCGATTGCGGGGTTGCTGCACCACGGGAGCGGGCCCGCGAAGACCAACCTGCTGGATCCCCGACTTCCCGAGCGCCTGGCCGAATACGCACTGGCTGTGGCGCGCCAATATCCGTGGTTGATCGATTACACGCCGGTGAATGAGCCGCATACGACGAGCCGCTTCTCATGCCTGTACGGGCACTGGTATCCGCATCACCAATCGCTCAGGAGCTATGCGCGGGCATTATTGCTTGAGATCAAGGGTATTGTGTTGGCGATGCGAGCGATTCGAACAGTGCAGCCCGGGGCGCGGCTGATCCACACGGAAGACGGCGGGGCCACCTATGCGACGGCGGAGATGGAGGCCTTTCGCGCGGAGCGTGAGCAGCGACGTTGGCTTGGTACAGATCTACTGTGTGGACAAGTGGATCGAGCGCACCCAATGTTTGGCTTTTTGACTCGGCAGGGCGTGGAAGCGGAGGAGATCCTGTGGTTTCGGGAGAATGTTTGTCCTCCGGACGTGCTGGGGCTGAACTATTACGTCACGAGCGATCGCTTTCTGGATCATCGGACGGAGCTCTATCCAGCGCAATTACTGGGCGGTGACACAGGCATCGAGCCGCTGGTTGATATCGAGGCGGTGCGGGTGCGATCAGGGGACCTGCCGGGTGTGAAGGGGTTGCTGCTCGAAGCGTGGGAGCGCTACGGTCTGCCCGTAGCCATCACGGAAGCGCATCTGGGTGGATCGCAGGAGGACCAGGTGCGATGGCTGGCAGAGGTGTGGCGGGATGCGAGAGAAGCGAGCCGGGCGGGTGCAGATGTGCGAGCGGTGACTGTGTGGGCCCTGCTGGGACTTTGGAATTGGTCAAACCTGTGTACGCGGGATGCGGGGCTCTACGAACCCGGGGTGTTCGACTCGCCGAGGGGAGAGCTGCGCCCGACGCCGCTGGTGGAGGCGGTGGAGCAGATGGCGCGGGGTGAGGCAGTGGATGCCGCAGCGCTGCAGGAGCAGGGGTGGTGGAGACGGCAAGATCGCTTTGGGTATCCGCCTTACGAGCCAGTCGCAGGGTAGTCGTCGTGCTCGCTTAGTAGCTCGCTTGTGAGATTCTCGAACGATTTAGCCGCTCATGTGCCGTTGAGTGTCGCCGTTCACGGCGGCTCAGGTATCGCAACACCGGACTGCCTAGGGGAGGAGGCGATCTCTAGGAAATGATTTATGGATAGGACCAGCAGATGTGCCCTACCGAGTATGGTCCTGCTGTCAAAAGTCATCGCGGCGTGTTGCAGGGCGTAGCCCAGGACCATCCTGGACATGGTCATTGTTCTTTCGGCAGAACAACCAGCGCGAGGTCGGTGTTCGCGAGAATGCCACCGAGTTGATCCGGTAGAGCTCGTGCGACTCTGTTCCGTGATCCTTGACGCCCTCCCCACGAGCTTGCTATGGCTCTCCAACGGAGACTGGAGACTGGTGGAGGGGTTCACCGCTTCGTATGCGAGATCTATCACGCAAGCAGCAAGCTGCGTCAGCTGCGATTGTGCCTGCGAAACGATGTGTTGACTCCTTTGTATCTCTCCTCCTCGCCGGCAGGGTACACTGCACGGACGCGAAAAGAGGGACGTCCCATGTGTTGATTGACAGGGCTATCGTTTGGTGGTCGCGACTGTAGCTGCTTCACACCAAACGTCGCGGCCGCTCCGCATGGACAGGTCGTCTTCCCTGCCGCCTGAATCGCCACGTATCTGGAAAGGGAGAGTCTGGGTCATGGACGGTAAAAGGTATGAAGTGCTCTGGGTTGCACTGTTGTTAATCAGTTCGCTCTCGGTGACTACACCGACCCGCGCACAAAGTGGAGAGGCGATCCGGGTGACAGAAGGGACGATCGCTATCCCTACGTACGAGCACACCGATCGCGAGATGGAACCGCCTCTCTTCAGAATCTCGTCCGTGCAGGGGCTATATCCGTTCACTACGTATTTGGGCCCTTTTCGGGCGGAGGATCCTCAGCTTCAAACGTACAAGTCGCTGGTGATCGAGAGCCGATACTTGAAGTTGACATACCTTCCGGAGTTGGGCGGACGCATCTTCTCGCTTTACGACAAGCTTCGCAAGCGGGAGGTGTTTTATCGCAACGACGTGATCAAGCCGACGATGTTCAATCCACGGCAGTCGTGGCCGGTCTCCGGCATTGAGCTCACAGGTCCTTATGACGCACACATGCTGACCCTCCACTCAGAGCCCTACTGGTCGCACACCGTCGTACGGCATCCGGACGGGAGTGTTTCGCTGGTGCTTGGAGAAGTCGATCCGATCTACCATATGAAGGTCAATCTGACGGCCACCTTACATCCGGACGTCGCTGCGATGCAGCTTGGGGTGTTCTGCTACAACCCGAACAATGAGCAAATGCCGCAGATGTTCTGGACAAATGCCGAGATATCTAGCACGGAAAAGACGCGGCTGATCTATCCAATGACGCGGACCGTGGGCCACACAAGTGGAGAGGTTTCAAGCTGGCCGCTCTACAACGGCGTGGACTATAGCTGGGACCGTAACAATAAACACATGCTGGGAGTGTTCGGGATCGACTCCTATGACAACTTCGCTGGGGCGTACCAATTCGAGAACGACTATGGTGTCTTCCGCTATGCGGACCGGCGCGTAGTGCAAGGCATGAAGATGTGGACCTTCGGCTACGGACCGGCAGCGAGCCAAATTCAACAAGCCTATACGGATCATGCTGGACCATACATCGAGGTGCAGAGCGGCCGCTACATCTGGGATGGGCATTATGAGTGGATCGCACCGCATCAAGTCGAGAGCTGGGATGAGTGGTGGGTGCCGGTAGCTGGCGTCGGCGGGGTGACGACGGTGACACGTGACGTCGCGCTGAATCTGTCCGTGGAGCCGAAGGCCGGAACAGACAACGAGGAGATACGTATCGCATTATCCCCGACGGTTAAGCTGGACGGGGCGCGCCTGAGCGTATCTGCTGACACGGGCCAACTGATGAGCTCTACGCTGAACCTGGTGCCGGGAACGCCGATTGAGAAGTCGGTAATCTGGAAGAAGACAAAAGGGGCAGAACTGAGGCACTTGACCGTTCGCATTGTGACCGCTGGGGGTAAAGGGATCCTGAACTATGTGCGCCCGGATGAATATCCAGGACGGAAGGAGTACTCTGCTTTCGCGCGATCGCTGGAAGAGCCGCAGAAAACTCCAGACCAGATGTCGGACGAGGAGTTGGTAGAAGCCGCCGAGTTCAAGCTGAAGGAAGCAGATGCGAATGCCATGCTGGACCTGATCGCCAGGGCTTTGAAGCGCGATCCCGGCAATTCTCGCGCTCATCTGCTGAAAGGTGTTTACCAGTACAGTTCCGGCGATTTTCGCGATGCTGTGCTGGAGCTCAAGAGAGCTACAGAGCGCGATCCGTATCTGGACAAGGCATGGTACTACCTTGCATTGAGCCAGCTTGCGGTGGGAGAGAACGGAGCCGCGGAGCGAAGTCTTTATTACATCGAGCCGGACAGCGCCTTCTTCGGTGATCGCGAGTATCAGCTTGGTCGGCTGGCGTTGCTGGCAAGTCAGGGACAACAGGCTCAGGCTCATCTGGAGCGAGCGGTGGCCGCGAACGGATACGATCTGAGCGCGCGGATACTGCTCTCTGTCGCGCTGCGCGCACAAAACCAACGAGACGAAGCTGTGCAGCAGATTGAGCAGATCGAACGCGTGGATCCGACGAACTGCTATGCGTATGCGGAAAAGTTCTTCCTCACGAAGGATCGCAAGGCGGACAACCAGTTACAAAGGCTGATAGGGGGGCAGAGCCAATCAGCGATGGACATCGCACTGCTATATGCGGACGTTCGCCATTGGCGCGAGGCCGTAGACGTGCTACAGATGGCGGAACGGGCGAATCATGACACATGGGGTACCTCGCCGTTGTTCTATTACACTCTGGCCTACGACCAGGCACAGTCCGGCGATCTGGCAGGGGCTGCCTTGACTCGCAAAAAGGCGCGGGCAGCGGCTGCGGTAGTCGATCGCTTCCCGTACCGCAGGGAGAGCGAAGCTCCGCTTACGGCGGCGGTCGAGGCTGACCCGGGCGATGCTACGGCCCGGTTCAACCTTGCGTGTTTGCTCTACTTTCTCGGACGGAAAGAGGAGGCGATCGCGCAGTGGCGACAAACTTCGGCGTTGCAGCCGCATGACTTCAGCGCACATCGGGAGCTAGGTCTCGCACTCGCAGAACGCGACCAGACGGATGAGAGCATCTCTGAATTGCAGAAAGCCTTGTCCGAGAAGCCGGATCACACCCGCACCTGGAGCGATCTGAGCTCAATCTATGCTCGCGCTGGACGCTTTGACGATCAGATCGCGCTGCTCACACACGCAGTCCAGGCTGCAACTGGGGATGACGACTTGGTAGGAGCGTTGATGAATTCCTACATCGTGAAGGGGCGCTACCAAGACGCGGATCGTATCGTTCGCACGCACACCTTCGCACCGCGCCATCGGGCCACCGCGCTTCGGGATGAGTACCGCAGTTTGCGCTACGGTATGGCTGCAGCGGAGTTCAACCGTGGAAGTTACGCGGCAGCCTTGGCAATGTTTCAGTCGGCACTGAGGCCACCAGTGTCTCTCGGCGTTGACGATTTTGAGTCCACGCCTTCGCCGCGAGCCTACTACTACGTGGGGCGCACTCTGGAAGCGCTGGGTCGCAAACAGGATGCCTCGGCGGCGTACCAGGAATGCAGTCAGGGTGTCGACCTCTTCACCGGTGATCGGGACAGCTGGAGCAGCGATAACTTCTTCGCGATTTTGGCTCTGGAACGGCTCGGTCAGAAGGAGAAAGCGATGTCATTGCTTTCTCACTTCCTTGGTTTCGCGGACACAGAGAAGGATGTTTCGAATCCCGAGTACAGAGGTGAAGCTCGTTATCTTCTTGCTTTGATCGCGAAGCACAACGGGGAAACGCAAAAGGCGCGGATCTTGTTGGACGAGTCACTCAATGCAATGCCAGACGCGCTGCCGCCCCGGTTGGAGTTGCGTGGGGACGTGATCGATCCACTGCCACTGGCCGGGGTGAAGTAGCTGCGCTTGACGGGGCAGACGAGTTGCCACGGTTTAGCTCCGCACGACGGTTCATGACCGTGCCCGAGGGTTAGTTCGGTCAAGAAATAACCTGCTTCTAAGTTAGCGTTCTTTCCCCTCGTTCTCGTCATCGCATTCTGGGCCAGCGGCGGCAAAGGGCAAACGCATCACGACTCTGTCGTGGTGCGCTCTGAGTCAACCGATGATGCGCATGTCAACCCGTTACTCTATGTGCGCATCGCCCGCAGCTGCACCACTTTCGCGGGGCATCGTTTATTTCTTTGCGAGTACCAGCTCACCGAAGTTTTCCGGCGTGTGAAAGCTCTCGGTCATGGGAGGGCGCCAAGCGATAGATTTACGCTTGTCCTCCGGCCCCTGGCTGCGGAAGAGATTGGCACGAAATGCTGCCCCGACGCGCGGCGACTTGCTTTCGATGCTGGCAAAGGGAATGACCATGGCTCCGTACCACACATGTGCGGAGCGATCGATTCTCGCTGCGACGTGCATACCGGAATTCCAGGTCCAACCTACCGTGTGATCGGGAAGATCGAGGTTGATGTCAAGATCGACCCACTCAGCCTGTGGAGATACTTCGAACTCTTTGTAGCGACGGATGTCTTTCCAATTTGAGCCGATGAAGATCTCCGCCACATCCCAGTTCCAAAGCTCAAATGTCTCTCCCGCGGTGTTAGGGTCGGGGTGAAGAAAGAGGTCGTCGTACGGGCAAACAAAAAGGAGGTACAGGTTGTGTTCGGTCCAGCGCGACCGAACTTCGGTGCGGTGATGCGGCACCTCGCGTCCATACTCGTCAGCATTTGCGATCACGGGTGACGCCTGCTGCCAAAAGGAGGTGTGAGGATTCGCCTGGAGTTCCACGTCCTGTCCAGAGAATACGCTTCGAAACTTAAATGCCTTTGATGCTTGGCCATACGCAACATCAGCCAGCATCAGCATGCAAACCAGGATGACAGCTTTCAAAGACGATCACCTTTGCGACTGTCAGTGCCATCGTGCGCAGGCTCCGTGGCAGCAGGACCGCCACCTGGGAAAGACAGGTGAAGTTCGCGAGCGGCGTTTGCGTAGTACAGCTTGCGCAGAATTTCATCGGGGAGTCCGACGCCATAGATGCGCCAGCGTCCCTGCGGCGGGACGTCTGCGGGCGCATAGTCAAAGTATTCGTCTTCGGTCTCGAGGAAGCGATAGTAGATCTCGTAGAGTTCGTTCTTAAATATCTGCTGCGGATAGTCGTCCACGTGAGGCGTGGCGTCGGTACCGAATAATATGCGGTCCTGATACTTCTCGAAGAAGGCGCGCGCGGTCCGGGGCTGGCGTCCTAGTTCACCGATTCGGGCTGCCAAGTCAACTGTCATGTTCGGGTAACGATCCATATCATCACCGACTTCGGCGAGGTTTTCCGCGAAGTTCCCGACGTGGAGAACGATGAAGCGCGTCTTCGGATGGCGCGCCATAACCCGGTTACGCGCCGCAAGAAGCTCAGCGTTGCTCGGAAACTCTGGGCCATCGAACGACCAGTCGGGATGGTTGTGTAATTCTTCATAGCGCTCATTGAAGCGGTCTGTCGGTGTGAAGAACGCGATCGGATCAGAGACGTGAATGGCCACCGGCATCTCAAGCTGCGCACAGGTGGACCACATGGGATCGAAGCGCGGATCGTCGATCTTGACGAGCTTTCCGGTAGTGACGTTCTCGCGCAGGTAAAGACCCAGTGTCTTCAATACCTTCAACCCACGTGCTCCGTTGCGATGAGCTTCTTCGATGGCGAGGGCTTGCTGGCGAGCGTAGTCCGGCTCATGGAATCTCGCGTAAGACGGCTCCGTGAAGGTATAGAAGCGGTCCGGATGGGCCTTGTCGTACCTTGTGACGGTGTTTGCCAAGCCCTTTTCATAACCACCAGTCAGGTTCACCATTGCGTGGATATTCTTGGCGTTCATAACCTTCAGCAACTCGTCAGGGGTGGCGTGGTAGTCGCGTTCGGGTGTCATCGGAACCCCGTTCTCAGCATGTGCCTCCTCGGTTATGTGGGTATGGATGTCGATCACGGGGTAGCGCGAACGCGGCACGTGCGTCTCCTTAACCTGAAGCATGCTTCTGGGCATGTAGGCGGATAGCCGTAACTCATCGTGCTCCTGCTTTACAGGCTCAGAAGCGCTGTGGCCTACCTTGGTCCCAGCGCCTGCAACCACGATCCCTGCTCCCGATCGGATCAACAACTCTCGTCTGTTCATCCATAACCTCGATTCAGGAGGATCGCAGCAATACGAAGAAAAAGTTGAGCCAGCATACCATCTGCGTAGCTGTCGAAGATGCTTGGGGACAACTCCGGCCGAGATCTCGGAAGCAAGCCTTAGTGCCTCATCTGCACAATGCTAAGAGCCGCAAGAATCACGACATTGCTGTCGATCACAGGACCGGCACTGTTTGAAAAGTCCTCCGCTCCCCCTTGGAATCCGGTTGTCCCCCTGAGACGAACCTCTTTGACTACCTTTCCTATCCTTGGATTCAACCACTCATAGGCCCAGAAGGTCACTGTGTCGCCCAACTCAGTCCCCACCGTCACCGGGTCTGCGTTGTAGCAGTGATTGTTCACTGATGCGATCTTGTTCCAGTTCCACTCGCGAAGGTGAACACCGTAACGGATCGGGACAGGTAGGACAAATCCATCTTGGTAGATAACCTCGTAAAAGCCTAGGAGGTCTGCAGTGTCTTCCTGATCCCATAGGAGACGAAAGCTATCTCTGTTTAGAGCACGCCGGCCACACGCGTGCAAGAAGTTGATACTGAGTGGCGATGCGTCGATGCCAATATTGTTGGTAGACACAGGGAGCACCGGTTCCTCCTTGCCGTGCGTTGCCGCAGCGCAAACTCGCAGCTTTCCCTTGGGCGCGAGCTCGAAGAGCACACGCCTGCACCAGACTGATTGGGCCGTTAAAGCTTCGAGATCTAAGTGGTAAGCTAAGAGGCTCCCGCCAGCATTCAAGCCTTCTAGGAGACTCACAGACGAGATCTTCTGTTCAGTCTCGCTGGGCGGTGTTATGCCGCTTAGCCTGCGCCGGATGTCTGGCATCATGCCCTGGACTCGTAGAGAGAAATCCTTCTGATCCAGGACCTGACCGCCCCAGAGGATAGCGCCGCAGCCAAGGAACAATGAGATGCTGTCCTTTCCGAAGCCGTACTCACTCGTGGCAAACCACGCTGAAGGCGCGCCTCCAAGGATCGTCGACCGCTTCTTCCGCACATCATAGTTCTCGATGGTCGGCTCGAAATTTCCGTACACCTGCTGGAAGCCCATCTCCTCGAGATAACCTTCGTTCAAAGCTGCGGCAGTGTTGCCGTCGCTATCAGCCCAGAACCAATTGAAGACGAGACAATCCTTGGGCACTAGTCGATCGACCTGTTCACGGCTCATCGCGCCTGGAACTTGGTAAAACCACCCATCAGACGTCTTCTTCTTCTGCAGTCCCACACCCCGGACCTGAGGAAGAAACATGTCGCCCCAAAGAGCTGTCTTCACGCCCCTCGACGCCAGATGATCATGGATCCTCTTCACATCATTCCCATAGAGCTCACCGATATTCAAGTCGTGACACTGTGGTGAAGCGTCAACAGGCAGGAAGAGTTCGTCATGACCGATGTGCACGAGGCTGGGCTTTAGCACGTCGATGTATTCGTCATACACATCGAAGACGAGTGAGTAGGACTTCTGGTCCGAAGGACAATAGATGTCCGGCCATTTGCTTTGCGGCAAGGCCGCCAACTCGCGGTGCTCAGTCAAAAGATAGTAGCTGTGCGTGAAGGAAGGGAGCTGCGGGATAAGCTCAATGTGGTGACGACGGATCCACCCTGCAATATCAGCGACCTCCTCTTTCTCGAGGAAACTGCCACCTCCACAATCTTGATGCGAGGAGTTCTGCTCTACCTCGTGGAAAGGTCGCAGCGGATAGTTCCGGCCGGCGTAGTTCACATCACGAGCGAACTCAACCCAGCCATGATTCAGCTCGGGGTGTGCATCCAGGCGCATGCAGGCATTCATTTCCATGATGATGGTGTTGAATTTGTAGAGCGCGACGAAGTCCCGCACGAAACGTTTGAAGAAGTTGATCTGATCACGCGCGGGAAGATAGAGAGTGATGCCGCGGAAGGGTTTGTCTGGCCAGTCACGTATCCGTGCACCAGATATCTGCACTGTGCCTGCATCGCGGTTGATTAACTGTCGCAGTGACTGAAAACCATAAAAGGCTCCGCGAGCGTCGCCCCCAGCCACCAGCACTAAGTCTTTGCTCGAGTGGAGGAGGTAGCCCTCAGAGCCCAGGGTGGAAACGCTTGAGTTCAGGTGCTGCTTGGTGCAGAGAGCTCGGAGCAGGTCATTATGCAGAGTTCCAAGAACAATAGCTCGACGTGGCAGCACTGCGGGAGTCGCGTATTCGATCTGCAGATAGATTCCATGCCGATCACTGATCTCGTGCACCAGCGAGGAAGCCAAGAAACGATCCTGTTCGCTTGCACCAAGAGGTATCAGAACACGGACGTCAGTGTTAAGAGTGAAGTCGTCCCCCGATAGGTCGATCTCTCGTGGTGAAGGAAAGATGCTGGAGGCGAGTGAATCGTTCGCTCTCCCTGTCTCCGGGAGAGCATGCTCTTCTTCGATCGGCATCGCCCGGTGAAGAACTGGCTGGAGGCCGCCAACCGCCCCTGCCAATGTGCCGGCAGCGCCCTCCAGGAAGCTGCGACGAGACATCGAAACCATAGTAGATTCCCTTCTGTGGCCCGATCGGCCCTACATATTCGAATTGGCGTCCGACAGCCACTTCACAGCGACACGTCACCAGTTCTCTGTATGGAAAACGTCAGATGTTTCTGCGTGCACCTGCCCCTAGAGCTCAGGCAAGCATTTGTAGAGCACAGCGTTCCGGAAGTTGCCTTCATGGGGACACTCTCCGGAGTGTAAGTCGATCACTCTGTCCCCAGAGCTTCTCGGGAGAGGTGGTAAGCCATCAGGTGGTCTGGAACGAGAAATACTTGCGTCAACATTGTCTTTGCGGCGGCGTGGTCCCCACCCTCTTCTTGAAGCATTGCCAAGATGTAGCGCGAGAAAGAACTCGCTCCCTGGCTGCTTGCGTTTGCTTTTTTGAGAGCCTGTAGGAGCTTAAGTCGCTCGCTTCTTTCGTCGTAATCGGGTAGCAACCGGGCCGCTTTGTCAGACCATGCCTCATCCGCCAGTCCAGTAAACGTCGTGGCCTGTTTCAGCGAGGCCTGAGCCTCTCTTTTCCGATCACAGACGAGCTGAAGTTTACCAATTCGGTAGGTATCTCTCGCGTTCCCAAGGGCAGCTTCTAAGCCATCTTGCGTGAAACTCAGGCCAGGTCGAGCGGAGCGAATAGCTGCTAGACCCTGCAGTGCTTCTGTGCATCGCTTCTCGCGTGCCAACGCTTCCAGCTTCAGCAGTTCCACCTCTTCCCAAACCTGACGCACGTTGGTTCCACCTTCCTCACGCGCAAAGAAACGATCCTTGAATAAGGCTTCTGCCGCTTCGAAGTGCCCAGCCTCGGCCTGATGAAGAGCTAACTCGAACACAAGCTCGGCCGGCGCATTCTTCAGATCCGGATAGTGCTCTAGCGCCTCGATGAATTTCCGCGGTGGGCTCGCAAGAATGCTCGTCGCTTGGTCGATGCCGAGGTAAACGGCTGTGTTCACGGGATCGGTTGCCACCCCATGATTGAACGCGTCAAGAGCCCGTTTTGCATCGTGCTCCACGTGTAGGTAGGCCGATCCGAGATCAGCATCGAGCCCCGGCAGGTCTGCCTTTAGTAGGCGCGCGCGCTCCCATTCGCTCTCACCTTCGGCAGTCTGGCCCTCGGAGAACTGCAATGTTCCGAGCAGAAAGTGTGCTGTCGCGTCTTCTATTGTCTGGCCCACCGCCCATCGGAGCACGGCATACGTCTCTTCGCCACTCGGGAAGACATACTGGACCGACTGCCGGGACGCACTGAACTGCACGGTTTTCGAAGGCCTTCCCAGCTTGGCCAAGCAGAACGCGCGGTAGTACCCGACCAGGGGATTCGCTCCTGGCGCCACAGCACCAGGTTCCATAGCGGAGGCAGGAAGCGCGGGGTACGTGCGCGAAAGAACATCCAGGGCCGCACTGTACTGGCCCAAGCGCATGAACTCCGCTGCAAGCTGCAGCACGCGGTCCGACTCTGCGGCAAGGTGCTCCATGCGCGGCTTGTGCAGCAACTCGGCGAGGAAATTGCTCGTTGGAAAGGCGTCCTGCCACTGCGTCGCGAGCGCTACGGCAGCCGTTCGTGCGCCGCGCGCCTGCTGCACGGCTGCGAGCTCCTCGGCGGCTCGTAAGTCGTATGGAGCTTCGCTCAAAGCCGAAGTTAACCGGTCTACCGATAGCTCTAACTCCCCATCGCGCGCATCCAGCTCTCCTAGGCGGAGATTTGCCGCCGAGCGATAGGACGGCAGACGTGCAGCTGTTTCGAAGGCAGCGCGAGCATGTCCTGCATCCCCCAGCCCGTCGTAGGCCAGCCCCAAGTAGTACGCGACCTCCGGGTTTGTGGTCTCACGCTGCTGTGCGGCCGTCAGCAGCGTGATGGCGTCGTCGAAATGCAGCAGGGAGGCTGCGAGGCGACCCGCGGCGATCGTCAGGCTCTGGCTCTGCGGGAAAGCAAAATGGGCCGCTCGATAGTCTGCCATGGCATCCAGCAGCCTGCCGTTCAACTCGTCTTCTCGACCCACTTGAAGCCAGGCATCCTCCGTGCGGTCCTTCGGAGAGATGATGACGGCTCGAGATTGCAGCCCGACCTTGACTTCAGACTCAGGCGTCCAGGAGTACAGCCCTTCCGTTTGCGTCAGCAACGTGTGGCCATCGCCATCCAGCAACTCAACCATCAGTGGATGCTGTGGGTCTCCGCCCCGGACTTGCTTCGACCACGTCTTTTCGGGAGCTAGGTCTTCGGTTGTGGAGCTGACAACTTGGGACCCCTGTGTGAACCGGAGCCGGGCGCCGGGCAGCCTCCGGTTCACGTTAAGGGAGGCCACAAGGACATCTCCGTGTCGCTCGAGGTTTACCGCGCCGGCAAGGTTCGCGCGTGAAAGTCCTCCCAGTTCACGCGTAGGCATCCAGAACTCGGTGAAGTGCAGACTCTTTCTGGGCTCCAGAAAGGCATATGTCTCCTGGTTGCGGAAGAGTCCGCCCTGCACCTCCACGTATTGACTGTTGTTGTCTGAAAGGGCCCGCCTCCAGTCAAGACCGTCCGCGTCGGAGCCCCACGACCAAATCTTCTTTCCGGGCAGTTCCCCGTAATCGGCGTAGTGCACAACGCCGGCGTTTGTCTTCGGATTCCAAACGCCCATGTAGGGTTCCCTGCTTCCATAAACGAAGCGCGACACCGGACCCGCTGTGTGATTGCCAACTACGCTCAGGTCTTTCCCTTCCGAGTTGACCGGCCATCGATCCACATCCACAAAGCCGTGACCCGCAGTGAAGCGCATCGGGTAGGTGATGCGGGAGTCGTCCCACACCTGCACACCTCCATTGCTCCACCAGTAAAACCGATGTCGTACATCGGCCCGGTTAGTCAACGTCACGTGCTGCTCCAGAACCGTCGAGCCTGGCCGCAGTATCAAGCGCACCGTCCACTCCATGCCATAGACTCGATCGACGTTGCCGATCCAGATCGAAGCGCTGCCATCAATCTCTGCCCGATACGCGTAGTCCACCGGAGAGATGGTCATCCAGCTGTGCGAAACCGGAAAATTGAACTCAAGACCAAAAGCAGCCCACCCACCTCGCATGCCGATCGAGGCTTCTTTGATGGAAGGGTTCTCGTAGAACATAGGCACGCCATTGATCTTGTCCGTGCACGTGTACACGTGCCCACCCAGGTCTGGCAGCACGGCACACTTCAGGTATTCGTTCTCGAGCCACAACGCCCGGAGAGGGTGAATCGAGCGGTGCTGCGTCAAGTTGTCTCTGAGTGGGTACGGGTAGTTGAATTTTGTGCTCGCGTATTCGTCGAAGGGCGGGTTTGGATTAGCCGGCCCCTCGTCATACACCGGCAACGATAGAGTGCCTTCAGAGACCGTCACCTGCCCATCAAGCAGCTTCGTGAGGGCTACGAAGGACAGGAGCAAGAGCATGCATCGAGCAGCTTCCTTCATCACTTCGGCCTCCTAGGGTGGAATAGCAATGCTCGAGAACGAGCGATTAATGGGCCTGCTTACTCGTTTGCTTTCTTCTGGAGAATCAACGCAGCTGCACTGCCGGATCGGATCCGGAGTTAGCAGGAGCCGTTTCTCGCTTTCGTTTACTTTCCTCTCTTTAGCGGATCGACATACACGATGTCAATGCTATTAACAGTCCGGGCATAGGCGCATTGCTATCAGGGCTCAACAGGGCGAGAAATGCAGCGGATTGCTGGTCCATAAACGCGGTCCGACTCACACTTAGCGCGCAACCCACCCGTCTGCCGCTCCAGACGGAGCGCTTCGCATCCTTACGTTCAATTTCTTTTTCTTTCTCGCGTCGAGAAAGATGTGATATCAGTAGGCACCTTCAGCTAAAGGAACACCATGAAAGTTCGGCTTTCGTTCCCTCTCGCACTCTCGATTTTCTTGGGGTACAGCTGTCCTCCGATCTTTGCCCAGGGTACTGATCTCGGCACCATTCGGGGCACCGTCACTGATCCAAGCGGCGCGCAAATTCCGGGAGCTACAGTCGTGGTGACGGATCTCAGTACGCAGATCGCGCGCTCATTTACGACCAGCGAACATGGCACCTTCGAAGCGACCGCCCTGCCTTCTGGCCATTACAAGGTCACTGTCACGTCTCCTGGCTTTGGTACGAGCACACTGGACGGTTTGACTCTGAACGGATCAGACGCGATCAGCGCCAATGCAACGCTGCAGTTGCGTGCCGAGACGTCCGTCGATGTCTCGGGCGACGCTTCCATCATCAACACTGAAGACTCCACACTCAGCCAGACGCTCACCTCGGTCGCCATCATCGAGCTTCCGCGAGATAGTCGCGACATCTATCAATTCCTTTACATCAACCCGAACGTCACCCAGAGCGGCACCTCGGGAGACTTCAAATTTCTGGGCGGCCAGAGCTATGGAGCGAGTTTCTCCGTTGATGGACAGCGTACGAATGGCGGAATCTTCGGACAGGCGACGCAAAGCAAACCGTCCCTGGAATCAGTTGGGGACTTCAATGTGTTGTCGAACGGGTTCAGCGCAGAGTATGCAGGCATCGCCAACGTCCGGGTGACCACCAAACGCGGCGGAGCGCAATTTCATGGTTCCCTCTTCTACAACAATAAGAACTCCGCACTGGCAGCATGGACCATCGCCGATAAGAACGCAGCGGCATCGTTTGCTCCGTCTGCATTCCAAACAAAATACCCGAACCCCTTCTTCAACATCACAGACGCTGGCGGCTCGGTCGGTGGCCCGATTCCTCATCTCAACCGAACCTTTTTCTTCGCCGCGTTTGAACATAACTGGACTGTGCAACCCTCCAGCACCGGCCGCAACAATTCACTGCCACACCCCACGCTGCTCGCCGGTGACTTCTCACTCGTCTCAGACGCGCAGAAGCCGTTTGTCCCTGCAGACGTACCCCTGTCAGCCTCCGAAATTGCAACCAACACCGTCGGAGGCCTCGGTCAGCAGTTCATCACTATCCCACAGCGCCTGCTGAACCCTGTCGTGCAGAAGCTCTTCGCGACCTACTACCCGAGCATCGGTGTGTCGGCGCCGATCGACGCTGCAACAGGTCACGTCGTTGGCTACCAGACCTCTATCCCTGGCCGCTCCGGCTCCAACATGGGAGATCTTCGGATCGATCACGACATCTCGGACAGCGACAGGATCTACGGCGTCTACCACGCCTCATCCGAGAACGACGCTCTGAGCGAGGTCGCCGCACCGATCACCGGCCTGGGCCTGAGCCAGACCGATCGCCTCAACAACGCTCTTTCCCTCTCGTACACGCACCTGTTTAATCAGCGGCTCGTCAATGAAGCACGGGGCGGTTTTAATAGACAGTACCTTTACACCCACAGCAACACGACTCTCCGCAGCTTTCTCCAGAGCATCGGCTTCACCGAAGCAGATATCGCAGCATACGGCGCCGTCGTCGGTGTCGGTGAGCTGGATACCCATGGCAACCCCGCCGTCAATGTCAGCAACTTTCAGGGGCTCGGCAGCGGTGGCCGGAACACAGATCGTCCGCTTAGCCAGAATCTCATCACTTTTGGCGACACACTGAACTGGACAGTTGGACGGCATAATCTCCGCCTCGGCGGCGACGTCGTCCGCAATCAAGCCGAAGATGGCTTCGCATCAGGCCGTGGCACGCCACGCGGCGCTATCACCTACTCGGGGTCAGGCACGACCGCGCTCGGCAATCTTCTCCTCGGAGAAGCCCCTAGCAGTGCCACTTACATCGCGCTACCAAGACCGGCAACCAACGTCAGTAACTGGGAGACAGGTCTCTTCGTTCAGGACGACTTCCGTGTCAATCCACGCCTCACCATCAACCTTGGCCTTCGCTACGATCTTTTCTCTCCCTTTATTGAAAAGAACGACATCATCGCCAACTTCAGCCCAGATGTCACCAACCCGGTCTCCGGTCTAAAAGGAGCGTACGTCCTCCCATCGACCAGGACCCTGCAGTACGTCGATCCCAGCATCGTTGCCTTTGGATATGTGCTTGCGGCAAATTCCGGTCTGGGCGTCGGACGCAGCCTCGTGCGCCCTGATCGCAGCGACATCAACCCGCGCATCGGCGCTGCCTTCCGCATCACCGAGAAGTCAGTGCTTCGTGGCGGCTATGGGATCTTCACGCCAACCTCGACCGCGCACGTGATACGGGATCCGATCGCCACCAACCCCTTCAACCAAACCTACACGAAGCGATCTATCGACGGTGCTCCTCCTCTTCAGGGATGGCCTGTCGGCAACACAGGATCCGGCACCTCACCGAACGCTGGCGGAGTGCCATCAGGATTTGGCAATACCCCCGCCGCAAACAGTGTGCCGGCCGGTCTGCGCAACCCACGCCTTCAGCAGTGGAACGCTACGTTTGAGCAACAGCTTCCGTTTAGTTCTTCCATCCGAGCCTCCTACATCGGTGCCTACATCACCGGAGAGATTGTCGGGCGGGATCTCAATATGCTGCCGCCGAATGACCAGTTGTTTGGCACCACCACTGGTGACGGTGTGACGATATGCGATCCCACCCAAGGCAACTGCGCCTACTCCGATCAGGACCGAGCACGCTTTCGCTTCCCTGCGCTCGGCGACTTCGTCACTCAGTTCGGCAACAACGGTCACGGCCTTACAAGCTCATTCCAGGCACAACTGCAGCGGCAGACACGTGGCTTTACTGTCAGTGTTGCCTACACGTACCTCGATCAGAAATCGACTGGTGTCGACACGGATAATGACAGTCTCGGTGGAGATGCCTACAATCCTTTCGATCCGAACAGTGACTATGGCACAGATTCCTTTGTCTCGCATCATCGTGTTGTGGCCTACGGTGTCTTTGATCTCCCGGTTGGTCGCGGTCATCGCTACGCGGGGAACATCAACCGTGTCACCGATGCTCTGATTGGAGGCTGGCAGACTACCTTCAACATGTTTGCCAAGACGGGCACCGGCTTCACGCCGTTCTTCAGCTGCGGAGATTGCGATCCTGTGTTCCCTGGCAACGTGGCCTCAGGTGCAATCGACGCCGTCGGCGACTTCTCGGGTGGGTTTCGTCCTACTCGCATCGCCAATGCCAAAGCTGGCGCTGGTAAGTTGCAGTGGAACCCCGCCGCCTTCGGCTTCCCCGACGTTGGCTCGACACTCTTCAGCAATCCGAACAACGTGGTTCGGAACTCATTAACCGGCCCTGGAACCTGGGGAGCGAATCTCGGTGTTCACAAGAACTTCGCGATCACGGAGCGCGTACAGCTGCAGATCGGGGCGGATGCCGACAACATCTTCAATCATCCACTGTTGTCACCCGATTCCTCCGGAGCTGATGACTTCTCCAATCTCGGTACGTTCAACGTCCACCTTGATCCGCAGACCGGCGCCATCCAACCTCTGTCCACGGAGTTCATACCCAACCCAGATTTCGGACTGAAGTATCAGAGCTATACCCAGGAAGGAATCGACAACCGTCGCTCGATCCGGATCCGCGGTCGTATCACTTTCTAAACCTGATGAGAGCGGATGGACAGCAGTTGAGTACCTTCCTCACTGATCATCCGCAGCAAGTGCAGGTAAGGAACAATCTCCCTCCTTGCGCCACAATCCACTGACTTCCTGAGGTTCCATGTTTCGACTGAGAGTTCTTGCTTTAGTGGTGACTCACTACCTCGTATCGGTCGGCTTTGCGCAGAAGACACCAGCAGGTAAGTGGACCGTGATCGGGCCTGGCGGTGGAGGCACGACGATCGGGCCAACTATCAGCCCATTCGATAAGCATCTCGTCGTCGAGCGATGCGACATGACGGGTGGCTATGTGACGGAAAATGACGGACAGTCATGGCGCATGTTTAACCTACGTGGGGGCATTCACGCCGTTGCTTTCGATTCCAATGATGCGCGCGTGATCTTTGCGGGAAATGCGGCGCTCTGGCGTAGTGCCGATGCCGGTAAGACCTGGATCATGCTATTTCCTGATCCTCGTCATGGAACGGTCGAGCACCAGATTGGAGACCACTCGAACTATGAACTGAGCTCAGACGATCCCGCGTATCCAGGTGGTGAGATCGAGACGATCGCGACGGACGCTACCTCACCGAAGCTCCTGTATGTTGCCTTTCGCGGCAAGGATAAAGCATCGATCATCGTGCGCTCTCAGGATGGTGGCCACTCCTGGGAGAGGCTGGCCCGCTTGCAAACGCCTGTGTTACTTCTTGTTCCCCAACGGGCAGGGCTCTTGGTCATGACTCCGGAAGGAGGGTACAGTGCCGGCAAAGATGGCGTCCTTGCCTTGGTAGCCCGAGTGGATCGAAGACTCCAAGTTGTCACCGCGAGTGCTGCGGATGGAGGCCGCCATCTCTTCGCGACGACGGAGGACGGCGGGGTCCTCTCATCGCAGGACGGTGGCCGCAGCTGGAAGAGCCGCACGCCCGCGCTCGGGCAACGCTCAGGGAGCTTCGCTGCCATCGCTACCAGTGCGACGCACCCCGAGGTCGCGTATGTTGGTTTTCGCGATTTGCAGCTCGGCAGCAGTAGGCAGACAACATTCAATGGCATTGCCAAGACGGTGGATGGCGGCGCGAACTGGAAGATCGTCTTCCGCGAGTCAACCGCAGCTGCCCGGAATCTGGAAACGACTTGGATAGAGAGGCGGGCGACCCAGGACGGAGAATCGATCTTCTTTGACGCACCATACAGCTTGGGCGTAGCGCCAACGGACCCTGATGTGGCTTACGCAACGGACCTTTTTCGAACGTATCGAACGCTGGACGGGGGCAAAAGCTGGCAGGAGATGAATTCGGCCCCAGCGGGCGCGGGCGGATGGCGGTCACGTGGACTGGATGTTACTACGAATTACGGAGTGCAGTTCGACCCCTTCGACAGGAGGCGCGTCTTTCTAGACAACACAGACATAGGTCTGTTTCGCAGCGACGACGCAGGTGCTTCTTGGCGAAGCAGCAGTGAAGGGGTGCCGGAGGACTGGCGCAACACAACGTACTGGCTGGCCTTCGATCCCCAGCAGCGTGGAAGAGTCTGGGGCGCGTTCAGCGGGGTTCATGATCTGCCGCGGCCGAAGATGTGGCGTACGACGAGTCCTATGACCTTCACCGGCGGCGTTGGTGTTTCTGATGACGGTGGTGTGCACTGGAAGCCTTCAGGCGGTGGTATGCCGCCTTCTGCCGTGACATTTGTGTTGCTGGAACCGGAGAGCGCGGTGGGGCACCGCGTGCTGTACGCCACGGCGTTCGGGCGAGGGATATACAAGAGCGAGGATGGTGGAGCAAACTGGCGGCAAAAGAACACTGGTCTGGTCGACCCGGAACCATTTGTCTGGCGCATCACGCGGGCGCAGGATCGGTCGCTCTACCTGGTTGTGGCACGCCGAAGCGAAGGGCAAGCAGATTTAGCAATAGGGCAGGGTGGACTGTACCGATCCGTCGACGGCGCCGAGCATTGGATCCCCGTGGCTCTTCCCAAAGGAGTGAACGGACCCACCGGCCTTCAAGTTGATCCACGTGACGCGCGTCACCTCTATCTATCAGCGTGGGGCAGCGAAGGTATCGAAGCAGACCATGGTGGTGGCGTCTATGACTCACACGACGGTGGCCTGACATGGAGAGTGCTCGAGACGGAATCGCAGCACGTCTACGATGTCACGATCGATCCTCACAACCCCGATCAACTCTACATCTCGGGCTTTGACGCGGGCGCGTTTCGGTCCGTGGATGCCGGTGCGCATTGGAGCCGTATCCAGGGTTATGACTTCAAGTGGGGCCATCGCGTGATCATCGATCCGAATGACCCGGCTCAGATCTACGTCACTACTTACGGAGGCGGTGTGTGGCACGGGCCCGCTGCCGGTGACCCGGAGCGAAAAGAGCTTTTGAGCACCCTCCCCGTAGCGCAATAGTTAATCCTCACTTACACGAGGTTAGTGCGCAAGCTAGACGCCCACAACTCGGCTCGCCATCTCTGTTGCAGGGCCGACATCGCGGATCGCTCCGTTGTCGGCCTTGTCGATCTGTTACAAGCCCAGGCTGCTATCCACGGCTATGGCAATCTCCTGCTCGGACCTCAGCTAGCGCTCTGTGTTCGGATCAATGATTGCGCGAGCAAGCAGCCCTCACTGTTGGCCAGAGCTGCTGCGCTGCCCAGAGACGCGCGGCGCACGCTCGTCGAAATCCTCAACTGAAGTGCGGGCGCATCTAGTCCCTCCCTACTTCCGCTAAAGTCATCCATCGTCACCGCCTGGCTGTGGCTATTACGTTCGCCAGCGCGAGGGCTCCTCCGATGCTACGGGGAAAACACCAAGCTCCCTGAGACCTTCTATCGGCACAGGAACCTCGCGGTCACTCAAAGGCTCCAGGACCGCTTTGCGACTCACCTTCTATCTCTTCAGTTCCTCTTTTAGAACCCGCCCAGAGCCCCTCTTGGCCTCAGCTGACGAGAACGGCCTTTATCAGTAGTAATCAGATTGCGCGACTACGACCGAGCGAGTCGCTGGAAGGCCTTCATGAGTTCCGGCTCGAGTGTTGCAACAATACGTCCGTCGACTTGATCCCAGTCAGCCTCATCTGCAATCCCGTATATAGCCCATATGCTCTCGTCCTTTGATTCCCAGTGAGGAACCACTCTGTCCAGGTGCGCTGCCGCTGCCCATGGGTCCTTCAGACCCGCCGTGACTTCGCGTGCAATCTGCCGTGCAACTATCGATCGAGCGTTTTCTTGAGACGTTGGGTACGGAACCCTAAGTGCAGAGAACATCCGGTGCACAAGAGATTCGACCTGATCCCGACTGTAAACCTTGTTCTCAGCAGCAACGCGATACACCGAAGGCTCCTCATGGCCTGCCTCGATGAGTTCGATAGCGGTTTGCGGGATGTTCTCTGGAAGTAGGTCCCCACAGATCCAACGTGAAGCGATTAGCACGGGGTCTAGCTTTGACATCGGTGACGGTGCTTTCGGCATTTGGCCCCCACCCATGCTGAATATGGCAGAACCGCTTCTAAAGTGCATCACGCGTCCTGCGCCTTGTACAAATGCCAAGTGCCGCAAACCACCGACTCGAAGTTCGATTTTGCTTCGGGGATGAGTTCCCAGACAGCCTCGGATAGATGGTCCTCGTCCGTGACTCTCTCGACATCCTGATGCTGAACAACACACAAGCCGAGCTCGGCCATCGCGTATGCTGCTCTCGAAACGAAGTCGACCGGGTCTTGCGCCTGGGCCGCGACCCAAAGCCATGCTCCCGCATGTCCGTCCAGAATGGCTTCTTTTCTTGGACCCGCCACGTTGAACATCCCAACCCACCGGATTCATCTGTTGTGCCATGCCGCTGGCTCCAACAAAGATTGTCGCTCACGTATGAGGACCCTGCCGAAAGTCAGCCAGCCGTCTGATCGGATCAGTAACGATAAGTCGCGCAGTGTTGAGTAACGCCGGTCACGGAGGGTCCGGCTCCAGGCCGATCCGGTCGTTGACGGCGTTCCGAAGCCGTTGCTTGCACCCCAATTAGCGTTCCGTGGTCTGGACGGACACGTGCTCTAGAGGGAATTGGATCTGTTCGAGCGCTGTTCCAAAGCGATTCGGTACCGAGTGACGACGGTTCTGTTGAACGATAACCGTGGCTCAGAACAGTATCAGTTGATAAAGTCCGGATCGCGTGATCGTAGGAACGCCGTGAACTCATGGAGGGCAGACTGTTCAGAACGGCATTCTTGGAATGCTCCAGGTCTGGCAGCCTCAGGATCGTGTTGGGATTACGCTTCTTGGTTCTCTTCGTCATCGCACGCCTCCCAACCGTGCGAAAAGCATGAGTCAGGGGAGATTGCTGACGCCTACCGCGTTTCTCAGGATCTTTGGCTGTGAAGAGCCGGGATGCGTGGCGGTCTATTGATGATGGCTGCGGACACCGTCGCCCCTCTGCGGGCTATATCACGGGTGGCCCTTTCCTGCTGGGCGAGGGAGATGAACAAGGCAGACATGAGCCGTCTGTCGTTGCAACGACTGCGGGCCAAGAGAACGGAGCTGAACTACGTCTTCTCCATCCTGGTTGGTCTCGGGGATACAGCTTCCCAGCACTTGATAGGCCACCAGAAAGCCGTCAGCATCCGGTGCCGCAGCCAAAAGCTGGAGACCCTCGGAAACAGGAACTCTTTGTCTAGCCTCCTTCCCGGAACGTAGATCAAGAGCTGCAATCCTGTCGTCCAAGAATGTGGTGGGATACGTGACAGGCACATAGAAGAAGAATGGAATGGCTGGATCTGCGACTGGGGTATTCAGGAGCGCTCCGGCGACGGTCTTGTCCTGTCTCTCGCCCTTTCGTCGAGCAGTCCACGAAACGGATCCCCCGTGGATTGTGATCGGAGTGAGTGTGTAGGGTCCTGCGGCCAGCGACTCTGACGGGAACGACAACGTGAAGGGCTGCGGTTTGAAGGTGATCTCTGGGGTACCCGACTTCGCCAGCGACGCCTCAAACTCACGGCCACCTAGGTGATCTGTGCCCAAGACGTGCAGTACCTCTCCTGTCCAGCTCACGGAGAATATCTGGGTGGTAAGTGCCTGTGTCGGCGTAGGGCTTACGGGAACCAGGTGTCCGGTTGCGAGTTCGTATCGCCAAACTTGCTCAGGATCACCGGACGCAATGCCTGTGGTTGCGAGAGCCAGGTAGCGCAGGCCTGGAGAGAAGCTTCCTGAGCTGAAAGACAGCTGAGCGCGCTCCTTCGGGGGGTACACCGTCTGGAGAGCCTCGTCGTGAAGAGCCTCAACTGAAGGAGATGAAGTCAGCTTAAAATCAGCAGTCGCCGCTGTCGTGTCTGCACGCAACGTCACACCTTGCTCGAACATATGAGGGGCACCCGGCGCCGTCCTGCGGGCAGCAGGGTACGCCTCTGAAGGGGCCATGTTGAAGTACTCAGCATAGTAGCCAGCGTGAAAAGCTTCGAGAAGGTAGTGACCGGTAGGAACAGCGGTGAAGCTGTAGGCTCCGGAAGCATCTGTGTGCGTGACGCGATGAAGGTCCACCTCATAATTGAGGAGGGTAACCGCAACGCCTGCAAGAGGGAGATCTCCCCCAGTAAAGACATGCCCGGAGATCCTCCCCTGTTGTGTAGCAGCGTCACCTGTCTGAATGACAGGCATAGAAGACGGGATTGCCTTCGAGCAAAATAGAAATGCGAAGGGGATCATGAGAAGTCTTTCGCACACGGTGCGCCAACGTTGGGTATGGAAGGACCTTCGCACCGCGCAATTTTAACCACTCAAACCTCGAGCTGCGACATACCTCGGCGCGATGCTAAAGGTTCAAAGTGGTCAACTATCTCACCACTCCCGGGAAGTCGCTTTTTGGGGAAGTGATCGGGGCCAGACCGCCTCCCGAGCCGGCCGGCTTGCCCCAACTGCCGCTAACGGCGTTTCTCGTCACCTTTCCGCGTCGTTCACGAAGGGTCTCCAAGATTATGGCCCGGTCAGATAACCTTTAGCGATCTTCGCGACAAGTTGATCAGAGCTGTCAAAGTGGAACTCCACCGCGTGGTCGACGCGTATGAGTTGCCACCTTGAGCGATCACCAGAGACGGCGGTGAGAATGCGTCCCTTGCTTTGGTCAACGCTATAAGGCGTATGCTCGACGTGCCTCGAGTCAAGAACAGCAACCACTTGCGACGAAGTGGCCCCAAGATCTTTGTCAGTTCCGATCTCTACGCTCGTAAGCTGCGAAGTGTCCGCTTTCAAAGCACACCCGGTCGTCAGCGTTAAGACAGCAACCAAAGAAGGCAGGTTCCTCATAGAGACCCTCAATCTCTCGAGCATAGCCTCTTAGAACAGACCGTCTCTCTCGGGAATGGCCTTTCCAGACGCAGAGTTGGGTAACTAAAGTCGCATTCTCGTCACCAGTCCGTTTGAGTGCCTCCGAGCCCTCGACCGCGACTGACTAGAACGGCATTGATCGGAGTCGAGCAGTTCGATCACGCTCCCGGGAGGGCGCCTTCACAGATGCGCACCCCGGCGCCTGATGGTCAGGGATTGATGAAGGTCCAGTTAAGTACCTGCCCAACAACCGTCCTAAGTGCAGTCGCTCCTGTGAAGCCGACATAAGCTGTTTTGCTCCCGACCGTGCCAGGGATATCCACCGTGAATGCATGGGTCCAGACTGCCTGCTTCGCGGTGTCAGTGAGTGTCATGTTCAAAGTAGTGCCGTCGTAGGTGAGGTGAACTGCAATCGGATTGGACGCCCGCAGGTCGATACCCGAGCCCACCAGGGAAAGAAATGGAGCAGTCGGCCTCACACCGTTGAGGTACAGCCCGGTGGAGTCCTCGCCTTCACCGTCATTGTTATACAGGTCGAACTTGACTGCGACGCTCTTAGCGATGCCGCCATACCCAAGCTGCAGGCCATTGCCCCCGAGAGCACTCGGACCGGTGTTCTGGATGACGAAGGTAAGCCCGTCAGCAATAGCGTCCTGCATCGAGACCGTGAAATCAGTGGTGAACGCCTGGATGGGAACAGGCTTGGCATAGAAGGCACTCCCAGCCTCGTACTTCTTCCCGTCCGTCAAGGCAAGAACTCCCTCTGAGACCGCAGCGGATCCATTCACGCTTAGGCCCTGCGGCGTAATCCCATCAGGGAAGTTCGGCAAAGGTGGGATCGCGGGAGGCGGGCCGGCTACTCCTGGTGCTCCGGAGACATAGGCCCAGCTCAGAATATCCTGCGTGGCGGAAGCAGAGCCCGTGCCGCCAGTGAACCCGGGGTATAGCGCCGCACCAGCACCTGCAACCGTTGCGAGGTCGACCGGGAAGGCATGGGTAAAGGTGGCAAGGGACGCCGTATCAGTGAGGGTGAGCACGAGGTTGGAAGCGTCATACGTAATGTGCGCCAGCATCACGTGCCCGCTATGCAGGTCGATCCCGGAGCCCTCCAGGTTCACGGAAGGGATTGCTGGGAACGCTCCATCCAGGAAAAGGCCGAGCGAGTTGTCGCCTTCGCCCAGGTTGTTATACAGGTCGAACTTGAGAGCGAGGCTGTCGTCAAGACCCTCGTAGCCCAGCGACTTGCCAGTGTGACCGGGTTGGAGTGATCGGTCAGTCTCAAGCAGAAAGGTGAAGCCGTCAGCGACGGCATCCGTCAGCTGAAAGGTGAAGTCTGTCGTAAAGCCCGCACGTGATACCGGAATTGTGTTCCGTACAATCCCAGCCTGATAGGGATGTTGATCCGTCAACCGCAAATGTGTGCCCACAACCCGTGCGCTCCCCGCGCACTGAAAGCCGCCATAAACGCCTGTGGTGCAGCCCTCTGCAAACCCCCCGTTATGATCCGCCGGTAAGGCCCCAGGAGCAATCGTGTAGATCCCAAGAGCCAGAGGAGATCGTGCCTCTCCCGCGAGAGCGACAGCCTCCAGGGTCTGCGACGAAGCGACGACGATCGGCCCCACGTACGGCTTCGAAGAAGCCGTGGGAAGCGATCCGTCCGTGGTGTAAAAGATCTGGGACCCTGGTGTCGGTGCAGTGATGGTGACGGTTTGTGCGCCACCATAAAGACCGGAAGGCAAACTAAGTACGGGCGTCGCAACTCCGGCGGCATTAGCTTGCAGGCTGATCGTGGAGTCACTCACGCCGTTGGTCTTGAGCGTAAGTGTTCCGTCCTGCTCTCCACGACCGGACGGAGAGTAGGTCAGATCCAAGGTGCAGAACGCACCCGCAGGCAACCCGGAAAGACAGTTCTGCGGACTGGTATCCTGGAGAGCAAAGGCCGAGTTGCTGAAAACAGGATTCGCGATCAGTGTCGTGTTGCCACCATTGAAGATTCGCAGAGACTGCGCAGACGAGTTCCCCACCAGGACGTCGCCGAAGCTGACTGGTTTTGCTTGGTCTCGGCTCAGCTTGAGCACTCTGTAGGAGTTGGTTGCTGCGGAGTAAATCCGGTCCAGCACGAAGATGTTGCCCGCGCCATCCACCGTGAGGCTCAAGGGGTGATTCACGTTGATCACGCCTGGGGCATCTGGCTTGCCGGCAACCAGTTGCGCAAGCGGCGAACCACTAGCAGGCAACTCACGGATGTTGTCTCGGTCACTGGTATAGATTGCATTGCCTACCCCATCGATGCTCAGGTAGCGGACAGGGTAGGAGGAGTAGTCATCCCCGCTCAGGCGATAGATGGGCGACTCGCCCCCGGCGGGGTACTCCACTAACGCCTGGCCAGAGTTGCCGGAGCGGTACCCGGTCAGGAACAAATCTCCATCAGCGTCAGCGACAGGAAACAAGCTCCCAACGAGAGGTGCAATGTCGAGTTGCGTCGCGCTCATCGCCCCGGGCGCGAGTTTGTAGATCCCGTCCTTACGTTCGCTGCCGGCGAACACATCCCCTTCCCCGTCGGCGGCGAGCCCGGCAACGTGATCTGATTCGAAAGGAAAGGGCAGCGTGACAGCCGGACCACCTCCGGAGGGCAGCTTCAGGACGCTAGCCCCGTTCAGGGTGGGCGCTCGGTTCGTACTCACATATAGATTGCCTGGACCGTCCAGAGCGAGGGGAGTCGCGATCGGGTTGAACGTACCGATGCGCGTACTTGCGCTGCCGTCAGCAGGGGTTTTCACAACATAGGTTTGCCCACCGTAGGTGCTGAAGATGGAAAGAAACAGGTCGTCCACGCCGTCCACCACAGGATTTGCTGCGAACTCGTAGTTCGTCGCAGCGTTCTGGCCCGCAGGGATACTGAAGGTTTGAACCACCTTGCTGATGTACGGATCAAACTCGATCTGCGGTCCCTGCCCGGTGCCATGGATCGGAGTGGTCGCGACGACCTTGCCACTCGCGTCCACGAGCAGCACACCTCCCGCTCGTGCACCGGCAAAGCGCGGCGTGAACTTAACCTGGACAACACACGTCGTACCAGCCGTAACATCGCCCTGGCAGGTCGTCCCCGGGGCTAAGGTGAAATCGAGGTCGGGACTCCCGAGGGTGAGTACCTTGGGCTCTCCTAACATGCCACTGGAGGTCACGCTGTACGTGAGGGTCCCGACCTTGCTGCACGAAGTCGTTGCAGAGGCAGCCGCTCGGCAGAGTGGTACAACCCCCAAGTCAACGGATGGCTGGCTTCCGGCGAGAGTGAGGCTCTGCGCTTGAAGGGGTAGAAAAGAGCCTAGTGCAATCCAACCCTGCGTCAGCAGGCCGAGGTAAGCAAGAGCTTTGGCGTGAGATGAAGTGAAAGAGGGGGCCCGGAAGGAGATGTGCATGGAGTCCTTTCCCAGCGGAACAGGCACAGGGCACGCGGAAGCGTCGCTTTGTTGAAGTCCCTGTGCGAACACGTTACGCCAGATATGTAGCCACTGTCCTCTCATAAATGAGTTCCTTTCCCGTGTTTAAAGTGGAGTCGCTTTGCGCCAGACGAAATGTCCGTTGCCGCCCAGAGCCTCCATCGCCACCGGTAAGTCACCTTAGCGGAGGTGATCAGGCCGGACGGCCTCCCGGGCCGCTTGACCGGTGGCAACTATTCAGTCAGAGAAGCGCCCTTTCGGCAGATCGCGACAGAACTTCGACCGGTTTGCCGCAAGCTGCGCCTGCAGATCGTCAGACACCGACCTGGGTGAGCCATCCGGAATCGGTCGGTCTTCAACATCAAGGGCGGGACTGCGCTGATGATTGCAGCTTCGATCACATCTTGTTGACCATGGGCGAGCCAGGTAACGCACCACCTCTCCGCCGTTGGTCGAGTGCCCCACGTGGATAGCATCCTTGAGATCCAGATGTGCTGTGAGCGCGAACAGGTCATCCGCGTAATGGTCCATGTCGTGTCGGTCCCCAACTCGCGTCGAGCGCCCGTGTTCCCCTTGACCGAGAAAGAACAGCATCTGGTTGTCCCGGTCGTCTGAGGAAAGCGGCCGTTCATGGCTAAACACGATCGAGTTGACCAGAACCCCAATCCTTGCAGAAAACGTCCACTCCGTCTTTCGTGTTGGCCGCAATAGTTTCGGACAGATATCTCCCCCTGCTACTTCGGCATGGCAACCCTGTCGCGGACTTCCACCAGACATCGCGAAAAAGCTAGCAATCGGCTTTGTTTCCACCGCCCAGTCCGGGGGGATGACAATTGTCTTGTCAGTCGCCGTCGCGATGTTCGCCTCTGCTGCGCGGATCTGCCCGTCGAAGTCTGAGCGAGACTTGCCTGTGCGGCGACAAGAAGTCGCACTCTCAGCTCTAAACGGTCACGCATGAGGTCGCGGTCGTTTGCGGGCGCAGCTTCTCCATCTCCCCACGCTGCAACGCAATCGCATCCGCTGCGGTCTTCGCAAGCATCTTCAGACCTGCCTCTTGTGGAGGAGTAACCTGCCGGGGGCGCGTGTCGAACACGCACAGTGACCCGATCTCTCCGCCCTCTGAGCTAAGGATTGGCATACCCGCGAAGAACCGGATTCCCTTGTCGAGCAGGATAGGATCGTGGCAGAAGAGTGGGTCCTCTGCCGTGTCCGCGACCACCAGGCAAGTGCCCAGCGTGGCCTTGGCGCAGAGAGCTGATTGTCCGAGGGAGGATGCAGAGCTTCCCTCAGGTTGTCCGAGCCCGCATTGTGCTTGCCAAAGCGCGTTTCCCTCTTCGTGCATATGTATCAAGGCAATCGGCGCTTCAAAGGTCTTCGCCAGAGCAACGGTGATCTGTTCGAACACATCTTTGCTGGATTCGTCGAGGTCCGCGTAGCATGGTGTGCTCGGTGCCGCCATAGCAGGAGGGGTGCGATGATTTGGCACAGCCTCTGCAGCGATTTCCAGGCTCATCAGATACTCCTGCGCTTGCTGCAGGGAACACACCACGTGATTGGCGTCGCCGATCGGGATGCGTCCGCGAACGTTGGCGAGATCGCACTCTGTGCTGAGCACGCAGGCAACAATCGGGATCTCAGGGAACTTCGTTCGGAGCTGATGACACCGCACACGGATGTGCCGGATTGCCTGCGGAGGGATGCCCACCACACAGAGCACCGCCGGTCGGACCAGTTCGATCTTTGCGTCGACATCCGCGCTCATGAGATCCGAAGCGAGAGTTACAACCGAATGTGTTTCAACCAGCACCTGCTTCAACAGCTGACAGGCAATGTCGTCCGCCAGATCTTTAGCAGAAACACAGATGATCGCCCCCTCCCTGCTACCAAGGCTCACACCGTCAGGGATCCACTGTTCTTCAATAAGATCTTCGATCTGCTGCAGCGCCGATTCAGCCCGTGCGGCCTCCAGTCGTTCGGTATGACGTGCCTCTTCGATGAGGTTCAAGGTGGGAATTATCAGCTTGTCGTAGGCTGCTTCCCGTGAAGACGTCTTGCTCTCCTCTTCAATCAGCTTCGCGGCATCACGCAGATCAGAGGCGAGGATTCGCTGATAGAGACGCTCAGGAGGGTCCAAAACCTTGTTCTCACCGAAAAGGATGCTCAGGAACCCGAGCCGGGGAACATGGCGGCCCACCACGATCAGGCAAACCGTCAGAGGCGTGGACAAGAGCAGGCCTGGAATACCCCAGAGCCATGTCCAGAAGATCGCTGCAACCAGGATCGCAAGTGCGGAAACACCAGTGGAAGAGCCATACAGCAAAGGTTCGATTACGTTAGCGGCCAACAGCTCCAGAAAGACGTAAACCGCGAGCGTCCACCCTGCCATAGACCAGTGCGGGGAGACCGCAAGTGCGAGGAGAATCGGGCCTACACCCGCCGCAAGAATGCCAACGTATGGAACAAATCGTAGAAGAAAAGTGGTTACGGCCCATAATAGCGGGTGCGGGATGCCTATCGCCCAGAGCGCCAGACCAAGGACAAGCGCGTACCCAAGATTCACTATGAATTGCATAAGCAGGTAACGGCTGACGCGCGTAGCGGCATCGACCATCGCAACCGTCGTGACATGAATTCGCGTGCTCCCCATCAGCCGAACAGCGCGGTCCCGGATGTCGTCGCGCGCAAGCAGCATAAAGACGACGAAGATGACCACGGCAAAAGCCCGGGTAAGGGGTGCGATGAGAGGCTGAACCTCGAAGACCGCCATTGATGCAAACGATCGTCCTGAATCCTCTACCCGGACGCTGATTGGGGCATTTGGAGCCGCCGGAGTTCCCAGGGGCCGCGGTCCAGTTGCGGCTACGTTCCTTGTTCCCCGGCGAACGAGTTCGGAGCTTGGCGGAGGCGACGCCTGAACTGGCTTGCCGTTGGAAATCTGCCGACTCACCTCGCTCAGCATCTGCACCGTGTTGGTGAGCCTGCCGGCGGAGTGCAAATGTAAAACATTGATCTTCTGTGTGACGTTCTGCTGATACTCGGGAAGCTCAACCGCCAGGTTGTATACCTGGCCAAGAACGACCCAGCCGATAGAACCGATGCCGAGCGCCATCAACCCGATGACAAGGATGCCAGAGACCGTTCTCGGGAGATGCCAGCGCTCCAGCCAAGAAGCAAGTGGTGCAAGCAGAAAGGTAAAAAGACCTGCCAGGCAAAGAGGAATGAAGACTTCTCGGGCCAGGTATAGTGCGGCGACTATGAGGAAGGCCCCGATCAGCGCGCTGACATCACCCCGTATGCGTTTGCTTGCGGCGTCCGACTGCAATCTTCACCCCACTTCTTCGCTGGATACTTCGTCAATGCGCCACGGGGCCCTCCCGTCAGATCTGACGGGCCTAGAAGGATCTTGGTCAGGATCATGCATAAAGGAATATGACTCCATTGACCTTTTGAGGGACGACGCTGCCGGGGACAGTGTCCTTTCATGGCAGTCATTACTTGGGCGTCGGCATGTTGCGGGTGCTGTCTCTCCGTGAGCCTGCTCAAGCCGACTCCGTTGGCGTGCCACCGTCTTGGCCGGAGGAGGCGACGTCACCCTGGCCCGCAACGCTAGGAACTGCCTCCCAGCTGTACTCCCGTTCTGCCACAGCAGACCGGCGCCCGGACGCCTCCGTCAACACACCTCCCTCTTCGCGGTTCGGCCCCACCGAGAAGTTCCTGATTCGAGGTCCCCTACTACGGCTCAGTGAACTACTACTCAGACCAGCTACGATGACCAGGTCGACATGAGGAACCGCGGAGACACCTTGTTCTACAGGAAGAGCCGGCGTACCGCCCACGTACATCGGCGGCATACACGCCTGTTCCCTTTAGAAAAACTAGGCATGCTCTCACTCGCAGCACCAGGAACGACAGACATCCGAGGAGAGCCCACCGCCTACGGTTACATCCCTGCTCCTCTATGAGCGGACTACCACATCTCCAGTGCTCAAGACGCCATGCTGAAAGGCGGACTATCTACCTATTGAAGCGGGTCTTGGCGGCTTCATGGAGCCGCCAAGAGCGATCAAGCCCTGCGGGTGATGAGGCGAAGCAGCAACGTGAGCAGCACCGCGCCAATAACTGCCACAATGATGCTATAGATCAGGCCACCCTGACTTGCGAATCCCAGGGCACGCATGATATAGCCGCCGGCGATGGCGCCTACAATTCCAACAACGATATCCATAACCGGACCAAAGCCACTTCCCTTCATGAGCTTGCCCGTTAAAAAGCCTGCAATGAGACCGACGATGATCCACCAAATGATAAACATGCTGTTCCTTTCGTAAAGACCTGGGAGAGGGTGCTGGCAGACATGCAAGACGTCTGGCTAGCGAGAATAGGTAGCTGCCACGGATAAGCAGATCAGTAAATGTGGTGCGCTGAGAAGGCCCCGTGTTGCTGTCAAGCAGAGGAAGAGCGGGGTCTCGTGAAAGCCCTCGCTGAGTTGGAGTACACACCTCGCGTTCGGGTCGATGCCTGCAGCGTGCGCTGTCAATCCATAAGGTGCCTCTAGGCCTTTCTCGGTTGTCCCATTATGTCAAATATTTGACATAGCGCGTAATCGGTCGTTTCCTCAACCAATGCACTTTGTGCCAAGTTCAACGTCCAAAGCTGTAGCACTACTCGAGCAGAGAGTGAACACGTGGTGAGCACGAGATCACTGCAGATCTCCCGGAGATATATGCCGCAGTCCACACCCCATCCAAATCGCCTGCTTGCCGCCATCTCACAGAAGAGTAGAAGGCGTCTGCTTTCGTCTTCTTCAGAGGTGTTGCTCAGTTCTAAGGTTATTCTTCACGAGCCCCGGGCGAGACCTTCTCACGCGTTCTTCCTGACGTCGGGTCTCGCCTCCGTTCTCGCCGTCACTACGGTTGGCCTTGCTTCGGAGGTTGCCGCGATCGGCCGCGAGGGGTTCATCGGCAGCCTGCATCTGATCGGTCCGGCGAATGTGCCGACCCATTGTCGGATGGAAATCGCGGGAGCGGCAATCCGCATTCCTCTCGATCATCTGCAGAAGAGCTTCCGGGAAGAGGAAGATGTTCACGACCGTGTCCTGGAGTTCGTACAGGGGCAGGCACACGGTCTGAGCCAACTGGCTGGGTGTCACCGCATTCACGGTGCCTCGCAACGCTTAACGCGCTGGCTGCTGACCGCGCATCATCTGACCCGATCCCCGACGATTGAAATTACCCAGGAGAGCTTAAGCGAGCTTCTAGGCACAAAGCGCGTCACAATCGTTGCGGCGGCGGGTGGACTTCAACGAGCTGGACTGATCGAATACAGCCGCGGCCGTATTCGCATCGTTGATCATGACGGGCTTGAGGAGATAGCGTGTGATTGCTATTCCACGATCAAGGCGATTCATGAAGGTCTCTATCGATAATCTGCATCTTCTGTGCAGTCGCTACGGGTGTCCTCGACCGCATACACCCCAAACCTGGTGCGGCCGGAGCTGAAACAGCGCTTCCGGGTCCAGAAGGCGACCTTCCAAGGCCGATCAGGGCTGGGATCACGACTCACGGTTCGATGACTGCCACCAACACCTCTCCCAAGTTCAGCCC
Organism: Acidobacteriaceae bacterium; assembly: GCA_965199635.1. GTDB lineage: Bacteria > Acidobacteriota > Terriglobia > Terriglobales > Acidobacteriaceae > Edaphobacter. The sequence continues at coordinate 1,058,996 of CBDASL010000001.1, read as the reverse complement.
GAAGACCGTCACGGCCACAATGACCGGCTCTACGTCGTTCCCAGCAGCAGACGAGATCGAGGATGACGACAGCATCCATGGATCGCAATGCTTCATCCCTGTCTCGCTTCCGGAAAGGCCTAGCGACTACTGCTGCAGGTAATGGTGGACAAAGACACGCCACACTCCAATACAACCGGATCCAGCCCCCTTCAGACTGTGTGAATGCGCTCTCAGTCGGGCTAGTGACACGCCGGAAGCGTTCTGGAAGCGAGCTCCGGACAGCCTATCGGGCATAGGTAGCCGCCTCGGCGGGGTCTTCCGAAAGCGTGCTCCTGGAAGACGCTCACCAACGGGAACCGGCAAGACACCAGTCGAAAAGGATGAGGGGCGCGAATTGCCCTGCTCGATCTGAATTACGCCACGCTGCGCTCTAAGCGACAACATGGCGTGCCTCTTGATTTGGCGAACCACAGGTCAGCCACTCGAAACTACCGTCCGAAGACCTGTAGTTCCCCCACCGAAGTGAAATAGGCACTGCCTCCTGGAGGGCCATCGATGCGAATCGCCGTGCCAGCAATTGGCGTGAACGTAAAGCTGTAAGTGACGAAGCCTTTCCCATCGTGGGGAAGGTACGAGGGCGTCGCAACTGGATTCGAGACAGCAACCCAGCTTCCGTTCTGAAGCACTTGGACGGTCGCGGAAGTGAACCAACCACCATCCGAGAAGCTCTCCCCCTCTTGGTAAACAAGCTTTGTAAAGGTCTTTGTCGCAGCATACTGGTAGCCGATCCACATGTCGGTGGAAGGTGAGCCGCCGTGATAGGTATCGTACTGGCGGGTTGGGTCCTTTGTACCCACAGGTGGAAGATCTCCATCACGGATGACGGCCAGATTCTTATTACCCTGTCCCGTCGGTGCCGTCACACTTGCGATCATCGTTCCGCTCTGGGTCAGGTCTGACACGGTTGGCCCGAACACCTGCAACTCACTCGTGGAGGTAAAGTAGGCCGTCCCGCCCGGAGCGCCGTCAATACGGATCGCGTCTCCTATAATTGGTTGAAACGTGAGCTTATAGGTCTCGTAGCTGATGTTGTCATTGGGTGGGTACGCAGGGGTCGAGACGAGATTGGACACACTGACCCATGTGCCGCTCTGGCGCACCTGGACGTTCAGGTTGTTGAACCAGCCACCGTTCTTAAAATTGAGTCCCTCCTGGAAGGTGACGCTTGCAAAGGTCTGGGGTGCTGCGTATTGGTAGCCGATCCAGTCGTCAGTGCGAGCACCACCGCCGCTGTAGCTGTCATACTGTCGCCGACCATCCGCGGTGCCCACGGGTGGCATATCTCCATCGCGTATCACCTCGAGGCTTTTGTTGCCTGAGCCGGTGGGGGCGGTGATGCGAGCGATAATACTGCCTGTTTGCGTCAGATTGGGCGTGTTTGTGGGTGTCACAGTGAGCACAAGAGCGCCCGAAGTGCCGCCGCCCGGGGATGGCGTGGACACAGTAATCGAATTCGTGCCCGTTTTTGCCATGTAACTCGCCGGTACCATCGCGCTCATCTGAGTCGCGCTGATGAAGGAAGTTTGCAATGCAGCACCGTTGATCTTGACAGCCGAATTCGTAGCAAAGTTGCCGCCGTTAATTACCAACGGAAAACGCGAGCTACCGACTGCAACTGAATTGGGATTGAGAGATGTGACTAGCGGCAGGGGATTGCTCGCCGCCGTAGGACCTAAGTTGACGATGGCGGCTACCGACGGTACGCCCTTGTCGAGGAGGAAGAGCATATATTCGCCTGCCGGCATGGACGGCTCATCAGGGGCGGTGATGCTGATACTGCCAGCGTTGGCAACGATGCTGGTGGAGCTATAGAAAGCCTGGCTCATGCTGTAGGTATGCGTAACTGAAGGTGAGCGCACCCAGGAAACTTGGGTAATGTTTGCCGCGTCCGGGGTGCCCACAGTGAACTGCTGCCCTTTTTGAACACTGGTCGGGCTCGAGGTTATGGTAGGACGCGGGCCAGCGAAGAGGTACGGCGGCGAAAAGAATTCGCTTTGCGTATAAGTGTTGCCACCGGTTGAGAGAACGCGACCGTCCGGCATCAGCATCGATATCGAGTGGTATAGACGCGGAACAGTGGCACTCGCGAGCACGGTCCAGTGCTCAGTGACGGGATCCCACTCCTCCGCTGCATACACGGCGAGTGCCGGGTCGGCGTTCGAAAAGCCTGGGCCGCCGGTGCCGCCCGTCACCAGAACCTTCCCATCGGGCAGCATGAGGGCATTAAGCTGACGCCGCGCATAGGTCATGCTCGCTGTGCTGCGCCAAGCCGGCGCTGGCTGGGCAAGGTCAATCACCTCGGCCGTGTTGGTTGCCGGATCGGAGCCGCCCACCACCAGGATCTTACCTGGCTGGTACATGACCATGGAATCGTAATCGCGATACCCCTTGAAGACGTGAGTGCCAACAACGCTCCAGGCGCCCGCGCCCGTGGTGTCCAGATATCGGCTGGTGGCGCTCGGGCCAGAGTTGAAGACCTTGCCGTTAGGCGCCAGTGAAAGGGTGGGGTACAGCCCCACATTGAGCGGGGCGTTGGTAAGCGTGCGCCAGGAGCCAGAAGCAGCTTGCCACACCTGCGGAGTGGTGTCTTCCCCGACAGTTACGTCGGTGTCGCCGGAGACCACGAGCACATCGCCGTTTGGCATCACCTGCTCAGAGGGATACCAACGGCCAGCATTCATACTCGGCTGCTTAGTCCACACATTTTGCGCTGGGTCGAATATCACCGCTGCTGGAAGTCCAACGTTGTTACTGATGTGGCCGCCAGCAACAAAGAGTCGGTGATCGGCCAGCCAGCTTTGGCCGGCGCAAAAGATGTCGTAGCCAGGTGCCGGCAGCGATGTGACAGTGCCGGTGATGGGATCAAGCTGTCGCGGATCGTTGCCGCTCACGCCTCCGTCACCGGGCCACATAATGACTTTGCCGTTTGGCATCAAGCTCATATGAACAGGGAAATACGGGAGATTGGGCCCATTCTGCCATGCTCCCGTTGTTACCTGAGCAGTGGCGGACAGGGAGATGAAAACAAGATTGGCAGCCACGACAGAAAGTGCCGCGACGATACGTGTGCGCATGGGTCTACCTGCCTGATGATGTCGAAAGAAGGCCTAGGGGCGTTTACTTGATAGGGGTGAGCAACACAATGTGTCGGGGCAGTTCGCGCTCTTCCACGTGGCTCGTAGCGACCATGGTGCCCATCGCCTCCATCGGAGGAGCATCCTTTACGTCGATGCCGATGGCCAGAATCACTCCGTTCTTATTTATAGAGAGCGCGTCGACCAGAACCAGGGAGGGGTCGGTTGAAAGGGTGTTCAGGTCCAGCATGCCGCTCGCCGCAGTCCACAGAAACGCGCGATTTCCCTGGCTGGAGTCGCCAGTACCGACGATCCAGTTGTTGTCATCGATCCATCGGGCACGGCTGTTAGTCCCGCCTTGAAGCGTACCGAGATCCTGGGGAGCAGTGCTGCCAGACGGCCAGAACGTCGCATGCATCCGGGTGCCAAAGGCCTCAATATCGGTCGACGCCCCAACGATGTACCCGGAACTGTTGATGTCCTCGGCCCTGCTGCTGGTGAAGCCGGCAGGGGTGTCGAGTGCAAGCACGCCTCCCTTGGCTGGCCAGAACACGGCCGTTGTGTCCGCGTCGCCAGCGTTGCCAACAATGTCGCCGCTGGTGTTGATCGCAACTGCCTTGGCGGTGCCACCACCTGACAAGGAAGGCAGCTGAGTAATCTCGCCCTTGCGTGTCCACCAAACAGCGTGAGTTCCGTTGGGTCCACTCGTATACCCAACAGTCTCACCATGATCATTGATGCCGTAGGCGGCCCCCGCCGTATCACCGAAGAGCAGTGGAAGCATCAGGAACTGAGCTTTCCGTACGGAGCGAAAAGGGAGCGTCGTAGTGGCTCCATTCATCGAGCCCGCAATTTCACCGCTGTCATTAATGCCGAAAGAAGCGCTGTAGTCAGCTTGCTGCTGGTCCGTGAGAAAAAGCATACCGCTGCTGGAGAGTAGGAATGCACCCGCAGCTTTGTGTGGGCCGCCCTGTCGGTATCCGCCGACTACTTCCCCGAGAGAGTTACTTTGCCGCACAACAGTACTGGATCCGGCATTATCTAAGATGCCGAGTGTAACCACTGCGTACTGTGTGGAGGCAGCGGCCCTTTGCGCATTTTGCGCAAAGGACGCGGAGAAAAGGATGGTAAAGAAACTGGTTGCTGCAATCGTGCGCGTCATGGAACGACGCGTGGGGGCGAACGTACAGAATGGAGACGTCACAGCACCTTCCTGGGAGGGGAGGAAAATCGAATATGTACACGGGGCCCCTCTCGGGTTTAAGCGGAGGGCCTTCTCGCGTCTTATAGATAAGAGTCGCAGTCCAAGAACGCCAATGAAATCTGGCCTGTTACCTTATGCCTGAAAATGCTGCAACTTATGGCTACGAGCATCAAGCTGGCGTGCGCACTTGAGATCACTAGTTTGCTTGAATTTCGTTCGCAGCGCAAAGATAATTAAAATGTAAATAGGGTCGAGAGCCCAGTTCTTGTCGGAAGATTGCACGACGCGCCACATCCGGATTGATGACTAAAACGTACGCGCTCTTCCGTAAGCGCTCACTGCAACGTGATGGTCGTACGCGCCTGTCAGACCGCTCGACGGAGCGGACAGCGCAAGCCAAGAGGAAAGGCAACTCGTCCGACGCGCACGGGTCGGGGTCGGCCGAACATCCGTCGCCGGTACCTTCGGAATTTTGCTAGCACTCCGGCGGCAGCTTGCACACGACGTGTCGGCGAGGCATTTTGGATGAGACAGATCAACTCCGCGCCAACGCGCTCGTGTTAGTCGGTCGCCTGCCCGAGCCAGCGATCCAGCGTGCTCCGACGCCGGTGACCTTCGGAAGTTAACGCAATCAGATCGTAGGCGACAGAATCCAGACCGTCCTTAGATGAGCTTGTCCTGCATGTTCACAGCCCTAGACTGTCGTTAACCGCTCCCGCGATCCCCTGCTCGGACCCAAGATGGCGTTCCGTCGTCTGGATCAACGCCGATCAGGGCGGCTGCGCGGTCGCGCATTTCGCTCCCACATCGAGGGCGGCAGGCCGGCTCCGCGAAGCGGGATCGAGGTGAACACGTTGCAGCGCTTCCTCGCACGCCGAAGGATGCCGACTCTGCCAGCAGACATCTCTACATGCTGGAGAAATCAAGCCTCGCCAGCACCAGGCGGATGCGGGCGTTTCTCGAGCAGATCGGGCCGCAGGACGCGTGCTGGTGATCGGAGACACTCGGCAGCATCAGGGCGTGGACGCGGGCAGACCATTCCAGCAGATGCAGAAAGCCGGCATGCCGACCGCACGGCTCGAGACCATCGTGCGGCAGAAAGACCCGGAGCTGCTGCGCCCGGTGGAGCACCTGCGAAGGGCGAGACCGAGAAGGGCGTCGCTCTCCCCTTACAGAGCAAGGCCGGGTCACGGAGCATCGACTACGGCGACGCCGTCGATGGCTCGCAAACCGTTCGTGCCGATCGCGTCCTTGTGACCGGGGACCAGCTGCCGACAGGCGTTGCAGACACAGTTCCCAAAGCGGCGCTTGCCCTGTACTCCGGCAACATCGCTCCTGCCGCCGAGCGAAATCCATAAGGAACGATGCCGTTGACCCGGCGCTTCAACAGCGTGAACCGCACACCCAACGCCAGGACTATGGCATCCGCTTCTAACGCCCAGCACTGCGCTTGAAGAGCGTGCTCATTCACCCCTGTACGGGGGCGCGTAAGATCGCTCAGGGCTGTACTGATGAGGTCGAGACTTTGAGTCCGAGGTGTCCCACATCGACCGAAGGGACCCCAGTGGTACGCTTTTGAGCCACTTTGGGGCTGCAGGCCTTGCTCTGCGGCCTGGCTTTGCGAATCTCCGTATCTCTAAAACCCACTTCACCGCTCCTTGGCGTCAGGCGAAGCCGGTATCCCCTGGAGTACCCCCGCCAGAGTGTAGCTTTCACGAAGCGGCTTAGGACGCAGCGGGACGCTGATACGTATGAAAGCCGCCTTCATGGTAGCTTTCTGACCTCTCTCGAGTTCTTACTAGACTTGGTAGTGGCGGAGAGTGGGGGATTCTTAGCAAGTTGGCAAGAACGCCCATGCTTGTTGACTTCTCGCCAGCTTAGTCCTATTTTGGTCCTGTATTTAGGGGCTGAGGTGAAGTGGTGTCGTCGGACAAAAGAGCTGTCACGCTGATGTGGTACTGCCGGACGCCGAAGGGCTGGAGACGGTTTCCGGTCGTGCTTGCTGCTAATAATCGTGTCAAGCACGGCTTTGTCAAAGCTGGTGAGTCGCTCGTCCAGTACCCGCAAGGGCGGTACGAGGTCCGCATCTACAAAGACGGGCAAAAGGTCTACAAGCGGGCTCCCGACAACCCAGCCGACGCCATGGCGTTCAGGAGCCGTGAGGAATCACTCGCAGTGGCAAAGCTCCATGCCGAAGACGCTGGAGCGAAGATAGTCGAGAGTGACGTAAGGACGCGCCTCAGGAAGCAGGCTGCACAGTGTGAACAAGACGCGCTCAATCGGCAGGCCCCAGAAGCCGCCAGGATACTCAAGCTGGTCGCGACCGACTTTCTGGATGTTACAGGTGTTGCATTCGCCGATCAGGTCACGAAGGATCATGTGTATCGCTATCACAAAGGACTCAGAGAGCGTGGGCTGAGCGACCGGACGATCAGCAACAAGCACAAAACGCTGATGAGCTTTTTGCGATTCTGTGGTGTCGAGATGACCAAGATGCCGCCTTGTCCAAGGTATGAAACGAAAATGCCCAACCAATACAGCAAAGAGGACTTGATCACATTGCGAGCGGCAGCCGATGGTGCGATGCGCCTCTTCTTCGACATCTCTCTTCAAACGGGGATGCGGGATCAGGAAATACAGCACTTGGAGTGGACCGATGTGTTCTGGGAGGACAGCTTCGTCCGTGTTACGAGCAAGCCCCACTGGGGTTTCCGGATCAAGGATTCAGAAGAGCGAGATATCCCGATCAAGGCAGGTTTGCTCGCCAACCTGAAGGCCGCACGAGAAGACCAGCGCAGTTCGTCTAAGCTTGTGCTCCCGACGCGGGCAGGGCGACCTAATACCAAACTCCTGAAAGCTCTGAAGGGGTTGGCGCGACGAACGGGACTGAACTGCGGACACTGCAACGGGTGCACTGGCAAACTCCGCGAGTGTCGCAAGTTCACGCTCCACAAGTTCCGCAGGACCTTCGCGACCACGTGCCTAAGGAACGGCATGGACCTTGCCACCCTTCAGGCTCTTCTAGGCCATGCAGATTTAGAGAGCACAATGCGCTATCTGGCCCCGGCACAAACTAAAGAAGTCCGGTCGATGGTTGACAGCATCGATTGGACTACATGATCGCGTTCTGCTCGATCCAAGCCGCTGTTGCCCCCGGGTCAAAGCGAACCGACCCACCGAACCTGTAATGAGGCAGGCGCTTCGCTTTCGCCATCTTGTATATGCTTTTCGCACTCAACCCCGTCAAGGCGGCAAGCTCGACGGCGGTTAAGAATGCTCCCCTAGCTCGCACGACATCAGCGATGCTAGTTGCCGAAGAGAACGTATAGAGATGGCCGTCCTGTATTGGCGAGTCAATTTGTTGCTGGCGACAAATCTGCCTACTACACATAGCTGGGCTCCATGAGGGCCTATCACCAGCTATGGTTAGGCGGTTACTATTTTAAGAATACTCCAAATTGACTTCGTTGTCAAGTAAAAAGGTGCAGATAGGTCTCCTTGATCGAAAGCAGTCCTACTGGTTCCTGTCCTCACGTACAACAAAGCCGCTGAGAGTGTTAGGAGTGAGAACGAAAAGCCTTGACGCCGCCAACCGCTCATGTGGGTACGTGATGACGCGAACTTCAACCTGTAGTGACCTATCGAACGGAAGACCTATAGGACTCACCGCCCGCTTCTCCATCTGATGTCGCCAAGCTGTTACGGAATGAGCATATCTGGTTGGTGCGTCCTCAACGTCATTCTGGAAGGTCAACCATTTCTCGTCCTCGCAAAAACCTATAACTGCTAGGCGGCTTGTTTCTACCGGCATCAGCACACGATTTTCAGCTTCATTCAACCAGTAGATTCGATTGACGTGATGGATCGCCTTGCCGCTATCACTGAAATTAAGAGAGACAGACACCTCTGTCTTCACACTTGGAGCGAAATTTGATATCTGGACCAGAGCATAGAGTTGTCCCTGTTGATATTCCTTAAATATCCCGCTTGGCGATTGCCTTACCGTACGAAGCAGTAGCGCATCTATGGTGACTGTGTCCTCGGTTACACGAGAGGAGCCCTCATCGTATTCTGAAGCTACGATCCCATGCGTATCAGGGTGAATATTGATTGTGCTGTTTGGTGCGATGATCTGCTGTCCATTAACATCGCGGCCAGCCTGATTCGAACCCCCACCTCTGTTTTGCTTACGCTTCGGCAGGAGCATGGGTAAGAGAACTAGGGTGATTCCAATAACGGCACATGCAGCGACCACTATTGGTCGCTGCCTAATGTGCTCGGAGTAGATAGGTGCGAGAAAAGCCAGTCCTATCGTGATGCTGGAGCCCCGATTGTTTGCGATGAAACTGCTCATCAGGTCATGATCTGTTTATTTCCAAAGTGTGTAAAGCTCCCCTTCCCATAGGTCGGGTGTACAGCCGCACAGTGTGCGGATGCCTCAAGCGGCAAGGCTGCCCCACGACGCCCATCGTTTGAGTCCTTGCTGCTCACGGATTAGGGAGAGCGTGGGGCCGACCTCAAGCTGAGCATCGTTCAGGTGAACGCTGAAGGGTGATTTGGTCATGTAGGAGCAGTAGGCTCCAAGGGACTGAACGCCCTCAACGTAGACCCCGCCTTCTTTCGGGTGTAAGCGGGCCGGGAGCGCGTCAAGCCACGACTCCTGCCACCTACCCTTGGCAATGTGCTTGCGGCCTCCTGTAGGGGCGTCTACAAGCGCGTGCAAGTGTCCGTGCAAGTAGTCCGGCAGACCTTCTGGAGAGGAAGCCTCCATCTGGATGGCATAACCATAGACGTTAAGAGACTTGAGCGCTTGCTTGCCTGCATTCATTAGTTCAACTGCACTTTCCCGGAGGTGCACTTTTGGAACATCACTCGCTTTGAACGTCAGAACCCGTAGGTGAGTCGGTGTGATCGTAGACGCCAAGTTCTGTAAAGCTGAAGCTCTTTTCCTGCCCTTCTCGCTTTGGCAGAAGGGGCAGAAAAGCCCGTTACAGTGCGATTTGTACCGACAAAGACGAAGCTTTTCTCGCTCGAGGGGCTGGTCACTAAGCGTGTCTAACACCTTTTTTCGGATTGGTTCTAATCGTGCTGGGTAAGTGGGAACGATTGGTATAGGGGACAGAAGCATGTATCGATTTCCAGGAGGACGGTGCTACAAGTAACTGTAAGTGCGGGTAACGACGGGAGTAAAGCTCACTAGTAGGCCAGTTCTGAGGAGAGAGGATGCCTTATACATAGTGAATAGAAGGGCGCGACTGTGCGTGACAATCGGATCGCACAGCAGCAGCGAACAAGCTGCCGAAGTGGTATTACTACCAACCCGTGCGAGAGATACGGGTGATCTCGTCAATGTGAATGAGGCTGCGACGTCCGATTCGTACGGTTTGTAGGCGCTCATCCTGAAGCATCCGGGCAACGGTTCGCTCGGAGCAGCCTAGGGCGTGCGCTGTTTCCGCTCTGCTGTAGAGCTTGCGGATTGCGAGTTCTAACATTTCTCAATGACCTTTCTTGCTGATGCGACCACGGTGGCTCTGCTCAGCGAACGCAAGGACATCAGCCCTGGGGAACAGGCGGCGGGCTCCCTGCTTTACCGAATGAATGCGGTTCTCTGCGACGAGGTAGTCGATTGACCGCTCGCTTAGGCCCAGAGTCTGAGCTGTCTCGGTTCGGGAGAGCAGTGTTGGCGGGATTGTGAATGGACTCATTGGTTTTACTTGCCTTTCTTCGGGCGTATGCCGCCGCTAATGACGAGGTCAGTCCATCCCCTCGGCTTGCGAGTGATGGGAGGGCGCTTATGAATGTGGGTGGGCGACGATTTCATGACTGGATTCCTGTGTACAGAGTTTTAGAGGTGTAGCTGGTCCAGATAGGCGACGATCTACGGAGGGCAGTTGGGTCGCCCTACCATGCTTGCTGTTGTGTGGCACCCCAGTGAGGGGCCCCTACGATTTGCTTCGAGATGTTCTGGGACTGCATGCCACGCATTCATTCGGAAATGACACTTGCGGCTAGCGGAGTCGAGTGTTACGTTGTATCTACGTTCATTGATAGAACGTAACGAGGGTGTAACGGTCATGGCTAACGGTCGATTCGTCTCTTACCTTCGGGTGTCCACCGCAAAGCAGGGGCATAGCGGGCTGGGTTTAGAAGCGCAGCGGGCAGCCGTCACCTCCTACCTCAACGGCGGCGACTGGACTTTGGTGCGTGAGGTCGTGGAGGTTGAGAGTGGCAAGCGCAACGACCGGCCCGCTCTAGCTCAAGCACTCCGTCTCTGCCGTCAGCAGAAAGCGACTCTCGTATTGGCGAAGCTGGATCGCTTAGCCCGTAACGTCGCCTTCATCTCCACATTGATGGAGTCCGGTGTGGAGTTTGTTGCAGTCGATATGCCTTCTGCCACCAAGTTCACTATTCACATCATGGCCGCCGTGGCTGAGCAAGAAGCTGAGGCTATCTCCAAGCGAACAATAGCGGCCCTTGCTGCGGCGAAGGCACGCGGTACGCTACTCGGGGGCAGGCGAGTACCTCTAGAGCAGCAGGTCGAGATTGTGGTAGCTGCACGGGCAGAACGTTCTGCACGAGTACAGAAGGCTTCGGAAGAGTTGATCCCAGTCATTCGAGCGATACAGAACGCCGGTGCAACGTCTCTGCGGGCTGCTGCTGCTGAGCTGAACAAGCGCGGAATCGACGCCCCACGAGGTGGGCAGTGGTCAGCAGTACAGGTGCAACGGGTGCTTTGCCGGTCTATCGAGACACGGAACGTTGCAACGAGCGCCGTCGCCGGTTAGCCAAAACGGCGCTCCATTGTTCTAGCGCGAACCCGGACGAAGCTTCCTTTGCTTTTCGAGCAAGTCGTAGTTGACCTTTGCAAAGCCAGTCTGCACCTGCGGTGGGGCATTGGGGAGCGTTTCAACGTAATTGGGATTCTCACGTATACGCCGGGATTTCTCTTCAACCGGAAGCGCCCAGAAGTCCTGTTTTGTGCGTACCTCTGTCGAAACAGGAGGTTTGAGCGGCAAGGCTTCCCACGCATTTACTCCATGTTCACGGATGTAGGCAGTCTTTTCTGCGGTAGTCGAGAACGAGCTTTTGGATAGCTGGGCTGCGCGGGTGGTGCCCATCCCTTCACGCGGCAGAGTTCGGCGATCCACCAAATCCTGCCGGTCGTAAGCGAAACGCTTGAGGCACTCGGATAGAGGCAAGTCTTGACCATCGTAAAAAGCCTCTGGGTCTCCGGTGTGATCGTTGAAGGTGACAGGTCGCCCGAAAGCGGCCAAGGCGTCAGCCCTGTCGTGGAAGGAAATCCCGGTCTGGTCGAAACTGCTGTGAATGCGCTGTGCTTCTGAAGCGATGCCCCAGGAGGGGGTGTGTTCTGTCTTGTTTTCCATGGTGCTATTTTTCTTTCGTCGTGTATTGCGGTGGTTTGAAGTTTCGGGGTCTAAACGTCGGGATGATCCTGGCGTCACTTTGCTGTGGCTTGCTGGGCTGAATAGGGCCTATGCCAACGGTGTGTATGGGAATGGCGGCTACTTGCGCTGTCGCTAGTCGACTGTCCATTAGGCTCAGCCGCGCCTCCATCTCGTTTCGCCATTGCGCGGCCTCTTGGAGGCTGGCGTCTAGTTCATCCAATCGTTCTAAAAGGATGTTCAAGATTTCCAGAAATTCTTCTTTGGACACTAGTGTCCTCGCCTCTAGTTGAGGCGTTGCATGTTCGTTACTCAAATCTCCTCCGAGTTATTTGCGCCGGAGTGGGAGGGCCTCAACCGTTGAGGGGAGCGGGCCTCACAAGGGATGCCCACCGACTCCGTGCGTCTCAGTAGGAGTTACTACCTACTACTCTATTATACATCGGCTGTCAAGTGCTAATCTACGCGCCTGTGTGCGGGACCTGAAATGTCCCCCACGAGTAATCGCCACTGGTTAGGTTTTGGTACGAAAATCGAGCTGCGAGTGCGAAGCAGGCTCAAGTCGTACTGTGACCATTCCAGCACAGCACCGCACTCCACACCGGAGGGACTAGGGGAGGTTCGGAATCACTGGAAATTGGCTCAGATATGCGGATACAGCGTCGAGGGGCGACTGGCTCGTGCGAGCGTGGCCGTTTCCGACACCGGTTAGGTACGACGATTTCCACAAGATAACATCTTGACAACTATACAAAGATGTGAATTGTATGTTGACTCCCAACCTGGGAGGCGGTAGGTTTGGCCCTATGTCAACCATCCCTGGCGTGCTTTTCATTGAAGCAGACGAAGCATTCATCTGCTCTGATCCCACCTGCTCCCAACGCGGAATCGCTCAGCTTGGTGAAGAATTGGCTGGACGGTGTATGTTCTGCGAGAAACCTATCTGTCGTAGGTGTCCGGGGGACCCGGCTTGCTGCCTCGCGATGATGGGCGAGACCGTTCGGGAGCTTTATAAAGCTAGCCTACAAGGCTGAACGTGAGTGGAGCAGAGGCGGGGAGGGTGAGGACTTTACTCACCCTCGCATGCCTCGGCAGCATTAGCTCTTCGGGGATTGATAGAACTTTGCCTGCTCGGGGAGCTTCGTCAGTCGAGGATGCTTTTTATCTCGCCACCATTCGCCGTAGCATTCCGGTGTGGCGTCGCTATATTCCCACGTAGACCCATCTTCAAAGAGCACCTTCTGCACAACAACAAGCCAGCCCACGCTCGTCGGAACGTTGTTTTTGTATATCTCGTTTTCCCAGTTGAGGTTCTTCGATGCTCCGTTTTTTATGCTTGCCGCAGCGTTCCAAGCAATCGGTATCTGGTGTAAGTCCTCTGTAGCGTCGTAGTAGGACGCTTGGAGCTTGAGGCCCCGGATATCTTTCCCGGAAGCGTTCCTCAGCTCGACCGAGAAGTCCGGAGTATCTGCGATGTGTTGTCGTTCCGCCTCGTTTTTGCTCGTCAGGGTCCGACCAACTCTGTTCCAACTCTGGGAGGTTTTCGGATTTATCTTTTCGATAAAGACCGGGCAGGGTGATTGGGCGGCGGCTAGTGCAGGCAGTAGTAGGAACGGCAGAGAAACAACAGCAGTAGTTCGCAAGCAAGGTCTCCACGAGAAAGTTCTCGCGAATCAACCTACCATAGGGGTTGACGGTCTCACGCATGGGTCGTATACGAGCGGTTAAACGCACACTGTGCGTCATTCTTTCCTGGTACGCCATTTGTGCCCCCGCCCTCCACCAAATGGGGGCGTTTTCCACCGCCGGGTGCATAAGCTCGTTTGCACTAAAGTAGAGGCAGGTAGGAAGGATGGCGTCCAACACCAACCTGCCACACCTGCCTCAGCGACCGTGCACCGAGATCGCCGTCCAAACGTGGTCTCGGGGTTCGCTCAGCAAGTTTACAGAACTCTGCCTCTGGAAATGTGGGACGTTTTGGACGCCCGCGGCTGAAGCCTCGCCTTAGTCCTGCTTATGCGCCTTAGTCCTGCAAAAGTGAGGAACTGGGGGACTGCGGGAGAATAGGGAGACTTTAGGGCACATCAGCAACTCCACAAACACTGGACATTTGTTTGTTCTGGGCCAGACAGACGTTAGTGGCGGAGAGTGGGGGATTCGAACCCCCGATAGAACTTTTGGTCCTATAACGGTTTAGCAAACCGCCGCCTTCAGCCACTCGGCCAACTCTCCACATCCACACCGCGCGTGCCGCCCACCATCGGCCGCCCTGTGCGTCGCTTTCGCAGAGTATATCCCGCCATCGCCCTCCCTGCCACACATACCGCACCGCGCGGTACATTGAAGGGCATCGCACACCGTACAGCCAATCTCCCCCGCCCCACCCGGGAACGCCCGCGCAGGCCCGCCCGCCTCCGTCTCCTGCCCCTCATCGCCGCCACCTACTTCATGGTCTCCGGCGGCCCCTACGGCCTGGAAGACATCATCGGCTACGCCGGCTACGGCCGCGCCATCCTCCTTCTCCTCCTCGTTCCCGTCTTCTGGTCGTTCCCCGTCTCGCTCATGATCGGCGAGCTCGCCACCGCCGTCCCCGCCGAAGGCGGCTTCTTCGCCTGGGTCGCTCGCGCCATGGGCCCCTTCTGGGGCTTCCAGGAGGCCTGGCTCTCGCTCGCCGCCAGCGTCTTTGATATGGCCATCTATCCCACCACCTTTGTCCTTTATCTCTCCCGCGTCGCCCCGGCCCTCACCGCCGGCTGGCACGGCGCCGCGCTCAAGTTCCTCATCGTCGTCCTCGCCGCCCTCTGGAACCTCCGGGGCGCCGTCGCCGTCGGCCGCGGCTCGCTCCGCCTCATGGCGGTCTCGCTCTCGCCCTTCGTCGTCCTGGTCGGCATCGTCGCGTTCCGCCTCCTTACCCACGGCGTCCACCCCGCCAGCGCCGCCGCCCCGGCCCATCCCGACCTCGCCGCCGCCCTCCTCGTCGCCCTCTGGAACTACATGGGCTGGGACAACGCCTCCACCATCGCCCAGGAGGTGGAAGACCCGCAACATAGCTATCCCCGCGCCATGCTCTCCGCCGCCGCCACCGTCTCCTGCGTCTACCTTCTGCCGCTGCTCGCCGTCTGGCGCGCCGGCATCTCCGCAGACCGCTTCTCGACCGGCGCCTGGATCGACGCCGCCGGCCTCCTCGGCGGCTCCGCCCTTGCCCTCGCCGTCCTCCTCGCCGGCTCGCTTGATGGCTTCGGCACCTATAACGCCCTCGTTCTCTCCTACACCCGGCTGCCCTTCGCCATGGCCGAGCAGGGCCTGCTTCCCCGCATCTTCCTCCGCCGCCTGCCCAACGGCGCCCCCTGGGTCTCCATCCTCGTCTGCTCCGCCGCCTGGGCGCTCGCGCTCTCCTTCACCTTTGAGCGCCTCATCTCCATCGATCTCGTCCTCTACGGCGCCGCCCTTCTGCTGGAGTTCGCTGCCCTCATCCTCCTCCGCCGGCGCGAGCCCGCCCTCGCCCGCCCCTTCCGCATCCCTGGCGGCATGTTCGTCGTCGCCCTCGTCTCCGCCGGCCCCACCCTGCTCATCGCCTTTGCCCTCTGGGCCGCCCGCGCCGAGCAGGTCGCCGGCCTCAATGCCCTGCTCTTCGCCTCGCTCGTCGCGCTCGCCGGCCCGGTTCTCTTCTGGCTCGCAGCCCGGTCACGCCGCGCCACAGCCTAGACCAGACGCACAAAAGCCGCCGGCCCTGGTACAGGACACGGCGGCTCGACCTGGTACGCTCTACTTCTTTTCGTCCTTGAAGCGCTGCTGCGACTCCACGATCGTCTTGCGCGCAACCTCGGCATCACGCCATCCACGAACCTCCACGCGCTTGCCTTCCAGATCCTTGTAGATCGAAAAGAAGTGCGTGATCTCCTTCAACATGTGCGGGTAGATCTGCGAATACTCGTTCACATCGTTGTACCGGGGATTGCCCACACCCACGCACAGAATCTTCTCGTCGCCCTTGCCCTGGTCGATCATCTCCAGCATGCCGATCGGCCGAACCTCCAGCACGCAGCCCGTGAAGCTCGGCGTGTCCACCAGTACCAGAACGTCTAGCGGGTCGCCATCGTCGCCCAGCGTGCTCGGAATAAAGCCGTAGTCCCCGGGGTAATGCACCGGCGAATACAGGTTCCGGTCCAGCCGGAACACGTGGAGCTCCTTGTCGTACTCGTACTTGTTGGAGTTCTCCAACGGGATCTCAATGACGGCATTCACAATATCTGGACTCTTTGGCCCGATCGGCAATTCAAGGTAATTCGCCATAGGAAAACTGGTCTCTCTTCTCTTTCGGTAAAGGTGGACTGCGGCGCACATCGTCCCACCGCGGCAGCACTCGCCAGCGCAATGGCACTGCTCCTCAGTCGCGCACCTGCTCTTGGAGAACGCGGCGACAGAAAGAATCTCGTGTGCCCGTCTATAATCGGGCACGATGAAGGCTCATGTCTATGTCACTCTTAAGCGCACGGTTCTGGACGCCCAGGGCAAAACGGTCGCGCAGGCCCTCCAACGCATGAGCTACCGCGGTGTCGACGACGTCCGCCAGGGCAAGTACTTCCTTCTCACCCTCGCCGACGACCTCGAACGCGCCGACGCCGAAGCCGAGATCGACCGCATCGCCCGCGAGGTCCTCACCAACCCCGTCATCGAGGAATACACCTTCCGCCTCGACGCCTGACCCGCGCCCCCAACCTCCTATGCGCCAGACAGCCAGAGTTCAGCAACTTTGTCGGATCCTTTGTGGGATCTTAGACGGCTTCGCTGTCCCCGCTCGAGGTTCCATGACCACTGGGCGGCGCTGTCATCGCTGTCATCCTGAGCGAAGCGAAGGACCTGATTCTGCAGCTGCCGTAGCTCTTGCAGCTGCTTAGCTTTTGCGCTGCCCCGGACTCCACCGCAAGCAGCCGCCGTCCGCAGCGAAGCGAAGGACCTCCTCCCCTTTCCCCGTAGCCGTTACGTTCACCCCACCGCCCCCAAGCTGCTACGCTCGATCACATACCCGTGAGCCATCTCGAGCCCAGCCCCACCGCCGCAGCCAACTCCTCGCACGCCCCCGCCAGCCGCTTCGTCCGCGCCTGCCTCCGCCTCCCCGTCGACCGCACCCCCGTCTGGTTTCTCCGGCAGGCCGGCCGTTACATGCCGGAATACATGGCCGTCCGCAAAAACCACACCCTGCTCGACATCTGCCGCACCCCCGAGATCGCCGCCGAAGTCACGGTCACCGCCGCCGAACGTCTCGGTGTCGATGCCGCCATCATCTTCGCGGACCTCCTGCTCCCCTTCACCCCCATGGGCCTCGACTTTGAGTTCGTCGCCGGCGAAGGTCCCGTCGTTCACACCCCCGTCCGCTCCCTCGCCCACGTCGAAGCTCTCCGCACCGACCGAGCCGAAGACCTCATCTACGTCGCCCAGGCCATCGAAAAGGTCGTCGCCCACTTCAACTCCCCCGCCGCCAACCGCGCCAACCTCGTCGATCCCGACACCCTGGGCATCATCGGCTTCATCGGCGCCCCCTTCACCCTCGCCTCCTACATGATCGAGGGCGGCTCCTCCCGCAACTACATCGAGACCAAGCGCCTCATGTACGCCAGCGCCCAGCCCGGCCATCCCGACAGCAAGGCCTGGCCCCTCCTCCAGGAGAAGCTTCTGGCCGTCCTCGTCGCCTACGCCCAGCAGCAGGTCGAAGCCGGCGCCGACGTCATCCAGATCTTCGACTCCTGGGCCGGCTCCCTCTCCATCCCCGACTACACCGACTTCGTCCTCCCCGCCACCACCGAACTCGTCCAGCGAGTGCAGGCGCTGGGTGTCCCCGTCATCTACTTCGGCGTCGACACCGCCTCGCTCCTCCCCACCATGCGCCGCACCGGCGCCGACGTCCTTGGCCTTGACTGGCGCGTCGACCTCGACACAGCATGGCGTGAGCTCGACTACGCCGTCGCCGTCCAGGGCAACCTCGACCCCATCACCCTCTTCGCCGACCCCGCCCTCCTTCGCGCCCGCACCGAAGCCGTCCTCCGCTCCGCCGCCGGCCGCCCCGGCCACATCTTCAACCTCGGCCACGGCATCGTCCCCGGCACCCCCGTCGACCACGTCCTCGAAGTCGCCCGCACGGTCCAGCACTTCCGCCCCTAGCCCAGCACCGCGCAGCCCACCTAACGTGAGCACGCGACTCAACCCTCCACCCCACCCTCCTACAACTTAGACCTACAACTTACAACCCCTCCAACCTCCCCTCCCCTACCCTCTCCGCAGGAGCTTCCTGGGATGCTGCACATCTGGCACGGCTGGTTTCTCGCTCTCTTCCTTTTCTGTGCCGCGGTCGTCTTCTCGAACGCCATCCACTACGTCCTCTTTCGGCTCGTCCACCGCAGGCAGCTTCCCGACTCCCTCACCTTCCGCCTCGGCCTCCACGAGCACCTCAGCAAGCCCGCCCGCGCCATCTTCGCCATCACCTGCCTCTTCTTCGTCGAGCCCTTCGTCCCGGTCTCGCAAGATTGGCACGCCAACCTCCGCGAGATCCTCGCCATCGCCATGGTGCTCTCCATCGGCTGGCTCGCCGTTGGCCTCATCTACGTCCTGCAGAACTTCTTTCTGCGTCGCTTCGACCTCCACGGCGAAAACAGCCTCCAGGCCCGCCGCGTCCACACCCAGTTCCAGGTCTTCCGCCGCATCCTCATCGGCTTTGTCGTCGTCCTCACCGTCGGCGTCGCTCTCTACACCTTCCACGACGACCGCATCTGGCGCGCCGGAACCGGCCTCCTTGCCTCCGCCGGCCTCGCCTCCCTCGTCCTCGCCACCGCCGCCAAGTCCACCGCCTCCAACTTCCTCGCCGGCATGCAGATCGCTCTCACCCAGCCCATCCGTATCGACGACGTCGTCGTCGTCCAGGGCGAGTGGGGCCGCATCGAGGAGATCAACACCGCCTACGTCGTCGTCCGCATCTGGGACCTCCGCCGCCTTGTCGTCCCCCTCACCTACTTCATCGAAAACAGCTTCCAAAACTGGACCCGCGAGTCCTCCGACCTCCTCGGCACCGCCTTCCTCTACCTTGACTACACCGTCCCCGTCGACGCCCTCCGCTCTCACCTTCGCGAAGTCCTCACCGCCACCACTCAGTGGGACACCAAGGTCTGCGCCCTCCAGCTCACCGACCTCAAGGAACACACCGCCGAGATCCGCTGCCTCATGAGCGCCGGCAACTCCAGCGACCTCTTCGACCTCCGCTGCATCGTCCGCGAGCAGATGCTCGCCTTTGTCCGCGACACCTACCCCGACGCCCTGCCCCGCATGCGCCTCTCCACCAACCCTCTTCCCTTCCCCGAGCAAGAGCCCACACCCCCCATTCCGAAGTAATCCCGAGCAGGAGCGCCTCTCCCGCGTCTGCCCCTCTAGAAGGCACACACGTGATCGAGGACCTCACCCTGAACCCGGCCTGCATCCCCGAGCAACGCGCAGACCCACGCACCACCGAAGCCCTCGACCTCCCTTCCCTCGTCGCCGCCCACAGCGCCATCCTCTTTCGCGTCGCTTTCGCCATCCTCCGCAACCGCGCCGAGGCCGAAGACGCCGTGCAGGACACCTTTCTCCGCGTCCTCCAACACCAGCAGTCCCTTCCCGCCATCCGCGAACTCCGCCCCTGGCTCGTCCGCATCGCCTGGCGCCTCAGCGTCGATCGCCGGCGCCGCCTCCGCCCCGACCAGCTCGACGAACTCTTCGCCAGCTCCCTCGTCAGCCCCGGCCTCTCCCCGGAGGCCGCCCTCGCCGAAACCCGCCGACTCACCGCCATCCTTCACGAGATCGACAACCTCCCGCGCGCGGAACGCGAAGTCCTCCTCCTCGCCGCCGAAGACGAGATCCTCTCCCCCACCAACCTCACCGCCACCATCCTCAGCCAGGCCGATCTCGCCGCCACCCTCGGCCGCTCGCCCTCCGCCACCCGCGCCCTCCTCTTCCGCGCCCGCACCCGCCTCCGCGATCGCCTGGCCAAGAAAGGTCTCCGATGACCCCCAACCCCCACACCACCCCGACCACAGACGACCTTACGCAGCGCATCCTCCACGGCCTCCGCACCGCGGAGCCCGCTCCCGACTTCGAGGCCCGCCTCCTCCACACCCTGGCCACGCACCAACACCAGGTCGTCACCCGCCGCACCCTCACGCACCCCCTTCGCTGGCTCGCTGCCACCGCCAGCCTCACTGCCGCCACCCTCGCCCTCGTCCTCGCACTCCACCCCACGCACGCACCTGTCCACCCGACACGTACCACCGCCCCCACCCAGAACCAAGCCGACACCCCGCCCAAAGTGGCGACTGTCCAGAGCCACCCCGCGCTGCACCTTCGGCCGCAACGCCACAAAACAGCCCTAGCCCAACCGGAGCCCGCCGCCCCCCTAACCACCCTCGCCCTCGCCGAAGCCACCGCCCCCAGCCAGCCACCGCCACCCCTCCCCATCACCACCGAGGAGCGGCAGATCCAACGCTTCACCAGCCGTCACACCGCCTTCGACCTCGCCTCCCTCTCCCCCGCCGCCGAACTCGCCCACGAGGCCGCCGATCGCCAGGCCTTCCATGACTTCTTCCATCCCCCACCGCCAGCCCTGCCACCCACCCAGCCCAGCGCACCCACTCCCTAGCGCCACCAGATTGACCGCGAACTTAAATCAGCTTCCAGGAGCCATCATGACCAGCACTCGCCACTTCTTCGGAACCACAGCCGCCCTGTTCGCCCTGTCTCTGCCGTCAATCGCCCAGGCCCCTGCGCAGCCCACCGAACAACCCACCCGCCCACACCCGCCAACAGTTACCAAGACCTTCTTCCTCAAGAACATCTCCGAATACCGCGGCGCGAACGAGATCGATAACGCTATCCGCAACATGGTCGATCCCACAACGCGCATCTACTTCCTCCCCAGCGAGAATGCCCTCGTCGTCGATGGCACGCCCGACCAGATCGACAAAACAGCTCGCCTCCTCTCTGACTTCGACCTCCCCCAACGCGCCTATCGCCTCACCTACACCGTCACTACCTTCGACAACAAAGAGCGCATCGGCACCGAGCACTTCAGCATGGTCCTAGTCACCGGCCAGCACGCGGTCCTCAAGCAGGGCAGCAAGGTCCCCATCGTGATCGGCACCTCCAAACCCGAAACCGGCGGCAGCAACTCGCAGGTCACCTACCTCGACATCGGCATGAACTTCGACGCTACCCTCAGTGAGTTCGCCACGGGCGTCCGGCTCCAGTCCAAGATCGAGCAGTCCTCCATCGCCCCCGAGCAGTCCTCCGTCGGCGCGGCCGACCCAGTCATCCGCCAGACTGTTCTTGAGGGCACCTCCATCCTCACCCCCAACAAGCCCCTCATCCTCGGCTCCCTCGACATCCCCGGCTCCACGCGCCACGTCGACCTCACCGTCACCATGGAACCCGCCACCTAGCCCATCGCGGGCGGCCAGAGACCCCTCCAGAGACTCTCAACGCGGCACTCTGGAAGTCGCTACGATGAGCCTATGGGCGCCTCCACCACCATCCGCACACCCACCGACACCCGCCCGGCCCACCGCCTGCTCGGCCCCTTTCGCCGCTTCACGGAGCTCGAAACCTCGAGCTCCCTCGTTCTTCTCACCGCCACCCTCGCCGCCCTCGCCCTCGCCAACACCTCCCTCGCCCCCCTCTACGAGCGCTTCCAGCAGTTCCCCCTCACCCTGGGCCTCGGCAGCCACGCCGCCTCCTGGCCCCTCGAACGCTGGGTCAACGACGTCCTCATGGCCGTCTTCTTCCTCGTCGTCGGCCTGGAGGTCAAGCGCGAAATGCTCGTCGGGGAGCTCGCCTCCTTCCGCCGCGCTATCCTCCCCGTTGTCGCAGCCGCCGGTGGCATGCTCGCCCCCGCCCTCATCTATCTCGCGTTCAATCACACCGGCGCCGCGGAGCGTGGCTGGGGCGTCCCCATCGCGACCGATATCGCCTTCTCCCTCGCCATCCTCACCGCCTTTGGCAAGCGCATCCCCCTCGCCCTCCGCATATTTCTCGCCACCCTCGCCATAGCGGACGACATCGGCGGCGTCCTGGTCATCGCCATCGCCTACACCCGCGGCCTCCATCTCCTGTGGCTCGTTGCCGCCCTGGCTCTCTTGCTCCTCACCTTCGGCCTCAACCGCCTCGGCGTCGTCCGTCTCGGGGTCTATCTCTTCATGGGCGCCCTGCTCTGGCTCACCCTCAATGCCTCCGGCATCCACCCCACGCTCTCCGGCGTCCTGCTCGCCCTCGTCATCCCCGCGCGCGGCTTTCTTCCGTCCGAGCAGTTCGTCGAGCACGGCCATCACCGCCTCGACGCCTTCCGCCAGGAAGAAGTCCCCCACTCCGAGAAGGCCCGCGAACACCTCCATGTCCTCGGCAACGGCCTCGCCCTGGTCGAGTCCCCGCTCGACCGCCTCGTCAACGCCATCCACCCCTGGGTCTCCTTCGGCATCATGCCACTCTTCGCTCTGGTCAACGCCGGCGTGCCCCTTCGCGACCTCCACGCCTACGAACTCGTCCGCCCCACCTTTCTGGGCATCACCCTCGGCCTGGTTATCGGCAAACCCCTCGGCATCACCGTCGCCTCCTGGCTCGCCGTCCGTCTCCGCCTGGCCGACCTCCCCCACTCCATCTCCTGGCCTCAGCTCCACGCCGCCGCCTGGGTCGCTGGCATCGGCTTCACCGTGGCCATCTTTGTCGCCGGCCTGGCCTTCGCCGCACCTGCCCAATACACCGAAGCCCGCATCGCCATCCTCCTCGCCTCCACCACCGCTGCGGCCGTCGGCGCTCTCCTGCTCGCCCTCTCCGCCCGCCACCGCCAACCCACCTCCGACTAGCCCCTTGCTTCTGCCGTAGCTTTCGCCCTGCCACCGGAGGGCCTCCCGCAGACCACGCAACAACCGTGGCGCGATCTGCACGCATCCCCACGTACACTCGCCTCGACACATCTCCATCTCACTCTCTATCCCAACCTCCACACCACCAACAACCGACACCGTAGGTCCCCACCTAACTCCAGTGTTGTGAAGATTTTGCGCAGTATCATAGGGGGGAGGGGGGTACCATACCCCTAGCCCCATGGCCGCCAACCCTACCCACGCGCACTCCAGCCGAGCCATCCTTCTTCTCGCCCACGGCACCCCGGACACCCTCGGCGAGATGGCCGAGTACCTCCGCTATGTCACCGCCGGTCGCCCGCTGCCTGACTCCGTCGTCGAAGAGCTGCAACACCGCTACGGCGAGATCGGCTTGCGCGACACCCCCGGCGACCAGCCCCCGCCACTCACGCGCTGGACCATCATCCAAGGCTCCATGCTCGAGGCCGCCTTCCCTCGCCTCAGCAACGATCCCGACCAGACGCCCCGCGTCTACGTCGGCATGCGCAACTGGCATCCCTTCATCGCCGATGTCGTTGCTGGCATGCGACGCGACGGCGTCACCGCCATCCAGGCCATCTGCCTCGCCCCGCAGAACTCCCGCACGTCCGTCGGCCTTTATCGCCGCGCCATCCTCAACGCCGCTGCCGCCACCCCCACGTCGCCCGGTCATCCCGCCGAACCCGCTATCCCGGTAGAGTTCGTGGCCGGCTGGTCCGCCTCGCCCACCCTCGCCCTCGCCTTTGCCGAGCGCCTCTGGCCCGCCTGGGCCGAAGCCTGTGCCCGCGCCGGCCGCCGCGTCCCCGTCCTCTTCACCGCCCACTCCGTCCCCTGCCGCACCATCCGCTCCGGCACCGTCGACGCCCCCGTCCGCCACGACTCCCCCACCCCCGCCAACGCACTCCAGCAGTACGACGAGCAGGTCGCCCCCGATCCCTACCCCGTCGAGTGCAAGGCAACCGCCGCTGCCGTGGCCCATACCCTGGCCCCCCTCGGCATGTGCGAGACCGACTGGTTCTTCGCCTTTCAAAGTCAGGGCGTCGCCGGTGCTCCCTGGATCGGTCCCTCTGTCGAAGACACTCTCAAAGCCCTCGCCGACGAAGGCCACACCGCTGTCGTCTTACAGCCAATCGGCTTCCTGTGCGATCACGTCGAGATCCTCTACGACATCGACATCGCCTTCCGCGACACCGCCCGCGAGCTCGGCATGGAGCTTACCCGCGCCGAAAGCCTCAATGACTCTCCGACACTGATCCGCGCTCTGGTCGAGGTCGCCACCGGCACCTTCTCCGCCGAGATCGATGAGTCCCCCGAACAGGCCGCCGCTTCCCTCGCCCGCACCCCCGCCCCCACCCGCCCCAAACCCCAGCCCACCCCCGCCTGACCCCATGCCCCCCCGCATCGCCATCCTCGGCGCCGGCCTCAGCGGGCTCACGTGCGCCTGGCAGCTTTTGCAAGATGAGCAGGAGATCGATGTTGCGGTCTATGAGGCGTCCGGACGAACGGGCGGCATCATCGAGACTCGCCATGACCAGGGCTTCACGGTCGAGCTCGGCCCCGACTCGTGGGTTACCGAGAAGCCGGCCGCCCGCGAGCTCGTTCATGAGCTCGGCCTTGGGGACGAACTGCTTCCGTCTGACGACGCTGGCCGGCTCACCTACCTGCTGCTGAACGGCCGACTTGAGAAGCTCCCCAGCAACCTGCGCATGATGGTTCCGCTTGGCCGTGAAGCTCTTGACCAGCTCGAGGCGAGTCCTTCGGCTCTCTTTTCGGTGGCTGTGCTCGAAAGCTTTCGCCGTGAGTTCGCGCGCGCGGCCGACCTTCGCCGCGAGGCACCGGTCGAGGACGAGTCCATCGCGTCCCTTACGCTGCGTCACTTCGGCCGGGAGGTTCTGGATCGCCTCGCGGCCCCGCTCCTTTCCGGTGTCTTCGGTGGCGATGTGCGCCGGCTTAGCGTGCATGCGGTGATGGCCCCCTTTGTTGCCATGGAGCGCGAGCACGGTTCGTTGATAGCGGCCTTGGGTGAGCGGGAGGCGGAACGCCGGGCCGCTGCCCTGCCGCAGCGCCCTCTTTTCACTACCCTCCGCTCCGGCCTTGGAACGCTGGTGGAGACGCTTACAGCCCAGATTCCCGCTGGCACGCTGCGGCTCCGCAGCCGTGTGCTTGGGGTCCAGCGAGAGGGGACGGCGTGGGTCGTCAGGGCAGTCATAAGGCACAGTGATGGTCGCTGCACCGCCACACAGGAGCGCTTCGACCACGTTGTGTTGGCGCTGCCGGCACGCGCTACGGCGCGGCTGCTGGGAGGACTCGACCGCACTCTCGCTCGAGCCATTCCAACGCATAGCAGCTCCGCCGTGCTGGTTGCCTTTGGCTGGAGCGATGCCACGTTCTCGCCGCCCCCGGGGTTTGGTCTGCTGGTGCCGCCATCCCGGGTTGCATCGCGTCGGCAGTCACGCCTGCTGGCCGCAACGTTTGTTGACCAGAAGTTCGCCCATCGCGTGCCGCCCGGGGGACGCCTGCTCCGCACCTTCTTCGGCACCGAGGAAGCGGAACGGTTGCTGCCGATGCCTGACCACGCCCTCGCCGAACTAGCCCTGCGCGAACTGGACCATGTGCTCGAGCCATCGACGGGCAAGCTGCCCAGGCCTTCCCTGGCAGTGGTCAGCCGCTGGCCCAACTCGCTCCCGCAGTATTCCGTTGGGCACCTGCAGCAGATTGCCGCAGCGGAGCGCCGACTCGCCCTGCATCCTGGACTGCACCTTCTCGGCAACGTGCTGCACGGTGTCGGCCTGCCCGACCTCATCCGCCAGTCACGAAGCCTCGCTCGCATGCTCCAGGATCAGCTGCGCAGGAGTCACAGCTAGGCCAGGGAGCGGGTGCCAGAGCAAAGTACACCGCCAGAGCCGTCCGGCGATCTGCATCGGACAGACATGGTCGATGTTCTTACGTTGAAGCTGGACGATGCGTCCCAGGCGCGCTTTGAGACGCTACGCCGAGCGCACTTTCCCCCTGAGCGCAACCAGATTCCAGCCCACCTCACGCTCTTTCACGCTCTGCCAGGAGAGGACTGGATTGCCGATGCGCTGGAGCTCGTGGCACAGAACACGCAGGAGTTCTCGCTCCGGGTGACGGGCGTTCGCTCGCTTGGCAAAGGTGTCGCGTATTCGCTTTCATCGCCGGAGCTCGCCGGTGTTCACGCCGCGCTGGCTGAGCAGTTCGCGACCATGCTTCCGGCGCAGGATCGGCAACGCTTCATGCCGCATGTGGTGGTGCAGAACAAGGTGACACCGCAGGCCGCAAGGGAGCTCCTGACTGAGTTGCAGCAGAGCTTCGTCCCATGGACTGTGCAGGCTGTAGGGCTGGACCTGTGGCACTACCTGGGCGGCCCGTGGGAGCACGCACACACCTTCGCCTTTCAGCCAGCGCGCGGCTAAGATCGCCGGCAGGCAGGCGTAGCTCTAGTAGGCGAGCTTGAGGGAGAACTGGATCTGTCGCGAGCTACCCGCCGTGCGATTGATCAGCCCAAAGCCAGTGCCGAGGATGGTGTTGGAAGGAAGTCCCATGTCCACAATGTTGAAGATGTTGAAGAACTCCGAGCGAAACTGGAGGTTGGCCAGTTCACTGCCGGACTTCCGCCGACCAAGGGGCGTGTCCTTTACGAGCGAGATGTCGAAGTTGTAGAACGCGGGGCCGCGAAAGGTGTTGCGCCCCAGGGTGCCGAAGCGCCCCTGGTTGGGTCCTGTGCCGCCCGCGACGTTGATGGGTATGGAGAAGAAGGAGCCGTTATCACTGCCCTTGCCGAAGTAGTCCTCGCGGCGTGGCCGCGACGTGGAAAGAATCGGCTTGCCAATCTGGTCAGGTCGATCGGAGTTTGTTGAACCTGCACCTGTCTGTTGAATGCCGGAGTAAACCGTGAAGGGCAGGCCACTGCTGATCGTGGATACGCTGATGACCTGCCAGCCTCGAACCACCTTGGGGTTCCAGGTGCTGAGTAGATGCAGTCGTTCGAACGCAAGCTCCTGTGTGGCGCTCAGGGTGAAAGAGTGGGTGAGATCGAAGGTGGAGGGCCCACGCTCCGGATGTGTGTCAAAAGGGTTCTGCGGGGCGGCTTGTGAGATCGCGCCCACGGTGCTGGTGACCGAGGTCCCGGCGACGGTGCTGGTGTCATCGATGGACTTGGACCACGTGTAGCTGGCCTGAAAGCCGGGGCCGCCATGGTTGGTTTGCCCCGCGGCTGAGAGCTGCAGTGCATGGTAGTTGGAATGCGAACTGGAGGTGATCTCGTTTTCTGTGCCGAAACCTCCGACGGCTACACCGTTGGCGTTGAAGCGCGTGAAGGGCGCGAAGGCCGCAGTCGCCCCAGGGTAGGCGTTGGGGAAACTCACACGGGCGAGTTTGTAGGCCGTGGTGCCCACATAGGTCGCGGTGGCCGTCACGCCTCCGATCGAGCGCTCCAGCCCAAGGCTCCATGTGGCCAGCATAGCGTTGCCAGCCTGGCGGGAGATGGCCTGCACGTTGAGCGGAGCGGCCTGCCCCGAAAGCGACGCCAGGTCACGCTCAAATCGGTCGATGTCGAGCACGGTATTTGCCGGGACATCATTGGGTCTGCCGGAGGCAAAGATGTCCTGTCCTGCCGGGTTGTACACGCGTGGTATCTGGGCCGGAGTGATCTGAAAGCCGTAGGGAATCTGCGCACCTGCCGTTGCTGTAATGCGCGGGTAGAACACAAAAGGCACGCTGCCGGTGAGGAAGTTCGTCTGCCAGATGTTGAGTGGGATGGTGGTGAGACCGGCGCCGGCGTGGCCGCGTAGACGATCCGTAAAGCGATAGTCGACCTGTACACGCGGTCCCCAGTTGTTCATTCTCGTCCGATTAACCGGCCTGGGGTTTACCAGGAAGTCCTGTCCACCACCCGCGGCCGGGTAGAAGCCTGATCCTCTCCCTGCACGCTCGGAGACGGGGGTGTAGAACTCCATGCGCAGACCGTAGTTCAAGACCAGGCGCGACGTAGCCTTCCAGGCATCCTGCATATAGGCCTCATAGGAGGTACGACTGTCCGCGGCGGGACCGATCTTCTCTGCGTTGGAGAAGTAGGACGGAGCCACAGCGCGCGAGTAGGCGAAGGGACTGCCGGTGAGAAAGGCGGAGAGGGAGTCGGGGAGAGGGTCGCCCACATGCACGTTGTGCCTTCCGCTCCGGGACGAGATCTCGTAGGGAGAATACGATGTTCCTCCGCCGAAGTCGTACTCGCCATTCGGCGAAACCCCGAAGTAGCTCGAATCACGCCAGAGACGAACTTCTGCACCGGCCTTGAAGGCGTGAGCGGCCGTCGTGAAGGTGACGTTCTCTCGGAGTTGGAAGAGGTTTGTGAACGACTTAGTTACCGATCCTCCCGGTGCATTGAACGGCTCAAAGAGTGAATCGTTGAATTTGATGGAAGGGTCAGTCTCATTGGGCGTGTTGAAGGACGGTGTCGTCCGGATGCCGCTGAGCGAGCTTTCAAACGTGAGCCGTGGAGAGGCCGTGTGCACCCAGGTGAACACCGCATTGCGCTGACGGTCGGCGTACTTCACGCCGAAGCTTGCGTCGAGCACGGTCTGATCCGGATTTGTTGTCGGGCCATCGAGGTTGTCGAACGTCACACGCGCCAGGAAGTGATCCTTGGCACCGTGCTGATAGTCAAGCCGCAACGAGAACTGATCGGCGTTGGTCGCGACTTTCGATGAGGTGGCATAGGTGTTTGCCCCAAAGGTGCCGGTCGGCAAATTCGGCAGCGGATAGCGCGCGAGTACGGCCGCGATGGCTGGGGTGACCGGCACGGTCAGCAGGTCGCCGGCAAACGCTGTGGCGTCCAGGCCGGCTCGCTGCTCGACCGTGGGAACCGAGAAGACCTGCGTTGTGCCGAGCACCTGGCGAAAACCCTGGTACTCGAGAAAGTAGAAGGCCTTGCCGCGACCGTCATAAAGGTGCGGCAGCACGATTGGACCGCCGTTGGTGAAGCCGAACTCGTTGCGCTTAAAGGGAGGGATGCGGCCCGGGCTTGCCGGCGAGGAGAAGTCGAAGTAGTTTCGGGCGTCAAGCGCCGAGTTCCGGAGGAACTCAAAGACGGACCCATGGACACCATCTGTGCCCGAACGGGTAACGATATTGGTGTAGCCCGAAGCGCCACGCCCTACCTCGGCAGGCAGCACGCCCGACAGAGATTGGATCTCCAGCACGGCATCAACGTTGAAGTTGGTGAAGGTGCCACCACCCTGCTCCGGGTCGCTGATATCCGATCCGTCCATGGCGAAGGTCGCCTCGACGCCACGTTGCCCGTCGATAGCAAACTGCTGCGTGAAGTTTGCGGCGCCACTCGGATCGGCCGCTGTGCCGGCCGCAAGCAGGAGCAACTGGCTAAAGTCACGCTTGTTGAGTGGGATCTCGCTGACGACCCGGCTGCTCAGTTGCTCCCCACCCGCGGCGGCTTGCTCTTGCTGCACGGCCAGCAGCACCGTGCCGTCCTGCTGCAGCGTGAGGACGACGAGCGCGGCCCCTCCCGGGATTTTGACCGCTGCCGCGCTGCGAAAAGTGCGACCGCCGGACTCGACCGACACCGAATATGTTTTGCCGAGCAGAGTGGGAAAGCTGAACGAACCATCGGAGCCGGTGATTGCCGTCGGGTGTTCTTCTCCCGCATCAAGGCTCAGGGTTGCGGCCGCCACGCGGTGGGACTCTTCGTCCTGCAGCACGCCGCGCCACGCGGGGGCGGGTGCCTGGCCCGCGGCGAAAGGCACCTGCAGCCCACCGGCAAGGGCGGCCAGCAGCACCATCGTGGGTGAGGCCATGCGATCCGCACGATGGTGGTGGCACTTGCCTCGAAACATCGCACATCCTTCCGTTGCACATCTGTTTGCGAACAGATCCTGTCTGGCAAGCAGTCAGAAAGGACGGCCGTGCCAGGACGTGTCCCAGGCCGCAGCCTTCTGCCAAGCAGTTTGCAGACGCAGCCATCCTACTAGCAACCTTGCAGGCTCGTGGCCTGGTGATGACACATTTCGGCTCAGAACGCTCGATGAACAGACAATTGCAACAGAGTCTGGAGCAGTGCCCATCTCCCTCGTTCGTTGACCCGATCAAGCTCTCCCTCTGCTGTTTCGACCTGAGGACATTCCCTGAAGCAGGGTCTGCTCCTCACTACGGAAGCCTCTTACGATGAGAACGCACGATAAATCCAAGCTTCTGCCTGCCACGCCGCACCTCCACGTCCGCGCGCTGGTGCGGCGCGCTGCTGCGCCACAGACGCTCGTCTCTCAACGCCCTCTGCTCCGTTGCACGTCTCGGTCTGCTGTCCGGCAGTCAACACAGGTGATCTCATGCATTTCGCAACACGCCGCAATCTGTATCTTTGCTTCCTCTTCGGTTCCGCATTCACGGCTTCCGCGCAGTCAACACTCGCCTCGCTTGCCGGCTCGGTACACGACCCCTCTGGCGCCCTTGTGCGCGGTGCGCAGATCACCCTGATCCGCGGGGAAGACCGGTCCGAACGCACCGTCACCACAGATGACCAGGGCGCCTTCACGGCAGTTAATCTCGCACCCGGCAGCTACACTGTTCGCGCCAGCAGCCCGACCTTTGCCGTGCTCGAGCAACGGGGCGTGGTGCTGACTGCACGCCAGAACCTCCGGCTGGACCTCGCTCTGACTGCCGGCGCGACCACCGAAGTGACCGTCAATGCCAACGATCAGGGTACGATCGACACCGCCGATGCACAGATCTCGGCGACGCTGTCCACGCGTGCCGTGCTGGACCTGCCGGCCAACTATCGCGGCGCCGGTAGCACCTCCCCGCTCAGCGTCATCCAGGTGCTACCGGGAGTGCAGCCGGATTCCGGCACCTATCCCCCACAGCCCTCCGCCGGGCCCAATCCTGCTGTCAAGTTTTCGATCCAGGGTGGCCTGCCGAGCCAGTCTGAGACCACGGTGGACGGCATCTCCGCGCAGAACCAGACCTCGAACAATATCCTGGGCGACGCCTTCCCTTCGGCTGAGGCGATCAGCGAAATCCGCGTGGACGGCGTGAACAACAACGCCCAATATGGGCAGCCCGGCGAGATCACGACCATCTCGAAATCCGGCGCCAACGCACCGCACGGCTCGGCGTACTGGTTCTTCCAGAATTCAGCCTTTGATGCGATACCCTTTGGCACCAACGCCGCAAACAAACCGAAAAAGGTTGCAAATGACTTCGGCGCCTCGCTGAGTGGCCCAGTGGTGATTCCCCACCTCTATAACGGTCACGATCGTCTCTTCTTCTTTGCCGACTATGAGGGGCTTCGCTACGCCACATCCCGCGTGGTGCAGTATGTTGTGCCCACGGCTGCGGAGCGCGCGGGTGACTTCTCCCAGGAGACAAGCACTCTCACCAACCCCTTCACGGGTGCGCAATACCCGGGCCAGCGGCTGACCCCGAACGCCTCGTCCGCTGCGCTGCTCGGCCTCTTTCCCTTGCCCAACCTCCATGTGGGTGAGCCCGTGCAGCAAGTTCTGAGCGAGGCGACGCCGTACAACTTCCTTTCCACCAAGCCGAACGGCATCAACTCCAACCAGTATGACGTTCGCCTCGATCGCACATTTGGTGCGCGCGCCTCGGCTTTCGCTCGCTATACCAACAAGAGCATCAACCAGGAGCAGCCGGCGGATCTTGCGCTCCCAAACGGTACTGCTTTTGCTACGTATCGCATCCTGGCCTCCTCGTTCAACCTGCAGCTCACGCCACACCTGACCAACGAATTCCGCTTCGGCTTCACACTGGAGCAGGATGGCAACACCAACCCATTCGACGGCGCAAGTTTTACAGATGGGGCCAACCTGCAAGGGCTGCCCGGCGCCTTCTTTAACGGCCTGCCGCATCTTGGCTTTCAGAATTACAG
The DNA here is from genome assembly GCA_965199635.1 of Acidobacteriaceae bacterium. Lineage (GTDB taxonomy): Bacteria > Acidobacteriota > Terriglobia > Terriglobales > Acidobacteriaceae > Edaphobacter. Next base: position 1,027,449 of record CBDASL010000001.1, on the reverse strand, counting down.
CAGCGGAGGCGCGCGCCTGAACTCCTCCGAGCGCTCGCGCCTGTTCCAGTACACAGACAATCTCACCTTCCAGAAAGGCCGGCACACGGTGATCGCAGGCGTGGACATTCGCACGCTCAGCGCCTTCACTCCATTGTCATTCGCGCCCGCGGATAACTTCGGCAACTTCTACTACTCGCAGGCCACAAGTTACACCGGCAATGAATTTGCGGACTTCCTCGCGGGCGTCCCTTACCTGTCACAGGTCGATGCGGTGCGAAGCGACAACAGTGGGACCGCCAACTCCTACGCAGTCTATGTGCAGGACACTTGGAATGCCACGCCGCGGCTGAATCTAACCTTCGGGCTCCGTTATGAACTGCATCCGGCCTTCGCTTCGTCCAATGGTCAGATCGGCAACTTCGATCCTTCGGTCGCCAAATCGGGTCGCCTCATCTACCCGGCCGGCTACGCGAATCTGCTCAGTGCCCCTGAGCTCGCCGGTTTCAACGCCTGCCCGACTGCGGGCGTTACAAATCCTGATGCTACTGGCGCTGTAGTCAACGGAGCGCCTTGCACACCGGTGGTCTCCAACTCCGAAGCAGGTTTGCCGGCCGGCCTGCGCAAGACGCCGCACCTGCGCTTCGAGCCAAGGCTTGGCTTTGCGTTCCGTCCGTTCGCCAATGAGCGAACGGCTATCCGCGGCGGTGTGGGCTACTTCAACATCACTACCTCTGGCGCGCTCTTTTACGCGCTGACTGGCACCCTGCAGTCCAATCTGCAGAGCTACTACAACTCCATCTCTCCCGCTGGACCGGCGTTTGCCTTTCCGTCGATCGGCAACTCGGCTTCGCTCGCTGGACCACCAACACCTGGCACCGGCGTCTTCTATTCGGCTGTGGACATCAACTGGCATGATCCTTACTCGTTACAGACCAACCTTTCCATCGATCAGGATCTGGGACACGGCTTTGGCGTGCGCGCCTCGTATGTTGGGCTGACGACTTGGCACCTTGTGTGGCAGCCCGAACTGAACCAGCTGCCCTACAACAACCAGACCATCGCTGCCCTGCAGCCGCGTTCGGCTTTTCCCTTCCCCAACTTTGGCGCGATCTATAACCGGGCCACCAGCGCCAACGCCAACTATCAGTCCGGACAGCTGGAGCTGCACCACCGCACACAGAACGGCTTCTCGTTCGACAGCGCGTACACCTTTGCCAAGAACCTGGCGGACAACCAGGGAACCTACGGCGCTTCGTCCAGCACACAGAGCTTTGTGGATGAGCAGGGCGGGTACGATGCGACCTACGCGTATGACCAGCACGTGGACTACGGGCAGGTTGTCGGAACGCGGCGCCATCGCTCCATCACGAATGGTGTGTACGAGCTGCCGTTCGGTCGGGGCAAGCGCTTCCTTGGCAAGAGCGGACGCATGACCGACCTGGCGATCGGGGGCTGGCAGCTTACCGGCATTCTGGCCTTGCAGAGTGGACCTGCGCTGACGGCTTACATTCCTTCCGGCAACGCGGACCCCTCAGGCACCGGCTCGGGTTCGCTCTTTTATCGGCAGCAGCGGCCGGATCGCGTCGCCTCGGGCAGCCTTGGCTCACGCTCACGCACGGGGTGGTTCAACAAGGGCGCCTTTACCTGCCCGGGTGGCCGGGGACTGGGCAACACCACGGGCTATGCCTCGCTGCAGAATGGCAACTGCGTCGTTGGCGGTTACGATTACACCAACCCCAACAACCCTGTTCCCGTGGCGCCAATCGGCCGGTTCGGTACAGAAAGCATTGGGGATCTAACTGGCCCGGGCACGGTAAGCCTGTCCACCGGCGTCAGCAAGGCCTTCACGTTGCGTGAGGGCCTGCGCCTCAACGCGCAGGGCAGCTTCACCAACGTGCTGAACCATACCAACCTCGCCGACCCCGTTCTTGATGTGACCAGTCCGTCTTTTGGAGTGGTCACGCAGGCGCGCGGATCAGACTTCGGAGGCAACCGGACGGGACAGGTCGCCCTGCGGCTGGAATTCTAACTAAGACTTGCATCTGCAGCAAGGAGGCCTCCAGACTCCGACACTGGCATCTTCAGGGTCGGAGAGCTGGAGGCTCTTCTCTTGGTGACTCGGAAGAACAGACCGGCCGCTGTAGATGCGCGCCGACTCAGCCCACCATATGCAACTGTCTCAGGGCGATGGCAGCCACGCGCTTCAGTTCAGCTTTGGTGGCCCCATTCGCAGCTTGCACAGCGAGCCCGCTGAGAAGCGATGAGAGGTACCGTGTGTAGTCGTCAACGTTCTCATCTTTCGGAAACTCTCCCGTTCTACGGGCTTCGAGGAGTCGCGCCCTGATGGCAGCCTGGTTTTGAAGTCGCATCTCTGTCATCACTCTCTTGGCAGCTTCGGTCTCGACTCCGCATGACATTGCGCCGGTGAGGGTGAAACAGCTCGACGGGTGCTCCTTCGAGCCGAGGAACTCCACCGTATTATCGAATGCCGCCTGTACAAAAGCTTGGAACGTTGGCTGCTCCATGGCTCGGACCATGTATTGCGCCGGAACGTCGGCATACCGTTGCGCCGATGCTAAGAAGAGAGCTTGTTTGTCCCCGAAAGCGGCATAAATGCTGGAAGGGTGAATGCCCATCGCCTGCGACAGTTCCGCCATGGAGGTGCCTTCGAAGCCACGTTCCCAGAACAGATGCATGGCCGAGTCAAGGGCTGCCTCCTTGTCGAAGGCCGCAGGCCTCCCGAGCTTGATAGGTCTCTTCATCGCTCTCCCTCCGTCTTAGATTCCAATCTTGTGCATCCGATGCACCCTGGCCCACATCTGGAACGACTGCTCGAGAATGCTTACCGGCCAGGCTGAGCCGTGCTGGGCAGCAGAAACCAAGGAGGAAGTCATGGGTGCATTAGAAGGAAAGACAGCGGTGATCACTGGCGGAAACAGTGGAATCGGTTTGGCGACAGCTAAGCGATTTGTGGAAGAGGGAGCGTATGTTTTCATCACGGCGCGCCGTCAAGCTGAGTTGGACAAAGCGGCCGCTGAGATTGGTCAAAACGTGACCGCTATCAGCGCAGATCTTGCGAAACTGGCCGATATTGAAAAGCTTGCCGAAGCAGTAAGAGCGAACAAGGGCGCGGTCGACGTGATCGTCTCTAACGCCGGCTTCACAGATCAGGTCGCTCTGGAAGACATCACGCTCGAGCACTTCGATAAGACCTTTAACCTGATGGCCCGGGCGCCCGTATTCCTGGTTCAAAGACTCCTGCCGCTTATGAGCCGCGGCGGTTCAATCATTCTCGTTAGTTCTGCGATGCATACGATGGGCATTGCAAAGCACACAACCTATGCTGCAACCAAAGCAGCAAACCGCTCGTACGCCCGCACTTGGGCTGCCGAGTTTAGGGGTCGCGGTATCCGCGTCAACACGTTGAGCCCTGGTGTAACGGATACTCCGATTCTTGATGCCCAATCGGAAGAGGCTGGACGAGAAGAAGTAGTCAAGATGTATCTCGATATGATTCCCCTCGGACGGTTGGCGGAAGCTGTGGAGATCGCCAATGCGGCCGTCTTCCTTGGTTCCGAACAGAGTTCGTATGTCACAGGGGCGGATCTCATGGTGGACGGGGGCGTCGGCCAGGTATAACCGGTCTGCTTCTGCATGGAGCGGTCCAGATCTATACGCGCCGCTCCATGCTTGGTGTTGCCGTCTGCCTCGCGTTACCATCAGTGATCCGTACTGGCCGGCTCTCGGCACGGCGGATCAACCTAACTCCCAACGGCGTTTGTCGTGACCTTTCCCTCTCAAACAGGGCGTCGCATCAGCGTGGGGACCAGAGAAGCTGAGACGGTATTTCGCAGAGGGTGCCCTCTAAGAGGAGAAGAAAGCTTCGGTGGTCCGTGAAAACGTGAAAGTGAGCGTCCATCAGTGAGCGTTGTTCCCTAAGTAACGACGATACGAATAGAAGAGGTCCATGTTCTGCGACGACGGCCAAACACTCCAACCCCTTATGTTCAGGCAAACAGTTGTGGTTTCGCAGTGACGAGGTAAGTCGTCAGCATGTCGCATAGGCTTACCTCCTGCCGACATCTGTCGGTGACTTCCCGATTGAAAGTACCAGGAGCAAGCTGAGTCAGACCTTCCCCGAGATTGTTCGCTATCAGGGATGCTGAGACTCGTTTGGATTGAGCACTCGCATCTCTGAAATCTGGGCAGGAGTTCCGTTTCCCGTCCCAAAGGGAGCCGCTGCCAATGAGTCGCGATCATCCTTGTAATCCGGCCAGACCAGCGGCGGCCTAGCCAACTCCGACAACGGCGTTTCTCAGTATCAATCCCAGCTGTTGTCAATTCCTGCTCATCGATGACCGGCAGTCCAGACTCTGCGTTACGGGATTACTGGTTCCAGATCCGAACCAAAGAAGACCACCCTCGACGCAAGTAAGAGCGATGCTGCAACGTTCCGCCCTTACCTTTGTCCTTCATAGTGGACCCAGTCCACATCGACGAAGCCGTTGCCGGCACCTCCTGTCTTGGTCGTATAGCTGAATAGGCCTGGCCGGGCCGCCTTCCACCAGCTGAAGAAGAACGGCGTTATACCGCCGAGAGTGTGAAAGGTAGCTCCGCCATCTGTGCTCCAGCTGTATTGCGCGGCAGAGTTTGCCACGGCCACGCGAAGGAGGATGGTGGTACCGCGAACTTCTCCCGCGTAAAGCGTTACACCAGCAAGATAGGCTCGGAGTGCCTTCTTGGGTCCTTCCTGCGCCACAAAGATCTCGCCAGGCTTGTCGCACAGCATGGTGAGTCCTGAGCGCTGGCCGTCGGCCATGCCGGATACGTCGAGTGACGCCGTCAAGGTATAACTCGGGTCCTGGCCCATCTGGGTGAGGGTGTTTCGAGCCCGTAACAGATCCGGGGCCAAGGTGGCGTGCAGTCTGAGAAAACCCTTTCTCTCGCTCAGGGACCACATGGCGTCATCGGGGTTATGGTTCCATTCCCATTGAGGGCCAAGAATGTCGCTGCTGAACTCGTCTGAAGACTGGACAGCAACGGCGCTTAGAGTAGAAGTCTGGATGGGATCGACCCAGGTCTCGACCGGCTCGCCTGCCTCGGTGCCGGGTATGGGCATTCCGATCAGTGGCCATCCCGCATGCCAGACTACCGGCTCGAGGTAATCGATCCTGCCGTACGCGCCTGCCGAGTGAAAGTGCAGGAACCAGCCACGACCGTCCGGCGTCTGGACATAGCCGCCTTGATGCGGGCCGTTCACGCTGGTATCACCTTGCTGGAGCACAGTGCGATGTTCATAAGGACCCCAGATCGTTCGGGACCGAAGCACCACCTCCGATCCGGTGGTGACGCCGCCGTACGGAGCGAAGATGTAGTAGTAGCCGTCGCGCTTATACAGCTTCGGTCCTTCAAGGGTTGGCAGTTCTTTGGGGTCGTCTACGAGCACGGTTCCTCGATCGAGGACGTGGGAGCCATCCCTGCTCAAGCGATGCAGGATCAGGGGGCCGGCTCCGAGCTTGGAATGAATCAGATAGGCCTTGCCGTCACTGTCCCAGAAGGGACATGGATCCTCGAAGCCTGGGCCTGACATAACGACCTTTGGCTTGGTCCAAGGGCCTTCGGGGCGGCTTGCTGTGCTGAAAAAGATGCCTTCGTTCGGCGTGGGAAAGTAGACATAGTAACGACCTGCATGAAAGCGAATAGCGGGCGCCCAGGCGCCCCCGCCATAGCGGTCGCCGCCAATCAGATCGTATTGAGGGCTCACGGTAAGCCTCGGAAAGACGTGGCCCGCGATCTTCCAGTGCAGAAGGTCCGTGGATGTGAGGACGGGAATGCCGGGCATGTACATGAAGCTGGACGCGACCAGCACGTACGTCTTCCCGACGCGGATCACGTCCGGATCAGAGTAATCGCCCCAAAGGATGGGGTTTCTGTACTGCCCCTGAGATTGCGCACCCATAGGGCCAGTAAGACAACAGAAAAGAAGGAGCCCGAGAAGAAGGCGCATACCGCACGATGTTAAAGCAAAACCGTGCCACGCTCGCGGCGGAGCTTCATACAACGGCGTTTGTCGTTACCAACCCCCAAGTTGCCGAAAAGACGACTTTCCGGGAAGCTCGTCTCGCCAGCTAGCATGGTAGTAGGAGCCGAGATGCCGTGGACAGTGCGTTCGGAAGATGAAGGCGGAGAGTGCAACAACAGAGACTTCCTTGTCGTTGAATTTGGTTCGTTGCCGAAGGGATCGCGTTTTCCCCTAGCTAGCCTTATCGAAGCTGCCCCCTACTACGACACGGTGTTGAACCCCGTCCAGGTCCAAGCCTTGATCGAGGAGCTGCACCTGTCGTCACTTGCGACTATTCACGCAGATTTGGTGGAGCTCGCGAAATCGGCTTTCGAGGCAGAGTTGTACCTCCGCTTTATCGGCGATTAGCGTTGCCGAACCCGACTTTTCGGGAAGGTCGGTACACAACTGACGACAACGGCGTTTAGCGTTACGTAAAGATCCATATGCGCCTAAACCCAAACCGTAAGACCCGGTGGATCGTAGCCCTTTCGCACGCACTGCTTTTTGCGGTCACATTCTGGGTCATCCATGTACTCTCGCTACCTCTCTTGGACGGGCCAACGAGGTATGCCGTCTTGTTCCTCTTTGTCGCTGATCTGCCGATATCGCTAATAGCGTTTGGTGGAATGTGGTCGGAGCGGTGGTTTACGAGTGTTCTGCTCTGGGGCATAGGAGGATCTATTCTGTGGTTCCTCTGGATTTCCCTCCTTCAGTCAACTCGCGGCGAAAGATCAAGCTGAAAGAGTCTGGGTGTAAGTCCTCATAAGTCGCATTATGGGGAAGTAGCGGGCCAGGGTAATCCGGGCCGGCTCGCAAGGAGCTCTCAGCTTCACACAAGGGCTCTTCCGGTACCTACCTGATCGGGGGTCATGAGGCGGACCGTCCATCGAAAATGGTTCGCGCTTGTTCCACCTGTTCCAAGTGCTGCTCTGCCCACATCCATACTCCGCAGAAGGCGGCTCCCAGACTCAGGCCGAGGCTGGTCAGCTTGTACTCCACTTTTGGCGGCACGACTGGATGAACGGTGCGTTCGATCAGCCCTTCGCGTTCCATGGAGCGCAGTGTTTGGGTCAGCATCTTGTAACTGATTCCCGGAACAAACTCACTCAATCGAGTAAACCGTAGCTCTCCTCGCTCCGTCAGGACCTCAAGGATCAGCATTGTCCACTTGTCGGCAATGTGGCCGATCAACTCCGTCACCAGCGCCTCAACGCGCGGGTCGTTCGAGTTCTGCGAGTCGCAGCTTTCATAGGCCTGGAGCGAGGCCATCTGTTCTGTCGTGAGTTTTGCTTTTGGCTTCATGGAGACACTCTCTTTCTGGTGCATATTGCACTTCAAAGTGCCTACTTCCTAAAAGAGAGTGGCACTCCTATAGTGCCAGATAGAGGCCGCCGTATGCACACTTTCAACCACTCCAATCGACTACGTTCCACGCTGCTCTATGCGGCGTATGGCTGGCTGCTTCTAAGCGGCTCGCTCCAGATTGGGGTTGATATTGCTTCTCAGTATCTGCGCGGCAAACGGGCGCCAGGTCCTGCAACGACTTCGTACTACGGCCTGAACAGCGCTTACGGCATCAGCCAAATCCTGTTTGCGCTCCTGGCGTTATTCGCCATTCGGCAGGGTGTCGTCGCCATGGGGCAGTGGTCTGGCAATTCGTTGGGTCTTTTTTGCAGCCTTCGCCTGGTTCGCGCTCAGCAGGCCTCCTCCTTGAACACCCGCAGCCACGCACGACGATAGCGTTCTTCGGGGCGCTCCTGCTTGCGACGGCATCTACCACTTGACTTTCTATCCAGGTCCACCCCTTGCAGCACGGAGCAACCATGAAACTTGAAGGAAGAACGATTCTGATCACCGGCGGTACCAGCGGCATCGGCTATGAACTGGCACGACAGCTTCTCGCACGCGGCAATACCGTGATCGTCACTGGGCGCGACCAGCGCAAGCTGCAGGAAGCTCAATCCAGCCTGCCGGCCGTTCACGTACTTCAGAGCGATGCCAGCAAAGCGGGAGGCGTCGATGCCCTTTTGCAGCAGGTCACGACACGGTTTCCCGCATGCGACACCCTGTTCAACAATGCAGGCATGATGCGCAATCTCAACCTCAACGACCCGCGTCCCTTGCTCGATGTCACGCGCGAACTCGACCTGGGCCTGAGTGGACCGGTGCAGATGGTGCAGGCCTTCCTTCCCCACCTCAAAAGCAGGCCAAACGCTGTGATCGTCAACGTGTCATCGGGGCTGGCCTTTATTCCGTTCCCTCTCTCCCCGGTCTACAGCGCGGCCAAGGCAGGCATGCACGCTTTCTCGCGCTGTCTGCGCGTACAGCTCAAGGGATCGAATGTGGCCGTGGTGGAGCTGGCTCCTCCAGGCGTGGAAACAAAGCTTTTTCGTGGGGAGTTCGAGGCCGAAATGAAGGGCCAGAGAGGCATGCCGGTTGATGTTCTAGTTGGCAAGGCCATTGCCGGCATCGAGGCGGGCAAGACGGAAATTCGCCCAGGCCTGAGCAACATGCTTTACCTGATGAGCCGCCTAGCTCCATCGCTACCGTTCGGACAGATGGCAAAGATGGTACGTGCTGTCGAGTAGTGGCCCAACAAGGACAGGAAAGTCCTGTGATGTCGCGTTCTCGTCAGTGATCGGAGCCAGACCGCCTCCGAGCTGCCCAGCAGGTCTGAACTTCCCACAACGGCGTTTGCAGGGCCAATCGCACTTTTACCACCTGTGTGCTAATGAGCGACGCATTGTCTGAAGCGCTGCCACTGACCCTTTCTCAAGCGCAGTTGCTGGGCAAGGTGAGTACGCCTGTCATCGGTCCCTGCCCAACACCGCAGGGGATCTTCCGCGTCGTAGCCAGAGATTCATCATCAGGGAGTCCTCGTGGTTTTCCACGAAGTGACTCCACCCCGCAGGCACATAGAGCAGATCGCCCGCACGCTGTGTGATGGAGATCGGTGAAGCTTTCGAGAACTCCGGGAAGCGCGTCGCATCCGGAGACTTTGCGTTAACCATGCTGACCCCAAAGTCTGGGAGGGCATTTGGGTTTGGATGAATCATGTATAGATACGGAAAGTCGGCTGGCGGATAGAGAAGCCATTCTTTTGCACCGAAGTATGCGAACGAGAAGTTGTCCGGGATGTCCTTGTGCAGGGCAGTCACCGTTCCCTTCTTACCCATCCACATACGCGGCTCATTGAAAAAATACTCAGGGTAGAACATCGGAAAAGGAAACCCGAGATCGCGCGCCATCTCGACGGGTATCACCGTGCCGGCGGCATAGGCCGTCCCGGCATCATTTACCTGCATGAAGTGTTCCCCAATGAAACTTCTGAGGGACATCTCTTCTTCGCGGCGATTAAGGTAGCTACCTGGATCCGCCATATTGCCGAAACGCACGTTCACTGTCTGATCGCCGTAGGCCCCTTGCAGCAGCCCCATGATCTCCGCTTCGGAATACTTTGACGCACCCAGCCGCAGTAGAAAAGGCATGGAGCGCGCTGCGTACTCTTTCGAAAACGCCTCATCACTCAGAGAATCAAGAACGTCGAGAGCGGCGAGGCGCGGCATCTCACAGGTAGCCTCACAGATCTGGGGGAACCAAACAACAGGACTGTCCATCTATCGACTCCTACACGTTCTGAGAATAGATCCTGGACAACTTCAGCCCGGTCTGAAAAAGATCAATCAGTACGAGAATACCGGTGGCTTTGGCGCCTTCTATGCAGTCTCGACCGGTTCACGGGACATGCTCGAATATCGATTGCCATCTTCGGAAATCCTCAAGCGCTGCCGGCGACCAGGCTGCCGCCTTCCATGCTGAGGTTCAAAGAGATGCTTACCTGATTGTGCGAGGGACGGAACGTTGCGGGCGTAGCTAGCGTCATCCGAAGTTTCCCGTCGGCTACGGCAGGATTCCTTTGTGCAGCATGGCAACCAGCCGCCGCACTACCACTTTCGCCCGGACTCCTTCCTGCACGCGCGGCTTATCGGTCTCGATAAGTCGCATTCTGGTAAGTGATTCGGCCGGAGCAGCTCTCTCGCCAGACCGGGGCCTCAACTAGAGACACTGGCGCTTCTCGGGACTGAAACGTCGCATCGACGTGTTAGCTCTATGTACTGCGAGGTGATATGCAGTCCATTGGTCACGCCGGAGCGTGTTGAGGTGTGATCGCACGCAGGCTAAAGCTCAGCTCGGCTATATCCATGTTCTGCCATCATGCCGCCCATGTCCTTATACAACTCCTTCCCTGTCGGTTGCCAGGTTGCGAGCCCGTCGACGTAGCGGTTGTACATGCAGAATGCGGCGGCAATCAGCACTGTGTCGTGGATATCGAGGTCGGTCGCGCCGTGGTCCCGTGCTTTGGCGACCAACTCCGGTGTGACGCGTTTTCCATCGGCTTGGACCTGCTCGGCGATTGCGAGGAGCGCCTTGAGCTTGTCGGGCAGAGGTGCACTTCTGTAGTCGTGAACTACCTGCTCCACCAGGCGCGCGTCACCGCCGTGCAGGTGGGTTGCGGCCGCGCCGTGACTGGTTGCGCAGAAGTAGCAGGTGTTGCGTGAGGAGACAAAGGTGGCGATCAGCTCGCGATCGCGGGAACTGAAGCCGTCGTGCCCCGAGGTATGCAGCAGGATATGCGCCAGCTCACGCATGGGCTTTGCGGTGTCCGGGCGAAAGGCGAAGCCGGCGGTGATGCCGGGCATGTTGTCAGGCAGGGCGATATGGGGCATGGTCTTCCTCCAGGGCAAGGGTTGGATCTGACGGAACGGTGTGAATACCAGCATGGGGAGCGGTGCTGTCTCGTAGAAGCAGGCTGACGAAGACTGCGAGAAGTGCAACGGCCGCGAGGCCAACGATGTAGCGTGGCTCGTAGCGGCCATGCCGGTCATAGAGGTAGCCGATAACGAGCGGGCCGGTGGCACCGCCGACAGCGTAGGCGGTCCAGGTAAGGCCATAGAGGACGGAGAAGTGTCTGCGGCCGAAGTAGCGCGCAAGCAGATAGGGAGCGATATCGGCCTCACTGCCAAGGCCGGCCCCGAGCATGGCGGCGCCGAGCAGAGCGACAGGGGAGGTGCCCGCGAACGCCAGCACGAGGGTGCCTGCGGCTGAAAGCAGAAGAATGATGGTCTGCATGCGTTGCGCGGGAAAACGGTCGATCAGGTAGCCCGTGCAGAGGCGGCCAAGGATGCCGGCGCCGCCCCGGATGGAGAGAGCAAGTGCCGCGGCACCGAGGCTGACGCCATGGTCGTGCAGCATGGCGGCCATATTCGTCACAAGGCCGTTCTCGCTGAAGGCTGAAAGCATGATGATGGCGGCGAGAACCCAGAATGGCGAGCTGCGAAGTGCTGCACCGACGCTCATGCCGGCCGAGGCCTCCGCTGTCGAGGCGTGATGTGCCGCGGTGTGATTGCGAACGAGCAGTCCGGTCAGCGGAAGACCGAGCAGCGCGATCGTGCCGAGGAAAAGATAGCCCCTTCGCCAGCCGTGATGCGTGATGAACCATTGCGTGGCGGGCGGGAGAGCAATGGAGCCGACACCACTGCCGGTGAGCAAAAGCGCGAGTGCGAGACCACGGTGTCTGCTGAACCAGGTGAGAATAGTGCGCGTGTAGGCGAACTGCGCCGTGCCATTAGCGACGAGGCCCATGACGAAGAAGGTGAGATAGAACCTGCGAATATCGGGGCCAAGATGCGACAAGGACGCGAGCGCGGCGGCGAAGACGATAATCGCGGGTAGGATGACCCGGCGCGGGGGAAAGCGGTCCAGCAAGAAACCGATGAGCGGCGAGACGAGGGCCACGGTGATGGCGGCAAGCGCGAAGGCGCCACCGATCGACTGCCGCTGCCACCCGAAGGCTTCGTGGAGGGGTTCGAGAAACAGGCTGAAGGTGTACGGAACGATGGGCGCGAAGCTCACCATGACGCCGACGAACGCCGCAACCAGGACGGACCACCCGGGGTAGCTGGTCGTAGCTTCCATGCGCGGGTTGGCGTCTGGCACAGGTTTGTTCATTGGGCACCCGCCACGGTCTGCGGAAGTTGTGGCGAGGCCGGCAGCAGCTCCTGCGAGGGCACACCAAAGGTGCTGACGACGCGATTGAAGCAGGCGAAGAGAGCGGCAAGATGAACCGCTTCTGCAATCTGCAGGTCGCTCCAGTTTGCGGCTTGAAGCTCGGCGAAGTCGTTCGGGTGGAGGCGGCCCGCCTGGTCATTGATCTTGCCGACGAAGCGCAGGAGCGCCCGCTGCGCTGGATCGAGTGCGGGCGATGCGAGATCACAGGAGATGGCGGCTTCGAGCAAGTCGGTTGAGCGGCTTTGCTGCAACAGCGCGGCGCCGTGGCTATCAGCACAGTAGGCGCAGGAGTTGCGGGCGGAAACAAAGGTTGCGATCAGCTCCTTGTTCGGTCGGCCGAGAGCACCTTCGCTGAAGAGCATGGATTGGGCCAGGCCCATCATGTATTCAAGCAGCGGCGGGTGCGTGGCGAAGCACTTGAGGATGCCGGGAACGTGCGGTCTTCCGAAACGCTGGCGGAACTCTGCGTAGAGCGTCCGCACTTCGGGTGAGGCGTCGACTTCTTCGATGATCGGGAGATTGGTGGTTGTCATTGTGTAGGGCGTACAGCTGCAGGTCTTGCGGAATGCTGTTGAGACGACACGGATCAGAACTCCAGACGAATGGCGAACTGGAAGGTGCGCGGGCCGCCGGAGCCAAAGAAGCCATCCGCGGTGGAGACAGCTTGGTAGAAGTTGGATTGGACTGGGGCGCTCTTCGTGAACGGCGAGATGGAGATGTTGCGACCGGCGAAGTTGGCGTTGTTGTTGCCGCGTATGTTGACCTGGTTGAAGAGGTTGAAGCCTTCCCCGAGCAGGGAAAGCGTTGCACGCTCGTGAAAGCGGATGTCCTTCCGAAGGCGTAGATCAAGCGAGCTGAACGGGCTGAAGAAGTTGATACCGCCAGGTACGTGGGCGACAGGACCACCGGCGTTGCACGGATACGTTCCCGGGCAGGCAGGCAGAGCGTTCCATCGATCGATCACCGCGTTGAGCTGATCGCTGTTCTTCACTTCACGGGCAAGCGCATTGCGCGGCAGCAGAGGAAGCCGTGAGCCGGAGGCACCCGCGATGTTGGCTGTGCCCGGCAGGAAGGTATCTGCCGGCACGCCGGAGCCAAAGGTGTAAAGCGGCGCAAGACTGAACCCGTAGGGTAGGCGGGCCTCGCCGTAGAGCGTGAGGCGATGGCGTTCATCGGTCAGCGCGTAGCCTTTCTCTTTGCGCAATCCAGCTGTGCCTTGGACGAGGTTTACCTGCTCATCCTCGTTGCCATTCTCAAGCTGATCGTCGTCGGAGTAGTCCAGGGTCTTTGAAAGCGTGTAGCTAAGGTTGAAGCTGTAAGCAAGGCGGCCGAAATGACCCGAGCGTCGCCCTACGCTGACCAGCAGGCCGTCGTACCAGCTCTTGGCAGAGGAGTCGAGCTCGGTGACGCTGTCCGTGATGCCGGTGACCGGGTCGGTGATGAGACAGAGTTGGTTATTGCCCGGGCACTGCACATAGGGAGAGGTCGAGTTGGTGGAGCGAAGCAGCTGGCCAATCAACTCCCGCTCGCCAAAGACGTGAAGGCCATCTGCGCTCAGGAGCCAGTCGTCATGAAGCTGTTGTTGGGCGCCGAAGGAGATCTGCTGAAAGCGCGGGTGGTGCGCCTTCGGCCCGAGTGCCACGATGCCTACACCGCCGGTCTGGTGCGGTCCACTGAACGCGCTGCTGAGCGTAGGGCTGCCAGGAGCGAACTGCGCGCCCGGAGCGAAGCAGTTGCCGAGCGCCGCGGGCACGGGTATGCCGGGGATCACGCAGCTGGAACCGCCATACTGCGTGACGGTCAACGCACGGTCGTTCTGTATCAGCTCCTTGGAGCCGGCCTCGAGAATGACACGGTCGTAGTAGATGCCATACCCACCGCGGAGGACAGCGGTGCCACGGCCAGTGGCATCGAAGACGAAGCCAACGCGTGGGCCGAAATCTCTCCCGTCCGGCCCCTTGTGGAGCGGCAGCACGTTGGCCATCCAGGTACAGGGCCGGGTGGGCAGAGTGGTCAACGAAGGACAGGGCTGGTGCGCAGCGCTCTGGCCCGTGGCGTTTGAGTCGTACTCCCAGCGAAGGCCGAGATTGAGTGTGAGGCGATGCGTGACGCGCCAGTCATCCTGTGCATACAGGCCGGTGTAGTTGTTGGTGATGAACGGGATGGGAACGGGGGTGACCGGGGCAGTGCTGTGGATGCCGACCGCGACAGGAATGTCGAGATCATTGACCACACCGTCCCCGTTGAGGTCCTGGAATCCGAAGTCAGAGACGAGGAGCACGGAGCCGGTCCCGAAGACATTGATCAGGCCGTCGACGTTGTAGTGCTGAAACTCCGCACCGGCGTGCAGAGTATGAGTGCCCATGATAGTGGTGAAGGCGTTGCGAAGCTGGTAACGATTCATCCGCGTCGCCTGCGGCAGATTGTAGTTGGCGCCGTCGGCTAGATCGGGAAAGAGAAGCTCGTTGGTCAGACCAAGCTGCGGGTTGGTGGTGGAGGCGTTTTCCTGATACGGAGGGATCTTGTTGAAGAAGCTGTCGTAGTGGAAAGACAGGTCGTTGGTGCGGGTTGTTCCAAAGATGCGCGTCCATGTGGTGACGGCGGAGTGGAAGCGGTTAAGGGCGTTCTGCCGTTCGGCCGCGGTGGAAAGCGGTGTGGCCTGCGCGGCGCTGGCCTGTGAGGTGTCCGTCGAGCGGTTAAAGCTATAGCGCAGGGTGATGAGGTTATCCAGGTTCGCGTGGAGGTCGACGCGGTTGGAGAGCAGCAAGTCACGCAGGGGAGCGGACGCCGCGGTGTTAATGATGTGACCGTAGAAGGGAGTCGCGCCATACGGTGCGGTGCTGAAGACGCGTGTGCCAGTCTGGAGTGCGGCGTTCTGGTTGCGAAATTCAAGGGAGGAAAAGCCGAAAGCTTTGTCCCTGCGGAAGGGCTCACCGACCGATCCGCCCATCTGTTCCCGATCGAAGCGAGGTACCGGCTGGGAGTGGTCAAAGGTGGCTGGCAGGCCCTGCAGGTGGCGATTGCGCTCGAAGATAAATGCGGACCCATGGACCTGGTTGCCACCGGAACGCGTGACGACATTGATGATGCTGTTGCCGGAGCGACCGACCTCGGCGGTGAAGCGAGCGGTGGCAATCTGGAACTCGGCGACCGAGTCCTGCGGGAGGTTAGAAAGCGTGCCGCCGACGACCTCATCGTTGTTATCGGCACCGTCGATCAGAATGTTGCCGCCACGGCCGAAGCCGCCGGCAGAACTGATCTCGACGGTGTTGGTCTTGGTGGGATCGAAGTTGGGTGCGGGGCGATTGCCGGGGAGCAGAAAGGCAAGCTCGAGGAAGTTGCGACCGTTAAGCGGAATGCTCTGGATGGTCGCCGCGGTGATCTGCCCCTGCAGCATGGACTGCGTAAGATCCACCTGCTGCTGTGTGTTGCTGCTGACCTCGACGACGCTGGTCTGGGTGGCAACCTGCAAGGTAGTCCGCAGGCTGACAGACCTGCCCGGATCCACCTGCAGGTGAGTGTGCACCATCGCGAAACCAGCTGCGGCGAGATCGAGCGTGTATCCTCCCGGAGCGACGTCCGAAAAAACGAAGTCGCCTTCCGCATTGGTGTAAACCTCGCGCGTGTTGCCCTGCCGTTCGCCGGTCATCGTAACGTGCACGCCCGGCAGCATCCTGCCACTTGGATCCGTCGCGGTACCGCCGACCGATCCTGCTGGCAGTTGAGCGACGAGCCGTGTGGATGTGAATGCAAGGACGAGCATTGCAGTACAAGAAGGAACGCGATTCAAGAGGCAGCTCCAGTGGGACAAACGCGGTTACTCATTCCTGACCAGGCCAGCCAGAGGCCTGGGCACGTGTTTCTGTGCGGTGAGGAACCGGAGCAGATCGTACGGAGCGGCTCAGGGCCGTGTCACTCCATCGGAAGATGGAGCTTTTCCTCCAACTTCCAAGGCTTCGGGATGTCGCGGTATGCTGGCTCCGCTCACGCAGAAGGAGACAGACGATGCCGCACATCAAATTGCCAGAAGGGCTGCAAGGAAT
Organism: Acidobacteriaceae bacterium; assembly: GCA_965199635.1. Classification (GTDB taxonomy): domain Bacteria; phylum Acidobacteriota; class Terriglobia; order Terriglobales; family Acidobacteriaceae; genus Edaphobacter. Next base: position 1,011,291 of record CBDASL010000001.1, on the reverse strand, counting down.
TCGCAGCGCGATGGCTTTTCGGCCAGAGACCGCAAAGCCCCTCAATGAATTGGCGGAGGCTCTTTTGCACGCGCCGAACTCCCTGCCGCAAGGAGATCGCGAATTGATAGCCACCTACGTCTCGTACCTGAACGATTGTTACTTCTGCCAGACGGTTCACGGTTCCATTGCAGCGGCGTGTCTTAACGACGACCACGAACTCGTACAGCGTGTCAAAGAAGACTTCGCGGCAGCCGAGATCTCAGACAAGCTCAAGGCGTTGCTGGCCATCGCAGCCAGGGTGCAACAAGGAGGCAAGCATGTCACCTCGGCTGAGATCGAGGCTGCGCGCGCGCTTGGTGCTACCGATCAGGAGATTCATGACACCGTTCTGATCGCAGCGGCCTTCTGCATGTACAACCGTTACGTTGATGGGTTGGATACGTGGCAGCCCAGGGATGAGGCCCTGTACCGGGAGCGTGGCAGAAAAACGGCACGAGAGGGTTACGTGCAGATGAGCCGTGAATACTTGAACAGGATGTAGCCTCTTGATACTCGGTCTGTTGGCGCCGTCTGGACCCATCGCTCGCGATTGCTTGTAAGCAAAGGAAGTCGCGTCCCAGTAAGTGATTCGGCCACGCCATCCCCAGGCCTGCCTCCGACAACGGCGTTCGCGGTAGAACGTGGTCCTTGCGAAACGGAGAAGAACGGATCTATCAGTAGAAGGCACTCAGCTCTGACGAGTTGGTGCAAAGGAGGACGAGAACAAGCAACAAGATGAGAGTGCACCCATATCGTGGGACTACATCCCCAGTTGGCAAGTAGTGGGAAGGTGGCACCAGGGGCTACTCACTGGTCGGGATTTGGTCAGTCCAGCTATCCAGTCAAAGGCTGATGAGCTGACAGCAGCAGCAAAGACCGAGACAGATACGATCCGAGCACTTTACGAATATGTATCGCACGGAATCACTACGTCGCAGTAGCTTTCGGCGTACTTCAGAATCCAGCTGCAGGGACTGAAAAGGCTGCGGTGCTGAGCGGAGACGAGAAGCTGCGCGTGTTTACTGAACCGTTGGAAACGGCTAGACCTGACGCTTGCGGTATCTGAACAGTCACATGCGTTGTTGTTGCGGAGCGCGGCCTTGGTTTGCTCAACATAGACGACATGCGAGTTTGTATTGACTCCACCAGAAGCAGCATACGTGAAGTAGGATCGGCGTTTGCGTTTGCGTTTGCGTTGACGTTGACTGACACTGCTATAGCAAGAGACGAGCGTCAGGCGAGACCTGCAGAGCCGCAGCTTGGAAGCGATCACGACCAGTCCACCTATGGTGAGGATTTCGAAGTATCCCTCGATCATGTACGACGGCTTATGCATCCGTGGAGTAACTTCTGAAACCGCGGCGAGAAGGTGCCTTGTGAGAGGTAGAGCTGTTGCAAAAAGTCGCGCGGGCAAGCGGGAAAATACGCCAGGTCGCGCCCCCCTTCCAGGCCGCCCGTAATCACATCAAACGATGCTTTCGCACCAGGAGAGGGTCCTCTTGTGACCTCGACGGGTACGGTGCAGGGCCAGCGGCGCTCCCAAAGATGTGCGGTTCTCCTCCCGCCCCGCCGTGTTTCTACTGTTCAGCGACAGGTCACACTTTGATCGGTGCTGTGACCTTGCCAGGAGCCTTCTTGGGGGGCGCCTTCTTCGCAGGGGCCTTTGCTGCCGGCCTGACCCCGGCCTTTCTGTTGGTGGCGGAGGCCCCCTTCGGTGCGGGCAGGGCTTTGCTGGCGAATGCCGTCTTCACGGGCTTGCTCTTCTGTGCAGCCCACCGCTTCTTCTGAGCCGCCGCGATGCGAGCTTTCCCTTCGGGCGACATGGCGCGGCGCTTTTGCGGCGCGAACTCTTCCGGGTTGAAGCTGATCGCGCGGCTATCTGCGCCCTTTGGGCGGCCGCGGCGTCGCGGCTCCGCTCCTTGACCGCTCAGGAGATCGCGGACAGTTGTCAGGTGTTTGATCTCGTCGTTTAGGTGCTTAAGAATTTCGTTGCGGTCCATTCCAATAGAGTAATCGTGCTGCAGCCTCTATGACACGCTTATGCAGTGTTCGATCGGGTCAATTTGCAGCTGCACATCCGTACAGAACGTGGTCAGGCCGACTAAGTTACGGCGCGGTCACAAGCATTCGCAGGAGTGTAAGTGAATAGTTTCAGGACGTACTGCGGTGACTCTGGTTGACCGCATGTGAAAGTGCTGTTACAACCTAGAAATCCAACACACATTGTGAACGCCACAAGAGGGCTGAACATCAGCTCCTCTTCGTCGTCCTCACAGAGTCGCACCATAGTCACCCTGCTGTTCTCCGGAGGCCCCGTGTTCCGTCCCTACCTCAACCGTCGTAGCGCGATCGCTGCGCTAAGCTGCTGCCTCGCGACGCCGGCCATTTACGCTCAGACGATCACTGGCAGTGTCACCGGGGTCGTTACGGATTCAAGTGGCGCCGAAGTGCCACACGCGACCGTTGTCGCGAAAAACCTCGCGACCGGCATCGAGACCACCGCCACCACAAATGCTTCCGGCGAGTACGACATTCGCTTTCTCCAGATAGGCCAGTACGTCGTCACGATCAGCAATGCAGGCTTCCGGAGCTTCCAGACCCAGCCGTTCACCCTCGAAGTCAACCAAACGGCAAAGGTAGATGGTGCGCTGAGCGTGGGACAGGCAAACGAGTCTGTCGAGGTCTCTGACCAGCTCCAACCGATTCTCGACACAGAAAATGCCACGGTTACCACGACCTTCACCGCAAACACGATCGAGAACCTGCCGCTGAACGGTCGCAACTTCTCCTCCATCACCATGTTTCTCCCGGGTGCCGTCGCAACCGATCCAGCCGGCATGAGCGGCGCGAACGGCATCGAGCGAGACACCAATCAGTCTGGTCAGGTCTCGGTAAACGGCAATCGCAACCAGACCAACAACTACCTGCTGGACGGCATCGAGATCAACGAAACCATCAACAACGTCATCGGCTACAACCCCAGCCCGGACGCCATTGAAAACCTCACCGTCATCACCTCGAATGCGGGCGCGGAATACGGCAATGTGAACGGCGGCGATGTCGTCGCGGTGCTCAAAAGCGGAACCAACCACCTTCACGGATCAGCATTCGCGTTTCTTGAGAACCACAACCTTGACGCCAACGACTGGGCCAACAATTTCTCCGGGGTAGCGAAGCCAAACTACACACAGACCATCTTCGGCGGAACACTGGGCGGTCCCATCCTCAAAGACAAGCTCTTCTTCTTTGCCGACTACGAGGGGGCACGCTACCATCTGGGCGGCACCGACACCGCCAGTGTGCTTCCCCAGGCCTATCGCAACGGCGATTTTTCACGGCTGCTCGCCGGTTCCCATCCGCTGCAACTGACGCACTTCGTTCCCGGTGTGGGCCGGGTCCCCTACGCCAACAACCAGGTGCCGATCACCAACCCGGTTGCGCAATATCTCTTCGCTCACCCCGAATACTATCCGCTGCCCAACAAGGCTGACTCCGGTGCCTATGGGCAGGACAACTACATCGGCGCAAGCAAGATCACGCGACGCAACGACCAGGCAGATGTCAAGATTGACTTCAAGCTGTCCTCGCGCGACACCATGAACGTGCGCTACTCGCAGGGCGAAGCATCTGACGCGACACCGAACGTACCGCTCGCGATCACCTTTCCTGGCACAAACAGCTATCCCTTCAAGGGAATAGCGATCAACGAGGTGCACACTTTCTGCCCGTCCATCATCAACGAGTTCCGCGCAGGCTGGTCGCGTGTTCGTTGGGTTCAGGGCGTCCCGCAGGACAGCACAGGCAACTTCGCCTCCGGCAACTCGCTCGTCGGCATCAACTACGCGCAACCATATCAGGGGTTCACCGATCAGGACTTCAGCGCATCACAGGGCGGAACCGGCAACGAAACATACTTCAGCAGCGTGGGCACGGCTGGTGGCGGCTCCAGCCTCATCAACAACATCTTCACCTACGGCGACAACGTTACCTTCCTCCTGCACAAGCACACGGTTCGCACCGGTGTAGAGATCTTGCGCTACCAGCAGAACAACTTCTACCCTGGCAACCAGGGCGTCATGGGTTTGGAGCAGTATGCGGGTGCCTTCACCGGAGACACCGCTGCTGACTTCCTTACGAATCAGGTGTACTTCGCCGGCGTCTCCGCCAACACCGGCCGCACCGGCCAGCGACAGTACCGCGACGCTGGCTTTATCCAGGACGACTGGAAGCCCACTCAGAACCTGACCGTCAACCTCGGCGTTCGGTATGAGTACGACCAGCCTGTCTACGAGGTAAATGACAAGCAGGCTAACCTCGACCTCGCCACTGGCGGCTACTACTACGCTGGAACTCCTGCCGCAGCTGCCGCGTTCGGCGATGGACACGCTCTCTACAAGCCGGTTTACACCAACGTCATGCCTCGCATCGGCTTCGCCTACAATCCGACGCCGCGCTTTGTTCTCCGCGGTGGCTACGGCATCACCAACTACCTCGAGGGCACCGGCGCCAACCTCCGGCTCAACTTCAACCCGCCCTTCCAGCCCTCATACCAGTACCAGGCGGTCGCCGCGTCCGACACCGGCGCTGGCACGCCGCTCACCGCGCAGAACGCTCTTCCCGCCGACTTCACCACGAGCTCCAGCAGCAACACGCTGCGAGCGTGGGACAAGAATCTGCGCCCGGCGTTCATCCAGGAGTTCACTCTCTCCACCGAGTACCAGCTCAACAACAAGACCTCTGTTGTGGTCGGCTATGTCGGCCAGACTGGTCAGCATCTGGTCGATGCTCGCGCTGGAAACCAGCTGACCGCGCCCGGAACCGCTGCACCTTATGCTGCACAGGTTGGGCAGGACGGCGCCGTCGTGGTCACCGAGTCCGAATCGATGATGAACTACAACGCCGGGCAGGTCACCATGCGCCATCGGCAAAGCAACGGGCTGGAGTTCCAGGTGAATTACACCTTCGCGAAAGCCCTTACCAACAACCCTGGCTTCTTCGGTACTGCCAACGTCAATGGCGCAAGTGCCTACTGGCAGAATGGCTACAACGGCCACGCTGACTATGGCCCGAGCGGCTTCGACACACGCCACAACGCCAGCGCGACCTTTGTGTACCAGCTCCCCTTCGGCCGCGGGCAGAAGTTTGGCGGCGGCATGAATCGACTGGTTGACCAGGCTGTTGGCGGCTGGAAGATCACCGGGGCTGCCATCGCTTACTCCGGCCTGCCTGTAACCATCAGCGGTCCAAACTCCACCTCCGTCAACAACCGCGCCTCCCGCGCCAACCACTACCGGAAGCTTCAAGTGGCAGACCGCTCGGTCGCGCGATGGTTCGGCAACGGTCCATCCAGCGCAGGCTGCGCCCCGGGGGTGGATAACGGGGTCTGCGCCTATGGGCAGTCTGGGCTTGAGCAGTTCGGCACTGCAAGCGTCGGTACGGAACGAGCTCCGGGGTACAACAGCATCGACCTCTCCGGCGGCAAAGCCTTCCGCTTCACGGAGGCTCACGCCCTTGAGTTCCGTGCCGATCTGTTCAACGCCTTCAACCTTGCCAGCTATGGCAATCCCGACAACAACATCACGGATACCAACTTCGGCCAGATCACGAACACCCGATCGCTCGCCCGTCAGATCCAGTTCTCACTGCACTACTCGTTCTAGTCACCTGTCGCAGGTACAACGTCGGGCCGGAGAGGTTGTCCTCTCCGGCCCTTCTCTTTTCACCTGGAGCAAGCCACACAAGAGCCGTCGCCATGTGAGTCGTGCGGCAGCCCTGTCTTCGCCGGTCGTCATCCCGCGTGCATGTCGTCGTATGTACCGCTCTCGGCGTGAGAGCCACCACCATCACGCACACCACCAAGCATCGGCGTCGTAGTCCCGCGCTCGCCCGGTCGTACTTCTTCGCACACGCAAACAAAACGGGGCAGGCAGCCAAAAGGCTCCTGCCCCGTTCCCTGTGCTCCCCAGGAACGCGCTCTACCGACTGGACGAAAGCCACGTCTTCAGGTTCGCGCCCTGGGCAGAGCGCCGCTCCGTGCACGCCTGGATAGACGCCAGCGCCTCGGTCAACGGCCGTTTGCTCCCTTCCACGGCATGCGCCGAAAAGAACTCGCGAACCTCCGTCGCGCTCTCGGCCGAGCAGAACGAGCCAGTCGCGTTGATGATGCGGTTCACCGCGCTCCCTTCAATGCCTCCGCCCGCCATGGCGGAAAGCTGCGTCCAATGCGCGCGGATATCCTTCCACGCAGGTTGCGCCGTATCGCGATTACGTAGCAGCGCCACCAGCGGAAACCAGAACTCCTGCTTCCGCAGCGTGCCCGCGGTCGCATACTGCACGGTGCGTTCGATCAGGGCTGGATCCGCAAAAGCCCCCAGCGAGGAAAGCTCTGCGGAGTGGACGTTAGGCGCTTGCGGTGCCTGGCTCGCCGCCAGCACCTTGTCGTAAAAGGCTGCGTCGCCATGCTGGGCGGCAATCACGAGGGCCACCGGACCCAGTGCAGCGGCCGACGGATCGTTGGCCAGGAACGCTTCCGCAATCTGCCGCGCTTCGGCCTGCACGGCCGAGTCGCCATGGAGTCCAAGCTCCCGGAACAGCACCAGGCGACGCTCCGCAATCGCGGGCTCCTCCGTCGGCGAAGCGGGTGGCAGCGCGTGGTAGGCAGGTCCAAAGGTGCGCACGAACCACGCGTCCAGCTCCCGACGCTGAGCGTCCGAGGCAAGCGATGCGACCGGCCGCAGTGACTCGGCAACCTGGTCCAGAACACCACCGCTCGGGTCATCATGCAACCGCCCGCTCAACGACAGAAGATCGCCGACGGGCAGCTGGTTCGCCCGCATCAAGGCTTCTGTATCACCAACAAACACAATTCGCTCCGTCGGGCTAAACGACGCCACAGAGGTCGCAAGCGTCTGAAACGTCGCCGGTGCGTATTGCGAGCGGAAGTAGCCAATACCGGCAGCGTTCAGCAGGCTGGGGCTCGTCGGCGGCACCGTGGAGGTCTGGCCGGAGATCACCGTGCAGGCACTCTCGCCGCGCGGGCACACCGGCAGCGTCCAGGTCTGCTGCGAGGCAGGCGCACCCACCGGGTTCACAAAGAAGCGTGTCTGCGACACAGCAGTGCCCGTCGCAGTCGGCGCAGCAAAGTGGAGCAACGGCACCCCTGGCTGCGCAATCAGGCTCTCCATAATCTTGTCCACCGGCTTGCCGGAGGCGGCCGTCTCCGCGCCCCAGAAGTCTTCCGCCGTGGCGTTGGAAAACTTGTGCGCCTCCATGTAGTTGTGCACCCCCTTCTGGAAGACCGTGGGAGAGATGAAATGCTCGATCATCCCAATCACGGCACCGGCCTTGCCATAGGAAAGCCCGTCAAACTGCTGGCCGATCTCTGTCGGGGTATCCGCCGTCGAGCGGATCGTCCGGGTGACGTGCGCCGCATCCAGGTTCAGCGTCGTATTCAGCTCTCGCGCTACGGCCTCGGGCTCGTTCCAGCTGGGCTGGTACTCCCCCGTAGCCTTCGCCGCCATCCACGTGGCAAATCCTTCGTTCAGCCAGATGTTGTTCCACCACTGCGCCGTCACCAGGTCGCCAAACCACTGGTGCGCCATCTCGTGCGCGACCACACTCACCACACCCCGGTGAGCGGCCAGCGTATCCTGCGGCGAAACCAGCAGCAGCGTCTCGCGATAGGTGATGCATCCCCAGTTCTCCATCGCACCCGCGCTGAAGTCCGGAATCGCAATCAGGTCCAGCTTGGGCAGCGCATACTTCACGCCAAAGTACGTGTCGTAGTAGTGCAGCAGGTGCTCGGCGGCATGCAGCGCATACCCCGTCAGGTTCACCTTGTCCGGTGTGGAGCACACACGGATCGGAATGCCGTCCGCCCCGCCCGTCTCGCACGCCCAGTCCCCTACCTGAAAAGCCAGCAGATAGGTCGACATCCGCGGCGTCGTCGCAAACGTCTCCGTATGCCGTCCCTTCTCTGCAGGCGTGTCCGAAAGCATCGGTGTGTTCGCAATCACCGTATCGCCATGGTCCACCGTCAGCGACAGATCAAAGGTCGCCTTCAACGCGGGTTCATCAAACGACGGAAACGCCCGGCGAGCATCGGTCGCCTCAAACTGCGTCACAGCATAGTCACGCTTCGGAGTATGCGAAAGGTAAAAGCCGCGCAACTCATCGTTCAGCGTTCCCGTGTACTCAATCTTCAGCTCCACCGGGCCAGCCGGCAGCTCCTTCGCAAAGGTGAGCGTCGCCTGCTCCAGCTTGGGCTGGTAGGCCACCGTTCCTGCCACGGTCTGGCCGCCCACAACCGCCTGCACCGACCGCATCACCAACTCGGCGGCGTTCAGCGTAATCGTCTTCGCCGGCTCGTTCAGGCGCACCTGGATCGACTCCGTGCCGGCAAAGCTCTTGGCATGAATGTCCGGAGAAAGATGAAGCGTGTAGTGCTCGGGCACAACAGACGCTGGCAAGCGCTGTGCTCCGGCAACGGCGGGCAGGACCCCAAGACAAACAGCAGCAACGGCGGAAGCGGATGGCACAAAGTTCATATCCAACACTGTAGCTGTTTGCCGCCTCTCATCGCATAGCTAACCCATCGCCCCGGCAGGCTCCTTCGTGTCGCACTTCCCTTTTGCCTCCCGTTCTCACCGGCTTATGCGCCCACCGCCCCTCCTGGTCACCAGCGCCGCAGCCCGGCACTCGCCGCCGCACCCCAAACTGCAGTCCCCGGCCACAACAACGAGGGCGTCTCCCATCCGCTCAGGAGAAGAAGGGCGCAACACACTCGCCACCCTGCATACGACAGTGCTGCTGTTCAGCCACCCCGTCCCGGCCCAGTCCGCGCCAGCAATCGCCAGTCCCTCTCGCTAGAATGGCAACAGCGCATGTCGATTCAGCTCATCATCAACGCCGACGACCTCGGCCTCACGCCTGGCGTCAATCGCGCCATCTTCGAGCTCCACGATGCCGGCGCCCTCTCATCCGCAACCCTGATGAGCAACGGCCCAGCGTTGGATCACGCCGTCACCGGCCTCCGCTCGCGTCCCGCCCTTGGCGTGGGCTGCCACGTCGTCCTTGCCGACGGCCTCCCAGTATCATCCCCCTCCACCATTCCCTCCCTCATCGACCCGCAGAGCGGCTCCCGTCCCCGTCTCCGCTCCTCCCTCGCCGCCTTCGCTCGTGCCGCGCTCTCCGGCCAGCTCCATGAGCGCGAGATCGAGCAGGAAGCCGAAGCGCAGATCACCCGCCTCCTTCACGCTGGCATCCGTCCCACCCACCTCGACACCCACAAACACACCCATCTCTTCCCCGTCGTCCTCCGCCCCCTCCTCCGCGTCGCCGAGCGGCTCGGCATCCCTGCCATCCGTAACCCGTTTGAGCCCAATTGGACCCTCGGCCTCGGTGCCGGCTCCCCCGTCCGCCGTCTCCAGATTCGCGTCCTCACCCGCTTCCACACCGCATTCACCCGGGCCCTCGCGGAGCACGACGGCCGCATCCAGTCCACTGATGGCGCCCTCGGCGTCTCTGCCACCGGCACCCTCGACCACGCATCCCTCGCTGCCCTGCTTGCAGCTCTCCCCGCCGGCACCTGGGAGCTCGTCTGCCATCCCGGCTACAACGACCCCGACCTCGCCACCGTCACCACCCGCCTCCGCGCCGAGCGCGAAACCGAGCGCTCCGCCCTTCTCGCCCTGCTTCCCCCCACCCTCGCCCGCGAGCCGCAGCTGCACCTCGTCTCCTTCGCCGCCCTCACCTCCCGCACCTCCATAGGCCACCCATGAAGATCGGCATCACCTGCTATCCCACCTACGGCGGCTCCGGCGTCGTCGCCACCGAGCTCGGCATCGAGCTCGCCGCCCGCGGCCACGAGATCCACTTCATCACCTACTCTCAGCCCTTCCGCCTCTCCGGCCGAGAAGCCCGCATCCACTTCCACGAGGTCGCCGCCTCCAACTACCCGCTCTTCGAGCACCCGCCCTACGACCTCGCCCTCGCCACCCGCATGGCCGAGGTCGCCGACTTCTACGCCCTCGATCTCCTCCACGTCCATTACGCCATCCCCCACTCCGTCTCCGGCGTCCTTGCCCGCCAAATGCTCCAACACCCGCCCGCCGGCTCCCCCAAGCGCTACCTTCCCATCCTCACCACCCTCCACGGCACCGATATCACCCTCGTCGGCCTCGACCCCTCCTACCTCCCCATCACCCGCTTCGGCATCGAGCAGTCCGACGGCGTCACCGCCATCTCCGCCCACCTCCGCGACCGCACCCTCGCCGCCTTCTCCACCACCAACCCCATCGAGGTCATCCGCAACTTCGTCAACTGCGACGTCTACCTCCGCGACCCTGCCAAGTACGCCGCCATGCGCCCGCAGTTCGCCGCAGAAGACGAACGCCTCCTCGTCCATCTCTCCAACTTCCGCCCCGTCAAGCGCGTCGGCGACGTCATCGAGACCTTCGCCCGCGTCGCACGCGCTATCCCCGCCCGCCTTATGCTCATCGGCGACGGCCCCGACCGCTCTCTCGCCGAACACCTGGCCCGCCAGCACGGCGTCCAGGACCGCATCCACTTCCTCGGCAAGCAGGACAACGTCTTCGAGCTTCTCCCGCTCGCCGACCTCATGCTCATGCCCTCCGAGATGGAGTCCTTCGGCCTCGCCGCGCTCGAAGCCATGGCCTCCAGCGTCCCCGCCATCGCCACCCGCGTCGGCGGCGTCCCCGAGCTCATTTCCGACGGCGACAACGGCCGCCTTCTCCCCGTCGGCGACGTCGACGGCATGGCCCAAGCCGCCCTTTCCCTGTTACAAAATCCCGACGCCCTTCGCACCATGGCCATCAACGCCCGCCGCACCGCGCAGGACCACTTCTGCGCCTCGCGCATCATCCCGCTCTACGAGCGTTTCTACGAAGATGTCCTCGCCCGCCCGCCGCGCCCGTTCTGATCCTCCCCCGGCCCTTCCCCCGCACCCTCGTCCCCCAACCCCCGCGCCGTCATCCCGCGTAGCGTCTCCGCCATCCGCGCGCCCGCGTCCTGCACCCCCGTCATCGCCGCGCGCGCCCAGTCGTCCACCGCCTCGTCCAGCACCGGCATCGCCAGCTGCACCCGCGTTCCGCGCCCCGGCCGGCTCGTCATCTCCACCTGCGCCAGCCCGCCATAGAGCACCTCCATCCGCTCCCGCACGTTCCGCATCCCTACCCCCAGCCCCGGCCGCACCAGCCCACTCACCGGCGCCTGAGTCGACATCTGGTCCGGCGGCCCGCCCAGCCCATCGTCCTCCACCTCCAGCAGCAGCCGCCCCCCTTCCAGCCGGCTCCGCAGCACCACCGTCCCGCCATCAATCCGCGGCTCCAGCCCATGCTTAATGCTGTTCTCGATCAGCGGTTGCAGCAGCATGCTCGGCACCAGCAGCTCCTGCGTCTCCTCCGCAATCTCCTTGCGCACCCGCAGCTTGTCCCCAAACCGCACAATCTCGATCGCCAGGTAGTTATCAATCAGCTCCAACTCCTCGCGCAGCGGCACAAACGCGTCGCGGTCGCTCAGCAGCACCCGCAGCATCTTCGCCAGCTTGCCGATCATCTCCCGCGCCAGCTCCGGCTGCACCCGTATCAGCGACGTGATCGAGTTCAGCGTATTGAACAGAAAATGCGGGTTGATCTGCCGCTGCAGCGCATCCAGCCGCGCCTCCAGCAGCAGCCGCCCCTGCTCCTCCAGCTGCCGCTCCACCCGGATCGCATTCCATATCTTCAGAAAAATCCCCACCACGATCGGCGCCGTCGCGCAGATCGCCAGCTCCGTCAGCCAGTTGTCTGAATGCAGCTCAAACACCCGCCGCGGCCGCCACGCCCCCATCGCGCTCACCCCAAACTGCATCGCCATGATCAGCACCAGCAGCAGAATCTGCCGGTTCAGCTGCGGCCGCCGCAGCGTTCGCGTCACCCACCGGTACACGCTCAGGTCAATCATCGGCGAAAACGACCACACATCCTCGCCCTGCACAAACCGCCGAAAGCTCACCGTCACCGCCGCCACCAGCAGATTCACCGGCAGCGACCAGAACTCGTGGTGCAGCACCGCCGGTACCGCCAGCGCCGTCCCTCCCAGAAACGCCGCTCCCGGCCCCACCAGCAAGCCCAGCAGGATCGTCGTCTCAAACGACAGGTCCGCCGCCAGGAAGTTCGGCACCGACACCCGGATCCACACCCCCAGCGTCAGCGGCACGCAGATCATCGCCACCAGCCGCACCGTCTGCCGCGCCGTCCGCTTCGGCAGCAACAGCAGGTCCTTGAACGACCGGGACCGCGCCAGCGAGCTCGAAACCGCCGCCGCCACGCCCAGCTCCACCAGCAACGTAATCAGAATCAGCTTAGGATCCAGCCGCATCACGCCTCTACTCTACGCCGCCCCGCCCGTCACTCTCTGCATCGGCCAGCCCACTCGACCATCTCACCTCCAGCAGTCCCTGAAAGGTCGACCCGTGAGCGCCTACATCGTCTTCACCCGAGAAAAGACCCTCTCCGCCGCTGAGCTCGCAACCTACTGGGAGCTGGTCGGCCCTACCTTCGCCGGACATGACGTCAAAGTCCTCGCCCACTACGGCCCGCACCTCGACTTGGAAGGCTCCGCCACCGAAGGCACCGTCATCGCCGAGTTCCCCACCATGGACGCCGCGCTCGCCTGGTACAACAGCCCCGCCTATACCGAAGTTCGCAAGCACCGCATCGCCGGCGCCGTCTACCGCGGCCTGCTCGTTCAAGGCATTAGCGCTTAGCCGCACGCCCTGTTTCTGGCAGCCCTGGATCGAGCACGAGCTACGCACATCAGATGAGTGTCGAATGCCGAACGGAAACCCCCTGCAGTGCCGGAGTGAAATAATCGGTTATGCCCCATATGGAGATCGAGCAGGTCGCGAACGCTGACTTTCCCACCGCCTGGGGCCACTTCCGTATCTTGGGCTTTGAAGGGCGCACCGAGCACCCTGACCCTTGCAATATCGATGTGCCCGCCCCTGCCCTCCGCGTAGAGGGTGCCGTCGCCCTCGTCATGGGCGACCTTTCCGCTGCTCCCCCCATCTGCCGCATTCACTCGCAGTGCCTCACCGGCGACGTCTTCCACTCCCTCCGCTGCGACTGCCGCCAGCAGCTTGAGCTCGCCCTCCACACCATTGCGACAGCAGGTGCCGGCATCCTTCTCTACGAACAACAGGAAGGTCGCGGCATCGGCCTCATGGCCAAGCTCCGCGCCTACGAGCTCCAGGAGCAGGGCCGCGACACCATCGAGGCTAACCTCGAGCTCGGCTTCAAGGCCGACTGCCGCCAGTTCGAACTCCCCGCCCTCATCCTCCAGCACCTCGGCATACCCGCTGTCCGCCTGATCACCAACAACCCCGAAAAAGTCGCCGCTCTCGAGTCCCACGGCATCCAGGTCGTCGAGCGCCTCTCCGCCGTCGTCCCGGAGTCCGACTTCAACACCCGCTACCTCGAAACCAAGCGAGAAAAGATGGGCCACCTCGTCTCCTGATCGCAGCGGAGAGCTTCCCCATACCGCCACCGCTGTCATCCTCAGCAAGGCGGAGCACACGGTGTCTTGTTTCTGGTTCACATCCTGAGCGAAGCGAAGGACGTGCTTCCGCTTCCGCGGTCGCTGCCCTGCCCGCGGATCACCACCGCAATGCCGCCCAAAGAATCCCTGGCTTCACCCGGACTGCACACACGCTCCCCCGGGATGCGCACGCCAAAGCAGGCCCCGCCATCCCACCCGGCACCGTCTAACATAGAAGGCAAGGCACCCAGCCACGCCAGCACCTTCGCCTAACTCACCGCGCCGAGGGGGCACCGCCCTCCAGCCCAGCCAACACCGCCAAAGGCCTATGCCCCTTCGCTCCCTGGTTCTCTTCGTCGCCACACTCCTCTCGGTCCCCGCCGCCTTCGCCCAGGGATACTCGGCCGACAAGCCCGTCGGCGCCACCGCCCAGCAACTGCCCGCCTATCTTGCCCACGCCGGTGTCGAGCAGCGCCTCGGTCAGCCCCTCCCCCTCGCCAGCACCTTTACTGATTCGCTCGGGCACACCGGTTCCCTCCAAAGCTTCTTCTCCGGCAATCCGGTCGTCCTCGCCCTCGTCTACTACAAATGCGTCATGCTCTGCCCGCAGGTCCTCAGCGGCCTCGGCACCGGTCTCTCCCACACCACCCTCACCGTCGGCAAGGACTACGACGTCATCATCGCCAGCATCGACCCGCACGACACCCCCGCCGACGCCGTCTCCGAGAAGCAGAAGTTCCTCACGCAGATGCACGCCCCCTCCACCGCCGCGGACCATGTTCACTTCCTCACCGGCCCCCAGCCCAGCATCGACGCCCTCTCCGCCGCCACCGGCTTTCACTACGTCATGGTCCCCGGCCCCGACGGCAAGATGGACCAGTTCGCCCACTCCTCCGTCATCATGTTCGCCACGCCGGACGGCCGCATGTCCAAGTACCTCTCCGGCATCGACTACCCCGCCCGCGACCTCCGCATGGCCGTCCTTGACGCCTCCGCAAAACACATCAGCAACCCCGTCGACCTCCTGATCCTGTACTGCTGCTCCTATAACCCCGTCGTCGGCCGCTATACCGTCTCCATCGTCCACGTGCTCGGCATCGCCGGCATGATCACCTTGGCCGGCATGATCGGGATGCTGTACCTCCTGTCCCGCAAGCCAAGTGGTCGCAAACCCTCCGGCCCCGCCGCCGCCTAACTCCCGTGCCCCGATGCCGGGCCGTCGGATCCGACAAGCGAGGCAACCGCCCCCGCAGCCAAGTCCTGGCCGACTAGGCTGCACCGTGGCGCAACCGTGCCTCCGCCTCCCTCAGAATAGGGAGAGCCTGGCCACTCCGGCACGACGCAGATCGGAAGCGTCGGCCGCTCGGCCGACACCCCGATTTAACGCTCGGGACACCTTGGTCCGGACTTAACATCTCTGTTTTGAAGATTTTGCGCGAGAAACGTGGGGGGGGGGGGGAGGGGCGGGGTACTACCCCCTTTCCTCCACCACGGCTCCCATCGCCCCGACCAGCTTCGCCGTCGTCACCATCTGCCCGGCATGCCGCCCCGTATGCTCCGCGCAGTGGATCAGGAGACCGGCCACGGTCGTGGGCAGCCGCTTCCGCCCAATCCCCCGAGCTTCCCCGTACTGCTCCGGCCGAAACTGCCGCACCCGCTCTTTCGCCCGGGCGATTCCCTGCCGAAACTCTGCCATCACGGCAGCTGTTTCCTCCCCCGCGTCGTGCTCCGTCCCAAGCGCCTCCATCTGCACCTCGTCCAACCCCCGATCCTCCGCATAGCTCAACAGACGATCCAGCGAGCGCACCGCATGCCGGAGGTGAAACGCAACGGACGGCAGCCCCGACACTCGCCGGTGCATCGCCTCATCCCCCAACCCAGCCGCCCACCGCTCCCCATCCTCCCCCGCCTGCTCCAGCGCATGCACCACACCCCGTCGCACCGGGTCCAGCTCCCCATGCGTCCCCCGCATCCACGGCTCCTCTGCCATCACAGTCCCTTTCCCTTGCGAAACTCCCGCACAACCTCGCCCACGTCGCGGTGCTGCCGGTCCACCGCATCGTTCATCGCCCGCACATCCGACTCGCTCACCTCCCCCGCCAGCCGCTCTACCGCCTGTCGCAGCGCTGGATGCCGCTGCATGGAGTCTTCCCGGACCAGCGGCACCGCCTGGTACGGCGGGAAGAAGTGCCGGTCATCGGCCAGCACTCGCAGCCCCAGCGCCTGGATCGGCCCATCGGTCGAGTTCCCGGCCACGATGTCCACCTGCTTGGACGCCAGCGCCCGGTAGAGCAGCCCCAGATCCATCACCCGCGGCTCCCCCAGGAACTGGAGCCCATACGCCGCCTCCATCCCGCGCAGCCCGTCCGGCCGCTCCTCGAACTCATACCCCACCCCCAGCTTCCACCCCTTCGCCACCCCCACCGCCCCACTCAGGGTCGTCACCCCCGGCGCCCCCCCTCCCCGCACCACCATCGCAAACGTATCTTCAAATCCGAGGGAGGGCCCTACCCAGACTTGGTAGCGCTGCTGGTAGAGCCGTGAGATCGTTGCCATCACTCGCGCCGCGTCACGATCCACGGGCTGCTTCAGGATGGCTGTCAGTGCAGTTCCGGTGTATTCCACGTAGGCGTCTATCCGGCCGCCAATTAACGCCTGCTGCGCGATGTAGCTTCCGGCCAGGTAGAACCGTCGCTCCACCCTTTCCCCACTCAGGCTTTCCACCTCCTGCGCGATCAGTTCCCCTACCACCACCTGCTCGGTGAAGTTCTTGGCGCCGATCACGACCCGAGACGAACGCGGCGGAGCACATCCTGTAAGGACCAGGAGCGGAAGCAGGAACAAAGCACGCAGCAAGCCTATCTCCCTTTCACGCTGAGCCGCCGTTCCAGCAACCCCAGCAGCGTATCCGCTCCAAGCGCGAGCAGGGCCGCCGGAACCGCACCGGCCAGCACCAGGCGGTTGTCCACGCTCGCTACCCCGCGGAAGATCAGCTCGCCCAGTCCACCAGCGCCGATCGCCGCTGCAATGGTCGCAATGCCAACACAGATGACGGTGGCCGTGCGGACCCCCGCCAAGATGAAGCTGGCCGCCAATGGGAGCTCCACCTTGCGAAGACGCTGCATTCCCGTCATGCCGAGCGCCCTGGCGACATCCTGCAGCGACGGATCGATCCCGTCAATGCCGACGTAGGTGTTGCGCAGGATGGGAAGGAGGGCGTACCCCGTCAAAGCGAGAATGGCGAGCCTGGCTGCGTTGGCACCGAGCCAGGGTACTGGCAGCAGCAGGCCGAAAAGCGCCAGGCTGGGGATGGTTTGGATTACGTTCGCTATGGTCAGCACAGGTTGAGCCAGGCCTCGCCTGCGCGTTAGGAGGATGCCCAGCGGCACCCCTATCGCGACGGCAAAGAGCATGGCGCTTCCCGTCAGCCAGAGGTGTTCCAAGGTGAGCCGGGCAATCTCCCAGCCATGTTGCGCGAAGAACGTGTGCAAGCCACTCACGCGGAGACTCCGTGGCGCACAGCCGCGACATACTGCCGGACGACCGGATGCTCACTCCGCCTGACTTCGGCGACCGGCAGGTCCGCCACAACCTCACCAGCTTCAAGGAAGAGAATGCGGTGTGCCAAGAAGAGCGCTTCCTCAAGATCGTGGGTGACCATCAGCACGGTTTTGGGAACGCGCTCCAGCAGCTGATGCACCGTGTCCTGCACCTCGGTCCGGGTGACCGGGTCGAGGGCGCCAAAGGGCTCATCCATGAGGAGGATCTCCGGATTACTCATCATGGCCCGGGCTAGCCCGACTCTTTGGCGTTGGCCACCGGAGAGCTGCCACGGAAGGCGCTCACGAAACTCCGACCCGCGCAGGCCAGCCTGCTCCAGAACCTCGTCGACGCGAGAGCTCGTGGATGGGGCGATACCGGCCAACTCCGCGCTGATAGCCACATTACGGGCGACTGTCATGTGCGGGAAGAGGCCAGTCTCCTGGATCACGTAGCCGATGCTGCGCCTGAGAGCGATGGGATCGGTCGTCTGGACGCTGGTTCCAGCCACCAGAACTTCACCAGTGGTGGGCTGCACAAGGGCGTTCACGGTGCGCAGGAGCGTGGTCTTGCCGGATCCGCTGCGACCCAGGAAGGCGACAATCTCACCGGCCGCGACTTCGAAGGTGATTTTGCGCAGCAACTCCCGGCCATCTGGCAGGCGCAGGCAGAGATGCCGGAAGCTGACGGCCTTGCCTGCCATGGTCTGCCTCCAGTGCTGCCTGTCCAGCTACGAGGTGATGGGGGACTCTGCTTCTGGGGACGCGGTACCTACTTCGTTGCCCCCGTCTTCCTGCTCCAGCGAAGGAGTCGACGCGGCATCGTCCGAGGGGTGAGAGATCGCGGAGTCGATCGGGCCGGGCTCGGACGCGGCGGCTGCCGCATCGTGTGCGTCCGCAGCTACTGACTCCCCGGTTGAAGACTCGTTGCCATTGAGCATGGCGGCCGGCTCAGTACCGGGCTGGCCCTTGACGCGGACGACCGTGATCTTCTCGAAACCTTCTTTGAAGCTGGGTGGACGCAGCCGCTCGGCGAGCTTGTGCATCATCTCGTCCGAGACGACGCGCTCCCGCTTGGAGTTGCGATCCATGCAAACGGCGAGCGGCACGTCAAAGAAGACCGCATGCACCTCGTAACCGAAGCTCTTGGCCATCTTGATCCACTGCCGGCGCTCATGCGGCGACAAGTTGGTCGCATCGACATGATTCCAGGGCATGCGGGCGATGAGCCGGGCGCGAAGCAGGCTGCGCAGGGTGGAGAAGACGAGACCCTGGTAGCGCTGCTCGGTGATGTCGTCGAAGAGGATGGAGCGCAGCATGTCACTGGACAGGGGCGTTACGCCACGCCGCTTGTACCAGGTGGTCTTGCCGGAGCCGGGCAGACCGATGGACAGGACGACATATCCCTTGGGAGCTTTGGCCGCAACGGCTTCGGCGGGGGGCGGCCCAAGGGTCTCTGGCTGGGTCTCCACCTCAATGCGACGATCGGGCTCCCTGGCTGGAGCGGCATCGGGCACCGCCTGCGACTCCCGGCGAGGTGAGTCATCCGTGCTGCGCGGAGCGACCTCATCCGGATAGGTTGGGCGCAGCGGAGCCGGCTGATTGCTTGGCAGTTCCTGCCCGATCTTTCCAGTTGATTCTGAGTCGTTCGGTGGCCGCCGCGAGCGTCGTCTCATTGCTTCGATCCATGGGCGCCGGTCGCGCCTTCTTCCCCATCGCTTGTAACACACCCCCCTGCCCCTCGCAAACGCCGGGTCACGCAGGGGAGCCCCGTACAATACCCGGAGAGAGCGACAGTCGCAGGCAGTCCTGGCGCAGGCAGTTTCCGCATTCAGTTCACGCACTGAGGAGCAATCAGACAGATGGCAGTCAAGGTAGGCATCAATGGCTTCGGCCGCATCGGCCGCAACGTCTTCCGCACCGCACTGGGGGATTCCGCGATTGAGATCGTCGCTGTGAACGATCTCACGACGCCCGCCACGCTCGCGCACCTGCTGAAGTACGACTCGATTCTTGGCAACCTCAAGAGCGAGGTTTCCGCGACGGAAGATTCGATCACGGTCGATGGCAAGACCATCAAGGTCTTCGCCGAGCGAGACCCTGCGAAGCTGGACTGGGCTTCGGTCGGTGCCCAGGTGGTGGTTGAGTCGACCGGGTTCTTCACGGATGCGACCAAGGCCAAGGTGCACCTGGGTTCGACGGTGAAGAAGGTGATTATCTCTGCGCCAGCGACCAATGAGGATCTGACGCTTGTGCTTGGCGTGAACCAGGACAAGTATGACGCGAGCCAGCACCACGTGGTCTCGAATGCCTCCTGCACGACCAACTGTTTAGCGCCAGTAGTAAAGGTGCTCCAGGACACGTTTGGCATTGTGTCCGGGATCATGACGACAATTCACAGCTACACCAACGACCAAGTGGTGCTGGATGCGCCGCACAAGGACCTTCGCCGCGCACGAGCGGCCGCGCTTTCGATGATCCCGAGCTCAACCGGAGCAGCCAAGGCACTGAAGCTCGTGATTCCGGAGATGGACGGCAAGCTCGACGGATTTGCAATCCGGGTCCCCACGCCCAACGTGTCGGTGGTCGATCTGACCTTTGTTGCGGAAAAGCCGATTGACGCCAAGAGCATCAACGCCGCGTTGAAGAGTGCCAGCGAAGGGCCGCTCAAGGGCATTCTGGGCTTTACCGAAGAAGAGCTGGTGAGCTCGGACTTCCGCGGCAACCCGCTTTCCTCGATTGTGGACTCCAAGCTGACCAAGGTTGTGGGCCAAAGCGGCAAGGTGATCAGCTGGTATGACAACGAATGGGGCTACTCGAGCCGGGTGAAGGATCTGATCCTCTTCCTGGTGCAGAAGGGACTGTAGGAGAACCGATCGCCGAAGTGTGCACCACGACCTAGGCGAGAACGATCTGGCGAGTTGGCGCTGCATCCGCGAAGCATGCGGCGCCGATCTCGCATCCTATTCCCAGCCATGCCGAAGCTTTCGATCCGTGACCTCGACCTAGCGAACAAGCGCCTTCTTATTCGTGTTGATTTCAACGTTCCGCTCACCGCGGACGGAACCGGCATAGCCGACGACACGCGCATTCGCGAGACTATTCCGACCCTTGAATATGCCCTGCGCCGCAAGGCCAAGGTGATCCTGTGCTCCCACCTGGGTCGCCCCAAGGGCAAGGTGGTCGCCACGATGAGCCTGCGGCCAGTGGTGGATCGCCTGCGCGAGCTGCTGGACCATGTGCTTGGGCCCTCGGAGAACGTTGCTTTCTCCCCTGACTGTGTGGGTGAGCTGGCGACCGAACTTTCGAGCAAGCTGGAGTCAGGGCAGACGCTGCTGCTTGAAAACCTTCGGTTTCATGCAGGCGAAGAGGCAAACGATCCTGAGTTCGCCAAGCAGCTGGCGAGCTTGTGCGACGTGTACGTCAACGATGCCTTCGGAAGCGCGCACCGGGCGCATGCCTCTACTGAGGGCATCACGCATTTTGTCTCGCAGTCGGCTGCGGGTTTGCTGCTTGAGAAGGAGTTGCAGTTTCTCGGCAAAGTCGTCACTGACCCGACAAAGCCCTTTGTGGCGATTGTTGGCGGCTCCAAGGTGTCGGACAAGGTCGGTGTGATCGACCACCTGTTGGACAAGGCGGACACGCTGATCATTGGCGGGGCGATGGCGTACACCTTTCTGAACGCCAAGGGGCAGGCTACGGGCAAGAGCCTGGCTGAGGCAGACAAGGTGGATGTGGCACGTGCCGCGTTGGAGAAAGCCGCGCAGCGCAACGTGGAACTGCTGCTGCCGGTGGATCACGTGCTTGCCGACAGGTTTGCGAATGACGCCACGACGGAGATCTTCTCGGGAGACGGGGCCTTCCCTGCTGACAAGATGGCGCTGGACATAGGTCCCGCTTCGGTGGATTTGTTTGCGCGGGCGATCGGAAACGCCGAGACCATTGTCTGGAATGGACCAATGGGTGTGTTTGAGCTGCCAGCGTTCGCCAACGGGACCAACTCGATCGCGGAGGCGGTGGCGGCGAATGAGCGCGCGACATCTATCGTGGGCGGGGGCGACTCGGTTGCCGCAGTGCAGCAGGCCGGTCTGGCGGATCGCATCTCACACATCTCCACCGGGGGTGGCGCCTCACTCGAGTTTTTGGAAGGCAAGACGCTTCCCGGGGTCGCCGCACTTTCGGAGAAGTAAGCTCTCCCTGAACCACTACACTGATGCCGGATATGCGACGACCAATCATTGCTGGAAACTGGAAGATGTATAAGACACCGACTGAGTCGCGAGACTTTGTTCGCGACTTTGTTCCGCTGGTGCCCGAGGACCAGAAGGGCGTGGCGTGCGAGATCGTGCTTTTCCCTACGGCGACCTCGCTTTCAACCGTGCTGGACATTGTTCCCGGGACGCGGCTGCGGGCCGGTGCACAGACAATGCATTGGCTGAATGAAGGGCCGTACACGGGGCAGACCTCGCCGACGATGCTGACGTCAATTGGCGCGACCCACGTGCTGCTGGGGCACTCCGAACGACGGCTCTACGCGAACGAGAGCTATGAGCACGTGAACCTGAAGATCAAGGCGGCGGTGGCGCACTCCCTGACGCCAGTGCTTTGTCTCGGGGAGATGCTGACGGACCGGCAGGAGGGGTACACCGCTGACACGCTGATGGCGCAGATGGGTGCGGCGCTGGCCAACTTCCCGGCAGATCGCGCGCACACGCTGGTCATTGCGTACGAGCCGGTGTGGGCCATTGGCACGGGATCAACAGCCTCACCGGAGATAGCGAACGAGACGCACGCCATCATCCGGCAGGAGGCGCAGAGCCGGTTCGGAGCGGAGATATCGGACGGCCTTCGGATCCTGTATGGGGGGTCGGTGAAGCCGGACAACATCGCTTCGCTCATGGCGCAACCCGAGATCGATGGCGTTCTTGTTGGGGGCGCCAGCCTTGACCCACACTCCTTTGCGGAGATCGTGCTTCAGTCCTCACCTGACACGGCCCGCTAAGGTGCTGGTGCTACCTGCGTCGTTTGCGGGGTAGAGGTCCCCAGCGCGAGTGCCGCAGACCGGGCCGTCTCACCGTGTTGACCGGTCGCATGCGGTGGTAGGCGTACTGCGCCATCCCGTGATGGGTTCCCACGAGACAGAAGGCTCCGAACAACATCGCCTTCAGGATCAGGGCGGCTGATGTTCCGCGGCGCAAGCAGGCATTGGCCATAAGGGGCATCCTGCAGTCAGAGTGTCGTGAGAAGAGCGCTCTGCCTATACAACGTCTCCGCCATGCGCGAGGCGACGATTAACGAACTACACCGACCTGATCGAAAGGCCAGTAGACGAAAGCGGCTTTGCCGTAGATCAGGCTGCGCTCCACGGGGCCAAACTCCCGGCTGTCACTCGAAATGGACCGGTGATCTCCCATCACGAAGTACTCGTGCGCGGGTACCGTCTCTTCCGGCAGTGAGCGATCATCGGCGAAGCGAGGCGGAACATAGGGCTCGTCGACGCGGTGGCCGTTGACCGAGACCTGTCCACGATCAATGCGCAGCGTGTCTCCTGGGAGAGCGATCACGCGCTTGATGTAACTTTTCTGCCGGTCAAGCGGATATTGAAAGACAACAACATCACCACGGTGAATCTCGCCCACGCGATAGGCCAGCTTATTGATGAACAAGCGGTCCTGATCTTCCAACCGCGGCAACATGCTTGTGCCTTCAACGCGCACCGGCTGGTACAGAAAGACGATGATAAACACGGCCACCACAACGGAAATCAACAGATCCCGCATCCATGACTTGAGAGAGGATGAGGAGGCTTCTGGCGCAGATTCAGTAGACGGTGGCGTACCTGTGCTGCCCGCACCTGTGTTTCCGTTCATCTCGTCTGACTCACTGACCAGGTTGCACCACTTTGCTGAGGATTGACCATTGCGATGTGGCAACGCCCCGAGTTTTGCATCCACTCGAACACCGCTCTTCTGCCACAGCCGTTGTATCCACCCAAGAAGATCGCGTGCTCGGTTCCCGCTTGATTACGTTAGAATGTGCGAGGTGGTAAAAGCAAATGGCTTCTCTTTCCATGCTTGAGCAGACTCCCCCTTCTCGGCCCGAAAATCGTCACCCTGCAAGTCTCAACTCTCTTCTCACGGAGACAGAGAATGTTGCGTCGGAAGGGTTGGATACAAAATCGGCTCTCGAGATCGCACGGATCATCAACCAGGAAGATGCGAAGATTGCCGCCGCGGTCAAGAAGGCGCTGCCGGAGATCGCCATCGTCATCGACCTTGTAGCTCGCTCGCTGCGCGATGGTGGACGAATCATCTATGTAGGCGCCGGCTCCAGCGGGCGTATCTGCGCGCTGGACGCCTCAGAGTGCCCGCCAACCTTCGCGACTGCGCCATCTCAGGTGCAATACATTATGGCAGGCGGTCCGAAGGCTCTGGCCAGTGCCTCTGATGTAAACGAGGACAGCCCGGAGATCGGGCAGCGGGACATCGCTCGCCGTCGCCCGACCCGGAAAGACATCATCATCGGCATCTCCGCGTCGGGACGGACACCTTACGTGGTGGGCGCGGTGGAGTATGCGCGGGCCCGTGGAGCGAAGACGGCTGCTATCACCTGCAACCACAAAACCGATCTTGCGCAGGTCGCGGATGTGACGATCGTGGCTGAAGTCGGGCCCGAGGTGATCACCGGGTCGACCCGGATGAAGGCTTCCACAGCGCAAAAAATGATCTCCAACATGATTACCACTGGTGCCATGACCCGGCTGGGCTATGTGTACGAGAACCAGATGGTGAACGTGCACATGAAGAACGAGAAGCTCGTGGAGCGCGGGATCCGTGTGCTGATGAAAGTCTGCAATATTGATCGCGAAGTTGCCATTCGCGCGATCAAGTCGGCCGGTAAGTCGATCCCGATTGCAGTCGTGATGCTGCGGGCCAAGGTCGACAAGATGGAAGCTGTTCGTCGCTTGTCGAAGTCGGATGGGAATGTCCGTCTTGCAATCGAAGACTCCCGCCTCGAGCTGTAGCAGACAGCCGGCAGCACCACTGTGGATACGCGATTTCCTCAGCTCCTCGCTCGAAGACCCAGCTACTTTCCGTAGACTCGATCCATGGACAAATTCGTCGTCCGTGGCGGGAATCCCCTGCTCGGCACCATCAAAGTTTCAGGCGCCAAAAACTCTGCACTCCCCTGCATGGCGGCTGCCATCCTTACTGAGGACGAACTGATCCTCGAGAACATCCCGCAGGTGCGGGATATCGAGACAGAACGTCGCTTGCTCGAGAGCATGGGCGCCGAAGTGGAACTTGGCTACGGCCGCGCTCAGCATCGCACACGTATCCGGTGCGCCGTGCTGTCGGACCCGGTTGCTAAATACGAGATCGTTAAGACGATGCGAGCGAGCTCGCTTGTGCTCGGTCCGCTGGTCGCCCGCACGGGTCTTGCGCGGGTCGCCATGCCCGGGGGCTGCGCTATCGGTGGGCGACCGATTGATCTCCACATCCGGGGTCTTGAGGCAATGGGGGCCACGATCTCGCAGGAACACGGCTACCTGGAGGCGCGAGCAGAGCGACTCCACGGCGCGCACATCGTCTTCGACAAGATCACGGTGACTGGTACTGAAGATCTGCTTATGGCGGCAACTCTGGCGGAGGGCGAGACGCTCTTTGAGAACTGCGCTCGTGAGCCTGAGGTGACGGATCTAGCGGCCCTGCTAGTGGGCATGGGAGCACAGATTGAAGGTGCCGGGACTTCGACGATCCGGGTTCAGGGGGTGACACGGTTACACGGGGCGAAGCACCGGATCAATCCGGATCGGATTGAAGCGGGAACCTTCCTTATTGCCGGTGCGATCACCCGGGGTGACCTGAACGTAGATGGTTGCAATCCAGAGCACCTGGGATCGCTGTTGTCCAAGCTCGAGCAGTGCGGTGTGCGCCTGGACGTGGGTCGCGATTGCATTCGGGTTCGGGGCGACGGCGAACTGCGAGCCGTGGATATCTCGACGGAAGAGTACCCGGGCTTTCCGACCGACATGCAGGCGCAGTTCATGGCGCTGGCGACGCAAGCCTCAGGCACCACGGTCGTGACGGAGAACATCTTCGAAAACCGCTTCATGCACGTGGGCGAGTTGAATCGTATGGGCGCCAACATCAACGTGAGTGGCAACACAGCTACTGTGCGCGGTAAAAGCGATCTGCAGTCGGCAGCCGTGATGTGCTCTGATCTGCGGGCGTCGGCCTCCCTGGTGCTGGCGGCGCTGGTGGCTGAGGGCGAGACTATACTGGACCGGGTCTATCACCTTGATCGTGGCTATGAGCGGTTTGAGGAGAAGCTGCGCGGCGTGGGTGCGCAGATCCGGCGCATGGGCGAGGTCTTCGGCAAACGCTGACGCTCGGCCTGCTGCTTCTGGCTCCAGTACGGCCTGTGAGGTAGGCTCCTCTCGGGCCCGGTCTCTTCGCTCTGAACCCCTACACAGCGATGGTGAAGCTGTCCTCTGATCGGGTCACAGGCCGATACATGGTATCCCGCTCAACCGGTCGCCGCCCGGCCTCTGAGATCAGGCGGACCAGGTCAGCCCGCCGCATGCCCTGCGGGGTCGTTGCCCCGGCATCGTGATAGATCTTCTCCTCGATCACGGTGCCATCGATGTCGTCAGCGCCGAAGCGAAGGGCGATTTGCGCGATCTTGGCAGTCATCATCTGCCAGTAGGCCTTGATGTGTGGGAAGTTATCCAGCATCAGACGGCCTACGGCGATCTGGCGCAGATCCAGCATGCCAGTGGTTCTGGGGATGTGGTCGAGTGCGGTGTTGTCCGGGTGAAATGCCAGCGGGATAAAGGTCTGGAAGCCGCCAGTCTCATCTTGAGCTTCGCGCAACCGAATCAAGTGGTCAACGCGGTCTTCTGCGTCTTCCACATGCCCGTAGAGCATAGTGGCATTCGAGCGCAACCCGAGTTTGTGAGCAAGCTTGGCTGTCTCGATCCATTCCCCGCCGTCAATCTTGTGATCGCAGATGATGTGCCGGATGCGATCGGCGAAGATCTCTGCGCCGCCGCCCGGCATGGAGTCGACACCAGCCTCCTTCATGCGGAGCAGCGTCTCCTCAATGGACATTTTTCCGCGCTTGGCGAGGAACGCGACCTCCACCATGGTGAAGGCCTTGACGTGCACCTTCGGGAAGCGAAGCTTCAGGCCTCGCACGAGATCCATGAAGTAGTCGAAAGGGAGATCGGGATGCAGACCACCCACGATGTGGAACTCCGTCACAGCCTCTGTATAGCCTGAGGCCGCCGTAGCCCAGGCCTCTTCAAGCGCCATGGTGTAGGTTCCGGCTTCCCCTTTCTTACGGCCGAAGGCGCAGAGACGGCAGGATGCAACGCAGACGTTAGTAGGGTTGATGTGCCGGTTTACGTTGAAGTAGGCCACGTCACCATGCAGTCGCTCGCGCACGAGATTCGCGAGCCACCCAACGGCGAGGATGTCGCCTGATTGGTAGAGAGTGACCCCGTCCTCGAAGCTTAGGCGCTCCCCGGCGGTGACCTTCTCCGCAATGGAGCCCAATGCCGGGTCTTCGGTCTGAAAGCCATGCCGCGCAGACGTGGAATATAAAGGAGCGCTCATAGGTTGATGATACGCCGCAGACACGGGCTCACTTTGGCCCGGCAAAAGGCGACGGTACCATGGTCGGTTGCACTACAAAGCCGTCATAGAGCGTTGCACCTACAAGGTGGTCGCCGACTGGACGAGCCAGGCGCATGTGCCATCCCGTATCCCACACCCTGGAAGCAAAGTTTGCCGGCTGGATGCTGTAGACGAGGGTGGTTGCGGTGTTCACTGTGATCAGGACCTGTCGGCCATGCCGGTCGAAATACAGGCTATTCACATCCGAGATGGGCAGGTTGGGCGGGCGATTCCAAGTGCTTGCCCCTTTCCGTTGAACGAAGAGGCCCTCTCGGCCGCCTGCCCAGAGATCGCCGTCATCGTCGACGGCGATTGCGATGATCTGACTCAGGCCATCAGGGCGGCCTACGCTTGACCACGTTCGACCACCGTCGCTTGAGTGCGCCAGACCCAGCAACGAAGCGGCGAGCACCTCATCTTTGGCCACAGCAACTGAGCGATAGCTGTCTTCCGGGAGATTGGGCACAAAATGCCATGTGGCTCCGCTGGTTTCGCTCGTGAGAACCCTGCCATCGCCCACAGCGTAGATCCGGTCTCCATCCTCCGCTATGGAGAAGAAACCGTTCTGCATGCTGCTGTTCAGCTCGGCCCTCGACGGCTCGGCGTTGGCCTTATCTATCGCCAAATGAGCGACTCTGCCGGACCGACTTTGTGGCTTTGCAGGCGGATGGCGCGGACCTGCGTCGGCAGCCATTGCCTGCTGCCAGAGTGAATCCTTAAGCAGGAATAGGCCGTGGGACGTCGCCGCGACAACCGTTCCATCAGCAGCCTGAACGAGACCGAACACATCTCGGCCGGCGAGCCCGGTACTCTGCTGAATCCAGGTCAGGCCACCATTACTGCTGGAGAAGACGCCCCCCCACTCCTTGTCGTTCAGAACGCCAATATAGAGCTGAGCCGGATTCGAACGATCTGCGACGTATGCCACAACCTGTCGCGCGGTGAAGCCGTCGTTAGTGGGTTGGAAGCTGTTCCCTCCATCGTTGGAGGAGAGTACTCCTCCATGGTCGGTGGCGAGGAGGACGCGGGTGCTATCGGTGGGATCGATGTAGACATCATTGACGATAAGTTCAGGGCCGGTTGTGCGACTCCAATTTGCACCGCCGTCCGTTGTTCTGAAGAGCCCTTCGGTGGTTCCAGCAAAGACGATGTTCAACTGCTCCGGATCCTGTTTGAGGACCCTTGTCCTTCGGGCGGTCGATGGGATGCCCTGCACCTTGGTGAAGTGATCCCCGCCGCTTTCGCTCTTGTAGATCCCGGAGCAGGCACTCGCGTAGACCACCTGCGGCGTTTTCGGGTCGACGATTATCGAAAAGACGTCTGAGTCATCGATGATTCCGTTCTTGATGTTGGTCCAGTGAGCGCCACCGTCCGTTGTCTTCCAAGGCAGGTGCCAGGTTCCTGCATAGATAACATTCGGATCTTTCGGATCGATAGCGACAGATTGCACCTGGTGGATCTCCGTGCTGCCCTCCGGACTGATCCGCCTCCAGTGTCGTCCTCCATCGGTGGAGCAGAAGACACTCTTCAGAGTGCCGGCGATTAGTTGGCTGAAGTCAACTGCATCGCTGGTGAGGGACCTGACAGATTCTCCACGAAGATCGGCGTTCGGGGTCCAGCTCCGTCCCCCATCGCTGGTTTCGTAGAGATCGCCTCCGTGTCCGCCGAGCACCCAGGTTCCCGCGAGCAGGTGCTTAGGGTTTCTCGGATCGACCAGGATATGGTCAACCACCAGATCGTCACGCTGGCCCAGCCTTGCCAGCCGCTTCCATTGCTTGCCCTCATCCTGTGATTCGTAGACCCACCCGTCCACGGTTCCCAGGAAGAGGTGCGCCTGGTTGTGGGGATCAACGCCGAAGGATCGCGCATCTCCACCGAAAGGACCGAATGGGAGCCAACTGACCCCAGCGGCGTAGGTGCAAGGAACTGATGCGGCGAGGAGCAGTGCTGAAGCCAGAAGCGTCCTGCGCAGCCGCGGGACGGGCCGTCGCGCGGGATATAGCTGAAGATTTCTAACCATCAATCGTTTCACTTTAGTTCGTACCAGAGGTGCCCAGACACAGAAAGGGCTGACTGGAGATCCAGTCAGCCCTTCTGCTATTCGGTGACTGCTTAGCGGCGGTGGTGACGGGCGGCAGCGTGTCGCGGCTGAACCTTGACGGCGCTCTCGTCCACAGTGGTGATGCCGGTGGTGTCCAGATTGGCGCCAGCGGGGATCAGGGTGTTGGTGACCGTCTTGCCGTCCTGCGTTCCGGTGTAAACCGTGACACGGGATGCATCGACGCCCTTCTCCTTAACCAAGTAGTCCTTGGTGTTGACGGCGCGCTCGGCAGCCAGCTTGGTGCCCATCTTCTCTCCACTTGCGGCGTTACCTACGACGGCCAGCTTGGCGTCGGAGGAGCGCTGCAGGTTGAGCGAGATGTCGTCAAGGCAGGCCTTCGCTTCGTTGTCAACACGAGCCGGACGGCGCTTGTCACGATCAAAGTTGATCGAGCAAAGCTGGCTGGTCTGCGGTGCTGGCGGCGGCGGCGGTGCATTCACTGTGACCGCGGTCGTCGTCGAAGCAGTCTGGCCCTTGTCATCCACAACGTTGCAGGTGACGGTGATGGTGCCAGCTGCGGCGCCTGCGGTGCTCAGGGTAGCTGTCGAGCTGCTTCCTGTTACCGATCCAGCGGTCGAGCTGTAGCTGTAGGTGAGAGGACGGTTCTGCGGGCTCACACCATTGGAGGTGATGGTCGCAGAGTCACCCGGGTTCACCGAGGACGGATTTGCCGAGCAGCTGATGGTCGGCGGCTCAAATGCCTTGATGGTGTAGGGAGCAGAGCAGTCTGCCATCTGGCCAGGCTTGTTGCCCTCAGTGACATGACCCTTAGCGGTGTAGCTGCCAGGCTGGGCGCTCTTGGTGTCGATGTTGGCGACATTTGAAGTACCGGCGATCGTTCCGCCGCTGCCATCTGTCGTCCAGGTGTAGGTCGCTGTCTTCTTGGGGTTCAGATTCTGCGCCGTGCCAGTGATCGTGATCGGGTCTCCAGGGTAGCCCGAGTCAGGCGACGCCACGCAGGCCAACGTGACCGGCGGCGGAGGGATGATGCTGCCAAACTTCGCAACAATGCCGGCGCTCAGCTCTGCCGCGCCGAGGTTGGTACGTCCACCCATAACGCCGGGAGTCGGGGGAGGGGTGTACGGACCGTAGTCGGCGTGAATGTAACGATAGTCTGCCTGGAAGAGGCGAATGGCGAAGTGATGGCCGAGGTCATAGTCCATGCCACCGCCAACGGCCAGCGAGGGTCCCCACTGGTATGGCTCGTGGTAGAACGGCACGCCGCTGTTGTTGGGTCCACCGATGCGCGCTGCACCCGCAAGGCCGTGTGCGAACAAAGTGAAGTTCTGCATGGGAGCCCGGAAGATGGGACCAGCGGAACCGGTGTACAGGCCATCGTTCTGACCATCCGGGTGGGCTGTGATCAGAATCTCAGCACCGACGTACTTGTTGAACCAGTAAGCTCCACTTCCTGCAGCACCCAGGTCCACTGACGAGTAATTGATATTCGCCGGCTTCACCGCGCCGTGGGCGCCGAAGTATGAATAACCCGCAAACAGATCAAACCGAGAAGGGTTTGGCCCGGCGGGAACCGGGGCGCTGGGTGCGGTCTGTGCGCTGAGACCTGCGGCGCTTAGACTAACTGCGCACGCAGCCAGAGCAAACCGGCCAAGGGTTGACGTCGGGCGATAAACCATTCCACTTCCTCCGCAAAACTACCTAGAACTTAAATGTGTTCGACACACGAGTGTATGTCCGTTTCTGATTCGCTTAAGGCTACAGCAGTTGCAAAGCCTTGCCGGAACAATATGCCATCTCTTGCGCAAATGCTCCTCGCTACTCTACAAGTCTTTACGCCAGCTTCGGCGGTTCACCGAACCTTGTAAGTTAATGATGGTGCAATGAAGTCGCGAACGGGACAATGCGCAAAGATTTTCTCACCACCGGTACCGGTGACGGTCTAGCCAATACTCTGCTGAGTGGTCGTTAGGCTAAGTTGAGAGTCTTGCGGATTGTGCCGCGCTCCGCCTGGATCTTCTCCTGCAGGAGCGTGATGGCGTAGAGCAACTGCTCGGGCCGGGGTGGGCAGCCGGGAACATAGATGTCGACCGGGATGACCTGATTCACGCCCTGCAACAAGGCGTAGTTGTTGAACACGCCGCCGGATGTTGCACATGCCCCCATGGAGATGACCCACTTGGGCTCGGGCATCTGCTCGTACAGGCGTCGGATGACGGGAGCCATCTTTTGGGAGACGCGGCCGGCGATGATCATGAGGTCACTCTGCCGAGGGGAGGGGCGAAAGACCTCGGCGCCGAAGCGGGCGATGTCGTACCGTGAACCGCCCATCGACATCATCTCGATCGCGCAGCAGGCGAGACCAAAGGTCATCGGCCAGACTGAGTTTTTTCGGACCCAGTTCACAGCGGCATCCAGCGAAGCCAGGACGACGCCTTCCGGCTGGTCGTAGCCCCAGTTCACTTCGGTCACTTTGGCCTGGTTCTTGGCCATGCTGTCGATGTTGCCGAAGAGCCGCCGATCACCCTTCTGCGGAGCTTCCGGAGGCCGGCCCGTGCTGGAGTTCCCCTGATTCGCCGTGGACATGTCACCAGTATCGCTCATCCGTGGCCGTCCTGCAGCCCACGGAGTGACAACGTCAAAAGACCGAAATTAATGGCGGGAGCTCTGACAGGCCTTGCTGCCCCAACTCGCAGGAGAGCCCCCCAAGGTGACGCGGAACCGAAGCTGCTCAACGTGCCCGGCAGGGCCGCCTCCTTCAGCGTTGATGATCGAGTGCGCAGTTGTGCTGAAGCGGGTGCCCAGCATGGCCGCTGCGGAGCTTGGGTCGGCCGTTCCTGGAAGCAAGCGAGCGTCCACAATCTCAAATTTTCCCTCGGCGCTGGCAGCAACAGCGTTCGCCACCGCTGTGGTCTGTGCCGGGGAGGGGTGTGGTGACCGCAGTGCCTCGCTATACGCATGTTCGGCGCTGGCGAAGTTCGCATGGCTCCGCACGTAGTGAAAGCTTCTCGGGTTCCAGCCGACTACGTCCTGGGCCCGGAACCCCCAGTCCGTGGTCAGCAGCAGCGGATTCACCGACCGAAAGGGAGGTGTAACAACGGCGGCGTAGTCAACGGCAGGCCGGCTTCCCTGCTCCGGCAGCACGTGGATGACCCAGCCGTTCCGAACAGGCTCCAAAGCGAAGAGCAGGCCTGTGCCGATGGGTCGGTTAAAGGCTTCGCCCTGCCGGACCTCGCCCATAAGGACGACAGGACAGCCGGCCGGGGAAGATTTCGCTGCGGCGCTTGATACGACCAGGCCCATGCTGACGAAAAGCAGCCACTTACAATGTTGCATTGGTCGTCGCCGCCTCCCAGAGTGTCGCCACCAGGGTTTCCGCTTCGTCGTCACTCAGCTTGCGCCCTCCCCGAGTCAGGTAAAAGACGTCGATGGCGGTCTCGCCCTCGGTGTCTACCAGAGCCACCTCGATGTTGCATCCCTGCTCGGCGATCGCCTGACTCAAGGCGCGGAGCAGACCCGGAGAGTCATCCATGACCACCTCAAGCAGTGTGCTGTGACTGGAGGCAGTCTGGTTGACCAGGAATTTAGGCTCTGCAGGAGAGCGGAGCGCTCGACGCGAGTTCTGTCGGCGCCCCCGCAGGAGGGCATCTGCCGATACTTTGCCCTGCACCACATCGTGGATGGACTGGACGAAGCGATCGCGCTCCGAAGGGTTCAACTCCAGGGTCCGAAAGTTGTCAGTGAAACGAAAGGAGTCGACAACGACGCCCCGGCCGTTGGCGAAAGCATCGGCGGTAACGATGTTCATGCCCCAGGCCGCCAGGACACCTGCCATGTCGGCGAAGAGTGATTCGCGGTCCAGGGTGAGCAGGACAACTTCGCTGATCGCGGCACCATAGCGGAAGTCAACCTGCACCGGATCGGCCGCGAGCTGGGCGGTCAGGCGAAAGTGGCTGAGAATCTGCTCGGCGGATCTGGTTCGGACATAGCGCTCCGGAAAGCCATCCAGAAAGCTGGTGATCTCGGCTGTGCGGCCCGGCTCAATCTCCTCTAACCGCCCCAGTAGCGCGCCATCGGCTCGGGCGACGCGTTCGTCGTCCACACTGCGGCTGAGGTAGTTTGCCGTTTGCATGTAGAGGCGGTAAAGATTTTCCGCCTTCCACGCCGTAAGGGCGTGCGGATGGACGGCCTGCAGATCGGCGTAGGTGAACAGCGTCAACATGCGCAGCATCTCCGTCGTGCGAACGACGCCCGCGAACGCGCGCACAGTTTCGCCGGCGAAGATGTCCCGGCGCAAAGCCGCCGACATTTCGAGGTGGTTGCGGATGAGGCTCAGGACCGCTGCGCTCTCGTCTTCGCCCAGTTCCAGCCGGCGCAGCAGACCTTCCGTCAACCGGGCACTCTCCACCGTGTGCTCCTCTGTGCTTCGACCCTTGCCGGTGTCGTGCATCAGCACAGCAAGGAAGAGGAGTTCCGGGCGGGGCAGGTCGTCGGGCAGAAGAGCCACTCGTCCGGTCCAGACGTCGGCGGCCTGGTGCTTCAGCTCCGGAAGTTCATGCAGCACGTCGATTGCGACAAAGGTGTGCTCATCGACTGTGTAGCGGTGGTAGGCATCGCGGATGACCAGCGCATCGATACCGTGGAACTCAGGGATGAGCAGGTCCAGCAGCCCGACGGCATGCATGCTGCGAAGGGCAGCACCGGCGTGCCGACCCAGCAGAATACCGCGCAGGCGCTCCCATGTGATGGCACCGTCCTGCAGCGTGGCGGCGAGGCGCGGCAGCCGCGCACCAAGATCGGCCTCAAGCCTGGGCGATGGCAGGACTCCGGTGTGTGCCACGGCGACGTAGAGGGCCAGAACCGTATCGGCCTGACCGGCAGCGTCGTCCGCCAGGTTGCCTGAGGCGAGAAAGACCTGCCCGTCCTGCGCCTCAAAGCCAGCGGGCCAGGTCCGATCGCGCCGGCTGGCACCAAGCCGGGACATAGCCTGCTTGACCGTCCGCCGTCGCCGGGAGGTCGTCATCGCGGATTGCACGCTGCGATCCAGAAGGCGCGCGTTGCGGAAGTAGATGCGCATCCAAAACGCAGCATCAATGGGCGGTTGGCCTGGCGATGGCGCTTCCATGATGCCGATACGCTGCTCGGCCGCCTCATCCTGCATGCGCCAATCCAGCACATTGTCGTCTCGCTCATGCCGGAGGTGCAAAAAGCAGCGGATCTCGGTCAGGAAATGAGACGCGTCGCGGAAGTCCTCGCCGCTGGCCGGCTGGGCAAGCCCGGGCGCCTCGGCCGCGTGCAGCGCGCGGAGCCATCGACAGACGTGCACATCGCGCAGACCGCCTGGGCAGTCCTTTACGTTGGGCTCCAGATGAAATGGCGTGTTGCCGAATCGTGCGTGCCGGTTGCGGGTCAGGTCGGTCAGGGAGCGCCCAAGGGCGCGTGCTTCCCTGGCGAGCGATCGCCCCAGCGCCTCATCCAGCTCCCGCTCGACTCCGGGTGCTCCTCCGAGGGGACGCCTGTCCAGCAATGAGAGCGCGAACTCCAGGTTGGCCGGATCTGTCCGTTGCAGATCGGCCGCACGGCGGGTTACGGGAGAGAAGCGCGCACCAGCGTCCCACACCTGCTGCGACACAGCGCGGATTGCCGCTTTGGTCGCATCACCCTCTGTCCCAGGCGTGAGGACAAAAAGCAGATCCACATCGGAATGCGGAAAGAGCTCGCGCCGGCCGTACCCGCCCGTGGCGAACAACGCTACGCCGGAGCGGACGTCGGGCAGTTCAGCTGTTGCTTCCTCCCAAAGCGAGCGCAACAACGCATCCATGGCTGCGGCTCGCTCGTGCACCATCTCCGTCCCGGAAAGACGTCCGGCCAAAAAGGACGTGCGGTCCCCCTCCATGCGGCGAGCGTAAACGTCACTCGCGCGGTTCCTTGTAGGCTGCCCGCTCACCGTTTGTGTGGTCTCGTCAGGCATAAACTCCGGCTCCGTCCAGTCGTCCTTCGCGCTCGTGCAAAGCGCACGTAAGCGAGCCCGTTAGAGTGCCGTCTCCCCGCGCTCGTCATTCCGGATCCGCACGACTTCGTCGATACGTGAGACGAAGATCTTGCCGTCGCCGATCTTGCCCGTGCGGGCCGCGGTTGCGATCGCCTGGACTGCGCGATCAACCATGGCATCAGCCACCACCGTTTCGAGCTTGATCTTGGGCAGCAGGTCCACCGAGTATTCCCTACCCCGGTAGAACTCCGTGTGCCCGCGCTGCCTGCCATGGCCCCGGGCTTCCAGAATCGTCATGCCCTCCACACCGATCTCCACCAGCGCATCCTTCACGGCATCCAGCTTTGAGGGCTGGATCACCGCCTCGATCTTCTGCATCGCTTCCGTCCTCCGCGCGTTGTCGCGCCGCTTACGCGCCCAGCCTTGTTCCCGTGCAGCACACCGGGTGCGATCCCTAGTGGGCCCACTCGTAGCCTTCCTCACCATGCTCTGTGAGGTCGAGGCCTTCGCGCTCTGCTTCTTCATTCACGCGCAATCCGATCAGCTTGTCCACGACAAATAGCAGAATCAGCGTGCCAACGATGGAGAGTACCCAGGCTATACCCACTCCCACGGCCTGATTCAGCAGCTGCCTGCCATTGCCCTCCAGCAGACCAAGCGGTTTGCCTGCGCCAAAGATCGGGTTGATGGACTTGCTGGCGAAGATGCCGGTGAGCAGGGCGCCCAGCGTGCCGCCAGCCCCGTGCACGCCGAAGGCGTCGAGCGAATCGTCATAGCCGAAGATGTTCTTCACCTTGACGACCATGAAGTAGCAGAAGACGCCGGTCAGAAGACCGATCCAGAGGCCGTTGATCGGCGTCACAAAGCCGGCCGCTGGCGTGATACCGACCAGACCGGCGACCGCGCCGGATATAGCGCCCAGGGCCGAGACCTTGCCCTGTCGCAACCACTCGGCAGCGCCCCAGCCCAGGGCCGCGGCAGCTGCGGCGAAGTGCGTTGCCACAAAGGCGGAGGTCGCCAGGGTACCCGCTCCGAGGGCAGAACCTGCGTTGAAGCCAAACCAGCCTACCCACAGCAGGCAGGCTCCGATGAAGCTAAGCACAACCGAGTGCGGGGGCATGGGCGTCTGTGGGTAGCCGACGCGCTTGCCCAGGTACAATGCCGTTACCAGCGCAGAGACGCCGCTGGTGACGTGCACCACCGTGCCACCGGCGAAGTCAAGGCAAGGAAAGCGACCGCCCAGGGTAGCGTTGAGCAGACCATGCTTGCCCCACACCATGTGGGCCATGGGGCTGTAAACGAAGAGCGCCCAAAGAACCAGAAAGGTAAGCATGGCGGAGAACTTCATGCGCTCGGCAAATGCGCCGGTGATCAGGGCCGGCGTGATGATCGCAAACATCAGCTGGTAAACCATGAAGGTTTGGAACGGAATGGTGGCGGCATAGGCCTTGTCCGGCTCCAAACCCACACCGTGTAGCAGCACGTGTTGGAATCCGCCGATCACGGCATTGGCGTCGCCGAACGCGAGAGAAAACGTCACCAGCGCCCATAGCACTGTGATCACGGCCATCATGGCAAAGGTCTGCATCATGGTGGCGAGAACGTTTTTGCGACGAACCAGACCGCCGTAGAACAAGGCCAGACCAGGGCCGCTCATCAGAAGGACAAGGGCTGCGCTCACCAGCATCCAGCCGTTGTCCCCGGCAGTTTGCGCGGCGGCGATCGCGGCGGCGTTGTCGCCCGCCTGCTTTTCCAGTGCGGCCAGCCGATCGGTCTGCCCTGTTGCCGCCATCTGGCCTACAGCCACTGGGCTGGCCAGCACCATGCTGCCTACCAGCAGCACACCCATCAACACCCATGCCCGGAACCGCAACCAACGCATCACAAGTGCCTCGTCCGTCGAAACTGACGCAGACACTCCATCCTTTGCCGGCTCTTGGGCACAAGGCGCTCCCGGTGGCAGAGCCACTCAAGCTACAGAATGTCTATCGTTGTGCGCTTACTCTACACCGAGACCTGAGCAAACAAAAAGGCCGCTGCCCTGAGCCCCTCATCTTTCGATTGACGTACGGCGTACGATACCCAATCAGCCCCGATTCACGAACGGCGGTAGACTCCCTCCATGCCCTCTGACACAATGAGGACCGTACCTCTCAGGCGCTTTCTGCGTCCACGCCGCCCAGTGAAGTTCAGCGCACCTCCCCCAGCAAACTCGGAGCACATATGAGCACAGTTCAGATCGGAAACAAGCAGGTCGGCGACGGCCAGCCCTGTATCGTCATCGCCGAGATCGGAATCAATCACAATGGCGACATTGACCTCGCCAAGCGCCTCATCTCCGTCGCTGTCGCTGCAGGCTGTGACATGGTGAAGTTCCAGAAGCGCACAGTCGAGATCGTCTACACCGAGAAGGAACTCGCGCAGCCCCGCCCCAATCCATTCGGCGATACCAATGGGGATCTCAAGCGCGGCCTGGAGTTCGGCAAGGACGAGTACGACGAGATTGCGAACTTCTGCAAGCAGGTCAAGATTCCATGGATGGTCTCCCCCTGGGACGAGCCCTCGGTGGACTTCATGGAGCAGTACGATACCCCTGTCTACAAGATTGCTTCCGCTTCGCTGACGGACGACAACCTCCTGAAGCACGTGCGCAAGACCGGCAAGCCGGTGATCGCGTCTACCGGCATGAGCACCTATGCCGAGATCGATCATGCGGTCGAGGTTCTTGGCAAGGAGAACCTGATCCTGATGCATACCACCTCGACTTATCCGGCAAAGTATGAGCAGCTGAACCTTCGCGCCATCCCGGAGATGCGTCACCGCTATGGCATTCCTGTCGGCTACTCCGGCCACGAGACCGGCATTCCCACTACCGTCGCTGCGGCTGTGCTCGGTGCCTGCGCCGTGGAGCGGCACATCACCATGGACCGCGCCATGTGGGGTTCCGACCAGGCTGCGTCGCTTGAGCCAAACGGCATCTCCCGCCTGGTACGTGACATCCGGCTCTGCGAGCAGTCCATGGGCGACGGCGTGAAGCGTGTCTACGAGGAAGAGATCCCGGTCATGAAGAAGCTGCGCCGCGTCGGCGCCGCCGTCTCTGCATGATGGCCAACACCACTCAGCAAACCGATGGCCTGGACACCCTCCAGGCCATCGCCTTTGATGTGGACGGCGTCCTTACGGACGGCCGGCTCACCTGGTCTCCCACGGGCGACGAATCCAAGAGCTTCCACTTCACTGACATCATGGGCATCTCGCTTGCACGCCGGCTCGGTCTCAAGCTCGCTCTCATCTCCGGCGAACCTTCTCCGCTCGTCGACCGCTACGCCGAAAAGTTGAAGTTGCACTTTGTCCGCAAAGGCTGTCGCGACAAGGCAGGCGCGGTGCGCGAGTTCGCGTCCGAGTTCAACATCCCGTCAGAGAACATCTGCTTCTTCGGCGACGACGTGAACGATCTGTTTGCCATGGAACTCACTGGCCGTTGTGCCTGCCCCGCTGATGCCGCTGCGGAGGTCCAGAGCTACGTGGCTCGCCGGGGCTTTGTCTCCAGGCGTCCCGGCGGTCACGGGGCTGTCCGGGAGTTTGTCGACGCCATCCTCCAGGTACGCAACCTGCGCGGACAGGACGTCTTTACCTGGCGTCCCCCGGAGTAGCCCCTGCCGGTACTCATTCCGGCACCCTCGCCTGCGCCGCACCGACCTCCCCACCCCATAGCATAGGAACCGACATGAAGCTCTCGGATTACGTTCTCAAGTTCGTCGCCGACCTCGGCATCAAAGACCTCTTCCTCGTGACAGGCGGCGGTGCCATGCACCTCAACCAGTCGCTCGCTGCAGAAACCCGCATCCGCCCGATCTGCAACTCACATGAGCAGGCCTCCGCCATCTGCGCTGAAGGGTATGCCAAGGCCACCAATGGTCTTGGCGTCTGCATGGTCACCACGGGTCCGGGTGGAACAAACGCTGTGACCGGCGTTGCGGGTGCCTGGCTTGATTCGACCCCGACCCTCTTCATCTCCGGCCAGGTGAAGCGACCGGACCGCATGTTTGACGCGCTCACCGGCAAGCCGCTCGGCATGCGTCAGCTCGGCGTGCAGGAGGTGGACATCTGCTCGATCGTCGGGCCGATCACCAAGTACGCGGTCACGATACTGGAGCCGAACGACATCCGGTATCACCTGGAGAAGGCTGTCTACCTTGCCCTTAACGGCCGTCCGGGTCCTGTGTGGATCGACATTCCACTCGATGTGCAGGCGACCCCGATCGATGAGACCGCGCTGCGCGCATTTGATCCGGAAGAGCTTACCGGTCTCTCGAATCTGACCGGTACCTCCAACATCCCCACCGAGGTTGCTCGCTTCATCGAGGAGTTCAACAAGGCGGAGCGCCCTCTCCTCTTCGCTGGCAATGGCATCCGACTCGCCCGTGCAGAGGCCGAGTTCGAGGAGCTGCGCCGCTATCTTGGCGTGCCGACCGTCGCAACCTGGTGCGCTGCCGATCTCGTGCCATCAGACGACCCGACCTACGTCGGCCGTCCAGGATCGGTCGCCGCTCGCGGCGCCAACTTCGCCCTGCAGAACTGCGATCTGCTGCTGGCCATCGGCGTTCGACTGGACTTCGCCATCACAGGCTACGCGCCGCAGAACCTGGCTCGCGCTGCTCACAAGGTCGCAGTAGATATTGACCCGGCGGAGTTACAGAAGCTCCACCCCTACCTGCAGCAGCCGGTCTGCGCAGATGCAAAGGCCTTCCTGGTCGAGCTGCTGAAGCACAAGGAAGAGCTCAAACCGCGCGACCTGAAGCCATGGCTCGCACGCTGTGCCGAGTGGAAGACACGCTACCCTGTCGTGACGGAAGAGCACCGCAAGCCCGAAGGCCTTGTCTCTATCTTCAACCTCGCCGAAGTCCTCGGCACGGAAGCGAAGCCGGAAGACCGCCTCGTCGTCGGCAATTCAGGCTCGGGTATCGAGATCTACCTGTTGGCCTGCCCAACGCTGCACTCAC
Source organism: Acidobacteriaceae bacterium (assembly GCA_965199635.1). Lineage (GTDB taxonomy): Bacteria > Acidobacteriota > Terriglobia > Terriglobales > Acidobacteriaceae > Edaphobacter. The sequence continues at coordinate 971,461 of CBDASL010000001.1, read as the reverse complement.
AGCGGCTGTACCACACGGCCGGCCTTGGTTCCATGGGCTACGCCATCCCCATGGCGATCGCCGTTTCGATCGCCAACCCCGGGCGCGAGGTCATCGCGGTCGACGGTGACGGTGGCTTCATGTTCAACATCCAGGAGCTTGAGACCATCCACCGTCTCAATTTGCCCATCAAGTTCTTTGTCCTGAACAATGATGGGTATAGCTCCATCCGAGCGTCCCAGACTGCCTACTTCCAGAAGCCCACCATCGGTGCCGACCGCGACACCGGCCTCACCATCCCCAACCTGTCTGACGTCGGCCAGGCGTTCAAGCTCTCGACCGCGGTGATCAGGGATCAGACGGATCTCCGCGCTGAAGTGCGCAAGGTTCTGGACACTCCCGGCCCTGTCCTTTGCGATGTGAACGTGCTACCGGATGAGGTCCGCGCACCACGCCTGCAGTCGTATCAGAAGCCCGACGGTTCGTTTGTCTCAAAGCCGCTCGAGGACCTCTTCCCTTTCCTCAGCCGCGAAGAGTTCCTCAGCAATATGATCATCGACCCGCTGCCCGAATAGCCTGAGATGGTGACGATCTTTACTTCGTCACCACCTCGGTCACAAGGTAAAGATCGCTGTCGTCGTAACCCGGTCGAATCTTGCCTTTCCAGGCGAGAGTTGCTCCCCGTTGGAGAAGCGAGCGCAGGAGCCACTCTGTCCGATTGGCAGGGTTTGCCACCAGCCAGAAGCTCGCGTGCTCCGCGTAGAACACCCGCGCGTCCTGTGCGTGGGAGGGCAGCCCGAGAATACGAACAATCTTGTCTTCGTTCTCGAAGAGTGTGTAACCCGCTATGCGCTCGGCCTCGGCCCGGTCCGTGAGATAGAAAATCCTTCGCGCTGTCTGCGGAGGCTCACGGTCGGCCATCTCGGTGAAGGTCATCGGGTTCGCCACCACGATGGGCAACGACGTGTCCAGACTGCTCAGCTCAACACGATCCGGCCCTCCGCGATCCACTCCAGCATCGCCCACAGCTTGCGCCACCGTGGTGGCCATGACGATCAGCACGAGCAGCGGGCCGAGAATCGCAAGGTTGGTCAATCGCCGATAAATCATCCACGGCACCATCCCAGCGAAGCCGATAACAGAACACGCGCTGTATCGCTCCCAGTACTGCAGCCGGAACAAAGCCGCGACGATCATCAGGGCGGCCGGAACAGCGATCAGTCCTAGAAAGAGCGCCCCTTCTGCCGCAGGGAGTGTTTGCGGCCGCGGTTCCGGTGGGTGCACCACACCTGCCGCTCGCAGCCCGGGCCAGAAGTACGCCCCCACCACGACGGTCACACTCACCACGAAGAACATCTGCGTCACCTGTGCGTTGTACATCGCAGCCGCCCAGCCTACCGAGGGGATCTGCTCTGGCGGAAAGCCATTCGCAGCCAGATGACGAAGCTGATAGGAGAAGCCGAAGGCTATTCCTACGGGCAGAAAAAGCGCCGCTGCCATTCCAGGAGAGAGCCTTTTGCGCTGTCGGGCGCGCACACCTTCTGCCACCGCAAAGGCACCGAGCGAGGCGACGCCGATCAGTTGGTCGCTGATCATTAACGCACTGAGCAGAAAGACCACGGCAAGCGGCCACCAGCGTTTCGTGTCGCGCACCGCCCACAGGTAGGCGTAGATGAGCGTGGTCAGCAGAGCCATCCACACCATGTAGGGCCGGTCCGACCAGAAGAAGTCCTCAACCGGTCCGGTCCACAGCAGCGCCACGGAGATGATGCCCAGCACACTGCCTAGTCGCCGCGCTGTCAGCCGGAAGAGCATGGCCGTCGCAAGCGCACCCGCAACCATGCTGGGAACGCGAGCCACCAGCCACAACGGACCGGGCAGATGCAGCGCTTGTCGCACGAGCAGGTAGTGCAGCGGGGGATGCAGATCGATCTCCCGTTCCATCCCCCACAGATCGCGCAGCGTTGGCGCCCGTGCGATACGGAGTGTATAGATCTCATCGCTCGACAGCGGATGGGTATGCGCCTCAAGGATCACCAACACGGCATAGAGCACCAGTAACAGGGTCAGCGCCAGCGCAGGTTGACGGTCCAGCACCTCACCAAGTACCTGCAGGCTCTCCCGCGCCCATGCCTGAGCCCGCCCGCATATGGCGGCCATCCCAGCCATCCTGCGTGCTGGCTCGTTCTGCACGTCCACGCCGCGATCGTTCTCGCCTGTTATCAAACTCTGCCTCCAACCGCGATGTATCCTGAACCCCTGAGTGGTTCAGCATCTATGACGGTACAGCCTCCCCAACGCACCTACGGCATTATGCAGGGCCGCCTCGCTCCCCCTGAGGACGGCCGCTTTCAGTCGTTTCCGCGCAGCGCATGGCGGGACGAACTTCCACGCGCCCGCGAGGCCGGCCTCGATTACATCGAGTGGATACACGACGACTATGACAAGGGGGCCAACCCCATCTTCACGCCCGAGGGCCGGGCCGAACTCGCCGCCTTGAAGCACCAACACGGCATCAGCACGCCGGCGCTGTGTGGCGACTGGTTCATGGACTTTCCGCTGATCCGTTGCAGTGCAGCGGAGCGAGCCCTGCGCGAGCAGCATCTGCACGAACTGCTGCCCATAGCGCGCGAGATCGGCGCTCGCCGCATTGTTCTACCCTTTGTTGACAACTCCAGCATGCGCTCTGAAGCCGAGCAGCAGGAGGTGCTCGCCGTTCTCAGCCGAGCCCTTCCGCTGGCCGAGCAGCACGGGGTGGAACTGCACCTTGAAGCAGACTTCAACCCGGCAGACTTTGCTCGCTTTCTGGCGCAGCTTGCGCATCCCTTCCTCAAGGTCAACTGGGATTCCGGCAACTCTTCCGGCCTCGGCTATGTCGCCCATGAAGAGTTCGCCGCCTATGGCGATCGTCTTGGCTCTGTCCACATCAAGGACCGCTTCCGCAAGCCCGAGGGCGGGATCGAAACCCGCCCTCTCGGCACCGGCTCCGCCGACTTTGACGATGTCTTCACCTCACTCCGCGCCCTGAACTACACGGGTGGTGTCACCCTCCAAGTCGCCCGCGGCACCCCGGGAGACGAGGTCAATTTCATTCGCACGCAGCTCGCCTTTGTGCGGACCCATTGGAGTTAACCCGGCTCTCCAGATCGGCGAGACAGACACGCCCGAGCCTGACGGCATTACCCCGAGGAAGCCATGCCCATCACTGCCCAAGACCTTTCCCGCAGCCACCTCTTCTCGCTTGAAGGCAAAACCGCCGTGCTTACAGGTGCGTCTGGCTTTCTGGGCCGCACCTTTGCGCTGGCGCTTCTCGCCAATGGTGCCCGCGTCATCGCTCTCGGACGTTCGGATCGTCTGCAGAGCGAGGCCGTTAAGTGGGCCAATGACTTCGGCGCGGACAAGATCGCCGTACACCAAATCGACATGTACAACCAGCAGGCTCTGAACGAGCTTTGCGACCAGATTGCCGCTGACGAGAAGACCGTCGACATCTTGATCAACAACGCGCATGAGCTCGGCGCGGCGACCGGCTTCAACGTTCCGGAGGGCTCGCTTGAGAACTCCACCTTTGATCAGTGGCAGCGAAATCTCCAGGGCGGCGTTTTCTGGGCCGTGCAGACCACGCAACGTCTCGGGATCCGCATGCGCGATGCAGGTTACGGCTCCATCATCAACATTGCCACCATGTACGCCACGGTGGCGCCCCGTCCGCAGCTCTACGCCGGCACAGCCTCGCTGAACCCGCCCGGCTACTCCGCCTCCAAGGCTGCGCTGGCGGCGTTCACCCGTTATACGGCGAGCTTCTGGGGCACCTCCGGCGTGCGCGCCAACTGCATCTCGCCCGGTCCCTTTTCCAACACGGAAGACACTACCGAGAACGCCGTCGCTGAGGACTCACCGTTTGTGCAGCGACTGAAGGGCTACACGGTGCTCAACCGCATCGGCCGGCCGCTGGAGCTTTGCGGCGCACTGCTCTTCCTTGCGTCCGATGCCAGCACCTACGTCACCGGCCAGAACCTTCTGGTGGATGGTGGCTGGACCGCTGTTTAGGAATGTCCCTGAGCCGATGCATGGTGCGTTCAACATCGCATCATCGCAAACCGGCATCCTTAGCCACATGGATCTTCACCTCACCGACCAGGTCTGCTTTGTTGCTGGCTCCTCCCGCGGCATCGGTCGCGGCATCGCCGCAGCGCTCCTCGCCGAAGGCGCCCGCGTGGTGCTTACCGGGCGCGACCCCGACTCGCTTCGCATTGCCCATGAGGAGCTGGCGGCCAGCGCTGGTGACCGACACCGCATCTTCGCCATCTCCGGCAACTTCACCCTGCCCGAGACGATCGAGAATGCGTTCAATCTGACGGTCAGCCACTTTGGTCAGCTCGACCACCTCGTTGCCAACCTGGGCACTGGTTCCGGCAAGCCTGGCTGGCAGCAGGAGGAAGCCGAGTGGCTCCGTCTCTTTGAGGCGAACTTCTTCGCCTCCGTTCGCCTCGCGCAAACTGCAATCCCGCACCTGCAGCGGCACACTGCGCCGTCCGCGAACGCCGACCCGCTCCAGCCCTCTTCTTCCATCACCTTTATCTCATCGATCACTGCGCTGGAAGCCACGCCCGCACCGCTTCCCTACTCCGCCGCGAAAGCAGCCCTGACCAACTATGCCAAGAACCTTTCTCGCCTGACTGCCCCGCTCGGCATCCGCGTAAACACTGTGTGCCCCGGAAACATCCTCTTTCCAGGTGGTTCATGGGAACGTCACCTCAGCAACCGGCCCGAAGCCGTCGCCGAGATGCTCAAGGCTGAGGTGCCCCAAAACCGCTTCGGCACACCTGATGAGATCGCCTCGCTGGTCGCCTGGCTTGCGAGTCCCGCCGCCGCCTTTGTCACTGGAAGCACTTTCGTCGCGGACGGCGGTCAGACCCGCTCGGTCTAGCAAAGGGGTGGGCGGCGCGGGCTCCGGATCATCTGCAGTTCCCGTTCTCACCCGGCACTCTGCGATACTACCCACACCATGGCGACCGTTCCCAATCGCGCTCACACCCTCTTCGACCTCACTGGTCGGGTCGCCATCATCACCGGTGGTGCCGGTCTGCTCGGCTACCATCATGCGGCGATCCTCGCTGCCGCTGGCGCTCATGTTGTTCTGCTCGATCTTGCTCAGGCCAATCCCGGCCTGCGTGCCGATCAGATCCAGGCCGCGCATCACGCCCAGTCCGGCTCCGAAGCACTCGGCCTCGCCGTTGACATCACTAGCGAAGCCTCGCTGCTCGCCGCCCGGGATCAGATCCTCGCCCGCTTTGGCCGTGTGGACATCCTGATCAACAACGCCGCCAACAATCCTAAAGTGGAGGATGCCAAGCCAGGGCAGCAGTGGTCGCGTCTGGAGAACTTCCCCGTTGAGGTGTGGAACGCTGATATTGCCGTGGGCCTTACCGGTGCGTTTCTTTGCTCGCGCATCTTTGGCGCCGAGATGGTGAAGCAGAACGCCGGCGTCATTCTCAACGTCGCCTCCGACCTGGGTGTGATCGCTCCGGACCAGCGCCTGTATCGCAAGGAGGGCCTTCCTGAAGATCAGCAGCCGGTCAAGCCAGTCACCTACTCCGTCGTTAAAACCGCGCTCGTGGGCCTTACGCGCTACCTCGCCACCTACTGGACGGCGCACAACATCCGGGTGAATGCCATCTCTCCCGGCGGCGTCTTCAACGGCCAGCCCACCGAGTTCACCGATAAGCTGCACGCCCTTATTCCCATGGCCCGCATGGCCCACAAGGATGAATACCAGGGCGCCGTCCTCTTCCTTTGCTCAGACGCCAGCTCTTACATGACGGGACAGAACCTCATCGTCGACGGCGGCCGCAGTGTCCTCTAACGACCTCGAGTTGACCTCGGCGGCGGCGCAGGCGGCCGCCGAAGCAAGCTCGCACGAGCTCCATCCCGAGCCGCTCCCCCCAATTCCCATCCCGCAGAATCCCGAGATCCCAACGGGCAGGTTGCGTCGTCTTCTCCGCCGTCTGCCCAAACAGCAGTTCACGCGCTATCTCGCTGTTGGTGTCTTCAACACCGTCTGGGGTTACTGCTCCTTCGCGCTCTGCCTCTACCTCTTCTCCCACCTGCTGCCCCAGCACTTTCTCTACCTGGCCGTAGTTGTCGCGTCACTCGTCTCTACCCCGCTCAACATCACCGTGGCCTACTTCGGTTACAAGATCTTCGTCTTCCGTACCAAGGGCAATTACCTCGTGGAGTGGTTGCGCTGCTTTGCCGTCTATGGCCTGGGTATGCTGCCTGGGCTGCTCATCCTTTCCGCCCTAACGCGCCTGTTACAAACCGTGCTGCACAACCACCGCGCTCCCCTGGTTGCGGAGCTGCATCGCATGCGATACGCCGTGGCCGGCCATGCCGCGCTGGTCTCCTTTCTTCATCACGCGTCAGACTCTCGCGCCGCGGCCGGATATATCGCTGGCGCGGTCGTCATGGGCTTCACGACGATTTCTTCCTTTGTTGGCCATCGGAAGTTTTCCTTCAAGCCCAAGCGCTCCTCTCCTTCAGCCACCTAGCTCATGGCCCTATCTTCGTCTGCCCGCATCCTTATTGTCGGCGCCGCCGGTCAGGTTGGCACCCAGCTCTGCCATCTGCTCGGCCCCGCGCGGGCCATCGCCGCCGGCCGCACCCCGGCCGCCCCGGAACATCTGGCCGGCTTCCCCTGGCTGCAGGTTGATCTCAGTACCCTCGACGCCTCCACCTCCATCGGGCGACAGCTCATCCAGCGCGAGCCGCTCGCCGCTGTGGTCTGTGTAGCCGGCGCCACGGACGTGGATCGCTGTGAGCGCGAGCCAGCCTGGGCTGAGGCCGTCAACACTCTTGGATCCGCAGCCCTAGCCGCCGCCACCCCTGTGCACGTGCCGTTCGTTTATTTCTCCACCGAATACGTCTTTCCGGGCACGCCCGCCAACCCCGGCCCCTACACCGAATCCAGTCCCACCCAGCCGCTCTCTGCCTATGGCCGCTCCAAGCTCCTGGGCGAGCAGCAGATCGCCGCCATACGCCCCGATGCGCTTATCGTGCGAACCACCGTCGTCTACGGCGCGGACCCGGCCCGCAAGAACTTCCTCTACTTTCTCCATCGCGAGCTCTCAGCCGGACGCTCTGTGCGCATCGTCGACGATCAGATCTCCACGCCCACCTCGAACGATGATCTTGCGGGCGCAACCCTCAACCTCCTTGACCTCGGCGCAACCGGCGTCGTCCACGTTGCGGGTCCCGATCTCCTCTCCCGCTACGACTTCGCTGTTCGCTCGGCAGGCCTGCTCGCGCTGGACGAGCGGCTGATCCAGCCCATCTCTACTGCTTCTCTGGCACAGCCTGCTGCCCGACCGCTCCTTGCCGGCCTGGCGAGCTCCCGCCTCCACATCCTGCTTGGCGACGGCGCAATGAAGGGCGTTGACGCCGGCACCCGCGCATGGGTCGCCAACTCCCTCCGCCAAAGCCAATCCGCTACACTCTCCTAGCGCGCCGTAATGCCGCCTCGTACTTCCACTCCCGAGGGCTCGTGAAGACCATCTCTATCGTTACCCCCTGCTACAACGAACAGGACAACGTCCTGAACCTCTATACGCAGGTTCGCGACGTCATGGCCAAGATCGGCAAGTACGAGTACGAGCACATCTTCATTGACAACAGCTCGCGCGACAACACCGTCGCTATCCTCCGGCAGATCGCCGCGCAGGATTCCAACGTCAAGATCATCGTCAACTCCCGCAACTTCGGCCACATCCGGTCGCCGATCCACGCCCTCTTTCAGGCACGTGGAGACGCTGTGCTGGGCATCGTCGCCGATCTGCAGGATCCGCCACCCATGATCGCCGACATGATTCGCGAGTGGGAGAACGGCGCTTACTGCGTGCTTGGCATCAAGCGCACCAGCGAGGAAGCCTCGCTCATGTTCTGGGCGCGCAAGCAGTACTACCGCATCGCCGAGCGCCTTTCTTCGATCGAGACCATCCAGAACTACACCGGCTTCGGTCTTTATGACCGCAAGGTCGTCGACCTCGTGCGATCGTTCGACGATCCCTATCCTTACTTCCGTGGCATGATCGCCGAGATCGGTCTGCCTACGGTCAAGCTGCTCTACGATCAGCCCGCCCGCAAGTTCGGCATCACCAAGAACAACTGGTACACCCTCTACGACATCGGCATGCTGGGCATCATCAACCACTCCAAGGTGCCGCTCCGCCTGGCCACCTTTGCCGGCTTCGGCGGCGCCGTGATCGCCTTTCTGATCGCCGTCGCGTATCTCTTCCTCAAGCTCATCTTCTGGTCCAGCTTCTCCGTCGGCCTCGCTCCCATGCTGATCGGCGTCTTCTTCATCGCGTCGCTTCAGCTGGTCTTCCTTGGTGTCATGGGAGAGTACGTTGGCGCCATCTACACGCAGGTGCAGAAGCGGCCCTACGCCGTGGAGCTCGACCGCGTGAACTTCGACAAGGGCTTCGGCCCTCCCAAGACCGGCCCGGTCAATCTGCTGGACAACAGCTTCGGTGTCCCGCCCCCGGGCGATCTCCCCACCACCGCCCTCCACTAAATTCACGCAGCCATCCCCGGAGACACAGCCAGCATGCAAGATCTCGTCAAGAAGCAACTCCAGCAGTCCATCGACACCATGCAGAAGGTCCTCGCCGATAGCGCCATCCACGATGCTGTCGTCCGCGCCGGCCAGATCACTGCAGACGCCATGAAGAACGGCCGCAAGCTCATGGTCTGCGGCAACGGGGGCTCCGCCGCTGACGCCCAGCACCTCGTCGCCGAGTTCGTCTCCCGTCTCACCGTTGACCGCCCTGCCCTGCGTGCCGTCGCCCTCACCACAGATACCTCGATCCTCACCGCAATTGGCAACGACTACGACTATGCCAACGTCTTTGAGCGTCAGGTCGAAGCTCTCGCGAACCCCGGCGACGTCCTGCTCGCCATCTCCACCTCCGGCAACTCCAAGAACTGTGTGAAGGCCCTCGCCCTCGCGAAGAAGATGGGGCTCCACACCATCGCCTACACCGGCAACGACGGGGGCGCCATGAAGGACCTGGCCGACATCAACGTCGTCATCCCCTCGCCCACCACCATGAACATCCAGGAGTCGCACCTCGCTCTCGAGCACATCTTCTGCATGGTCGTCGAGCGCTGCTACTTCGGCGCGGACTTCGGCTCCAAGCCGCAGCATCTGGCGGAGTAGCTCACGCAGGACGAAGCGGGGGGCCCTTGCTCTCCGCTTCGCTTCCCCATCAGCACTCCACAGGGCGTGCGGAGACACTCATGACTGTCGTCAAGCCACTCCCCGCTCAGGATCTCGCCCACGTCCTCACCCACACGCGCGACCTTCTCACGTCTCTCCGTGATGCGCGCCTTTTCCTCACGGGCGGCACAGGCTTCTTCGGCCACTGGCTCGTGGAATCGCTTCTGCACGCCGACCATGCTCTCGGCTTAGACCTCCACCTCACGCTCCTCACCCGTTCCGCCAGCCGCCTGCACGAGCGCTCCCCTCAGATAGCTGGTCACCCCGCGGTCACCCTGCTCGAAGCCGACATACGCGACTTTCCCCTACCCTCAACTCCCTTCACCCACATCATCCACGCCGCGACCGACTCCGGCGGACAGCAGGCCGAGCAGCCCGCCTTCTTTCTTGCCGAGTCCATCCTCGCCGGCACCCGCCGCGTCCTCACGCTGGCCCGCGAGCACCGCACTCCCTACCTGCTCTATGTCTCCTCCGGTGCCGTCTACGGACGCTCTTCCGCGGCTGAGACCCACATCCCTGAAACCTCGACCGCAGGCCCGGATCCACTCCTGCTTCGCTCTGCGTACGACGAAGCCAAGCGCATGTCCGAGCACCTCACGGTGGCTTACACGGAGAGCACCCCGACCCACGCCACCATCGCCCGCCCCTTCGCCTTCGTGGGCCCGCACCTCCCGCTCGATCAGCACTTCGCCATCGGCAACTTCATCGGCGCCACTCGCGCGAACACCCCTATCCACATTCGCGGCGATGGCTCGCCTATCCGCTCGTGGCTCTACATGGCGGACCTCGCCATCTGGCTGCTCACCATCCTGCTGCGCGGCGAGCGGAATCGCGCCTACAACGTAGGCTCAGAGGCGGCCCACACCATCGCAGAGGCAGCCCACCTCACCGCCGCGACGCTGCGCCCCGGTCTGCCGGTCCGGATCGACGGCACTCCGAACCGTTCGGCTCCCATGAACTCCTACGTCCCCTCCACCGCCCGCGCTCGCGGCGAACTCGGCCTTGCAGAGACGGTCGACCTGCCCGAGGCTCTTCGCCGGACCGCTGCCTGGTACAGCAGCTAACTCACGGCAAAGAGAAAGGCCCGCGCTGTTTTCGCAGCACGGGCCTTTTTGTCTGGAGAATCTAGACTGTGGTCGATGTCTCAAGAACATTCAGCCCGCTCTTCGCATTCGCCACAAGCTCGTGGATCGTTGCGATCATGAAGTCCAGCATCTCGTGCGTCAGCCCCGGGAAGACCCCAATCCAGCACACATGATTCATCACGAAATCCGTGTTGGTCATCTCGCCCACAACGCGGTACTCCCACCCTTCGTAGGCCGGCTGTCGCAGCAGGTTGCCAGCGAACAGCAGCCGTGTGCCGATCTTCTTGGCCTCCAGAGCCCGCGTCATCTGGTCGCGCGTAAAGGGCGCGCCTTCCTTAACCGCCAGCGTGAAACCAAACCAGCTCGGGTCGGCATTCTCTCCAGCGACTGGGAGCATGAGCACATCCTGCAGGTCCTCAAGCCCTGCCCGCAGGTACGCAAAGTTGGCTTTACGCCGATCGATAAACTCCGACAGCTTGCTGATCTGCGCCACTCCCAGGGAAGCCTGCATATCCGTGGCCTTCAGGTTATAGCCCACGTGCGAGTACGTGTACTTGTGGTCGTAGCCGCACGGCAGCTCGCCCAGCTGCCAGTCAAAACGCTTGCCGCAGGTGTTGTCTACGCCCGGCTCGCACCAGCAGTCACGCCCCCAGTCGCGGAAGCTCTCGATCAGCACCTTGAGCGCCGGCTTGTCTGTCAACACCGCGCCACCCTCGCCCATGGTGATATGGTGCGCCGGATAGAAACTTACCGTCGCGATGTCACCCCACGTCCCAACCTTCTTGCCCTCGTAGCTCGCACCCAGCGCGTCGCAGCAATCTTCCACCAGCCACAGGTTGTACTTTTTGCAGAACTCGCTCACGGCCTTCACGTTGAAGACGTTGCCGAGCGTGTGCGCGATCATCACGGCTTTGGTCTTCTCGCTCCGCGCCTCTTCCAGCTTGGTCACGTCGATCTCAAACGTTGGCAGGATCACATCCACAAACACCGGCACGCACCGGTTCTGAAAGATGGGGTTCACCGTCGTCGGGAAGCCTGCCGCCACCGTGATTACTTCATCGCCTGGCTTCAGCGCACGGTCGCCCAGCTTCGGGCTTGTCAACGCGCTTAATGCCACCAGGTTCGCGCTCGAGCCTGAGTTCACCAGGCTTGCGGACCGCAGCCCGAAAAACCGCGCCAGCTTCTTTTCAAACTCTTTCGCCCACCGGCCCGTCGTGAACCAGCCGTCCAGCGCCGACTCCACCACGGCGCTCATGTCATCGGCCCGGATCACCTTGCCAGAGACCGGCACCACACTCACGCCGGGCTCGAATGCCCGCTGCGGAAACGCCGCCGCGTGGTACTCCGCTGTTAGTGCCAGAATCTGCTGCTTCAGCTCCGCCGCCCGATCGCTCATACACCTAACTTTACATCGGTGATCCCTCCCGCCAACCGCCGTGTACGCCTTCCGTTACCTCTTTTGCCCTGCCAAATCTCCAACCCGCTCCGTGTACGATGGACGGGATCACCGGGGCTATCTCCAACGTCTCAGCCCGTCACGGAGCAGAACGAATCCATGAAAGCAGTTATTCTCGCCGGCGGCCTCGGCACCCGACTCAGTGAAGAAACCTCCCTTCGCCCGAAGCCCATGGTGGAGATCGGCGGCCGCCCTATTCTTTGGCACATTCTCAAGCTCTACTCGCAGCACGGCATCAACGACTTCGTTATCTGCTGCGGCTACAAGGGCTATGTCATCAAGGAGTTCTTCGCCAACTACTTCCTCCACACCTCCGACGTCACCTTTGACATGACAGAGAACAAGATGGAGGTGCTGAACTCCGTCGCCGAGCCCTGGCGCGTCACCCTGGTCGATACCGGCGATGCTACCGGAACCGGAGGCCGCCTCCGCCGTGTGGCCAAGTACCTCACCCCTGGCGAGCCCTTCTGCATGACCTATGGGGACGGCGTCGCTGACGTCGACCTCACTGCCCTCATCGAGTTCCACAGGCAGCACGGCAAAGCAGTCACCCTCACCAGCGTGCAGCCCGTCGCACGCTTCGGCGCCCTCGGCCTGAAAGACACCCAGATCTACTCGTTCCAGGAAAAGCCACAGGATGAGGGTGGCTGGATCAACGGCGGCTTCTTTGTTCTGGAGCCTCGCGCCATCGACGCCGTCACCGACGACCTCCAGATGTTTGAGCGCGAACCGATTGAATCTCTCGTGACAGAAGGTGAGGTCCACGCCTTCTTCCATCACGGCTTCTGGCAGGCCATGGACACATTGCGCGACAAGCAGCACCTGGAAGATCTGTGGGCCAAAGGTAAGGCTCCCTGGAAGACCTGGTAACACGCCCGGTAGAGCAACGACCGCGTCAACTAACCACTACCCCAACAGCGTCCCAACCACCTCGAGGTGCCATCCATGAAGCTCACCCGATTTGCCTCGTCCCTCGCACTCACCGCTGCCCTGGGCCTCTCTCCGACACTGCTGCCCGGTCAATCTGCCTCAGCTGCCGCCGATGTCCAGCACAGCTACGCCGCGCTCAAAGCCAACATCCTCAAGGCTGCTGACACCACCCCCGCCGCCGCCTACACCTTCCGCCCGACGCCCGACGTCCGCACCTTTGCGCGCGTCGTCAACCACATCAGTGAGGCCCAGTTCCACTCCTGCGGCGCCCTCAATCACGCCGCACCGGACGCCCTCCCCAAGGTTCCGGCCGAGACCGCAGACAAGGACGCCATCGTCTCCGCACTCCGCGCTTCCTTCGCCGAGTGCGACAAGGCCTACGCCTCCCTGAGCGAAGAGAACCTGCTGCAGCCTGTCCCGAGCGGCTCCAACACACGCGCCCGCATCACGCTCGCCTGGGGCAACGTCTCGCACGACAACGAGCAGTATGCTGCACTCGCCCTCTACATGCGACTGAAAGGCATCACGCCTCCCAGCGCTGAAAAGTAACCGGCGGGCGTCAACGCAAAACGCACCGGCTCCGCAGCAGCTATCCTGATCTTCATGCCCCTTACACCCTCCCTCTGGCAAGGCAAAAAGGTCTTCCTTACTGGTCACACCGGCTTCAAGGGCGGCTGGCTCGCGCTGTGGCTCTCCTCGCTCGGCGCGGAGGTCCGCGGCTTTGCCCTCGACCCCGCTACCGAGCCCAATCTCCTCACGGCAGCCCGCATCCCCTCCTGCGTTGAAGATCTCCGCGGAGACATCCGAGACGCCAAGGCGCTTGAAGCCGCCATGCTCCCTTTTGCCCCCGAGGTGGTCTTTCACCTCGCCGCGCAGCCGCTGGTCCGCTACTCCTACCAGGACCCCATCGGCACCTACGAGACGAACGTCATCGGCACAGCTCGCGTTCTGGACACCGTCCGCCGCTGCCCCTCCGTCCGTGCCGTCGTCTCCGTCACCACGGACAAGTGCTACGAGAACAAGGAGTGGCTCTGGGGCTACCGCGAAACCGATCCCCTCGGCGGCTATGACCCCTACTCCTCGTCCAAAGCCTGCGCTGAGATCGTCTCCGCCTCCTTCCGCTCCTCGTACTTTCACCCGTCCAGGCTCAACCAGCCTGGCGGCCACACCACCGCTATCGCCACCGGCCGCGCCGGCAACGTCATCGGCGGTGGCGACTGGTCGCTTGACCGTCTTCTCCCTGACCTCATCCGCGGCTTTTCTTCGGGCGACCCCGTCCTTATCCGCTCGCCCTATGCCATCCGCCCCTGGCAGCATGTCCTCGAGCCCGTCTTCGGCTACCTTCTTCTTGCCGAAAAGCTACTCACCCCCGAGGCCGCACGCTTTGCTACCGCCTTCAACTTTGGCCCTTGGGACGACGACGCCCGCCCCGTCCAGTGGATCGTCGAGCAGATGACCCGCTTCTGGGGTGGCACCGCCTCTTGGCAGCTCGACTCTGCCCCTACGCCTCACGAGGCCGGCTTCCTCAAACTCGACGCTTCCCGCGCTCGCGCTGAGCTCGGCTGGCAACCTCGCCTCCGCCTCGAAACCGCACTTGAATGGCTGGTTGCCTGGTACAAAGCCGCCCTCGCCGGCGAGGATCTGCACGCCCTCACCCTCCAGCAGATCGCCGATTACACCACCCTCACGGCCCAGCCACCCGCATGAGCCTGTTGCACATCCGTCCCGTTCACGGCGGCCCGGAGTTGGACGAGGTGCGCCATCTGCTTCACGAGTACCAGGCGCATCTCACCACCACCATCGATCCCACCCTGCTCCGTCACCGCGATGATGAGCTGGCGGCGCTTCCCGCAGGCTTTCTGCCTCCAACCGGCGCCCTTCTGCTCGCTTCCCGCGACGGCGCGGGCCTCGGCTGCGCTGGTCTTCGACGCGCTCCCCTTTCCGCCACCAGCACGCTCGATCCGGCCACCACTGGGGAGTTCTGCCGTCTCTGGGTCACCCCCGCAGCTCGCGGCGAGCACATCGGCAGGCACCTGCTCGCACACGCCATCGCGCTCGCCCGCACGGCGGCTTACACAACCCTCGTCCTCAACTCCGTCACCAGCTCCATGGAAGCTGCCCAGTCCCTCTACACCCGGGTCGGCTTCCGCCCCATTCCGGCCTACAAGCACGTACCGATTCCGGATATCGCCTTCTTCGGGCTTGACCTCGTCTCCACGGAGCCCTAGCGCTCGGCCTCAAGTGCGTGAACATCACGCTCCAGCACCCGCCGTGCTGCTTCTCCTACGTAGACCTTGGCCAGCCGTCCTTCACGGTCAAACAGCATCGTCGTAGGCACCCCCTCGACACCACCCGTCAGCGCCAGGTTGGACCCACTCAGCGCCAGTGGATACCGCACGCCGAATCTCCGGGCGAAGTCTCGCACTCGTTGCACCCGGTCTGCCCCGTCGTCCAGCGAAACACCGACCACTACCGGACCGCCAGCCTCGTCCGCAAGTCGCTGCAAATCAGGAATCTCCTCTCGGCAGGGCCCGCACCAGGTTGCCCAGAGATTCACCAGCACCACTCGACCGCGCTGCTGGTTGAGTTGCCAGACCGGGCCATCAATGGTCTGCAGAGCCATCTCACGCGCGGTGCCCCGCTCGGCCCTCGGCGTCAGCTCGGGGCTGCCGCCGCATCCTCGCAGACGCCCCGCCACCAACGCCATCACAGCCGCTAGCAGCAGGAGGACGACGCCCCAGAGTCGTCCACGTCCATGCTCGCGGCCCTTGACCGCACTCACCGTCTGCTGCCGACCCTTCACGTCAACCCTCTTCCTTGAAGCTTCAAAGCAGCGTTCATTCCTCTCAAACGCATCCAACCAGGAAATATCCTCTCGGGACGCCTTCCCGCCCTTGCAGGCGCGATCCGTCGTGCGTGCTCACTGCCTTTCCCTTTCACAGAACGTCAAGAGAGACTCATGGACTACACAGTTCTACCCGGAATGCCCTACCCCCTCGGCGCAACCCCGTCATCCAAGGGCACCAACTTCACGCTGTACAGTGAGAACGCGACATCCGTCCAGGTGTGTCTCTTTGATGAGCAGGACAACGAGATCGCGCAGGTCACCCTCCCTGAGCGCACCGCGTTCGTCTTTCACGGTCTTATCCGTGGCATAAAGCCCGGCCAGCGCTATGGCTTCCGCGTGGATGGTCCCTGGAAGCCGGAGCTTGGCATCCGCTTCAACAAACATAAGCTTCTGGTCGATCCCTACGCCAAGGCCATCTCCGGCGATGTCGACTACAAGCAGCCCATCTTCGCGTATGACGTGAACTCCGGCAACGACCTGACCTTTGACGAGCAAGACTCCAAGGCCGGCGTCCCCCGGTCCATCGTTGTCGACTCACACTTCAACTGGGAGGACGACTGCTCCCCCGAGATCCCGCTGGCAGAGTCCATCATCTACGAGGTGAACGTCCGCGGATTTTCCAAGCAGAATCCCGACGTGCCCGAGGAGTTGCAGGGCACCTACGCCGGTCTGGCGCACCCCTCCTCCATCGCTTACTTCAAGAAGCTCGGCGTCACCGCCGTCGAACTGCTCCCCGTCCACCATTTCATCGACGAGAGTCATCTCGTGGACCGCGGCCTCCGAGACTACTGGGGATACAACACCCTTGGTTATTTCGCCCCCATGTCTCGTTACAGCTCTTGCGGAGATGATGGCTGCCAGGTGAACGAATTCAAGGAGATGGTCAAGGCGCTTCACAAGGAAGGCATCGAGGTCATCCTTGACGTTGTGTACAACCACACCTGCGAGGGCAATCGCCTCGGGCCTTCCCTCTCGTGGAAAGGTATCGACAACACCACGTACTACCGGCAGGTCGACAACAATCCGCGGTACTACATGGACTACACCGGCACTGGCAACACCCTGAACATGGTGCACCCGCAGGTGCTCAAGATGGTCATGGACTCGCTTCGGTACTGGGTGAAGGAGATGCACGTTGACGGCTTCCGCTTTGACCTCGCCGCCACCCTCGCCCGCGAACTGCACGACGTCTCCAAGCTCTCCTCCTTCTTCGACACCATCAACCAGGATCCGACACTCGCCGACGTTAAGCTGATCGCCGAGCCGTGGGATGTGGGCGAGGGTGGCTATCAGGTCGGCAACTTCCCCGTCGTCTGGGCGGAGTGGAACGGCAAGTATCGCGACACCGTTCGCCGCTTCTGGAAGGGCGACGAAGGCACCCTCTCTGACTTCGCCTATCGCCTCACCGGCTCCTCCGACCTCTACCAGCACGACGGTCGCAAGCCCTACGCCTCTATCAACTTCATCACCGCCCACGACGGCTTCACCCTGTGCGACCTCGTCAGCTACAACGAGAAGCATAACGAAGCCAATGGCGACAACAACAACGATGGCGCCGACAACAACGACAGCTGGAACATGGGCGCGGAAGGCCCGACAGACGATCCGCAGATCAACGAAATGCGTGAGCGTCAGATCCGCAACTTCCTTACCACCCTTATCCTCTCGCAGGGCGTTCCCATGCTCTGCGGCGGCGATGAGTTTGCCCGCTCCCAGCGGGGCAACAACAACGGCTATTGCCAGGACGACGAGCTGACCTGGTACGACTGGAATCTCGACGAGCCGCGGAAGCGTCTGCTGGAGTTCACCGCCAGCCTCATCGCCCTGCGGCGCAAGCACCCAAACCTCCGCCGCCGCAAGTTCTTCCAGGATCGCAAGATCAATGGCACCCTCCAGCACGATGTGACCTGGCTCAACACCGACGGCAAGCCGCTGCCGGACGAGAACTGGGGCAAAGACTGGAACAGAACCATCGGCATGATGCTCAACGGCAAGACCCTCGGCGTCACGGATGACGAAGGCCGCCCCATGACCGACGACAGCTTCCTCTTCCTGATCAATGCCTACCACGAGGGCGTGGAGTTCAGTCTGCCACCCTCACCGGACGGCCACACCTGGATCCAGCTCATCAATACTGAGCAAATCGACGATCCCACTCTGGAAACGCAGGTGAACGGGAAGGTCATCCTCGGCGGTCGCTCCATGCGCATCTTCCGCGATGGCGTGCAGCCTGACGACCAACCCGCCTCCCTTCCCAAGGGAACCAACCCTGACAGCATCGCTCCTGCCGTTTAATTCCTCTCCAGATATAAGAAGAGCCGGCCCTCGGTCAGGGCCGGCTCTCTTGTTTGTCACCCAAACAGTTACTTGGCCCTGCCCTCCAGCAACGATTCGTAGAGCTCCACCGTCTGCTCTGCGATGGCGCTCCAACTGAACATCGCCTCCACGCGCGCCCGTCCCGCGTCGCCCATCGACTTGCACCGCGCCGGGTCGCCCAGGAGTTCGGTGAGCTTCGCCGCCAGGTCCCGCGCAAACTGCCCGGCCTCTCGCGGGAAGCCTGTCACCGGATCCGGCGCAAACGGAACCAGCAGCCCGGTCTCTCCTTCCACGACCACTTCTAGGATCCCGCCCGTCGCGCTCGCCACCACCGGGGCCCGGCAGGCCATTGCCTCCAGATTGATGATGCCGAATGGCTCATACACCGACGGGCAGCAGAAGACCTGGCAGTGGCTATACAGCTCGATCGCCTCTTCCTTGGTCACCATCTTCTCAATCCACACCACGTCTGCGCCCTTGGCCCGCGCCGCCTCTACCTTGCCCCGCATCTCGGCTGCGATCTCCGGCGTATCCGGAGCCCCGGCACACAGCACCACCTGCGTTCCCTTGGGCAGAAACTCAATCGCGTCAACCAGGTGCGTTACGCCCTTTTGCCGGGTAATCCGGCCCACAAAGAGCACATACGGCCTTGCCCCATCCACACCATAGCGCGCCAATGCCTCGCGCCCTGTCGCCTTCTGGTATTGCTCCAGGTCAATACCGTTGTAGATCACATGGATGCGCGCCGGATCCACATCTGGGTAGGCCCGCAGAATGTCCGCCCGCGTCCCCTCGCTCACCGCCACAATCGCGTCCGCGTCCAGCATCGCCGTTCGCTCCATCCACGAGCTCATCGCATAGCCGGACCCAAGCTGCTCCGCCTTCCACGCCCGCAGCGGCTCCAGCGAGTGCGTCGTCAGCACAAAGGGCACCCCATACAGCTTCTTCGCCAGAAAGCCCGCCATGGACACATACCAGGTGTGGGTGTGCACAATGTCGATCCTGCCTAACTCCTTCATCCACTGCAGATTCAGCGCCAGAGCATCCACCGCGGCTTTGAACTTCTCAGTCGTTCCCGCGGTAATCTCCCTGGCCGGTTCCTCGCCACGCACAAGCAGGTTGCCTGCGTCGACTATCTGGTCGCCCCAGCAGTGCACCTCGACCTCGATACGCTTCGCAAGCTCCCGGCTCAGGTACTCCACATGCACACCCGCCCCGCCATACACCGCTGGCGGATACTCCCGCGTCATCAATCCAACTCGCATCGTCTTGTCCCCGTCACCCGTTCGGGCGCTGTCTGCTAACCCCTCCCGGACACCATGCCGCACCCGGTTGAGCCTTCCGTCTGCATGTTAAGTGGCTAAAGTCTAGCGGAGTTGGTTACCCCGGGGCACAGCACCCCGCACCCGCCATCAAGCCTCCTCGCCCTTGGACGCGTCCAACCTGTAGCAGCGGACCAAACCTATGACAAAAACCGCAGAGCACGCCCAGTCGCACCGCTTCTTTCCCGAGGTCGAGCACTTCCGCAACATAGCCCGTCTCCACCGTCTTCCCACCGGCTTCCCCGAATGCCTCGGTGCGCTGCCCCTCCGCGTCTCGCAGGATCACACGCTCCGGTCCAGCTTCACCGAGCTCTTCCGTCGCATGCAGCAGACCTACTCGGACTTCACCGTCAATGACGCGACCTGGATGCTGCTCACCGCCATCGGGGGCCACACCGCGGCGAATCGCCAGGTCGCCCCCGAGGGCGTCATCGACTTTGTCATCAGCTTCGTCACCTCGATCGGCGGCTGGCCAGAGGCACGACGCGCCGCTCGCGCCGCGGAGCCACACCGCACAGCAGACCCACAACGGACGGCAGAGCCACTACATTACCCTGCCGTCGCCCAGCCGCCCAGCAACTTCTACGATGCCCCTCGCAGCAACGAACTCTCCACCCGGTGGAACCAGCCAGCCCCGGGCGGCCACTACGACGCCGCCCCACCCCGCAACGAGGCACTCGAGCAGATCACCCAAACCCTCGCCCGCCTCGAGCGCAGCACAGGAGATCTTCGCCTCTATCTCGACTCGGTCGACCAGCGTCTCTCGCGGCTTGAGCCACTTCTCGAGAACCACCACCCGCAGCCTCCCGCGCCCGAGCCGCAGCCTCACCCTGTCGCCCCTCAAGCCGCCTCGCTGGTCCACCGGCCCGATGATCCCCCTGCTATTCCGCCCACCCCGCAACCTCCCCCGTCCGAGCCTCCAGCGCCCGCAGCGAGAGCCACACCGCGCCCCCGCTTCGCCGCCGCCATGGACCTCCCACAGACCAACTCAACCTTTGCCGCTCCCTTTCAGCACCACTCGCCCCCGCTCCGGCCGGCGGCCCCTGCCCAGCCGCCTCGCCCGTCATCTCCGCCAGAGCCACGAGCGATTGCCCCTGCGTTGGCGGCTTCAGAGTCGCAGCCAATGCCCGAACCGCAGCCAACCCCGGAGCTGCCAGCTCGCTCCGCCCCGTCTGCCGCGGACAACATCCCGCAATCCTCCGCTCCGTCTGCCTTCCAACCCACCCCTGGCGCTCTTCCACCTGAGCAAGCCAGCCAAGCCCCTAACTCAGTCCTATCGGAACTGAATCGCAGCAGCGCGCCCCTGCCGTCCGCGCCCAGTCCCTCCGCCACGCCCAGCCCTGCCGCACCCGAAGTTCCTCCACTCCAGGCTCGCAACCCGGAGCCGGCCCTCCCAAGGCCATCCGCTCCGGAGCCACCTATCCCCCACCTGCGCGGCCAGGAGCAACAGGGCCTCGCCCCCCGGATGGCGGCGCCACAGACCCCGGCGACACCAGCCTGGGACCCGCAGGCCGGAGCTCCTCAGATTCCAGTTCCTTCACACCCAACGCCCCGCATCCCCGAGCCCTACGTACCCGAGCAGCGCCTTTCAAAAGAACGATCCGCCACAGCCTATGACCAGCCTCCAGCCCCCAACCGGTCGTTTGAGACGGAACGTGCCGCGCCGCTCTTCAACCCGAGCTCACCTGCCCCTCAGAATGCCGCTCCGTTCACCCAGCGCGCGCCTGTTGCTCCCGGCGCGCCTCTGCGTCCTCCCCAACCCGACCCACATCCCGCCGTCGCTCAAGCGACGCCCCCGCTCCGCACCGCGATGGATCCCTTCGGGAGTCCCCAGGACACCCAGCCACAGCTCTCTGGTCGCCCGCTACCCCCACCTCCGACCTTTGGCACCGATCTCTTTGGCCAGCACTCTCCTGAAGATCACGACGATCCCCCGAAGCGCAGCCGCACCCCGCTGATCCTTGGCTTGTTCGCCGCGCTTCTTGTCGCCCTGGCACTCGCTGTTCTGGCTCGTGGCCGACCACTTCCCAGTTGGACCCGCATCGCTCCTGCTTCGACAAGCAAACCTCCAGCAAGTCAACAGGACGACCCCAACCAGGCGCCAAGCGACAGCACCGTCGCCCCATCCTCCACGGACTCCCCCCACCGTGGATCTGCCGATCCGCTTTCCCCTGGGAAGGTCCTCGGCGCACGTACGGAGGAGTCCCCACAGGCCAATGAACAGATCCTTCACAGCCTTCCCTATGTCCCGGAGCTCACGCTTCGCTCGCGTCTCGTCTCCGGCTCTCCCGCGCTGTACCCCAGGTCGCCCAATGGAGATGCCGTTCGCGGCACCGTCGTCCTCCAGGTGATTGTTCGTCCGGATGGCACGGTCGGCACGGTGAACGTCCTGGGTGGTCCCAAGTCGCTGCGCGACGCTGCCATCAACGCTGTCCGTCGCTGGCAGTTTCAGCCGACTCTGGTACACGGCGTCCCGGCCCAGATTCGCAGCACACTGCACATTCCGGTCGAGCCCCCCGACCAGCAGTAGCGCTCGCGGGAAGAGGACGCGCTCCGGCGCGCCTCACTCCTCCCGTAGAACCTCCAGCGGCTTCTGGCCTAGTACACGGAAGCTTGCAATCCACCCCGTCACCACCGTCAGCACCGCCGTTCCTGCCAGCACCTCCAGATTCCACAGCGGGTGAAAGACAAACTGCACCTCCATCTTGTGCAGCACACCCTTCGCAACTAGGTTGGCAAAGACCACCCCCACTCCCGCCGCCACCAGCCCCAGCACCGCGAACTCAATCGAGAAGATGCCGGCGATCCGGCCGCGCGTCCCGCCCAGTGTCTTCAGCACCACCACCTCGCGCACGCGCCGGTAGCGCGTTCCCGCAATCGAGCTCGCCAGGATCACCGCCCCGGCAAAGATCGAAAAGGCCGCCAGGAACTGCACGATGTACGTGATCTGGACCACCACCTGCCGAATCGTCTCGAGCGCCGCCGCCACGTTGATCACGGTCACCGTCGGGTAGCTCGCATACAGGGTCCGGATAAGCTCATCGACCCGGTCCGGCATTGCGTGCACACCGCCGTACCAGACTGCCGGCAGACCTTCCAGCGCCGCCGGCGGCAGCACAAACTCCGCCCTGGAAAACACGTGCTGCCCATCGCTCTTCGTCACCGCCACCACGGTAGCCGTCAGCTCCGCGTCCTGCGCGGCAAATACGATCTTTGACCCAGGGTTAACATGCAGCCGATCCGCCACATGCTCATCAAGCGCAACCAGCGGTGCGTTTCCCGCAGCCGCCGCCTGTTCGGCCGTCCACCAATGCCCGCTTACTACCGTCACACCCGGAAAGGGCTTCGTCGCCCAGGTCACGGAGATGCTCTGCAGCAACCGCTTTGGGAAGTTGCGCAGCCGCAGCTGCGCCGCCGGCACCCCATCCACGGACAAAACCCGTGAGCTCACCACCGGCAGAAACTCCGGCTTGCCCTGCACCACCTTCTGCCTCGCCACCAGCGTCCGCACGGCATCGATCTCGTCCGGCGTGATATCGATCAGAAAAACGTTCGGCAGCTCTGGCGAAGCGGAGATATGCAGCTCCCGCACCACCGCCTGCTGCACCAGAAACACCGTCGTGATTTGCATCACGCCCAGACCCAGCGCCGCAAGTAGCGCCGCGGAAGGGTTCCCCGGCCGGTAAAGATTCGCCAGTCCATGCCGCATCGTCGAGGGCAGACGCAGGCGCACCCTCGCCAACAGCAGCCGCAGGCCGGCCAGCAGCATCGCAGAGACCACACTCAGCGCCAGCAGCACTGCCACCAGCCCTACCGCGAAGTACCGGCCCACCGTCGCCGAGTCTGACAACGCCGTGGCCACCACGGCAAGGCCTACAAAAATCAGCAGAAAAGCGCCCCACTGCGCCGGCCGCCGCCTGAAGTCGCGCCACACCCGCCGCACAGCATTCGTCATGAAGCCGACCGGCCCCCGCGGTCCACTTTCACTCTGCCCCTGGTCCTCGTCCTCCACCGACCGCCGCAGCACCAGCAACGGCCGCACCTCGCGAATGTCCAGCAGCGGCGGCAGCGTAAACAGCACCGTGATCACCACACCCGCGACCAAACCCGTCACAATCGCCT
Organism: Acidobacteriaceae bacterium; assembly: GCA_965199635.1. Taxonomy (GTDB): domain Bacteria; phylum Acidobacteriota; class Terriglobia; order Terriglobales; family Acidobacteriaceae; genus Edaphobacter. Next base: position 948,126 of record CBDASL010000001.1, on the reverse strand, counting down.
GCCACTGCAGGTGCAGCGCCACATCAAGGTGCACCAGGTGCGCCACCAGCACCGGCAGTACCAGCTGCACCGCCACCCCCAGGGCCACGCCCAGCAAGCCGCCCAGCAGGCCCAGCGCCACCGTCTGCGCCAGGTAAATGCGCACAATCTGCCCCGACCTCGCCCCCAGAGACTTCATGATCGCGATCGTGTCCATCCGCTCCGCCAGATGCGCTCGCATCGCCATCGCCACGCCCACTGCGCCCAGCACCAGCGCCACCAAACTCATCAGGCTCAGCAGACTCGTCGCCCGGTCCAGCCCCTCCGTCAGCGCCGGATTGGTCTCCCGGTAGTCGATCACCTGCGACTCGGGCAGCAGCTCGATCAGCCGCTCCTTCAAGGCAGCCACCTCCGCATCCGTCGCCGCCGCATCTGCGTGCCGCGTGGATACCTTGAAGAGGTAGCGTTGCCCCGCCCGAGAGCCCTGCGCCAGCAACCCTGTCCCTTCGATCCCGCGCTGAGAGATCAGCACGCGCGGCCCGGCTGCAAAGCTCCCGGTTAGCCGGTCGGGCTCGTTCACCACCACAGCCGCAATGCGGAACGCCTTGTCACCCAGCCGCAGGCTGTCCCCCACGGCCAGGTGCAGCCGCAGCAGCAGGTCCGACGCCACCACCACCGTGTCGTCCTTCAGATACATCGCCAACGTGCCGCCGTTCGGCTGCAGCTCTACCTTGCCGTAGAACGGGTACTGCGCCGGGTCCACCGCCTTCAAACTCACCAGCAGGGGGTCCATCGTGCGCGGATTCGAAGCCATCGACAGCATCTCGGTCACGGGTGTTACCCGCACCCCGGTCTGCCGTTCGAGCTTAAGCAGACCGCGGCTCTCCGCTGGTGTCGGCTGCTGCGACATTCGTGCCGAAAGATCCGCCGCCATGATCGCCCGCGCCCGCACCAGCAGCGCATTGCGGAACGCCGCCGAAAATCCGCGCACACCCGTCAGCGCCGCCACGCCAATGGCCACCGACAGCACCACAAACAGGAACTTGCCCTTCGCCGCACGCAGCTCCCGAATCGCCATGCGACCCGCGGACTGCAGACTCAAACCACCAGCACGCTCCCGCATCTAGCTCCTCTGCTGCCCGGGCACTGCGGACGACTCCGGCCCACGCGCTGCAGCTCCATCCCGCCGCTCATCCCCGATCACCACGCCGTCCCGCAGCGTGATGCGCCGATGCGCCAACGCCGCCACCGCCGGGTCGTGCGTCACCAGAATCAGCGTCGTCCCTTCCACCTGGTTCCACTCCTCCAGCAGTCGCAGCACCTGCTTGCCATTCACGCTGTCCAGGTTCCCTGTCGGTTCATCCGCCAGAACAATCGGCGGCCGCAGCACAAAGGCCCGCGCCAGCGCCACCCGCTGCTGTTCGCCGCCGGAAAGCTGCACCGGGTAGTGATCCATCCGGTCCGCTAATCCCACTGCCTGCAAAAGACCCTTCGCTCGCTCCATCCCTGCCTTCGCCTCGCTGCGCGGTGCGTTCAGCTCCACAGGCATCAGCACATTCTCAAGCGCAGTCAGTGTCGGAATCAGCTGGTAGGACTGAAAGACGAAGCCCAACGTCCGCCCGCGCACCTCCGCTAGCCGGTCCTCTTTCAGGTAGCTGATCGAACTGCCATTCAGGCGCACCTCGCCGGCCGAGGGCGTATCCAGCCCCGCCAGCAGCCCCAGCAGCGTCGACTTGCCGCTGCCGCTCGCCCCCATGATGGCGATAAACTCGCCACGCTCCACTGAAAAGCTGATCCCCTTCAGGATCTCCAGATCACGAGTACCCGTACGCAGCGTCTTCCGCAGCGCCTCCACAACAACCATTCCTGCCGCGCTTGCGCTCACTCCTTGAGGGTACAGCGTGCCGCTTCACGCTGCAGCCCGCGCTTTCATCCCACGCCACCCCGCGTCTCCGCTTTCCGCACGGCCCCGCCCGCTTTGGTACCGTTGAAGCAGCAATGCGCCGCCGCCTCGCTCTTTCCGCTGCTCTCGCCCTCTCGCTCGCACTCCCCGGCATCACCCGCGCAGCCCAGACCGCCACGGCTCCACGCCCATCCCTTGCGCAGGACCCCCGCCCCCGACTCGTCTGCTTCGGCGACTCCCTGACCGCCGGCTACGGCACCGACCCCGGCGAAAGCTACCCCGACGACCTCCAGCGTCTCCTCGACAGCAGCGGTCAGCACCTCCGTGTCGTCAATGAAGGCATCAGCGGAAACACCACAAAAGACGGCCTCGCCCGCATCAACCGCGTCCTGGCCCTGCACCCCGCGCTCGTTGTTGTCGAGTTCGGCGGCAACGACGGCCTTCGCGGCATCCCTATCGCCGATACCCGCGCCAACCTCGATCAGATCCTCGGCACCCTGCAGCGCTCCGGCACCCGCATCGCCCTCGCCGGCATCACGCTCCCCCCTAGCTATGGCCAGGACTACGTGCACCAGTTCGATGAAACCTACACCGTTCTCGCAAAGAAGTACCGCGTCCCGCTTCTGCCCTTCATCCTCAAAGGCGCTTACAACGTCCCCGGCATGATCCAGGCGGACAACATCCATGCGACTGCCAAGGGCAATGTGGTCGTCGCCCACAACATCCTCGACCTCATTCAACCGTTACTTCGCCACCTCGGCAGCCCACAGGCAGCCGCCCGCTAGCCCAGCACCACGATCGGCTGCACCAGCGTCCCAGCTACCCGCCGCCCGATTGCAAACAGCTCCCGTGGCCCGGTAAAGATCCGCAACAGCGACGTCGTCGAAAACTCCGGCAGGTTCGCCTGCATCCCGTTCCGCAGCCTCCCTGCCGTGTACTCGTCCACTGTCACCTCCGCCATCTCTGGCAGCATGTGTCGCGGATGCACTGTTCGCCGCTCGATCGCCTCCGGCCCCTCACCCGCCAGCTCCCGCAGTTCATCAACTGATATCGCCTCACCGAGCTCAAACGCCCCCGCGTGCGTCCGGCGCAGCGCCGTCAGATGCGCGCCGCACCCTGCCATCTGCCCCAGCTCGTGCGCAACGGAGCGCACATACCCGCCCGCCGACACTCGAATCCGGAAGCTCGCCTCCTCCCCCTCCAGCGTCTCCAGAGAAAACCGCTTCACCTCGATCCGCACCGGCCGCAGCGTCACCTCTTCCCCCGCCCGCGCCCGCGTGTGCGCCGCCACCCCGCCCACCTTCTTTGCAGAAAAGACCGGCGGCATCTGATCGATCAGGCCATGGAACCGTTCCGCCAACTCGCGCAACCCCACCAGGTTCAACTCGAGCGGCCGCTCCTCCCCCACCCGCGTCCCTTCTGCGTCGTACGTGTCCGTCGCCCACCCAAACCGGATCCGCCCCACATACTCCTTCTCCGCGGCCCCGTAAAACTGCGCCAGCCGCGTATACCGCCCCAGCAGCAGCGGCAACACCCCCGTCGCCATCGGGTCCAGCGTTCCCAGATGCCCGATCGAGCGCTCTCCCGTCATCCGCCGCAGAAGCCCCACCACGTCGTGCGAGGTCATCCCCGCAGCCTTGTCCACCACCAGAAGCCCGTTCATACCCGCACCCGCAACTCCACCACTACCTAGGTCGTCGATCCCGGCCGCCGCACCAGCGACAGAAACTCGTTTCGCGTCTGCACCTGCGTCCGAAACACGCCCAGCATCGCGCTCGTCGTCGTCATGGAGCTCTGCTTCTCCACGCCCCGCATCATCATGCACAGGTGCTGTGCCTCAAGAATCACGCCCACCCCCTGCGGATGGATCGACTCAATCACCGCCTCGGCGATCTGCCGCGTCAGCCGCTCCTGAACCTGTAACCGCCGCGCGAACATATCAACCACCCGCGGCAGCTTGCTCAGCCCGATCACCTTGCCGTTCGGGATGTAAGCAATGTGCGCCCGGCCGAAGAACGGCAGCATGTGGTGTTCGCACTGCGAATAGAACTCGATATCGCGAACAATCACCATCTCGTCGTAGTCCACGTCAAACAGCGCCCCGCCCAGCACCTCCGGCAGGCTCTGCCGATACCCGCGCGTCAGAAACGCCAGCGACCGCTCCATCCGGTCCGGCGTTCGCAGCAGCCCGTCCCGTGTCGGATCTTCGCCGACGCGTCGCAGCAGCTCCTCATAGATCGCCGAAAGCGAGGCACTCTCCAGCGACCCCTGTCCGTCTCCGCCCATCGCCGGCTCACGCCCGTCGCCCGTCACTCTGTGGTCCATCTCCTGCTTGTTCCTCGCCATTGGCCTATCGCTCCCGCGCCGCGCGCGGCGCCTGCTCGCCCGCGGCCGTCAGCAGGTCGAACGAATTGTTGCGGGTTTCTTCCACATGCACACGCTCCACCGTTCCGCCTGCAAACTTCCGAAACATCTCCTCCAGCACCCGCGCAAAGTTCTCCGTCGTTGGCACTGCGTCAGCAAACTCCGGCAGAAGGTTCAGGTTCTGGTGGTCAAAGCGCGAAAGCACCTCCCCCCGCGCAAACCGGTCCAACGCCGCCAGATCCACCACCGTCCCGGCTACCGGGTCCACCATGCCGGCCACCGTTACCTCCACCACGTAGTTGTGCCCATGCCCATAGGGGTTGTTGCACTTTCCATACACCACCGCGTTCCGCTCCGCGTCCAAACCCTCCGCATGCAGACGGTGCGCCGCCGCAATCCCCCATCGTCGCGAAAGCCGCACCACCGGCAACTGCTCCGCGCACGCGACGCTCACTGCCATTCCCCAAAAAAATCCGCAAACAGGTCGTCTTGCTCATACACACGCACCCGGTGCAGCCGCGCCCCCTCCACCTTGCCCTCCAGCCGCTCCCATACAGAGACTGCAATGTTCTCCGTCGTCGGCTGCCGGCTCCGGAACTCCGGAATCTCCAGGTTCAGGTGACGGTGGTCGTAGACACGCACCACCTCGCGCTCAATCACGTCCCGCATCTGCTTCAGGTCCACCACGAACCCCGTCACCGGATCCGGCTCGCCTGCTACCGTCACCTCGAGCACATAGTTGTGCCCATGCCCGTTACGATTCGAGCACAGCCCAAAGACTTCGGCGTTGCGCTCGGCACTCCACGCCTCCACCCAGTAGAAGTGGGCAGCAGAAAACTCCGCTCGTCGCGTCAGCAAGACCATCCCCTTCAGTCTAGCTGAGCCCTAGCGCTTGTTCGGGTTGTACCGTCGCCCCTTCCACACCACCTCCCGCTGCACCCGCTGCCCGTAGGTGCTGCGCAATAGCAGAAAGCAAAACATCGGCAGACCCAGCGGCGAAAGTGCCGTCTCCAACACCCCCGCATGCGCCCGCGCTACTCGGCTGTAGAAGCGAAACAGCGTCCGCACCCAGATCAGCCCGATCGCTCCCCGCTGCCACCACAGCAGCCCCGGCCACCCCAGCGCCACCGCCGGCAGCCCCAGCAGCAGCACCACGTCCAGCAGTCGCCACAGCGTCAAGGCCACTGGCGAGGGCATCAGCAAGGCCAGGTTCTTGCTCCACCCCGCCACCATCTCCCCCGTCGTTCGGTACATCCGCGCTGCCACCGCCTCCGGCGCACTGCGCAGCCGGATCGCCTGCCCCGCCCGCTTCACCGCCCGCGCCAGCGCCACGTCCTCTACCAGATCCATCCCCGCCCGCCTGTGCCCACCCACATCAAAGTAGGTCTCGCGCGCCACCAGCAAAAATTGACCGTTCGCCGCCGCGATCGGCCGCCCTGGGTCGTTCACCTCGGCCGGTGGGTACACACTTGCCAGTTCGCTGAAGATCAGCGGCATTGTCACCATCTGCAGAAATCCTGTCGTGACCTGCCGCGGCGAGTAGGTCAGCAGCGCCACCTCGTGCCGCTCCGCCTCACGCAGCGAGCGCGATACCGACCCTACCGCATGCACCGTGTCGGCGTCGGTAAACAGCAGACTCGCCCCCCGTGCCCGCCCCGCCGCCGCCCAGCAGGCCGCGCTCTTGCCCGTCATCCCCGGCCCATCCCGCCCCGCCTCCCACCGCGGCGCGTCCATCAGCACAAGGCCGTCGCCCGCCTCTGCTGCCTCGGCAAACACGGCTTCCACCACCGCCCGCGTCCCGTCCGTCGAGCCGTCGTCCACCACAATCAGCTCCCACTGCGCACCCAGCGCGAACCCTGGCTCGCTCTGCGCTACCAGCGACCGCAGACACTCCCCGATCGACCGCTCCTCATCCCGCGCAGGCACAATCACACTCACCTCAAAGATCGCCGGCGTCTCTTCTTCCCGCCGTGGAGCCGCCGCCACCCGGGGCTTTGGCCGCTCCTCCCCCTCCGCAAACAGTCCCAGCACACCCTCGCCTCGCTCCGTCACACACCCTCCCCCGCCAACACTCGCTCCCAAGTATCATCAACTCCGTGCCTGCCCGCCGGTCAACTCACGCCGCTCTCGCCAGCTCCGCCCTTCTGCTCGCCCTGCTTCTCACCCCCGCTGGCTGCGACCGCGGCTCCCACCCCGAGCACCTCGACAAGCCCGCGCCCCTCTTCACCATCTCCGACGGCAAACAGACCATCGACCTTGCCAAGCTCCGCGGCCGCGTCGTCGTCCTGAATCTCTGGGCCACCTGGTGCGCCCCCTGCCTGGAAGAACTCCCTAGCCTCCTCGAACTCCAGCGCCGCATGCCACAGATCGCCATCGTTGGCGTCGCCCTCGACCAGTCCGAAGATGTCTACCGCCACTTCCTCACCGAGCACCACGTCCAGATCACCACCGTCCGCGACGATAACGGCCGCATCAACACCCTTTACGGCACCGCCCTTCTGCCCGAAACCTACATCATCGACAAAAACGGCCTGCTCGTCCGCAAGTTCGTCAGCGCCCAGGACTGGACCAGCCCCGAGGTCATGCACTACCTCGACGCCCTCGCCAAGGCCTGATAACTCCCGCCCCCCAGACTGGTATCATCCCGGCATGACGCAGCTGGACGTGCTCTTCCGTTACGGCATTCCGCCCTCCGACAGTTCCATCGCCGCCATCGCCCGCATCCGCGAGGTCTACGGCATCCGCCAACTTGCCATTGACGAGCGCGCCCGTACCGTTCGCCTCGAATACGACGCCACTCGCCTGTCCCCGCCGGCCATCCACCGTATGCTCCGCGGTGCCGGTCTCGACATCGTCGAAACCGTCTCCCTCACCCCGCCTCCACCGGCCCCCTCGCCCACCGCGCCCACCACCTAGGCCTGTTCGCGTACACTATCCCCGTCGTCGCTCCACCACGCGCCCGTAGCTCAGTTGGATAGAGCATTTGGCTTCGAACCAAAGGGTCGGAGGTTCGAATCCTTCCGGGCGCACCACACCCTCACCACACGCCCGCTAGTTGCCCCGCGGCCCGGCATCCGATACACTCATCTTCGTTGCATCCTTGCAATGTGCGCCCGTAGCTCAGTTGGATAGAGCAACTGGCTACGAACCAGTAGGTCGGAGGTTCGACTCCTTCCGGGCGCACCATACTCCCTCTCCAAAATCTCTGAAATCCTTCACCAGCCAGCGCGAACTCGCGCCCACGCTGATTGACGACCGATTCGGTCCTCTTTAGACTCAAGCCATAGGCGCATCCCGCTCGCCCCCCAGGGCCATCCGGAACCAACGCGCCCAAGGCAGGCACCGGCTCATGTTTCAAAGCTTCATCATCACCCTGCGCGAGGGCGTCGAAGCCTCACTCATCATCGGCATCATCTTCGCCTATCTCTCCAAGATCGGCCGCCACGAGCTTAAGCGCACCGTCTTTTGGGCCCTCGGCGCCGCCCTCGTCGGCTCTGTCCTCGCCGCTGTCCTTGTTGCCCGGCTCAATCTCAACTCCGACATCGTCGAAGGCTGGGTCATGCTCGCCGCCGCCGCCTTTGTGGTCAGCATGATCTATTTCATGCACAAGACGGCCCGCTCCATGAAGGGCGAGATCGAATCCAAAATCGCCCGCGTCGCCTCGTCGGACCGCGCCAGCATCGGCCTCTTCTTCTTTGTCTTCCTCCTCGTCCTCCGCGAAGGCGTCGAAACGGTCCTCCTCCTCTCCGCCGTCTCGCTCAACTCCTCCGAGCTCCTCTCCTTCACCGGCACCGTCCTCGGCCTTGCCACCGCCGTCGTCTTCGGCGTGCTCTTTATCCGCGGCAGCGTCCGTATTAACCTCCAGCGCTTCTTCCGCGTCACCACCGTCATCCTCTACTTCGTCACCTTCCAGCTGCTCGTCTCCGGCCTCCACGAGCTCTCCGAGAACGGCGTTATCCCTTCCTCTGAAGCCGAAATGCGCCTCATCGGCCCCATCGTCCGCAACGACCTCTTCTTCTTCGTCACCATGCTCGCCCTCATCGGCCTCATGGTGCTGCTCGAGTACCGCACGCGCCAGCCGGCCGTCCTCCCCGCCGTCGGCGCCAGCGCCGCCGCACCCAACGCCGCCGCCCGCCGCAAGGCCGAGTGGGCCCACCGACGCGAGCGCCTCTGGATGTCCGCCGTCGTCGGCGTATCCTTCCTTTTCATCTTTCTCTCCACGGCCGAGTTCATCTACGCCAAAAGCACCACCGTCCTCTCTCCCACCACCCCCGTCACCCTCGTCGGCGACCACGTCACCCTCCCCGCCAACGCCATCAACGACGACCAGCTCCACCGCTTCGGCGTCTTCGTCAACGACAGCAAGGGCAAGCCCGTCCAGGTCCGCTTTCTCCTCTACAAGCGCCCGGACGGCACGGTTGTCTCGGTAGCCGACGCCTGCCAGATCTGCGGCCCTGTCGGCTTCTACATCGGCGCCCAGGGCATCACCTGCAAGATGTGCGCTTCGCCCCTGGTCCCGCAATCTATGGGCCAGCCGGGCGGCTGCAACCCCATCCCCCTCCCGTCAACCCGCGCCGGCGCCGACATCGTCATACCCGCCACCGCCCTCCAGGCCCTCGTCCCCACCTTCGAGCGGAGCTAGCGATGCCCCGCACCCGCCCCAGTTCAAAGACCGGGTGCCTCGAACAGGAGGCCGCGTAGATGTTCTTCCGCCTCCTGCTTGAGTCCTTTCGCCGCCAGCGCCGCCGCAAGCTCCTCGCCGGCATCGCCGTCTTTCTCGGCACCACCGCCATCACCGCCATGCTCGCCCTCGCCACCACCATCGGCGACCGCATCCACCGCGAGCTCGCCGTCTACGGCGCCAACATCATCATGACCCCGCAGGCGGCCGCCCTCAGCGTCAATATCGGCGGCGTCGACCTCCACCCCGCTACCGGCAACGCCTTCCTCCACGAGTCCGACCTCGCCAAACTGCGCACCATCTTCTGGGCCAACAACATTACCGGCATCAGCCCAGAGCTCGCCTTCCGAGGCAAGGTCGAACCGTCCGTCTACAAGCCCTTTCTGCCGGTGCAAGTCACTGGCTACGTCTTCCCGAAACAGCCGTCGGACCGGTCGGGAGCTGTAGCACTGCACCCGTGGTGGAAAGTAGTCGGGCGCTGGCCGCAGGGGGACGTGTCCGACGAATACGAAGTTGTACTCGGCTCCAAAATCGCAGCCGCACTTGCAGCCTCAATCGGCAGTCGGATCTATCTCAAATCAGATGACGGTCATTACGCGTCGCTGCAGGCCTCTCCAATCGGGAGGCCCAGAGTTTTAGAAGTTGTAGGCATTCTGAACTCGGGCAGCAATACAGACGAAGCCATACTGATGCGGCTCAGCGACGCTCAGGACTTCCTGGGTCTTGCCGACGCTGTCTCCCGCGTCGAAGTCTCCGCCCGCACCCGCCCCGAAGACGCCTTCGCTCGCAAAGACCCCGACACCCTCTCCCCCAAGCAGCGCGACCTCTGGTACTGCCGCCCCTACGCCAACTCCATCGCCTTCCAGATCCATGAGGCCATCCCCGGCGCCCGCGTTACCCAGCTCCGCCAGGTCGAGCAGACCGAGGGCACCATCCTTGCCCGCATCTCCGGTCTCATGTGGCTCATCTCCGCCGCCGCCCTGGTCGCTGCCGCCTTCGCTGTCTCCTCAGCCATGGCCACCGCCATCCTCGAGCGCCGCGCCGAGATCGGCCTCATGCGCTCGCTCGGCGCCTCCCGCGCCGCCGTCGCCACCCTCTTCTACGTCGAATCCGGCGCCCTCGCCCTCTTCGCCGGCCTCCTCGGCTATCTTGCCGGCTCCTTCCTCTCCGCCATCCTCGGCGCCCGCGTCTTCAACGCCCCCAACCTCCCCGCTGCCACGCACATCGCCACCCTCAACCCTGTCCTGCTTCCGGTCGTCCTCGGCCTCGCCCTCCTCATTGCCCTCGCCGGCAGCACCCCGCCCATCCGCTCGGCCCTTCGCCTGGACCCCTCCGCTACCCTCCGCGCCAATGCCTAGCTCCCACCCTCACCACGTTCCTTCGGCCGTCATCCTGAGCGCAGCGCGGGACCTGCTTCCCCGCCCCTGCAGCCCAGGTCGCGACAGGCAGCACGCATGAGCCAAATCTCCCTCCCCCATCTCCTGCTCCGCTCCCTCCGCCATCGCCGCGCCCGCGGCCTCTCCGCCCTCATCGCCCTCACCGTCTCCGCCGCTGTCGCCACCGCGCTCCTCACCCTCTACCGCGACCTCGACCACAAGATGCACGAAGAGTTCCGCTCCTTCGGCGCCAACCTTACTCTCACCAGCCCCACCGCCGGCCAGTCCCCCCCTCCCGACACCCTCCAGCAGGTCCGCTCGCTGCTCCCACCCGGCGCCCTCGCCACCGAGCTCGCCTTCGCCGTCGCCACCACCGATCGCAACACCTCCGTCGTTGTCGCCGGCGTCGACCCCGCCACCATCCGCCAGCTCAATGCGTGGTGGTCCCCGCCCGCCTGGCCCACCGCCCCCACCGACGCCCTGCTCGGCACCCGCGCCGCCCAGTTCATCGCCGACGAGCACACCGTCACTCTCCGCTACAACAACCAGCCCCTCGTCCTCCACGGCATCGGCCGCCTTCAAACGGGTGGCGACGAAGACAGCCGCGTCTTCCTCCCTCTCGCCACCTTCACTCGCTGGACCGGCGTCATGCCCAGCCTCATCGAGGCCCAGGTGCCCGGCGGCGCCCCCGCCGTCGAGCAAACCCTCACTCGCCTCCGCGCCGCCCTCCCCGGCCTCCGCATTGAGCCCGTTCGCCAGCTCGTCGCCGGCGAAACCTCCATCGTCGACCGGACCCACGCGCTCATGTATGCCGCCGTACTCCTCATCGCCCTCACCGTCGGCGTCTCCGTCCTCGCTACCCTCTCCGCCTCCGTCCTCGAGCGTCGCCGCGACTTCGCCCTCATGAAGGCCCTCGGCAGCTCCCAGACCCGCATCCTCCACCTTTTCCTCCTGGAAGCCCTCGTCCTCTCACTCGTCGCCGTCATCGCCGGCTGGCTCGTCGGCTCGGCCGTGGCCTTTCTCATCTCGGTGCTCAACTTCCACACCGGCACCGCCCCCTCCTTTTTTGTCCTTCTCCCCGTCACGCTGCTCAACTGCGGTATCGCTCTGCTCGCCGCCCTCGCCCCGCTCCAAACCCTGCGTCGGCTGGAGCCCGCCGCCCTTCTCCGCGGAGAATGACCCCACCTCCGTGGCCGAATCCCCAGCCACCCACTGCTACAGTGAACTCACCGGCAATGCCGCATTGCAGGGCAGCACGAGACCTCCGGTGCTCTTCTAAGCGCACACCTAACTCCCCTGAATGGAATATTTTGCACAGATCCATAGGGGAGGGGGTAGGAGTCCAACACACAGCATGAGATCGCCCGAAACCAGCACCGACCTCCGAAGCGCCCAGACGCGCCCAGACTGCGCCGTCGTCGCCCTTGACCACGTCTCACGCGACTACCCCGGCCACACCGGAACCGTGCGCGCCCTTGAGGACGCGACCTTCTCCATCGTCGCCGGCGAGTGGGTCGCCATCACCGGCCCCTCCGGCTCCGGCAAGAGCACCCTCATCAACCTCCTTGGCTGCCTGGACCACCCCACCACCGGTACCCTCCGCATCGACGGCACCGACATCCGCTCCATGAACAGCTCAGCCCTGGATCACTTCCGCGCGGAAAAGGTCGGCTTCATCTTTCAGCAGTTCCACCTCATCCCGTACCTCTCGGCGCTGGAGAACGTCATGCTGGCGCAGTACTTTCACTCCACTACCGACGCCAACGAAGCCCGTGCCTCGCTTGAACGCGTCGGCCTCGCCCATCGCTCCGACCATCTCCCGTCCGAGCTCTCCGGTGGCGAGCAGCAACGCGTCTGCATCGCCCGCGCTCTCATCAACCAGCCACCCATCGTCCTCGCTGACGAACCCACCGGAAACCTCGATGCGGCCAACCAGAAGATCGTCGCCGACCTCCTCCGCAATCTCCACGCCGAAGGCCACACCATCATCATGGTCACGCACGACCCCGAGATGGCCAGCCTGGCCAGCCGCCGCATTGCCCTCAACCATGGCCGCGTGTTCTGCCACCCACCGACCAGCCCCATGGTCAGCCTCGCCCGCTGACCCCAACCACCTTTACCGCTCGCCCCACTTCAACTTGGACCGCAGGACGTTGAACAGGCCGTTCGGCTGGTGACGCAACAACCGCACCACGTTCGCCGACTGCCGACAGCTGATGTGGTCGCCCAGCTGCAACGGCACCGCCTCCTGCCCATCCACCGTTAGGTAGGTTTCGTTCGGCACCCCCGTCACGTGCATGCACACGGTTGAGCTCGACGGCACCACAATCGGCCGCAGCGTCAACAAGTGCGGGCAGATCGGCGTCACCACGGTCGCCGACACCGATGGCATCACGATTGGCCCATTCGCCGCCAGGTTGTAGGCCGTCGACCCCGTCGCCGTTGACACGATGATTCCGTCCGCCCGGAAGTTCGCCACGAGCTGCGAGTCGATGTCCACACGGAAGTCCGCCATACGCGCGATCGTCCCCTTCGAGACCACCACATCGTTCAGCGCCGTCCAGCTTTGGATCACCTGGCCCTCCCGCCGCAGCTCCGCGTGCATCATCTCGCGGGTGTCGATCATGGCCTCGTTGGAGCACCACGCATCCAGAGTCCCGTACAGGTCCGAAAGTGGCACCTCGGTCAGAAAGCCAAGTGACCCCAGGTTCACTGAAAGGATCGGTGTCCGCGTCTCGGCAAAGGCCCGTGCCGCCGCGATCAGCGTGCCGTCGCCGCCTAGCACAATCACCAGGGTAGGCTTGGACCGCGGAAGCTCCTGCCGCGGCATGCCCGTGGCACCCGGCACATAGGTCGCGCTGTCGACATCCAGCACGCACTCATAGTTCCTTGTCCGCAGCCAGGCCGTCAGCTCAGGCAGCAGGGTGTACAGCTCGTTCTTCTGTGGCTTGGAAATAATTGCCGCAATCATGGTCAGTCCGTCCAGTGTACGGGAGCTAAGGCCACCTCGCCCGCCGCTTAGCGGCCAAAGAACGCGTGCAGCAGGTATTCGTGATTTCCTTCCATTCCTGTGATCGGGGAGTCGATCACCTCGATACCGCTGCCCCCATTCTCCTCCGCGCAGGCCCATACCCGGCGTACTGCCAACTCGCGCGCTGCCGGGTCCCGCACAATGCCACCCTTGCCCACGTGCTCCCGTCCTGCCTCAAACTGCGGCTTCACCAGCACCACGGCCTCCCCCTTCCACTGCGCACCTGGCCGCGCCATCGCTCCCAGCACAGGAGGCAGCACCAGCGTGGCGGAGATGAAGGCCACATCCATCGCGAGAAAGCTTAACTGCCCCTCGTCCCCCACCAACTCGCCCGCCTGCAGCAGACGCGCGTTGGTCCGTTCGCGCAGCACCACGCGCCCATCCCGTCGCAGCTTGTCAGCCATCTGCCCGTACCCGGTGTCGACCCCCAGAACCGATCGAGCGCCATGCTGCAGCATGCAGTCTGTGAATCCGCCCGTGGACGTTCCGATGTCGACGCAGCGAGTATCCCCGAGCGCCACACCCCAGTGCGCCAGCGCCCGCTCCAGCTTCAGCCCGCCACGACTGACGTAGCGCTGCTCCTCACCCAGTAGACGAATGGCTGAGCTCTCCTCCACCTTGGTGCCAGGCTTGTCGAGCTTCTGCTCGTCCACAAGCACCCGGCCGGCGAGGATCAACGCCTGGGCTCGCTCCCGCGACGGCACCAGGGCCCGCTCCACCAACACACGATCCAGCCTATTCTTCATCTCCCGGCGGCCCTACCTTTGCTCCTCACCGGCACACGCCGGGGAATGAATCCTTTATTTCATGAGCAGCCGTCTGGTCCTTAACGACAGAGCACGTCGATCGGATTGCTGCTACAGTGGTGGGCGTTCCTCCACTTCCGGTACAAAGGTAACTTATTGCGAATACAGGACAAAGTTCGCATGGGCATGCAATCTGTCACCAAACCAGGCGCGTTTCTATGCTGAGAGAGACGGGAGGTGACGGGCGGTCGGCGTCGACACAAGATGATGCGGCTTTGCTCGTGCTGGTGCAACACGGTGACGAGGCTGCGATGGCCTCGCTCTTTGACCGTTATTCCAAGATTGTCTACTCCGTCGCCCTGCGCGTGCTGCGAGACCCCTCATCTGCTGAAGATGTCCTGCAGGAAGTCTTTCTGCAGATCTGGCGCAGTCCGGAAGGCTTTGTCGCCGCCCGCGGATCACTTGGAGCCTGGCTGGCGGTGGTTTCACGGAATCGGTCCATCGACACCCTTCGACGCAAGCGTCCGACCGACTCGGTCGACGATGTGGTTCTTCCGTCCGGTTACGACCTCGCCAGTGAGGCCATCCGCAACGGCATGATTGACAAGGCTCGGCTGGTCATCCAACAGCTGCCGCCGGAACAGAAGAAAACTCTAGAGATGGCCTTCTTCGATGGGCTCACCCATTCGGAGATCGCTGACATGACCGGGGACCCACTCGGCACAGTGAAGACTCGTATCCGCAGCGCGCTGCTTACGCTGAGAAAGGCGTTCAAGGCATGAATCCGAACCAGTTCAATCCAGACGATCTTGCCCTGTACGCCATGCACCTGCTGCCGGCAGACGAAGCCGCGGCCGTGGATGCAGAGCTCCAGCGCAACAGCGAGGCCCGGGCGCAGCTCGCCGAGGTTCAGGGTGATCTGGCCCTGCTTGCCCTGTCTGCGGCAACCGAGGCCCCCAGCGAGGGTTCGCTTGACCGTCTGCTCCAGCGCATTGCGCGCGAACCTCGGCAGGCTCCGCCCGCTTCCGTCTCCACCCCGGTGACAACGGCACCGGCAGCTGACCAGCGCCCGATCGAAACCGGACCGCGGCTGCTGCCAGCAGAGGAGCCCGCGCGGCGCAACCCGGTGGTCCGGCTACTTCCCTGGCTCGGCTGGGCCGCAGCCGCAGGTCTGGCCGTCACCACAGCGCAGCTTTCGCACCAGCGTGATCTGCTTCGCAACGACGTCGCCAGCGTCAACCATCAGATCGCGACACTGGATCAGCAGACCGCGACGGCGCGTCGCCTCCTCGAAACCATGCAGGACCCATCTGCCGTACGCGTCACCCTGACGCTTGCCAAGCAGAGGCCCGTCCCGCAGGGTCGAGCAACCTACAACCCCGGCCAGGGAGCCCTTGTCTTTGCGGCGAACAATCTGGAACCACTCGCGTCACAAAAGACATACGAGCTCTGGGTGATCCCCGCAAACGGTCAGGCGCCCATCGCAGCTGGCACCTTTCATCCCGATGAACGTGGCAACGCCACCGTGCTTCTGCCCCGGCTTCCCGTCGGCGTAGCCGCCAAGGCGTTCGGCGTCACCATCGAGAACGAAGGTGGTTCGTCCTCTCCAACCATGCCCATCATTCTGGCAGGCGCCCCCGGCTGAACGGCGGGCGCATCACCAGCACGGCCCACTCGGCGATAAAAAAGGCCGGACTCATGAGTCCGGCCTTTTTACTGCATCTTGCCTGGGCTACTAGGGCTGTGTTACCCGAACCTGCTGCCCTGCGCCCTGCAGATCCACAAAGGTCTGAATCTGGTCGGTGTCGGTGCGCAACACGGTCATAAGGCTTGACTCCGTTGAGGTCACATAGACCTTGCCTGTTGGTGTGCCGGTCGTCGCTGCGATAAACGTCGGGTGCCCCGCAACCGGGATGGTGGCCGTCACGGTGTTCGTCAGCAGATCCACCACGCTGACGGATCCGCAGCCGTTCGTCGGCAGAAGCACCGCTGCCGTGGGCAGATTCGACGGGCAGGTGTTGGTAGAGCCCGTGTTGGCCACATAGGCCCGCGTTCCATCCTGCAACACGGCAACCACGCGCGGCGACAGGCCGACCGGTATGGTCGCCAGCACCTGGCCAAAGCCGACCGCGTCTGCCGGGTTGTTCGGGTCGCAGTTCGGATTGCTCGGCAATGACACACTGTTGCAGAGCGGTATGTTGATCAGGTTCAGCGTTCCAGGCGTGGCACCATCTCCCTGATTCAAAACCACCAGCTCAGATCGCGGAATCACCAGGTCGCCCCACACCGGGGACGTGCCTACCGCGATAGCAGGTGTGGAAGCGTCGAGCGCATTCGTCTGAGCGTTGATCACGCTCACCGAGTTGCTGCCCTGGTTCATGATGAAGGCGCGATACGTATCTCGCGTCATAACGCCATACACCGGATTAACGCCCACATCGATTGTGTTGGAGACCGTCACCGGGGTAGCCGTATTTTCTATGGCAGCGACCTGCCCGGCCCCGCCCGGCGCGCCCTGCGAGATCGCATAGACCCGAGGCGCGCCCGTCACACCCGCGATATACACCGGGTTCGCCGCAACGGGAAACTCCTGTCCCAGGGCCGGAGGTGATCCGGCAAACTGTCCCACGCCACTGCGTGCTGGATCCGTCACATACACGTTGGTGCCACCCGAGAAGACGCTCGTCGGCAGCACGGAGCCAGGCAAGAGCGTAGCCGACTGTACGTTGTTCGCGAGCAGTGTGTTGGGGCTCAGGCTGAAGCTGTTGATAGTGCCGTCCCGGTTCAGCGTATAGGCTGTCGCGGCGTTGGAGCCCACCACCTCATCCTGGTTGAGCGCCAGGTAGTACGGAGCGACGCCCAAAGCCGTGGTGTTCAGGATCGAATCACCCGAAAAGTCGACAAATGTAACCAGCCCGGGCCCTGTGGCTGTCGGCTGCGAGATGGCGATGGCGTATTTGGTAGGCTGCGCCGAAGGCCCAACCGGGTTCACGGCCGTAACAACCGGTCGATACGTGTTCCCGCACCCCAAAGCGCCCAGCAAACCTGCTGCGCCGAGACAGGACACCAGCATCGAGCGAAGCTTCGGCTGCTTTCGGAGAGAATCGGCCACACGGTGCCGATCGGCTAACAACACATCCATTTCGTGTGGCAACAAACAGCTCCCGCAACCGACTTTCAAGCCAGGAGAACTCCCCTGTGCTTAACTCCAGATTGTACTCGAGCCTGCCGACTCATACCGGAGGCATCCCTGTCTGAGCCCATGATTCCTCCTCTTTCCCACGCAACTGCCGTTCCCGAGGTGGAGGCCACCCGCCGTCGCCATCGCCGGCAAAGCCAGGCGCTCGTCATCGCCGTCGGGCTGCTCTTACCGGTCGGGGCGATTTTGCGCTTAAGCCACACGCCCGGTGTGCCGGTCGGTCGTCTCGCTCTGGTCAGCATCCTCTTTGGCCTGATTGCCTGGGGTCTGCGCACGGCAACCCCAGGGGCGGCCGCGTTGGGCAGCATCATCTGCTTCACCCTTGCTGCGCCCGTGGCCGGCCACCATGGCGTCTCGCCCCTGCTTTTGGCGCTCATCGTTGTCGTCGTCCTTACCGCGGGTGCCACACGCTTTCGCCGTTCCACCAAAGAGCGCGCCTCGCTCGCGGAGAAACGAACCGGCCGCCGCGCCTCGCAGATCGCCGCCAACCTTGGCATGGCCTCGCTCTGCGCGTTGGCCGGTCAACCCCTTGCCGCGCTGGCTGCCCTCGCCGAGGCAACGGCTGACACCCTGGCCTCCGAGATCGGTCAAAGCCTCCCTGGGCGCACCGTCATGCTCACCACCCTGCGGCTCACCACACCCGGCACCGACGGCGGCATCTCGCTCCCTGGCACCCTGGCTGGCTGCGTGGGCGCTCTCCTCACAGCCATCGCCGGTGCCCGCTCCGTCCGTTCCGTCATGCTGGCCGGCATCGCCGCTGTGTTCGGATTGCTGGTCGACTCCCTGCTGGGTGCGACGCTCGAACGCCGCGGCCTGCTGGGCAATGACGCCGTCAACTTTCTTTCCACCGCGGCATCGGCCCTTACCGTCCTTCTCGTCAGCGCCGTCTAGTCGTCATCTCGGAACTCCACACCCAGGCGCTCCATCGTGTAGCTCACCACCTCGTGCGCCATCCGGCGAGAGGCCGCCTCCGCATCCAGGTGTCCTACCGGAGCCCGCGGGCTCAGCAGCACCTCCAGCCCCGCATCGTCGCACAACGCTCGAATGCGGAAGAGGTGCGTGCCATCTGACACCACAACCACGCGATGCAGCCCGTGGTCCCGCGCGATCGCCGCCAGCCGATGCACCTGCTGCACAGTGTTGGTGGACTGCGTCTCGGCGATGATGTCTGTGAGTGGCACACCCTGCCCAAGCAGGTAGTCGCGGCCCACTCCACCTTCCGTGCGGCCCGAGTTGCTGTCGCCTCCGCCCAGCGTGATGATCAGCGGCGCCACGCGCCGGCGGTACAGGTCCACGGCATGGTCCAGTCGCAGGTGGAGCACCGGGGAAGGCCGGCCGCTGTACTGGGCCGCCCCAAACACAGCGATCGCATCGGCACTCTGCGCATTGGCCGCGGAACCGACCTCATCCACCAGCGACGTCTGGTGAATTCGCTCCGCAACGTAGCCGCACCACCCCAGCGTGCCCAGCAGCACGAGCCCAACCAGCCAAGCAAGCCAGTGCGTGCGCTTCCTCGCCTCCGGCTGCTCGCTGTCCGCCACCGTCACGCTCCGCAGTGTACGAGACCTGTTCCCTTCCCGCCACAGGGCGTCTTAGCGTTGCAGCGCCAGCGCGATCGCGTGCGTGGGAATAGCGCCCTCACGCAGAATGTTCCAGGAGTTCCCACCATCCGAGATGTCCACAATAGTCGTCGGCACGGAGCGCGCCGTCGGTCCGCCATCCACAATCATCGGCAGCTCCCCGCCCAGCTGCTCCCGCACGCAGTTGGCGTAGGTGCACTCCGGCAGGCCATGCAGGTTGGCCGAAGTCGCCGTGATTGGCAGACCAAGCGCTTCGACGATCGCTCGCGGAATCGCCGCCTCCGGCACGCGCAACGCCACATTGCCCGTGTGCGCCGTCACCCGCAGCGGCAGGCGAGATCCCGCCTTCACAATAATGGTCAGCGGACCAGGCCAGAAACGCTCCGCCAAACGGTCAAATGCGCCATCGATGCCACGCGCCAGCTCATACCCCTGCCGCACATCGCTGATCAGCAGGGACAGCGGCTTGTGCCGCGCCCGCGTCTTCAGCTCGTAGATCTTCTCCACCGCGCGAAGGTTCACCGGATCAACCGCCAGGCCATAGAACGTATCCGTTGGCAGAGCGACCACGTGCCCCGCCTGGAGCGACTTCACTACGCGATCGACGTGCGCCGGCTCTGGTTCGTCCGGGTGTATGCGAAGAATCTCTGCCGACAAAGGGAACTCCTGGCCTCGTCCGACTCGGCTACGACACCGCAGTCTCGCCAACCGTTCGGTAAGCAACCGAACACAATTTCCGAAGCCTAGCACACCTCCCGCCGCCGCTCACCACCACGCCGCCGCCCAGTCCCTTCGTCGTACACTCGCTACCATGCCGGCCGCCGCTCCCCTCATTACCAGTCGTCAGAATGCCCGGGTCCGCGAGCTGCGCGCCGCACTGGCTGACCCACCCCGTCCCGGCTTCACGTCTCCGCTCGCCGTCGAAGGCGAACACCTCATCCTCGAGGCCATCCGCAGCGGCCTGCCGCTCCGCACCGTCTTCCTGAGTGCCACGTTTCCCGCGCCCCTGCCCCTGCCGCGCCGCACCGAAACCCTCCACCTGGCCGACGATGTCTTCCAAAGCGTCTCGCAAACCCGCTCTCCGCAGGGGGTCGCCGCGCTGCTCGATCCACCTCACTTCTCCCTCGCTGACACTCTTCGCGGGACGCCCCTCGTCGTCGTGCTCGAAGCTCTGCAGGATCCCGGCAACCTCGGCACCCTGATCCGCTCAGCCGAGGCCTTCGGCGCCACCGGCGTGCTGCTGCTGCCCGGCTGCGCCAACCCCTTCAACGGCAAGTGCCTCCGTGCCTCCGCCGGCTCGCTCTTCCGCCTGCCCGTTCTGCCCGCCGACCCATCCGTCCTGCCGCAGCTCACCGGCGCCGGGCTGCAGCTGCTCGCCGCCACCGGCCACCACGACACATCCTCGGCCTTCCACTCTGCTGACCTCGCCCGGCCGACCGCCCTGCTCATCGGCAACGAGGGCGCAGGCCTCTCCGCTGCCCTGCTCGCCGCCGCCGATAGCCCCATCACCATCCCCTGCACCGGCCCGGTCGAAAGCCTCAACGCCGCCGTCGCCGCGTCCGTTCTTCTCTTTCACGCCCAGCAGCAACGCGCCGCCACCATCATTTCGTGAGCCTCTTCGACACCTCGCCGCTCAGCGCCCCCGCTTCGACACGCGCGCCCCTTGCAGAACGCATGCGGCCCCGCACGCTTGAGGAATACCTCGGCCAGCAACATCTTCTCGCCCCCGGCAAGCCACTCCGCCTTGCGCTTGAAGCCGATGACGCCCAGTCCATGATCCTGTGGGGTCCGCCCGGCGTCGGCAAAACCTCGCTCGCCAAGCTCATCGCCACTCTCACCCACGCCACCTTTCTTGAGTTCTCTGCGGTCCTTTCTGGCATAAAAGAGATTCGCGACATCATGACTGCGGCTGAACGCGGCAGCGCCTCCGGCCTGCGCACTATCCTCTTCGTCGACGAGATCCATCGCTTCAACAAGGCCCAGCAGGACGCCTTTCTGCCCTTCGTCGAGCGCGGCACCATCCGGCTCATCGGCGCCACCACCGAGAACCCCTCCTTTGAGATCAACGCCGCCCTGCTCTCGCGCTGTCGCGTCTACACCCTCCAGGCGCTTTCGGAAGCCGATCTCGTCCCGTTGCTCAACCGCGCCCTCGCTGACCTCGACCGTGGCCTGGGCAACCTTCACCTCACCGCAGACCAGGACACCCTCACTCGCCTCGCCATCTTCTCCAACGGCGACGCCCGCTCCGCCCTGAACGCGCTCGAAGCCGCGGCCGCCATCGCCGCCGGCCGCCAACTTTCTGCCATCACGGTCGAGGTCGCCGCCGAAGCACAGCAACGCCGCATCCTGCTCTATGACAAGCGCGGCGAACAGCACTTTGACCTCATCTCCGCCTTGCACAAGTCCGTCCGCAACTCCGACGCCGACGCCGCCCTCTACTGGCTCGCCCGCATGCTCGAAGCCGGCGAAGACCCCATGTACCTGGCGCGCCGCATCATCCGCATGGCTGTCGAGGATATCGGCCTGGCCGCCCCCGAAGCCCTCAATCTCTGCCTCTCCGCCCGCGACACCATGCACCTGCTCGGCCATCCGGAGGGCGACTTAGCCCTGGCGGAAGCCGTCGTCTACCTCGCCCTCGCGCCCAAGTCGAATGCCATCTACACCGCCTTCGCTGCCGCCCAGCAGGACGTTCGCTCCACCGCAGCCGAACCGGTACCGCTCCACCTGCGCAACGCGCCCACTCGCCTCATGAAGGAACTCGACTACGGCCGCGACTACCAGTACGCCCACGACCTCGCTTCGGGCGTCGCCAGCATGACCTGCCTGCCCCCTTCACTCGCCGATCGCCGCTACTATCAGCCGACCGATCGCGGCCGGGAGCGCCAGCTCCGCTCCCGCATGGACGAGATCAGCGCCGCTCGAGCCGCCTCCCGGCCGGAGGCGGCACCGGATGCAGCAAAGCCGAAGGACGAGGCCCTCTAGCGCCCGGCCTGGAGATCACGCTCCAGCGCTCCCAGCACCACACTCTTGCTCAACAGCTCCGGCAGCACATCCGGCGAGGCGCCAGCCTTCGCCGGGTAAAGCACATAAGTCGGCACGCCGCTGCGCCCAACCGCGCCCAGCGCCGCCGTGATGCCCGCGTCATACCGTGTCCAGTCGGCCTTAAGCAGCACCACATGTCCCGCCCGGAAGCGCTCCTGCACCGCGTCCGTATTCAGCACGGCGCGTTCGTTCACCTGGCAGCTCAGGCACCACGCTGCCGTGTAGTCAACAAACACCGGCAGCCCTTTGGCCTGCGCTTCGGCAACTGCACCAGGCGTCCAGGGTTGCCACGCCGCATGTTCCTCAGCCGCGGCCTTGCTTCCATGCAGCGGCGCCCACAGCGCCAGCACTAGCAGCACGGCCGCAACAGTCACCCCCGCCCACTGCCCCTGCCATCGCCGCATCGCATAGCCCGCGATCGCTGTCAGCAGCAGCCCGGCCAGCATCCACGCCGCGCGGTCTACCCCCGCGTCACTCCCGTACAGATGGCCGAACACCCAGACCAGCCAGATCACCGTCGCAAACAGCGGCACAGCCGTCAGGTGCTTCAGCGTCTCCATCCAGGCGCCCGGCCGGGGCAGCCACCGCGTCCACTGCGGCTGCAGCGTCAGCAGCAGGTATGGCAGGGCCAGTCCCAGCGCCAGTGCAGTAAACACCGCAAAGGTGATCCCCGCCGGTTGCGCCAGCGCAAAGCCGATCGCCGCGCCCATCAACGGTGCCGTGCACGGCGTCGCCACGACTACGGCCAGCACGCCGGTAAAGAAGCTCCCGGGGTAGCCCTGCTTCTGCGCCAGGCTGCCACCCGCGCTCGTCAGCGTCAGCCCCAGCTCAAACTGCCCTGCCAGTGACATCGCAAAGAAGAAGATCCCAATTGCCAGCACCGCCACAAACGCCGGCGATTGCAGCTGAAAGCCCCACCCGATCTGGTTTGTGCCCGACCGTAGCGCCAGCAGTACTGCCACCACCAGCCAAAAGCTCGCCACAATCCCTGCCGTGTAGACCAAGCCATGCGCCCGCAGGGTCGCCCGCTCTTCGTGCGAGCCCTGCACCAGCGCCAATCCTTTCAGAAACAGCACCGGAAAGACACACGGCATCAGGTTCAGCAGAATGCCGCCAACAAACGCCAGGCCGATCGCCGTCCAGGCCGTTAGCGTCGTCGCACCGGAGATTGCGGCGGACTTGGGCATCGCATCCGCCGGCTCCGGCACCTCGCCCCGCACCACCGGGGCCGCGAACTCGTATGCCTCCACATCGCTCAGCCGAAGCAGCGCATGCAGCTCCTTCGGCAGGGTCTTCAGCTCCGGGGACCGCGGCACCCACACCCGCACACCACCCGGCACCTCGTCCATGTCCTGGTCCGGCGCATTCGCGATCAGGTCGCTGTCATAAGGGTAAAGCTCCGCATCGTCGTTCTTGCCGCCGGTCACCAGCGTCACCACAAAGTTCTTGGCGCCCCCAGTCACCGTCACCGTGGCACCCGGCGGCAGCGGCTTTGGCAACAAGGCCTGCGCCTCCGCCAGCTCGCCTGCGGTCGGCACCGCGGCGTCCGGCGCCGCCGGATCCACACGCAGATCAAGCCCCAGCCGTGCCCGGCCTGGTACACACACCTCGCGACACACCACCCATGTCACCATGGCGCCCAGGTGCGCCGGCCCGGGCCGCACACCCTTCGCAACATTCACGTGGAACGGCAGGGTCACGCTGTTCTCGTAGCCAAAGTCCGTCAAGGGCCCAAGTGGCAGCCGCATGGGGATCGGAAACTGCAACGCGCTCGCCGTGATGCCGGTCGGCATCGTCCACCTGATCTCCGGTGGCTGCCCTGCATCGCCCGCATTGATCCAGTACACGTGCCAGCCCGACTCGAGCGAGATCACCAGGCCACCGGCCACCGAAGCACCCGGCCGCACGGCGTTCGCCGTCGTCTGCAACTCCACCGTCAGGTGCTGCGCCTTGACGGGCCCAGGTCCGCCCTCGCCAACCGCAGCCATCTGTGCCGTCGCCCGCGGCCCTGCCACCAGCAACACAAGCAGCGCCACACAGTACGTCACTCTGGAAAGAGCACCCTCGGCCAGCCACTCACACACACGCATAGCCCCAATTCTACGGGGCTCCTAACCAAACAGCCGCCGGTGCTCCACCATGATGCACCGGTCCATCACCACGCCGATCCCCGCTGCCTCCGCCCGCTCCGCCGCCTTCAGGTTCATGATTCCCTGTTGCACCCAGAGCCGCGTCATTCCGCGCTTGATCATCTCGTCCACCACGCCCGGGATGGCACTTGGCAGCCGGAAGACGTTCACCACATCCGGCAGCTCCGGCAGCGTCAACAGGCTGGTCGAACAGGGAATGCTCCATATTGACTGCACCTGTGGGTTCACCGGCAGGATCCGGTACCCCTGCTCCTTCATGTACTGCGTCACCCAGTGGCTCGGCCGGTCCGGTCGGTCCGAGAGGCCAACCACCGCCAGCGTACGCGCGCGCCCCGGCTCCTGCGTCAACATCTCCCGGATCAGCGCCGGCTCGTTCATCGTCCCCACGCTCCCAGCAATCGCCGCAACACCACCAACTCGCCCACGTGATACGCCGTGTGGTCAGCGATCAGCAGCGCTTCCCGCAGCAGCGTCTGTCCCTCGCCCCAGGGAAAGGGCGTCGTCCAATCCGCCCCGGGAGCGGTGAAGAGTGCCTCAAACTCCGCCAGGTCCGACCGCACGGCCGCCACCGACTTCGGCCACGCATCCTCGCTTGGCGGCTCGGCCGCCTCCGGCCAGTAATCCCGCGGCCAATCCTTGGCCATATAGCCGTTGCCCTGGCCATCCGTGCAGAAATCCACGATGTCTCGCTGCGCAATTCGCAGATGTTCCAGGAGCTGCCAGGCCGAATATGGCACCTTCTCCGGTCGCACGCCGCGCAGATCCGGTCGCAGCCCCGCGACCACCTCGTCAAAGCCCGTGTGCGCCTGTCCACCCTGGAGCAGCGCCTTTACCTGCCGCTCCACCTCGCTCCGCAACCCCTCGTCCATCTCCACCTCCGCATTTCTCTGATGCCGCACACACGCGCGTCACGCGTGTGCTCTACACGTCTTCGTCATCCACCACGGCCGTGACGGGCACGCCACCCTCGCGACGCATCCGCAGAAAGCCACGAATAAACGGCTCCAGACCTCCGTCAAGAACGCGATCAACGTCTCCGACCTCGACCCGCGTCCGCAGATCCTTCGCCATCCGGTACGGCTGCAGCACGTAGCTCCGAATCTGCGACCCAAAGCCGATATCCAGCTTCGAGTCCTCGAGCTTCTTGGTCACGGCCTTCTTCTTGTCCAGCTCATACTCATACAGCCGCGAGCGCAGCAGCTTCATCGCCCGCTCCTTGTTCTTGTGCTGCGAGCGCTCGTTCTGGCAGCCCGCCACCAGCCCCGTCGGCAGATGCGTGATCCGCACCGCCGAGTCGGTCGTATTCACGTGCTGCCCGCCCTTGCCACCGGAGCGGTACGTATCGATCCGCAACTCTTCGGGCTTGATGTCGATCACAATCGTGTCGTCGATCTCCGGGCTCACATATACGCTGGCAAAGCTCGTGTGCCGCCGCTTGGCCGAGTCAAACGGCGATATGCGCACCAGCCGGTGCACCCCCGTCTCCCCACTCAGCATCCCGTAGGCGAACTCGCCCGACACCGTAAATGTCGCCGACTTGATCCCCGCCTCGTCGCCGTCCTGCACCTCGTTCAGCTCGGCCTTAAAGCCTTCGCGCTCGGCCCATCGCAGGTACATCCGCATCAGCATCTCGGCCCAGTCCTGCGACTCCGTTCCGCCAGCACCGGGGTGCACCACGACCACTGCGTTCAGCGGATCGCTCTCCCCTGACAGCATCGTCTTCGACTCAAGCTTCTCAGCGAACTCCACCAGCGCCGGGATCTCACGCTCGAGCTCCGGCTCCACTGGTTCGCCCTCGCGCGCCAGCTCAAAGTAGGCTTCAATGTCATCGCCGCGCCGCTGCAGCTCGGCATCATCCCCCAGCAGGCTCTCCAGCCGCTTGCGCTCCCGCATCAGCGGCTGCGATCGCGCCGCATCCGCCCACACCGTCGGGTCCCCGATCGCCGCCTCTACCGCTTCCAGCTCTTTCCGCAGCCGTGGCCCGTCAAAGATACTCCCGCAGCTCGGCAATCTTCGCGCGAACCGGGGAGTAGCTGTACTCCAGATCACTCAACATCCCCCTATTCTAGTGCACCTCGCCCCCGCCCTCCCCTCAAGCACCCTTGCCGAACCCTTGTCCCACACGGCATCCTGCATGGACCTCCTCTCCTATGACTCAGCCGACCTGCCCCACCCGCCGACAGCTCCTGCGCACCGCCGCCGCCCTCGTCGCGGCGCCCTCCCTCCGCGCCCTTCCTCTTCCCGCGCTCGGCTCGGCACCCCTCACCCTTCGCGGCCACCGCTTTGTCACCCTCTGCATCATGATCCGCACTACCCCATGGGAGGTCTCACGCGACGTCAAGCTCCTCGCCCGCGACGAGTCTGCCTGGCACACCCTCGCCGGCGTCCGCGCCCTCCGCGAAGCCTTCGCCCGCGACAACCCAGACGGCCGCCTCACCTGGGGATTCACCCTCAACGCCCTTGAAGACCAGCGCCCCAACTATCAGCAGATCCGCGACTACGCCGCCGAGTGTCATCACCGCTTCGGTGACGAGGTCTCCTACTTTCCCGGCTACTTCCCGGCCATGTACCTGCCGCGCGCGCGCGTCAACCGCGAGATGACCGAGGCCATCCAGACCATCACCTCCGTCGTCGGCAGCGGCTATCGTCCGCAAAGCATCATGGGCGGCTTTCTTGCAGCGGACTCCCTCCAGTACCTCGCGCAGAAGGAGAACATCCACGTCGCCCACGCCGTTATCTGGAGCCAGCACGCCGTCGATGGCGGCGGCGCCGATGGCTCGCCCTCCTACCCCTTCTTCCCTTCCACGCAGCACTTCTGCAAGCCCGCCCAGGGGCCCGCCGACTTCATCGACTGCGTCAGCCTCGACGGCTGGACCATGGACTTCCTCTGCGCCCGCCGCTCCGGCTCCCTTGGCCACGAAATCACCGGCTACAACAGCCGCCGCGGCGTAGGCCCCATCGAAACCTACATCGGCTGGGGTCTCGACCTCGGCCAGCGCGAAGTCATGCACACCACCGCCATCCACTTCGACGAGGGCTTCCGCCGCAACGGCTTTGGCTGGATCACCAACATCTGGGAGGCGCAGCTCGTCTACGAGTTCGACCGCTCCCTCATCTGCTCCGCCATGGAACAGTGGGTCGAAGGCACCCGCACTCGCTGGCCCGACACCCGCTTCATCACCTTTGGCGAGTTCGGCGAGCTGTGGCGCCGCGAGTACCCCGACAACAGCGCCTGGAACTACAGCTTTCTCGAGCGCGGCTCCGGCCTCGGCGACTCCTTTAACAACCTCGAGATCGAGTGGTACATGAACTCGAGCTTCCGCCTCGCCCTTCTGCGCGACTGGCAGGAGGAGACCCCCTTTCAGGTCATCGACTTTACCCGCTACGACCTTCCGGCCCACGAGCCCGCCGACCCCTCGCCCGCCCACCCCGCCAAGGATTGGAGCCTCATGAACCGCATCAACCAGAAAGGTCTCCGACCGCAGGACAAGCCACGTTCCCCGCGCGACCTCAGCCCGGACGACCGCGCCTACATCCTCACCCGCCTGCCCCAGCTTCGTTCGCTGCTCTCTTAGCCCAGTCCCTGGCCGCGCTGCCGCACCGCAAGCGCGCCAAATGCCCCCACCACTCCCAGCAGACACAGCCACGCAAACCAGTCGCCGTGCCGAACATAAAAGGTCTCGTCCGTCTCCCACCGGAACGGCACCCGCACCGCCGTCCGCACATGCCGCGGCGCCGAAGCTACCACGTGCCCCTCCGGATCGATCGTCGCCGTCACCCCCGTGTTCGTCGCCCGCACCACCCACCGATGGCTCTCCACCGCCCGCATCCGCACCATGTTCAGGTGCTGCCACGGCGCACTCGTATCGCCATACCAGCCATCGTCCGAGATGTTCACCAGCACCTCGGCGCCCATCTTCGCGAACTCCCGCACCTCATCGCCGAAGATGGACTCGTAGCAAATAAACACCCCCGCCCTGTGGCCGTCCGGCAGCGCAAACAGCGAGCGCCGCGTCCCCGGGTCCAGCTGCCCCACCTCCTCCAGCAGACTGCCCGCGAAGAAGAACAGCCGCTTGAACGGCACATACTCCCCAAATGGCACCAGGTGCATCTTGTCGTAGCGCCCGGCAAAGCGACCGTCCGGCAGCACAAAGCTCGCCGAGTTCCGCTGCTCCTGCCGCCCACCTACCGGCTCCAGCCCAATGTTGCCGACGATCACCGGCGCATGCATCGCGCGCGCCAGACCGCTCAGCGCCGCCCGGAACTCAGCCTCACCCTCCCGAAACGGCGCCGGCGACTCCGGCCATACCACCAGGTCACTCCGTTCGTAGACCCCCTCCAGCCCGCCCGCCCGCACCTGGGCCGGGTCGACCATCAGCCGACGCGGTCGCTCCAGCACCCGCGGCGAACCTAGCCCCGGCATCCCCACCAGCAACTGTGCCGCTGGCTGCCGGCTTAGCCGGGCGAACTGTTGCAACAGGGTCGTCTCACCCTCCGGCGGCTGCCCCGCCGCGGCCTCACCCACCAGCAGGTTCTCCTGCACCAGCGTCGCCTGCGCCAGCGCTCCCTGCTCAGGCTGCCTGCCCGGCCGCAGCGCCAGAACAACATAGCCCGCCACCACCACTGTGCCCACCACCGCCAGCGCCGGTCGCACCCAGCGGCGGTCCCGCACCTGCAGCCGCAACAGCCACAGCGCGTTCACCCCGGCAATGACGAACGACATCCCACACACACCCGTCCACGGTGCTAGTCGCCGCAGCACCGGGTTATCCACCTGCGCCACCCCCAGCAGATCCCACGGGAATCCCGTCACCCTCGCCCGCAGCAGCTCCACCGCCACCCACACCACAGGCACCAGCAGCAGCGTCGCCTGCCGCGTCGCGCCCCGCCGCCGCAGCAGCACCACCACTGCCCCAAACAGCGCATGGTAGAGCCCCAGGTACAGGCAAAACAGCACCAGAATGCCAGCAGCCGCCGGCTCCGGCAGACCTCCATAAAGGTGCATCGTCTCGAAGATCCAGTAGCAGGTCCCTAAATACCAGACAAAGCCGCAGGCATAGCCCAGCGCCGCCCCGTCCCGCACCCGCAGCGCCGGCTCAGCCGACTCCCGTTCCCCCACAAGCGCCAGCAGGAGCGGCAACAGGGCTACCCAGCACAGATGGGTTCTCCAAATCGGGATCGGCCCCGCAATTGGAAAACATGCCACCTGCAGAAGACCCGAAAGAACGGCCCATCCCCACGCCCGCGCTGGTAACCCCGACATCTCGCCGGAAGTGTAGCACCACCCTGCGCGGACGGTCGGCGAAGCTGCTCACTTCCGGCTACAATGGAGGCGTGATAGATCTTGTTGTTCGCTTGGTCGCGAAGGTGGTCGTGCCACTCTTCTTCCTGGGAATGGCAGGCTCGGTCGTTGTGATCGTTGTGAGCTTTATTGAGGATCTCCGGGAACTCCTGGGTGACGAAGAGTGATTCCCTTGCCCTGCCCGTCCATCGCGCGTCACGCTGCTCGCCCGCCCGCTCCGCACCTTTGTTTCCTCCCGCTCTTGCTTCATCCCGGCGCTCCGGCGCCATCCCTCCATGCCATTTAAGCGAGCCTCCGCCCCCGTCCAAAACCAGCGCGTGCGCCTGGTCGTTGCATCCTCCGTGATGCTCACCTTCATCTCCTTCTGGCGCGCCGCCGCCATCGTGCTCAACGATCTCGGCTCCTCGGCCTTCTACGCCGGAGGCATCGCGGAAGAAGCTGTTGGCAAGTCCGCCCCCTGGTTCATCCTCGGCGTCATGCTGTTCTCCTTCGCCGTCCGGGCGGTCTACGTCGAAAGCTGCAGCATGTTCACCCGCGGTGGCGTCTACCGCATCGTCAAGGAGGCGCTCGGCGGCACCTTCGCCAAGGTCTCCGTCTCCGCCCTGATGTTTGACTACATCTTGACCGGCCCTATCTCGGGTGTCTCCGCCGGGCAGTACATCGTGGGCCTGCTCAACGAGCTACTTCAGTTGCTCGCCGAGCACAACATCTTTACCCCGCTCATCCACCACCCGAACGGCGCCCTCCGCCACTTTCCCGTCAACGGCACCTCCGCCGTCATCGCCGTCATCGTCACCTGCTACTTCTGGTGGCAAAACATCAAGGGCATCGAGGAGTCGAGCGACAAGGCCCTCAAGGTCATGCAGATCACCACCGTCATGGTCGTGCTCCTGCTTAGCTGGGGCATCTTCACCGTGCTCCACACCGGCGCCACCCTCCCCCCACTTCCGGTACCGGCCAATCTGCACTTCAGCCACGACGCCGTTGGCTTTCTGCGCAACACCGGCTACCTCCATACCCTCGGCCTCTTCGGCGTTCTGATGGCCTTTGGCCACTCCGTCTTGGCTATGAGCGGGGAAGAGTCACTCGCGCAGGTCAACCGCGAGATCGAACACCCCAAGCTCAAGAACCTCAAGCGCGCGGCGATCGTCATCGCCATCTACAGCTTCATCTTCACCGGCATCGGCTCCCTGCTCGCCGTCATGATCATCCCGGACGCGGTCCGCGTTCCGGTCTACCGCGACAATCTCATCGCGGGCATGGCCATGTTCATGACCGGCCCGCTCGCCTTTCGCGTCGCCTTCCGCATCTTTGTCGTGATCGTCGGCTTCCTCATCCTGGGTGGCGCCGTCAATACTGCGATCGTCGGCTCCACCGGCGTGCTCATGCGCGTCGCCGAAGACGGCGTCCTGGCCGACTGGTTTCGCCGCCCCCAGCGCAAGTACGGCACCAGCTACCGCATCGTCAACCTGGTCGCCAGCCTCCAGCTCTTCACCATCGTCGTCACCCGTGGCAACGTCATCACCCTGGGTGAGGCCTACGCATTTGGCGTTATCTGGAGCTTTACCTTTAACTCCCTCGCCATGCTGGTGCTGCGCTGGAAGTACCACGGCGAACGCGGTTGGAAGGTTCCACTTAACATCCGCATCGGAAAGACCGAGTTACCTCTTGGCCTGCTTTCCGTCTTTCTGGTTCTGCTCACCACAGCCATAGTCAATCTCTTCACCAAGTCCGTAGCTACCGTCTCTGGCATCATCTTTGCCGCCGCCTTCTTTGTCATCTTTACCGTCTCCGAAAGAGATAACCGCCGCCGGCAAAAGCTCACCAAGCGCCAAATGCGCGAGCACTTCCAGCTCGAGCACCAGGACACTGTAGGTCGCGAAGCCCTTGAAATTCGCCAGGGTGCCGTCGTCGTCACCATGCGTGACGCCGCCGTCCCCTTCGCTCTCAAGTGGGCTCTCACCCACACCAATACCGAAGAACAGGACCTCGTCGTCTTGGCTGCCCGGATGATGGGCGCCGGTGGCTCAGAGTATGTCGAAGCCTCCGACCAGCTCTTCAGCGAGCACGAGCAACTACTTTTCACCAAGGCTGTATCTGTCGCGGAAAGCTTCGGAAAACATATCTCCTTGCTGGTAGTTCCAGCCGGCGATATCTTTGCCGCCCTGGTCCAAACGGCTAACTCGCTTGATGCAGCCGCTGTCGTCGCCGGCCAGTCCACAAAGCTCACGGCCGAAGAGCAGGCTTACCACATGGGACAAGCCTGGGAAGCTCTGCCTGAGCCAAAACGCCAGTTCACCTTCTACGTCATCCGCCCGGAAGGCGACGCCCTCTCCTTCCACATCGGCCCGCACGCCCCTGCCATCCGCGCCGGAGAGATCCAGCTTGTGCATCGCCTCTGGCTCCGCCTGCGTCGTCAGGGCGGGATGCAGGAGCTCCACCACAGTGACATCGTGAGCTTTGCCATCGATCGACTCGCTCGCGAATACACCCGCGATCCCCAGACTCAGGGTGATGACCTGCGCGGTTACATACGTGACGTCAACCACCATGGCCTTGGTACCGCCCGCTCCAATATTCTGGGTGATGACTTTGAGGATCGTCTGTCCGATCTCGCCGGCGAACCGGACCAGCTATCGTTGAAGTCCAAAAAAGAAAGCCTGGACCCCACGCTTCCCCGCGCCTGAGTGGCAGCATATGCCGAAGTAAGTTGCAAGGTGC
Organism: Acidobacteriaceae bacterium; assembly: GCA_965199635.1. GTDB lineage: Bacteria > Acidobacteriota > Terriglobia > Terriglobales > Acidobacteriaceae > Edaphobacter. The sequence continues at coordinate 916,052 of CBDASL010000001.1, read as the reverse complement.
GGTGCGCTCCGGTATGGTCAAGGTCTAGCTGTGTGTAAGTCGTAAGGTCTATTAGCACTAACTCATAAATCATGAATAAGTTCACAGGAGACACCCATGGAAGTGACCCGCATCTTGGCAGAGATCGACGCGCAGATCGAAAAGCTCCAAAAAGCACGGGAAGCTTTGGTCGGCATCGATAGCGCCGAGGCGCCGCGCAAACGTGGTCGTCCCCGCAAAGCCGCCTCAGCCTCCGCAGAAGAGCGTCCAGCAGCCAAGCGTCAGCTATCCCCTGAAGGCCGGAAGCGCATCGCCGACGCGATGAAGCGCCGCTGGGCAGAGCGTAAGAAGGCTTCGACCAAGTAGGCTCGAAGACCCTCTCGACGGCATGCCGCACGCTGCTATCGCGTCGCGATAACCTCGCGAAGATTGTCCTTGCCTAAGAAGAAGCGGAAGTTACTGAACTCCGTCAGCAGGCTTTCTATCTGGCGATTGTTGTAGCGCTGCTGAATGGGGAAATTTCCCACACGTTGTGTCTCCAGGTTCTCCGTCCCCGTAAGGTGGTAGCGCAGATAACTGCTGTCCTCCACCTTTGCCGTCTGTCCGCTGGCGGGTTTGCCATGGAAGAAGGCCAGCAGCTTTCCGTCCGCCGCCATCGTCTTGGACAGCCGCTCGATCAGCGGAGGCAGCAGCGCTTCCGGCAGGTAGTCTGCCGCATCCCACAGCAGCACAACGTCGAAGTTACGCCCATCCGCTTGTAAGTTATTCTCCAGAAACTCCGCTGTCTGAAACTTGGCTGAACCGTCCTCAGCCGTTCCGCGCCACTCCGGTTTTGCAGCTTCTTCCACCAGGTGTGACATATAAATGCTATGTCCCAACCCAGTAAGAAAGTTGATATTGGAGGAGGACGTCGGCCCAATATCCAACACGCGCAGTGACTCATTCTGCTGCAGGTGCTTCAGCATCTCGCGCCAGCCACTCGAGTGTCGGCTGACCCGCTCTGCGCCCTTCTCCCGTGATCCGGCCCCGCTCGATCCACTTCGAAACAGACTGCGCATCCGCTCCCTTACCCTCGCTCGTACTCTCGCTGTCACCTGTCTCACCGCAGACAACGCCCACATGGGGCTCTGCGAACGAGGCACTCAGGGTCGAACTATACGCACTTGCTGACAAGCAGGCAAACCCGCAACCAGGGCCAACGTTCTCTCGCATCCACTCGTCTCTACATGGAGAAGCTCACCTTGATTGCACACGGAAGCCCCTTGTCTCACGTCTCCGCTGGGTCCTCGCTCGACAGACGGCACCGGGCCACGCTGCCGCTCCTGCTCTTCGCCGCGCTCTTCTGCACCCCCACGTTCGGCCAGGGCGCGTCCTCGCCAGCAACGCCGCAGCGCTCGCCCCGGGACTGGGCTGTTCTCGCCTCCAACAACGAGATCCTCACGATTGACCACGCGGGCTCAGCCCTGCGGTATCGCGTTCACACCGTAGACGCCAAGGGCGACCGGCTGCGGGACGTCATCGAGTGCGCCGGTGGCAGCGTCAGCCGGCTGCTCGCCATCAACGGCAAACCTCTTTCCGCAGAGCAGGAGACAGAAGAGCGCAAGCGCCTTCAGGATCTCGCAGAGGATCCAGCGGCCTTCCTGCGCCACAGCCAGGAAGACGCGAAGTCCAAGAAGCTCGCACGCGATCTGATCAGCCTCATGCCCGACGCCATGATCTACACTCGCGTCCCTTCAGACGATAGCCACTCCGCCGATGGCACTCCCGCCCTCGCCTTTGACTTCTCCCCGAATCCGCAGTGGCACGCGCCCTCCACTATCTCGGAGGCGCTCACCGGGCTCCGCGGTCGCATCTGGGTCGACCAGCGCACCGGCTACGTGCAGCACCTCCACGCCGAGATCTTCCGCCCCGTCAACTTCGGCTACGGCATGGTCGCGCACATCTTCCCTGGCGGGCATGTAGAGTTCGCACAAGTCGATGTGGGCAAACAGCGTTGGATCTACTCCCACTTCGCTCAGAACCTTCGTATCCGCGCTCTCATGCTCAAGACCATCGACATCAATACCACCATCGATACCGCTGAGTTTCAACAGGTCCCAGCCGCCCTCACTGTTCAGCAGGCCATCGCTCTTCTATTGAACTAGCCTGCTGGCGAACGGCGTGGAAAAGTCTGCAACGAATCCGAGCACAGTCGTAACTTGGCCCCGCAAGCTTCCGCCAGTCTGCATCAACCCAATCACAACCCGTACCGCGGGTCAGTCCTTGCGGCGTCACAGAGCAGGTAGGTCCCACCACCCCCCGGTCCCCTCATAAAGCCACCCAGGTAGAGCCCTCGAGCAAAGGCATCCTGCATCGCGTCTCGAAGACAACGCTGCGCTCTCGCTGTGCCTCCCTCCTCCGGCAACAGCCGAATGCGTTCCACCACACCCTTCGTCTGCTCCGCCCCCGCCAGCGCCTGTGCCACCCTCTCTGACCGCAGCCACCAGCGTGCCACCAGCCGATCCGTCGCCAACCCGGGCTGCAGCGTCGAGGGCAGGTCACCATAGAAGTTCGGTTCGTAGCGGCAGCTCACCGCCCCCAGTCGCTGGAGGTTGAAGTACGCGTTCTTTGCCTGCATCGGGTCAAACGTCCACTCCATCAGATCGATGCCTCGCTGCAGCGCGTCCTCCCGCTGTAGCAGCTTGAGCCGTCGCCCCAGCCCAAGATCCCTGTAGGGCGGCAATACGGCCAGCATGTGCGAGTGCAGGTAGGCAGCGCCGTCCCGTACACCTGGCAATGCCATCGCAAACCCCGCCAGCTCCCCGGCCACCCGCGCCCCAAACACCTGCCCGCCAAGGTGGTTCGCCAGCACAAACATCCGGCGTGGCAGCACATCGCCATCCGCGTACCCCCACACTGCGCGTTGCAGCGCCACACAGGCGTCCAGCTCCGCCATCTCCCGCACGGGTGCCAGCTCCACCGCCGCCGCCGCGCGCTCACTCACTCTCTCGTCTCCGCCTTCGCCTCAGCCCACAGCCGATCCCACTCTGCCGCACTCAGCGTTCCCATCTGGGCGCGCTCGCCGCCACGCCGCTCCATCGCCTCGAAGCGCTCTCGAAAGCGGCGGTTCGCCCCTCGCAGCGCCTGCTCCGCGTCTACCTCGAGGTGCCGCGCCAGGTTTACCGCGGTAAACAGCACGTCGCCCAACTCCTCTTCCATTCGTTGCCGATCTCCAGCCGCACGCTCCGCGTTCAGCTCCACCAGCTCCTCGTCAAGCTTGGCGAGAATGCCCTCCGGCTCATTCCAGTCGAAGCCGACCTTCGCCGCTCGCCCGCCCAGCTTCGCAGCCTCCAGCAGCGCCGGCAGCCCACGCGGCACATCGCCCAACACCCCAACCACCTTGCCTGCCTGCTGGCGCTCTGCCCGCTTCACCGTCTCCCACGTCCGCACCACAGCTGCAGCATCCTCTGCCACCTCTGCCCCAAACACATGCGGGTGCCGGCGCAGTAGTTTTGCACTCAGGCCTTCGGCAACAGCGTCTATGTTGAAGCGTCCCTGGTCGTCTGCGATCTGCGCGTAAAACAGTACCTGCAGCAGCAGATCGCCCAGCTCATCCCGCAGATCGTCCCACGCCTCCCGATCGATCGCGTCAAAGACCTCGTAGACCTCCTCCAGCGTGTACCGCTGGAGGCTGTGCAGGGTCTGTTCACGATCCCACGGACACCCTTCCGCAGAGCGCAGCACCCGCATCACCGCAACAGCTCGTTCGAGTGGCGCAAGCCCGGCAAACAGAGAGGGGGAGGGGGGCGGGGTCATTGGTCTACTCTACCCCTTCCCTCTCCCCCCTTTCGTCGCTCGCCCGCTGCTTAATTGCCGCTCGGGGTCGACGTCGCGGTGCCAGTCGCTGGATCACCGCCACTCATGTTCGTCAGCAGACGAATCTGCACTCGCCGATTCTGCTGCCGACCCGCGGCCGTCTTGTCGGTGGCAATCTGGCTGTCCTTGCCGATCCCAACCAGGTAGAACTTGTGCGGCGGAATGTTGAACTTGGTCTGCAGGTAATTGGCAACCGCATCCGCCCGTCTCTGGCTCAGCGCGTAGTTATACTCCGCACTGCCACTCGAGTCCGTGCCGCCCGTCAGCTCCAAAATGAAGCCCTTGGTTGCATTCGATGTGGTCGCCAGCTGATCCAGCTGCTGCTTGTCTGCGCGCGTCAAAACTGCCTTGTTGAGCGCAAAGGTCACGCTCACATCGGCAACTGACTTGTAGTTATCCAGATTCGCGATCACCCCGGACAGGCTATCCACACGGTTAAAGGCCTGCTGTGCGTTCTGCTGCGCGCTGTTGGCAGACTGCCCTGCAGCCTGCGCATGCTGGTCCGCAGAGTTCGCCGCGGTCAGTGCGCCATTAATCCCCTTCTGCGCCCGCTCGTCCGTGTCCCCGATCGCCCGGTGATCCTGCGCCGTCTTGGCATCCAGTTCGTTCGTCTGCGCCACAATCGGTGCCGTCTGCGATCGGACATACTTCTTGCTCGAGCACCCGCTCGCAAGGAGCAGCAACCCACACATAGCAATCGTCCCGGCAGTAGCCGACCGAGCCGATCTGAAACCCGGAAGTAATTCAGTCATATGAAGCCCTTTCTCTCGACGAGCACGCCATATTTGTCGCGTCTCACCCTGCCTGCTTTTGGATGCAATCTCCGGCCCAACTGTGTAGTCGGCCTGTAAGCCACCACCAGACACCACCTTACGACGCCTTCGCCCGCTGCACCTCGCTCCCGGCACCTGGAAGTTTCTGCACAATGCTGGAACCTCCACTCCCCTCAGCCACTCCCCTTCCGCTGCCAACCCGATAAACTAAAAGAGGCACAGCAGCTCCCAAGCCGCTCCGAACCTCCCCCGTTCCCCATGGATCTCGAAGCCAAAATCCGCACCATCCCTGCCAAGCCCGGCTGCTATCTCTACAAAAACGCCGAAGGCACCGTCATCTACGTCGGCAAGGCGAAAAACCTCAAATCCCGCGTCCGCTCCTATCTCCTCGACGCCTCCCAGGCCAACGCCAAAACCGGCTCCCTCATGCGCGAAGCCGTCGATGTCGACTACATCGTCGTCGACAACGAGCAGGAAGCCCTCGCGCTCGAAAACTCCCTTATCAAGCAGCGCAAACCCCGTTTCAACATCCTCCTCCGCGACGACAAGACCTACCCCTACATCAAGCTCACCACCACCGACCGCTACCCCAAGGTCTTCGTCACCCGCAAGCTCCGCAAAGACGGCTCCCTCTACTTCGGCCCCTACTTTCCCGGCAACCTCGCGCACCGCCTGGTTGACCTCATCCACCGCTCTTTCCTGATCCCCTCCTGCAAGATCGATCTCTCCCGCTACCACCCCCGCGCCTGCCTGCAGTACTACATCAAGCGATGCCTCGGCCCCTGCGTCGACGGCCACACCACGCCCGAGCTCTACAAACAGACCATTCGCGACGTCCAGCTCTTCCTCGATGGCCGCTCCGCCGAGCTCGAGTCCCGCCTGCTCACGCGCATGGAAGAAGCCGCCGAAAACATGCAGTTCGAGCTCGCCGCTCGCCTTCGCGACCAGATCGGCACCCTCCACCAAGCGCAGGACAAGCAGCGCATCCACTCCGCCGACGAGACCGAGGCCGACGTCTTCGGTTTCCACTTCGAGAACGAGATGCTCGCCGTCAACCTCTTCCACATGCGCGGCGGCAAGATCGTCGATCGCCGAGACTTCTTCTGGGAAGACCTCCCCGACCTCCAAACCTCCTTCGGCGAATCTCTCAACGAGCTCGCCCCTGCCTCCTCTATCGGCAGCGACGACGACAACCTGAGTCCTGATCCCAACTCTGTCCCGAACCGGGACACCGGCCTCGTCACCATCTCCGACTCCACCGAGCCCGAAGACCTCCCCGCCCTCGAGCCCAATCCCTCCCAGTCGGCACCCGAGTACGACCAGTCGGAGGAGCCCGTCAACCGCGCCCCCATTCAGCGCGGCGCCCTCGGCGATCTCCAGGAGCCCTTCTCCCCAGCCACCTTCTTCTCCGCCCTCCTCAAACAGCTCTACCTCGACCAGCCCTACGTTCCCCGCTCCATCTTCGTCCCCGTCGACTTTCCCGACCGCCAGCTCCTGACCGATCTGCTCTCCGAGCGCATGAAGCACCGCATCGAGATCGCCGCTCCCCAGCGCGGCGACAAGCGCTCCCTGGTCGATCTCGTCTGCCAAAACGCCAAGCAGTCCTTCGACCAGCGCTTTCGCGTCCTCCAACCCACCCAGAAGGCCGTCGCCCGCTCTCTGCAGGAGGCCCTCGGCCTCGAAGCCGAGCCCACCCGCATCGAGTGCTTCGACATCTCCCACATCCAGGGCGCTGAAACCGTCGCCTCCATGGTCGTCTGGGAAGACGGCGCCATGAAAAAGTCCGACTACCGCAAGTTCCAGGTCAAAACCGTCACCGGCGTCGACGACTTCGCCTCCATGCGCGAGATCGTCTCCCGCCGCTACTCCCGCCTGCTCGCCGAGCAGAAACCCTTCCCCTCCCTCATCCTCATCGATGGAGGCCTTGGCCAGCTCCACTCCGCCGCTGACGCCCTCCGCGAGCTCGGCATCGGCACCCAGCCGCTCGCCTCCATCGCAAAAAAGGAGGAGATCATCTACGTCCTCGGCCGCGAAGACCGCCCCGCCGTCCTCGAACGCCGCTCCCCCGTCCTCCACCTTGTCCAGAAGATCCGCGACGAGTCCCATCGCTTTGCCATCACCTACCATCGCAAGCGCCGCCAGATCCGCGATCGCGTCTCCGAGCTCGACGGCATCCCCGGCGTCGGTGCCCGCACCCGCACCCGGCTGCTGCAGCACTTCGGCTCTGTCCGTGGCGTGCGCGACGCCTCACCCGACGCCCTCACAGCCGTTGTCAGCTCCGTCGTCGCCACCAACATCCGTAGCCACTTCCACCCCGGCGAGGTCACCCCACTCGCCGAGATGACCACCTAGCACTCGCTTCGTTACGCTTTCCGGGAACTCGTCTTCCGCGGTGCCCGCTTTGCTGCCTTGCGTGGTGCCTTGGTCGCCGGTGTCCGCCGGGCTGGTGCCTTCGTCACCGCACGCTTTCCTCGTGTCGAGCTGTTCGCGCTCTTTCTCGCCTGGGCTTTCTTGGCCGGAGCCTTCTTTGCTGCAGTCTTCTTCGCAGGCCCCTTCTTGGCTGCCGTCTTCTTTGTCGCTGGCGTCTTTGCAGCAGTCTTCTTCGCTGCAGTCTTCCGTGCGGGGGCCTTGCTCGCTGCGGACTTGCTGGCCTTCGTATCCCTTGCCGTCTTGCTCACGCTCTTGCGCTCGCCGGCGTTCGGAGACTTCGCCTTGGCCTGCTCCGCCCGTTTTCCGCCCATGGCGACCTGCTTCTTCCGCGCAGTCTCCCGGTTCACCTCTTTGCCACCGTTCTTGCTTGCGGGCTCTTTACGGCAGCTACCTTCTTCATGCTCGCCCTTGCCCGGAACGGGCGTAAATCCCGGCCAACACCGCGAGCTCTTCTTGTAGCTCTCGCCCTTCGCCTCACTGCCGCCCGCTGCCTTCTTGCCGCTCTTCTTGGTCGCCATATCGCCATCGGAGGCGACGGAGCCCGCGGCGGGTTGTTCCCCCATCTGCAAACTTCCGTCTCATCCAATAGATCCGACCGCGGTTACACTCGTGCGCTCTGCTACTCGCCGTTCCCCGCGCCCGCCGCAAACGTGTTGCACTGCGCTGGGTCGCCTGAGTCCAGCCCACGCTTGAACCATTGCTCCCGCTGCGCGCTGGAGCCGTGGGTCCAGCTCTCCGGGCTCACCGCCCGCCCGCTCATCTGCTGCAGATGGTCATCACCCACCGCCGCCGCCGCCTTCAGCGCACTCGCCACGTCGTCTGGATGCACAATGCCTCGCTGCTCCGTCGAGTGCCCCCACACCCCCGCGTAGCAATCCGCCTGCAGCTCCAGGTCCACGCTCAGCGGCTTCGCCTGTCGCGGATCCTGCTGCTGCAGCCGGCGCACCTTCTCCTCCGTCCCCAGCAGGTCCTGCACATGGTGCCCCAGCTCATGCGCAATCACATAGGCCTGCGCAAACTCGCCCGTGTCCCCGCCAAACTGCTTCAACTCATCCCAAAAGCCCAGGTCGATGTACACCTTCCCATCCGCCGGGCAGTAGAACGGTCCGGTCGAGGCCTGCGCCCGCCCGCACCCGGAGTAGGTCGCCCCGGTAAACAGCACCAGCTTTGCCTTCTGGTAGGTCGCGCCCTTGGCGGCAAAGATCTTCGCCCACGTCCCCTGCACGTTATCCAGCACAAAACTCACCAGCTGCGCATCGCGGTCGGCTGTTCCGCCGCCCGCTGCCCCCCGTCCAGCGGTCTGTCCGCCCGGCTCCTCCGTCTGTCGTGTTGTCTGCGTCGCATCGCCTCCACCGCTGTGCAGAAAGGCACCCAGGTAGTTGCGTCCCGTCAGGAGGCTTATGACCAGCAGCACCACTACCCCGATAATCCCCAGCCCGCCCCCACCGCCGCCAAAGCCAAAACCCCCACCGCCGCCACCCTCACCCCGACGGTCCTCCACATCACTGCTCATTCCCCCAGGCGTCCAGTCCATCGCTCTCTTCCTTCCCTTTAGCCGCGTCCAGGCGCGCCAAAGCATTCCGCTCGAGTATCCCACGCACTCCGCCAGTGCTCGGCAGCACTCGCGTAACCTCCTCCACCCGGCGACCGCACCCTGTGTGGCGCAACGCCCCTCCCCGCCGCACTATCCTCAGGTCCAGGCAGCAACAGATTAAGCATGGGGCAGCAAGCAAAGCACAGCTCTTACCAGCAGACCTGAGCTCCACGGCCTCCGCCGGCACGGTTTGGTCCGGACCTAAGTTCAATTGATCGAAGATCTTACGCAACATGGATAGGAGGGGTACGGGGCCCCAGTGGCAGCGGGACGGAGTAAGCCCAAGCCGCCAGCAGCAACAGAAGGCACAGCAGGAGCAACCGCCACAGCCACCGTCGCCGATCAAGTCGCATGCCCGGGCATGTCTCCCCAACGCGTCGGAGGTGCTACCCTGCCCTCATCCCTCCATGGCCCCGTCCTCCGCGCCATCTGTTCCAGCCGAACTGCCGCGCGTGCTGTCCACCCTGCATGCGACCTCCTTCGTCGTCGGCATCATCATCGGCTCGGGCATCTTTCTCGTCCCCAGGGAGATGACCGCCGCGGCGGGCTCCTCGTCCCGTGTCTACCTGGCGTGGATCGTCGGTGGCCTCCTTTCGCTCGCCGGCGCCATGACCTACGCCGAGATCGCCTCGGCCCACCCTCGCTATGGGGGCGAATACGCCTTTCTCCGGGAGGCCTACGGCGACCTCACCGGCTTTCTCTACATGTGGACCTGGGTCCTCATCGCCAAGCCAGCGTCCCTCGCCACCATCGCCTCCGGCCTTATCCGCGTGCTGGGCACCTTTTCGGTCTTTGCCTTCTTCAGCACGCCCGCCGCAGGGCCTGTGTTGTGGTCACAGGTCGTGGCCATCGCGGTCACGTGGCTCATCACCCTTCTTAACATCGTCTCCACCCTTAACTCCGCTCACCTTCAGCTCGTCCTCACCTGGCTCAAGCTCGCCTTGATCGCCGCCATCGCCGGTGCCTGCTTCTTCCTCGCTGGCCCGCATGGCTCGCTCGCACACCTCCGCTCGAGCCTCCCCAGTCACAACTCGCCTGTAGCCGGCTTCATGGTCGCCCTGGTCGCGGCCCTTTGGGCCTACGACGGCTGGTCCGACGTCACGCAGCTCGCCGGCGAGGTCCGCAACCCGCGCCGCGCCCTTCCCCTCGCTCTCGTCGGTGGCGTCACCGTCGTCGGCCTGCTCTATATGCTGACCAACGCTGCCATCGCCTATGTGCTCCCGGCACTCGCCATCGCCAGCACAGACCGCCCCGCGGCGGACGCTCTTCGCCTCGTCACCGGCCCCTATGCCTCGGCCATCGTCTCGCTCGGCATGGCCCTCTCCATCGCCAGCACCTTCATCGGCTCTTCCCTCTCGGGTGCCCGTGTGCCCTTTGCCGCCGCGCGCGACGGCCTGTTCCCCCGGATGTTCGCGCACGTCAGTTCGCGCTTCCACACCCCATCCATCGCCCTCGTCCTGCAAGCCACCCTGGCCACCCTCCTGCTGCTCGCCGTCGGCAGATTCCAGGCCCTGTTCTCGCTCGCAATCTTTGCCGAATGGCTCTTCTACGCTCTTACAGCGTCCACCGTCTTTGTCTTCCGCCGGCGCGAACAGAAGCTGTCGCAGTTGACCAACGGGGATCAGCCCGTCGCTAACCCGTACCGCACGCCACTCTTTCCACTCACCCCGGTGCTGTTCATCGCCGCAGCTACAGGTCTGTTGGTGTTCTCGTTCTACCAAGAGCCACGCGATTCGTTGCTCGGGTCCGCCGTGATCCTTCTTGGCATCCCGGTACACCTGCTTCTCCGCCGCCGCAACCCGGCCCCTGTTTCTTAGGTAACGTGTGCGGCACAAATTTTCAAAACGCATAGAAGTCCATCTGCCCTTGTCGCTCGTCCTATCGCTCATGAACCGGAACTCCGCTGCTCTGCGCCCTTTCTCCTGCGGTGCTCAGGTCCCTGCCCTCGGTCCACCGGCCGTCCGACGCCGTCCTTCCAGCCTCCTCCACGTCGCAGCGACCGTGCTGGTCGCTACGGCTGCGGCGTCGCCAGCCCAGACCCTGATTGCATTGCTTCCAGACGCGCCGGGCGAGTCAACCAGCACGGCTGCCGTATCGTCATCCGACACCAACGCACCCCCTTTTCAAGCTGCGCCATCCGACCCTGAAGGTCCCAAGCAGACAAGTCGCATCCTGGGCATCCTGCCCAACTTCCGTGCGGTAAGCGCCGGTGTGACACTTCCACCGCAGACAGCGAAAGACAAGTTCAAAACCGGTCTGGCGGATAGCTTCGACTACTCCTCTTTTCTGTTTGCCGGTGTGCAGGCCGGTATCGCTCAAGCAACTGACTCCTACCCCGCCTTCCACCAGGGTGCGCCCGGATTTGCTCGCTATTTCTGGCACACCTTCGCCGACCAAGCCGATGAGAACCTTATGGTCGAGTCGATCTTTCCGACGGTGTTGCACCAGGACAGCCGCTTCTACACGCTGGGCCACGGTGGCTTTCTTCGCCGGTCTGCCTACGCCGCAAGCCGCTCGTTGATCACCCGCACCGACCGTGGCACCCCGACCTTTAATGCCTCCGAGATCGTTGGCGCAGGAGCCGCCGCAGGTGTGTCCACGCTGTACTATCCCGGGCAGTACGCCACCTGGACCAAGACGGGCCAGCGGTGGCTGACGAACGTCGTCCTCGATACGGCCCTTCTCTACGTGAAGGAGTTCTGGCCCGACATTAACTAGGCCATCACGCATCAGAAGGACTAGGCAGGTCTCTGTGCCTGTCTCCGAGGAGGGTTCGCCCAGCGTGCCAAACAGTCGCGTGCCAGACAAGCTCGACAAGACAGCACCCGAGAGCGTGCCCGTCCGTATGGATAAGTGGCTCTGGGCTGCCAGGTTCTTCAAGACGCGCCCACTTGCAGCGAAGGCGTGCGAGCTAGGCCGCATCTCCTGGAATGGGCAGGTGGCCAAGCCTGCACGGGAGGTGCGGGTAGGAGACAAGTTGCAGGTTCGGACCGAGGGTGGCGAGTTCGGGGTGGAGGTGGTGGCGTTGTCGGATGTGCGGGGGCCGGCGTCGGTCGCACAGGGGCTTTACCTCGAGTCAGAGGAGAGCAAGGAAGGGCGGAAGAAGGCCGCCGAGGAGCGCAAGGCGTCGCTGCAGTTCGAGATCCTGCCTGCGGGTCGGCCGTCCAAGCGGGATCGCCGATCGATCAACCGTGTGCGCGGTCGTGGGTAAGCGCAACAAGCCCAAGCTGGGCCAGAACTTCCTTTCAGACCTGTCGGCGCGGCAGCGGATTGCGGACGCCCTGGGTGACGTGGGGGCGGCCACGGTCCTGGAGATCGGGCCGGGGCGAGGGGCAATCACTGACATTCTGGCTCCGCGTGCCGGGCGGCTGATCGCGGTGGAACTGGACCGGGAGCTGGCACCCTTGCTCCGGGAGCGCTTTGCCGAGCGGAAGACGGTGCAGGTCGTGCAGGCGGACATCCTGGCAGTGGATCTTGCCGAGCTGTTGGCTGACCGGTTGCCGGGGCCGGTGCATGTGGTTGGAAATCTGCCGTACTACATTACGTCGGACATTCTGCTGAAGCTGTTCCGCACGGTGCGGGAGCGGCCCGGGCTGCTCGCCTCCGCGGTGGTGATGATGCAGCGGGAGGTGGCGGAACGGGTGGCGGCCCATCCGGGGACGCGAGACTTTGGGCTGCTATCGGCGACGGCGCAGATGCACGCAGCGGTGGAGCCGCTGTTTACGCTCGGGCCGGGATCTTTCTCGCCACCACCCGAGGTGGACTCGACCGTGCTCCGGCTGCGGTTTGCGCCGCGCTTTGCCGAACTCGGGGTAGAGCCGGCGGGCTTTGATCGCTTTCTCCATGCGTGCTTTGCGCAGAAGCGGAAGACGTTGAGCCGGAACCTGCGGGAGGCGGCCTACCCGCCGGAGCGGATCGCCGCTGCATGGCCAGAGGGGCTGGACGGAATGGTGCGGGCGGAGGCCTGCAACCTAGAGGCGCTGGCTTCTGTATTTCGCGGGCTGTCCTGAGCCCCTCCCCCTCCCCCCCCCCTACTCTTTTTGCGCAAAATCTTCAGAACAGAGAACTTAGGTCTGGACCAAAGCTTCGCAACCGTTTCCCGGAAGTAGGGGGTCGTGCGCCGAGCCAAGCCCTGGACGGGTGGAGTCCGCGCGGAGCTGTTCGGGTACGCTAGCGCGTCTTTCGCTGGGTGCAGCGGACCACGTCAGGTGATGGTCGGGGATGGCCGGGGACGGGAGCCTGGGATCGCGGGCGTTGGCCTATTTCGCGGACCGATGGCTTCCTCCACGGTACGACAGCAAGGCTGGCGGGTGCGCCAGCGACGGGCTAGATCTTGGGTTCGCCGAGGGTGAGAAGCGTTTCGGCGCGCTCGCGGACGCGGGTCATCAGGGCGTCGTCGGCCTGGAGCTTGTGGAGGAGAGGGGCGATGTTGCCCATCTCAAGGGCTCGGCCGGCCTGCGCGTCGGCCAGGAGCGAGCCGAGTGCGGCGTCGAGGCCAAGGCGATCGAAGCGAAGCAGATAGCTGAGGTGCGTGGCCTCCTCGATGGTGAGGGCGATGCCGTTGAGGGTGGCGACGGCGTCTTCGAGGCGGCGGTCTTCGGAGAAGTTGAAGACACACTGCGCGGGCGCTGTGCCAGCAGCGGGATCCGTCCCGACAGCGCCTTCGAGCAAGAAGGTTTTGCGGCCGGTTTGCGCGACGTGCTTGTTGCCGGTGTCGCAGCCCTTGGGCGAGCGGATGGCAGGGATGGCAGCGAAGATCCTGTCGCGATCACGCGCCGAAAGCTGGATGGGCTGGCTTGCTGTGTCTGGCTCTGTGCCGGGGATGGTGCCGGAAGCAGATGGGGGCGTTGTGCTGTAGGTGCCGGAGCCATCGGGGTGGATGGCGATGCGGAAGTAGGGGACCTTCTGCTGGGGCCAGGATCGCTCGTAGGTGAGCAGGCCGGCGGAGGAAGGGGTGGGCGTGACGGCGGCCTGGGCGGTCGGGGCCTGAGTCTCGGGCTGGGTCTGGGTCTGGGTCTGGGCCTGGGTCTGGGCCTTGGCCGGGGGCTCGGTCTGCGGTTCGGTTTGGCCCTGGGCCTGCGTGAAGGCGAGGAGGCTGAAGCCGAGGGAGAGAGCGACGAGGAAGGCGGGGGTGCGGAAGATCAACGCGTGCGTCCCTGGCGCGTGAGGGTTTGCGCGGTGTGGAGGTGGCAGATGGCGACGGCGAGGGCGTCGGCGGCATCGGCGGAGTCTGGTGCGTGCTCGAGAGCGAGGAGGCGGGTGACCATGAATTGAACCTGTTCCTTGGCGGCCATGCCATAGCCGACGACGGCGGACTTGATGGCGAGCGGGGCGTATTCGGCGACGGGGAGGCCGGCGTGGGCGGCGGCCAGCATGGCGACGCCGCGAACCTGACCGAGCTTGAGGGCGGACTTGGGATTGACCGAGAAGAAGACCTCTTCGATGGCGACCTCGTCGGGGCGGTGGAGTTCGAGGACGGCGACGAGTTCGGCGTAGATGCGCGCGAGGCGGGCGGGGGTGGTGTCCTTCTTGGGGAGGCGGATGGTGCCGGAGTGAATGGGGCGCAGGGTCTGGGTGCGGGCGGCCTCGTCGAGTTCGACGACGCCGTAGCCGGTGAACTCGGTTCCGCAGTCGATGCCGAGGACGCGCATGGATTGAGTGTGGCTGAGAGAAGGGTGGGGCGCAAGGGCCGGCGCGGGTTCCTGGGAGACTCCGGAGTGATAGGAGCTTACGCTGGCGCGACCTGGCAAGTTTCGGCCGTGTGTTGTTGTGTTGTGACGGTACCCTGAGCAGGCTCAAGCTGCCATCGGCCGAGCTCTCGGGCCTGGCTGAGTGGCTCTTGAAGCTTCGCGTAGCCACTATCGTACGGAGGCTAGTGAACGAGCGCACCGGTGAAACGGGCATACTCCACTCAATCTTTTTCAGGCGACGGATCGACTGAGTGGGTGCTGAGGCTTGGAGGCTAGCGGGAGATGCCTTCCATGGGGGAGCTGGCGGAGGCGTAGAGTTTGCGGGGCATGCGGCCGGCGCGGAAGGCCTGGCGGCCGGCGAGGACGGCGTGGCCCATGGCTTCGGCCATGAGAACAGGGTCGGCGGCGGCGGCGATGGCGGTGTTGAGCAGGACGCCGTCGAAGCCCATTTCCATGGCGAGGGCGGCGTCAGAGGCCGTGCCGAGGCCGGCATCGATGATGAGGGGGACCTCGGTGATGAGCTCGCGGAGCATGCGGAGGTTGTGGTGATTGGTGATGCCCACGCCGGTGCCGATGGGGGCGCCAAGGGGCATGACGGCGGCAGCGCCGACGTCAATTAAGCGGCGAGCGAAGACGATATCGTCCGAGGTATAGGGCAGGACGGTGAAGCCTTCCTTGACGAGGACGCGGGTGGCTTCGACGGTGGCCTGGATGTCGGGGTAGAGGGTGGGCTGGTCGCCGATGACCTCGATCTTGACCCAGTCGGAGAGGCCGACCTCGCGGGCGAGGCGGGCGGCGCGGATGGCTTCCTCGGCGGTGTAGCAGCCGGCGGTGTTGGGCAGGAGGAAGTAGCGCTCGGGGTCGATGAAGTCGAGGAGGGACTCGGTAGCGCGGTCGAGATTGACGCGGCGGACGGCGACGGTGACCATCTCGGCGCCGGAGGCCTCGATGGCGCGCTGGGTTTGGGGGCCGTCCTTGTATTTGCCGGTGCCGACGATGAGGCGGGACTGGAAGGCGCGGCCGGCGATCACAAGAGGGGTCATGCGGCTATTTTAGAGCGGGTTGGGTGGGTGCTGTGCGCCTGCAGTGGGAGAGAAGCAGATCCCTTCGGGATGACAGTCAAGGGGGCGGACGGTTGATGCCGGGGCAGAAAACGCAAACGGCTCGCGCTGAGAAGCGGCGAGCCGTTTGGCGGTGAACTGTGGGGATTGACTGAGGGCACCCGTCTGGATGGACCCCGATGGAGAACTTCTCTTTACAGCACCAGGTTTAGAGCGGAATGCCCTAAGCCTCAGTCACCTCACGTACGTTGATGCAACTGTAACTGTCAGATTTCATAGGCTGGATCATCCTCCTTTCCCGTGTAAGAAGACTGTAACGCCGGGGTGCGGCGGACTGCAAGGGGGATAGAAACGGGGTGTTTGATATGAAGAAAAATCGCTGGCGCGACGACCGAAGTGCGGTTTGGGAAGCAGCGTTTGCCGGGGCGTAACGGGACGGTAATGCCCCACGAGTAAACTTGGCAGTTGCGATGCGAGATGCGATGAGATGGCGCCTGATGCTGGCGCTGATGGTGGTTGGTGGTGCGGGCCGGAGTTACGGACAGGGTGTGACGGCTGGGGGTATGCCGCCGCCGACGCCACTGGTGGATGCGCCAGCGAGTACAGAGGCGGCGCCGGCGATGTTTCCGCACCCGGACGGGGCGCGGTACCTGATCCAGGGGCAGGCAAACATCATCTTTCAGGCGCATGCGCCGTTTCACTCGCCGTATGAGGGGGTGAACTCGCTGCTGGGGCGCGGGGAGTACAAGACGTCGCTGGTGGGGACACTTTATCTGGGGGCGGAGCTGGTGCGGGGGACGCGCTTCCACACGGACGCGATTGTGGACATTGAGGCGGCGGGCGGGCGCGGGATCAGCGAGGCGCTGGGTCTGGGCGGGTTTACGAATCTGGACGTGGTGCGCAACCCGAACCTGGGGTCGAAGCCATACCTGGCGCGGGTGCAGCTGCACGAGACGATCGGGCTTGGTGGGGGGACGGTGGCGGTGGATCGGACGCCGTTTTCGCTGGCGACGGAGGCAGCAGGGCGGCGCGTGGAGCTCCATGCCGGCAAGATGAGCCTGCCGGACTTTCTTGATCTGAATGGGAGCGGGTCGGACAGCCACCTGCAGTTTATGAACTGGACGGCCGACAACAACGGGGCGTGGGACTACGCGGCGGACACGCGGGGCTACACCTACGGGGTGGTGGCGGACTTCGAGGATCGGGGATGGGGGGCGCGGTACGCCGTGGCGCTGATGCCGACGGTGGCGAACGGATCGGACCTGGACTGGGCGCTGCGGCGGGCGAGCGGGCAGAATGTGGAGTTTGAGCTGCGGCACCGGCTGCTGGGGCGGCTGGTACGGCCGGAGCGCCGGGGTCGACTGCGGGTGCTGAGTTTTGTGAACCACGCTGATATGGGGCGGTACCGCGAGGCGAATGCGGCGTATCTGGCGGGTGGCGGGGAGCGGCCGGGGATCGAGGGTGTGCAGCGGGAGGGCTCGGTGAAGTATGGATTTGGGGGCAACTTCGAGCAGGAGCTGACGCCGAACTCGCACGCGTTTGGGCGCTTTGGGTGGAACGAGGGGCAGCACGAGAGCTGGGCCTATACGGAGGTGGATCAGACGGTGGAGGCGGGATATGACCTGGGTGGCGAGCGGTGGGGGCGGCCGTTTGACAAGCTGGGGGTGGTGTTGATCTCGAATGCGATCAAGCGGGATCACCAGGCGTACCTGCGGCTGGGTGGGCGGGGGTTTCTGCTGGGGGATGGTCGGTTGCAGTATGCGCGGGAGGACATCGTGGAGAGCTACTACACGGTGCACACGTGGCGGGGGGTGTATTACGCGCTGGATGCGCAGTTTGTGGAGCATCCGGGGTACAACGCGGCGCGCGGGCCGGCGCTGGTCGAAAGCGTGCGGATGCATGTGGACTTTTAGCCCCGGCGGGTGAGGGACCTATACTCAGGGGGCTATGGTGGGTCTTTTTGAGGTGGTGGGTGCGGTGCTGGGGCTGCTGCTCGGCAGCTTTCTGAACGTGTGTATTGTGCGACTGCCGGCGGGCGAGAGCGTGGTGGGTGGGCGCTCCAAGTGCCGGTCGTGTGGGGCGACGATCCGGTGGTATGACAACCTGCCGGTGGTGAGCTGGCTGCTGCTGCGGCGGCGGTGCCGGAGTTGTGGGGAGACCATCTCGTGGCGGTACCCGGCGGTGGAGCTGGCGGTTGCGGCGTGGTTTGCGGTGGTGGCGCACCGGCTGGCACCTTTGTTTGGGGGTGCCGGGGTGCGGCTGACGACCGAGGCCGTGGCGCAGGGTGTGCTGTCGGCGGCGGGGATGGCTGTGCTGGGGTGGCTGCTGATCGGGCTGATGGTGACGGACTGGCGGACGCAGCTGCTGCCGGACGTGATGACACTGGGCGGGGTGGCGACGGGCTTCTTTCTGGTGTGCCTGCAGGGGATCTTTCTGGGGCAGGATGAGGACCGGGTGCTGCTCCATCGGGCCAATCCGCTGTCGAGCCCGGGCAATGTGGTGGACCGGGGAAACCTGCTGCTCACCGGGCCGGAGGCGCTGATTGGTGGGCGGATGGTGGCGGTGCTGGCGGCGGCCGGGGTGCTGCTGGCAGTGCGGGCACTTTACCGCCGGGTGCGGAGACGCGACGGGCTGGGGCTGGGCGATGTGAAGCTGCTGGCGATGGTTGCGGCCTTTCTGGGGTTTACGCCCGCGGTGTTGACGCTGTTTGTGGGCGTGGTGGTGGGGAGCGCATATGGGACGACGCTTCTGCTCAGGCGGAAGGCGAGCGGGCAGACGCGGCTGCCGCTGGGATCGTTTCTGGCGGGCGGCGGGCTGCTGGCGGCGCTCTATGGGCAGCAGATTTTAGGCTGGTACCGCGCTTTGCTGTGAGTGCTGCGGTGAGTGCAGCGGGGCGATGTGCGTGCGGTACCGTGCGGGCGACGTCGCATTCTTGACACCACCCGGCCGCACCCCTAGGCTCGGAGTTGAGTATGGACACACATCCCTATATCTGGAACTATCTGCCGCTGGTGCTGCAGATCCTGGTGGCCTCGGGCATGGCGGTTGGCATGGTCGCGGGCTCCTTCTTTATTGGCAAGCACAAGAACTCGCGGACCAAGGCGGGGGTGTATGAGTGCGGGATGGAAGCCATTGGGGACGCGCGCGGACGGTTCAGCGTGCGTTTTTACATGGTTGCCATGTTGTTCATTCTGTTCGACGTGGAAGCCGTGTTCATGCTGCCCTGGGCGGTGATCTTCCGCAGGCTGCCGGCGCTGACGGGATCGAAGATGTTTGGCTTCTGGGAGATGCTGGTGTACCTCGGGTTCGTTGCCGTGGGTCTTTTCTACGTATGGAAGAAGGGTGTTCTGAACTGGTCGGAAGACAGGGGGGACCTCTAGATGTCGGAGTCAACGACAGACACACGGACGGAGCTGCCGAAGGCGGCGTTTGGGCTGGAGGCGGTGCGTGAGGCATTGCCCGGCGATGTGGCGCTCGGGGCGCTGGGCGAGTTGGCGGCCGATGCGAAGTGGGACCGGAACGAGCTGACCGTGACGGTGGCGCGCGAGAACATCGTGGCAGCAGGACGAGCCGTGCAGGCGGCAGGCTTTAACTTTCTGGAGGACGTGACGGCCGTGGACTGGTACCCGACCGAGCCGCGCTTCCAGATCACGTATCACATTCTGTCGCACGGCATGAAGAAGCGGGTGCGGCTGGCGGTACGGCTGGACGGAAGCGACGCGGTGGTGGATTCGATCACCCCGGTATGGCCTTCGGCGAACTTCTATGAGCGCGAGGTGTATGACCTGTTTGGCGTGCACTTTGGTGGCCATCCGCGGCTGACGCGGATCATGATGCCCCTGGACTGGGAGGGGCACCCGTTGCGCAAGGATTACCCGGTGGAGGGCTACCGATAATGGCACCGTTTGCGGATCTGATTACCCCTGGCGTGGAAGATGTGCTGGCCGGTGCGCAACAGCACCATGGCGGCGACCCGATCTCTGACCAGACGATGGTCATTAACATGGGGCCGCAGCACCCATCGACGCACGGCGTGTTGCGCGTGGTGCTGGAGGTGGACGGCGAGACGGTGGTGTCGCTGGCGCCGGATATCGGCTACCTCCATACCGGCATTGAGAAAACCTGCGAGGCGAAGTTCTACCAGCAGGTGGTGCCGCTGACTGACCGGATCGACTACCTGTCGCCGATGAGCAACAACCTCTGCTACTGCCTGGCTGTCGAGAAGCTGCTGGGTCTCGAGATCCCGGAGCGGGCGCAGTACCTGCGCGTGCTGCTGAACGAGCTGACACGGATCAGCTCGCACCTGGTGTGGCTGGGCACGCACGCGATGGACATTGGCGCGCTGACGGTGTTTCTGTACTGCTGGCGTGAGCGGGAAGGCGTATCGCGGATCTATGAGAACGTCTCCGGGCAACGGATGATGAGCTCGTACTTCCGGGTTGGCGGCCTGTCGCTCGAGCCGCCGCTCGACTTCTACGAGCAGGTACGGGACTTCCTGACGGCGATGCCGGGCCGGATCGACCAATATGAAGACCTGCTGACGGGCAATCCGATCTGGATGGGGCGCCTGAAGGATGTGGGCTACCTGTCGCCCGCGGATGCGATAGCGCTGGGTGTGACCGGGCCGCCGCTGCGCGCTTCGGGTGTGGACTGGGACCTGCGGCGGGATATGCCGTACTCGGGCTATGAGAATTTCCAGTTTGAGGTGCCGACGTCGGACCGTGGCGATGTGTGGGCGCGGTACACGGTGCGGATGCAGGAGCTGCGGGAGTCGGTGAAGATCTGCTGGCAGGCGCTGGACGGTCTGCCGGAGGGCCGTATCACGGCGGACGCGCCAAAGATTGTGCTGCCCGAGCGCGAAAAGATGAAGACGGAGATGGAGTCGCTGATCCATCACTTCAAGATCGTGACGGAGGGCTTCCAGGTTCCGGCTGGCGAGGTGTTCCAGGCGATCGAGAGCCCGCGCGGCGAGATGGGGTACTACGTGGTGTCGGACGGGACGGCGAAGCCGTATCGCGTGCACATGCGGAACCCGAGCTATGCGACGCTGCAGGCGCTGGAGACGATGTGCAAGGGGCGGTTGCTGGCGGATGTGGTGGCGGTGATTGGGTCGATTGACATTGTGCTGGGGGAGATTGATCGCTAGTGCCGGACTCGGGGCCAGGAAGCAGAGCGCGCCGTACTCGACGCAGGATGTGTGGTGTGTGCTGCTTTACGCTCGCTTTCGGTCTGCTGGCCTTGGTGCACGCGAACACCAATGCTCGACTCCATGGCGCCCATGACTTGACGCCGCTGCTGCCAGAAGCAGGCGGTCTCTGCGTACTTGGTGCTGGATTATTGCTTGCGCAGCGATGGGCCGAGCTGCTGCTCCTCGCAATCATGTTCGTCATCGGGTCGTCGTTGATTGTTGGTTCTGTTGTGGCTGCTCCCCGGACAATTTGGGTTCTCATCAATGTGCCATTCGGGGCATTGTTGGCCGCTCCGGGGATTGTTGAAGGTCGGTCCATGTTGAAGAGCCAGGTACAAGATGCCAGCTAGCCTGCAGCGAGAGCTGTGGACGTCGTGGGCGTCGCTGCTGCGGGCGTATGCGGGAGCGCATGGGTTGGGCGCGGCGCAGGGGGCAGTGGTCGAGGTAGGGCCGGATGAGATTCTGCTGCGGGTGGGGAGCCGGACGCTTCGGTTTACGCACACGGCGATGGAAGGCGTGGACGGGGTAGCGCTTCCCTTTTCGCTGAACGAGGACGGAACCGCTACACTGGGCGAAGAGACCGACGAGATGGACATGCTGGCCGAACGGCTGGCACGGGAGACGATGCGGACGTGAGCACAGTGGCCAATACGATCTTTTCGCCGGAGCTGGCGGCGCGCTTTGACCGGCTGGTAACGCTGTACCCGCTGAAGCGCTCGGCGCTGGTGCCGATGCTGCTGTACGCGCAGGACGAGATTGGTTACGTTTCAGACGCGGTGGTGCACGAGCTAGCCGAGCGGCTGGACCTGCTGGAGCTCGACGTGCGCAACGTGCTGAGCTACTACTCGATGCTGCGGACGGTGCCGGCTGGCAAGTACAACGTGCAGGTGTGCACCAACATTAGCTGCATGCTCCGCGGCGGCTACGAGGTGCTGGACCACTGCAAGGCGCGGCTGGGGATTGGGCACAAGGGCGTGACGCCGGATGGGCTGTTTTCACTGGAAGAGGTGGAGTGCATTGGGGCGTGCTGCTGGGCGCCGGCGATGCAGGTGAACTACGACTTCCATGACAACCTGACGCCGACCAAGGTGGACACGATTCTGGAGCAGTACCGGGCCGGGCAGGGCGAAGACGTAAAGTAGCTGGGCTGAGCGGGCGGGGGCGAGTGATGCGGCGACGGGTGGGATACTGGCCGGCAATGATTGTTGCGATGTGCCTTCTGCTGGCGCCGCTGGTCCGGGGGCAGGCTCCCGCGAAAGCGCCTGATAACGACACGCGCGAGGTGGAGCAGTACACGCTGACGGTGGACAAGGTGGCTCACCTGTCCGAGCTGCTGACGGATGCGGCGGTTGCGCTCAAGGCGAATCCCTCGCTGCGGAGCTCGCTGGATGTGGCAGGGGGCGACGGGCACGCGAGCCTGGATGGGATGACGGCGCAGATTGCCCGGTCGCCTGTGCTGACGGCCCTGCTGGCAAAGAACAGCTTTGCGCCTCGCGAGTTTACGGTAATGATGATGGCGCTGCTGCAGGCGAGCCTGGGGGTGTATGGCAAGCCGAAGGACGTGTCCGTGGAGCGGTATGCGGCTACGATTCACGCCAACCCGGCGAACCTGCTTTTCGTCACGCAGCATGCGGCGGAGCTGGGTGAGGTACATCGCAAGGCGATGGCTCTGGACCCGGACGGCGACGGCAACTGAGTGGTGCGCTGCGATAGAGGAAGGCTGCGGCGTTGATTCAATGGAGGCCGCGGCGGTCGAGGCCCTGGAGCGCTCGGGAGAGCCACTCGAGCTCCCGTATACTCAGCCCATGAGGTGCACGAGATGCCTACGCTAGTGTCCCACCCGGATGAGGTGAAGATTCTGTCCCGTCGCTTTGGGCAGGGTGCCGCAAACATCGACAGATATGTTGAGCTGGACGGCTACAAGGCGGTGCAGCAGGCGATTGAGAGTGGGCCGGAGTGGGTGATCAACGAGATGAAGGCCTCGGGGCTGCGGGGCCGGGGTGGCGCCGGCTTTCCGACGGGGCTGAAGTGGAGCTTTGTTCCGAAGCAGTCGGAGAAGGCGAAGTATGTGCTGGTGAACGGGGATGAGTCCGAGCCGGGCACGTGCAAGGACCACGTGATCTTTCTCCATGATCCGCACGCGGTGATTGAAGGGACGATGATTGCGGGGCTGGCGATCGGCGCGAAGATGGGCTTCATCTATCTGCGCGGCGAGTATCGCTACCTGCTGAAGATCGTGGAGAAGGCGGTGGCGGACGCCTACGCCAAGGGTTACCTGGGCAAGAACATCTTCGGCAAAGAAGGTGTGGACTTCGACATCGTGACGCAGACGGGTGCTGGCGCGTACGAGGTCGGCGAAGAGTCGGCACTGATGGAGTCGCTCGAGGGCAAGCGTGGCGTGCCGCGCATCAAGCCGCCCTTCCCTGCCGTGGTGGGTCTGTATGGCGGGCCGACGGTGATCAACAACGCCGAAACGATTGCGAGCGCGCCGCACATTCTGCTGATGGGCGGGGCGGAGTACGCCAAGGTGGGCTCGGAGCGGAACGGCGGGACTCGGCTGTTTGGCATATCGGGCCACGTAGAGCGGCCGGGTATCTACGAGTTGCCGATGGGCTACAACCTGAAGAAGGCCATCTATGAGGTAGCCGGCGGCGTGAAGGATGGCAAGAAGCTGAAGGCTGTGGTGCCTGGCGGCTCCTCGTGCCCGGTGCTGACGGCGGATGAGCTGGACGTGGGCCTGGACTTCGACCAGATGGGCAAGGCAGGCACGATGCTGGGCTCAGGCGGCATTGTGGTGCTGGACGAGACGGTGTCAATCGTGGAGTTTGCGCTGCGGACGATCAAGTTTTACCAGCATGAGAGCTGTGGCTGGTGCATTCCCTGCCGCGAAGGCACGGACTGGATCAAGAAGACGCTGACGCGTGTGTATGAGGGCGGCGGATCCAAGAAGGACGTGGACCACGTGCAGTACCTGGCGGAGAACATGATGGGCAGGACGTTCTGCCCGCTGGGTGATGCGGCGGCGATGCCGACGCTGGGATTTGTAAAGAAGTTCCGCCAGGAGTTTGAGGACTACATTGCCGGGCACCGCGTTGGCGTGCCGCTGATCACCGAGCAGGAACTGGTCGGGGCCGGGCACTAAACACGCCCGGCGAAGACTTGATGGCGCAGGTTGCACCGGGTGCATGGGCACCCCAGGGGTTGAGAGACGATGCCAGATGTAACGTTCACCGTTGACGGCAAGCAGCTGACCGCACCCGCGGGGACGCTGTTGATTGAGGCCTGCAAGTCGCACGGGATAGAGATTCCCGCGTTCTGCTACTACCCGGGCCTGTCGTTGCAGGCGGCGTGCCGGATGTGCGTGGTGCGGATCGAGAAGATGCCAAAGCTGCAGACGGCGTGTACTACACCGGTGGCCGAGGGCATGGTGGTGCAGACCGAGACGCCGGAGATTGCGCAGGCGAGGAAGGCGACGCTGCAGCTGCTGCTGGGCAACCACCCGCTGGACTGCCCGGTGTGCGACGCGGGTGGCCAGTGCGAACTGCAGGACATGACCTTCAAGTACGGTGCGGCGGACAGCTTCTATGCCGAGGCCAAGAATCACCGCGAAGAGCAGAAGTGGTCGCCGGTGGTGTACTTTGACCGGCCGCGCTGCATTCTTTGCTATCGCTGCATTCGGATGTGCGGCGAAGGCATGGACGTGTTTGCGCTGGGGATCCAGAACCGCGGCTCGTCGTCGGTGATCGCGCCGAATATCCCGGCGTCGGAGTCGGCTGACGACCTCGCGCACGTGGACTGCGAACAGTGCGGCATGTGCATTGACGTGTGCCCAGTGGGCGCGCTGACCTCCGGGACTTACCGGTACAAGACACGGCCGTGGGAGATGAACCACGTTGCGACGATCTGCACCCACTGCGGCGACGGATGCAAGACGACGCTGGGTGTGCGCACCTCGACCGATGGCGCGGAGATCATGCGCGGCGATAACCGCGACAAGAGCGGCATCAACGGCGACTTCCTGTGCAACAAGGGGCGGTATGCGTTTGACTTCGCCAACAGCGAGGAGCGCATCACCGAGCCGATGATCCGGCAGGCCGATGGGAGCTTCCAGCCGGCGAGCTGGGAGGCGGCGCTGGCGCTGGCGGGCTCCAAGCTGCGCGAGGTACGCGACGCGCGCGGGGGCAAGGCGATCGGCGTGATCGGGTCAAACCGGGTTACGAATGAAGAGTCCTACCTGCTACAGAAGTTTGCGCGCACGGTGCTGCGGACCAATAACATCGACCACCACCGGACGGCAGATTACACGACCTTTGCGCAGGCGCTGGCCGGACATGGCGACCGGGCTGCCTCACAGCACGACACGCAGACGACGCCGGCTGTGCTGCTGATCGGCGGGGACCCGTCCAACCAGAACCCGCTGACGGCATGGAATCTACGGTCCGATGTGCGCCTGAACCGGGCGCGGCTTTACATCGCGAACGAGCAGCCGATCAAACTGCGGCGACAGGCAAAGGCCTTTTTGCAGGTGCCGGCATTTGGGTATGACGGCCTGGCTGGATTCCTGGCCGGGGACGCAGCAGCGGGCGGAGAGCCGGGCTTTGATGCCGAGAAGCTGGCGAGCTTCCGCGATGCAGTGCAGGGTGAGGAACAGCTGCTGATTCTGCTTGGGCCGGAGATCCAGGGCAAGACGCTGGAGCGGCTGGTGCAGTTTGGCCTGTCGCACCCTGCGGCGAAGCTGGCGCTGCTAGCGGATTACGTGAACAGCCGCGGAGCGGCAGATATGGGCGTGCTGCCAGACCGGCTGCCAGGGTATGTGCCGGTTGGAGATCCAGGAGCGTTCGCGGAGTACGGCGGGGTCGCGGATCTGGCACCTGGCCTGAGCCTGCTGGAGATGTTTGACGCAGCAGGGCGTGGCGAGCTGGGCGCGCTCTATGTTGTGGGCGCGAACCCGGTGGGGCGATTTGGCGTCGACCCGGCCGCGCTGAAGAACACGTTTGTTGTGGTGCAGGAGATGTTCTTCACTGAAACCTCGAAGCTGGCGAACGTGATCTTGCCGGCGGCGAATTTGTATGAGAAGTCGGGCTCGGTGACCAACAGCTACGGCGACCTGCAGCAGGTAAGCAAGGCGGCGGATCGGGCCGGTGTGCGCACCGACTTTGAGTTGACGGTGCGACTCGCCGACAAGATGGGCGCCAAGATCCGCGAGCTGGTGCCGTTTGGCAGCAAGGCGATGCGATCGGACCTGGGACAGAGCCGCGGCGCGCAGTCGGGCGAGGCGGACCGTCACACGGTGTGGCTGACGGCAAACAACCTGGAGCCCAAGGTGAGCCCGTTTGACACGTACGCCATTCTGGACGAGATCCAGCGGCTGGTGCCTGGCTACGACCTGCTGCGGCTGCAGCTGCGGTCGGGGAACGACCAGCATCTGCAACCGGCGGCACCGCTGGTGCAGATCCAGGCAGCATCGGCGCAGAGCAGCGCGGTGCTTCCGGCGCATGACACGCTGTTTACCTCGGGTACGCTGGGGCGCTTTTCCCCGATGCTGCAGGACATCCAGCAGTACCAGGGAGCGCGCCTGCAGGCCCTGGACCAGACGGCGGCGGATTAGCTGCGCTGCTGTGTTGTGCCCGGGCCACCTCAACGCGGGTGGCCCGGTTTGTCTGACAGGGGAATGCTTCGGCGTTCCGCTTTCCTTCGAGTGATGCAGCATTTCCGCGTATGCTGGACCCTGAACCTTTCCCCATGAGCCACCTTTCTCCATTCACTGTTTTTCTGTTGCTGAGTGTCGTGAAGATCCTTGTGGTCTTTGTGATCACGCTGACCGCTGTGGCGTACACGGTCCTGCTGGAGCGCAAGGTTCTGGGGCGCATGCAGAACCGGTGGGGACCATCGCGCGTTGGACCATTTGGCCTGTTGCAGCCGCTGGCCGATGGCATCAAGCTGTTCCTGAAGGAAGATCTGCTGCCGATCGCGGCGGAGAAGCCACTGTTCATTCTGGCGCCGATGATTGCGCTGGTATGCGCGCTTGTATCAATCGCCGTGGTGCCATTTGGGCCGCCGGTGGTGTACCGCGGGGTGGAGCTGTTCGACATCTCGGATATCAACATCGGCCTGCTGGTGATTCTGGGAATCACATCGGTTGGCGTGTACGGTATTGCGCTGTCGGGCTGGAGCTCGAATAACAAGTTCGCTCTGCTAGGCAGCCTGCGGGCGACCTCGCAGATGATCAGCTACGAGCTGGCACTTGGGCTTTCGCTGGTGGGCGTGGTGCTGCGTGCAGGCTCGCTGAACCTGCGGGACATTGTTGCCTCGCAGAGTGCGCACGGGATCTTCTCGTGGAATGTGTTCGGCGGCTTCCAGACGGTTGCGTTCTTTATCTACCTGATGGCGGCGTATGCCGAGACGAACCGCGCACCGTTTGACCTGCCCGAGGCCGAGAGCGAGCTGGTGGCGGGTTACCACACGGAGTACTCGTCCATGAAGTTCGCCATGTTCTTTATGGCGGAGTACGCCAACATGATCACAGTTTCGTGCGTGGCTACGCTGTTGTTTCTGGGCGGTGCGTCGAGTCCGTTTGGCCACCTGTTCGCGCCACATGGCGGCGTGCTGCTTCAGTCCGTCATCGGGATCTTCTGGTTTGTCGCGAAAGTGCTGTTCTTCCTTCTGCTGTTTATCTGGGTGCGGGCGACGGTGCCACGCTTCCGCTATGACCAGCTGATGAGCTTTGGATGGAAGTTTCTGCTGCCGGTAGCGATGTTGAACATTGTGGCGACCAGCCTGGTGCTGGCGCTGCACGGCTAGGGCGCGTAACGCTCTTGTACAATCGGCAGGAAAGACCACATCTTCATCTGTACCTCCAAGAGATCGAATCGAGTCCATGCAAGTAGCCCTGTTTGTCATCTTCGGCGTGCTGGCTGTCGCGGGAGCCATCAACCTCCTGCTGCAGCGCCACCCCATTAACAGCGCGCTGTCGCTGGTAGTGGTGATGATCTCGCTCGCGGTGCTGTATTTCTCGCTCGGTGCGGAGTTTCTGGCCGCGGCGCAGGTGATCGTGTACTCGGGCGCGGTGATGGTGCTGTTTGTGTTCGTGATCATGCTGCTGAATGCTGGCGAAGAAGAGCGCACGACGGGCAGCCGGGCGGCGTATCTGGCCGGCTTTCCAGGAGCGGCAGCGATTCTGGCCCTGTTGGCGTTTGTGTTTCTTTCCGAGCGGAATGCGTTGGGCGCGGCGGCCCTTGGCGGCCACCTGAACGGGGTTGTGTCAAACATCTCGGAGATCAGCCGGGTGCTCTTCCGCGACCTGCTGCTTCCCTTCGAGGTGACAAGCGTTCTGGTGCTGGTCGCGATCCTTGGAGCCGTTGTGCTCGCCCGCAAGGAGCAGTAGCCATGCTTTCCTGGCCCTCTTCTCGACTTCCCCGGCTGTTTGAATCGAGTCAGCTGCGTGCGGCAGCGAGCGTGCCAGCCAACCCCTGCCTGAGGAGTGTGTCCTGATGGTTCCGACTGCCTGGTACCTGGTGCTGGCTGCCATTTTGTTCTCGACCGGTGTGGCCGCGTTTCTGGTCAAGCGCAATGTCATTTCGATCTTTATGTCGATTGAACTGATGTTGAATGCTGTGAACCTGACCTTTGTTGCTTTCGCACACATGTGGGGCCGTGTGCAGGGGCAGATCTTTGTGTTTTTCGTGATGGTGGTGGCGGCCGCGGAGGCTGCGGTTGGCCTGGCCATCATCATCGCCATCTTCCGCACGCGGCAGACGTTAAACGTCGATCAGATCAACCTGATGAAGCTGTAGCGATTCGACGAGGACTCCGAACCCATGCCTGCTTCTGCCCTTTGGCTCATCCCACTCCTTCCTTTTGCCGGCTTTCTGCTGAATGGCACGCTGGGCCGACGGCTGCCGCGTGCTGCGGTGGCATCCATTGCGCTGCTGTTTACAGCGATACCGGCGGGCATTGTTGCCTGGCTTTGGTCGTCCATGCTGCAGCCGGGCGCACCCGAGCGGATCGAGATCGTGGGCCGGCCGTGGATCGCGGTCTCCGGATTTGCAGTGAACTTTGGCTTTGCGGTGGATCACCTGACCCTGATTATGCTGGGCGTGATCACGGGTGTGGGCTTTCTGATCCACCTCTACTCGGTCGGCTACATGGCGCATGAAGACGGCTATTGGCGCTTCTTTGCCTACCTGAACCTCTTCATGTTCTTCATGCTGGTGCTGGTGCTGTCGTCGAGCTTTCTGCTGCTGTTTGTTGGCTGGGAGGGTGTAGGTCTCGCCTCGTACCTGCTGATCGGCTTCTACTTCAAGCGGGATTCGGCGGCGAATGCTGGCAAGAAGGCGTTTATCGTCAACCGGGTGGGCGACTTCGGCTTTCTGCTGGCGATGTTTCTGCTGATCGCGCACTTTGGCTCGCTGGACTTCACCACTGTGTTTCACGCCATCTCCGCGCGGCCTGAGCTCCACGGCGGCTTCCTGACAGCGATCGCGCTGCTGCTGGTGGTGGGCGCGGCGGGTAAGAGTGCACAGATTCCGCTGTATGTCTGGCTGCCGGACGCGATGGAAGGACCGACGCCGGTTTCGGCGCTGATCCATGCGGCGACGATGGTGACTGCAGGCATCTACCTGGTGGCCCGGTCGCATGTGCTGTTTGACCGCAGCCCCTTTGCCCTGGGCGTTGTGGCAATCATTGGCGCGGCAACGGCGATTATGGCGGCGCTGATCGGGATGGTGCAACACGACATCAAGCGCGTGCTGGCGTACTCGACGGTGTCGCAGCTGGGCTACATGTTCCTGGGCTGCGGTGTGGCGGCCTATTCGGCGGCGGTGTTCCATCTGCTGACCCATGCCTTCTTCAAGGCGCTGCTGTTTCTGGCCGCGGGATCGGTGATCCATGCGCTTTCGGGCGAGCAGGATATGCGGGTGATGGGTGGTCTGCGGCGACGCATACCGGTAACGTTCTGGACGATGACGATGGGCGTTGTAGCCATCGCGGGCATTCCGCCACTGGCCGGCTTCTTCTCGAAAGACGAGATCCTGTACCAGACGTTTACCAGCCCCAACCCGCTGGGTAAGCTGCTTTGGCTGGTGGGGCTGGTGACGGCAGGGCTGACCTCGTTCTACATGTTTCGACTGTGGTTCAAGACCTTCTTCGGCGCGGAGCGCTTTGACGAGCACACGCTGGGGCAGGGGGCTGAGACAAGCGCGGCCGGTGGACATGCGGGGCAAAGCATGGTGAATGAGGCCGAACACGATAAGGGACAGGCAGCGCACGCGCACGGTGTGCATGAGTCGCCCTGGGTAATGACGCTTCCACTGGCGGTGCTGGCAGTGCTGTCCGTGATCGGAGGCTGGGTCGGGGTGCCAGCGGCGCTGGGCGGCCACAATGAGATTGAGCACTTTCTGGAGCCCGTCTTTGCGACCGGCCAGGTCGCCGCCACTGCGCTCAATGCGGATGCAGCCTCCCACAGCACGGAGCTCGGATTGGCAGTGGTTTCCACACTGGTCGCCCTGGCTGGGCTGGGTGTGGCGTACCTGTTCTATTACCGCAAGCCAGGTACGGCGGCCGCGCTGGCTCAGCGCGCGCCGGCGGTGTATCGGGTCGTGGAGTGCAAGTTCTACGTTGACGAGTTGTACCGGGCTGCCATTGTGGCCCCGCTGTTTGCGTTCTCCCGCTTTGTGCTCAATCTTGTTGTCGACAAGGGGTTGGTCGGAGGTTTCGGCTCCGGTGCAGCGTCGGGTGTGCAGGGTCTCGGTTCGCTTACCCGTCGTGTGCAGTCGGGCAACATTCGCTCCTATGCAGGCTGGCTGGCGCTGGGCGCTGCCGCCGTTATTGCGGTAATGCTCTTCGGCCGCGGATTTTTGCTTCACTAGACACAGACAGGACACGATGACTCTGGACCACAGCATCCTG
The DNA here is from genome assembly GCA_965199635.1 of Acidobacteriaceae bacterium. Classification (GTDB taxonomy): domain Bacteria; phylum Acidobacteriota; class Terriglobia; order Terriglobales; family Acidobacteriaceae; genus Edaphobacter. Next base: position 885,576 of record CBDASL010000001.1, on the reverse strand, counting down.
ACGCTGATCACCTTTGTTCCGCTGGGCGGTGCGCTGCTTCTGGCCGTGCTTCCGGACCGCGGCCGCACCATGGCCTGGACGACGCTGGGCACGACGCTGCTGACCCTGCTGCTGATTCTGCACCTGCCCTCGCACTATGACTATGCGGTGGGGCATGGCCACTTTCAGTTTGAGCAAGACAGCCTTTGGATCGCCTCGCCGCTGATCCACTACCACATGGGCGTGGATGGGCTTTCCATGTGGCTGGTGGTGCTTTCCGGCGTGCTGGCCCCGCTGGGTGTTCTGGCGAGCTGGAATGCGATTGCAGAGCGGCGGAAGACCTTTTACGTGCTGTTTCTGCTGCAGCAGGTAGCTATCCTGGGCGTATTTGTTTCGCTCGATCTGTTCCTCTACTACGCCTTCTGGGAGCTGTCACTGGTTCCGATGACGATCCTGATTGCGACCTTCGGCCGCACCTCGAATCGGCGGCGGGCGGCAATCCGGTACTTCCTCTATGCGTTTATTCCGTCGGCGATTCTGCTGGTGGGCATGCTCTGGCTGTATGCACGGACGGGGACGTTTGAGCTACCGACGCTGCAGGCGATGGCTGCTCGCGGAGCGATCTCGCCGAGCGCCTCCGCGCTGTGGCTCGCGTCGCTGGCCTTCCTGCTTGCCTTTGCCGTGAAGGTGCCGGTGTTCCCGCTGCACGGCTGGCTGGTGGATGCGCTGTCCGAGGCGCCGACCGGGTTGGCGATCGTACTGGCCGGCAAGCTTGGGCTGTACTCGATCCTGCGCTTTTCCTTCGGGATCTTCCCTGCCGAGTCACACCGCATTGCACCACTGATGATCGCTCTGGGTGGCATTGGCGTGGTGTACGGCGCACTCCTAGCGCTGGTGCAGAGCGACCTGAAGCGGCTGGCCTCATTTGCGACGCTGGGTGCGCTGTCATTTGTGGTGTTGGGCATCTTCTCGTTCACGGTAGCCGGCATCGACGGCGGTATCTTCCATGTGATCTCGGAGAGCCTCTCGGGTGCGGCGCTCTTTCTGCTGCTCGGCTTTCTGTATGAGCGTTACGCCACCTATGACATGCGCGACCTGGGGGGCATCGCGCAGAAACTGCCGTGGATGGTCGCCCTCTTTGTGATCATGGCGCTTTCCGTTGTGGGACTGCCGCTGCTGAACAACTTTGTTGGCGAGTTCCTGATCCTGTCGGGCACGATGCACTCCGGCCTGGGGCACAACGTCCTCTGGACCGTGGTGGCGACGACCGGAGTGATCCTGTCAGCGGCGTACATGCTCCTGGCAGTGCAGCGGGTGTTTTACGGCGAGCTTGGGTTCCGGCCGTCCGAGATGACGGTTCGTGATCTTTCTGCGCGGGAGCACATCGCCCTGTGGCCGCTGGCCGTGATCTTTCTGCTGCTGGGTGTTGCTTCCCCAGTGTTGATGCGCGCCATTGATCCTGTTGGCACACGGCTGGCTGGAGAGCTTCCGCAGCCACAACCCGCGGCATCGGGCTTCACGGCCGAGAGCCCGAGCGTCCAGCCTGCGCTGGAAGGAGGCCGCTAGATGTCGCCTAATGTTGTCGCGCTGCTGCCTGAAGTTATCTTGACCCTGGTGGGTGTTCTGGTGATGGTGACGGAGCCGGTGTTGCCGGCGAGCGCCTCGCGCCGGCCGCTGGGTTGGCTTGCCATCCTGGGCACCTTGGGTGCTGCCGGAGCGAGTTGGTATCAGCTCACCGTCGTGCGCGGTTCCGGGGTGATCACGGCCTTTTACGCCACGCTGCAGATCGATCCCTTCTCGGTCTTCTTTCACCTGCTGATTGCTGGTGTGGTGCTTGTCACCCTGCTCGGCTCGCTCGACTACTTTGAGGGCAACGCCACACACGCCGGAGAGTACTTTGCACTGTCCCTGTTTGGCGCTGTGGGCATGATGCTGATGACCTCGTCGGTGGAACTGCTGATGGTGTTTATCGGGCTCGAGATCTCGTCGATCGCGACCTACATCATGGCGGGCTTCCGCAAGGGGCAGGCCACGGCATCCGAGAGTTCGATCAAGTACTTTCTGCTGGGCTCGTTTGCGACAGCCTTCTTCCTGTACGGCATCGCGCTGGTCTTCGGATCGACCGGATCGACCAACATCCTGGTCGCGGCACAGTCGCTGGGTGCGACACGGACGCCGACGCTGGCCCTGCTGGCGCTGGCAATGATCATCATCGGGCTGGGCTTCAAGGTATCGGCGGCCCCGTTCCATGTGTGGACGCCGGATGTCTACCAGGGTGCGCCGGCTCCTGTGGTCGGGATGATGTCAACCGCGCCGAAGGCAGCTGCATTCGCAGTGCTGCTGCGGATCCTGTTTGGCGGCTTTCCGACGATGGAGCCGCGTTGGTCTGCCCTGCTATGGGTCGTGGCCGCGCTTTCAATGTGCGTGGGCAACTTTGGTGCGCTCATGCAGCGTGATGTGAAGCGGATGCTCGCCTACTCCTCGATCGCCCATGCTGGCTACCTGCTGGTCGCGTTCACGGCGTTTCAGCGCGACGGGGTTGCGGCGGCGTGCTTCTACACTGCGGCCTACTCGGCGATGAACGTGGGTGCCTTTGCCGTGATCACCCAGGCTTCGGGGTATGGCGAGTCGCTGCGCTCGATCGAGGACTACACCGGGCTGGCCTCGCGGCGGCCGGTCCTGGCGGCGCTGTTTGCCTTCTTCCTGCTCTCGCTGATCGGGATCCCTTTTACGGGCGGCTTCTTCGGTAAGTTTTATGTGTTCACGGCGGCACTGCATGCAGGCCGGGTGTGGCTGGCGGTGATCGGCTTGCTGAACTCGGGTATTGCCTGCTTCTACTACCTGCGGCTGCTGGCGGCAATCTACGCCAAGCCAGCGCAGGACGGCGGGGTCCGGGAGACAAACGGCCATCGTGTGCCGGTGCCGGCCGCAGTCGGCCTGGGCCTGGCTGCCCTGGCTACGCTGCTGCTCGGCGTGCTGCCCGGGCGAGTACTTGATCTGGCCCAGGATGCGAGTGTGACGGCTCACCCGGCGCCGTGCGTCCGCGGCACAGCGGATTGCGGTGCTGTAGGACGAAGCGTGGCTGAGCGTTAGAATACCCGGAGAGGGATGCGGGCCGTCTGCTCTTGCGGGCGGCGCTTCTGTTTGTGGTGGGTTAATGTCTGAGCTTAGTTGCATCGCCTGACCATGCTCTTAAGGCTCGTCCTAGCAGGTCATGCCTGCCGCGCTTCCCTGCCCTGCCCGGGGATTGGGCGGTCTGCTTGCGTCACTGCGGCTTACACTTCCGCCCGAGAGCTCGCTCCCAGACGAAAGAACCCCCGCCGAAGCGGGGGTTCTTTGATCAGAGTTGCAGAACGGAGTTACTTCACCTTTATGAAGATGATGACGAAGGTGAACAGCGCAAGCGACTCGATGAAGGCGAGGCCGAGAATCAGGAAGATGAAGATACCAGGGCGGGCGCCGGGGTTACGGGCAAGCGCTTCTGCCGCGGAGGCAGTGGCGCGACCCTGACCGATGCCGCAGAGACCGGCGGCGAGGGCCATGCCCAGACCGGCGGCGAGCGGAACCCACTCTGCACCACTTGCGGCGCCAGCGCCCTGCGCAAAGGCCGGGCTCACGAGCAACATGGCGGCCAACGTCATGAATACAACTTGCAGCTGCTTCAACATGAAAGAACTCCGAAAGCTCCCTAAGATACGCCGCCAGTGGGTGGTTGATGCTCACCAAGCTGGCACCCTCACGCTTGCGGCGTTGTTGCTGTCGCGGAGCGGGAGCGGGCTTCGCGACCAAACTGGTTCCCTACAGCCTAGTGATCGTGCGCGATAGCGAGCGAAAGGTAGATGGCTGCCAGCAGGAAGAAGACGTAGGCCTGTACCACGGCGACGCCCAGATGCAGCCCGAGGAAGATGAGCGGGATGCCGACCGGGACGAGCGAGAAGAAGGCCAGGGTGACGAGGTCGCCGGCGAACATGTTGGCATAAAGACGGACAGTGAGCGACAGAACACGCGCACAGTGCGAGATGATCTCGATTGGAAGGAGCAGCGGCGAAAGCCACCAAACCGGGCCGAGAAACTGCTTGATATAGGCGGGGCCGTTGGCGCGGATGCCGTGGAACTGGTAGTAGACGAATGTCACCAGGGCGAAGCCGAGCGGCACAGCGACGTCTGCCGTGGGCGACTCAAGGCCCGGGACAAGGCCGATGAGATTGGCCAGCAAGATGAACAGCAGAAGCGTGGTGAGATAGCCGGTGAAGCGCTCATGGCCGTGGCCGATGACCGACTCGCCCTGCTCGAGGACAAACTCATGCGTCATCTCGGCCAGGTGCTGCACGCCGCCGGGTGTTTCGACGGACAGCGACACGCGGACCACGATGAAGTAGATCAGGAGGACAGCGAAGACCAGCAGTTCCATCGCAAAGGCGTTGGTGATGGGTGCCTGGGGGTGAGCCGGCGTGACGTGCACGGCATGCAGCAAGGCATCCGCCGGAGCGGCGAAGTGGGCATTCAGAAATCGAGTGAACAGCAGTTGAGTCGGCATAAGAGTCTGTCGGAGCAGCTGTTGCGCGCTATGCGGTCCAGGCTTGCATCAGGCGAAGAGCCTCGACCGTGAGTGCAAACACACCCAAGCCGAGTCCTGCGGCGAGCGCATAGACGGAGCCGTCCAGAAGCTTCAGGCTACCATAGAGCACAACGATTGTTCCTGCCAGGTGTGCAAAGAAGCCCAACAAGACGGGCGCAAGTGGCCGGGCGCGCTCGCCATTGTCCATGCGAGACATCACCGCTGACATGAGGCGGAGCCACTCCCACAGACCGGAGCCGGAGATGATGGCACCGACCAGTAGAAGCGCCGCCGTAGGCCAGCCCGCCTTCCACCACAGCACGGGGAAGCCGATCACGGTCAGGATGCCGAGCAGCTTGAGCGACCGCACGATGGTGCGGCGGAAGTCCTCGTCCGAAAGGGTGCTGAGTTCTCGGGTCACTGGTCTTTCCGGAGAAAGCGCGAGGCGGTGAAGAAGATCTGCAGAAAGCCGCCGGCTGCGCCGACCAGGATGCCGACGACTGCGATCCAGCCCTGGTGGAAGTGCTGGTCGAGCCAGGCGCCAGCCAGCCAGCCGATGAGGCAGCCGGCGGGCAGCGCGATGGCCAGCTGGATCATGGACTCGGCTTTGACGAGTTCACCGAAGGCGCCGCCCTTGGGGTTGCTGCGCTGGGGCTCGGTGTCTTCCCTGCGGTCTGTTCCGCGATTGGTGTCGGCCATAACCGGTCCATTACACCATGAGGCGAGGGAGCTTTGGTGCAGAGCCCTGAGCGGGCGGTACTCTGTAGATCGAGCGAGGCCGAAGCGAGCCGCCGGCGTGAGCGGCGGAGCCAGGACGCGCTCAGGTGAGTTAAGGACAGAAGACACCGTGTTTGAGTCTGAGTTTGAAGAGAAGCTGTATGCGTTGCGTCGTGACAAGCTGGAGCAGATTGCGGCGATCGGCGAACGTAAGGGGTTGCAGCCGGCAGAGGCACGCTACCCGAGTCGCTTTCCGGCGCTGACAGGCTCCCCGGCGCCGATGGATGTGCCAGCCCTGCGGCGGGAGTTTGACGGCCAGTCTGCCGAGGAGCTAGACGCGCAGCGGCCACGTGTGACGGTTGCCGGACGGTTGATGACCATACGGCTGCAGGGCAAGGCGGGGTTTGCCCATCTGCAGCAGGGTGGCGAGCGGCTGCAGCTTTACGTGCGTAAGGATGCTGTGGGCGAGGACGACTTCGCCGTGTACAAGCTGCTGGACCTGGGTGACCACGTGGGTGTGGAGGGATACCTGTTCCGGACGCGCACCAACGAGCTCACGGTGCACGTGGAGCGGCTCACCTTTCTGACCAAGGCGATGCTGGCGCTGCCGGACAAGTACCACGGCCTGGAAGACACGGAGTTGCGGTATCGGCAGCGCTATGTGGACCTGTTTATGAACACGGGCACGACGGTGCGGCAGGAGACCTCCGCGCCTGCGGTGCAGGCGACGAACGCGGCGCCCGATGCCCTGCCGGCCTCGGCGGTAACGCCGTCCAGCGAGGAGGAGATCGAGAACGTTCGCGAGGTCTTTGTGAAGCGGGCCGCCGTGCTGCGCGCGCTGCGTACTTTCTTCGACAGCCGCGGCTATCTTGAGGTGGAGACGCCCATGATGCACACCGTCGCGGGTGGCGCGGCGGCACGGCCCTTCAAGACGCACCATAATGCGTTGGACCTGCCGCTTTCGCTGCGGATCGCGCCGGAGCTCTACCTGAAACGGCTGGTGGTGGGCGGGCTCGACCGGGTGTACGAGATCAATCGCAACTTCCGCAACGAAGGTGTGAGCACGCGGCACAACCCCGAGTTCACGATGCTGGAGTTCTACCAGGCGTATGCCGATTATCACGACCTGATGGACCTGACCACCGAGCTTGTTCCGTTTGTGGCACAGGCGGTGAACGGCACGACGATGACCACGTTTAACGGCCAAGAGATTGACCTAGGCCAGTGGCGGCGGCTGTCGATGCGCGAGGCGATCATGAAGTTCTGGCCAGCGGACAGCACGGCCCCGACCATGGCTGACTTCGCATCGGCACAGCTGGTCAGTGACCTGGCGGCGCGACTTGCAAGCTCCGGGGTAAAGCTGGACCACCCGGGCGCGGCAGGAGCCTCGGTGGATGATGCGACAGCGGGCAAGCTGATCGCCTCGATCTTCGAGGCACTGGCGGAGAGTCACCTCATCCAGCCGACGATCATCTACGACTTCCCTCTTGCGGTTTCCCCGCTTTCCAAGCAGAAGCCGGATGAGCCGGAGTGGGTGGAGCGGTTCGAGTTTTACATCGGCGGGTTTGAGGTGGGGAATGCCTTCTCCGAGCTGAACGACCCGGTGGAGCAGCGCAAGCGCTTTGAGGATCAGCTGCGGGAGCGCGATCGGGGCGATGACGAAGCGCATGCCATGGACGAGGACTACGTGCGCGCGCTTGGCTATGGGCTGCCGCCGACAGGGGGCGAGGGGATTGGTATCGATCGCCTGACGATGGTGCTGACCGGCGCACGATCGATCCGCGACGTGATTCTGTTCCCGCTGTTGCGGCCGCAAAGCAGAACGCAGCTACCAGACAACGCGGGTGGTGGCGACGCTAAGGGGGTCTAGCTAGTGGGGCGAAGCCTTCCGGCCGCCCCAGCGCTCGCTTACGAGCGGAGCTTCTTGGTGACCTGGGCGAGGGTGGTCTGATTCATGGCTGCCAGCGCTTCCTTGCGCAGGCGCTTTTCGATCGCACCAAGGCGGCCCTTGTCGTCGCCAAACGAGATCCAGCCCTCTTCGGCGGCGGCGTACACATCGCCCATGCCGATCTCCTTCGGAGCGACCTTGAGGCGTGCCCCGCCCGCGGGACCTTTACGCTGGGCGATGAGCCCGGCTTTCTGCAGCAGAAGAAACGTGCGTCGCACCATGACCGGGCTTTCGCTGAGTTCTTCCGCGATCGCCGTTGAAGTATGCATTGCCGTCGCATCTGTTGCGAGGACGTGAAGAACTCGTACACACAATCCGAAACGACCACTCTGCGCCATGTGAAGCAAGCTATCACAGCCTGTGCCCGATCGCTCGTGGTTACGTACAAGCCTTGGCCCGGATGCTGCGGATGCTACCCTGACCGATGATGAACATCCTCTTTGTTGGTGATGTCTTTGGGTCCGCCGGCAGGCATATCGTGCGGGAGCACCTGCCCCATGTTCTGGAGTCGAACGCGGTCGATCTGCTGGTGATCAATGGGGAAAACTCGGCTGGCGGCTTTGGCATTACGCCGACGTTGGCCGAGGAGATGTTTGACTGGGGCGCGCACGTGATCACGACCGGAAACCACATCTGGGACAAGCGCGAGATCTTCGAGTACATGACCGTCCCGGCTACCTCGCACGATCGCCCACGGCGCGTTCTGCGGCCTGCCAACTACAATCCCGGCACGCCTGGCTTCGGCCTCTACCAGGGGCAGCTCCCGGACAGCACGCGATATGCCGTGATCAACCTGCAGGGGCGGGTCTTCATGAGCTCCTGTGATGATCCTTTTCGCAAGGCAGATGAGCTCCTGGCGCAGGTCAAGGCAGAGACTGGCGCGACAGTCATCCTGGTGGACTTCCATGCCGAGGCCTCAAGCGAGAAGGTAGCGCTGGGCTGGTACCTGGATGGCCGTGTCACCGCCGTGCTTGGGACCCATACGCACATTCCCACGGCGGACGAGCGCCTGCTGCACCAGGGGACCGCATTTCAGACGGATGTGGGCATGTCGGGCCCGTATGACTCGGTGATCGGTGTGGAAAGCGAGCTGGCGCTCCATCGCTTTCTGACGGGCCTGCCCGGAAAGTTCGAAGCAGCCAAGGGAAACCCGCGCATGTGCGCGGCCCTGATCAGCTGTGACCCGAAGACGGGGCGAGCCCATGCGATCCGACGCATTTCGATGGGGGAATGAGGACGGGGCGATCACTCCGTCTGGTAGGTTGATCGGCCTGATCGTTCGTGTGTGAGGTTTGGGACAAAGAAAAACGGGCGACTTAGGTCGCCCGTCTTTCTTGCACGCTGTGTGGAACTGGTTATCGACGACGAGCAGCGGGACGACGGGTGGTCGTGGTCCGCCTTGGCGCTTCCTTGGTGGCCACTGTGCCATCGCTCATGATGATCATGAGCTGCCCAGGGGCGGCTGCAGCGGAGCTCTGCGTCGTGCTGGCGGTGGTGCCGGACTGCGTTGCCGAGGTTGCGGCGGTGCTGTCCGTGGCCGTTGTGGTGCCCGCAGCGGAGGCTGTTCCGGTCGCCGCATCGGTTGCGCCGGTGGCGGTTCCTGTTGTGGACGGCGTGGTGCCGCTTGCTGCAGTGGTGCCGGCCGCATCCGTGGTCCCGGTGGAGGCCGGGGCGGTGGCGGTGGTCGCCGTGCTTGCAGCCGTGGAGTTGGCAGCAGTGGAACTGGCGGCGGAGGAGCCACCACGCGTGTAGGAGGAGTACGTACCAGTGAGGCTGATCTTCGATCCGACGGTCGGCACAGTCTTGAGCGGCTCCTTCATGTTGAAGGTGAAGTCTGCCTGCTTGGACTGCACAGCGTCATCCGAGACGGCTACGGTCAGCGACGAGTCCGTCGCCGAGATCACGGTTGCGTCCGGGATCTGAACCGTCTTGCCCTTCACCGTATCCCACACCTTGTCGGCATCTTCCTGCGAACCATTCTGGAGGATGAACTCCTTGTCGCTCAGAGCCAGGGTGCCAAGATCCGGTGTGGAGGTAACAGTCTGGTGCGCAATATCCGCCGGCTTGGGAGCGGGCGTGATCGAGCCGAATAGGTCCGCGGGCGGGTTCAGATTGGCTGACGCCGCAGTCGTGATCTTGTCGTAGCCGTCCGCGTTGCCGTGGTACTTCTTGTAGCAATACTGGGCGGTTGGCGCCATCTGCGTCTTGTACGGATCTGGCGCAAACGCGATGAAGCGGGCGACATAGTACGAGCAGTTCAAGAGATCAGGCGGAGTGGACTGCAGGTAGGCCAGGCCGAGGTAGTAGGTGTCCTGCAGTATCGGGCCAGGCTTGGTGGTCTGGTCGACAGGAACTGCCGCGAGCTCTTTCTTGAAGTTGTCGATCGCGTTTGCGGTGTCCTTCTTGTTCAGAGCCGCCGTACCGATGGCACTGTAGAAGATGGGATAGGCGTTAGTCTTGAGCGTCGTGAAATCAGCGTCGCTCATCTCTGTCGGCTTGGTTGCGGCAAGACCCTTCTGGGCGTAGTCAGCTGCCTTGTCGAGAGCGGTCTGCTTGGCGGCAGGATCCGTCAGTTGGTCGGCCGCAGACTTCCGGAAGTAGACCTCGAGCGTGATGGCGCGAAGGTTGTCCGGCTGTACCTGCAGCAGGCGGTCCGCCGCATCCAGGGTCTTGGTCGGGTCGAAGGAGCTGTAGGCGACCATGAGCTGCTGCAGCACGTCCGCCTTGACCGAGCTGTTGGGATACTTGGTGAGATAGGCCTCAAGTGCAGGCGCCTTGGTTTGTGGCGTCGTCTGTCCGATAGCCGCCGTGTAATCGTTGTACTCCGCCTGCGGCATCTGCACCTGGCCGGATGCGGCCGGCGCCGCGGCCGCTGCCTGAGAGAAGCCGAATCGGGCGCCAGACCCTGCACTGGCGATCGCCAGAAGAGACGCAACTACTGCCTTTCGCATGTTTCCCACTCCTCGAAGTTTCCAATCATTTGAAGCCCAAGCCGTTCAGCGTTGCGCCCCGGATTGCCTGATCATAGAGCAATCCGTGAGATCGAATGCGAACGACCCTGCGAGGCACTCGTTTATGTAAGCAGACGCCACGCTGCAGTAGCTGCTCGGGATGATGCGGATTCTAGAGGGCCTGTTGTCCGTTGGGCAACAAGACGGGCTGCACGGCGCGCCGATCGGGTGACCTGACGTAACCTGCGCTGCGGGCAGACCGGCTCACTCTGGTCTACGCGGAGGTGGCGCACGACGAGCAGCCGATGCCCAACGGGAGCACACTCCCTTGAGAGCGGTGCCTGCTTATCCACAAGAGCTTGTAGGTCTGTGTTGATTGGCGGGGAGCAGATCACTAAGGTGGAAGGTGCCGATGCGCTGCAACGCGGCATAACTCAGGAGGTCTCGCGTCCCATGCTCAAGCTCGTCCGGGTTCAGATCCTGGGGTTCAAATCCTTTTGCGACCGGACCGATGTGACGCTTACGGGACGCGGCATCGCAGCAGTGGTTGGGCCGAATGGGTGCGGCAAGTCCAACATCTCCGATGCGATCACGTGGGTGCTGGGTGAGCAGTCCGCCAAGAGCCTGCGCGGCGTGAAGATGGAAGACGTGATCTTTGCGGGCACGCGGGAGCGCAAACCGACGGGCATGGCCGAGGTGTCGCTTACGCTGGTCGATCCGGAGGTGTACGACGGGGCCGTGCTGCATCCGGACGGCCCCGAGCTGGTCATCGCGGACCGGCACCCAGCCGAGGATGCGCCGACGCTGGAAGACTGGGATGAGGAGCAGCTGCGTGCCTCAACCGCGGCGGAAACGGAAGCTGCTGTGGCGGAAGCGCAGCCGGGGGTTGTGCTGAGCGAGGCCACAGCGGATGGTGCCCTACGGCCCACCCCGAACGCGGAGGCCGCCGAAGGAGCCGAGGCACCGACTCCTGGGCAGGGTGAGAGACACACGGACGCACCTGCGGGAGAGACGCTCACGGACGATGTTGTGCTGCGCATTCGCCGCAGGCGCTTCAGCCGGGCGCCGGTGCGGGCTGGCGAAGTTACAGTGACGCGCCGTTTATTTCGCTCAGGAGACTCGGAGTACCTGCTGAACGGCCGCATCTGCCGGCTGCGGGATATTCAGGACATCTTTCTCGGCACGGGCCTTGGCGGCGAAAGCTACGCCATCATCGGGCAGGAGCGCATCGGGCAGCTGCTTAGCTCAAAGCCGCTGGAGCGTCGCGGCATTATCGAGGAGGCGGCGGGGATCACGCGCTTCAAGACCAAGAAGCGCCTGGCGGAGCTCCGGCTGGAGTCAGCCAAGCAGAACCTGGCACGCGTGAACGACATCTTCGACGAGGTCACGCGGCAGATGGCCTCGCTGAAGCGCCAGGCCGCCAAGGCTGAGCGATACGGCGCGATGCGAGACGACCTGCGCGGCAAGCTGCGCGTGGTGCTGCACAGCCGGATGGCCCTGCTCGACGCCGAAGCGCAGACCGTGGCGGCTGGCATTGCGCGCGACACCGAAGCCATCGATACCCGCGCTGGCGAGATCGAAGCTCTGGACACTGCGCACACAAGCGGGGTTGCCCGGGGGTATGAGTTGGATGGCGCGATCCGCGCGGCCAGCGCCACGGCCTCACAGACGGCTGTTGATCTGGAGCGCCTGACGACGCGTGCGGCCTCGAATCGTGAACGGGTGGTTGAGCTCAGTGCGCGCCTGGAGAGTGGCACAGGGGAGCTCGAAGCAGGTCGCGCTCACCTTGCGGAGCTAACAGCCGAGCTCGAGCAGCAGCGCCGCTTTCTTGAGGGGGCGAACGCTGAATCCGCCTCCGCGCGCGATGCGGCAATGCGCCAGGCGGCCGAGGCGCAGGGCGCTGTGCGGGCCGTGCAGACGGCCGAGCAGCAGCTGGAGCAGTCCCGCCGCAACATCCTGCAACTGTTGCAGAAGGCCGGGGGTATCCGCAACGAGATCACCCAGGCGGAGACCGCGCTCGGCAGCCTGGAAGCCGAGGCGGAACGCCTCGGGCGGGAGTCCGAGACGGCACGCGAGGAGCTGGCTGCGCTGGGGCAGCAGCGCGGTCAGATCAAGCTCACGTATGAGTCGGTGACCGAGCGGCTCCAGCGGCTTGAAGCCGAGATTGCCACGCTTCGGCTTGATGTAGAGGACAGGCGCCGGCGCGAGTCCGAGGGCAAGCGGCAGGGCGACGCGCTGCGCTCGGAGCTTGCCAGCCTGAACGGTCGGCGCCAGTCGCTGGAAGGGTTGATCCGTGATCACAGCTACTCGACGGACACGGTGAAGACGATCTTCCGCAGCGCAAAGCGGCAGGCGCACGCCAATGGCAGCGCCGCCCCACTAGGCACGCTGGCTGACTTTTTAGAGCTGGAAACGCAGTTCGGCGCGATCGTCGATGAGTTTCTGCGGGATGAGCTGAATTTCGTCGTGGTGCAGAGCTGGGAAGCGGCCGACCAGTGCGTGCAGCTGCTCCGTTCCGAGGTTAACGGGCGTGCGACGATTCTCTTCCAGAGCGACGGAGGCGAGGTCGCGACACCAGGGGTGCAGCGGCCCGTTTCGCCCGTGCAGGCAGACGGCCTGACACCGCTGCGTGAGGTGGTGCGGGTTTCCAGCGAGCTTTCGCTGCCGCTCCACGAACTTCTCCCCAAGCTGCGTGACGGGTACCTTGCAGCAGACCTTCCGCAAGCTCGCGCGCTCGCGGAGCAGCACCCGGAGGCATGGTTTCTGGCGCCCACCGGAGAGGTCTTTCACGCACGGACGGTGACGGCCGGCCGCGCATCGGCGAGCGGCCCGCTGGCGCTGAAGCGCGATCTGAAAGAGCTGTTGACCAAGGTGCAGGCAGCGGAGACCAAGCTGGCCGCGGCGGAGCAGACGACGGCTTCCCTCGCCCACGAGATCGCCGATGCGCAGACAGCGATGGAGCGCAAGACACAGGAGCGGCGTGAGGCGGAACGCGAGGCGGCGAACTCTGGCGCAGCCCTGCGCCAGATGGAGTCGGAGGCGCAGCGGCTCAACCGACGCCTGCAGGACTGGCAACTCGGCACGGAGCGAAACCGGGACCAGCGTAACGCCAAGACGGACTTGATCGCGCGAAGGCGCACGGAGACGGAGGCCGCGGACCGAGAGCACGCCGCGCTGGAGCAGTCCCTGTCGGAGTTGCAGGGCAAACTCGCCAAACATCGGGAAGACCGCGACCGCCTGCAGGCTGCGGCTGCAGCCGCCTCCGCGGCCCTGGCCGGGCTCGACGAACGCCGGCGCAATGCGCAGGGCGGCTTTGACCAGACCACACGCGTGCTTAGCGGGCAGACGGCCCGCCTGACTCAGTTGGAGGCGCAGCTGGCCTCCGCCGCTGCGGAGCGCACGCGCCGCGAGGACGAGACGCTTGGGCTCGACGCGGAGCAGACTTCACTCCGCGAGACCCACGCTCACGCCGTGGCGGAGGGGGCGCGACTGGCCGCTGAAGCAGCCGAGCTGAGGCGCGGGCTGGCGGAGACCGATGTGCGCCTGCGGTCTGCGCGCGCGGAGGCCGAGTCGCTGCGAGAGCAGCGGGCCCAGCTCAGCTCGCGGGCTGCTCGCCTGGCAGCAGAGATCGAGCACATCGACGAGCAATGCCGCAACGACCTCAACATCGAGCCCGAGATGCTGCGGCAGGAGACTGCGATCAGTCCCCTGGACGGTGAGGCCCTGCAGGAGCAGGAGGCGGAGACGCGGGCCATCAAGGGCAGGCTTGAAGCCATGGGACCGGTGAACATGATGGCTCTTGAGGAGTTCCACGAGGCCGCCGAGCGGCATGGCTTCCTGGAGACGCAGCGTCGCGATCTGATGGACTCGATCGGCAACACGCAGGCATCCATCCGCGAAATCGACGATGTCTCGAAGGTGAAGTTCGACGAGGCCTTCAAGATCATCAATGAGAACTTCTCGGTGACCTTTACCAAGCTCTTCGGCGGCGGCCAGGCGCTCATGAAGCTGACGGATGAGGAGAACGCGGCAGAGTCTGGGATCGACATCGTCGCGTCGCCCCCCGGCAAGAAACTGCAAAGCATCCTGCTGCTATCGGGTGGCGAAAAGGCGCTCACTGCACTGTCTCTTCTGGTCGGGATCTTCCAGTTTCAACCCGCGCCCTTCTGCATCCTGGACGAGGTGGATGCGCCGCTCGACGAGACCAACGTGGGCCGCTTTGCCAAGCTGATCGCCGACATGAGCTCCACAACGCAGTTCATCGTGATCACGCACTCCAAGCGCACAATGGAGCAGGCGGATGTGATCTTCGGGGTCACCATGCAGGAGCCCGGCGTGTCCAAGGTGGTGTCGGTCAACCTGGCCACTGGCAAGGAAGGCTCCCGCCGGCGGGCTGTCGCCTAGGGCTTCCACACGAGCAAGTCCTAGCGCTTATTCTGAGGGAGCATGCCCCTAGTCCTAAGCCTGGCGACCCTTGCCTTCACCCTTGCCCTGGCAGTTCTGCTTCGCGTGCGCTGGCCGCGGCTTTCGCTCCGGGTGCGGCGCGCTCTGCTGCTGATAGCAGCCCTTCTTCTCGCGCCGTGTCTTCTGTCCCTGGTAAGCAAGTGGGACGTCACCAACCAGAGAATTGCGGATCTGGAGGGCTGGGTGCGTATTGTCACGCTTCAGTTCGCCATCGTCTTTCTTACCCTGCTTCGCCCCCGTCTTCTGACCACGGTGATCGCCGTTGTGCTGCTGCCGTTCCTGTTTACAACAAGCATCGTTGGCCCGCTGAGCTATCTCTTCCAACCGGACCCTGTGCGGGTGGTGCCGATCGCCGATGGTTACGTTCTGGAGACGCTGCCCTGGCGCGGGGTCGACGGCAACTCCGGTCTGGAGTACGAGCTCAGCTACCGACCGCCGAACCTGCCGGGGCTGCGGCGTGGCATCTACGGCAGCCGCCTGTATGACAGCCAGTGCACCACAACGGCGACCTACGCGGTGCTGCGGCCGGAGACCCATGCAATCGATCTCTACTGTCCCCCCCTGCCGCCGTCTCACGCGGAGGCTGGCCTTTCCGGCCGGCACGAACATCACCTTATCCCCCGCGGCGCGCTGTCTCCTGCGCTGCGAAAGCTCATGCGCAGGTGATACGGTCAAAGCATGTCGGCGCCATCCTCTTTGCCTGATCAGCCCTTGCTTGCCACCAGCCTCGGATCCGCCCAGCCCATCGCCCGCGGGAAGGTGCGTGACATCTACGAGGCCTCCCCGGACACCCTGCTCTTTGTGGCGACCGACCGGATCTCTGCGTTTGATTGCATTCTTGGCTCCGGCATCCCGGACAAGGGCCGAATCCTCACCCAGATCTCGCTGTTCTGGTTTGAGTTCCTTTCGTCGCTGGTGCCCAATCATCTTCTGTCTACGGACATGGCGCAGTTGCCAGCAGGGTTTGCGCCCTACCGCTCGCAGCTTGCTGGTCGCACCATGCTGGTGCGGCGCGCAACCATGTTTCCGGTGGAGTGTGTTGTGCGCGGCTACCTGTCCGGCTCGGGCTGGAAGGATTACCAGGCGACCGGCTCTCTCTGCGGTATCCAGCTGCCGACCGGGCTCCGCGAGTCAGACAAGCTTCCCGAGCCCATCTTCACGCCGGCGGCGAAGAATCACAGCGGTCATGACGAGAACATATCCTTCGACGAGGTGGTGCGGCAGGTCGGCGGAGAGACGGCTGAAGAGCTGCGCCGGCTGACGCTCGCCATCTACGGACGCGCCAGCGACTATGCCGCGACCAAGGGATTGCTGCTGGCAGACACCAAGTTCGAGTTCGGTCTGCTGCCCGATGCCGAAGGGCGGCAGCGCATCACACTCGCCGATGAGGTGCTCACACCGGACAGCTCCCGCTTCTGGCCGCGGGATCTCTACAACCCCGGCGGGCCACAGCCCTCGTTCGATAAGCAATATGTGCGCGACTACCTGGAGACGCTGGACTGGAACAAGCAGGCGCCGGCCCCGGGTCTGCCGCCGGAGGTCGTCGCGATGACCCGGGCCAAGTATCTCGAGGCCTTCCATCTGCTCACGGGCCGTACCTCGCTGGAGGTATAGCCTCCCGTGTCCCTTCCTTTCGCAACCTCATCCCTCGGCCCGGAGGTGCGGCGCCTTCTCAACCAACTCAACCCGTTTGACTGGATCCTGCTGCTCTTTGCAGTCTCCTCCGTTGTGCGTGGCCTGCTGCATGGAGCCATCCGCGAGCTTTTTGGTCTTGCGGCAGCGATCGCGGCCTTTCTCGTCGCGGACTGGTACTACCATCCCGCCGCGGTCTGGCTTGCTTCACACGGCCTCGTCCAGGGCAGGTCGTCGGAGCTGGTCGCGTTCCTTCTGCTCGGTGCCGGCGTGTTTGCCGGCCTGATTTCCATCGGCCGGCTCATGAAGGCCCTGGTACACCTTGTTGGCCTCGGTTTCCTGGATCGCCTGGCTGGTGGTGTCTTCGGCCTGGCGCGCGCTGCCCTGCTTTCGACGCTCCTGATCACGGCCCTGACTGCCTTTCTGCCACCCGAACCATGGCTGCTGCACTCTCAACTGGCGCCCCCGCTCGCTCGCCTTGCCCGCGAACTTGCGCCACTGGCACCCATTGCTCTTGAGGAGCAGGTACGCACCGGCGTGCATGACCTGCTGGACCCGTGGCGGTCCTGGCACTAGCACACCGCATCCCACTGGATCAAACCGGGCGCATGATGGACAATGACACAGACTCCTGCCAGCGCACCTAAAGAGAGGGCCAAGATCGTGAAGCGCGAACTGCAAAGCCTCGTCACCCAGATGCATAGCTCCGGGGTCTCGTATAACGAGGCGGTGCGGCAGTTTAAGCGCCGCTACCTTTTCGAGGTGCTGGCTCAGCACAAAGGCAATCAGTGCAAGGCGGCTGAGGAACTCGGGATGCACCGCAACACCCTGAGCCGTCTGCTGGCCGATCTTGAGATGGACTCCACTCAGATCCGCAAGGGTATCCGCGCCGGCATGCGCCGGCCACCGGCAAGCGAGCGATCCATCTCCGGCAACGTGCAGAGTATTCAGACCGGCACCCGCTAGTCGCCCGCTCCGTCTAACACGGCAGGATCCATTGCTCACGGTGCTGGCTGCCTTCACCTTTCGAGCTTTGCGCGCTCCCGGCATGAAGCCTCCTCGCTCCCCACGACCGCTGCCCCTTGCTCTCCGCCCGTCGCGACGGTTGGTGCGTTGCGTGCTCTGGAGCAGCGCCACAGTGCTCACACTTCACGTGCTGTGCGCCTCCCTGCCCGGTCAGGCGGCTGAGCCCGCAGCACCCCCCGCACAGGCTGCAGCTCCCTCGACTGCCGCCGCTGCTGCATCTGCGCCACAGCAGCAGATCCCAGACGTACCGTCTCCGCACCGTGTTGGTGAGGCGCGGGACGAGTATCTCGCCGGCGCGCGCCTGCTCGAGCGGAATGCACTTCCGGAAGCGCAGACCCACTTTGAACGAGCGGCTCACCTCGATCCCGGTGTCGTCGACTACCAGATCGCCGCCCGCATCGCCCTCGAGCACCGCGTGACCGCCTTGGTTGAGGAGGCCGGCAAAGACACCATGCTGGGTCAGCGAGCGCAGGCCAGCGCCCTTCTTGCTGAGGCGCACACGCTTGACCCCGAAAACAGCATCGTCACCCAGCACGACACACTTCGCAGCACCGGCCCCCGCTTCGCCTCCGTAGCCCAAGGGCTGCCCAGCAGCGCGCAGCCCACCGTGACCATCCCAGGCGCGGCCGCGAACGACGAGCCCTGGCGGCTCTCCACCCCCGCACTGGCAGGCCCTATCCTGCTGCAGCCGAATCTCGGTCACAAGGACCTGCACCTCCGGGGCGATCTGCAGACCGTGCTGCGCGAAGCGTTCACCCGCTTCGGTATACGTCCGTCGTTTGACGAGTCGGTCGCCAGCGCCAGTGCGCCGCAGGGCGTGCGCTTTGACCTGGACGACACCACCTTCGCGCAGGCTGCTCCCATCCTGCTCAGCATGGGTCGCCTCTTCTTTGCGCCACTTGATGCCCACAGCGTGGTGATTGCCACAGACACCACGGCGAACCGCACCCGCTACGAGCACCTCTACCAGGAGACGATTTACACCCCGCGCCTCACGCCCCAGCAACTTGGCGAAGTCACCAATGTGATCCGGCAGATCTTCGATGTTCGCCAGTTGAGCATGCAGAACACCGCAGACAACATCACATTGCGTGCGCCTGCCGGAACACTCGACGCCCTGAACCAGACGCTCGAGGACCTGCTCGCAGGGTCCGCCGAGATCACCTTTGACCTCCGGCTGTTCTCGGTCGATACCTCGCGCATCCGCAACATCGGCCCCAACCTGCCGCAGCAGTTCGCTGTGTACAACGTCGCCAGCGCCGCGCAGGCTCTTGTCTCCTCAAACCAGGCCGCCGTCAACCAGGCCATCGCTCAGGGCGTTATCACGCTTGGCACCGACTCCGTTACAAACCTCCTGCTTGAAGCCGGGTTCCTCGTGCAGTCCGGTCTGGCGACCAGCAGCCTGCTCTCTGATACGGTTGGCTTCTTCGGCAAGGGTCTTCTGCTCACCGGGCTAACGCAGTCCGGTGGGGCGGGTCTCACGCTTGCTCTCAACTCGTCCGATACCCGCGCTCTTGATGCGGTGCAACTGCGCGCCGGTGACCGCCAGACTGCCACCTTCCGCGCTGGCACGCGCTACCCCATCACGGTCGGGGTCTACTCCTCGGGACTTAGTTCAGCACAGAACTCCGCTCTGTCCGGCGCCACCATTAACGGCGTGAGTGTGTCCAGCCTGCTTAATCAGTATCTCGGCGCCAATTCAGCCAGTGCAACTATTCCTCAGATCCAGTACGAAGATCTTGGCCTCACACTCGAGGCGACACCGCACGTTCAAAGCTCGGGCAATATCAGCGTGCACCTTGACCTGAAGATCGAGGCACTCACCGGTTCGTCTGAAGACAACATCCCGGTGCTGGCCAGCCGTCGTTTCGGCTCGGATGTCACCGTCAGCGATGGGCAGACGGCGTTGCTCCTATCCAGCCTGAGCCACACGGAGTCCGTGGCTGTCAGCGGCATTCCAGGCCTGGGCGAGCTGCCCGGATTCCAAGGCATCACCTCTGCCCGCAATGGGGAGCGCGACTCTTCCGAGCTTGTGCTTCTGCTTACGCCACATATGGTGCGGCACCGCAGCAACCCGGCCGCTGGGCCACGCATACCCGTTAGCGCACAACCTGACTCGGATTAGCAGAATCCTTCCCCGGCAACCAGATCGAGAAGAGCGTGCCATGCCGTCTGGTGAGGCGACGCGTCCGCAGACGAAAGTATCCGCCGTGCTTCTCGACGATCCCCTTGCTCACCCATAAGCCGAGCCCGGTGCCAGTCTGCTCTTTCGTGGTCTGGAAGGGCTCAAACAGGCGATCCACGATCCGTGGCTCAATTCCCTCACCGGTGTCCATAACGGTCAGGCGCACGCCATCCTGAGCGGAACTGTCGTCCCCGTGGCATGATTTGTGCTCCCGGTTGATCGCAATGGTGAGCGTTCCGCCCCCACCTCCCATAGCGTCCATTGCGTTGCGCACCAGATTATTCAGGACCTGACGCAACTCACCTTCCATCCCAAAGACCTTGGGGGCGGGCCGAATCTTCCAGACCAGCTGGACCCCGCGAACCAGCAGGCGACCGGTGTAGAGCGACATCACCGCACGGGCCAGGTCTGCCAGGTCAACCTCTATCGCACGCGTCTGCTGCCGATGAAAGCGCAGCGTCTGCATGGTGATCTCACTCACGCGGGCGAGCTCCGACTGGGCAAGCTGAGCGTACTCCTGCACCTCGGACATGTCGCTGGAATGGCGAATCAGATAAAGCAGGTTCGTTATGGATTCGAGCGGGTTATTGATCTCGTGCGCGATTGAGCTCGCCAGTTGCCCAACGGCGGCCAGCTTCTCGCTCTTGCGTAGCGCTTCATCCTGCAAACGCGACTGCGTGACGTCGCTATTAACGGCCACCGCGCCGATGATCTCGCCGTTCAGCAGAATCGGAGCGGCAGAGCTGCGAAGCCATCGCCCATCCTGCTCCAGCACGTCGTTGGAACTTTCGCCCCTCAGCGCCAGGTCGAGCGTGCCCAACCCTTTGGGAAAGGTGCTGCCGCTCAGGGCGACGGCGCGGCGGTTCAGGTGAAGAGCGCCCCCGTCCCGCCGTGCGACATACACGCCGTGCGGGATGCTCTCGATCACGGCATCAAGCTCGGCTCGACGCTTGTCAGCCTCGCGGTAGGCCCGCTCCAGCTCCGCTCGCTCGGCGTGCAAGTCCGTCACATCGCGCAGCGTAACTACAACCCCAAGAACTTCGCCCTCCACCAGCACGGGATGGGCTGAGACCTCTGCCAGAAACGAGGCCCCATCCTTGCGAAACATCGTCTCTAGGCGCCCGCGTACCGGTGTGCCATCCAGGAGCACGGCGCCTATAGCGCACTCTTCCGCTGGGAAATGCCGGCCATCCGGATAGTGGTGATGCACCAGGCGATGGATGTTGTTCCCTACCATCTCCTCCTGAGAGAAGCCGAACAGCTGAATTGCCCGTCGGTTCACAAACATGCATTGAGCATTGCGGGACAAGCCGTAGATGCCTTCCCCTGCAGACTCCAACAACGCCTGCCAATACACCACCTGCTGCTCTGTTTGCGACTCTCCCATGTCTTGCTCACATCCCCGTTGCGACGAAACCGACGTTGCGTCTACATGAATCGATGCATGTTCCCGGAGCATCAGCCGTACCAACCTGCATAACCAGCTCCTCACTTCACGACAAATCAGCAAAGGCAACGGTTCAAGCTGGTGCATCATCAGAGTCCCGCACTTAAGGAAAGGGCCAGCGCCGTCGGTCTGTCTCCCTGCCGTGCAGCAACATTGACCGGACCCATGGACGCTCGCTATACTCGGTCTGGTGAGCGGGAGTAGCTCAGTGGTAGAGTGCTTCCTTGCCAAGGAAGATGTCGCCGGTTCGACCCCGGTCTCCCGCTCCAATTCGCTTCGCCGCGACCCACCCCTCCATTCCGGCGAAGTGCTCCGCAGAACAAGCCAAGATGGTGCACCACCGCGAGGCGCGGTACCCAAGTGGTAAGGGAGAGGTCTGCAAAACCTTTATGCGTCGGTTCGATCCCGACCCGCGCCTCCATCCTTTCAACAACTTAGGCCGCTTTTTAGAGAACCTGCGAATCGCGTGTAGGGAAATGTGTAGGGACCTACTGCAGCGTGGTCACTCCAAGCTCTCGCGTCTCCTTCATCGCATTGTGGGCCTCGATCTTCTCCATCGCTGAAAGCTGATGGGACTGAGTCGGGTGCGCATAGCGCGTGACCATGGCGAGCTTGCTGTGGCCGAGAAGAGCCGCCAACGTGACCAGATCGATTCCCGCCTCTGCTGCCCGCGTCGCCCAGGTGTGTCGACAGTCGTACAGCCGGAACTTTGACACCTTGCTGTCGCGCACCGCCCGGTCGTGGGCGTTGTTGACCTTGGGTATAGGGCGGTTCACGTCCGTCTCACACGGGAAGATGTAGCCGGTAGGCCGCGTCTCCAAGCGCCTCGCAAGTATCGAGAGGGCGGCGCTGGTGAGGCCTAGCCTGCGCCGGGCTGCCGGAGTCTTCCCCTTCGGTATCACCAGGTACTTGCCGGCTATGCTGACGTTCCTCGCCTCGATCGTGTAGATCTCTTCTGGCCGCGCTCCAGTCTCCAGGATGAGGGTGGCCACGTCCCGGAGAAGTGGGGTGGCGTTGGCGAGGTATCTCCGCTGCTCATCCCAAGTGAGGACGCGATCCTGCTGGTTCTCCTCATTCAGGAACTCGACCTTGCTTACCGGATTGCGTGTTACCCGGTCTGACTTCATCGCGTGATGGAACACCGCCTTCAGGAAGGCCAGTTCCCTATTCACGGTGGCGGGGCGAATCGCACGCTTCGTGCGGATGCCCTTCTCCGCAGCTCGCGTCGCCTTGAAGCGCTCTACATCGTCCGCGGTGATGCGATCCAGGGGAACGTCTGGGAACGCCTTCAGCACCGTCTTGCTGCTTGTCTCGTACCGCCGTGTTGTGCTCGGGTGAGAGCGGTGCTCTGCTTTCGACCAAATGAGAAAATCCCTGATCGCCGTCGAAAGCGTCGGCGCCGGCTTGCGTTCGGTGATGCCTACCTCACCCTTCGCAAGTGACGCGTGGAAAGCAGAGGCGATCTGGCCGGCGGCGCGCTGGTTGCGGCTTTTGGTGCTGCGCTGTATCCGCTCTCCATTGAAGACCAGTTCGAACCAGTAGACGCTCCCGCGCTTGTAAACCCTCATCCTTGGCTCCCCTTTGCCGTCCCTGCGGCCACTTTGGCTTCTTGTTTGCGTTTGCGGTCTTGTTTGCGGAGCGCTAGTCGGAGATGCGCTGGGGTGCAGTAGCCGCGCTTGTGAAGAGTGGTGATGCGATAAAGAGACCCACACCATTCACACTTGCCATACTTGGCGCCATTCCAACCATCGATGAAGATCGTTGCTGCTATGGTCTCGAGAGCGGTTTCGCAGTGTATGGCCATGAATGGAGCCTTCCGATGGCTGGAGTTCCAAACTCGTATATCCGGCTGGATCGTGAGCTTCTCGACTGATGCTGCACTCAGTCCGCTCGGCCAGCCTTCCCAATAGGCATGCTCCTTCTTCTCCGCTTGCTCCCGAAACCATGCTTGCCAATGCTGCGCCTCCTCCCAAGACACACTCTGCTCGTCATCCTCGAACTTGAACCGACCACACATCCGTAGGAAGCTCATAAGCTCTTCGGGCATTCTCACCCGGTCAAAAGCCGCACGTAGCTGCCACGGATTGGGCCCGCTTTCCGCCCCCTTAAAGGCGGGTTTGGAGCTTTGAGACTGGATGAATCGGTCACCATCTCTTCTGACATCTCGAAGGTAAGTCGTCTGCAGTTGTATGAGGCGGATTGGCATGGCCGTCAGGGTGGGCCGCTCATCCGCTGAAGGTTTCGAGTAAACAGCTCGCTTCATCTCTCCATACGTCTCAGCCTTGCGCTTTATGGGCAATTCGGCTCCGTTCCCTGTCCTGTTTTTTTGACGACACAAGTTGCACCTTTTTGTGTCGTCGCGCTCTTGCTAACTTGTAATTCATAACACCGGCTGATGCAAGCCGATTCCATGTAGGAGAAGACGCGATGCTCTTGGATGAAGTGGTTTCTAAACAGGAAGCGGCGGATCTCGCACACGTCTCCTTCCACACAATCTCGGCATGGCTTACACAAGGACGCCTGCGGAGAATCAAGTGTGGAAGTCGCACGCTCGTTGCGAAATCAGACCTGGAGAAGCTCTTGAGAGTCGAAGAGACCGCTAGTGCTGCTTAACTTTCCGGCGCCTGGGGAGGCTCGCCGGAGAATGCAGGCGGGCTGAGGTAAGGCCCGCTTGTAGTGGACTGCTCACCACTCAAAGAGCACGGAAGGTGCCGGCCACCAGGAAGGAAGGGAGGAGACCCGTGTCTCTAGATCCAAAGATGGTCAGAGTGATGTTCAGAGGACAGAACCGTGGGAGCGCTGCCTACATCTCCCGCGAGGGAGCGGAAGGTTACGTGGAATCGGGTGTGGCGATCTGGAACGCAGCACAAACCAAGATCACACTCAATCGCACGCAAGCAGAGGTTCTAGGCGCTGCCCTGTCGCTGCAGATGGGGCCGGAGGTCACTCATCGAGCAGCGGAGGGCTCGCGGTATCACAGAGCCATAGCAGACGCATGGGCACCTCACACCAAAGCAAAAGCGCCCCCGGCAAGAGGCGCTTCGCCAACCATGAGACTGGGCGTCGATTCCCAAGGACATCCTACAGCAGCTCAAGCGAAAGCGGTACAGCGCTGTGCGGTGAGGGAGTGAGCTGGCCAGCGGTCCAGTGGGCCGTCTCCGTGCGGCTTCCTCCCCGTGAGCGAGTCGTTTTGCTTTGTCTGGCCAACGCTCTGAACAAAGAGACTGGTAGGTGTTTCCCCTCAATTCAGACCATTGCCGATTGGTGTGAAATCTCCCCAGACTCAGTGCGGTTGAGCACTAACGACCTACAGCGGCGTGGCTTGATCTCGAAACGCCGGACGCAGACTTCCTGCAACTACACACTTCACATGGGCTCGTTGGAGACCAGCGTCCTCAGTCCGGAACCAGAGAATCCAGTGATCGGAACCAGAGAATCCAGCGTTTCGAACCCTGAGATCCAGTGTTTCGAACCAGAGAATCCAGTGACTAACCTAGGAAGGAACCTTTTTAAGGAACCAAAGACAAATACATCTCGCGCTAAGAAGCCACGCGAGGGCAACAAGGTTCCTGACCCACGATTCAAACCGTTCGTCGCGGCACTGAGGGCGAATTGGGTTTCCATGAACGGTGAATCGCCGCCTTTTACCTTCACAGCGGCAGACGGCAGTCAACTGAACGCATTGCTCAAGAGCAATCCCCCGTCGTACCTCGACTTGGAGCGCTTCACATTCATTCTCGCGAGTCGATCGGCTACGACTTGGGTCAACAAGCTCCAATCCCACCGCGCATGGCTCGGCAAGGCCATTGAGTTTGCTGGTGGACCACTCAACAGACCGAAAGCAGAGAGGAACTATGAGGACCATCGTCGATCTAACCCCAGCTATCAACGTGACCAACGCAGAGGAGAAACGCTCAGAGAGGCCGCAAGTGACGCCTTCGGAGGCGGTAGCAACGCGACTGATGCATTCGGTCCAAAGCTGGTTTCACTCCCAAGAGTTGCCGAAAGCAACGATCGCGCTCTACCTCAAAGCGTGGGCCGAGCTGGTTGATAAACACGGCGAGGAACGCTTCAAGAAAGCCGTGTGGGGCGTCATCAACGAGGCTAACTTCTTTCCGTTGCCTGCCGACATCAAGCGGCGCTGCGAAGAGCTCGCCAGCAAAGTCGTAAAGCCGGCACACGAGATCGTCGACTACATGGCTGACGTCCAAGCTCACCCTGAGAATTACTTCGCCTTCGGTAAGGATCCTAGGTTCCTTGAGCTGATCACGCGATGCAAGGAATTCAAACGAGGTCGAGCAGAAGGGGCCAAGCACTCCGTGCAGGTCCGGGGGGCGAGGGTCATCGCTGCAGCCCCGACTGCGCAGACCACAGCGTTTGATAAGACATGAATTCCCCCGAAATTGGGAATTGGTGTAAGCCAGACTCAGGGTCAAAGCTACGGCAGTACGCCTTCAAACAAACAACGCTCCACCTCCCACGAGGTCGGGGCGTTCCTCTTTCACCACAGCGACAAAGGACAACTCATGCGCTTCTTCTCACGCGGCCTCGCCGCCGTGCTCGCCCTCGTCTGTTCTGCAAGCAGTGTTCCCGCGTCAGCCCAGTCGACGTCCGATCCTTTATCCCCTGTGTATCCGGTTTCGGCCGCTCAAACAGCTGCATTGATTGCGGCGCAGCAGCCACGCGACACGCGCGTCCTGCGAGTGCAGACTATAGAGCCGACTGTCGCTGGGAGTCCAGACCCCATCGCCGCAGGCGGCTCCGCGGCAATCTTTACGGGAACTGGTGCCGGATCGGTAGAAAGCATTCAGTTTGCCTGCATTGGGGACAACGCGTCTTGGCAAGACAGCACAATCACCATTGCCGTCGACGGGCAAAGTTACACTGCGCCACTCGGCATTTTTTTTCTGAGTTACGGAATGGGGGATATGACGCCGAACGCTTCGGTATTCATGACGAAGCATCTCGGGGTGACGTTTGCCTCAACGGTAAGCACTCCGACGACCTACCCACTGCACACAAATACTTCCGCGACTCCAACGGGGTACGAAGCCAACAATCCTCAATTTGGCGGTTTTCGGAAGATCTACATCCCGTACAAGAGTAGCCTCACGATCACGTATCACAGCGCATCGACGGCCCAGGCGTACATCTTCACGCAGGTGCAGTGGTATCAGGGTGCCGCACCGGCGAACCTCTATCCCGCCACGCGCTCTGTTTTTCACATGTACACCTCGCCAGCACTAGGAAGCCTCGCGGCTTACGGTACTGCCACATGGTTGCCAACTGTTACCGGCCCTGGGGAGCTGGAATCGATCCACTTCTTCGCCCTCGGTATTCCCGCCGGTAGCGAGCCCAAGTATGGCGGCTTGCCAACCTGGCTGGAGGGGGACCCCACACTCACCGTGGATGGAACCACGTACCAATATGGCGGAACAGAAGACTTCTTCGGCTCTCAGTTTTACGCGACAGGTTTTGTTCCGCACGCCGACGAGTACGGCTTCGCGGCCCTAGGCTCCAGCATAAGCAACTCCAACACCTACACCGGGATGTATCGCTATTTCGATCAATACCCCATGCGCTTCAACAGCTCGCTCGGGATCACGTGGGCAAACGGACAAGCTAACGAGGGAGCCGGTCCCCCGCCAACGATCAAGTTCACTTCGATGGTCGTTTACTACACCGCAAGCTAAAGGAGACCTTTCATGAAATGTATCGCCCTTCTTCCCCTATCCATCGCCATGTTGGTCGCTCCGAGAATCGCAGCGGCGCAGGCGGCATATTTGCCCTACAACCCGAATCTATCGACTTGCCAGTTCACTGCGCCGGGCAGTGGAATCAACTGCGTCATCCAGCCGCCGAACAGCAGCATATACGGCATATCTGGCACGACCTCAGCCGGAACTGGAGTCACCACATCCACATACTCCATCTGGTCAACACCAAGCATTACAAACTACACGCCAACCTACATGGGCACTACAGCTTCAAGACAATCCACGTTTGCTTCAAACGCCTACTACAACGGGACATCGTGGTTGCAGCCGACCACGACCTCCGCAAGCATATTCAGGCTCAACGGCATGACGCAGATAGGAGCGTCGTACACCTTCACTGGCGGAGAAGTCCTAGACCTCTGCCCAGTTCAGAGTGCAGGCAGCACGATCACGGGGGTCGACTCCACCTGCATCGCTCGGACAAGTGGGACCGGAACAACGACAGGCGGCGGAGTGATTCACCGAGCCTGGCTCAACTCACAAACACCCACCCAGGTCGCTGGTAACGCCTACACTGGCACCCCAAACATCGGAACCGACACCTCCCTCACCGTCAATACCCCGAACACGATCGATAACTTGGCTTCTACCGTACTCGCGGCCAATTCAGCGAGCGACAAGGCAGTGGTCGTCCAAGCCGCTCCGTCGCAGTCAGCCAATGTGCAGGAGTGGCAGAACAGCGCCGGAGCTTCCAGCGTCTTCATTGGCCCGGATGGAAGCTTGCAGGAGAAAGACACAACAAACGGGCATGTCTACCGCATCGTGATCACCAACGGTGCCATCGCTCTGCAACAGGTTAGCTAAACCGATCGAAAGGATTCCATGCAAAAGCTTCTTGTCTATGCCGTTCTAAGTCTGGCCTTGCACAACGCTTCGGCTCAGGTTTCTGAATCGATCGCGCAAGTCGAAGCGAGTGAGCGCATCTTGCCGATGGCGGATGTCCTCATGCTTCACGCTTCTGTGCCCACAACGGTTCGCTTCATCGATCCGCCCATGAACGCCAGCCCAGCGGACTGCACTCACGATTGTCGGACCGTGAGGGTCACGCTCCTGCTATCCGACAAGGTGACCGTAGGACGAAACGGCAACATAGGGCCGGCAGTTGATGGTTACCAACTGCCCGGTCAAGTCTGGACCTACACGTGGTTCCCTCGCCTTCGGGAATGGCGCTAGGCGCCTCACTCCCTCTGGTTCAGCTCCGCCCACCGTGGCGGATTTCGTGTTTCTTAGAGTCCCTATGACCGCACTCCTGTACTTGCTGGCGGCCTGCCTGCTGCTTGGGGCGAAATCTGGTCCGCCAGCTCCTCCCGCAGGCGCCCAGCCTCTTGCAATGGAAGACGTTCAACCTTGAAAGGAAAAAACCACATGCTCAGTCTCAATCTGGAAGTCACCCCGCAGCAGTATAGGCTCGAGCGGAACGCCGCGCCCCACCTAAGCGCGATTCGCTCTACTATTGGCGAGCTCACCGTCGCTTGCGATCGCTTCCGCGGCTCGCACGACACACGCTCCGCGATGCAGAAGCTACTAGAACAGCTCACCAAGCAGATGGAAGAGCTCTCTGAGGTCCGTGGCAACAACATCGAGGCTGATGCGACCGAACAGCTCTACATCAGCACGCAAAACCGCTTCCGCTCGTACCAGCGTGAGATCGAGCGAGCGCTTCCGCACCTCTACTCACCGGAAGAGGGTGAGAAGCCGATCCGCAAGAAGATTGGCTACCAGCTGGCGCGGATCACGGCAGCGACTACCGCGTTCAGCGTAACCAACGACACCAGGCCAGAGATCATCGCCGCGGCCCAAACCATCAAGCCACTCGTCGATGAGGCACTCGTTCTGGATCGAAACATTGATCCGTGGATGCCAAATGCCATTCGAGCGACCTGCGACCGCTTTGTTCAGGAAGCCAGCAGGCCGATCGTTCCAGCTGCACCTTCCGTTGTCGACGGGCGAATGCCGGACGCGAAGCGAGTAGCCGTGATGAACGCCTTGGATGACGTTCTCCTGCATCTTGGCGGTCTCGGTGGCCCACCGCACGGCGGCCGTGAGCATGTGGAGCCAATCCTGCAAGTTGCCAGAACGCTTCGGGCAAACCTCATGGCAGAGCTACAGGAGCCCCTAGCGGACACCTCGGATCTACGCACGATCGTTCTGAAGATGCGTGTCGACGTGCAGCTGCTCGATCGCCTGGTAAGCGAGCATCCTGGCGTTGGAGCAGGCTTCATGCACTTTGAGACTGGTCCAGTCCTGCAGTACATCGCGGCGCTGCTCAAGACCTTGGGCGCACCTACCGAGATCTTGCTATGCGCTTCGGTACGGGAAGGAGCGGCGCAATGGGCCAGCTGATCCATCCCGTGCAGCAATTCCCGCAGATGTCCCAAGAGGAGCAATTCCGCACGCAGCTCACGGGGCAGGCCGAAGACGCGAGGTACCGGGCTCAGCTGCTTTGGTCGGCTGCGCCCGCGGCCAGAGTGATAGTAGGCGCGATCCAGGCTACTGCTGCTCAGCTCGTTGCCCAAACCCAGAGCCAGCCCGCCTACGACGCAGCAGCGGTGATGAACACCGCAGAGCGCTTGCAGCAGCTGACCCGTGATCTGGCAGCCGCAGATCCCAAGATGGGCAGCGACTTCTACATCGGCGGCATCAGGAACGCCGCTGAGCACATTATCTCGATCCTCTCAACCACAACAACGAAGGGTGCAAGGGTTCACTCCAATGATTAGTCTCCATCAAGGATTTGGGTTCACACCTGTCAGCATGTTCGATCCGCGGTTCTTAGATGGGTCGATCGGGGACTTCGCACACGTTCGTGCACAACAAGTCTCACGCAATCGCGCTGCGAATCTCGTCGTTTCCGGTAGCCAGATTACGGCTGGAACGAAGGGAGTACCGCCAACCCTAGCTCAGAAGAGTAAGGCCGCTCCTGCCCCGGCTTTAACCAGTCAGACCGTAGAGCGCACTGTCCGCTTGCTGCAGGCTCAGGTCGACGTCCTAAAACAGCAAGTGAAGGCGAACGCTCCGACTGAAGCCGAGCAGCGGCAACGGAGTCTTGCCGAACAGAAAGCTGAGCTTGATCGCTTCGCACGGCGACTGGCAGTAAGGGAACGGTGATGCGGACGAACTCGCGAGCCAAGGCTCGGTTACGCATGTACATGCTTCGGTCCCAACCCGACTGTCGAGAATGCAATGCTCCCGCAACTATCGTTGCCCGCTCAACGCCTCCAGCAGAGAAGCCGACCGTCCGCTACGCGCCAGAAAACCACATTACTCTTTGCGAAACCTGCCACAAGTCACAGCGACGCTGCTCGATCAGGGACGACTCTCTTCCTTGATGCGCAAGAGCTTCTCTCGTTTCTTGAGCAGTCTGATTTGCTGCTGGATCTCTGCTATCGATTCTGCTTTCGAAATAGGGACGAGCAACTGCATCAGAAAGCCGATGATGGTCAGGCGGAGGCCCCAGCGTGCGAACGCTGGCCTCTCTGCAGTGACTACAGCCGTTGGTGTTGCCCCGACCCAGTCTTTGCAACTTGGTGAACCGAGACGCACGCCTCCCCGACTGTCGGTTTCGGCAAGCGTGAAGTCTTGTACACAGATTGCGTAGGCGTTGCCGGTTGAGTAGTTCCGATCATCATCTTGATTGTGACGCGTGATCAAACGGAAGTCAGAGGAGCTTGCTTGGAATGAATACATCAACAGAAAGGTGCCCGCGATGTTTATCAGAAGTGCAGTCCGTGCAAACCACGGCTTTTCGAACATACCTACATGGCCTCGACATACTGGACTGGACTGCGATAGCCATCGTAGTGGTCGGCTTGCTCGTGAGTCGATGAATACCCGAGTACCCTCACGCGCCTGCGATCAAAGCTTGGTGCTCGTCGATGAAGAAGATCAGTGCGCTCATTGACTGGGAGTAAGCGTATACCACGGCGTAGGGAGCGCAGTAGTGACCGGTCTCAGTACCTCAGACACTGCCCCGGGGGGGGGTGGGTCTATCTCTACAGCACCACGGCGCCAGACCAGCGATTGGTCACACATTTACACGTGCCCCATCACGAAATTCCAGCGCATGGGAGAACAGCGCTTTATCGCGATCAAGCAGATTGACCTGAAAGGGAAAGGAAAGATGCCAAATCCAGGGAAAAGTCTTTCGGAACTGAGAAGAAGCGGCACATTGAAAGCGCATCCGGGGAGGTATCGACAGCGACTAACGGCCGCTGATGGCTTTGTTCCCCTTGGAGATCCGCCAGCTCATCTGAGCCAGGCGGAGGCAATCGCATGGAATGAGATCAGGGACAAAGCCGCTCCTGGCACTGTGTCTGAGGGAGATTTCATGATTGTGGAGCTCGCAGCGCGCCTACTCGTCCAATCACGCGAAGATTGGGCTAACTTCAGCGCGACCAATAAACGTATCCTCCAATCTCTCGCCAGTGACCTTGGGATGTCTCCGATGAAACGCGGGAAGATCCCCACCGCACAGGAAGAATCGAAGGAAGAAAGCGGACTCGCTGCACTTGCGAGGATCCTCAATGGCTCCGATCCTCACGAGCGGAATGCGAGAACCGCCAATGCCTAAGCGATACAAGCCTTTCGAAGTGATGAAGCAGACGGACGCACTTGAGCGCATCCGGACATCGAGAGCGTTCTACGGCGTTATGGGTGAACCACCTGGCTGGTTTGGCGACGAGCAGCAGGTAGCCTGGCTTGACCTCATCAATGCGGCACCAGTCGGCGTCCTGGAGCCGCTATATCGCTCCTACCTCGAACTAACAGCGCATACGCTGGCGCAGGTTCGTAAGGGCATTGGAGGCAGGGGAATGGAAAAGCTACTTGGCAAGCTACTGCGGCAGATGGGACTCACCCCCGGAAATCCGTTACCGGCGACAGCCATACTGGGTGCTTTCAAGGGTGGGGGGTCGGTGAACTGACTAAATCACAGCGTCGCGCGTTCGGCACTGGCCGCGCGTGAACGAGCTAACGCGTGTGCCGTCGTAGTGCTTATCGAACCTACGGATGACGCCACCTCACGGTGACTCTAGACAGGGGGAGAGGCTACATGGAAACATCTCAGAATCATGCGGGAAGTGATCAACAACTTGGGGCTGTTTGCAGCGCGTGTCATCAGCAAGTGGGCTGTCCTGGCTACGGGAGGCGTCGTGGTCGCTGCTGAATCGATGTGGAGCGCCCTGGTGGCCCCGCTACCTCCCAAGCTGTTCATACTGACGGTAACCATGTTCCTTATTACTGCAATCTACAAGGTTTGGCTGGACGAGCATGAGGAGGTGGGCAAGCTCCGTCAAGAACTGCTTTCGCGCAGCGTCCCCATTATCCGAGCGGAAATCAATGAATGCGGGGCCGCGCCTGCGACAAGTCCTCAGGATACCAACCTGCTGGTGCCGATAGAGGTGCTCAACACGGGAGCAACGACGAGCCTTCGGAGCTGGACCGTCTCGGTCATCTTGCCCGGTAATGATGCAGAACCGATACAGGCGAACGTGATACGGCTAAACGTCGAGTCTGTGTCTCTAACAGCTGAGGATGGTGTCCAGCGATCGGTGAGGATGGCAGACGAGATGGTAACTAAGTCCGAGAGAAGGCAGTTGGGGAGCAACGACCGCATGCACGGCTTCCTAATGGCGCACGTCGCGGGAATCTCTGTGTCGGAGTTGTATGACAAGAAGGCTACCGTTCGCGTTAACTTCCAGGATGTACCAGGCAATACGCACTCAGCTAGCTTCACCTTCGAGGGGCGCGAGCAATTTGACGCTAGGAAGATCTCACCGAATGTACTCCGACCCTAGGGGTGATCACTCGACGGCACGAAGTAATTAGGTTCATCGACTTGGCTCTATTAGGTTCGAACCAGCTCGATCTGATCTCCTCGGCGGAGGAGCCGGTGGGGAGTCTTCTTGATGCTCGGCTTGCTGCCACTGTGATAGTCCATAGCATGCACGATGAGCCACTTGGCCTGCTCTCTAGTGTGCTCCGGAGACCAGCCGAGCGTTGAGATTGCTTCAGCAACCTGCAGGCGGGGAGCGGCGCCATTGCTTAGTAACCACGTCTCGATTGCATCGATGGCCTTCCGTATCCGTGTAAAGTCAGTGCCGCTTGCGCTCTCGTCGATCCGGGTCAGTTCTGCCCGAGCGAGGAGGTAGCTGTCGGTTTCGCGCGGGGCGGCCAGTCTCAGTTGCCGCAGAGCTGCTTCGACCTTCCTTTCGGCCGTGGTCCTAGTGGAAATGAACATTTCAGCGGAAGGGTACCACCGTCTAAAGCGGACCTCACGAATGAGGCGGAGTGTGGAACGCGCGACACGCTGCCTAGTACGTAGCCCCTGAGCATGGATTGACACAAGAAGGGAGAGGCGGAGGGCTCGTACTCCGCCTCCCACTCTCAGTCATGAACGCCGGGGCAGTCGTGATCAGAAACAGCTATCGCAGCGATTTCTGATGCGTGCAGGGTGCCCGGCGAAGTCTCAGAATCTGAGAGAGACTCCACCTGCTCAAAGCGCTTCTCCCGGAGGTCATACACGATCTCCTGCATACTCTCAATGGCGTAATCCCGACCGCCGATGAGTCCTATGCTCCGCGCTTTTGTAACAAGCAGGCGCATGAACTCCATCATCGGTTCCAATTCGCTATTCAATTCGGTCCACCGTTTAGCGAAAAGGATTCGGAGCTCTAAGCCGAAGCGCTTCTCCCAAGCGGCCTGTGCCTGCCACATATCTGTCAGCAGCAGGTTCTGGATGCCGGCGTCAAGCCGCGCATTTCCTTCTTCGCGGATCGCGGCTGCCCGTTTGTCATCCCGAGGCATCCCGGTCAGGGTGTCTTGATCCAGGATGGACTTCAGGACTGGATCGGTTCCGTTTACCCATGCAAAAGATTTGCTCGATTCGGTATTGTTGAGTGTAGCCATGATCTGTTCTCCATAGGAACGGGTAGGGTTAGTGGTTCCGGGTGTTGGTAGCACCCGTGTCTGCGTTCGTGCGGCGCTTCGATTCCTCGTCATAAAGGCGCCGAAGTGCCAATCGAATCACCTGCGATCCCTTTAGGCCCAGCCACTCGCTCAACTGAGTGAGCTGTGACCTATCTTCAGGGGTCGTTCTGATGGCGAGTCGTTCGTCGGCCGGCGTCATGGGAATATTTGTACGCACAACGGGCCCACATGTCAAGAGCGAAAGGACTAACGTGCTGAGCACTTCTGGCGAGGTTCAAGAGAATGCGGATACAAGCGGGTGGACTGGACCATGACGTTGATGTTGAAGAGTGCCGTGCCTGTGCACAGCTGACTGTAAGCAGCCGGACAGGAGCGGTGATCCAACAGCCTTTTCGTCCCGTAACGAAGCCTTGCGGCGGTTTGTTTCACGTTGAGCGCGTTGGGCATGCTGAAGGCTCTGTCGTGCACCGCTGCGACCGCTGTGGCCAGTCATTCTAACCCCTTTGCTCGGCGGAGCTCTTGAGGGAGTAACGGATCAGCCCACGCATCATGACCAGCTCCGCTCGCCCGTCACGTCACACATGCTGCCGAGTACAGGGCACCCCTAGTGGACGGTCTCGCTGCGACGCAGCTTGCCTTTGCACATAGGGCAGAGCGCTCGATGCTCGCTGACGGCGTCCCACGCTGCATCTGCCTCTGCTCTAAGAAGAGCCGCATCCGCCGGCGTGCGATCGACGATGTATCTCGCCAGGGATGAAGTCGAGCGTCCCTCGAGCTCGTAAGCAATTCGGCAAAACGTCATGCCCGCACCATACAGAGAGGTCCGATCCAGGACACTCCGACGAAAGTCGCATGCGTGAGGCGAAGGAGGGGGCTGCTCCTAACCCCTGCCCTCTCCTAAGAGGCTGACAGCATAATTGGCGAAGGGGCCGATAGATGGCGCCATCTCGTAGATGGTGGTGCGCCTCCCAAACAACTGCCCCTTATAGTTCCGGTTCCGATCGCGCTCCCCCGATCGATGTGCATGAAACCTCAGTGCAGGCTCTGACCCGCCCTTCAACTAAGCACCAAAGGCTTGACGAATGGGATGCCGCTGCTATGGCTGGCACGTAGTAGGGAAGTGATCTTCTTGCAACGGTAGCGGTCGCTCTATGTACTTCGGTGGCATGGGTTCGCTTTCACGACCCAGCTCGATTGCTTCTGCACAGGGAACGATCACAATCGTAAGTTTGGCAGCCTCGAAGAACTGGCCGCCTGCAAAACCCGGCCGCACAAACACCCGCTCACCAGCATGCAGATCAAAGCTCGCGTTTGGGCCGCCATAGTTTTCGAACTCAATCAAATGCCGACCTGCGGGAAGCTGGAAAGAGACAAATTCTTGTCCATGCATATCGATTAAGGGCCTGCCGTCCAAGATCATCTTTTTATGAAGGCGCACTGGCCATTGGTCCTTGAGAGAGAACACTTTTAAGCGGCTGGTGGCTCGTTCGCGAAAGATTGTCACTGTGCCACTCTAACTAGCGCTTGAAGCTGTTTGCGCGGGACAGAGACTGGACAGCATCAATGCGAGAAGCGACAGAAACCTTCTTGTGGGGAGCATGGCCGTCATCCTACCTCGATCGGTCCAGATGTGCCATCAGGTGAGGGACTGTATCCGCTGCCCGCAGCCGAGTGACGTGATCCAGCTAGTAAATGGCGTGCCGCGAGCTCTGAAGGTGTACGAAGTCGGCGTGAGCATCACACTGACGGCATGTGGCCCGATGCTCATAGACTGCGGCCCAAGCGAGGTCCGTGGCAGCCTTTTGGGCCATCGCAAGCTCCCACCTATCGTTTGCACGGAACTTCCCCCAGTTCCGCTATGTGGCGATTTGAAAGTTCGTCGGCGATCACGCACGAGACCAGTAGGACACTTTAGGGACTCGGGCGCGCTGTGGAAATGCGACGAAAGAGCCACTCGACCTTCGCCATGCATTCTCCTAAGCTGGTCATGTGTTCGATCCAACTGCCAACATCCCGCGGCCGAACCGGGCGATGATCTATGTGGGCGCCTGCATGATCGCTGGCATCCGCCTCGCCAGAGAGCGACAGGTCAACGTGCGTGTCGTCCCGACAGCCGCGGCTATCACCGAATCTGTCGATCTCGCGCACGAAATATTTAACCGGGTGTTCAGGCGAGTGCCGAATGACGTAAAGCTCTGCACGCAGAGCAGGCCTGACAAGTAGGCGACTCCCGCTCCCCAGACCATTCGACTTCAACATGCGAGCCGTCAGGAAGTGCCCAGCAAGATCCACGAGACGCTCTGGTATGCTTGCGCGGGACAATGACGACCGACACTTTGTTGAGCACTATCAGCACTCTTCTTGATCTCGACGGCGATCTACGCATCCAGAACATGCTTGAGGCAGTTGGAACCTCACTCGCCTCTCTAGCGCAATCCCCAGCACAGCCGGCCCAACAGCAGGTGCTTGCCAGTACACTCGGTTCGCTTGTCGCAGCCATGTCGGCTCTGGCCAGCACCCTCAAACCTACACTTAACGAAGCACTTGCTGAGTTGAATGGGACCGCGTTCTTCAATCCCTCAATCGCTGAAGATGTTAGAGCTTCGATCGCCGCGAACGGGATGACACCCTCCGTAGCGCGAGACTACGTGCAAGACTTCGTAAGCAGGCGGGGAGCGTACCTCAGCACATTGAAGCAGCTCAAACGTGGTCTAGACGAACTAGGTCTGCAGGGAGCCGACACGTCCCTTGATCGATCTGACGTGGCTTTTCGCGTTCCCCGGGACCTGTTTAATGGCGAGGTAAAGCAGTTTGCGAAGGAGTTGCTCTTTTTTGATCGCCTGATTGGCCACATCAGCGAGGCGTCGAATGAGACAGAGGTTGCGACACTAGCTGCGCTCTCGTCGTCAACGCCTACTGTGGTCATTCTCGCGGGGTTCGGTGCCATCAGCCTAATTGCCCAGGCAGTGAAGGCCTTTTTGGATGCCTGGAAGGCGGTTCTTGAATTTCGAGAAGCTCGAGAGAAGTTGACGAAACTCGGATTGACCGCGAATCTGACAGAGGTTGACAACAAAATTGAGCAGACCATCGACGAGGTGGTCGAAACGACGACGACGACAATTGTTAACGAGTATCAAGGGGATCCAGGCCGCAAGAGCGAGTTGCGCATCGCTCTGACCCAAGATGCGCGTCGACTCTTCGGGCAGATTGAGAGAGGTCTGGTAGTCGAGTTTACCGTTCGTGAGTCGCAGGATGCGGCTGTCGAGGGAGACCTACTGAATGTGCTAGCTGGAATGACGGCGGATCTGGAATTCCCTGTGGTGGCGACCGCCCCTCTCCTGCTCTCTGCAGGGGAAGTCCTTGAAGGAGACCTCGAACGTGATCATCCAGTGAAGCGGACTGAGACGACGGTTACTGAGAAGCGGAAGCGTTCCGAAAATAAGACTCGTGGAGTGTAGGGGAAAGTGTAGGGAGTACCTGCTTGCATTGATTGACACGGACTGAGTGGTAGACGCTTAAAATGCTGTGCTTTCTCTGTGTATATCAACCTCTATCACTCCTCACCAGCGATCCTGAGAGGTCTGCAAAACCTTTATGCGTCGGTTCGATCCCGACCCGCGCCTCCATCCTCTAGACCCCCAGACCTCCCACTCGCTGCCCTTCATATCTGAAGCAGGACCTGTTGCGAAACTTGCAGCCCGTCTCCCCTGCGACGCCTGTTCGCTCAGTCCCCTTCTGTGCTGTCACCTCCCGCTTCGTCATCGCGAGCTACTTTCACAATCAGATTGTGCTGAGGCGCGACGCTGCGAGCGTGTGCCGCGAGACCAGGGGGAACAACTTTCCTTTCGGCGCTAAACAGGGCGAAGAATCACCCAACCTACTTGGTTCCTCCATGCTCCGGCGCATGTCCCGACAGCGCGCCGTCCGCTGCCGACACATCCAGTTGGGAAGGTCATAGAGCCAATAGAGCGTGATGTGTGGCATCCCTGCATGGGTGCATCTGCAACCACGTTCACGGGACCAGAAGAGGAAGAGACCTCAACCTGCGCTCAAGCAGAGTGCGGCGGCGGTTTCACTGCTCACGGAGTCGCGGGCAGGCTCGCCCAGGGTGCACGGTGTTGTCCCAGTTTCGGGTGAGATCAAAGCTGCGATCCACACGCCCCCGCAACCTCGGTACAGTCGGGCCATGCTGTCTTTCCAGAGTCATGTGGCGTCTCTTCGGCCCACCCAGGCAGATCTCCGTCATCGTCGCTGGATCTTTGTTCCATACGACCGCTTCACCGATCGCACCGGCCCCCTGACCGAGCAGCCCGCCGCCGACACCGGCATCGTGATCGTGGAGTCCACCGCAAAAGCACTCCGCCGTCCGTACCACAAGAAAAAGCTTGTCCTGCTCATCTCCAACATGCGCCACTTCGCACTGGAGCAGGCCGCCCGCGGTGTGAGTGTCCTCTACCACTTCACCCCCGGCTCGCACGGCCAGGGCCTGCTCGACCTGCAGCAGAAGCACGGTGTCCCGGCCCTGACCACCACCGTCCCTGCCGAGCGCGAGCTGCGTCTGGATCTGGCCACCGCCCGCAGCAACGGCCTGCAGCTTGAGCTCGTCCAGGACACAACCTGGCTCTCACAAACCGAGGACTTCCTTGCGGTCTATGGTCCCTGGCGCAGTGGCCGCTCCTACGTTATGGATCGCTTTTATCGCCACATGCGGCAGCGCTCCGGCATCCTGATGGAGAGGGGAAAGCCGATCGGCGGACAGTTCTCCTACGACGCCGACAATCGCAACCCCTACCGTGGCGAGGTCCCCATCCCACGCCCACCCCAGTTCCCGCCTGACGAGCTCACCCGCGAGGTCATCGACTACGTCGGGACGCAGTATGCGCACCACTTCGGTTCCATCGCTAACTTTGACCTTCCCTGCACGCAGGCTGAAGCCGACCAGGCGTGGCAGTTCTCGCTCAAGAATCAGCTGCCTTTCTTCGGCCCGTTTGAAGACGCCATGCGCGACGACGAACTGCAACTCTTCCACTCCAAAACCTCCGGCCACCTGAACCTCGCCCGCATGCTTCCCCTCACGCTCGTGCAGGACGTTGCCGCCGCAGCAGCCGAAGGCGCCATCCCGCTGGCCAGCGCCGAAGGCTTCATCCGCCAACTGCTCGGCTGGCGGGAGTTCATGCGCCACCTCCACGAGCAGACCGACGGCTACCGCAAATTACAGGTCCAACAACAGCAGGCAGTCCGCCCGCAGGAACAGTCCCCCGACCTCGCCGACCACCCCGGCCTTGTCGCCAGCAGCTATCCCACGGCCACGCTGCCCAGCACCGCCGCGGAACCCGAAGCCAATCCGCTAGCTCCAGCCGATCCCTACGCCGGCGCAACACCGTCCGCCCTGGCTGCCGACAGGCCGCTTCCCGCGGCCTACTGGGGCGTCAAGTCCGGCCTCCACTGTCTGGACACCTCCGTCCAGCAGGTGATCGACCACGGCTGGTCCCATCACATCTCCCGCCTCATGGTGCTGTCGAACCTCGCCAACCTTTGCGGCTTCTCCCCCCGCGAGCTCACCGACTGGTTCTGGTTCGGCTACATCGACGCCTACGACTGGGTCGTCGAGCCGAACGTTCTCGGCATGAGCACCTACGCTGACGGCGGGCTCACCGCCACCAAGCCCTACGTCTCCGGCGCCGCCTACATCAATCGCATGTCGAACTTCTGCGGCCACTGCCGCTATGACCCGAAGAAGACCCTCACTTCTGATGCCTGCCCATTCACCGCACTCTACTGGACCTTCCTAGAGCGCAATCGGGATCGTCTGGACGGCAACCCCCGACTCCGCATGCCCTACAACACGCTCCGCAAAAAGCCCGAGTCTGAGCTCGTCCAGCTGCGTGAGCGCGCGCAGGAAGCCATCGATCACCTGGCCAGCTTCCCGCGCCCGACGTACTAGCGACCCCATCCTAAAGTGACCGCAGCAGCCGCCGCGTACCTTCCATCCCCACTCCATAAACCATGTGGGCCATCCAGTGCGTCAGGTGCGCCGCCGCTGGCTCCTCATCCGGCCACTTCGCGAAGCCCACCGCAGGCACGCTCACCATGTCCGTGGTGAGCCACAGCACCGTCCCGAACGCCCCGCCCCACCCAACCGTCGGCAGCTCCCAGACCTCCGCAGTCACTCCGTAAGCCACACCCATGAGCGCGCCAAAGACATAGTGGACCACCGTGCCGCCCTTGGCCCGCTCGTCATGTGTCAGGTGTCGGCCGCCGGTCGCCTTCGTGGCGAACGCATCGGCTGCCTGCATGGTTACGGAGTCCGGCTCCACCTCACCACGCCTTGCACGCGCCTGCGCCTCAGCCCGGTCTGCCTCATGATCCCGCTCGCTCTTGAGATCCTCAAGCAGCCGCGGCCCAAGATCTTCGATGAAGCGCAGCATCAGCCAAGATCCCGCGAGCCCGCTTACAGCGCCTACCAACGCACCCAGTCCTACCCTGTGCCGCTCCGCCATCCCGCCTCCGTACCTCTGACCCGCTCCAGCGATTAGTCCTGCCAGCGCTTGCCGCGCTCCACGCCGATGCCATGCTCGTAGATCATGTTGCCGCCCAGGTGCGCCGAGGCAGACACCACCACAAAGCCCAGAGCCGCCAGCGCGCGAGCCGTTCCACGAGCTTTGTTCTTGCGCCGCGCCAGAGCCGACGCGCCAAACAGCGCAGTAGCCCCAACGTTCAACAGCGCATGCACTGCGCCGATACGCCGCGGCGCCTCGCGCTTCACCTCGGCCCAGTCATTCATCCCTGTGATCGACGCACCGACAGCACCCGCCAGCCCTAGCAACACAAGGGCGTCAGCAGCGGTGTCCATCTTCTCGCTGTTGGCCAGCATGCCGAGTGCGTCAAACAGCACCGCCGCCGTCCATGAGCCGACCGGCACATCCGTCATGATCACGTGCAGCGGTTCGTGCAGCCACGTCCCGTGCAGCAGGTCGCGTACCGCATCTGCCTTGGAACCAAACACGGTGAACGCATCCCGCACAGCATCCTGCACGCTCTCCTCTGCTGCGGATGTGATCCACTCCTGCTCTTCTGCCAAGCGTGCCAGTGGGTCTTTGCTTATTGCCTGTGCCATCGTCGCCTCCGAATCCCTCTCTCGGCTAGGATGCGAGGCCTCATCATCGAACCTCCGTCGCGCCGGATAGCTCACTTCACGGCATCAACACCGGCCCAAACAGACACACAGCCCGCGCAGTCCGCCAGGTCACACTCACCTTCGCTAGAATGCGGCATCCCCACCCGAGGTCCGCTCCACTATGCGCTTGAAGGCTCTTTCGCTTGTCAGCCTCGCTCTCAGCCTTGCACCGCTCGCCCTTCCCGCCCAGAAGCTCTCTCCCAGCTGGGAAGAACTCACCGCCCCGGACTTCGTCCAGGCCATCCACCAGGCGCAGGGTGTCTGTCTGTTGCCCTTC
Source organism: Acidobacteriaceae bacterium (assembly GCA_965199635.1). Taxonomy (GTDB): domain Bacteria; phylum Acidobacteriota; class Terriglobia; order Terriglobales; family Acidobacteriaceae; genus Edaphobacter. The sequence goes on along the minus strand of CBDASL010000001.1, from coordinate 844,511 downwards.
GGCATCATCGAAAAGCACGGCCCCCAGCTGCCCCTCGGCACCGACCTCCTCGATGTCCGCTTCGCCACCCTGAACGCCGCCAGGCAGGAATACGCCGTCGTCTTCCCCCCGTACTACTTCGGCCAGATCTTTGAAGCGCGCCACGAGCCCGGCACCGTCGCCTACAGCCTTAACACGCAACTCACCCTCTTGCAGGAGACGGTGAGCGAGATGTCCCGCAACGGCTGCCACAAAATTCTTATCGTCAACGGCCACGGCGGCAACCAGAGCCTGCTGCCGCTCTTTGCCCAGGCGCAGCTCGCACAACCACACGACTACGTTCTCTACGTCTTTGCCGGCATCCCCCGCGACGGCGCCGGCCGCCCGGCCACCAGGTCCACCGTTGACATGCACGCCGGCGAAGGCGAAACCTCCGCCATGCTCATCGCCCGGCCAGACCTTGTGCACCTTGATCGCGCCCAGTCACAATCCGGGGCCGATCAGCACCGCCTCACGCTTCCCTCCACCGTCTACACCGGCATCTGGTGGTTCGCGCGCTTCCCCAACCACTACGCCGGCGACGGCTCAGTCGCGACCAAGGAGCTCGGCGCCTTTGATCAGAAGCACTGGTCCGACGAGATCGCTACCGCCGTTCGGGCCATCAAGGCTGACAGCGAAAGCGAAAAGCTCCAGAAAGAGTTCTTCGATAAGGCCCAGCACCCACTCGAAACCCCGCAGTAGCAACAGCGGGAGCGGGTGACCAGGAGTCACTCGCTCCCTATCGTCACAAGAGCTACTTCACCCCAGCCTGCGCCGCCTCAAACTCCACCAGTCGCTTCAGCGTGTCGTACGGCACAGCCGCTGGCGACACCGGCACCAGCCGGCCATTCACCACCAGCGTCGGCGTCTGGTCGATCCCGATCGACTCACCCAGCTTCACGCTCGCCAGCACTCGCTGCTGCGCCTCGGGCGTCCCGCCGCACAGGTCCACCGTCGCCAAATCCTGCCCGGCCTTGGTCACCGCTGCCCGCAGCGTCGCGTCACCGTCTTCGGCCGTCAGGCCGCCCTGCGTGTCATAGACCGCCTGCAGATAGGGCCAAAAAGCCTCCGGCTTCGCCTTGGCCACGCACACGCCATCGAGCGCTGCTTTGGTCGCAAACGGATGAATGGACGCCAGCGGAAAGTTCTCGAACACAATATGGGCGTTCGGGAAATCCTTCGCCAGCTGCTCCATAGAGATCTGCGCCTCCTTGCAGTGCGGGCACTGCATGTCAGCAAACTCCACCAGCTCCAGCGTCTTGCTCGCCGAACCCTTTGACGGCCCGTCTGCCTCCGTCATCAGGCGCTGCCGCACACCCTCAAACGGCTTCGTCCCAAAGTCCATCATGCTGTTGCCGGCAATGGCGTGCTTTCCATCGGGCATTACGTAGAAAGCTGTCGGCTGCGCCTTTGCATTCGGCCCTTTGTCCGCCAGCAGCACCGTCACATGGCTCACGCCTGCGGCCGGCGTGGTCTCAATTCCCATCACCCGCCATGTGCGGTTCGGGTCATAGCCCCACAGCTGCGTCAGAAACTGGTTCACCTGCTCGGTCGTTGGTGAACTCGCCGTGAAATTCTTGGGATTCGCCGCCGGAAACGGGCTCTGGCTTCCCTGCCCATCGATCCCATGCAACTGCAGCGTTGGTGACGATCCGGCCGCCGGCACAGCCGCCGACCCCGCCGCCTGCGCCCCACCCTGCACCGCGCCCATCGCCAAACCTGCTGCCAACACGCCCAAACGCCAGCTCATCTGCACTCCCGTTCTCCTCCTCAAACCTCGACCCGCACCGCAATCGGAAAGCGCCGGCCCGATCCAAACGCCTTCTCCGTCACCTTCAGCACCGGCGCCGCCTGCTTCCGCTTGTACTCGCTCCGCTCCACCAGCCGCAGCACGCCCCGCACCTCGTCCAGAGCTTCGCCCGTCTGCTCCGCGATGCGCTCCGCCGTCTCATACCGCTCCACGTAGGCCTCCAGAATCGGATCCAGCGTGTCGTAGGGCAGCAGCGAGTCCGTATCCTTCTGCTCCGGTCGCAGCTCCGCCGAGGGCGCCTTCTCAATCGTCGATCGCGGGATCACCTCGCGCTCTCGGTTGGCATACTCCGACAGTTGGTAGACCCGCGTCTTCCACACGTCGCCAATCACCGCCAACCCGCCCACCATGTCGCCGTACAGCGTGCAATAGCCGGTCGCCATCTCGCTCTTGTTTCCCGTCGTCAGCACAATCGCGCCCGTCTTGTTGGAGAGCGCCATCAGCAGCGCGCCACGAATCCGCGCCTGCAGGTTCTCCTCCGCCAGCCCAAACGGCGTCCCCGCAAAGCTCGTCGCCAGCACGCGCATGTAGTCGTCAAAGACTGACCGGATCGGCAGCACGTTAAACAGGATTCCCAGATTGCTCGCCAGCGCCCGCGCATCGTCGACCGAGCCGCCCGACGAAAACTCGCTTGGCATCCCCACACCGGAGACGTTCTCGGCGCCCAGCGCTTCCACCGCTATGGCCGCCACCAGCGCCGAGTCGATCCCTCCACTCAGCCCGATCAGCGCCTTGCGAAATCCGCACTTCCGCAGGTAGTCCCGCGTCCCCAGCACCAGCGCATCCCACGTCGCGGCTACCTCGTCCCGCTCGTCGCTGGCCCGCAGCTCGTCCTTTGGTGTCGCGCTCCGCTCATCCTCGCCCACATCTACGACCAGCAGGTCCTCAGCAAAGGAGCGTGCCCGCCCAATTACAGCGCCGGCCTGATCCAGCGCCAGCGATGTGCCGTCAAAGATCAGGCTGTCATTCCCGCCAACCTGGTTCACCAGCAGCACCGTCGCGCCGTGCCGACGCGCCAGCGCACCCAGCATCCCTTCCCGCACACCCCGCTTGTTCTTCCAATAGGGCGAGGCAGACAGGTTCACAATCAGCCGCGGTCCTTCGCCCACCCACGCCGCCATCAACTCGTCCACCGGGTCGGTCGCATACCGCCGCTCCGGCCAGAAGATCTTGTCGTTCCACGCGTCTTCGCAGATCGTCAGCGCCAGCTGCCGGCCCCGCACACGCAGCAGCTGCTGCTTCGCAGCCGGCTCAAAGTAGCGCTGTTCATCGAAGACGTCGTAGAACGGCAGCAGTCGCTTGCTCTGCGACGCCACCACCTTCCCGCCGTCCAGCACCATGGCCACATTGCAGGCATGCTTACCTTCTGCCCGCTCGTTGCGCGTCGCCGTCCCCACAATCAGCGCAGGCCGTCCAGCTTCGGCCGTCCAAGCCGCCAGCTCCTCAAGCGCCTCCCGTGCACGCTCCAGAAAGGCTTGCTTCTCCAGCAGATCCGCCGGCGGATAGCCACATATCGCCAGCTCGGGGAAGACCACCACCTCCGCCCCGGCCGCGGCCCCTCGCACAGCGAAGTCCTTGATCCGTTCCACATTGCCGACGAAGTCGCCTATCGTCGGATTGATCTGCGCCAGCGCTATCCTCACAGGGCCCAGTCTACTCGCTCTCCGGCCCGCGCTCGCGCCCTCGGCCGCCTAGCTTCCCGTCCCACCCAGCACCACGTTCACCGTTCGCGCCAGGATCTTCAGATCCAGCCACAGGCTCCAGTTCTCCACGTAGGCCGTATCGAGTGAAATGTAGCTGTCAAACGACGGATCCTGCCGCGCCTCCACCTGCCACAGGCCGGTAATTCCGGGCAGCACATCCAGCCGTCGCAGATGCGGCAGATCATACTGCTCCACCTCGGAGGCAATCGGCGGCCGCGGCCCAACCAGGCTCATGTCGCCACGAAGCACGTTATAAAACTGCGGCATCTCGTCCAGCGAATACTTCCGCAGCATCTGCCCAACCTTGGTGATGCGCGGGTCATTGGTCATCTTGAACAGCACACCTTCGCGCTCGTTCATGTGCTCCAGGTCCGCCTTCATGCGGTCCGCATCCACCACCATCGTCCGGAACTTGTAGCAGACGAAGGTCCTTCCCTTGCGCCCGATCCGCTGCGCCCGGTAGAAGATAGGCCCGTCAGATCCAAACTTCACCATCAGCCCGATTACCAGCATGAGGGGCGACAGCACCAGCAGCGCCAGGCTCGACAGCGTAATGTCCAACCCGCGCTTCAACAGGAACGCGCCGATCGGAAACTCCCGCCGATGCAGCGGTATCGTCGGAAACTGCCCGATGTACTCCACCGGCGCATTCCACGCCAGGCCGTCATACAGATCCGGCACCACTCGTACGTCTATCCCCGCGCTTCTTGCCTCTTCCACCAGCGAGATGACTACCTTTTTCGACGCTGGCACCGAAAAGAAGATCTCATCCACAAAGAGAGAGCGCGCCACCGAAACACAATTCCGCAGATCCCCAACAACATCCGCGTCCCCGGTCTCCCCTTCGCGCTCCGTTAGCGCGATAAAACCCTTGAAGCGGAACCCAAGGTACCGGAGGCTGTCCAGGTGATTGCGCAGCGCATGCCCTACCCGGCCAGCGCCCACGATCACCACATTGCGCGTCTCGATGCCGTCCATGTAGCGCTTGTAGATGACTCGCCGCCAGATTGCCCGGCGAGCACACAACATTACCGTGGACAGCAGCACCAGCATCGCCACAGCCAGGCGGGACACCGCCAGATTCCGTGTCACATACAGCGTGCCGCACAGGATCAGCCCCGCCGTAAACGTCGATTGCACCGTCATCCGCTGCTCATGCAGACCGCTGCGGTACTGCAGCGGCGTATATAGCCCATACGACCGCATGATGAAGACGACGCAGAGTGCAAACCAGCCCGCGTATAAAAGCCCAACGTGTGGCGTGTGACGAAAGACATACGCCAGCACCGAGGTGGACTGGAGGTTCTTTGGCACGGACAGGCGGAGCCGAAGCGCCAGCACCCAGGCGACAAACACCGTCAGCAGGTCCAGCGAACTCCACACCAGGCTGGTGACCGAGGGCCGCCATAGCACGCTCGCCTTTGATCCGAACGCACGACGGTCGCCCGCCTGCCGTTGGCGACCTGATACGACCACCTGCTGTAAATAGTCTGGTGTTGCCACTGCCCCGCCTCGCTCAGTCCGGTTGTTTCGCCCCGAACAGGTGCTGTTTCGCTGGTACATCTCGTCGCTGCCGCGAGTGATCGATCAACCCCCTGCACGCTCAGCCTTCGCTCGCACCTACCCGGAGGTCCATACCACTTCAGGGGCAGAACCTCCCCTGCACCTGTCGTTGCTCCACTTACTCTTGGCTGCTACCCGCACCTCGTTCAACCATTCCGTGCAGCAGAAGTTGCGGCTATCGAACGGCCAGGCAACACCAATGCGTCCAGCGATAAAAACTCCCGCACGACCGGATCGTCCAGCTGCTCCATCTCCTCCATGGTTCCAAAGAAGCGAGCCTGCCCCTCGTGCAAAAACACCACGCGGTCTGCCAGCTTCTTGGCGAAGCGCATGTCATGAGTTACCACAATGCTTGTCAGATGTAACTGCTGCTTTAAACGTTCGATCAGGTCCCCTAAAAGCTGACCCATCAACGGATCCACCATCGTTGTGGGCTCGTCATACAACACCGCCTCCGGCTGGCTGGCCAGCGCGCGCGCAATTGCCACTGACCGCTTCATCCCGGTCGACAGATCGCTCGGCAGCAGGTTGTCCATCCCAGCCACGCCCACCATCTCCAGCAGCCCCTTCACCACCTGAAAGATCTGCTCCTCGGGCAGCTCCGCCCGCTCGCGCAGAGGAAACGCCACATTCTCGCCAACCGAGATCGAGTCAAACAGCGCTCCATTCTGGAAGACCATCGTCACCTTGCGTCGGATCGCCTGCAGCTGCTCTTCGGAGAACCCCGTGATCTCCTCCCCAGCCACCAGCACCCGGCCGGAGTCTGGCTTCAGGAATCCAAGCAACATCTGCAATGAGACCGACTTGCCCACGCCGGAACGCCCCAGAATGCACAGCGTCTCTCCGGGCAGCACGAAGAAGTTCACATTCTTCAGAACAGTGAAATCCCCAAAGGACTTGGACACATCCTCGAACGAGATATAGGGCGGCGCCGCCTCGCCCTCCGCCTTGCCCTCCTCGATCACCGCTTCGTTGGCGACCTCGTTCTGGTGGGCGGCCTGCTCCATGAACTCTTCAACCACGGGCGCCACATCCGCAGACACACCCTCGGTCAAAGACCCAACTTCGCCTGCTGCCGGATGCTCACCATGCTCCGCCTGCTCGTCGCTGCCGTGCGCCGACCGCGTGTGATCGTTCGCCTGCACACTCTGCCCACCCTCGGCAGAGGTCACATGCTTCCGCTCATCAAGAACCGGGGATGATCCCTCGGCCGCCCCCGCCTCGCGCTCCCTCTCGTCTGCCATCCAGCTCCCCATCCGCCCTGGTTCGGCTCTTGCTAGGCTTCCGTCCCGTGACAGCGTTTGTACTTGCGGCCTGATCCGCAGGGGCAAGGATCGTTCCGGCCTACCTTGTCACCGACCAGCTGCGGACCGCTTCCATTGCCGTCGCCGTTGCTCACGCCCGTGGCGTTATTAGCCCGCGCCTGCTGCAGCTCGCGCCGCTTGCGCTGCTCAAACTCCCGCTCCAGCGCATCGATCGTCGTGGTCGGCGCGCGTTGGATCCGCGGTGCCTGCTCGCGCTCCAGCCGGGGCAGTTCGCCCACACTCGCCGGCGCATTCGACCCGCGCACTGGCATCGAAGGCTCCATGTGCAGCGGCCGGCCGTTCCGCTCACCCGGCGCCTCCGGATCCACCACTGGTACGTGCGCCATCTGGGCCATTTGCGCACTCAGCAGCTGCTCCGGGCTGTCGATCGGCGTCCCGTCCGGCCCGATAATCTGCAGATTGAACAGGTGCTTTACCGTGTCTTCCTGGAAGCGCAGCATCATCGCCTCGAAGATCTCGAACGACTCCTTCTTGTAGGCGACCAAGGGGTCCTGCTGCGCGTACCCCCGCAGCCCGATACCCTCCTTCAAGTGGTCCATCGAAAGCAGATGGTCCTTCCACAGGCCGTCCAGGACCGAAAGCATCACAATCCGCTCGTGGTACCGCATGCCATCCGATCCCAGGATCTGCTCCTTCACGGCATAGCGCTGCTGCAACCGCTCAAATATGGCGTCGCCCAGCTCCCGCCGGCTCATCGCCGAGGCATCGATCTGCTGCGATAGATCCACCCCGAACTGCTCCTTCACCGCCGTCAGCAGCTCGTCCGTCTTCCACTCCTCCGGGTGCGCCTTCTCCGGCGCAAACTGATCGAGCAGGTTCGACAGCAGCGTCGACAGGTAGTCATCCGTGATCAGCTGCTTCTGGTCCACACCCTCCATCAACTGGTGGCGCAGCCCATAGACCGCTTCGCGCTGCTTGTTCATTACATCGTCGTACTCGAGCACATGCTTCCGCGACTCGAAGTTCTGCGTCTCAACTGCCCGCTGCGCCGACTCGATACGCCGCGAGATCATGCCGCTTTCGATCGGCACGCCCTCTTCCATACCAAGCCGCTGCAGCAGCGTCGACACCCACTCACGCGCAAAGATGCGCATCAGGTCGTCTTCAAGGGACAGGTAGAACCGGCTCGCACCAGGGTCACCTTGCCGGCCTGCGCGTCCACGTAGCTGGTTGTCCACGCGTCGGCTCTCGTGCCGCTCTGTTCCCAGAATGTGCAGGCCGCCCGCCTCGATCACGGCATCATGCTCGGTCTTGGCTGCGCCGGCATGTGCCGCTGTTGCCGCCTCCCACTCCGCTTCGGTCGTCTCGAACTCCTGCCCGGACTGGTAGAAGCGCACCATGCCGGGGCCGGCTACCGGCGAAATCTCGCCCTGCGCCGCCGAAACCGCCTTCGCCGTTCCGCGTCGCACGAGGTCCTGCCGGGCCATAAAGTCCGCATTGCCGCCCAACAGAATGTCAGTTCCGCGCCCGGCCATGTTGGTGGCAATCGTCACCATGCCTAGCCGGCCCGCCTGCGCCACGATCTCTGCTTCCTTCTCATGGAACTTGGCGTTCAGCACCACGTGCCGTACACCCTTGCGCTTCAAAATCTCGCTCAGCAGCTCGCTCTTCTCAATCGAGGTCGTGCCCACCAGCACCGGCTGCTTCTGGTCATGGAGTCGCGCAATCTCATCGGCCACGGCAAGGTACTTTTCTTTTGCCGTCCGAAAGACCACATCCTGGTTCTCGATCCGCTGCATCCGCCGGTTGCTCGGCACCACCACGATCTCGAGCTTGTAGATGTTGTCGAACTCCGCTGCTTCGGTCTCGGCCGTTCCCGTCATGCCCGACAGCTTCTGGTACATGCGGAAGTAGTTCTGGAAGGTGATCGTCGCCAGCGTCTGGTCTTCCTTGCGGATGTTGACGCCTTCCTTGGCCTCGATTGCCTGGTGCAATCCGTCCGACCACCGCCGGCCCGGCATCAACCGCCCCGTGAACTCGTCCACGATGATGATCTCGCCGTCCTTCACCACGTACTCCACGTCGCGCTTATAAAGCGCATGTGCCTTGACGGCGACTTCCACGTGGTGCTTCAGGTCCCAGTTTTCCGGCTCGGCGATGTTCCCGATCCCCAGCAGGCCCTCAATCTTCTCCCACCCTTCATCGGTGATCGTGATCGAGCGCGCCTTCTCGTCCACCACGTAGTCACCGGTGTAGGTCTTCTGGTCAACCGTCTCCGTCAGCTCGCCCAGCTCAAGCTTCGGGATGATCACATTCACCCGCGCATACTTGTCCGTCGTTTGGTCGGTCGGCCCACTGATGATCAGCGGCGTCCGTGCCTCATCGATCAGGATCGAGTCCACTTCGTCGACGATGCAGTAGTAATGCCCGCGCTGCACCGTGTCCGCCAACTCGAACTTCATGTTGTCGCGCAGGTAGTCGAAGCCAAATTCGTTGTTGGTCCCGTACGTGATGTCGGCGGCATAGGCGGCACGGCGCTCCGTATCGTCCAGCCCGTGCACGATCACGCCCACGCTCAGACCCAGAAAGCCATAGATCTTGCCCATCCACTCGGCATCGCGCTTGGCCAGGTAATCATTCACCGTCACCACGTGCACACCGCGCCCGGCCAGGGCATTCAAGTAGCACGGCAGCGTCGCCACCAGCGTCTTGCCTTCGCCCGTCTTCATCTCGGCGATCTTGCCCGCATGCAGCGCCATGCCACCGATCAGCTGCACGTCAAAGTGCCGCATGTGCACCACACGCCGGCCAGCCTCGCGTACCACCGCAAAGGCCTCAGGCATGATCTCGTCCAGAACCGCCTTCTCCGCGGCATAGATCGCCGCCCGCACCTCCGGCGAACGTGCCTCGATCGGATCCGACGGCACCTCCACCTTGGCCACCGCCGCGCGGATCCGCTCCTGAAACTCGGTTGTCTTGCCCTTCAGCTGCTCGTCACTTAAACCTTCAAGGCTTGCTTCCAGGGCATTAATCTGCGCCACGACCGGAAGCAGGCGCTTCACCGCCCGCTCGTTGCTCGTGCCGAAGACCTTGGCAATTACGGTATTGAACAAGGCGTCTCTGTCCTTCAGGGGCGAACTTCAGCCCAATCAGTAGTGTAACTGGAGCCGCGCCGTTCCGCCTGCTCCTCCCGGACTACCCGGCTAGCGCTTCACCGCCGCGAACCGCAGTCGCACATAGTCCGCCGTCCATCGGCCCTCGCCGTCCGCCAGCACCGGCCGCAGCAGCTGGATCACGTCGTCCACAGCCTCCGCCCGCCTGCCGACCGGCAATCGGTCCAGAACGCCGTTGCGAAACATCTCCAGCCACACCCGCATCCCCTCCACACCACCCGGCAGCGGCGTCGGTCGCGGGATCACCTCGATCCCCCGCACGGACAAGCCCGCTGCCTCCAGCCTCGCCCGCTGCTCGTCGCTCGAGGGGAAGCAGGACACAGCCTCCGCCTCCGCATCCACCCCCATCGGCCCCAACACCGCCCGCAACGCCGTTCGGATCGCCGCAATGTTTCCTTGGCCGCCCATCTCCGCCACAAATCGCCCACCCGGCCGCAGCGCCGCCGCAATCCGTTCAAGCGCCTGGCCCTGTTCCTGGCACGGAATCCAGTGCAGCGCCGCATTGGAAAACACCGCGTCAAACTCGTCCGAGAACGTCATCTCCAGCACGTCTCCGTGCACCACCTCCAGCCCCCGCGCCCGCGCCGCCTGCACCATCGTCTCGCTGGCGTCCAGCGCGAGCACCTGCGCTCCCGCACCTTGAATCCGCTCCGTCAGGGCTCCGTCGCCGCACCCCACATCCAGAATCCGCTCGCCGGCCCGCGGCTCCAGCAGGTCCACGACCGCTCCCGCCATCGCCGCCACAAACCGTCCACTCTCCGCATACCGCCCCGCGTCCCAGCTCTGCCCTGTCAACATCTTCCTCCCCTTCTCCGCAGCCTGCGTCCGCACCCTCGCATCTCACCACACATACCCGCCGCGTTCCCGCGGGTTTCAGGAGATCACACCCGATGCAGTATCAGAAACTCGGCAACACCGGCCTCGAGGTCTCGCGCCTTTGCCTCGGCTGCATGACCTACGGCAAGCCGCCCGCCGGGCAGGAAACTGGTCCCGGCCGCCATGCCTGGACTCTTTCCGCCGAAGAAACAGCCCCCTTCCTCAAAGGCGCAATCGACGCCGGTATCAACTTCTTCGACACCGCCAATGTCTACTCGTCCGGCGCCAGCGAAGAGGTACTCGGCGACTGGATCGCCGCCAACGTCGCCCGCGAGTCCGTCGTGCTTGCCACCAAGGTGCATGGTGTCATGCGTCCCGGCCCCAACGGCTCCGGTCTGTCCCGCAAAGCGATTCTCTTCGAGCTCGACCAAAGCCTCCGCCGGCTCCGCACCGACTTCGTCGACCTCTACCAGATACACCGTTGGGACCCGCACACCCCCATCGAAGAGACCATGGAAGTGCTCCACGATGTCGTCCGGGCCGGCAAAGTCCGCTATATCGGCGCCTCCTCCATGTACTCCTGGCAGTTCATGAAGGCGCAATTCATCGCCAGGGAAAACGGCTGGACGCGCTTCATCTCCATGCAGAACCACTACAACCTCCTCTACCGCGAAGAAGAGCGCGAGATGTTGGGCGCCTGCCTCGACCAGGGCGCCGGTCTTATCCCGTGGAGCCCGCTCGCCCGCGGTCGCCTCGCCCGCCCGCTCGACGCCGCCCCCACTAAGCGTCTCGAGACCGACCAGTTCGGCAAGACCATGTACGCCTCCACCGAAGCCGCTGACCGCGAGGTCATCACCGCCCTCGACACCCTCAGCAAGCAGAAGAACCAGCCCATGGCCTCCGTCGCCCTTGCCTGGCTCCTTCACAAACCCGGCGTTGTCTCTCCCATCTTTGGGGCCAGCAAGCCTGGTCAGCTCGAGGACGCCGTCAACTCCCTCTCCATCTCCCTCTCGTCCGAAGAGCTCCAGTCGCTCGAGGCTCCGTATCAGCCGCACCCGGTTCTTGGCTTCGCCTAGCCCGGCCCACGGCAGCGGGCCTGCTCGCTGCCGCCTCACCCCCGGAGATCGCCCATGCAAGCCACCGACTACGCCCAGCAACACGGCGACCGCTTCGTCGACGAACTAAAGACCCTGCTCCGCATCCCCTCCGTCTCGACCGATCCCGCTCACGTCACCGACGTCCGCGCCGCCGCTGAGTTTTGCCGCGCCGAGCTCGAACGCATCGGCATGCGGCGCGCGCGCCTCATCGAAACTTCCACCGAAGAGCAGATCGTCACCGGCCCGGATGCCGTCTCGCGTGTCGAACCCATGCGCCTTGGACACCCGCTTGTCCTCGCCGAGTACCTCGACGCCGGCCCGTCTGCGCCAACCGTTCTCATGTACGGACACTATGACGTCCAGCCCGCCGAGCCCCTCGATGAGTGGCTCTCGCCTCCCTTCGAGCCCACCGAGCGCAACGGCAACCTCTATGCTCGTGGCGCCGTCGACGACAAGGGCCAGATGTGGATGCACCTCAAGGCGCTTGAATCGCTCTTCAGCGCCGGCGACGGCAAACTTCCCATCAACGTCCGCGTCATCCTGGAAGGCGAAGAAGAAGTTGGCGGAGAGGGCATCGCTGCCTTTCTCCGCGCGCACCCCGAAGATCTCAAGGCTGACGTCGCCCTGGTCTCCGACACCGAACTCTTTGCCCCCGACCTCCCGACCCTCTGCGTCGGTCTCCGCGGCATGATCTACACCGAGATTGAAGTGCGCGGCGCCCGCTCCGACCTTCACTCTGGCATCTACGGCGGCGCGGCGCCGAACCCGTTCCTCGCCCTCGCCCAGATCCTTGCCAAACTCAAAGACGAGCAGGGCCGCATTCTCATCCCCGGCATCTACGACAACGTCCTCCCGCCCACCCAGGCGGAGTACGCTGCCTGGCAGGCGCTCCCCTTTGACGAAGCGGAGTATTTCGATCGAGAGATCGGCGCCCCCGCGCTTGTCGGCGAACCCGGCTTCTCCGTCCTCGAACGCCTTTGGGCCCGCCCCACCCTCGAGGTCCACGGCATGCCTGGCGGCTTCATCGGCGCCGGCGCCAAGACCGTAATCCCCGCCCGCGCGCTCGCCAAGGTAAGCCTCCGCCTCGTTCCTGACATGACCCCCGCCGCGACCTTCGCCGCACTTCGTGACTTCGTCGCCACGATCACGCCGTCTGGCGTCACCTCAGAAGTTCGGCTCATCCACTCCGGCGATCCCGTTGTCGTCTCGACCGACAATCCCTACATCCACGCGGCAACCTCCGCCCTCCAGGAGATCTGGGGCAAAGACACCGTCTTCGTCCGCGGCGGCGGCTCTATCCCTGTGATCGGAGACTTCGTCCGCGTTCTCGGCATCCCCGCCGTGGTGATGGGCTTCGGTCTTCCCGACGACAACCTCCATGCCCCCAATGAAAAGTTCCACCTGGCCAACTTCCATCGCGGCATCGCCTCCATCATCCGCTTTCTCCAAAACGTCGGCGGTGAGACTCTCACCTATTCAGCCTAGGGTATTCGCTATGTCTTCGCCTGAGTTGTCGGCTCCGAGCACGGTACGTCGGTACTGCATCCTGTGAACTCGTCCTCGCCCCCGCTTCGGTCGGGCCTCCCACTCCGCATCCCGTCGGTCCACGGCTACCTGTTAGCGGGCGGGCTGAGTTCGCGCATGGGAACTGACAAAGCCCTCCTCTCTCTCGGCAACCGCACCCTGCTTGACCGCGCCTCTTTCCTGCTTGCCACCGTCTGTTCTGATGTCACTATCGTCGGTCGCCAGCACCCCACCATTCGCAACATCCCGGACGCCGCAACACACATCGGGCCTATCGGCGGCGTCACGGCAGGCCTCGCGGACCTCGCCGCCCGTCGCGCATCATGGGCCTTCTTTCTTCCGGTAGATGTCCCCTTACTTCCACCCTGCCTGGCACAAGCCCTTCTCAACCTCTGGCTCAGCAACCCACTCACCAGCGTGGCTTTTCCCATCGCTGATCACCCTCAACCGGTCATCTGCCTGGTTCATGTGTCGGCGCTTCCCGCCTTCCTTCAGGCCGTGTCCGTGCAGCAGCACCGCCTCCGCCTTGTGCTGGAGGCAGCGGCGAAACCCGGTGCGCTCACCCCCACCCCCCTGGCCTTTCACTCAGGCACGCTTCTGGCTGAGGATCAGCCACTCTCCTGGCAACCTACGGGAGCCGCCCGTCGCTTGCAGCCGTTCTGGTTCAGCAACTGCAACACCCCAGCCGACCTGGCAGAGCTGCAAACCGCCATCGCCCGCGAAGGCGATCTCTACTGACTCGGCACGCCGCGATCCAGATCATCCAGCAGCAGCTTGCCCTTGGTTGCCAGCGTCTTCGCACCCTCCGTGTCACCCGAGCCAAGTGCCTGCTCCGCATCCCGCTGAAAGGTTCGTACCTTGCTCACCAGGGGCGCCTGCTGGCGTACCGTCTCGCTCGACAGGCTTCCCAGGCGCTTGTCGTTGTTCGCAATCAGGTCCGCCGCATCCCGCCGGCTGTGCGGATTCTGTTCTCCACCGACGGTGAACACGCCAATCTCTGTGGCCGATAGTGGTGGGTTGTTCGCCGCTTCCGGGGGCTGTCCTGCCGATCCATCCGCCCGCACCGCACCCACGGTCGCCGTCGCTGGCGCCGTTGTCGCCGATGGGCCAGGATTCGTTATCGGCGCCGCCGCGGTCTGCGTCGGACGGGTTCGTCGGTGGGACTTCTTTGGCTTTGGCTCGTCTGTGGCCACCGGCACCGCTGGCAGGCTTGCCCCGGGGGTCGTCTCCATCGACAGCGAGGGCAGACTCGGGGAGGGCTCAAGCGCCACCGGAGTCTGTGCCGGCAGCACCACCTGCTGCACGGCCCGGTGCCGGCATCCGAGTGACCCACAGAGACACGCGCATACTCCCAAGATCGCAGAAAACCGCCCCATGCGCCGGTGGCGCAAAAGGCTGCAATGGCCGTTCAATGCACTTCTCCCGCTGGCCGCGGCTCATGTACCTCAGCCCGTGCCAGTCTCCTACCCTCCACGCCCATTCCCGCCGGAAGCCGCAACTCGACCAGTGTCCCTTGCTTGGTGCCGGTCGCCGCCGCCTGCTCCGCCGTGGCCGACCGCACACTCAGCGACCCACCATGCATCTGCACAATGCGATAGCACATCGCCAGGCCAATCCCGCTTCCCTTGGGCTTGGTCGTGAAGTACAGATCGAAGATACGCGGAAGTACCTCCTCCGGTATACCTTCCCCTTCGTCTGCTATCTGGATAACAACCTCGCCCCGCTCCCGCCGCCCCCGCAGCTGCACCACGCCACCGTCCGGCATCGCCTGCATCCCGTTCAGCAGCAGGTTCAGCAGCGCCTGCTGCATCAGCTCCGCATCCATCCGCACCGGCAACAACTCCGCCGGCGCAATCAGCTCCATGCGGACCCCGTTCGCATCCATCTGCGCCTCGGTAAGGTCCATCACCGCTTCCAGCACGTCCCGCACGTTTCGGTCAGTCAGCCGAAGCTCCATCGGCCGGGAAAAGTCCGCCAGCGTCTGCACCACGCGGTCCAGCCGCTGCATCTCGCCTGCCAGGATCTCCACATGCCGCTGCGCCCCCGCAGCCGCCGTCCGGTCTGTCAGGGCGCCCAGCTTGGCCCGCAACAATTCCAGATGCACCACCATCGCATTGATCGGGTTCTTTACCTCGTGGCCCACGCCCGCCGTCAGCCGGCCCACCGCCGCCAGCCGTTGCGATACCTCCAGCTCCCGCCCCAGCTGCGCGGCGTACTCCATATCCCGCAGACGAACCAGCACACCTGCCGTCCGGCCGCTCGCCGCCCCAATTCGGTCCAGCGACACCTGCACCTCGCGCCCGTCCTCCATCTCCACCAGCTCACTCACCGAGCGCTCGCCGCTGGCGTACGCGTCCAGTACCACAGCTCCCAGCGTCGTCTCGGCCGGAAAGATCTCCCCGATCGGCCGACCAATTCGAGACTGCTCCGCCGCCACCAGGAAGTAGTTCGCCGAATCCGAGATGATCGAGGCCCGGCCGTCCGGCCCAAACAGCAACACCCCATCGCGCAGGGCATCCAGCATCTCGTTTACGTTCGCCTGCAGCGCTGTATATCCGGCCTCGCGCGACCGCATCTTCGCTCCCAGCCGGTCGATCGTCCGCGTCATCCGCAGGACCGCATCCTGCGGCGATGGCGAAATCCGCAGTGGCCCGGTCATGCGCCGTGGCGGCACCGTACTCGTATCCGCCGCCTCCCCGTCGCCCCCCGCATCCGGCGCCAGGTGCTCCAGCCGACGGCTGATCTCCTCGATCGGCTGCAGCGCCGCCGTCGCCAGCACACCCGCTGCCACCATCGCGCCCACCGCCGACAACACCGCAAACAGGAGAGCCGCGCGCAGCCAGGGCTCATAGGACGCCCGCACAAACGTCGACCTCACCCCCACATGCACGATCAAAAACGGCTGTCCGTTCCGGTCAAGCGGCGCTCGCAGGTCCAGCACGCGCGGCACACCAAACACCTGGTGTAGCTGCTGCAGCACACTCTCGTCGCGCACCATCGTCAGATCCATGCGCGGCGGCATCATCTGCCCCACCAGGTCCGGATCCGTGCTCAGCAGCGTCTGGCCACGCACATCCGTGATCGTTACGTCTTCCACGGTTGGCGAATACCGCACCACCGCCTGCATTACGTCGTCCAGCGAGCCCGAGTCGTGCACGGCGGCGATCACCGCCCGGGTGATCGCCGCCGGCGTCCGCTCCAGCGGCGGATGGTCCCGCAGCCCGCTTTCCACCGCCTGCCGCGAGATCAGCACCACCTCGCGCGCCAGAACCTCGTTGCTCGAGGCCGTTTGCTCGATCCTTTGCCGCAGCAGCTCCCCCACAAAGATCGCCGACAGCACCAGCACAATCGCCGACGTCAGCGCCGTCGCCGACAGCACCAGCTTGGTTCGCAGCCGCACTCCCTGGTTACTCCGTTCCGTTCGTTGCTGCTGAGTTCGAGTACTCCTTCAGCTTGTTCTGCAACGTCTTCGAGCTGATGCCCAAAATCTCCGCCGCGCGTGTCTTGTTGTTGTGGGTGGACAGCAGCGTCTTCAGAATCAACTGCCGCTCCGCCTCGTCCACCGTCGTTCCAACAGCCACACGCACCGAGTTCTCCTCCCGCCGGAAACGCTCCGCCTCGGCCGCCGCGGCGTCCGCCAGCGAGGTCGCGTTCACCCCGCCGTTCAGCCGGATCCGCATCGGCGCCGGCGCAAAGCCGGGCTCGCCAAAGTTCGGCGGCAGGTGGTCGATCCCGAGCCGGCCCCGGCCCGCCATGATCACCGCCCGCTCCAGCGTATTGCGCAGCTCACGCACATTGCCCGGCCAGTTGTAGCTCTTCAGCTTGTCCAGCAGCACCGACTCCAGACCGGAGACCGCGCAGCCATGCCGCTCGTTCATCTCCGCGATCAGCCGCTCGCTGATCGGTCCCACATCCTGCAGGTGCTCCCGCAGCGGCGGCATCTGGATGGCGAAGACGTTCAGCCGGTAGTACAGGTCTCCCCGCAGCTCACCGGTTGCCACCGCGTGCTCCGGGTCCTTGTTCGTCGCGGCGATCACCCTCACATCCACCGGCGTCTCGCTCTTGGAGCCCAGTCGCCGCAGCCGCCTGTCTTCCAGCACGCGCAGCAGCTTGGCCTGCGTCGCCGCCGGCATCTCGCCAATCTCGTCCAGCAGCAGCGTCCCTTCTTCCGCCAGCTCAAAGCACCCCGCCCGCCGCTCCAGCGCGCCAGTGAAGGCACCCTTTTCGTGGCCAAAGATCTCGCTTTCGATCAGCGTCTCGGGAATGGCCGCGCAGTTCACCGCCACAAACGGCCGGTTGCGTCGACCGCTCAGCTCATGGAGACTTCGCGCCACCAGCTCCTTGCCCGTGCCGCTCTCGCCCGTCACCAGAACAGACACGTTGGAGGGCGCAATACGCTCGATCAGCTTGTGGATCGAGCGCATCTGCGGGCTGTTGCCCACAAGCAGCCGCGAGCTCCCGCCCTCCATCCGCATCGGGCTCCGTACGCTCTCCGTGTCCGCCTTCACCTCTTCCATCTGCCGGCTTACGCTGTCCAGGATCTCGCGCAGGCGCACCGGGTCCACGGGCTTCGGCAGGTAGTCAAAGGCGCCCATCCGCATCGCCTCCACCGCACTCTCAATGGAGCCCTGCGCCGTCAGCATCACCACTGCCACCCGCTGCGGCAGATCGCCGATCCGGTTCAGCAGCTCCATCCCGTCCATCCGCGGCATCTTCAGGTCCGTCACCACAATCGACGGATTCCACTGCTGCACGCGCTCTAAACCTTCCACCCCATTTGCCGCACCCTCCGTCCGGTAGCCCCAGCTCTCCACCAGCTCGGTCAACCCCGTTCGGGCATGCAGCTCATCCTCGACAATCAGAACCTTCTCCAAGGCTGTATCCACCTTTCCGCTGCGCCTCGACGCCTCCTGACACGGTCCCACATCCCGCGAAGAAATTGCCGCACATCCTATAGTGTACGACCGATTTTGTTAACCCAAAGTAAGCAGGCGGGGAGCATTCGTAAGCCGGCAGGTGGTGACTATTCCCTCCAGGCTCCCCAACCCGTATCCTTTTCTCATGTCCACACCCCTGCCCCCGGAGATCTCGCCCGACAGCTTCGCGCGCGAGCGTCACAGCGAAGCGCCGCCCCTCCTGCTGGATGTCCGCGAACCCTGGGAGGTCGAGATCGCCTCCATCCCCGGTGCGCTCAACGTCCCCATGGGCGACATCACTTCGCGCCTCCAGGAGTTAGACCCCGACCGCCCCACCGTTGTGCTCTGCCACCACGGCGCCCGCTCCCTTAATGTCACCATGTGGCTCCGCAACCAGGGCTTGGAGCACGTCCAGTCCCTCGCCGGCGGCATCGACGAGTGGTCCCGCACCATCGACCCCACCACCCCCCGCTACTAACTACGACCGGCATCCGGGTTGCACCAACCCGGCCAGCCCTCCCCTACTTCGCCCGCGGATGCGTGCGGTCATACACCCGCTCCAGCTGCCCGATCGTCATCTGGGTGTATCGCTGTGTCGTCGACAGACGCTGGTGCCCCAGCATCTCCTGGATCGACCGCAGATCCGCCCCCTCCTCCAGCATGTGCGTGCCAAAGGCGTGCCGCAGCGTGTGCGGATGCACATCGGCCGGCAAGCCCCGGCTCAGCGCCAGCGCCTTCACAATCCGGCCCACACTGCGGGTTCGCAGCCGGCAGTCGCCGCGAGCCGTCGCGTTAATCAGTAAAGGCCCTTCGCCCGCCAGACGCCCTTTCCCGGCGCCCCGCAGCCGCGCCTCCCGCTCCGGCAGGTAGCTTCGCATCGCCTCCTCCGCCGTCTCGCCCAGCGGCACCTGCCGCTCCTTGCGCCCCTTGCCCCGCACCAGGATCACCGCCTCGCTCCACCGCACATCCCCAAGGTTGATCCCCACCAGCTCCCCGTTCCGTATCCCGCACCCGTAGAGCAGCTCCACAATGGTCCGGTCGCGCGCCGCCCAGCCGGCCTCTCCCTCCACCGGCTCGCCCTCCGCCGCCTCACCCGTCGCCCCGCCCCGCTGGCCGAGCGTCTCCAGCGAGTTCAGCATCCCGTTCAACTCCTCCATGGTCGGCACTCGCGGCAGGTGCTGCCGCCGCTTGGGCGTCCCCACCAGCAACGCCGGGTTGTGCTCCAGGTAGCCCACCTCCGTCGCCCACCGAAACCAGCTCCGCACCGCCGCCAGCGCCCGCGCCACGCTCGCCGCTGTCAACCCCCGCCCAAACAGCTCGGTCAGGTACCCCCGCAGGTGCAGGTGCTCTACCGCCTGCAGCCGCCCATCCTCCCCCAGCACCCCTTCCAGGTACGCCGCTGCCGACCGCACCTCGCGCGCATACGCCCGCACAGTATGCTCGCTTGCCCCGCGCTCCACCCGCAGCGCGTCAAGGAATCGCTCCCCCAACAGCGCAACCTCGCTCGATCCCTTCGCCCGCGCCTCCACCCTTTCCTCGCTCACGCCGCCCCACCCCGTTCGCTGTCTCGCCCCTGCTCGCCTTCGCCGGAAGGTCGGCTTCCCTTGCCGCGCGCCCGCGGATGGTGCGCCCGGTGCACCGCCTTCAGCCGTCCCAGCGCCGTATGCGTGTAGATCTCCGTCGTCGCAATATCCGCATGCCCCAGCAGCACCTGCACCGACCGCAGATCCGCCCCATGCTCCACCATGTGCGTCGCACAGCTGTGCCGCAAGGTATGTGGACTCGCCTTCGCCCCCTGCGCTGCAGCCGCCGCCCGCACCATCCCCCACACCCACCCACGCGTCACCGGCCCGCCGCGCCGTCCCAGAAACAGCCGCCGCTCAATCCCCACCACCTTCGCGCCCACCCCTTTGCCATTCCCTCTGGCGATATCCCTGCCGCTCCGCTGCAACGTCGGCCTTCCCCGCTTGAGCCACTGCTCGAGCGCCACACAGGCGGATCGCCCCAGCGGCACCACCCTGTCCTTGTCTCCCTTGCCCCGCACCTGCGCCCGCCCCGCATCCAGCTTCACATCCTCCACCCGCAGCGCGCAGATCTCCCCCACGCGCAGCCCGCCCGCATACAGCAGCTCCAGGATCGCGTAGTCCCGCAGCGCCGCCGCACTCGCATCCGGCGCCCGCGCCCCCGCTGCCGCCCCCTCGAGCACATCCGTCATCTCGCGCTCGCCCAGAGACTTCGGCAACACCTTCCACAGCGACGGCTGCTGCACCGTCGCCGTCGGATCATGCCGCACCCGCTTGTCCAGCAGCATCCACCGGTACAGCCCCCGCAGCGCGCTCAGCTTCCGTGCCAGCGTGCGCGAGTCCACCCCGTTCGCCCGCATCTCCCCAAAGAAGGCCCGCACCGCCTCCTCCCGCGCCGTCAACAACGTCCCCCCGCGATGGCGCTCTAGGTGCTCGGCAAACTGCAGCAGATCCCGCCCGTAGGCCTCCAGCGTCGCCGGCCGCAGCCCGCGCTCCACCTGCAGATACCCCGCATACTCCCGCAGCAGCGCCAGGTCGCTCTCTCCCGCACCCGTCCCGAAAGCCTCACCCTCACGCCGCATCGGCACATTATCGGACTTCCGGGCAAGCCCTCATCCCACACAACAGTCACCTGGTACCGATCTCCGCAGCATCCAGTCCGCCACTCCCCCACCCGGCCCATGCTGCGCTACAGCATCACGCCATCACGCGGCGCCCCGCCCCGCACCCCGCCCCGTCACCCGTGCTTCCGGCCTCGTCATCATCGCGGGCGCCATCTCCAGCGGCAACCGAAACTCCGGCAGCCGCTCAAACTCCGGCTTTGCCAGCAGATAGCCATGGAACAGCTCAATCCCACATCGCCGCAGCTCGTGGAACTCTTCCGCCGTCTCCACACCCTCCGCCACCAGCTGCCGCCCTAACTCCCCGCACAACGCCACCATCGACCGCACAATCTGCAGCGCCACCGGCCGCCGCTCGATCCCCCGAATCAGTTCCATATCCAGCTTCACAATCTCGGTTTCGAGGTCCGCCAGCAGGTTCAGTCCCGCATACCCCGCGCCAAAGTCGTCCAGCGCCATCCGAAACCCGTGTTTCCGGTACTCCCACACAATCGCCTGCACATGGTCCCGGTCCTTCACCTTCTCCACCTCCGTCAGCTCAAAGATCAGCCGATCCAGTGGAAACCCCTCCTCCCGCGCCGTCCGCAGCGTCAGCTGAATGCACGCCGCCGGGCTGTACACCGCGCCCGGCAGGAAGTTAATCGACAGCGCCGCACCCGTCTCCGCCAGCCGCAGCCGGCTCGCCACCTGGATCGCCTTCACCCGGCAGCCCTGGTCAAACTGGTACTGGTTCTCCGGTGTCACCTGCTGGAGCACCGAATACGCCGACTCCCCCTGCGGCCCACGCACCAACGCCTCATACGCAAACACCCGCTTGCGCGCGACGTCCACAATAGGCTGAAACGCCATGCTGAACAGAATCGGAGACTCGGTGCCTTCCTTGCAGGCCCCGCAGGCAGCTGGGGAAGAAATCGAAAACATGCACACACCCTATCCGCCTCACGCCTCCGCGCCCATCCCCCAATGGAGCCACCCCCGCCGCCACCCGTGCCCCGCTTGCTAAACTCATCTCTGACACCCCGGAACCCATAAGCCATGTTTGAAAATCTCTCCGACAAGCTCCAGCGCTCCTTCAAAAACCTCCGCGGTCAGGGCACCATCTCCGAAGAAAACATCGCCGATGCCCTCCGCGAAATCCGCACCGCCCTCCTCGAGTCCGACGTGAACCTCGCCGTCACCCAGGAGCTCATCGACCACATCCGCACCCGTGCCCTCGGCGTCGAGGTCACCACCTCCCTCTCCCCCGCCGAGCAGCTCGTCCGCATCGTCTCCGACGAGCTCCAAACCATCCTCGGCCGCGACAACGCCAAGTTCAAGTTCTCCCCCCAGCGCCCCTCCGTCATCCTCATGGCGGGCCTCCAGGGCTCCGGCAAAACCACCACCTCCGGCAAGCTCGCGCAGTGGCTCAAAAAAGGCGGCCATCGCCCCATGCTCGTCTCGGTTGACGTCTACCGTCCCGCCGCCCGCGAACAGCTCAAAGTCGTCGCCGACTCCATCAAGAGCCCCATCTACGTCGGCAAGCTCGACCCCGACACCACCCCCGGCACCCCCGAAGTCCTCCGCCTCGCCAAGGAAGCCCGCCGCGACGCCGGCAACTTCGGCTGCGACGTCCTCCTCGTCGACACCGCCGGCCGCCTCGGCATCGACGAGCTCCTCATGGACGAGATGGCCCAGCTTAAGGCCGAGCTCAACCCCTCCGAGATCCTCTTCGTCGCCGACGCCATGACCGGCCAGGACGCCGTCAACTCCGCCAAGGCCTTCAACGACCGACTCGGCATCACCGGCGTCGTCCTCACCAAGATGGACGGCGACGCCCGCGGTGGCGCCGCCCTCTCCATCCGCAACATCACCGGCGCCCCCATCAAGTTCCTCGGCACCGGCGAGAAGCCCGACGCCTTTGAGGCCTTCCACCCCGACCGCATCACCTCCCGCATCATGGGCCACGGCGATCTCGCCACCCTCATGGAGCGCGCCGAAGAAAAGCTCGACCGCGGCAAGGCCGAACAGTTCGCAAAAAAAGCCCTCTCCGGCGACGGCTTCACCCTCGACGACTTCCGCGAACAGCTCCGTCAGATCAAGAAGATGGGCTCCATGAAGAGCATCCTCAAGATGCTCCCCTCCGTCGGCCCCTTCGCCGGCATGGCCCAGGCCGCCGAAAACGTCGACGAAGGCCAGTTCACCCGCGTCGAGGCCATGATCAACTCCATGACCAACCGCGAGCGCCAGGACCACGAGATCATCAACGGCTCCCGCCGCAAACGCATCGCACTCGGCTCCGGCACCACCGTTCCCGAGGTCAACGCGCTCCTAAAGCAGTACTCCCAAATGCGCAAGATGTTCAAGATGATGGGCTCCGGCGGCGGCAGCATGAAGATGCAGCAACGCCTCATGAGCCAAATGCAAGGCCGCCAGAAATTCGGCAGGTAACTAGGCTTTCAGGGCTAAACGCACTGGAGCTACTACCTTTTCTCGTTCGGTTGAAGATAAGCATCGAGAAACCCACACGGCGCAAAGCGCTGGCCACAGGACGCTCGTACCAACTACGAGCTTCTTCGCCGCAAAGTCGACCCACTCATGATGTTCTGTGAGAGTCATGGCGGCAGTACATGCGTCGATCACATGTGTGAGAGGTCGGCCAATGCGAAGATCCACTCCCTCCCATCCAACACTACCAACACCCTCGAAGACGACCCGCTCTGGAGCATCTCCTCCTGGGAGGATGTTGCATCCCTGCCCGGGGGCCTGATCACCGTCTAAATAGACGGCAGAAGGTCTCGGAAAGCGACTGATCATTTGACCTAACGCCAACCCTACGGATGCGGCCCCGAACGGAACGATCTGAGTACGGACCACCAAGCTACTGTCATCTGCAACCAGCACCTCCCTCAATAGATCAGCTGCACGCGCATCTTCTACATAAAGGTCGGCCTCTGGATGGTGCTCCTCGTCCATTTGTGACATCGCGAACTCAGGGCTCACGCCTTTCACAACATTTCGTCCAGTTGCTCCCGCAGTAATGAAAAGCCGCGCTTCTGGCGGCAGTTCCGCCAGCACATAAGGTGAGTGCGTGGTGAGGATAATTTGCGAATCCGTTTGACGACAAACGTCCGCCAAGTCCCTAAGAAGCCTTCGCTGGACGCTGGGATGTAGAGAAGTCTCCAACTCGTCAATACACACTAGAGAGTTCTTCTGAATCTTCTCGGAAAGCAGTTCAGACATCGCAGTCTCGCCTGCCCCGCCGTGAAAGCCTGAGTACGCCGTGCCGACTCGCGCTAGTACTGGTACACGTCGAGTAGGATCCACATCGGTAAGAGAAAGCTCCGCGACTTCATATGACCGACCCAATACCATTGAAAGCCGCTCGAGCGTCTCGGAATCGAAGCTGGTGGAGCCCGTCACTTTGACACTAGATTTTGCGATGCGCGCGTAGCCGGTTCTGGCTGAGATCGGTTGTATGCGGCGCAGATCTATGTAGTTGGTTTCGCGAAGATGTCGTTCAGGATTTCCACGCCATCGGTCAGTAAGCTTCCGGACCGTAGTCTCCGTTGTGGCTGAGCCTTCTCGGATGGAAGCCTTTATCACGGCACCTCTTACTTGGTCCCATGGAGTGTCTGGGAAGAAATCCGAGGCGAAGTTCGTTCGCTCTGGTTTTTCTGATCTGTAAGAGCAGGCGGCAGCCTGGAGCACCGTGCTCTTACCGACCCCGTTCTCCCCAACCATCGCGACGATTGGGAAGTCGAAGTCAATCCTTTGTCCTGTCCAACCGCGAACACCCTTCATCTCGAGCCATTCGAGACGTTTTGGCCAACCTAGCCCGCTGCGCCATTTGTTCTGCAACAGTCGCATTTGCTTCGAAAGTGCCATGGCGTTCTCCGTAGCAGCAAACTTATCTGGGTAAAGTATCATGAAGTGCGGCTCCAGATAGGAGAACGGCCGAAATGGCCCGTTGCACCTCAGCAGACGAAGCCCCGGCACCTCCGCACGGCCTACGGCTTCGACCTCCACGGCTACGTGCTCATGCCCGAGCACGTCCACCTTCTCCTCTCCGAACCCACCCACTACCCCCTTGCCACCACCCTCAAAATCCTCAAGCAGCAAACCTCGAAGCTCCTCGGCAACGGCCACCCCTTCTGGCTCCCGCGCTACCACGACTTCAACGTCCGCACCGAAGCCAAGCGCCTCGAGAAACTCCGCTACATCCACCACAACCCAGTCAAGCGAAGCCTCGCCTCCCGCCCCGAAGACTACCCATGGAGCAGCGCTCACCACTCCACCGGCACAACCCCGGGTGCCCCATTCATGACAGCTTCACCGTCATGAGTGGGCCATCGCGCCCTGCGCGATCCCCTAAACTCACACTATGGGCCTCGACACGGTAGAACTCGTCCTTCGCACGGAAGAGGCGTTCTCAGTCAATCTGCCCGATGAAGAGTGCGCACAGATCGTCACTGTCGGCGATCTCTACCGAGCAGTCCTATACAAGCTCGACCTACAGTACCTCTCCGCAGCCGAGGCCGAAGCTCTTCCGTACCGCGTCTATCGCAGCCCTACCTTTCACCTCCAGCCATGGACCTCACCAGACGTCTGGGCAAACCTCAAGGCCATCATCGTCGATCAGCTACAGGTCGCCCCGGACGAAGTTCAAGAGTCTGCTCGCTTTCAGGCCGACCTGGGATGCTACTGACAAGTCCCATCATTGGCGTCCAGCACCGCAATGAACGGCATTGACCTAGGCTCCTGTCGGCGTGGAGCTTACGACCCGCCGTGCCGGGCAGGTTACGTGCGAGTAAGCCCGTAGCAGCAATCTCTAGCCTCTGCTTCTTCTCGCCTTGCTACAGTGGATCATTCCTTCAACTCTGAAGCACTTGGGAGATCCATGCGACGCGCTGCCCCGCTCCTTCTGTTGGCCCCTGCTCTGGCCCTCACCCCCCTCGCCAAGGCCGACACCATCTTCTTCACCGCCACGATCACCAGTCAGCTCAACCTCTACGACGTCCCCCTTGGCTCTACCTACACCGGCTCCGTGCACTACGACGGGTCGTTCGACCCAAGATCCCCTCTCGCCCCGCCACCCATTACCTCCTACACCTTCAACTACCCAACCGCGCCCGCCGATCTCTCCGGCTTGAAGTGGATCAACCTGTCGCGGGGTGATAGTGGCCCCCTCTTTGTAGACCTGGCCTACATCGACTTCTCTGGTCGCGCGGCGTCCTTCGACATCATCGCGAACACCTTCACCATCCTCCAGGTGGAGAACGAACAGGCCAACAGCTTCGGTTATCGGTGGTATGAATCAGGGCCCGTCACCTACACCTACGTCGCCGACCCTGTAACGCCCGTGTCGCCCGCCCCGCCTGACCCGACGTCCCCCACCTCCCCCGTTCCTGAACCCACCTCGCTCGCGCTTCTCGGCACCGGCCTCCTGGGCGCCGTCGGCTGCGTTCGCCGCCGGTTCACCCGGGCCCTCTGATCCCCACAACGCACCCAAACCGTGGCGCAACAGGGGCAGCGGCTCCGCTAGCCTGTCAGCATGCCCTCCCCTGTCCACCGCGCACCCCACCGCAACTACCTGCCCCTAACCCACTTCTTACCGCACCCCTTGGTCCAGACCTAACTCCCTTGCTTCGAAGATTTTGCGCGATTCCATAGGGGGGGTAGGGGGGCCCCCCACGCATCGTCCCCAGCCCTCGCCGCGTCTATACAGAGCGAGGAACCACCCATGATCCGTACCTGCACCAGCTGTGGCCAAAAGAACCGCGTCACCCCCGAGCACCTCGCCGACACAGGCCGCTGCGGCGCCTGCAAGGCCCCGCTCCCGCCCGTAGCCGAGCCCCTCGCCGTCACCGCCGCCGAGTTCGACTCGATCGTCGCCAACAGCCGCGTCCCCGTCCTGGTCGACTTCTGGGCCTCCTGGTGCGGCCCCTGCCGCGCCGCCGCCCCCGAAGTCGCCCGCACCGCCCAGAGTATGGCTGGCAAGGCCGTCGTCCTCAAGGTCGACACCGAGCAGGAGCAGGCCCTCGCCGGCCGCATGCGCATCCAGAGCATCCCCAACTTCATGGTCTTCCACAACGGCCAGCCCGTCCGTCAGCAGGCCGGCGTCGTCGGCGCCGACGTCATGGCCGGCTGGCTCCAGGAGGCCGGCGCCTAGCCCCCACAGCCCCACGTTGATGCCACCACCAGCGAGTGGGGGGCACCCCTCCCCCATTCACACACCAGCCCCAACATTTCTGTATTCTCACCGTTGGGCCTGAGTCACCAAATACGTGATTCGGCCCTCGGAAGAGGTGGCATGAACGAAGGTCGTTGGGTGGTCCTGATCGCAAGCGAAGTCGGTGGAACCGACTCCGTCTCCGATCGAGCAATGGAGCGTCTTGTAGAAGCAATCCAGACAGAGGGTTATGAAGTCGTTCGCACCTCGACACCGGAGGACGGCCTCTCGCTCGTCACCTCCGACCCCTCCTACTCCGCCATCCTTCTCGACTGGGACCTCGAAGGCGACAACCAGTTTGAGGAGCGCGCCGCCCTCGACATCATCCGGGGCGTCCGCCACCGCAACAAGAAGGTCCCGATCTTCCTGATCGCCGACCGCACCCTCGTCTCCGAGCTCCCCCTCGAGGTCATCAAGCAGGTCCACGAATACATCCACCTCTTCGGCGACACCCCCGCCTTCATCGCCAGCCGGCTCGACACCGCCGTCGAGCGCTACCACGAGCAGCTCCTGCCCCCCTACTTCCGCGAGCTCCTCAAGTACAACGACCAAAGCGCCTACAGCTGGGACGCCCCCGGCCACATGGGCGGCGTAGCCTTCCTCAAGCACCCGGTAGGCACCGAGTTCCACCGCTTCTTCGGTGAAAACCTGCTCCGCTCTGACCTTGGCATCTCCTCCGCCCCGCTCGGCTCCTGGCTCGACCACATCGGCCCCCCCGGCGACTCCGAGCGCAACGCCGCTCGCATCTTCGGCGCAGACTGGACGTTCTACGTCCTGGGTGGCTCCAGCACCTCGAACCAGATCGTCGGCCACGGCGTTATCGCGCAGGACGACATCGTCCTCGCCGATGCCAACTGCCATAAATCCATTGCGCACTCGCTCACCGTCACCGGTGCGCGTCCCGTCTACTTCAAGCCCACGCGCAACGGCTACGGCATGATCGGCCTCGTGCCGCTCAAGCGTTTCAGCCCGGAGAGCATCCGCGACCTGATCGCTCGCAGCCCCTTCTCCGCCGGCGCCCGCTCGCAGGAACCCACCTACGCCGTTGTCACTAACTCCACCTACGACGGTCTCACCTACAACGTCGACAAGGTCGTCGCGGAGCTGGCGAAGTCTGTCCCGCGCGTCCACTTCGACGAGGCCTGGTACGCCTATGCCAAGTTTCACCCCATCTACAAGCACCGCTTTGCGATGGGCGTCCCTGACGACATGCCAGACCGCCCCACCATCTTCTCCGTGCAGTCCACGCACAAGATGCTCGCGGCCTTCTCCATGGGCTCGATGGTGCACATCAAGCTCAGCCCGCGGGCTCCGCTGGACTTCGACCAGTTCAACGAAGCCTTCATGATGCACGGGACTACCTCCCCGTTTTACCCGTTGATCGCAAGCCTCGATGTCGCGGCCGCCATGATGGACGAGCCCGCCGGCCCCACGCTCATGGATGAGACCATCGGCGATGCCATCAGCTTCCGCCAGGCCATGGCCTCGATCAAGCACCGCCTCAAGCAGGCAGCCGAGAACGGCGAGGGCTGGTTCTTCGGCATCTACCAGCCCGAGCAGGTCACCGACCCGGCGACCGGCGAACGCATCCTCTTCGAGGACGCCGAGGACGAGCTGCTTGCGTCACAACAATCCTGCTGGACCCTGAAGCCCGGCGAAGACTGGCACGGCTACAACGACGAGGACATCGCCGATGAGTACTCCATGCTGGACCCGGCCAAGGTCACGATCCTGACCCCAGGCGTCACGGCGCAGGGCAAGATCGGCGAGTGGGGTATCCCCGCCGCCATCCTCACCGAGTTCCTCGACAGCCGTCGTGTGGAGATTGCCCGCACAGGCGACTACACCGTGCTCGTGCTTTTCTCCGTCGGCACCTCCAAAGGCAAGTGGGGCTCACTGCTTGAAAATCTCTTCGAGTTTAAGCGCCTTTACGACACCGAAGCGCCACTCGACGAAGCCCTCCCGGAGCTTGTGCAACGCTTCCCGGCTCGCTACCGCAATGTCACGCTCAAAGAGCTGTCAGACGACATGAACGCGGCCATGATCGACCTGCGCCTCGCCTCGCTGGTGAACGATGCCTGCGACGAGGACTTCGATCCCGTGCTCACTCCTGCGCAGACCTACCAGAAGCTCGTCCGTGGCGAGACAGAAAAGATTCGCTTTTCGGAGATGCCCGGCCGCATCGCCGCCGTCATGCTGGTCCCTTACCCCCCAGGCATCCCCATGTCCATGCCCGGCGAACGCCTGGGCAGCGCTGATAGCCCGGTCATCAAACTCATCCTTGCCATGGAAGAGTTCTCCAAGCGCTTCCCAGGATTTGAACGGGAAGTACACGGCATCGAGACAGACGCTGATGGCAACTACTGGATGCGTGCGGTCATGGAGTCGAACAAGCGTCGGCGCAACGGCAAGCAGCGGCCGCCCAGCTCGGCTCCACGGGTCAAGGTCCGTGGTCCAAGTCTGCTGTCCACCCCCGTTCGCCACTCCACCAGCTAGACCGAACGCCACCGTTCACACCTCGCGCGGCGGCACAGAAGCTCGTGCCGCCGCAAACGTTCGCGCAAACCTCTGGCGCAACCTGTGTCCTTTCATGCCTAATAAGCAGAATCGGAAAGGACACCCATGCACCGCAGAAGCTTCCTCGGCCTTGCCGCGTCCGCAGCCCTCGCCTCCGCCACCCCCTCGCTCCTGGCCGCACCCGAGTCCACCCTCGCTCCCATGGAGCTGGGTTTGCTCATCGCTCCTTCCGGCTCACCGGACGCCAGCATCCAGCGTGTGCATGACCTCGGCTTCACCAACTGCTTCATCTCGCTCGACGGCTACCTCGGCCATCTCACACCCGAGCTCGCCAGCTCGATGCAGGATTCGCTCAGGCGGCTCGGCATCACCGTTACGACGGTAGAGGTCGTCGGCCCCAAGCCGCTTGAGTGGAACTTCAAGCGCGGTCCGGCCACGATCGGCCTGGTGCCGCCGGCCACCCGCGCCGCGCGCCTTGGCGCCCTCCAGCAGGCTTCGGACTTCGCGCACCGCCTCGGCATCACCCAGGTGCAGACGCACTGCGGCTTCATCCCGGAGGACCCGGCGGATCCGCTCTACCAACCGACGGTCGACGCTATCCGCAACATCACGCGACACTGTGCCGGCAACGGCCAGCACTTCCTGATGGAGACCGGCCAGGAGACCCCTACCACCATGGCGCGCACGCTCAAGGATGTGAACGAGCCGAATCTCGCCGTCGGCCTCGACACCGCAAACGTCATCCTCTACGGCAAGGCGCGCCCGACCGACGTGGTTGACATCCTGGGTCCACATATCCGCAGCATTCACGCCAAGGATGGCAAGTGGCCAACCAACCCCGACGAGCTTGGCGAAGAGGTGCTCATCGGCAAAGGCCTGGTCGACTTTCATGAGGTCTTCCGCAAGCTCCGCGCAATCGGCTACAAGGGTGCAGTCACCATTGAGCGCGAAACCAACGGCCCGCAGCAGGTGGACGATGTGCGCGCCGAAAAGCTCTACCTCGAAAAGGTGCTCCGCAGCCTGTCCGCCTGATCGCGCCAGTCTCCGTTGACAGATCTCAAGCTCACTCCAGCACGCCGCAAGGAGCCCCATGCACCGTCGCAACTTCCTCAAGTCCGCCTCCGCCACCACTGCTGGTCTCCTCTTCGTCAAACCAGCCACCGCCTTCGGATATGCCGCGAACTCTGCCGTCCGCCTGGGCCTGATTGGCTGCGGGAATCGCGGCACTTCGGTCGCTACCTCCTTCTCCGAGAACACCTCCGCGCAGGTCGTCGCTCTCGCCGATATGTTCTCCGATCAACTCACCAAGGGTCACCAGACCTTTAACAGCCTGAACGGCAAGCTTGGCCGCGCTCCGATTGCGGACAGCATGCTCTTCCAAGGTCCGGACGCCTTTGAGCGCCTCATCCACAGCCCTGATGTCGACCTGGTGCAGATCTCAACACCGCCCTTCTTCCACGTGCAGCATCTCGCCGCCGCAGTGGATGCGGGCAAGCACGTCTACTGCGAAAAGCCGGTCGGCGTCGACGTGGCGCAGACCAGGCAGGCGCTCTCCATCGCCAAGCGCGTCAAGCCCACCCAGTCCGTAGCCGTCGGCTTCCAGGTGCGCAAGGCACCGCCCATCGCGGAAGTGATGCGTCGCGTGCAGGCTGGTGCGCTCGGCAAGATTGCCACCATCACCGCCAACTACGATGCCCCCGCCTCCACCCAGAAAGGCGATGCTTCCATGTCCGCGGATGAGTTTCGCCTGCGCAACTGGCTCTGGGACCGCGCGCTCTCCGGCGACATCCTGGTCGAGCAGAACATCCACATCATCGACCTCTGCAATCTTGCGCTCGGCGGGCATCCAGTCAAGGCTCACGCGACCGGAGGCCGCTCCATCCTGACCCACCAGGGCAACTGCTGGGACAACTACCAGGTCGACTATCTCTACCCCAACAACGTCCGCGTCTCCTTCTCCTCCACGCAGTTTGGCAACGCCGCCTTCAACGCCGGTCTAAAGCTCTTCGGCGCAGACGGCTCAGCCTCCGCGCCCTACGCCGGCGCGGTTGAGATCACGGGAAAAAATCCCTGGTCCTGGAAGGATTCGTCCAAGGAGCAGACCAGCGGCACCTTCGCTGCAAACGGCGCCTTTGCAGACAACCTTGCGCTGGCAGACCAGAAGAAGGATCAGGAGTTCATCGCCTCCATCACAGACAACAAACCACAGAACCAGTTACAAGCCGGTGTGGAGACCGCGCTTAGCTGCATGCTTGGGCGCATGGCTGGGCTTACTGGCCGAGACGTCACGTGGGACGAGCTGCTTGCGCACGGCGAGACCTACCAGCTCGGCATGAACCTACAGCAGTTCGCCAAGAAGTAAGGTGTCGGGCGGCGCTGCCTAGCGTCGCCCGCTCCCCAGCAAGCCGCCGAGCACACCACGAATCAGCTGCCGCCCCACCGTGCTGCCGATGGTGCGCGCCGCGGACTGCACCATCGCCTGCGCCGGGTTCATGCGCCGCCCTGTACCGCTCCCGAGCAGTCCGGTCAGCACTGAGCCACCTACGCCCAGTGCCTCCTCCATCCAGCCCGGCCCATTCGCCGCAGTCCCGGCGGGCGCCGCTGGAGTGACCGGTGCGCTCGGCATGGGCTGCGCCGGGGCCGACCCGGCCGTTGTCGCCGCCTTGCTCTTCAGCCGCTCGTACGCGCTTTCCCGGTCCACCACCGTTCCGTAGGCCTGGTGCAGCTCCGCGCTACCCGCCTGCACGGCCGCTCGCTGCTCCGGCGTGATGGGTCCGATCTGGGAGTGGGGTGGCATTACGACGGCGCGCTCCACCATCGCCGGCGATCCTTTCTCGTCCAGAAACGACACCAGCGCCTCGCCCACATTCAGCTGCGTGATTACGCTCTCCACATCCACCTGCGGGTTTGCGCGGAAGGTCTGCGCCGCTGCTCGCACGGCCTTCTGGTCGCGCGGGGAAAAAGCTCGCAGCGCATGCTGCACGCGATTGCCCAACTGCCCAAGCACCTTGTCCGGCACGTCGATCGGGTTCTGCGTCACAAAGAAGACACCCACACCCTTGGACCGGATCAGCCGCACCACCTGCTCAATCCGGCTCGCGAGAATGGGCGGCAGATCGGTGAAGAGCAGGTGAGCCTCGTCGAAGAAGAAGACCAGCTTCGGCTTGTCCAGGTCCCCGACCTCCGGCAGCTTCTCGAACAGTTCGCTCATCAGCCACAGCAGAAACGTCGCATACAGCTGCGGGCTCTGCATCAGCTTGTCAGCGGCCAGCAGGTTTACCACGCCGCGCCCGTCCTGCGTCTGCAGCAGGTCGTTGATGTCGAGGGCTGGCTCGCCGAAGAAGAGGTCTCCACCCTGTTGCTCGAGCTGCACCAGCCCCCGCTGGATCGCTCCCAGGCTGGCAGCGGACATGTTGCCATACTGCCCCTTGTACTCGGCCGCGTGATCGCTCGCATGCTGCACCATCGCCTGCAGATCCTTCATGTCCAAAAGCAGCAGGCCATGGTCATCCGCAATCTTGAAGACCAGCGTCAGCACCGCCGCCTGCGTGTCGTTCAGGTTCAAGATGCGCCCCAACAGCAACGGCCCCATCTCGCTCACCGTCGCGCGCACAGGGTGGCCTTCCTGCCCGAAGACGTCCCAGAACACCACCGGGCAGGCGCGAAACTCCCAATCCCCCAAGCCCATCGCCGACACCCGCGCGTCAAACTTCGCCGAGTGCGCACCGGCCTGCGAGATGCCGGAAAGGTCGCCCTTCACGTCCGCCGCAAACACCGGCACCCCGATCGAGCTCAGTGCCTCCGCCATCACCTGCAGCGTCACCGTCTTGCCCGTACCCGTCGCACCAGCCACCAGACCGTGCCGGTTACACATCGCCGGGTCCAGCTGCAGCTGGTCCGGTCCACTCACTGCAATCACTGGCATCTCGCTCATCGACGCAATCTCCATCGCCCAGCCTACACGCTGCCTCCTCGTCGCGCACCCCGTCTTCCTTGCCGCCCGCCAGCTCTTGTAGCCAGAGCAAATCAGCCCGCACCTGGCTCTGCTCGTCTGTGGCGTCCTGCAAATTGCGCATGCTATGCTCCACCTCGTTCCCCGGAGGTCTCTA
Organism: Acidobacteriaceae bacterium; assembly: GCA_965199635.1. Classification (GTDB taxonomy): domain Bacteria; phylum Acidobacteriota; class Terriglobia; order Terriglobales; family Acidobacteriaceae; genus Edaphobacter. Next base: position 811,148 of record CBDASL010000001.1, on the reverse strand, counting down.
TGGTCCATCGTGTCCCGTCGCTTGTCGCCGGTCTGCCCCTGCTCTGCCTGTGCGGCACGCTTTCGCTCGCGCAAGTTGTCCCTGCCCCGACGGCGCCGCAGATCGGCTCCTCCAATCCTGCCTCGCCTGAGCCGCCCATCGCTCGCCCCACCTCCACCCCCTGCACCGTACCGCTCCTCTCCGAGCAGGCCTTTGCCGACTTCAGCCAGAAGCCCATCTCCTTCACCCCGCCCGCCAGTTGCAAAGGCCCCTGGGCCAAGGTCGTCTTCTCCGCTGACTTCACCGTCACCAAGGGCCGCCAGTACGACCGCACCGCCAAGTTTTTCCTCGGCGGCGCCAACATCTTCTTCGGCACTACCGCCGAGCCTCGTGCCACGCTCAGCCCCTCCTGGCATGTGGAGCGCGACGTCACCGACCTCAGCTCGCTTTTCCACACCAGGCAGGTCGGGCAGGCCACCCTCGGCAACTTCGTCGGTGTCTCCGGCGGCGTCACCTATGACGGCATCATCTACGCCAACGCCCGGCTGCAGTTCTACCCGGCTGATTCTGCCAATCCCGCACCAGAGGTGCCGACACTCGCCATCGGCTTCCCCACCAACGACTCGCACTTCGTGAACACCTCGACCGACGTCTCCGCAGACGCCCGCGTCTACCCGAAGAACCTCGAGCGCCTCTACCTCGACGTCATCCCGCAGTCGCAATCCACCGATGAGTTCTGGTACCTGAACGTACCCAGCAACCTCAGCGCGCAGCTTGAGGAGAACGGCAACACCGGCTTCCGCGAGACCGAGGTCAAGGTCGATGGCAAGCCGGCCGGCGTCGTCCCGGTCTACCCGTGGATCTACACCGGCGGCATCGATCCCTATCTGTGGGAGCCGATCCCGGGCGTCGAGACCCTCAATCTCCAGCCCTACCGCGTGGACCTTTCGCCCTTTGTCGGCACCCTGACGGACGGCAAGGCCCACACCGTCTCCGTCTCCGTCTTCAACGCCAACAGCGGCTTTGACGTCGCCTCCACCCTGCTCCTCTACACCGGTCCCTCCGGTTCTGTAACCACCGGCGGTCTGCTGCGCGACACCCTCACCGCCCAGCCCTCGCCCGTGGTTCAGACCTCCCTCAACACCGCGGCGGATGGCACCATCTCCGGTCCGGTCAACGTCACCAGCAAGCGCGCCTGGACCATCTCGGGCTATATCAACACCTCCCACGGCCGCATCGACACCACCGTCGAGGGCTCCAACAGCTTCAGCAATCTACAGGACGAGAAGGTGTCCAGCACCACCGTCAAGCAGACGCTGCGCCAGCAGACCGACCAGACAGAACTCGTCACCGTCCGGACCAACACCGGCACCACGGCAACCCAGCACATCATCAGCTATCCCCTGTCGGTGAGCTATATTCAGGCTCCCAACAGCCAGGGCAACTACGACATCGCCACCACGGTGAAGCAGGGCAAGTACAGCGCCCTCCGCTCGCCCCTTGGCCCCAACAGCCCCAACCCGGTTGTGACTAACGAGGTCGTCGACACCAGCGACACCCTGCACTACAACAGCAACTTCAGCGTCTTCCTTGGCCACGACAACCAGCAGGCCACCGCAACCTACGGCAGCAAGGATGCCGAGCAACGCTGCCGCTATCGGCACCTCGCCTCGCAGGGCGTCGTGCTGACCCAGGCAGACGACAGCACCAGCTGCTCCTTCGCCCCATAAGCCACCGTCACACTGTTCGAACTGCCTCACATCCGCGGGAGAGCGCTCACCAGAGCCTCTCCCGCATCTCTTGTTGCGTGCACTCTTCAGCGACGCGCGGCTCGCCTACGGCTTTCATCTGCCGCCTCTACAATGGAGGGAGCCGAATGGAACAGGAGCCTTCGCCGATGACCAGCCTGCAGGAGCACCTGGATCAGATCACCGCCCGCACCCGCACCTTGGTCCAGGCGGATCGCCTTGCCGTCTCCGAGCGCGCCACCGAAGATCTCTTCGCCTCCGGCATCGAGACCCGCGCCCTTCCAGTCGGCTCTGCCGCCCCGGAGTTCGCCCTGCACGACGCTGCTACCGGCTCTCTCGTGCGCTCGCAGGATCTGCTTGCCCTCGGTCCCCTGGTCCTCAGCTTCTTCCGCGGTCGCTGGTGTCCCTACTGCGTCACCGAGCTAGAAGCCTGGCGGGACCTCTACCCCGAGGTCCGCGCCCGTGGAGCCCTGCTGGTCGCCATCTCGCCGCAGACGCCCAGGCACAACGCCTTCACCGTCGAGCAGCACCACCTGCCCTTCCCCATCCTGTCGGACCCCCATGCGCAGCTCGCCGAGCAGTTCGGCATCGCCTACACCGTCTCCGCCGAGCAGCGCCGCTACTTTCGCTCCATCCTGGTCAACATCCCGCTCGCCAACTCCGGCAAGAGCTACGACACCGCCTCCGAGCAGGCCTGGAGACTTCCGCTCCCCGCGACCTTTGTGATCGCACCGGACCACACGATTCACTTTGCCGAAGCGCACGCCGACTTCCGCGTGCGCCCCGAGCCCGCCGACGTTCTCGCCGCGCTGTCCAGTCTGTAAGTCGTTCAGGCACAAGAAAGGGCCGCAACCGAAGTTGCGACCCTCTCGCATTTGCGGCGCTCAGCTACTTCTTTGCCCGGTACCACTCGATCAGCTGATTGGTCGAGGCATCATGCTTCAGCTCTGGCGTACCCTCACCTTCCAGCTCGGGGATGATCTTCTGCGCCAGCACCTTGCCCAGCTCCACGCCCCACTGGTCAAACGAGTCGATCTGCCACACCACTCCCTGCGTGAAGACAGCATGCTCATAAAGCGCGACCAGCGTTCCCAACAGGCGCGGCGTCAGCTCCTCGGCAAGGATCGTGTTCGAGGGTCGATTGCCCTCAAAGACCCGGTGCGGCACAAGCTCGTCGGGCGTTCCTTCCGCCTTCACCTGCTCCGCTGTCTTGCCGAAGGCAAGCGCCTCCGCCTGCGCGAAGACGTTCGCCATCAGGATGTCGTGGTGCCGCCCCAGATCGTTCAGCGATTTTGCAAATCCGATGAAGTCGCACGGGATCAGGCGCGTTCCCTGGTGGATCAGCTGGTAGAACGAGTGCTGCCCGTTCGTCCCCGGCTCGCCCCAGTAGACCGGCCCCGTCTCATACTCCACATGTTTGCCGCTCAGCGTCACGTGCTTGCCGTTTGACTCCATCGTCAGCTGCTGCAGGTAGGCCGGAAAGCGCTTCAGGTACTGCTCATAGGGCAGCACGGCCTGCGTCTGCGCGTTGAAAAACTCCGTGTACCAGACCGTCAGCAGCCCCAGCAGCGCAGGCAGGTTCTTCTCGACCGGTGTCGTCCGGAAGTGCACATCCATCGCGTGGAAACCCGCCAGCATCTCGCCAAACTGATCCGGCCCAATCGCGATCATCGTCGAAAGCCCAATCGCCGAATCCATCGAATACCGTCCGCCGACCCAGTCCCAGAAGCCGAACATGTTTTCGGTGTCGATGCCGAACTTTGCGACCTCCTTTGCATTGGTCGAGATAGCCACAAAGTGCTTGGCCACGGCTGTCTCATCACCGCCCAACCCCTTCAGCAGCCACTCCCGCGCTGTGTGCGCGTTGGTCATCGTCTCCAGCGTGGTGAAGGTCTTCGACGCAATCAGAAACAAGGTCTCATCTGCTGCAAGGTCCTGCACCGCCTCGGCGAAGTCTGTCCCGTCCACGTTCGAGACAAAGCGGAATGTAAGGTCGCGCTGGCTGTAGTGCCGCAGCGCCTCGTAGGCCATCACCGGTCCCAGGTCAGACCCGCCGATCCCCACATTGACCACGTTCTTGATGCGCTTGCCCGTGTGCCCCTTCCACGCGCCGGAGCGCACCCGCTCCGCGAAGCCGCCCATCTTCTCGAGCACCTGGTGCACCTGCGGCACCACGTCCTCGCCGTCCACCACAATCGACTCGCCCTTGGGCGCACGCAACGCCACGTGCAGCACCGCGCGGTTCTCGGTGATGTTGATCTTCTCGCCCGTAAACATCGCCTCGGTGCGCTGCTTCAGCCCGCTCTCTTCTGCCAGCTTCACCAAAAGCGCGATCGTCTCCGCCGACGCCCGATTCTTGGACAGGTCCACATGCAATCCAACCCCGTCCAGCGTCATCGTCCGGGCACGATCCGCTTCCCGCGCAAACAGCTCCTTGATCGTCACCGCCTGCATCGTCGCCGCATGCGCCTTCAGCGCCTTCCAGGCCGCCATCTCCACCAGCGGCGTCCCTTGTGTCTCCGTCGTCATCGTGTCTCGTCTCCTGCCTGTCGTGGCTCCGTACCGCCCTAGTGTAGAGCCCACCCGTAAACAACGTGCAGATCCACGCACCGCGTCAACGCGACATCCGCGTTATCAAGCACATCTTTGCCCCTCACCCCTGTGTGCGTTTATCGTTAAGGCTAGTCGGGTATCGCACACAATGAGCACACCATCCCCGTTCACTGACACCGCCGCACGTCATCCCGTTGCCCAGGACCTCGATCTCTTCACCGGCGACCCAAACTTCATGATGTCGCTTGCGCGCGGCCTCACGGTCGTCCAGGCCTTCTCGCAACAGCATCCGCAGATGACCATCTCGCAGCTCAGCCTGCGCACCGGCTTATCCCGCGCAGCCGTGCGCCGCTGCCTCTATACCCTCACCAAGCTGGGCTTCGCTGGCACGGAAGACGGCTCCCGCTATAGCCTGCGGCCCCGCATGCTCACGCTGTCGCACTCCTTCACCAACTCCAGCGCTCTCTCCAACGCAGCCCAGCCCATCATCGAGCGGCTCTCCGCTACCCACGATGAGAGCTTCTCCGTTGCCACACTTGACGGCGACGATATCGTCTACGTTGCGCGTACCACCGTTTCGCGCGTGGTTAGCGTCGACCTCCACATCGGTTCGCGGCTGCCCGCATACTGCACCAGCATGGGCCGCGTCCTGCTCAGCTATCTGCCGCCGGAGCAATTGGAGCAGTACCTCGCGCGCGTCGACCTCGTTCCCCACACCCCCCGCACCATCACCTCCGTAGATCGGCTTCGCCTCATGATCCGCGCCGTTCGCCGCAACGGCTTCGCCCTGTGCGATCAGGAGTTTGAGGCCGGCCTCCGCTCGCTTGCCGTTCCCATCATCTCCGGCAATGGCCGCGCGCTCGCTACGCTGAACCTTTCCGGCTCCGCGCCCCGCCTCTCCACCATGGAGATGCAGACACGCTTTCTGCCCGTGCTCCGCGCCGCCGCCAACGAACTCAGCATCTTTCTCCGCTAGACTCTTCCCCTAGCCGTGTTTGCACCTGTCATCTCCGCCACACCGCCGCCCGCCACCACGACGCCGCTCTCGCGCCGCCGCGCCATCGCCTTCTGCAGCATCCTCATAGGCCTTCCCCTGCTCATGGTGCCCGTCATGCTGGCGCTCGGCCGCTCAGACTTCTTTCTCCACCACGGAGCCAGCGCCTGGGTGCAGGCCAACGACGCCATCTTCTCCATGCATGATCGCGCCTGCGACGTTCTCCTCTTTGGCGACTCCACCGCCATGACCGGCCTCGACCCGTCACAGATCCAGCAGATGACCGGCCTTCGCACCTGCGACATCGCCGTCACCAACGCCGTCCTCGCCGTCACTGACACGCTGCCGTTGGACCACTTTCTCGCCCACAACGCCGCTCCCCGCGTGCTGCTGCTGCAGTTCAGCCCCGACGGCTTTCAACCCGAAGCCCACACCTGGACTCGCTCCATCTACGCCGAAGGTCTGCTCGAGTTGCTCCGTCACGGCGCACCCGCCACCGTACGCTCTACCCTGTTGCATCACCCGCGAGAGACTCTGGCGTTCACCGGCTATGTCGCCGGCTACACCGCCTTCCACGCTCTGCGCAGCATGTGGACCCGTTTCACAGGACTGCCAATCGAGGACGACCGCATCCGGATCCGCAACGGCTTCTTCACACCCCCAGCCGCAGCACTCGCAGCCTGCAGCCCCCCCGAGCATTCCACGGCCGCCACGGACCGCCAGTTTCCGCGCACCTTCGTGTCTGGTATCCAGCAACGTTACAAACAGATCGGCACCGTGCTGGTGAATATCGCGCCCATCCCGTCCTGTGACGAAGACCTGCCGGCCTTCACGGCCCAGCTTACCGGCGCCGCTTCGAGCGGACCCACCGGCCTGCCCGTCCAGCTCTTCAACGACAGCCGTCACTTCACCGCTGCCGGAGCCCAGCTCGTCTCCGCCGCAGCTGCCCGGCAGATCCAACGGGCACTCGGCCCGGCAAGCTCGTCCGTCGCCAAGGGCCGATAGCCTTTCGGCACCGGCCCCCTCTCATCTAAACAGTTGTCGCAGCCGGTTGACTCACAACGGGCTGCGCGCAGAACTTGCATCGCGTTGCTGCCAACGGGATCTCGGAAAGGCACTGCGGGCAGGGTCGCGTCGACACCACAGCTGGAGGCGTCAGGCGCTTCAGCAGCTTCTGCATCGGCAGCACGATGATGAAGTACACCACGCCCGCGTTCAGAACAAACGAGATGAGCGCGTTCAGAAAGTTGCCGTACTTGATCACGCCGCCATGGACCGTCAAGGTCAGGGCTGAAAAATCCGGCTTGCCCACAATCGCCGCCAGCAACGGGTTGAACACATCCGTCACCAACGAATTCGTGATCGCAGAAAACGCTGCGCCGATGATTACCGCGACCGCAAGGTCGATCACATTGCCACGCAGGATGAAATCCCGAAAACCCTTAAACATGCACCATCTCCATCACTCAGTCATTTGGGGAGTGGTCGGATCATACCCCGCGTTCTTTCAAAGTGATACCACCGATCGCTAGTGTGTTGACGAGAACCAGACAGCGGCGTACGGGTATAGCCAGAAGAAAGCGATCATGCTCATCACCATCAGCTCCGTGTAGAGCAGCAGCACAACACCCCCGTGGTACCAGCCCCAGCGACGCCGCATGTTGCGCGCTGTATCCAGCGTGCCTGCCAACGCCGCCAGCAGCGGAAAGATCAGCAGCAGGTTGGCCCGGTTGGCCGGAAAGTCTGCCATCCGCAGCGACAGCACCAGGCTCAACGCCACCACGATCGTCCCCCGCACCAGGGAACGCTCGCGAATCCTGAAGATAGCTGGCACAAGCACCCTTTGATCATAGGCTCGCGCTGCACGCCCGCTCATGCCCACGCCTCGCTCTCACGCGGCCCTCTCCAGCAGATCGAGCCGCGGCCGTACCCTTGTTGATGGCGAACAAGCCGCCACCACGTACCCTTGCTGGCTCAGGCCGTCTGCAACTCCGCCGCACCCTGCTGTGCCATGGCCGCAATTGACTCCGTCAATGGCCCGCGCAGCAGTCCACGTTCCGTGATGATGGCCGTGATGTACTTGGCCGGTGTCACATCAAACGCCGGGTTTTCGATACCCACATCATCCGGCGTCATCTGCTTGCCGTTGGAGTGCGTCACCTCACGCCGATCGCGTTGTTCGATCGGAATCAGGTCTCCATGCTCCGTTGCGAGATCGATCGTCGCCCACGGCGCGGCCACATAAAACGGAATGCCATGCTCCTTGGCCAGGATCGCCACGCCATAGGTTCCAATCTTGTTCGCCGTGTCTCCGTTCGCGGCGATGCGGTCCGCGCCCACCACAACAGCCTGGATGCGTCCCTGCTTCATCAGGTGCGCGCTCATGTTGTCGCACAGCACCGTCGTCGGGATGTTGTCCTTCATCAGCTCCCACGCCGTCAGTCGCGCGCCCTGCAAAAACGGTCGCGTCTCATCCGCCAGCACGTCGATCTTGTGCCCCCGCTCCACCGCCGCACGAATCACGCCCAGTGCCGATCCATAGCCGCACGTCGCCAGCGCTCCTGCATTGCAGTGTGTCAGCACCGTGCCTTCCTGAGGCATCAGCTCCGCGCCAAACGCGCCCATCTGCCGGCACGCTGCGATGTCCTCGTCATACATCCGTCGCGACAGCGCCACACACTCCCGCTTGATCTCCGGGATCGGTGTTCCTGCAGCCGCCAGCTGGTTAAACAGGTCGCGTACCTTGCCGATCCCCCAGAACAGGTTCACTGCCGTCGGCCGCGTCTTCGCCAGCACGTCGCAGATCTCTGCGACCTCCGCCGTCAGCGCCTCGATCGTCGTCGCCTGGCTTCGCTCTATGCCCAGCGCCACACCCATTGCGCCCGAAACACCCAGCGCCGGCGCTCCCCGCACGATCATGTCGCGGATCACCCGCGCCACCTCGCGATAGTCCGTCGCGAGCACGTAGGTCTCCTCCAGCGGGAGCTTGGTCTGGTCAAGGAAATTCACGCCTTCAGGGAGCCACTCAAGTGTCGGTATCATCGCTCTCCAGTCTAGTGGATTGCCGCCCCGCGCGTCGCCCGCCCAACCCATGGCTGCCAGCCCTATACTGATGTCCTCATCTCAACCCAACGTTCAGCCCCCGAGGAGCACCTTGCCCTTTCGCCGTCGCGCCGTCCTCCCCTTCGCCCTTGCCGCCACGCTCCTCCCCGCCCAGGCCCCGCAACAGCTCTTCGGCTTCCGCGACGCCGCCGCCGAGCTCCACTGGGACGAACTCTTCCTCAAAGTTCCCGACGCCAAACTCGCCGGTGAACACCTCCGCACCCTCACCAAGGCCCCGCACTGGGCCAGCTCGCCCGAGGACTACGCCACTGCCGAGTACGTCGCCGCGAAGTTCAAGGCCGCCGGCCTTCAGACCGAGATCGTCCCCTACAAGGTCCTGCTCAACAAGCCCGTCTCCATCCACATCGAGGCCTTTGACGCCGCGCACAAGCAGCTTATGAGCGGCCCCACCCCCGAGCACGTCGACCCGAAGGCCTATGGCGGCGACCCCTTCCAGGACGACCCCCGCGTCCTTCCCGCCTTCAACGGCTCCAGCCCCTCAGGCAACGTCACCGCCCCCGTCGTCTACGTGAACTACGGCACGCGCGAAGACTTCGACCGCCTTGAAAAACTCGGCGTCTCCGTCAAAGGCAAGATCGCCCTCGTCCGCTACGGCGGCAACTTCCGCGGCGTCAAGGTCTACCTCGCCCAGCAGCACGGCGCCGTCGGCGTCCTCATCTTCTCCGACCCCGCCGACGACGGCTACGCCAAGGGCGACCAGTACCCGCGCGGCCCCATGCGCCCCGCCTCCGCCGTCCAGCGCGGCTCCGTCCAGTTCCTCCCCATCAACCCCGGCGACGCCACCACCCCCGGGATCGCCGGCACACCGGACCTTCCGGACGCTAAACGGCTTACCGAGGCACAGACCCGCGCCCCTGGCGGCGACCAGCCCGCCATCCCCTCCAACCCCCTCTCCTACCAGGACGCCGCCCCTATCCTCCAGGCCCTCAACGGCCCCAACGTCCCGCATGACTGGCAGGGCGGCCTTCCCTTCGCCTACCATCTCGGCGGCACACCGGACGTCACCGTCCACATGGACCTCGTCCAGGACACCGCCCTCCGCACCATCTGGGATGTCATCGGCACCATCCCCGGCACCGATCCCGCCGAGCAGAACAACTGGGTCGTCGCCGGCAATCACCGAGACGCCTGGGTCTATGGCGCCGTCGACCCCAACTCCGGCACAGCCGCCATGCTGGAGTCCGCCCATGGCCTTGGCGAACTCCTCAAAGCCGGCTGGCATCCCCGCCGCACCATCAAGCTCGCCTCCTGGGACGCCGAGGAGGAAGGCCTCGTCGGCTCCACCGAATGGGCCGAGCAACACGCCCAAGAGCTCGCCCACGCCGTCGCCTACTTCAACACAGACGTCGCCGTCTCCGGCCCCAGCTTTGACGCCTCCGCCGTTCCCTCGCTGAAGCAGTTCCTCCGAGACGTCACCATGGCCGTCCCCAGCCCCAAGGGCGGCACCGTCTACGAGCAGTGGCAGCGCTCCCAGGCCGAAGGGCACACCCGCCACACCAACCCCTTCTCGAGCCCGTCCAACTCCACCCACACCTCGTCTGCCCCCGTGCGCGTCGGCGACCTCGGCTCCGGGTCTGACTACACACCCTTCATCCAGCACCTCGGTGTTCCCTCCACCGACATCGGGTCCGAAGGCCCCTACGGCGTCTACCACTCCGTCTTTGACAACTACAACTGGTTCATCCGCAACGCCGATCCCACCTTCGTCTACGAGCAACAGCAGGCCCGCGTCTTCGGCCTCGAAGTCCTCCGCATGGCCGACGCCGACATCCTCCCCTACGACGACAGGAGCTACGGCGAGGAGATCGGCTCCTATCTCGCGGAGGCCAGCCGTGAGGCTTCAGCTACCGGCCTCCAGCTGGACTTCAACGCCGCCACCACCGCCGCCCGCCGCTTCGGAAAGGCTGGCGCCGATGTTCTTGCGCTCCAAAAGGCGGACCCCGCTGAGCCGGCAGCCCTGAACCAGGCCCTGCGCGACGCCGAAACCAGCCTGCTCAATGACGCTGGACTCCCCCGCCGCCCCTGGTTCAAGCACACCGTCTACGCCCCCGGCGAGTACACCGGCTACGCCGCCGTTGTCATCCCGGGTGTCTCCGAAGGCATCTCTGCCCACGACGCCCCACGCGCCCAGGCCCAGCTCGCCATCCTCACCGAAGCCCTCAACCGCGCCGCCAGCACCCTCGAGGCAGCCACCCGCTAGCCCCTCCGGAGGGGGCGCAACCCGAAAACCACCCCGCGCCCCTCCGCTACAACCTTCGCGGGACCCCCTCCCGCTCCTTTCTGCTATGTCGTCCTGGCTCGCTTCGGCCGATGATGCTCACAAGAGATGGCCTAAGCCATCCACAGAAGGAGCCTCCACTCATGGTTCACGACCTCGTTCTTGCCGCTGTCTTTCTTGGAATGATCATTGCTCCCGCGCTGATTGCCATGCGCTCCGGTCGGGAGGAAAAGGACGCCCTGTGAAACAGCCGCGTCCTCTGGTTCCGGCCAGGGACACCTGCAGCCGGCCCACTCCCTATCGCATTCTTGAACGTGCTCCCGGTATGGCGTTCAATTTCTCTGCAGTTCTGCCCCATCGTGCCGTTGCGTCCTCCCTCGACGGCGACATCATCCTGCAGCTTGCGCGGCGGCCCACGCGCCCCAGATCCGGCTTCCGCCCTTCCCCTCTCCCCGTCCCACACAACGACCCATTTCTGCCGCTGCACCCAGCTCTCGCAAGCTAAAAGCAGCAGCAAAAGTAAGGGCCGCCCCGGTCATCCCGGCGCGGCCCTTTCCTTCACTCTTCCTGGGCGAGGCTATCCCCGCATCGCCATCTGCTCGGTCACAATCTGCGTCAGGTCCGGCTTCTTGAGCCCGTGCACCTCTTCGTTGAACTTGTCCACCTTGCTGGACCAGTTCATGGAGCAGAACTTCGGTCCGCACATCGAGCAGAACGCCGCTTCCTTGTAGTAGTCGTCCGGCAGCGTCTCGTCGTGCATCCCGCGCGCTGTCTCCGGGTCGAGCGACAGCGCAAACTGCTTGTCCCAGTCAAACGTGTACCGCGCGTGGCTGATCGCGTCATCACGATCCCGAGCGCCCGGCCGGTGCCGCGCAATATCCGCCGCATGCGCGGAGATCTTGTACGCGATGATCCCGTCCTTCACATCCTTCTCGTTCGGCAGCCCCAGGTGCTCCTTGGGCGTCACGTAGCAGAGCATCGCCGCGCCGTGCCAGCCAATCATCGCCGCGCCAATCGCGCTCGTAATGTGGTCATAACCAGGAGCAATATCCGTCACCAGCGGCCCCAGCACATAGAACGGCGCGCCGTCACAGAGCTCCACCTCCTTGTCGACCTGCTCCTTGATCTTGTCCATCGGCACGTGCCCCGGACCTTCGATCATCACCTGCACGTCGTCCTTCCACGCCTGCCGCGTCAGCTCGCCCAGCGTCTTCAACTCGGCAAACTGCGCCTCGTCGCTCGCATCCGCCACACTGCCCGGCCGCAGCCCGTCGCCCAGCGAGTAGCTCACGTCGTACTTGGCCATGATCTTCGTGATCCGGTCGAAGTTCTCGTAAAGGAAGTTCTGCTTGTGGTGCGCCGTCATCCACTGCGCCAGGATCGCGCCACCACGGCTCACAATGCCCGTGATCCGCTTGGACACCAGCGGGATGTACTGCACCAAAACGCCCGCATGGATCGTGAAGTAGTCCACGCCCTGCTGCGCCTGCTCCTCGATCACTTCCAGGTACAGATCGATGTTCAGATCCTCTACCCGCTTCACTCGGCTCAGCGCCTCATAGAGCGGCACCGTCCCGATCGGCACTGGCGAGTGCCGCAGAATCGCCTCGCGGATCATCGGAATGTCGCCACCCGTCGACAGGTCCATCACGGTATCAGCCCCGTAGTGTACCGCCGTGTGCAGCTTCCGCAGCTCCTCATCCACGTTCGACACCAGCGCCGAGTTCCCGATGTTGGCGTTGATCTTGCACAGCGACTCCACTCCGATCGCCATCGGCTCCAGCTCCGGGTGGTTGATGTTCGCCGGAATGATCATCGTCCCCTTGGCAATCTCACTCCGTACCAGCTCCGCCGAGATCTTTTCCTTCTGCGCCACAAACGCCATCTCTTCCGTGATCAGGCCCTTGCGCGCAAAGTGCATCTGGCTCATATTCCAGTCGCCCGTCCGCGCAGCCTCTGCCTTGCGCTTCACGATCCAGTCCGCTCGCCCGGTCGGCACGCGGTAGTCGTTGCCCGCCCCATGGCCGTTCGCCGACGCTCCGTTGCTGCCCTGTCCCACCATCCCGTTTGCTTCGCCGCTCATACGCTGAAAACCCCCTGCAGACTGCGTCCTAGCCGGCTAGCGGCATCTCCGAAGTATACGCCGGACCCTCTCCCGGTCCCTGCCCGTCCCCGCTCCTGTCTGCGGTATGCTCCCATCAGCCCCCGCAAAGCTGCACGCCGGCTTCGCATGTTGCGATCCACCTTGAGCCATGTTCACAGGAGCCGATCCCTCACCATGTCAGAACTAGTCATCCTCATGATGGAGACCGAACAGCCCGAAGGCCTTTCCGCCCGCAAGCTCGTCGTCGAAACCGCCAAGCACAACGTCATCACCGCCTATCGCCCGGATTACGGGCTCGCCCTCCTCCGCCGATTCCCAAAGGTCGACGCCATCCTGCTGCACTCCAGCCTGCTCCATCCCGAGACCGACCTCATCGCCCAGGTCCGCGAAATCAACGCGGAGTCTCCCATCATCGTCGCCTGCCCCTCCCGCGGCGCCACATTTCCCGGCGCAGACTTCGTCATCGAAAGCCATCGGCCCCAGGAGCTCCTCGACCTCCTCGCTCGTGAGTTCCACGTTTCCAAAACCACTGAAGATCTATAGTTCGTAACCCTGTATCCCGCCCAGTAATCCCGGCCCTCTAATCCCCTTCGCCAAAAGACCCCGCTGCTCCTTTCGTTCCACCACCAGGCCTCGCGCGGAGCGCCCCAAAAGGCTCATCCGGGCGCGTACACTGGGGGCAGCCGCATGTCCACACCTCAGACCCAGCGCCGCACCGGCATCATCGTCGCCACCATCCTTGTGCTCGCCACCGTCACCTGGCTCACCGTCACCGGCGTGCGCGACAACAAAAGCTACTACGTCACCATCGGCGAGCTCCAGGGCCTCGGCAACAAGGCCTACACCCGCCACCTTCGCGTGGCCGGCAACGTCGCCACCGGCTCCATCCATCGTGTCGGCACCAACGCGGACTTCACCCTGGTCGAGCTCGGCAAGACCCTCCGCGTCGACTATCACGGCTCCGAGCCGCCACCTGACACCTTCAAGGACGAGGCCCAGGCCCTCGCCGTCGGCACCTACGGCCGCGACGGCGTCTTCCACGCCACCCAGATCCAGGCCAAGTGCGCCAGCAAATACGCCCCGGCCAAACCCGGCAGCCGGCCAGGCCAGCCCCAACCCGGCCCGTCGCAGCCCGGCCAGCCCGTCGCCAGCAACACCGTCCCGGCGACAGCCCGCTAGCCGCCGCATGCCCCCAGCGTCCGCCGCCGCTCCCGCCCCAGCCGACGCCAGCACCTCCCCCATCCCTGCCGTAGCTCTCGCCGCCGTCGCCCGCATCTTCGGCACCGTGGCCCCGCTCCGTGCCGTCTCCGCCTCCCTTCCCGCCGGATCAATCACCCTTCTGCTCGGTGAAAACGGCGCCGGCAAATCTACCCTCCTTCGCCTCGTCGCCGGCCTTGCCGCGCCCTCCCGCGGCACCGTCCGTGTCTTCGCCGAAGATCCTCGCCAGCACCCCGAAACCCGCTCCCGCATCGCCTACGTCAGCCACAGCACCATGCTCTACGACGAGCTCTCTGCCGACGAAAACCTGCGCTACTTCGCCACACTCCACCGCACCTCCTCCATCGACTGCGGCTGCTCCGCCTCCCCCGAGATGGCCCTCCGCGCCGTCGGTCTCGACCCCGCGCTCACCCGCCCCGTCGCCCAGTTCTCCCAGGGCATGCGCCAGCGCGCCGCCCTCGCCTGCGCCCTCCAGGCCGACCCCGACCTGCTCCTGCTCGACGAGCCCTTCTCCAACCTCGACGTCGCCGGCGTCCAGGGGATGATCGACCTCCTCGCCGACTTTCGCACCTGGCCCTCCCGCACCGACTCCGCCCTCGGCCGCACCATCCTCCTCACCACTCACCAGGCCTCCCTCGCCCTGCCCCTTGCCGACCGCGTCCTCCATCTTCGCGACGGTATCCTCCACGACGAGACCCCGCGCGCATGAGCCCCAGGCACCCCGAACCGCCCAAGACCAACGCCGCCCGCGCCCTCGACGCCCTCGGCATCCCCTACGAGCTCCGCGCCTACGAGGTCGACGAGTCCGACCTCTCCGCCCCGTCGGTCGCCCGCAAGATCGGCCTCCCGGTCGAGCAGGTGTTCAAGACGCTCCTCACCCGCGGCCACTCCGGCGAGCACCTCTTCGCCGTCATACCCGGCGACCTCGAACTTGACCTGAAAAAGCTCGCCACCATCGCCGGCGAAAAGCGCGTCGAGCTCGCTCCCCTGAAGGAAGTCGAGCCGCTCACCGGCTACATCCGCGGCGGCGTCACCATCCTCGCCGCCCGCAAGCCCTTCCCCGCCTTTGCCGACGAGACCCTCGAACTCCACGACCTCATCAGCGTCTCCGCCGGCCAGCGCGGCCTGCAGCTCCTGCTCGCCCCCGCCGACTACCTCCGCGCCTCCGCCTGCACTGTGGCAGACCTCACCAAATCGCCTGCCCCGCCGGACCCAGGCCGGTGACCTTTCTCCGCCACACCTTCGCCCATCTCCGCAAAGACCTCCTCCTCGAGTGGCGCTCGCGCGAAGCCCTTAACGGCACCCTCTTCTTCGCCCTCCTCGTCGTCGTCGTCTTCTCCCTCGCCTTCGATCCCACGGCCAACCCCTCCGTCGCCCGCCAGATCTCCGGTGGCGTCCTTTGGATCGCCCTCCTCTTCGCCGCTGTCACCGCGCTCAACCAGTCCTGGCTCCGCGAGCTCCGCAACGGCGTCCTCGACGCCCAACGCCTCGCCCCCGCGCACCCCTCCACCCTATTTCTCGGCAAGGCCCTCGCCAACTTCCTCTTTGTCTCCGCCGTCGAGCTCGTCCTCGCCCCCGTCTTCGCCGTCTTCTACAACCTCCATCCCCTCGGCGACGCCCGGCTCCTGCTCCTCATTCTTCCTCTCGGCACCTGGGCCCTCGTCATCAACGGCACCTTCTTCGCCGCCCTCGGCCTCCGCGCCCGCTCCCGCGAACTCCTCCTGCCGCTCCTCCTGCTTCCCATCGTCGTCCCGGCTCTCTTGGCCAGCGTGCAGGCCACCACGGGCGTCCTCACCGGCGAGCTCGACACCATGTACATCCACTCCTGGATCCGCCTCCTCCTCGCCTACGACCTCCTCTTCACCACCGCCTCCCTCCTCCTCTTCGGCCCCGCCCTCCACGCCGAATAGGGCAGTCGTGCGACGGAAGTGCATTGTCCGGGAACAGCTGCTTTCCATCGTTCAACCGTAATTTGGTGCCTGCAGTGATGAGCACAATCTATGGAATAGCTGTGCTCGCCTTTCGGGCGATTCAGAGGTTTCATGCCCGGCACACTTAGCCTGTCTTCATCCGTGGGCGTCTTCCCTTGCCCGAGCTGCCACGAAACCATCAATGACGCGGTCTCTAGATGCCCGTTCTGCTCCACCCCGATTGACCACGCCGCGGCCCGAGCCGCAGCTGCGGAAACCAGCGCCACCAGCCAAGCGTGCAGCGACGGGAGCTATCTCAAAATCCTGGCTTGGTCCATGCTGACGTTCGTAGGACTCATGTTCGTTCCGTTCCTCGGTCTGGCCGGCATCGTCGGCCTTTGGTTCGTTCGCTTGGCTATCCCCTTCATGGTCATTCGTTGGTGGGTCAAGTTCGGCAAGATCGAGACCAGGGTCCCCGAGTTCACCAAAGCGAGAGATGCTACCTTCATCGCGGCGGGTGCCGACGCACTTAGCTTTCTGGTTCTGCACTTCACCGTCCGCTGATCCCGAGCAAAGCCGGGTAAGTTGCGCTCAAACCCGCCGGAGCAATCGATCACTGTTCTCTTCAGCTGCCGAATACCGCCCGCAAACCTTCACCTCCCACCATCTCTGTCGGCACCAAAGCGCTAAACTTTAAACCATGGCGTCCCGCCCGCAACCCCTTCGCGCCGCTGCTCTCGTCGGTCTGGCCCTGGCCGCCGGCATCCTCCTCTACGGCACCCGCCTCGCGCTCTTCGTCGCCCCGACGGAGGCCACCATGGGCAACGTCCAGCGCATCTTCTACTGGCACGTCCCGCTTGCAATCACCGCCCTGCTCTTCCCTTACGTCAATCTCGCCGGCTCCGTCTGGCTGCTGGCCGTGCACAACCGCCGCCCCGCGCAGATCGCTCCAGCGGACGCCCTCGCCCTCGCCGGCGCGGAGCTCTCCGTTCTCTTCACCTCGCTCGGCTTGATCACCGGCATCCTTTGGGCACGCCCCGTCTGGGGCATCTGGTGGACGTGGGATGCCCGCCTCACCACCTATCTCCTGCTTTGGCTGCTCTACGTCGCCTATCTCCTGCTGCGCCGCTTCTCCCCCACCGGCGAAGGCTCCACCCTCGCTGCCATTCTTGGCGTCTTCGCCGCAATCGACGTCCCTATCACCTTCATGTCGATTCGCTGGTGGCGCACGCAGCATCCCGCCCCTGTCCTCACCGGCGACGGCTCACTCGACCCTTCCATGAAGCCTGCCTTTTACTGGTGCCTGCTCGGCTGGTTCGTCTGGGGCCTCGGCCTTCTTGCTCTCCGCTATACCCTCGCGCGTCGCCGTCAGGCCGCCTCCGAGACCGCCGCCCTCCAGGCACTCGACGCCACCCTTGGCACCGCCACCCCCACCTTTGAGGCCGCCCGATGACCCTCCAGCAGCTGTTTGACCTGTCCACCATCGAGCACCGGCACCTCCTGCTCGCGTATCTGCTGGTCGCCCTCGTCCAGGTGGGCTTCCTCCTTGTCACCCTGCGGGCGCTCCGGCGTTCCCCCTCCGCCCCTGCCTCCCTGCCCATCGCACCCTCCCCAAGGCGCAACTAGCTTCCGAACCACCGCGGCCACCGCCTTCTGGCGTCCGCTGGCGCACTCCCCTGGTCTACTCCCGTATCCTCGAACTCGAACAAAGCCTGGGCAGGCAGAAGCAGCCTGCTTCCCTGCCATGGCAATTCAGCTTGAGGTCCGGACCTAAACCGTTTCGCATGAAGATTTTGCACCAAATCATAGGGAGGGGGGTACCCCTCCCTCGGGGCTGCGGTTCCCACCCTTGGCGACCGAGCCGCGCCCTCGCCCTCCTCGCCACAGGCCTTGCGCTTCTGCCCCTCACCGCCTGCCACAAATCTGGTTTCCCGGATGTTGCCCCCGGCTTCCACGAGTTCGCCTATGTCGCCAACGCCGGCGCCGACACCGTCTCTGTCCTCGATCTCGTCTTCTTCCGCTCCGACCACACCCTCTCCGTCGGCCACCATCCCGTAGCGCTCGCCGTCAATCCCCTGCGCAACGAAGTCTATGTCGCCAACCAGGACTCCGCCACCGTCACCGTCCTCAGCGTGGAGCACAACCGCGTCGAGGCCACCATCGGCGTCCGTCGCGGCCCTTCCTCCCTCGCCGTCTCCCCGGATGGCGATCGCCTCTTCGTCGCCAACGCGCTCGCCAACTCCGTCAGCGTCGTCGACCTCCATACCCGCCGCGAGCTCACCACCGTCGGCACCCCCGCCTCTCCCACCCAACTTCGCCTCTCCCCGGACGCCCGCACCCTCGCCGTTCTCAGCCGCCCCGCTGGCTCCATCACGCTCTTCTCTGTCACCCCCACCACGCTGACACCACGCACCACCATCTCTGGCTGCCCGGGTGCCAGCGCCTCCGCCATCCTGCCAGACTCCTCCAAGCTCTTCACCGCCTGCTCCGCTACAAACAATGTCATGAGCATCTCGCTCGCGGCCGATCCAGCCAGCTGGAACGCCCGGCAGAACTCCACCCTCCTCACGGACCACATGCTCACCCTGCTTCGCGTCGGCACCGACCCCGAGCACATAGCGCTCAAACCCGACGGCGGCGAGATCTTTGTCTCGAACTCCGGCTCCAACTCCATCTCGGAGATCGCCACCTCCACCAGCGAAGTCGGTGGCACCTACACCATCGCCGAGCACCCAGCCGGCGCCCTGGTCGCCGCAGACGACTCCTCTCTCTGGATCAGCAACAGCGCCTCGGACACGGTCGGCCTCTACTCCATCGACGACGGTCGACTCATCACCACGGTCCGCGCCGGGTCCGGCCCCACGGCTCTCGCCTTCTCCGCTGACCAGCACCTATTGCTCGCCACCAACGCCCGTTCAGGCGACGTAGCCATCATCCGGACCACCGGCACCGGCAGCCCGGCCCTCTTCACCATCCTCCCCGCCGGCAACACCCCCGTCGCCATCGCCACCGCGTCGTTCACGGCCCGCTAGCCTCTAAGCCTGCCGCGCCAGCACCAGGGTGATGTCGTCCGGCTGCTCCTCCGCCCCAATCCACGCGTCCAGCGCCGACAGGATCTCGGTCGTGATCACCGGCAGGGGCTGCGCTCGGAACCGCCGCACCACCTCCATCAGGCGATCTTCGCCGAAGTCGCCGAAGTCATTCTCAGGCTCCGTCACCCCATCCGAGTACGCCACAAGGATGTCCCCTGGCTCCATCACCACCGTCTCCTGCTGGTACACCATCCCGTCCATCAGCCCCACCACCGTCCCCCCGCACTCCAGCCGGCACACTGACCCATCCCGACGCAGGATCAGGGGTGGCAGCTGCCCCCCGTTGGAGTAGGTCAGCCGTGCCGACCGCGCGTCGTAATGCGCCAAAAACAAGGTGGCGTACTTTTCGGGCGTGGTGGTGCGGTACAGGTGCCGGTTCAGCAGGCCCAGGATGTTGCCCGGCGACTCAAACAGCGACGCCACCGCTGCCGCCTCCGTCCCGCCCTCCAGCCGGCCCCGCTTTGCCGCCGCCTGGATCAGGTCTTCACTCGCCAGGCGGTAAGCCCGTACCGCCGAGTGCAGTGTCGCCATTAGCAGCGCGGCCGAGATGCCTTTGCCGCTGATGTCCCCCACAGCGATGCCGAGGCCCGACGCACTGCCGTCTGCACCCTCCTGCCCCAGCAACAGAAAGTCGTAGTAGTCGCCGCTCACCGTCCGCGCAGGCCGGCACACACCATGCAGCTCCAGCTGCGGCAGCGCAAACTCCTCCCGCGGAAACAGATTCGCCTGCACCTCCTGCGCGATCGCAAGCTCGTTCTGCATCCGGTTCTTTTCTTTCTGCTCAACAAGCAGCCGCTGCAGCGAACCCATCATGACGTTGAACGATCGCTCCAGCGCCGCCATCTGGTCATCCCGCGTCACCGCAATGGTGTGCTGCAGGTCGCCGCGATCCACGCGCTGCGTCGCGTCATACAGCTCTGTTACGGACGTGGTTACAGTTCGCGTGAGCCGCGCCGCCATCCACAGCGCCACCGCCTCCAGCAGCGCAAAGACCAGGCACAGCACTAAAAGGCTGATGCGCAGCACACGCGTCACAATGCCCGCCAGCGCCGATCCAAACAGGTGCTGGTACAGCCGCGACGGCCTCGAGTCCACCTCGATGGGCACATCACTCGTTCGGCCCGTGTCCCACTCCACAATGGGCAGCGTGGACAGGAAGCGTACGCGGAAGTCCAGCAGACCTGCCTGCATCGGCTCGGTGCCACCGTACACACCGGACCGCCGCATCTGCGCTGCGCCTGGATCTGGATCGGCTCCTGCCGCTCGCCGTCCACCTCCTTTCGCCCGGGTGCTCCCCGGCGATCGCACCGGCTCCTCCGCGCGGAAGCCCATCATGCCTGCACGACCCAGGTTCTCCGCGATGTACTCCATGGTGTGGGCGTCCACCGGCGAACTGCTGACCAGGCTCAATCGCCGGCCGTCCGGCAGTGTCTTCTGCCGTACGGCCACCAGAAACAATGCGCCATCCTCGAGCACAATGGCCTGCATCTGCCCGTGCGGCAGGCGCATGGCCCACGGCGGCAGGCCCAGCTGTGACCTGCCCCCCACCGACTCCCCTGTGACCGGCACAGTCACCGACCCCACATATGCATCCAGCCGGTGTCGCAATACGCCGGCCTGCGGGTCAAAGGGAAGACTCCACCGAAACGTCTCTTCACCGCCAGCGTGCTCCGCCGGCTGCTGCTGCAGGGTGGCCAAAGCCAGCGCATTCAGGCCACCCAACTGCTCCAACTCACCCAGCAGCCGGATCTCCGCCAGGTGAATCGCAAACTGCCCCGCGGCGATGTAGGCCGAGATGCCGACCAGCGTAACAAGCAGCACCACCGGTGCGAGCCCAACCAGCAGATACAGCAACACCAGCCGATTGCGCAGGCTCCATAGCAGGCGCTGCCGCACCATCTGCCAAAGCACCGGCACGCCCACAGGCAGCAGCACCAAACCCACCAGCACCTGCAGCACGGCACACCACGTGCCGACGATGCCGGGCAGGAAGCGCAGCACCGACAGCCCAACCAGCGCCACCAGCAGCCAGAAGGCGACTGCCGCCATGCCGCGCGGCGGCCAGCGTTCCACCATGGCTGCCCCAAACCATCGCCCGACACCGTGCCAACCCCGGCGGTCGTCGGCGGCTCTCACGCCACCTCCTCCTGCCGCTCCGCCACGGCTGCCTGCCGCGCAAGCCGCAGGGTATAACGGGTTGCCGAAAAGTGCGCTCCCGCCAGCAGCAGCAGACCGGAAAGGAAGGCCCACATCATCAGCCCCGCTGAGATATAGAACGGACCATAGACCGCCTGGAAGTCGAGCCACGGCAGTGCCCGCACGTAGAGGCCCTTGGCACCCTCCCACAGCAGGCCGGTGACGATAGCTGTCGGCAGCACCGCCAGTGGCGGCACCTTGCGGTTGGGCAGCGCCCAATAGATCAGAAAGAACAGGCCCACACTCAACCCGCCCGCCAGCACGCGAAGAAAGACTCGCGAAGCAAGTGCAAATGCCGCGCCCTCGGTGTGACCCCAGAACAACAGCTGCAGCACATCTTTCTGGTCGGCTGACAGAGTCATCGAGCCCAGCGCCAGCACACCTACCGCAAACGCCAGAAGAAGCGAGACAGCCTGGTTGCGCACGTAGGATCGGTTTTCCGGCACGCCCCACACGTGGTTCAACGCCACCTCAAGCGGCATAAATACGCCGGTGGAACTGAACAGCAGCATAAAGAGCGAGAACACCTGCATGCCCCCGCGCGGGTGCGCCAGAAGCTGCATGTTGCGCATCACAAAGTCCTGCCCGGTTGGGAGAAAGCTCTTCAGCAGGTCCATCACAACGCCCTGCACCTTGGCGGAGTGGAACAGCAACCGGCTTAGCGTCAGCAGCAGTACCAGGAATGGAAATAACGCCAAGATTACGTTAGCCGCGACGCTGAAGGCGTAGGTATGCACCTCCGTACACAGGAGGTAGTGCCCCAGGGCCTTGAGCCGAAACCAGAGGCCGTCCTCCAGCTCCCGCGGCACCTCGCCCCCTGCCGTCGCGGGGTCCGAGGTGTGCTCCCGCACTTCTCCGCCGCTGCCCGTCGTCTCAGGTGTGGTGTCCAACGCTGTGCGTACCCCTCCGGAGTCACCCGATGCTAGCAGAGCCGTCATCGTCTCTACCCTCACCTTCTGCGCCATGAACTTCCCCTGCAGCCGCCAGCTCGCGGCTCCGCTGTGCGTCGAGCTTGCCCAGCGACCACCGCGCCATCTCTGCCAGCACTGGCTCCCCCTCGGCAGCCCAGGCCTCCAGCCTGCTGCGAAATCGCTCTTCCCCGCTGTTGCCCATCGCGATTGCCACGCTGCGCCGCACCCGTTTGTGCCCCGTGCGCTCCAGCGGCGAGCCCCGAAAAACCTTCCGGAAGTCCGTTGGTGCCAGCCCGGCCAGCCACTCCAGATCCGGGTTGATCAGCTCCCTGCGGGGCAGCATCGCGCTGTCACGTACCACCGGCGATCGACGGTTCCACGGGCAGACGTCCTGGCAGATATCACACCCGAACACCTGCCGCCCCATCCCCTCGCGCAGCTCTTCTTCGACCGCTCCCTTGTACTCGATGGTCAGGTACGCGATGCATCGGCGCGCGTCCATCTGCCGCGGCGCAATCAGGGCCCCGGTTGGGCAGGCGTCCAGACACCGCGTACAGGTTCCACAGCGATCCGCCGCCTCTAGCACCGTTCCGCTCGCCTCCACCGGCAGCGAGGTGATGATGGACGCCAGCAGCGTCCACGAGCCAACACCCTGGTTCAGCACCGTGGTGTTCTTGCCGATCCAACCGACGCCCGCGCGCGCTGCCACTGCCCGCTCGACCATTGGCCCAGTGTCTACGTAAGATCGGCTCTCACAAGGCAGCACGCTCTGGATCTCCGCCTCCAGCAGCCGCAGCCGGCTCAGCATCACGTCGTGGTAGTCGGTTGCCGCAAGTGCAGTGCTGGCGCCGCCCGCCTCGTTCTCGGCCCGCTCCCGCCCGCTCCAGGCATAGCGTCCAATCCATCCCGCGCCCGCCTCTGCCGCGTCGATCGAAAAAGGCCCCGGCTGCCGATAGTTGAGAGCACAGACCACCACACTGCGCGCCCACGGCAAGGCCACGCGCACCGCAGACCGCAGCAGTTGCCCGGTCGTTTCATCTCGCCGCTTCAGATAGTCCATCTCGCCGGCATACCCGGCCTCGATCCATGCCTCAAAGCGTCGCGCATCCTCGAGTTCGCGTTCGGTCACACCGTCAACGGTGGCTACGCCGGCCAGGGAAAAGCCACAGGCGATGGCCCGCTCCTCCAGCCAGCGCACCCGCTCCCCCGTCCACCCCGCCCCTGCCTCCGCCATGCCTCTAGCGTAGCCCGCGCTCACCTGTTGTAAACTCAGGGGACGGAGAGTTGGCAGAGCCCGGTTGAATGCACCTGACTCGAAATCAGACATAGTCGCAAGGCTATCGGGGGTTCGAATCCCTCACTCTCCGCCACAAGACCCCCTACAACCCTGACACCGGAGATCCCGGCTGCGTGCTTGGTAGGTGTGACCCGGCAGCGCTGACGTGCGTATAGGCAATCGATGCCCTCTGCGCTGAGTCTTTCCTGGCTGGCAGCGGCTCTCGAGTCCGCGCTAAGAATACGCCCGTCGTAGGGGAGCAACAGGAACTCTCGAGCGCGAGTAACGTCTCTGGGGCACTCATCACCAAACGGTGGCTCACTTCAACTCCTGCAGTCTCTCCCCGATCCGTTCAGGCCATCATCTCGGCTGTCTCTGTCGCGTTCCCGGCAGGGCGTCCTCTCGATCCCAGGGCATGTCGCGCTACCGCCGCCACAATCAGCAGCAGTGCAAGACCGCAGACCCCGTCCCACCCAAACCGCTTCCAGGCCATCGTCGCCAGCGCCGACCCTAGCGCTGCCCCGCCGAAGTACACGGTCATGTACACAGTGTTAAGCCGGCTGCGGGCTCCGGCTACCAGGCCGAAGATGCGCGTCTGGTTCGCCACCTGGCACATCTGCGCCCCCACATCCAGCACCACGACCCCAACGGCAATCGCTGCCACGTGCACCACCGTGCCGCCGGGCAGTCGCTCCTGCGCCCACAGCAGACCGTAGGAGACTGCCAGCAGCCCAAGACCCACCGAGATCACGTACCGCGATCCTCTCCGGTCCGCCATCCTTCCTGCCAACGGCGCCACCAGCGCCCCCGCCGCACCCACCAGCCCAAACGTCCCCGCCACACCCGCTCCCAGTCCATAGCGGCTCGCCAGCAGAAAGGCCAGGGTGGTCCAGAAGCAGGAGAACGACGCAAAGACCAGCGCTCCCATCGCACAGCTTTCGCGAAGCTCCGGTTGGGTCCGCAGCAGCGTCCAGAGCGACCGCATCGCTGCGCCGTACGTCAGCGCCCGCTTCGGCTCCAGCCGCGGCATCTTGCGCCACAGCAGCGGCACAAAGGCCGCATTGGCAACAGCCGCCAACACAAATACCCCTCGCCAGCCATGGATGTGGCTCACCCATCCCGCAAACGTCCGCGCCAGCAGAATGCCCAGCAGCAAGCCCGTCATCACAACCCCGATTGCCCGGCCTCGCTGCTCCGGCGCGGCCAGGTCTGGCGCGATCGGCAAAGCAATATGAGTTACGGACGCCACCAGCCCAACCCCCACACTCGCCGCGATCAGCCAGGCCATCGTCGGAGACATAGCCACCAGCAGCAGTGCCACCGTCACCGCCGCGTACATCTTCATCATCAGCGCGCGTCGCTCTACTACGTCGCCCAGCGGCACAAACACCAGCATCCCGCACGCATAGCCCACCTGGGTTGCCACCGCTACCCAACCGGTCAGGCCTGCATCCGCGCCAAAGGTCCGCGCCATCTCCGGCAGGAGCGGCTGGTTGTAATAGATCGTCGACACCCCGACCGCACACGCCACACCCAGAAAGCCAAGCGGTGCCCGCACCGGCACCCGCTCTGTTGCAACCTCATCTCGCATAGCCAACGCCTTCGCCTCTCCTTCAGCTTAGGCCTTCGTACTCGACCCACTCAGCCCCTGCACCACTTCCTGAGGTTTGGGGCCCACATACCGCTCTAAGCCGCCGTATCCTGCTTCGCGCGCGCGATATGCGGCATAGCTTGACCTCTGTGTCACCTGTCCGAGACTGGCACCTCTTGCAGTGAGGCCAGCGCCTGTGCAAGATCCTCAATCAGATCTGTAACAGACTCAAGTCCGATATGAAACCGGACAATATGGCCATCGCCATACCGCGACAACTTCAAAGCGGGATAGCTCATTACCAGACTGGCCGTGCCTCCCCAGCTCCAGCCGATGCGGAAGAGTTGCAGGGTGTTCACAAAGCGTTCCACCTGCGCTGCAGTGAGCTTGGCCGGCAGCACGATCGAGAAAAGGCTGGCAGCGCCGCCGAAATCGCGAGCCCATAGGTGGTGTGTCGGAAAGGAGGCAAGGGCAGGGTGCAAGACGCGCTCTACCTCCGGTCGACCTTCCAGCCACTTTGCCACTCGCAGAGCGGCCTGCTCCATCGCGTCAAGCCGGACACCCAGTGTCTGCAAGCCACGTAGCGCAAGGCTGCAGTCATCTGGCGAGACACACATGCCCAGGGCCCGGTGTGTCTCACCCAGGCGCAGGTACGACGTCTCGTCGCGGCAGGAGACCGAGCCGAGCAACAGGTCGCTGTGCCCTCCCACATACTTTGTCAGCGCCTGCATGCTGACGTCCACGCCATGCTGAAAGGCGTCGAACAGCACCCCGGAGGCGTACGTGTTGTCCAGGGCGACGGGCACCCCGGCGGAGTGGGCACTGCGCACAATCGCAGGCACATCCTGAATCTCCATGGTGACGGAGCCCGGGCTTTCGCACCAGACCAGGGAGGTCTCTGGCCGCAGCAGCGCGGCGATGGCGCCACCCATCGCAGGGTTGTAGATCTCCACCTCGATCCCAAGTTGCCGCAGCAGACCGCTGGCCAGTTCACGATTAGGCCCATAGGCGTTGGCAGGCAGAAGCACGTGACTTCCCGTCGCACAGAACGAGAGATAGATCAGGGCCACCGCCGCTTGCCCGCTGGACACCAGAAAGGTATGCCGGGCACCCTCTAGCTCTGCAAGGCATCGCTGCAGGGCAAGGGTCGTCGGCGTTCCGTAGATGCCGTAGCTGTAGCCCTCCTCATGGGCGCGCCAACCTTCACGCACCGCTTCCTGCGTGGGAAAGACCACCGTGGAGCCGCGGTGGACCGGGGTGGCGAGCGAAACAAAGCTCTTCGGCTCTACCTGGACCGGTTGCATCAGCTTGGAACGCCAGTTCACTCGCTCTCCTTTATGTGCGGCTCGTGGTTGCAGATCTAGATCGCGTGGAATGCCTGCTCGAAGTCCGCAATCAGATCTCCGGGCGACTCCAGTCCTACGGAAAGCCGAATAAGGCGGTCCGTGATGCCGAGCCGGTTCCGTTCCTCGGCATCTAGGTCACAATGCGAAGCAGTGGACGGATGGGTCACCAGCGTCTCCACACTGCCAAGGCTTTCTGCGCAGGTGCACAGCTTCAGCGCATTGATGAAGTGAAGGGAGTCCGCGGCACTCGCCTCCAGCTCAAACGACAGCATTCCCCCAAACTCCTTCTGCTGCCGGCATGCAAGCTCATGCTGCGGAAAGGACGCCAGGCCCGGGTAGTTCACCTTTGCCACGCGTGGATGATCCTCCAGCCACCGTGCAATCTGCATGGCATGGTCGGAGTGTGCCTTCAGGCGCACCGGCAGCGTCTTCACACCCTGGAGCGCAAGCCAGGAGTCGAACGGCGCCTGAATGCTGCCAATGATCTTTCGGACAAAGCGCAGGCGCTCCATGATCTCCTCGCGGTGCGAAGCAAGCGAGCCACCAAGGGTCGCGTTGTGGCCGTCGATGTACTTCGTCGTCGACAGCATGGAAAGGTCCGCGCCCAGGTCCAGGCAGTTCTGCAGCAGCGGCGTTAGAAAGGTGTTATCGACCGCAAGCAGCACATCCTTGTGGGCGTGCGCCAACTGCGCCAGAGCGTGTACATCCGAGAGCCGCAATGTCGGGTTAGCTGGAGTTTCGATGAAGAGCAGGCGCGTGTTCGGGCGAAAGGCCCGCTCAGTCTCGTCCAACGAAGCTGTGTCGGCAAAGCTGTACTCTACGCCGAAGTGACGCAGCACCTGGTGGAACAGGCGCGCGGTTCCACCATAGATCACCTCCGACAGCACCACATGATCCCCGGCCTTCAGCAGCCCAAGGCACAGCGTCGTGATCGCGGACATACCCGACCGGAAGCACAGTGCCTGCGCCGTACCCTCGATCGCCGCAATCGTCTGCTCCAGGGCATTTACCGTCGGATTGGCCCCACGGGTATACCCATACCCTTTTGTCACGCCCACGCTCTCGTGAATGTAGGTGGCCGTTTGGTGAATCGGGAAAAGGATCGAGTTCGACTGTTCCTCGTAGCTGCGATTCGAATGAATCACGAGGGTAGACGGGGCGAAGACAGGCCCATCAGGCATCCGGCACTCCTTGGGTTTTCTCTCCTAGACTACGCGGGCGGCTTCCGCCTACGTCGGCACAGGACGAGTTGTTGACGCAGCGAACGCACTCTGGCATGCTCGCCACATGCGCTCCACGCAGACACGCTGTTGTTGTTCCTCGCAGAGGTCCTCTGTTGAGTTGAGCCGGCACGCCTGTTCCTGTCTGTAGCTCCTCTCTCCGTTGTCTCCCCCTCCATCTAGATGGCTATCGCGGAGCTCTTGCAAGCTCGGCTCAGGAGTTCTGTCGTGTTCCAATCCCGTACGCGTCTGCTCGTCCTTTCCCTGGCAGCTTCCACACCGTTTGCGCACACGCAGACTTTCAACAGCGGCCTCCGCGGCACTCTCACCGACGCCACCGGCGCAGCGCTCCCTAACGCTACCGTCACCCTCACCGACGAGGCGACGCAGCAGTTCCGCTCCACCATCTCCGCCGATGATGGCACTTACGTCTTTAACGCCGTTCGCCCCGCGACCTACACCCTTCATGTGCAGGCTGCCGGCTTCGCTCCGACTGACCGCACGCACATTGCGCTCGCCACGCAGGACTTCCTTACCCTCGACGTCTCACTCACCATCGGCACCGAGACCAACGTAGTCGAGGTTGATGCCGGCGCCCCACTGGTCGATCCCTCGACCGCCTCCATCAGCACCGACCTGTCGCAGCGTCAGCTTGAAGATACCCCGATCCTCGGCCGCAATCCCTACATGACGGCCAAGGTCTCCGGCGTCTTTGTCAACACCGGCAACCAGCAGTTTGTTCGTTTCGCCGACCAGAACGGCACGTCGCAGACCTCCGTCGCCGGCGGCCCGGTCGCGTCCAATCTTTATCTGGTCGATGGCGTTCCCATCACCGACACCAACAACCGGCCCATCGTCATCCCCACCATCGAGTCCATCCAGGACGTCAAGGTACAGGCCAACACCTACGACGCACAGATCGGCCGCACGGGCGGCGGCGTCTTCAATACCCTGCTCCGCTCCGGCTCTGACACTTTTCATGGCTCAGTCTTCGGCGAAACCCGCCAAACCTCCTGGCTTGCGAATGACTTCTTCGCCAACCGCAACGGCATCCCCCGGCCCAACAGCCCGTACTACAACTGGGGCGCCTCGCTCGGCGGCTTCGTCCCACTCTCCCATGGCTACCGCACCTTCTTCTTCATCGGCTCTGAAGGCTACATCCAGACCTCGCCCTACACCGCAACCTTCGCCGTTCCTACTGCCCTTGAGCGCGCCGGCGACTTCTCCCAAAGCTTCAACGCCAAAGGGGCGCTCAACGTCATCTACGACCCCACCCGGACCTTCACTGACGCCCGGGGCAACATTCACCGCACACCCTTCGCCAACAACCAGATTCCCACTGCACGCATAAGCACTGTTGGCCGCAACATCGCCTCCTACTTCCCGCTGCCGCAAACCGCCGCCGCCACCGGCAGCAACAACTTCACCGCCACAGACAACGTCCGCGACCACGCCCAAGAAGCCACCGTCAAACTCGATCAACAGATCCGCCCCTGGTGGACCGTCAGCGGCTCCTACATCTTCTACGAAGCCCTGCAGCCACTCGGCAATCCTCTCGGCACCCTGCCCGGCAGCTACTCCTACACCTACCATCGCCAGGTCGACACCACCCAGGTCAACAGCACCTGGATCCTCAATCCGACCACCGTCCTCACCGCACGTTACGGCAACAATCGCTTCCCCAACCTCATCGCCGAAGTCTCCAATGGCTTTGATCCCGCGACCCTTGGCTTCCCCACCGCGCTCACCTCGCAGCTGCAGGCACACTTCTTCCCGACGGTCTTATTTAGCCGCTTTTCGCAGCTCGGCCAGAACACCTCTTCGCTCGACAACTGGAAGTCACAGCTTGTCAACGGCACGCTCGCCAAGACCGCGGGCAAGCATAACCTCACTTTTGGTGCGGAATACCGCCGTCTCCGCATGGACTTCCAAGACCTCGGCAACGCACCCGGCACCTACACCTTTTCGGGGGCCTTTACCCAGGCCAACCCCGGCATCTCCGGTGACGATACCGGCTCCGATATCGCGGATCTTCTGCTCGGCACACCTGTCTCCGGCAACGTGGACATCTCTACCTTCCTCCACACCTATCTCGACTATCACGCCGTCTTCGCCCAGGATGACTTCCGCGTCTCGCGCCGCCTCACCCTCAACCTCGGCGTCCGCTACGAAAGCGAGACCGGCCTCAAGGAAGATCACAACCAGCTCGCCGTCGGCTTCAGCCGCAGTGCCACTGCCCAGCTGGCCGCCAACACACCAGTCACCGGCGGGATCCTCTTTGCCGGCGTCAACGGCAACCCGCGGGATATCGGCAGCCTGTCCCGCCTCAAGTTCTCGCCCCGCCTCGGCGCTGCCTTCCAGCTCACCGAGAAGACGGTCGTCCGCGGCGGCTACGGCATCCTCTACGCCCCCGTCCGCTACGATCCCATCGCCGCTCTCGCCCCCGGCTACACCCAGTCCACCTCATATGTCGCCTCAAACGACGGCAACCAGACCCCCGCCGGCACGCTCGACAACCCCTTCCCGAACGGCCTGCTTAAGCTCACCGGCAACGCCGCCGGTCTGCTCACCGGCGTCGGCTCCGACGTCACCAGCTTTGATCAGCAATTCCGCGCTCCGCGCGTGCAGCAGTTCTCCGTCGATCTCGAGCGGCAGCTGCCCGGCGGCCTCGTTCTCCAGGCCGGCTATATCGGCAGTCGCTCCACCAACCTCTCGCCCGCACCCAATGGCGGCGGCGCGATCAACGTCAACCAGCTGAACCCCACCAGCTTCTCCGCCGGCGCAACCGCCCTGGGAGCCGCCGTGGCCAACCCCTTCTTCGGCAACGGTGGTACTGGCATCATCGGCAACGCTACCGTCGCCCAGTCTCAGCTGCTGCGTCCCCTTCCGCAGTTCCGCTCCGTCAACCTCTTCGTCAGCTCCTCGCACGCCGCCTACGACGCCCTTCTGCTCAAGGCCGAAAAGCGCGCCGCCCACGGCCTCAGCGTCGTCGGCTCCTTCACCTGGTCGCGCAACATGGACAGCTCCTTCGCCACCACCAACAACATCCAGACCTCCGGCGCCGCCGCCCCGCAGAACGTCTACGACCTGAACGCGGAATACTCGCGCGCCGTCAACGATGTTCCCTTCCGCTTCACCGCCGGCGTCATCTACGATCTCCCGCTCGGCCATGGCGAGCGCTTCTCAACCGGCGCCCGCTGGTCCGACGAGATCCTCGGGCACTGGCAGCTCAACGTCATCCCCACCTTCCAGACCGGCTTTCCCATAGCCATCCGCCAGGGCAACAATCCCAACGCCGGCATCGTCGGCAACGCCGTCCAGCGGCCAAACCTCGTTGCCGGCGCCCACATCGGCACCTCCGGAAGCCTCTTCAACCGGCTCGGCGGCTATATCAATCCCGCCGCCTTCACTGCCTCCGACGTCCTGACCTTTGGCAACACGCCGCGCACCCTTTCCGTCCGCGGCCCCGGTCAGGCCAACTGGGACATCTCGCTCTTCAAAAACATCCTCATCCGCGAGCGCGTCAACGCCCAGTTCCGCGCCGAAACCTATAACACCTTCAACACCCCGTGGTTCAGCGGCCCCAACACCAACTTCAGCAGCGGCTCCTTCGGCCAGATCACCTCCCAGGCAAACTTCCCGCGCTACCTCCAGCTCGGCGCCCGCATCAGCTTCTAACCTTCTGCTTCCCCCTCTCCACCTAGATTCCTTCAGCGCGCGCGATCAACGGGTCGCCGCGCCCGAAACAGGACACCCGCTATGACACACCCCATCTCCCGCCGACGCCTGCTCACCACCTCTGCCCTCGCCGCCGCCACCTCCGCCCTCCGCCCCCCTGCCGCCTTCGCTCTTTCCGCCGCAACTCCATCCCCGCTCATTCGCCTCTGCTTCAACGAGAACCCGTTTGGGCCCTCGCCCTCCGTCGCACGGGCCATCGCCCGTGAGTTCCCCCGGGCCAATCGCTACGCCGACGCCGCCACGGCACATGCCTTCGCCGAGCAGATCGCCGCCCACGAACAGGTCTCAGTAGACCAGGTCGTGCTGGGCGAAATCCTTGGGCTGCTTGGTCTCTACCTGGGATCGCAGGGCGGTCCCGGCGGGGAGTTCCTCTACTCCAGCCCAGGTTTTCTCGCCCTGATCGACTCTGCCGCAAACGTCGGCAGCATCGGCGTGCCGGTTCCGCTCAACGCCGACTTCCGCAACGACCTCCCCGCCCTGCTCTCCCGCGTCTCCCCACGCACCCGGGCGCTATATCTGGTCAATCCGCACAATCCCTCCGGCACCGTCAACGATGACGCTGCCTTCAAGCACTTCCTCACCGAAGCCTCCCAGCACGCCCTCGCCATCGTCGACGAAGCCTACCTCGAGTACACGCCAGACTTCTCGACCCGCACCGCTGCTACGCTCACCCGTGCAGGCGCAAACGTCGCCGTCTTCCGCACCTTTGACAAGATTCAGGGCCTCGCCGGTCTGCCCATGGGCTATTTGCTCGCCCCCAGGGCCCTCGCAGACGCTCTCCGCAAACAAGGTGCGGGCGATCCCGAGTCACTCGGTCGCCTCAACCTGGCAGCAGCGCAGGCCGCCCTCGCCGACACCGCACAGGTTCGCTCCACACGAGACCTCGTCGCGCGGGAGCGCACCCTCTGGCTCCACACCCTTGACGCCCTCCACCTCTCGCATACCGAGACCGTCAGCAACTTCATCTTCTTCAACGCGGGTCGGCCACAACCGGAGGTCGCGCAGGCCATGCTCCTCCACGGCATCAATATCGGCCGTGCCCACCCTCCGCTCACCGACTGGTGCCGCATCTCCATCGGTCTTCCCGGAGAAAACAAGCGCGCCCAAGATGCTCTTCGCAGTATCGTCGGCACCTGAGTAGCACCTACCTTGGTTACAGCCGCAGGTTGCAGATGCAAACTCCGAGACCAGTTACCTCCTGCTTGATTCGCGCAGCAGCACGAGTTTAGCTGACGCCAGCGAGGCTGGACGCTTCAATGTAACCACGTGCGAGTGGGGAGAGCGTGCCCTAAGCTGCGCAGGGCTAAGCCTCCTGTATTCCATAGTGTGTTTCTGGATCTCTGAGGGTCACTCTCGTACATGTTTCGTTATCTACGAGGTTGGCTGATCTGGTGTTCGGAACCGAACCTCCACGCCGGAGGGAATCTCCAGGTTGCTTCATATCGGGCGACCGCATAGCAATGGTCTACTAACTTGCCTGAGCTAAGGGCGAGAGCCCAAGGAGGCAACGTGAGATACCTCGACGGTCCCTTGACACAGATTTGCCGCCCGGCACATCTGTGTCAAGGGGCGTGCACCCTTTAGCTAACGTGCAGAAGGCACCAGTGAACGGGCATCTTAAGAAGGCGTGAAAACGTCTGTAGAGCCATGGCAAAGCCGAACCATGACGAAGGCCGACAAGTCCTATTGTTGATCGTCGCCGTCGTCCTGCTTGCCGCGCTTTGGCTCGGGATGACCGCTTCCCTCGAATGGCAGGAACTGCTGCTTGGGTGCGCCTCGGTCGCGCTGACGGCAACGTTTCTCGTCGTCGTGTACTGCGAAGAGTTGCAACGCTACGACCTTCGCGCCGCCGACGTCCTGAGCCTGTGGCGTGCACCCTGGTATATCGTCTCGTCTTCATGGGAGATCGTTGCCGTACTCTTTTACGATCTGTCCGGTGTGGAGCGCGCCCCGTCGCTCTATCGCGTCTGCGGTTTTCGCACCAGCAAGGCTGATCCATTGCTGGTGACACGTCGCGCTCTTGCCATCGCCTACACGAGTCTAGCGCCCAACTTCATCGTTATCGGCATTGACTACGCCCAAAGCCGCATGCTCTTTCACCAGATCCGCAGCAGCAAGGTCCCGCGCATGACGAAGCAGCTAGGAGCGCAGGTCACCTCGGATCCCACCCGCCATGCCGTCGAGCCCCAGCGATGAATCTGTGGCTTGCCGCCGGTGCCGCTGTCTCCACCGCCCTGGTCCCCTGCGCCGACATGTGCCTGCGCGGCACGCCGGAACGCCGCCTGGTTGGGATGGAGATGGCCGGCTTTCTTGTCACAGTCGCCATGATCCTCTTCACCGTTGGCTTTGACCGTCTTCCTATGATCGACCTGCCACTTGCCCTGGCGGTAATGTCCTTTGGCGGCACCCTGGTCTTCGTCCGATTCCTGGGTAAGCATCTATGACGCTTCACACCTTCTGCGAGGGCGCGCTTCTCGGCGTCGTGGTGCTTGCCTCCTGGCTTGGGGCGCTTGGCGCGTGGCGCATGCGCGAGCCCATGCAGAGCCTGCACTTCTGCACGCTTCCGGCCACGCTCGGCATGGGCGCGCTTACCGCGGCGCTCTTTCTTGCGCACGGAAACAGCGCTGCGTCCTGGAAGACAGCTCTGATCACCCTGATCCTGCTCACGATCAACTCTGTCGGGATGCACGCCAGTGGGCGCGCCTTTCGTGCACGTCAACTGGGCCATTGGGAGCCGCGTGAAGGTGACGCCTTTACCTGGGTTCAGCCCACGCCAGATGAGGATAAGCAAAGGGCAGGAGCCGAATGACCGCTTTCTCGGTCTTCCTCCTGCTCCTGCTTGCCGTAGCCGGGCTTGGCGTGGTGCGTACCCGTGAGGTGACAGAGCAGATCATTGCACTCGGGTTTTATGGCCTCCTGATGTCGCTGGTGTTTTTTTTCTTCCAGGCGCCTGATGTCGCGCTCAGCCAGATCGTTGTCGGCGCCGTAGCTCTACCCCTTATGGTGATGCTTGCCATCTCCCGCATGCACTTCCGCAAAGCGGCTACTGACGGCGACAAAGAGGGAGCCGACCGGCATGACTGAACGAACCCGGGCCCGCTGGGTCTTCGTCCCGGTTGCTGCCTTCTTCTTCCTCTATGCGTATAGCTCGCTGAATTTACCAGCTTGGGGCTACTACCGCGGTCCGTATGGTGACGCCATTGCGCACCTTGCCGTTTTTGAGCGACATGCCACGGACGCGGTCAACGCCATCAACTACGACTACCGCGCCTTTGACACACTTGGGGAAGAGTTCATCCTTTTCACGGCCGTGCTCGGCCTTTCGATGCTCCTGCGTCCGGACCCTGCCGCCCCATCCCGCTCCGTAGGTAAGGTCCGTGACGCCGTCCGACTGAGTGCGGCTGTCCGTCTCACCAACTTTCCAGCGCTCTTGGTCACCGTCCTCTTCGGTTTCTACATCGGCTTCCACGGCCAGCTCACACCCGGCGGGGGATTTCAGGCCGGGGTGATCCTTGCTACCGCTCCGCTGCTGCTCTATGTCTGCGAAAACACCGACTCCTTTCAGCGCGTCACATCACATGCCGTCGTTGAGGTCATCGAAGCTGTCGGCGCTGGTGCCTACGCTCTTATCGGCTTAGCGCCGCTCTTCGCCGGTCTGCCGCTGCTGACCAACGTCCTTCCGCTCGGTACCACTGGCAATGTCTTCTCGTCCGGCACGATAGCTTTGATCAGTGTCACGGTCGGCGTGGAAGTCACAGCTTCCTTTCTTGTGACCATGTACGCGTATCTGGAAGAAATCATCACCGGTGAAACGCCCGAGGCTTGACCCATGCCGCACCTCCTCCGTAGCCTGCCCTTCTTTGTCGCCGCCTGGCTCTTCTGCTGCGGTCTTTGGGGCGTGATCACCAGCAAGCACCTGGTTCACGCCGTGGTCTGCCTGGCCATCCTCCAAAGTTCCACCTATGTGCTGCTGCTTGGCATCGGCTACCGCGTCGGGGGCACCGCACCTGTCTTCTCCGATATCTCCCCAGCCCGCCTCACCGTCGACCCCGTCGTCCAGGCGCTGATGCTGACGGATGTCGTCGTCGAAGCGGTCGTCGTTGCGCTCCTGCTCGCCATGGTCGTTAAAGCGCACCAGCAGTCCGGCAGCGTCTCGCCCGAAGACCTCAGGACCTTGCGCGGATGATGTCAAGCTCCGCACCGACTCCGCTTCCTCCTCTGCCCGTTGTACTTCCACTCGTGGGCGCTGCCCTGCTGGGTGCGCTGCGCAAGGGTATCCCCCGCGCTGCCGCCGATCTGCTTGGCCTGCTGATCAGCGGATCCACCGTCGTTGCTGCCGCGCTGCTGCTTCGCCGCACACTCGCGGGTCCCGTCGTTTACTGGTTCGGCAACTGGTACCCGCGCGGCTCGCTGGTGCTCGGCATTGGCTTTCTGGCCGAACCCATCGGTGCCGGATTGGCCCTGCTTGCCGCCACCCTCACCTTTCTCGCGCTCCTTTCGGCCTGGCGTGGCACCGATTCCGGCGGCAACCACCTCCAGCCCTTAATGCTGATCTTTCTTGCCGCCATGAGCGGGTTTGTGCTGACCGCGGACCTGTTCAATATGTTCGTTTTCTTCGAGCTGATGAGCACCGCTGCGTTCGCCCTTTGCGGGCTCAAGACGGCCGAACCCGCCCCGCTCCAGGGCTCCTTCAACTTCGCGGTTACCAACACAATCGCGGCTTTTTGCGTGTTGACCGGTATTGCGCTGCTGTATGCCATCACCGGTGCGCTCAACATGGCGCAGGTCGGCCTCGCCCTGGCCGACCGTCACGACCCGCTTGTCCTGTTCGCCTTCACTCTGATCACCTGCGGCTTCTTCACCAAAGCGGCCGTGGTTCCTTTTCACCTTTGGCTGCCGGACGCTCACGCCGTCTCCCCGACCCCTGTATGCGTACTGTTTTCGGGCATCATGGTCGAACTTGGTCTGTACGCTGTTGCCCGTTTGCACATTGTGCTTTTTGCCGGATCGCTTGCCTCACATGCTCACGCCGCGCGCGCCATTATCATGCTCTTTGCCACAGCAACGATCCTGCTCGGGGCTTCGATGTCGTTTGCCGAGCACCACCTGAAGCGCCTCCTCGCCTTTTCGACGATCTCGCACGCCGGGCTGATGCTGCTTGCCTTTGCCGTGGGCGGCCCGCTCGCTCTTTGCGCTATGCTGCTTTACCTCTTGGCGCATGCTTTCGTTAAGAGCAGTCTCTTCTTCACCTCTGGATTGATCCTGCGTCGGCTCCGCTCGATCAGCGAACGGGCCCTCTTTGGCCAGGGTCGTGACCTGCCCTTTGTGGCGGTGCTGTGGTTCGCCGGGGGAGCCGGCTTGGCTGCTGCACCCGGCTTTCTAACTGCGAGCGCAGAAGCTGCCACAGAGCATGCCGCAGAGATCTCCGGCGTGCCCGGCTGGCTCATCACCATACTCTTCTTCTTCAGTGGAACCCTGACCGCGGCCGCCGTCTTTCGCGTCGGCATGCATACTTTCCTGGGATGGGGCAGCCTCCCATTGACCGACGAAGCTGCCGAGATCGGCGAGCTGCCCGAGCAGCCCGACGTGGAAAAGGCGTTGCGCTGGTACCACCTCGCGCCGCCTTTAGCCTGCATCTGCGCCGCCATAGCCCTTTCGCTGCTTCCACACTGGCAGGACACCCTCCGCCAAGCCGCAGCCGAGATGGCCTCGCAACCCGCGTACCTTCACACGCTCTACACAGGCCAGCCCTCCCCGGTACCTCCTGTGCCGATGCACGATTCGCTTTCCGCCTCCATGGTGCATGGAATCCTCGCCCTCTTTGCCGCGCTGCTACTCGCAGCTGGCTCCGTCTTCCATACGCAGCTGCCTCGCCCGGCGCGCTTCGGACTCACTCTCGAAAGAGGCTCCAAGCTTCTACGTCAGTGGCAAAGCGGTCACCCCGGAGACTATGTCTTCTGGCTCGTGACTGGCGTAACCCTCATCAGCTCGCTTACCCTCATCTTTCTTCGCTGATGCAGAGTGATGTTTGAGATTCGTTGACGTCAGCTGACCAATTAAACTGCCCGTGGAGGCTTCAAGGGTGCAGGAGTTTGGATGGGGAAACCAGGTCGACCTGGCCAAGATTCAGCGCCAAACGACTCAATTCTTGGAGGCCACTTCTGATGCAATTGCATTTCTTGACCACGCCTATGTTTTTACGTTTGTGAACCGGCGTGCGCGAGAGATCCTGGCAGGAAGCGGAACGATTATTGGGAAAAGTCTGTGGGAACTTTTCCCCGCAACCGCAGCTTCTGACTCGCTCTACTGGATCAACTACCACCGCACTATGGATGAGGGTTTAGAAACCCATTTCGAGGCTTTCTACGCCGAGCCACTCAACATCCTCTTCGACATTCATACGTATCCATCGGATGACGGCATCATTCTCTTCTTTCGCGATATAACCGCAGAGCGCGAGGACCAGCTTGAACTGCACCGCCGTCGAGAAGAGATCGAGCGTCAGTTCGCAGAGATCGAAGCCGTGTATCGTACAGCGCCTATTGGTTTGGCACTCTTCGACTTGGACGATTACCACTACGTTCGCCTGAACGATCGACAGGCCGCCTTCTTCGGTCTTACACCGGAGCAGGTCGTCGGTCGCACCCTGATCGAGATGGCACCGATTCCTGGCCTGCGCGAACTCTTCGACCAAGTCGCCTCGGGCGGTCCGCCGGTCGTGAACTATCCGCTGGAAGGCACACTGATCACCGATCCCGACGACGAGTACCGCTACTGGACTGTGAGCTACTTCCCGGTCACGGGTGCCGACGGCACTGTCCAGGGCATTACAGCCGCCTCGCTTGAAGTAACGCAGCAGAAGAAGGCGGAGCTTGCCCTGATCGAGTCCGAAAAGCTAGCAGCAGTCGGCCGCCTCGCCTCCTCCATCGCGCACGAGATCAACAACCCTCTGGAAGCTGTTACGAACCTGCTTTTCCTGGCAAGCCACAGCGAAAGCCTTGAAGAAAGCAGGGGCTACCTTAAAAGCGCTGACCACGAACTACGTAGGGTTGCCGCTATTGCGAGCCAGACCCTTCGCTTCCACAAGCAATCCAGCAGTCCACAGCAGTTCACCGCGCAGGTGTTAGTGGATAATGTGCTCTCCGTCTACCAGGGCCGCCTCTCCAACGCAGGAGTTACGGTGCACATCCGGCATCGCGCGGAAACTCCGGTTCGCTGCTTTGAAGGTGAGATTCGCCAAGTTATCGCCAACCTGCTCGGTAACTCGCTGGACGCCTTGCCGCGTGACGGCAACATCTACATACGATCACGCGACAGTCGATGCTGCTTCACCGGGGAACCAGGCATCATCCTCGCGTTCGCAGACGATGGCCATGGCATGACTCGCGAGACGATGGCGAGAATCTTCCGTCCCTTCTTCACCACCAAGGGCATCATGGGGACAGGTCTGGGCCTCTGGATTTCGAAGGAGATCATTGAACGCCACAGAGGGCTCCTGCGAGTACGCAGCCGCCCTGGCCAAGGCACCATCTTCACGATCTTCCTGCCTCAAGATGCTGCAACTCGCTGAGTTCGACACGCGAGTTCTCCGCCGCGAGGCGATTCCGGGCCGGGACGGACACCCGATGCGGCGTACCGGGCTGCACGACCCTAGACGTGGCAAGCGGTCCGCTGTAGTGCACCAACGTGTACCCGGCAGCGCATGTTGACGCTCTGTCATGCCTGCCATGCTAGGGTCACGCGGACGCAGTTCGTCCAGGATGACTGGCCGTCATTCCTTCGGGAGCCCCGAAGCAGCGCATGACAATCTGTGGGAACGCTTCATCGGCTCACACCGGGTAGGACGTTGGATGATCCAACATGGTCATATCGAGCAGCCAGCCGTGCGCGTCAAAGACACGAGGCACACGCCTTCCAGAGAGCGGTCGAAGCCCTCACAGGCGATCACTTCACCTTGCACATCGTAGCCGTCGGTCGATCTGGAATGAATCCGCGTCACTTCCCTCCTCCCCTTTCGGCCGCAATTAACTCGAACTGCCGGTGACTGGGCGCCTTCAACTCGGTCCGCGACGCCGGAAGCTGTGACAGAAGGACTTCGCGTCGGTGGGGTGCTTTCGAGAGAGCTATAACGACGTTTCGGTCCGAGCAGGCCAGGGTCTTCGGAGAATTGCAGTCGCATCAGAAGCGGTCCTTTGTGATGATGGGTAGACGAGGGCCGCAGGATGCAAAAAGGGTTTACCAGACGACCAAAAGCAGAAGAGCCTGCAGCGGACCACGGCAAAAACTACATCACTCCAGGCGGGATCGATCGCCTCAACGAGGAGCGCCATTTCTTGCTCACCAAGGAGCGCCCGGCTGTGGTGGGAGTGGTGGCATGGGCTGCGAGCAATGGTGATCGTAGTGAAAACGCCGACTACCAGTACAGCAAGAGACGACTGCGGCAGATCGATGGACGGGTCCGCTTCCTGACAAAGCGGATCGAGGCCGCAGAGGTGGTTGATCCGGAAGCTCCGAGAACGGGGCAGCAGGCGACAAGGGCGTTCTTCGGAGCCACCGTGCGCTATGCGAGTGCTTCGGGGCTGGAGCGAGTGGTGAGCATCGTCGGGACAGATGAGGTCGATCTCGATCGCAACTACATCAGTTGGGCCTCACCCCTGGGGCGAGCATTGATGAAGGCGGCAGAGGACGACGAAGTGGTTCTTCATGCGCCAGGCGGCACTGAGACCTTGACGGTGCTGGAAGTGCGGTACGAGCGCATCTCCGTGGAACCGTTCCAAGTGCCATCCGGGTCCAACGCTCCGACTAAACGGCCGGAAGAGCTGGGTCCTGCTATGGGCAGTACACCCGAATCAGCGGTCTGATCTGCTTCAGCCCCCCCGGCGGCATGCAGATCTCAGGCGTTGCGACTTCTCGGCCTGAGGCAAGCGCTTAAGTGAGCCCGCAACGTCCACGTCTCGCCTCTCTGCAAGTCGTCTAGGTGTCGCGTTGGGGCATACCCCTTCAATACGTGCAGCCCGGCCACTTCAGGCGTGTCGGCACAACGGCGAGTTGTGCAGCTTTGTTTCTAAGAAGCGTGGTGAGTAAGCTTCGGTGCAGCAATGCCGCTTGCTCTTTGGAGCTGCGGACGATAGCAGAACCGTTCGTTTGTGACGACTTCCGCCCAGGCTTATAGCAGCACTGAGATACCAACTAATCGAGCTCTGCTGATAGCTTCTCTCTCCTCAGGTTCTCAGCTGCGCAAACAAGATCTTGCCCATGAGAAAAGCAGATGTCGATGCTTCTTGAAGAGATCAACGAAAGCCATACGCCGGCTGAAGAGCAGATGCACAGCATTCAAGAGTGGACGTTTCGTATCGATAAAGATTAGCTTTTCAGGCGCAACAAGCAAGAGCCGAGTCCATGACTCGACCCTTCAGGTTGGACTCGAATCTAGAGTGACCAGCCGCCATCAACCACAGTGGCCGCGCCGGTGACAAAGCCGCCAAGATCAGATGCCATCCAGAGCACGGCTTCTGCGATCTCCTCCGGCTTTCCGAGCCTGCCGACTGGCTCCAGATCGATCGCCTTCTGTATGTCTCCGCCTGTGAACCGGTCCATCATCGCTGTTTCAATGTTGCCCGGCAGCACGGCATTGATCCGGATATTTTTCTTCGCGTAATCGAGAGCGGCTGCACGGGTAAGGCCAATGATGGCGTGCTTCGAGGCCGCATAGGAAGCGCCGCCCGCGACACCCCGAATACCTGCTCCTGAAGAAGTGTTCACGATAACGCCGCTACCCTGCTTCACCATCTGCGCCAGCTCATGCTTCATGCAAACGAAGGTGCCACGCAGGTTGATGTTGAGAATCCGATCCCACTCGGCCAGGTCTATCTCGTGGACGGGAGTGGCCTTGTTCTCAACACCGGCGTTGTTGAACGCCACATCGAGGCTGCCG
Organism: Acidobacteriaceae bacterium; assembly: GCA_965199635.1. Taxonomy (GTDB): domain Bacteria; phylum Acidobacteriota; class Terriglobia; order Terriglobales; family Acidobacteriaceae; genus Edaphobacter. Next base: position 769,997 of record CBDASL010000001.1, on the reverse strand, counting down.
AACCTTTTGATCACCTGCGTAAGGGTCGCCTCGACCTGGTCGGGCGAGGATACATCGCAGGAAATCGCCAGCACTTCGCCGCCTGCTTTCCAAATGATCGCCTCGACTTCCTTTAGGTCTTCGGCTGAGCGATCCGAGATGGCGACTTTTGCGCCTTCGGCGGCGAAGGCAACAGCTGAAGCACGTCCGATGCCGCTAGCGGCTCCTGTAACAAACGCTACTTTGTTCGTGAAACGGTCAGCTCTTGGCATTGTCCTTAGTCCCCTAACATTCGTTATAAGCGAGTGCAGTTGCTCTCGCGGTTGCGCTCTTTGGCTATCGATCGTTGTACTGCGCGTCGGTGACGTGCTCCAGCCACTCAACAGTTTTGCCGTCCTTCTTCTCCTGAACGGCGATATGAGTCATGGCCGTTGTCGAAGCGGCGCCGTGCCAATGCTTCTCCTCCGGCGCGAACCAGACGACATCGCCTGGGAAGACTTCCTGGATTGGTCCGCCTTCACGCTGAACGAGGCCAGCGCCAGCCGTCACGATAAGGGTTTGCCCGAGCGGATGAGTGTGCCATGCCGTTCTCGCTCCCGGTTCGAACGTCACCGCAGCGCCTGCAACCAGAGCGGGATCGGGCGCCGTGAAAAGTGGGTCGATGCGAACGGTGCCGGTGAACCAGTCGGCTGGTCCCTTTAAGGATGGCTGCGTTCCGGCTTTTTTGATATCCATGATCTTCTCCTGCTGTAGTCGTTGAAAGATGCGGCTCACGTCTGGTTAGCTGAGCTTCTATAGAGATTTCGTTCGTTGCCAGCGATGTCGATTCGCTGAACCTTCTCTGCCCAGTCCCTATAGCAGACTTCATGAACGGCAACCGAAACAGACTCTTTGCCGCACACCAAGGTGCTCATTACACGTTGAGAGATCTGGTCCGCAAGCACGTGCTTCTGCTTCTCGATGCCCCCGGGTCAAAGCCTCACACTTATGTGCGGCATTCAAGTCTCCTTGTACCTAGCACTTATTCAGATTCCGCATCGGTAATCTGCGACGCATGAGCAATCAGCATGACCCTGTGAGTACAATTCACAAATGCTGCCTCGTGATCTATCGTCGCTCGCTACGCTGCTCATCGTCGCGGAAGAGCAAAGCTTCACGCGGGCAGCGAAGCGCCGCGGAGTCTCTCCATCCGCGATCAGTCACGCGATGCGGAGCCTCGAGGAGGAGCTGGGCATAAGGCTTCTCACGCGCACCACCCGAAGCGTTGCCCTCACAGAAGCGGGAGAGCAGCTGGTGCATCGGCTGCAACCGGCTCTCGCCGAAGTGGGAGAGACGTTGGATCTAATCTCAGGTCAGAGTGGTAAAGCGGCAGGGCGAGTGCGACTGCTTTTGCCCCGTCTCGCTATCTCTTCGGTATTGGCTCCCAAGCTCGTCGCTTTGCATGAGAGCTGCCCAGACGTCATCCTGGACGTGACGACAGATGACAGCCGCCGAGATATCGTCGCGGATGGCTTCGACGCGGGAATCCACTTTGGGGAGTACATCGCAAAGGACATGATCGCGGTGCGGGTGTCGAAGGACCACCGTGCGGCAATCGTTGGCTCGCCCGCATACTTCGAGAGTCATGCTCTGCCGAAGGTGCCCAGCGACCTGCTAAAACATCGGTGCATCAACTTCCGTCATGGCTCAACAGAGATCTACCGCTGGGAGTTCCAGAAAGGCAAAAAGGAGCTGTCAGTCGCGGTAAACGGGCCATTGGTCGTCGATGATCTCGGATTAGCAATCCGGGCGGGACTCGACGGAATCGGCCTCGTTTTTGTCGATGAAGCCGAGGTTGTCGAGTACCTGAGGACTGGTCGGCTTGTTCGGGTCCTACAGGATTGGTGCCAGCCGTATCCGGGATTCTTCATCTATTACCCAAGTCGGCGGCAGCAGACAGCCGCTTTGTCGGCGGTGATCGGGATGTTCCGCATCTAGGCAAGTCTCTGCTCTGTGACTCACCGGTGGAATCGCTTGCTGGTCTTCACAAACGACTGTTTGTCGAAGTGCGCCAGCCTCACCTCCCATAACGGCACTTATGAGGACCTCTGCTGAGCTGGGCAGAGATCCTCAGCCCCATGAAGCTGGAGGTTGACGGTCGACTGGACCGCTACTCTTCTCGGGGAGGTTCCACTGTTACGGGTGGGAAATACATGTTGTTCTCGATAGCAATCGCGCCGATTGTGCCCATGGCTTCAGGCGGTGCCATCGCCGCAAAGCTGGACTTGTTCTCCGCTCGCAGGACCGCATCGAAGAACGCCTGATGCGCTGCGGTCGAGACGCCAAGCAGGCGGCACACAGATCTCCCCACGTTGTGAAACCCGTGCAGCGAGTTGGGAGGCAGCAGCAGCATCTCACCGGCCGTGGCACGGATCCAACTTTCCTTGCCTTCCTCGATGTGAAAGAAGGAAACCTCTCCGGTGAGTACATAGAAGCATTCTGCTGATGTGTGACTGTGGACCGGAACACTTTCGGCTGGCCCCAGCGTTAGCTCATTCACGGTGAAAGAGTAGGCACTGTCTTCGGCTCTCACCTTCCACAAAATGTGTGCGCCTGCGACGTCGAACGTCTCACCTTCCCCTAATCCGATCTTCCGAACGCCTTCCGATGCCGGAATCTTATGAAGCAATTCATTCATGCTCTTCTCCTAGTGCGTGTGCACGGTTGTGCTGGTGATGTTTAGGACTCGCACTCGACCGAATCGCTCTGAAGGACGCAGCGTGAGTTGCAAGACACTGGTAAGCCGATAACTTTCCCGAAAAGGTCTGCTTCTGAGTCGCAGACTGCGGTAGCGCTTTGCGCTACGATTCAGCGATCGCGAGTGTCAGGTCTGCGACAGTCTGCTTCTCTAGGCTTTGCTCAAAAGCTCGTTGACCTTTGTCGAGAACGTCGCTCGTGACTTGCTTGATGTTTGAGCTCACCTTACAACTTCGCTTTGCTGCGTAGCCATGAATTGCGAACACTGCTGGAGCCTGCACTGCGTTGTAGACGTCCAGAAGAGTGATTCGATCTGGGCTCCGGGCCAGCGTGCAAGAACCATTCCGGCCTTCCGTCGTAACGACCAAGCCCTGTTTTGAAAGCCTGCTGAGCACCTGGCGGACGACGCTGGGCGTGGCGTTGACGCTGGAAGCAAGATTCCCCGATGTAATGTGGCGATCACGGTAGAAAGCCAGCCCGGCCATGATGTGAAGAGCAACCGAGAATTTCTGATTCGTTGCAGCCATTGCACGAGTCTAACGCATACTGTCTTGGCAAACAAGACAGTATGGAGAAGAGACGATGAGCAGGATTCTTGTAACTGGAGCCACAGGCAATTTGGGCAGCAAAACGATCGAACACCTTTTGAACCGTCGGCCCGCGAGCGATCTCGTCGCGCTCGCGCGTGATCCGGAGAAGGCTGCCCATCTTAAGTCGAAGGGTGTGGAGGTGCGCGAGGGCGACTACGCCGATCAACCCTCCCTCCTGCGGGCGTTCCAGGGTGTGGAGAAGGTCTTGATGATCTCGACGCATGCGTTCACCGATCGAGAGACCGAGCACGCCAACGTCATTCGAGCAGCCACGGAAGCGGGCGTGAAGCATGTTGTTTACAACCCCGTGATTCAGAAGACCGGATCGAGCTTCGACCTAGTGCGCGTTACGAGGCCGGATAGCTACACAGTGGACCGGTTAAAGCTGTCTGGGCTGAACTACACGATTCTGGCACAACCGCCCTTCCTCGAGAGCCTCGAGTTCATCTTGGGCGCTGATGTGGTGACGACCGGTGTTCGTGTTCCAGCGGGAGAAGGGAAGGCCGCGGCAGCCTTCCGCGATGATTTGGCAGAAGCGCAGGCTGTCGTACTGACCTCGCCGGGCCACGAAAATAAGAGCTACGATCTGACGGGCGAGCCTGCCGTTTCCTTTTCTGAGATCGCGCAGATCTTGAGCAATCGCAGTGGCAGGAAGATCCAGTACACCCCGTTGAGCGATGCAGAGTACCTCGAGATGAAGGTCGCGTCCGGTCTGCCGCAGCCCGTAGCGGAGTTCGCTCTGGGTTGGGCGAAAGGTGTCACCACCGGGCAATGGGATGATGAGACCGGTGACCTCGAACGCTTGATCGGGCACAAGCCTCTAACGGCCGCAGAGTTCTACGCTCGCAAGTAGAGCCTGAATCTCACCTTGACGTCGCTCTCCGTGTTAGTGGGGAGCGACTATGGCTCGAGCAGCAAGAGTCTCTCTCCAGCAAACCTGTAGAGGTGCCAGCAGGTGGGACGCTCTGTTCGGAACACCATTGCAGTGATGAACCGCGGAGTGTTTCGCCAAACTCATTAAGCGCAACGCCACAATTCTGGATGAAAGAAGATAGACGCCTTGGCTCTTCATGGTGCAGCTGCACTCAATTACTATCCGCCCTATCGTTTTCGTGTGGGCAACGTCGAATGCACGATCGTCTCAGATGGCCCGTTAGATCTAGGTCCAGCAGCGCTGTCGTTTGCAGGTACGGACGAAGGGACTATCGTCGAGCTACTGCGACGCAACTTCCTGCCGCCAGATACAGTTCTGGCCGAACAGAATGTCCTTGTTGCAGACATTCAGGGCAAGCGGGTTCTCTTCGAGACGGGCATGGGAGCAGCAACGCTCTTCGGCAACCGTTCAGGGCTACTTGTCACTACCTTACAGGCAGCAGGTATCCCCCTCGAATCGATCGATGCGATTGCATGTTCCCATCCTCATCCGGATCACATCGGAGGTCTATGCTCGCTAGCTGGCGAGCCGCAGTTTCCTAACGCAAGGATCTTTCTAAGCAAGGCAGATTATCTGTTCTGGACCGATGAAGCGCTTCTCGGCACAAGAGTTGGCGCTGCGATACAGATCGCACGTGCGAATCTGCTGCCGCTGCGTGAAAAGCTAGTCTTCTTCCGGGATGGAGAGGAATTCCTTCCTGGCGTGCGAGCAACCTTCACACCAGGTCATACGGCGGAGCATGCCTGTTTCTTCCTGACCTCGATGGGGGAGTCACTTGCTTTAGTCGGGGACGTATCGCACCATTCTGTACTCCTGCTCGAGAGGCCAGGTTTGCATTTCATATACGACCTAGATCCCGAAGAAGCCGTTCGATCGAGAATCAAGCTATTCACGATGCTTGCAGAAAAGCGAATCGGCGTTCTTGGATATCACTTCCCGTGGCCCGGGCTGGGGCATGTGGTATCAGACGGCGATCACTTTCGCTTCGTTCCTAAGCCAACTCAATGGACATCTGGCGAGTTCATTACATCTGCTGGCGCCTGATGGGAGTCAGCTTGGTAATGAGGGATGCTCGATCCAGCACCTGTTGAGTCATCTTCGGACCGAAGTCTCATCTGGCGACGGGGAAGGCCCTTAGGATCATGTAGCGCCAGTCGTCTCGACGCGGGCCGGGAACCTAAGGAGACTTGTCACTGCATCCCATGGTGACCAAGAAGACTCGGTTCCTGGGCCAGCTCCTGCGTCAGCTTCTGCGGTTGAGCATGGCTCAGGTCGATACCAATCTCCCGCATACCTCCAGAACTCCGGGCGCACACACGTTCCGAACTCTGTTCCCGCAGACACAGCTTGAACCTTGGTTGGATGAGCAAGCTGATTCAAGAACGCGGCTGCCATCCGAGGCCGGCCAGCGTAATGGACGCTCGCGAACATAACGGTGACATCAGTTCTCCTCGGTGAGCACTAAACAACGGTTTGCGAGCGTAGACTCTCACGCTCGCGGCTGCTTCGTTTACGTCGTACTGCGAAAGCAAGGTTGTCAGCTCGGAATGGAGAGAAGCAGACTCGACCGGGGCTGGACCGCAGCAAGCTTCTCCTACGACTTGGAAAGGGCTACCAGCGTCCGTGCTTGGTGAGCAGCAACCGGTCTGGTTCTCGACCTTGACGTAGGCGTTGAGGTCTGCCCCGCTGTCTACGATCTCAACGTGCTGGAATCCAGCCCTCAGCAGACCTGCGCGATAGTCGTCGATCAGCACAGCTCCCGCGATACAGCCCACATAGGCAGCCATGCTCTGGGCGACTGCCTCCGGCAGATCGTGCTTGAGGGCAATATCGCTCAGAGCCACCCTGCCACCCGGCTTCAGGACACGCGCTATCTCCCGGAAGACTGCTGGCTTGTCTGGAGCGAGATTGATAACGCAGTTGGAGAGAATGCAGTCCACGGAAGCATCGGGAAGCGGGATCTGGTCGATGGTGGATTGGTAGAACTCGACGTTGCTATACCCACCCTTCGTCGCGTTCTCCTTGGCCCGTTCGACCATGGAGCTCGTCATGTCGATCCCGATTGCCCGTCCCTCCGGACCGACCATCTTGGCAGCCAGGAACACATCCAGACCGCCACCCGATCCGAGATCAACGACAACCTCACCGCGCCGAAGTGAGCCGTTGCTGTGGGATTTCCGCAGGAAAGGCCCATGTTCGCCTCTGCTGGAATCGAGGTCAGCTCTTCGGCGCTGTAGCCGAACGCCTCAGCAACAGCCTTCACGCCCGGGTGATCGCTGGACAGCGTGCTCTCCGCAACCGCTCCGTACTTCGACCTTACCGACTCAAGTAACTGTTCTGACAAACACGCACCTCACATCTGTTTTGCCGACTATAGGATTTGCCATCGGATACGTCAATGCGTATACAAGAGGTATGGCAGCAACGCGGACGTACAACGTGGAGCGGTTCTTCCAAGCGTTGGGAGACAACACCCGCCTTCGGCTTCTCAACCTGATGAACGATCAAGAGATCTGCGTCTGCTACTTCGTAGCAGTTCTTGGTGGCCCACAACCGAAGATCTCTCGCCACCTCGCCTACCTCCGAAGCGCCGGGATCGTGGCAGCTCGACGTGAGGGGAAGTGGATGCACTATCGCATCGTCACGCCGCCTCATATTGGGGCCTCAGAGGTGCTGCGGCAAACTCTCGCCTGGCTGAAGAATGAAAGAGCGATGCAGGCCGACAGGGCGAAGCTTGTCAAAGCCTGCCGTGCCCCTTCGAAGTTCGCCCTTCTCGACGGCGCTCCCCTCCCTACTCCCGCCGAAGACACTTGCTGCGAGGCCTACTGATGTCTACCGTCCCCGTCACTCACGGTCAGATGTGCGCCCCTGCAGCGCGGAAGAAGCTGTCATTCCTCGACCGCTTTCTAACGCTCTGGATCTTCCTGGCCATGGCAATCGGTGTCGCCATCGGCCACTTCGTTCCGTCCTCGGCTGGCTTCGTAAACCGACTTCAGCGTGGAACGACCAACATCCCTATCGCGATTGGCCTCATCATCATGATGTTTCCGCCTCTTGCGAAGGTCCGGTACGAGAAGCTGGGCGAGGTCTTCCGGAACAAGCGGGTGCTCGGCCTGTCACTCGTGCAGAACTGGCTTATCGGACCGGCACTCATGTTCCTGCTGGCCATCGTCTTCCTGCGTGGCCAGCCGGCCTACATGCGCGGTCTGATCCTCATCGGCATCGCCCGCTGCATCGCCATGGTGCTCGTCTGGAACGAGCTCGCCGAGGGTGACACGGACTTCGTTGCCGGTCTGGTCGCCATCAACAGCGTCTTCCAGGTGCTCTTCTACAGCCTTTACGCCTGGATCTTCCTCACGGTACTTCCGACGTTCTTCGGCCTTCAGGGAAGCAGCGTGCCGATCCGTATCGGTGACATCGCGAAGAGTGTCGGGCTCTACCTGGGCGTTCCCTTCATGGCCGGCTTTCTGACCCGCTTTGTCCTGATCCGAGCCAAAGGGGAGGAGTGGTTTCGCACCCGCTTTGTTCCGCGTATCAGCCCTCTGACCCTCGTAGCGTTGCTCTTCACAATCCTGGTCATGTTCTCCCTCAAGGGCAACCTGATCGTCCGGCTGCCGCTCGACGTGGTAATGATCGCCATCCCGCTCGTCATCTACTTCCTGATCATGTTTCTCGTGAGCTTCTGGATGGGCAAGAAGCTGGGCGCGGACTACGCGCAATCCGCAACCCTGTCCTTCACCGCGGCTGGCAACAACTTCGAGCTGGCAATCGCAGTAGCCGTGGCGGTGTTCGGGCTGAACTCAGGAGAGGCATTTGTGGGCGTCGTCGGTCCGCTCATCGAGGTTCCCGCCCTGATCGGCCTTGTAAACGTCGCATTCTGGATGCGGAGGCGATATTTCAGCTCCGGCAGCACCGGATTTGCGGTTCACCCTGCAGAGAATGCTCCTTAGGGCACCTTACGATAGGTTTCCACAAGCCGCATTCCCGTCAGTAACGGCCCGGATCGGCCTCAGGGCGCGGCCGACAAATCCAACTTCCGCCAACGGCGTATGAGGATCAAATCTTTGCTTCGCAGAGAACGCGACTGCTGGCCCTCGAATCTGGAGCTACTACAGCTTCGGGCAGGAGAAGAAGAAGGGGGCACGACGAACATCGAGATAAGGTAGGGCTTCTACTTTGGGGAGCAAATCCTGGTCAGCTGCCGGCTTGTCTTCATCTGTGAACTGCACTTTGCAGCATCTGTTCCGGGAGGCCACCACTCTAGATATGCCCAGCTACCAGCTACATGGAAAGGACTCTGACGCCTGATCGTTTGCAGATGCTTCGCGCAAGGTGAGAAGCATTCGGTGAACGGAAGCGTGTCGAGGCCTTCCCGGCATAGTTCATTCTTCACGGACCACGCCATACTCTTCCTGACTCGCCTTCGAGAGGCTGGCACCGGCGCATTTACAATGATGAGGCTGGCAGGACACTCCAGTGTGTCATGGTGTCCCAACGGTACGGCCACCCAACCCCTGAGAGCTGCGAAACGGCTTTCTAAAGGCTGGAGGTGTGGAGTGGGCGCGTGCTGGATCGGCTTGAAGGGAAAGTCCCATCAATCGTCCAACACTCACTCACGGAAGACGCCTAAGTCGTTGAAGGGCCTATAGCTCAATTGGTTAGAGCAGCGGACTCATAATCCGTTGGTTCCAGGTTCAAGTCCTGGTGGGCCCATCAGGATGCCGCACAATCTTCCTTCAGGCACCTCGCAGAACCAAGGCGCACTCGTGGGCGATCTGGAGACCCTCGTCGACGGGGATGGCCCAGGCTGCCAGGGGGGAGCCGGGGGTGGAGATGCGAGCCAGGCCGGCGGTGGACTGGTTGGCTTGCGCGTCCAGGGTGAGGCCCCAGCCGGAGAGACCGTCACAGACCTGCTGCCGCAGCCAGGGCGAGTCTTCTCCGATGCCGCCGCCGAAGAGGACCGCGTCGACTCGGCCGAGAGCGGCGAGGTAGGCACCGACCGCCAGACGAACGCGGTAGCCAAACATCTCCAGAGCAAGCTTTGCAGGAGCGTCGTGGCGGGTGACTAGGACGCGCGTGTCCAGGGTGCCGCCGGCTACGCCGAGCAGGCCGGAGTGCTTGTTGAGGAGGGTGAGGACGTCGTCGGCGGACTTCCCTTCCCGGTCCATGAGGAGAGGGAGGATGGCGGGGTCGATCGAGCCGGAGCGAGAGCCCATCATGAGGCCCTCGAGCGGTGTGAGGCCCATGGTCGTGTCGATGGACTTGCCGTGCTGGATGGCGCAGGCGGAGCAGCCGCTTTCGAGGTGGAGGGTGACAAGGGAGAGCTCGGACGGTGGGCGGCCGATGGTGCGGGCGAAGTGCTCGAGCTGGAAGCGGTGCGAGAGGCCGTGGAAGCCGAACTTGCGGATCCCGTTGCGGTCCGCGGTGTCGCGGTCGATGGGGTAGCGCCAGGCGTGTTCGGGAATTGTTTGGTGGAAGGCGGTGTCGAAGGCGACTACCGCGGGAGTGTTCGGGAGTTCGGTGGCGAGGGCGTCGAGGATCTGGAGCGAGGAGCGGTTGTGGAGGGGGGCCAGCTCTTCGAAGCGTTCGATGTCGGCGCGGACGGCGGGGGTGACGGGGGTGGCGGCGGTGTAGCGGTCGCCGCCGTGGACGACGCGGACGCCGACGAGGTCGAGGTGGCTGAGGCGATCGGCCTGTTCGGGCTGGTCACGGAGCCAGGCGAGGGCGGCGCGGACGGCGGCGGGCATGTCCGGAGCGTCGACGGGTTGGGCGCCGGAGGTGTCGGTGGTGGAGCCGACGACCAGCTTTGCGTCCTTGCCGATGCCGTCGAGGATGACGGAGGTGAGGACGGTGGCCTCGGAGGCCGCCCGCTGGTTGGGCGTGGTCTCGACGAGGTCGAACTTGAGCGAGTTGCTGCCTGGGTTGAGGGCGAGGACGAGGCTCATGGTGGAGTGAGATGACGGGCTGGGGGGTGGGGGTACCCCCTCCCTACGATGTTGCGCAAAATCTTCAAAGCAGACGGGTTAGGTCTGGATCAAGGAGGCCTGCCTTTGCGCGAGTTTGCTGGCGGGTGATGGTTGGTCGACCTGATCTTACCGTGGTGCGGTAGGAGGTTGCGCCAGCGGCTGTGACGTGACGGCATCGGTTCGTCGAGGAAAGGCTACGCGTTGGGTAGGGCTTGACGAGTTCGGTGCAGATGGACGTTTGACGCGGGCCTTCAGCCCGCATCTGGTTGCGGGTGCGGATACCTGGGGCGTTGCCCCAGGCTAGGGGAACGCGGGCCTTCAGCCCGCAATGGCCTCGTTTCGGTCGAGATGACGAGGGGTGAGGCGGGAGGGTGGGTGGGTGTGGGTGGGTGGGGAGTGGTTCGTTTTCGGGATTCAGGCTCGGCGGCGAAGGCGGTGGAGGAGGGTGGCGCGGAGGCTGCGACGCCACCACATGAGGAGGCCGGTGAGGAGGAGGAGGGTAGGCGAGAGGCCGAGGAGAAACCAGAGGATCTGCGAGAGGAGGCCGGCGAAGTTGCCGAAGTGGATGGCGTAGGCGTAGGTGGCGAGGCGGAGACCCCAGGCGAGAGAGCGGGTGTCGCGAATGGCGAGGACCGTGCCGGAGCGGGGGTCGAGGAAGACGTGGATGGGGAGGCTGTAGAGGGCGTGATGGGGTGGGTAGCCGAGGAGGTCGAAGACGGTGGAGGGATCGGCCGGAGAGGGTAGGCCGAGGTAGCCGATGGTGTTGGAGGGTGGGAGAACGCGGCGTGCCCGGCGGTAGGCCTGATCGACCGAGAGGGCCGGGGTGGCGGGCGGGCTGGTGGCGACAGGGGTGGCCTGAGAGGCGTCCACGGTGGCGCGGCTGCCGCCGGAGAGGAGGGCGAGGGGGAGGAGGAAGGGGCGGGGGAAGACGAGAAAGACGCCGGAGAGGACGATGGCGAAGAGGGCGGGGTTGAGCCAGAAGCCGCCGGCGGTGTGGAGATCCCAGGTGAGGCGGGGGAGGCGGGCCCGCCAGTGGATGCGGAGGGCGCGGACGATGCTGCGGACGCCGGGCCACCAGAGCAGCCAGCCGGTGAGGCAGAGGATGGCGAAGGCGGCGCCGAAGAGGCCGTTGACCGCATAGCCGCGATCGCCGGCGAGCAGATAGACGTGGAGGCGCTCGCACCAGCCGAGAAAGCCGGCGGTCTGGTCGACGGAGCCGAGCAGGGTGCCGGTGGAGGGGTCGAAGTGGACGAAGCGGGTGGGTGCTTCCCCGCTTCCCTGCGCGGTGCCCTGGAGGAGGATGGAGGGCGTGGTGCCTGGGGTCTCCGGGTCCTGGATGCCGAGGGGATGGAAGCCGGGGTTAGCACGGCCGGCGGCGGCGAGGACGACGTCCAGCGAGGCCTGGATGGCAGGTGGGGTGGCGGCCTGGGTGAGTGGGCGAAAGAGGGCGGGCTGGGCGGCGCGCGTGAGCTGATCGCGGAAGACGAGGGCGCTGCCGGTGAGGCCGATGAGGACGGTATAGAGACCGAGCAGGACGCCGATCCAGAGATGGACCTGGAGGACGGCGCGATGGAGCCCGGAGCGGCGTGGCGCCGTCCAGAGCTCCGCCAGGATGCCGGTGCGGACTAGTCGCGGCGCCATGGTTGCAGCAAGGAGGCGAAGCGGTAGGTGAGATTGCCGTTCATCGTGCGGCGAAGGCCGTAGATGCAATTGGCGGTGGAGGAGCAGTAGGCGACGTAGGTCTTGTCGAGGACGTTTTGCGCGTTGAAGCCGAAGCGGACGCGCGGGGAGATCAGGTAGTGGACCTCGGCGTCGAAGAGCGTGTGGCTGCCGACGAAGAAGGAGTTATCAGTCGCGCCTGCGGTGTTGCCCTTGAAGCGGACGCCGGCCCCGGCGCCGAAGCGGGTGCGCGGGTTGTAGTCCAGCCAGACGGAGGCGAGGTTGGCGGGGACGGTGATGGGGCGGACGTTGACGACGTCGTAGTAGGGCTTGGTGAAGAGGACCTGCTCGTGGGTGGCGGAGGCGATGAGATTGAGGCTGTGGGAGAGGCTGGCCTGACCTTCGACCTCGATACCGCGGGAGCGCTGCTGGGCGGACTGCACGGTGTTCTGTGGGTTGTTGGGATCGGAGGTCTGGACGTTGTCCTGCGTGAGCGAGAAGAGCGAGGCGGTGAAGAGGGCGTTGATGCCGCGGGGCTGGTACTTGAGGCCGACCTCATACTGCTTGCCGGTGTCTGGCAGGAAGGGCTTGGTGGAGAGGACGGCGCCGCTGCTGTCCGTGATGGTGCTGACGCCGAGGACGGGGTTGAACGAGGTGGCGAAGCTGAAGTAGGGCGCGATGCCGGCGGGCGCGTGGTAGAGAATGCCGGCGCGACCGGTGAACTTGCTGGCGTTCTGGAGGATGCAGGCGGCAGTTTGGACGGCGGCGGAGCAGGTGGCGGGCTGGGTGGCGGCGTTCAGGTCGCGGACATTTTCAAGTGCCCAGTCTTCACGACCGCTGAGGATGACGGAGATGTGGCGGTAGCTGAGCTGATCCTGCAGGTAGACGCCGTGCTGGGCGAGGGTGCCGCGGGTGTTGACGAAGTTGGGTGGCGGCAGGGGGAAGGAGCCGCCGTAGGTGGGGGTGAAGATGTCGAGGATGGGGCCGTTGGCGGGGTCGCCGGGGTTGTAGAGGGCGTTGGTGCCGTAGCCGGCGCGAGAGCCTGCGCCCTGGTGCTGGTAGTTATAGCCGGCGAGCAGGGTTTGCGAGAGGGAGCGGGTGCGGAGGTTGGCCTGGAGCTGGTTGTCGACGGCGAAGTGGGAGTTGTTCTGGTTGGCGTTGATGGCGGTGAGGGCGGCGAAGCGGGTGCAGATGGCAGCGCCGGGGTCTGCGGCACAGAGGGCCTCCGAGCCCGGGGGCGCGGTGAAGCCGTTGCCGTAGAAGCCGGTGTACTGCGGGAGGCCGAGGTGGAGCCAGCGGAAGTTCTGCCGGACGGTGAAGCGGTCCGACAGGCGACGCTCCGCTTGATAGCCGGCGAAGTACTCGAGCTTGTGGAAGCCGTCGAGGCTGGGCTCGCTGCCGAAGTAGCTGACGGGGATGGGGCCGTTGGGGTTGGGGGCGATCTTGCCACCGGCGAGCGTCATGCCCTGGGCTGGGGTGCCGCTGGCGGCTGAGCCGGTGCGGTAGTCGAGGTACTGGGAGAGGAGGGTGAGGCGGGTTCGGTCATCGGGCGTCCAGGTAAGGGAGGGCGCGATGTAGTCCATGTTGTCCTGGACGAAGTTGGTCTGGGTGCCGCTGCTGCGGGCGAGGCCGTTGACGCGGTAGAAGAGGTGTTTGGAGCCGACGAGGGGGCCGCCGAAGTCTGCAGAGCCCTGGAAGCGATCAAAGGTTCCGCCTTCGAAGCGGAGCTCGTGGAGGGGCTTGCGGGTGGGCTGCTTGCTGACGAGATCGACGAGGCCGCCGGGCTCGTTCTGGCCGTAGAGGACGGAGGCGGGACCCTTGATGACGTTGACCTGCTCGAGGGAGAAGGGGTTGGCGGTCCAGGCGGCGTCGGAGCCGGTGACCTTGGGGAGGGCGAGGCCATCGAGGAAGAGACCGTCGAAGTTCTCAAAGAAGCCGCGGATAAAGAACCAGTCGACGCGGGTGTCGATGCCGTAGGGCTCGGCGTCGATACCGGCGGTATAGCGGAGCGTGTCAGTGACGGTCTGGGTGTCGCGGGCGCGGAGCTGCTCGGAGGTGATGACGGAGATGCTTTGCGGGGTGTCGATGAGCGGCGTGCTGGTCTTGGTGCCGGCCGTGGAGGCGAGGGCGACGTAGTCGTCGGCGGTGACGGTGACGGTGTTGTTGAGGGAGGCAACGGAGAGGGTGACGTCGGCGGTGTTGCTGGCGGAGAGGATCTCGAGTGGCTGCTCGGCGGGGGCGAAGCCGGTGGCGACGACGCGGAGGGTGTAGGTGCCGCGGGGGAGCTGGAGGGTGAAGTGGCCGGTCTGGTCGGTGACGACCTCCCGGGAGGAGTCGCCACAGCGGGTGGTGACTTCTGCACCGGGGATGGCGGCGCCGGACTGGTCGGTGACCACCCCGGAGAGGCTGGCGCGAGAGACGCCGGTGGAGGCGATACAGGGGGGTGCGGGGGCGGCGGCGGGAGCTTTTGCGGCAGCGTGAAGCGAGAGGGAGCAGCTGATCAGAACCGAGGTTCCGAGCAGGGGAACAAAGCGAAGCGTCATGGAGGGCATGGCCTTTGCGGGTGGTGCGAGGTGAGTTGTTGCTTGCTCTTTCAATATAGGACAACTCTGGTCTGAGATGGTGCGGGAGGGCGATTTATTGCTGCGAGTGCGGCGGTGGGACGGCGGGAGTGCCCCTGAACGCGGCAAGGCCGAACGCCTGGGTGGGCGTCCGGCCTTGGTGGATGGGCGGGGCGAGCTACTCGAAGCGGGTGGGGTCGACGGTCACGGAGGCGGGTGGAAGGGACTGCTCCGAGGCGCCGAGGGTGGTGTTGGGGGTGTTGCCCATGGTGAGGTCGAGGGTGCCGCCGGAGGTGAGATCGGCGTGGGTGAGCCACAAGTGGTCGAGAGGCTTGCCGTTCCAGCTGAGGCTTTGGACGTACTTGTTGTCGCGGGAGGAGGCGGGGGCGGCGAGGGTGAAGGTCTTGCCGTTGCTGAGGTGGACGGTGACTTTGGTGAAGGTGGGGCTGGCGACGTCGTAGACGGGGACGCCGGGCTGCACGGGGTAGATGCCCATCATGGAGAAGACGACAAAGGCGCTGAGGCCGCCGCCGTCTTCGTCGCCGGGGATGCCGTGGAGGGTGTCGGGGAAGAAGGCGTCGAGGATGGTGCGGATGCGCTTCTGGGTCTTCCAGGGGGCGCCGAGGCGGTCGTAGAGGTAGGGGATGTTGAGGCTGGGCTCGTTGGCCATGGAGAACTGGCCGATCATGGAGGTGGAGTCGGGGAACTTGCCCTGGAACTCGTAGCGGGAGCGGCCGAGGGGCTCGCGGAAGAGCTGGTCGAGGTTGGCTTCCGCTTTGGCGCGGCCGCCCATGAGGGTGAAGAGGCCGGCGTAGTCGTGGGCGACGTCCCAGGTGTAGGTCCAGCCGTTGTTTTCGTCGTAGTACTCGCGGCCGCCGAGACCACCGCCGAACTTGGGATCCAT
Source organism: Acidobacteriaceae bacterium (assembly GCA_965199635.1). Lineage (GTDB taxonomy): Bacteria > Acidobacteriota > Terriglobia > Terriglobales > Acidobacteriaceae > Edaphobacter. Next base: position 754,668 of record CBDASL010000001.1, on the reverse strand, counting down.
GGGCTCGATCCATTTCCCCTGATCGTCCTTGGGCCACATGAGGTTCTTGTCGGCGCGGTAGAGATTTTTGTAGTTCCCGGCGCGCTTGAGGAAGAGGGCGTGGTCTTCGGGCTTGTGGAGGACGGTAGCGAGCTGCGCGATGGAGGCGTCGTCGATGCTGTTTTCCAGCGTGACGGGGACGGGCTGCCGCTTTTCGAAGGGCGCGACTTCGGCGACGGTTTCTTTCTCGCCGGGGCGGAGCGCGGGCATGTAGCCGTGGGCGGTGTAGAAGTCGTCGAGGGTGGTCTTGGGGCCGAGACGCCAGGGCAGCATGGTCTGGTCGAGCGAGCGCTTGCGCAGGCCCTCATAGGCGGTGGGCAGATCGAAGTTGCGGACGCCCTTGTTCCAGGCGTCGGCGATCCAGGGGGCGGCGTGGTTGCCGTTCATGATGCCGGCGGGGCCGGAGGTGAGGGCGAAGGTGGGCATGATGCCACCCTGCTGGAACATGCGGACGTAGGACTGGATCTTGTCGGCCTGCATGTCGGGGTTGAGCAGGGTTTGGAGCGGCTCCATGGCGCGGAAGGTATCCCAGAGCCAGTTGTCGACGTAGAAGGGGCGGGCATCCTGATGGACCTTGTGGTCGTAGCCGCTGAAGTACTGGCCGTCTTCGGTGATGTTGATCATGCGCTCCATGCAGCGATAGAGGGCGGTATAGAAGACGCGGCGTTGGGCGGGTGTGCCGCCCTCGACCTCGATGCGGCCGAGGGCGGTGTTCCATGTGGCGCGAGCCTGCTCGGTGACGGGGTCGAGGCCCCATGCGGGGATCTCGCGGGCGAGATTCTTTTTGGCCTGCTCGACGCTGATGAAGGAGACGCCGTAGCGGAGGTCGAGGGTCTTCGTGTTGGCGGCGGCGGTGAGGGTGAGGTGGTCGCCGTCTTTCTCGTGCGCGGTGGCGGCGGAGACGGGATCGCTGGTTTCGGCATAGAAGAAGGCAGACATGCCCATGGCGGACTCTTCGCCGGAGACGGCGTTTTTGCCGATGGCGTGGAGCGAGCCGGGGTTGAGGTTGCGGAGGTTCAGTTGGGCGTCACCGTGGGGGAAGGTGAAGCGGAAGTAGCCGGCCTGGTGGGCGGGGGAGAAGGCGGTGGTGATGAGCGAGGTGTCGAAGCGGGTGGTGTAGAGGTAGGGCGTGGTGTGTTCGAGATCGTAGGCGGCGGGCTCGGCAGAGCCGGGCATGACGGAGAAGAGCTCCGGCTGGCGGTGGGAGAGGATGGTGAGGGGGAAGCCCTGGATCTGGTCGTCGAGGGCGTCGTGGCGCAGGGGGTACATGCGGACCATGCTGTTGGGCAGGTAGGCGGTGGGACGGGTGGGCTCAAGCAGGATGCTGACGTTGCCGAGGGTGGGATCGACCTCGTCGGCCGGCTGCTGGGCGTGCTCAGCAGTTCCCTGCTGCGCGCGGGTTGAGGCGCAGGAACCCAGGGCCAGAACGGCAGCCACGGCTAGACGAACACCACCACGGGAATGGAACACGGACACGATTGCTCTCCTGCATCAGGGTCTGGCGCAGGCGTTAGGGAGACGCACGGTGCCGATGCCGAGTTTACCGTGGACGCGGGGCGGTCTTCAGGGGCGGTCGGGGTGGATGGTGACGGGTCGGAGAGCATGCGACTCCCCGTGCCAGCGATGGTGCGGGTGGGGGTGTGGCGGACGCGGTTGTGAGTACCATGGAAGGCATGAGCGAGTTCCCACGACTGCAGCGGCTGCCACCCTATGTCTTCAACATTACCGGCGAGCTGAAGGCGGCGGCGCGGCGGCGCGGCGAGGACATCATCGACTTCGGGATGGGAAACCCGGACGGGGCGACGCCGAGTGCCATCGTGGACAAGCTGATGGACTCCGCGCAGAAGACGCGGACGCACCGCTACTCGCTAAGCAAGGGGATACCGCGGCTGCGGAAGGCGATCTGCAGCTGGTACAAGACGCGCTACGACTTTGATCTGGACCCGACGACGGAGGCGATTATGACGATCGGCTCCAAGGAAGGAATTGCGCACCTGTGCCTGGCGGTGCTGGACCGGGGGGACACGGTGCTGGTGCCGAACCCGAGCTACCCGATCCACATTTACGGGCCGGTGATTGCGGGAGCGGAGGTGCTAAGCATCCCGGTGCACTCGCCGACGGAGTTTCTGGAGGAGATTGAGCGGACGATTCCGCGCATGACGCCCAAGCCGAAGATGCTGATTGTGAACTTTCCGGCGAACCCGACGGCGCAGTGCGTGGACCTGGAGTTTCTGACGCGGCTGGTGGCGATCTGCAAGGAGTTCGGGGTGTGGCTGGTGCACGACTTCGCCTATGCGGACGTGGCGTTTGATGGCTACAAGCCGCCGTCGATCATGCAGGTGCCGGGCGCGAAGGATATTGCGGTGGAGTTCTTTACGCTTTCGAAGAGTTACAACATGCCGGGCTGGCGCGTGGGCTTTATGGTCGGTAATCCGACGCTGGTGGGGGCGCTGGGCCGCATCAAGAGCTATTTCGACTATGGGACGTTTACGCCGATCCAGGTGGCGGCGATTCTGGCGCTCGAAGGGCCGCAGGACGCGGTGAAGGAGATTGTGGAGACCTACCGGAAGCGGCGGGATGTGCTGGTGAGTGGGCTGAACCGGCTGGGATGGCAGACGGAGTGCCCGAAGGCGACGATGTTTGTGTGGTCGCGGATCCCGGAGCAGTTTCGGGCGATGCGGAGCCTGGAGTTCTCGAAGCTGCTGCTGAAGGATGCGAAGGTGGCGGTGAGCCCGGGAATCGGCTTTGGCGAGCAGGGTGATGAGTATGTGCGGTTTTCGCTGATCGAAAACGAGGAGCGGACGCGGCAGGCGCTGCGGGGGATCAAGCTGGTGCTGCAGGGGCCTGGGGCTTAGTCGCTCCAGGCCCCCCGCGCGCGAGGTCAGGGAATGAGGCGGGCTTTGCGGAGCTCGGTGAAGAGGTCGAAGAAGCTGTCGTCGGTGGGCTGGAAGTCGCGGAAGCCGAGCTTGCGGGACTTGCTCATGTCGGTGACGACTTCGATGGGCCGGCCGAGGTCGGCGTCGGTGTGCCAGGCGGAGACGAGGCGGTTGAGGTCGGGCTCGGCGAGGTGGTGCTCGGCGGCGAGGTTGGCCCAGAGCGGGCCGGCGTCGGCGAGCTGCTCTTCAAGCGGCGTGGCCTGGCCTGGGTAGGGTGCGGGCTCGAGACCGAACCACCTGGCGAGCTCGGACCACATCCACTGCCAGCGGAAGACGTCGCCGTTGACGATGTTGAAGGCCTGGTCGCGGGCGGCCGGGGTAGTGGCGGCCCAGAGAAGATGGCGCGCGAGCAGGCGGGCGTCGGTCATGTCGGTAAGGCCGGACCACTGCGCGGGGGAGCCGGGAAAGAGGAAGGGGCGACCGGTGCTGCGGCAGAGCGAGGCGTAGGCGGCGAGGGTGGTGCCCATGTTCATGGCGTTGCCGACGGCGTAGCCAATGATGGTGTGGGGACGGTGAACGCTCCAGCCGAAGCCATGCTCGGCGGCGGCGGCGAAGACCTCGTCTTCCTGGGCGTAGTAGAAGTTTTCGATCGGGAGGCGGGGCTGGGTTTCGCGAAAGGGTGTGGCGGGGAGGGTGCCTTTGCCGTAGGCCTCAAATGGCCCAAGGTAGTGCTTGAGGCCGGTGACGAGGGCGACATGCTCGAGTGAACGCTGCGGCGCGAGAGCGGCGAGGAGGTTGCGCACCATGCCGGCGTTGACGCGGATGTTTTCGGCCTCGGTGGGCTGCCGGAGCCAGGAGGTGAAGAAGACGTGAGTGGGGCGGACGTCTTTGAGCGCGGCGGCGAGGGAGGCGGGGTCCTGGAGGTCGGCGGCGACGGGCTGGAGACCGGGGAGGGCTTCCGGCCGACGGGCGAGACCGACGGTGGGCCAGCCTTCCGCTATGAGATGCTGCGCGAGATTGCGACCGACGATGCCGGTGGAACCGACGACCAGAGCTGTGTGTGCTGTCATGCCACTCCTGTGCGGGTTGGGGCCCGGATACAGGTTGGATGAAGCGCGCGGGGGGAGGGTGCGATGTGGCTGGATTGCGGTCGGCGATGCCTTGCCCGGTCCAGGGGCTACGGATTGTCGGAGCCGTACTGGAGCTGATGGGGCGCGGGGTAGGTGAGGGTGCCGTCGCTCTTCTGGTACCACATGAAGGCCTTGTGGTCGCCGTTGACGCGGACGGCGACGATGATGCCGGTACCAAAGGTGCCAGTGCCGTCGGTCTTGGAGATATCGACGTGGTAGTTGCGGACGGGGCCGAAGTCGCTGGCGGTGGTCCAGTCTTCGATGAAGCGCTTTTCGGTGTAGTCGTACTTCTTGGGGTGCTGCTTCCAGTCAGGGTCGTTGTTCCAGATGCCGTAGGCCTTGTCGTAGTCCTTTGCCTGGAGGGCGGCGAAGAAGCTGCCGACGCGGTGTTCGGCGTGGAGGTTGGTGAAGAACCAGCCGTGGCCGAGGAGGAAGCCGGCAGCGCCGAGGATGCCGGCGAGCAGGAGGGCGGCGATGAGGCCGATGACGAGGCCGATCTTCAGGGTCTCCTGCCGGGCGTTGTAGGTGGGGGCGTTGAGCAGGGTCATGGCGGCGGGTGTCTCCGGTGTGGTGACTGGGCGCTGGAGCGCGTCACGGTATTAGACACCGGAGGCGCGAAGATGGTTTGTGGGTGGCTAGTCGCGCCAGCCGAAGCTGTTGCGGAGGTGCTCGCAGAGGGGAGCCTGTTGCCCGGAGGCGGGCTGGAGGTAGACGGCGACGGTGTCGAAGCGGGTGGGGATGGAGCGGCGATGTTCGGGCGGAAAGCCACGAAGGTAGGCGGTGGCCATGCGGCGAAGCATCTCGCGCTTTTGCCGGTCGATGGCGGCTTCGGCGGGGTCGAGGGGATCCTGCGTGGTGCGGGTCTTGACCTCCACGAAGCAGAGGGTGTCGGCCTCCCAGGCGATGAGATCAAGGTCGCCGCGAAGGCGGCCGGTGGTCCATTGCCGGGCGACGACGGTGAAGCCGAGGGAGCGAAGGAAGAGAAAGGCTTCGAGCTCGCCGGCCTCGCCGACCGCAAGATGGGCGGGGCGGGGGTGGCGTCGAGCGGCGGCGCGGACGAGGGGACGGAGGAGGTGGGGGAGGAGGGGCATGGGAGTGGGCGCTTCCCTGTTTCTGCTGTAGACGATAGCGCGCGCCGGGGCGGCGTAGGATTCCCACCATGAACTTTTCTCCGGGAAACCTGGCAGGGCTGGTGATCGCGGCGAGCTTTGCGGCGGGACTGAACGTGTATGCGACGGTGCTGACGCTGGGCTGGCTGGACCGGATGGGCTGGGTGCAGCTGCCGCCGGGGCTGGATGTGCTGCGGCACACGACGGTGCTGGTGATCTGCGGCGTGTTGTTTGCGGCGGAGTTTGTGGTGGACAAGATCCCGGGGCTGGACCTGCTGTGGAGTGCGCTGCACACCTTTGTGCGGATCCCGGTGGCGGCGCTGGTGGCGTGGCAGGCGACCAATCACCTGCCGATAGGCGACCAGATGCTGGCGGCGGCGGTGGGCGGGACGATCGCGGCGCTGACCCATGGGTCGAAGACAGCGTTGCGGGCGGTGGTGACGCCCAGCCCGGAGCCGGTTTCGAACATTGCGCTGAGCACAGCGGAGGATGTGGGGGCAGTGGGGCTGACGTGGGTTGCAGCGCACCACCCGGTGCTGGCCGGCGGGGCTGCGGTGGCACTGCTGGCGGGGGCGGCCGTGGCGGCGCGGCTGCTGTGGCGGGGGATGGGACGGGCGTGGCGGCGTGTGCGGGGACGGCTGCTTGGAGAGCCGGAAATCCTGCCGTTGCGGTGAGGGTGGCCTGCCGCTGTGGCCTTCGGGGACCGCAGCGGCAGGGTGATGGGCGCTAGGCGACGAGGACGGCGCGGAAGCGGGCTTTGCCCTGGCGGGTGTGGTCGAGGGCGGCGTTGGCCTCCGCCATGGGAAAGAGCTCAACGACGGGCTGGATGTTGTGGCGCGCTACGAAGTCGAGCATGGTGCGAGTTTCGATGAGGGAGCCGGGCTGGCCGCCGACGACCGCGCGCTCGCCGGCGATGAGGCTCCAGGGGCTGACGGCGACGGATTTATCGGGAATGCCGACCATGCAGAGTTTGCCTCCGGGACGGAGGGCGTTCATGTAGAGGTCCCACGGAAGGTCGGCGGTGACGGTGGAGAGGATGAAGTCAAACTGCCGGGCGACGGTTTGGAGCTCGGCGGTGCCGCGGGTGGCGATGACATGCTGGGCGCCAAAAGAGATGGCCTGCTCATCTTTCTCGTGGGTGGAGCTGATAGCGGTGACCTCACAGCCCCACTTGCTGAGGAACTGCACGGCAAGGTGGCCGAGGCCGCCGATGCCGACGACGGCGACGCGGTCCGTGGGGCGGACCCCATAGCGGAGCAGTGGGGTGAAGACGGTGATGCCGGCGCAGAGCAGTGGACCGGCGTGCTCGGAGGCGATGGACTCCGGGATGGGGTGGGCGAACTGCCAGTTGTTGACGCGGACGACGGTGGCGAACGCGCCCTTGTGCGGGGCCATGACGGTGCCGCGGATCTCCGGGCAGACGTGCTGGCGGCCGCTGAGACACCACTCGCAGTGCATGCAGGAGCCGCACAGCGCGCCGACGCCGACGCGGGTGCCGAGAGGGAGGCGGTCGACAGCGGAGCCGATGGCGAGGACGGTGCCGACGGCCTCGTGCCCGGGGACGACGGGGTACTGCGAGATGCCCCACTCGTTGTCGACCATGGCGCAGTCGGTGTGGCAGATACCGCAGTGGGTGACGGCGACGTCGACCTCGTTGGGCCCAAGCGGGCCAAGGTCAAAGGGAGAGAGGGCGAGGGGAGCTTTGGAGGCGGTGGCGGCATAGGCCTGGATCTGCAAGGGAGTGACCTCGTACGGAGTGGTTGGAAGACTTGCTGAATTGTGGGAGCTGCGGCTGTGCTTTCCCAAGAAGACGCCTTTTGCTGGGGAGCGGCAATGCCTAGAGCTCCGGACTGCTTGCACAAAGCTCCGAGCCCCCCTCTGGACAGGTGGAGTAGGGTGAAGGTATGCGGAACAGAAAGATTGAGCTGCTGAGCAGCCTTGCGGAGCGAAACGGGGCCATGCTTTCGCGTTTGGAAAGCGTGGTGCTGCTGCGGGCGGAGCGCTCCAGCGTGCCCGTGCCGGTGCTGTATGAGCCGTGCCTGGTGATCGTGGCGCAGGGGCAGAAACGTTTCTACCTGCCGGATGCAGTCCTGCACTACGACCCGGAGCACTTCTTCCTGGTAACGGTGCCGGTACCGGCGGATTGCGAGACGCTGGTTGGCGAGGACGGTCCGTTTCTGGGCATGGCGGTACGGATCGACCTGGGGGTTGTGGCGGAGTTGCTGCTGGAGATGGGCCCGAGTGCAAGTGGGGGCCAGGAGAGCCGGCGGCGGGTGGGCGCGTATGCGATGACGCCGGCGATGGACGGGGCGACGCTGCGGCTGCTGGAGTGTCTTGGGACGGAGCAGGAGGCGCGGGTGCTGGGACCGGGGCGCGTGCGGGAGTTGCTCTACGAGGTGCTGCGCGGGGACGCGGGAGGGGAGCTACGGTCGACCCTGGAGGGGGCGGCGAGCCGGGTGGCGATTCACAGGGTGCTGCAGCGGGTGCACCTGGAGTTTGCGCGGCCGCTAGATGTGGCGGGGCTGGCGCGGGAGGCGGGGATGAGTGTGTCGACCTTTCACGGACACTTCCGGGAGGAGACGGGCACCTCACCGGTGCAGTACGTGAAGACGCTGCGGCTGCACAAGGCACGGATGCTGATGGTGCAGGAGAGCGCCGGGGCGGCGGTGGCGGCGGCGCGGGTGGGGTATGACAGCGCGTCGCAGTTTAGCCGCGAGTTTCGGCGGCTGTTTGGCGCTCCGCCGGCGGACGAGGCGCGGCGAGTGCGCGCGGCATTTGGGTTTGCGGATGCGGTGACGCCGGTGCTGGCGATGGGTGACGCGGCGTTGGGGTGATGGTGGGGGGAGGTTTCCGGCGCCGGAGGTTGCAGCGAGGACTATGGGCTGCGATACACTCAGACGTGCCCCACTCAAGTGGCCAATCCTTACAACTGAACGGTAGGAGGCGGAGATGTCCCCTAAGTACATCTTTGTGACGGGCGGCGTTGTGTCGTCGCTCGGCAAGGGACTGGCTGCGGCCTCAATTGGCTGTTTGCTGGAGGCGCGCGGGCTGCGCGTGAACCTGATGAAGTTTGACCCGTACCTGAACGTGGATCCGGGGACGATGTCGCCGTTTCAGCACGGCGAGGTGTTTGTGACCGACGACGGGGCCGAGACGGACCTGGACCTGGGGCACTATGAGCGGTTTACGCACGCGCACCTGACGCGGGACAACAACCTGACGACGGGCCGGATCTATGAGCAGATCATCACCAAGGAGCGGCGGGGCGACTACCTGGGCAAGACGGTGCAGGTGATTCCGCATGTGACCAACGAGATCAAGGCGGCGATGCGCAAGGTGGCGCACGACACGGATGTGGCGATCGTGGAGATCGGCGGGACGGTGGGCGACATCGAGTCGCTGCCGTTTCTGGAGGCGATCCGGCAGATGCGGCAGGACCTGGGCCGGGAGAACACGGTCTTTGTGCACGTGACGCTGATCCCGTGGATTGCAGCGGCGCAGGAGCTGAAGACCAAGCCGACGCAACACTCCGTGAAGGAGATGCTGTCGATCGGGATCCAGCCGGATATTCTGCTGTGCCGGTCGGACCGGGCGGTGCCGGCGGAGATGCGCGGCAAGATTGCGGCGTTCTGCAACGTGGAAGAGCCGGCGGTGATTGCGGCGCGGGATGTGCCCTCGATCTACGAGGTGCCGCTGAACTTCGCGCAGGAGGGTGTGGACAACCTGGTGCTGAAGTATCTGCGGATGGAGGCGCCGGCGCCCGACCTGTCGCGGTGGGAGGAGTTGGCCGGGCGGTGCGAGAACCCGAAGGACGAGGTATCGATCGGGATTGTGGGCAAGTATGTGGAGTACGAGGACAGTTACAAATCCCTGAAGGAGGCGCTGGTCCACGGCGCACTGGCGCAAAGCCTGAAGCTGCGGGTGACGTGGCTGGAGGCCGAGGGGCTGGAGACGGTGGATGCAGAAGGCCGGCCGACGCGCGACTATGAGCGGCAGTTGGAGGGCTTTGACGGGATCCTGGTGCCGGGCGGGTTTGGCAAGCGCGGCATTGAGGGCATGCTGAACGCGATTCGGTATGCGCGGGAAAGCGGGACGCCGTACTTTGGGATCTGCCTGGGCATGCAGACGGCGTGCATTGAGTATGCCCGGAACGTGTGCGGGCTGAGCAAGGCCAACTCGGGCGAGTTTGACCCGGCGACGCCGCATCGCATCATCTACAAGTTGCGCGAGCTGACGGGCGTGGAAGAGATGGGCGGGACCATGCGGCTGGGCGCGTGGGACTGCGTGATGGAGCCGGACTCGCTGGCGGCGCGGGCTTACGGAGCGACGGAGATCTCGGAACGTCACCGGCATCGTTACGAGTTCAATCGGGAGTACGAGCCGGTGCTGACGGAAGCGGGGCTGCGGCTGACGGGAACGACGCCGGACGCGACCTACGTGGAGATCGTGGAGATTCCGGAGCACCCGTTCTTCTTGGCTTGCCAGTTCCATCCGGAGTTCAAGTCCAAGCCGCTGGAGCCGCACCCGCTGTTTCGGGAGTTTGTGACGGCGAGCTACCGGAAGCGCACGGGCAATGCGACTTACGGAACGGACGAGCAGGTGGCGGCACAGGCTCTGCCCAGCCATGCACGTTGATCTGCACGCGCTGGACACGCTGCCGAGCGAGCTGGAGCGAAGTGCGGTGTGCGTGGTGGGCGGCGGGATCGCCGGGCTGGTGCTGGCGCGCCGGCTGTCGGAGCGTGGAGTTGCGGTAACGCTGTTGGAGGCTGGTGGGCTGGAGTTGGAGGCGGCCAGCCAGTCGCTCTACGAAGCGGCCGAGATGGCAGCGGAGCAGCACACGGGGACGCACGAGGGACGGTTTCGGACGTGGGGTGGGTCGTCGGTGCGGTGGGGCGGGCAGCTGCTCCCGTACACGGAGGAGATCTTCCGACCACGCGAGGGGATGGTGTCGGCGGGGTGGCCGATCGGGCCAGAGGTGCTCCTGCCGTTCTACGGGGCGGTGGAGCAGCTGATGGGGGTGGATGGGCTGCCGTTTGGGGACGGGCTGCTGCCGGCCGTGGGGCGAAGGGCGGTGGAGCTGGACGGGATGCGACTGCGGTTTTCGAAGTGGGCGCCGTTTGGCCGGCGCAACCTGGCGCGCACGGTTGGACGCGAGTTGCTGGAGCATGCGGGTGTGCGCGTGGTGACGCATGCGAACGCGGTGGAGGTGCTGGGGGAGGGGCGGCGCGTGACGGGCGTGCGGGTGGTGGACTACCGAGGTCGTGGGACGGTGGTGCCGGCCGGGGCGGTGGTAGTGGCGACGGGGACGGTGGAGAGCTCGCGACTGCTGCTGCTTTCGGGCGATGCGGTGCCGGATGCGGAGCGGCAGGTGGGACGTGGGTTCCACGACCATGTGAGTGTGCGGGTGGCGACGCTGGACGGGGCGGCGCGGGAGGCAGTGCTGGAGCGGCTGGGGCCGGCGTTTGTGCAAGGGACGCTCCATACGGCCAAGGTGGAGGCGGGTGATGCGCTGCGGGTGCGTGAGGGATTGCTGGCGGCGATGGGGCATGTGGTGATCGAGGAGCCGGAAGGCGGTGGGGTAGGAGCGATACGTAACCTGCTGCGATCGGTGCAGCGCGGGCAGCTGCGGGAGGCGATGGGAGAGAACCTGGGGGCGGTGGTGCGCGGCTCAGGGGATGTGGCACGCCTGCTGTGGGCGAGCAAGGTGCAGCGACGGCGGGCGGTGAGCGGGCGCGCGGGGGTGTCGCTGCATGTGGACATGGAGCAGCCAGGGCGAGCGGAGGATCGCGTGGCGCTTTCTGCGACGCGGGACGAGCTGGGCGTACCGCGGGCGGCGGTGCACTGGAGGGTGGGAGCGGAGGAGCGCATGACCGCGGGCCGGTTTGCGCGGGCGCTGCGCGAGTCAATGAGTGGGGCGGGCTTTCCGGAGGCGCGGTGGTGGGCGGAGGAGGAGCTGCGGTATGCGGACACGTACCACCCGATGGGCGGGCTGCGGATGGGAACCGATGCGCGGACAAGCGTGGTGGATCCGGAGCTACGGGTGCATGGCCTCGACAACCTCCATGTGGCGAGCTGCGCGGTGTTTCCGGCGGGTGGGTCGTCGAACCCGACCTTTACGCTGATGGCGCTGGCGCTTCGGCTGGCCGAGCAGATCGCGCTGTAGAGGGTTTGTAACTCAGGGTGTGGCGGATTGCGCTTCGGCGAGGAGAGCGGCGCGGAGGGTGGCGAGCTCGGGTGCGGTAAAGCGGTTGTGCTCGACGGCGCGGATGTTGGCGCGAAGGTGGTCCGGGCGGACCATGGCGGGGATGACGGCGTGGACGCCGGTGCCGTGGAGGATGGCGCCCAGGATGACCTCGGGCAGGAGGTTGGGGGCGGCGTCGGAGAGCTTGTCGCGCAGGACGGGATCGAGGGTGGGGGTGTGACGGAGGCGCTCGACCGCGGCGCGGGTGGTGGCGACGCCGGCCGGTCCGCCGAAGGGGTGGTTCGCGACAAGGAGCGTTCCGGTGGGCGCGGCAGCGAGGGTAGTTTCGACAAAGCCGAGGCGGGAGGGATCGAGGGCGAACTGCGCGGTGCGGAGGGTGTCGAGGGAGCCGGCAGCGCGGCGCTGCAGAGCTTCGGCGATGACGGGCAGATCGGCGGAGATGCCGGCGACGCGGACGGTTCCCTGCTCGACCAGACGATCAAGAGCTTCGAGGAGGTCGGTCTGATCGAGGACGTCGGCGGGCGCGGCGTGGAGCAGGAGAATGTCGACGAAGTCGGTGCGGAGGGCGCGGAGGCTGGCCTCGAGGGAGGTCTTGAGATTGCTGAGCGAGAACTGCCCGGCGGTGAACTCTTTGCCGGCCTGCTTTTGCGCGGCGCGGCGAAGGCCGGGGGCGAGGCGCACGGCGAGGCGGGCGGCGGGCTTAACGCGCTGCCGCCAGCCGCCTGGCGCAGAGGGCAGGATGCCGAATTTGGTGCAGAGGACGATCCGCTGGCGGCGGGAGGAGGGGGCGAGGAACTCTCCAAGGAGAGCTTCGCCCTGTCCGTAGCCGTAGGAGCGCGCTGTGTCAAAGAGGGTGATGCCGGAGTCGAAGGCGGTGGTGAGGGCCTGGAGGCTTTCGGCGCGGGAGGCACGGCCGAGCAGGGCGGCGCAGCCGAAGCCAAGCTCGGAGAAGTGGGCGAGACCACCGTCAGGCCGGGCTGCACCGGCGAGCGGAAGGGGGAGGGCGACGGACCGCATGGGGCTTACCGTACCACCGTCCGGAGCGGCTGTGGGGCGACCGCGCGGCGGCGAGTGAAGCTGCGATGGGGCGTGGGAGTCTGCTAGTCTCGGGCGAGTTGGCGATGGCCGGGCGCGTGAGCCGGCCGGACGCGTTGGGAGAAGGCCGATGACGACGCAGTACTACTCGGGGCGGCGGAGTTCGGGGCCGCTGCTGGGCTTTCTGCTGGCGATCTTGCTGGGTGCGGCGGCAGTGGTGTTTTTTGTGCGGCACGCAACGACGGGGATGCCGGCCTACGTGGCCGGGCTACTGACCGGGCGGACAACAAGCTTCAACGAGAGTGCGCCGGTGGTGGTGCAGCGGATCCAACGGCTGCAGCGGCTGGAGACAGTGGTGTACTCGCTGGACACGGTGGTGGAAGGGGCGCGGACGAGCCCTGTGTTGCCGGACCTGCTGGGCGGCGATCGCCTGCTGATGGTGGTGCATGGGCAGTCGGTGGCGGGGATCGATCTGAGCCACCTGCGGCCGGAGGATGTGCGGATCGTGGGTCGCAAGATCCAGGTGACGCTGCCGCCGAGCGAACTCTTCACGACGACGCTGGACAACCAGCACACGCGGGTGTACGCCCGGTCAACCGGGCTGCTGGTGGCGGCAGACGCGAACCTGGAGACCGAAACGCGGGCACGGGCGCAGGACCAGCTGCAAAAGGCAGCGCTCGGTGACGGCATTCTGGATGCGGCGAGCAAGAACGCGCGGGCCACGGTAACGGCGCTGCTGTATGGGCTGGGATTTCAGCAGGTAGACGTGACCTAAGGGTTGCAGACGGGCTGAAAGGGCTTTGCCAGCCGCCGGGTGAGATGGGTATGATCCGTCTTATGACGGTGCTGGAGATTGTTCGCAAGATACGTCAGGGCCTCAGTTTCCTCGAAGAGGGAGCGGCTGGCGAGCGGGAGCGGGACGGGGCGGTGATGGAGGCGAGGTCTGCCGAGCCGGCCAGGGATACGCTGTTGCGGACGCTGGGCTGGATCTCGGCGGGCGCGGGCGCACTGGGGCTTGGCCTGGTGGTGGGCCGGGAACTGCGGCAGCGCTACAAGTTCAGCCGGCGCACACCGTACGACCTGTACGCGCATGCCGGCGATTACAAGAGCGATCTGGAGTTTGGCGTCGGCATCTAGCGCGGGTCGAGAGCCGGGCATGTCCAGGCACGGCGTGGAGCTGAGCGGCATCAGAGCTGGTGGGAGTACGTTGCGATGAAGCTGGCGTTTGTGTTTCCGGGACAAGGGTCCCAGGTAGTTGGCATGGGCCGTGCGTTTTTTGAGAGCGAACCTGTGGCGCGCGCCGTGTTCGACGAGGCGGATGAGGCGCTGGGGTTTCCTCTGTCCAAGGTGATCCTGGAAGGGCCAGAGGACGAGCTGCGGCGGACTGAGATCACGCAGCCGGCGATCCTGACGGCCTCCGTTGCAATGGCGCGCGTGCTGGAGGCTAGGCTCGCCGAAAGCGGCCTGGAGCCAGCGTTGCTGGCAGGGCACTCCCTGGGGGAGTACACGGCGCATGTGATGGCCGGAACCTTCCCTTTTGCGGCGGCAGTGAAGGTGGTGCGGTGCCGTGGCAAGTACATGCAGGAGGCCGTGCCCGAGGGAGAAGGGGCGATGGCGGCTATCCTGGGGATGGACCCGGAGCAGATCAGCGACATCTGTAACCGCGTCAGCGACGAATTAAGCGAGCGGCATGCTGCCGAGGTGGAGCAGCCACGGCAGAAAGACGACGCGGCGGCGATGGCAGAGGCGCACGGGGACGCTCCCCTGGCGGACTCTGCCAGCTCGCAGAGTGTGCTGGCGGATACGACGAACACGGCGGAGAGCATCGCGCAGGCGGCGATGGCGAACAGCTCCCTGGTTATGCCGGCAAACCTGAACGCGCCGGAGCAGACCGTGATCTCTGGCGCCAAGGCGGCGGTGGAGCGTGCTGTGGAGTTGTGCAAGGAGGCAGGGGCGAAGCGGACGGTGATGCTGCCGGTTTCGGCGCCGTTTCACTGCTCGCTGATGCGGCCCGCACAGGAGCGGCTGGCGACAGACCTGGAGCGGATGGCCTTTGCAGACGCCCGTGTGCCGGTGGTGGCGAACGTGGATGCGCGCTGCATCCAGCGGGCTTCCGATGCGCGCGATTGCCTGATTCGGCAGGTCACCGGCGCGGTGCGATGGGTCGAATGCATGCATGTGATGCTTGGCGACGAGGTGACCCACTTTGTTGAGGTTGGGCCGGGGCGGGTGTTGTCCGGATTGATGCGGCAGATCGACCGGTCGCGCAAGATGATGAACGTTGAGGATCCGGAGTCGCTGATGAAGGTGGTTGCAGAGCTGACAGCGGCGGGGGCCTGAGGAGCACACATGGCGAAGACGGAAGAGACAACTGCGCCCAGGGCGGCTGGCGATGTGGTCGAGAACTTCACCTTGCAGGATCAGGACGGGGTGGAGCGCTCGCTAAGAGAGTTTGGAGACCGGCCGGTGGTGCTGTTCTTTTACCCGCGGGCGGATACGCCGGGCTGCACGATTGAGGCCTGCGGCTTTCGGGACAGCCTTGCAAAGCTGGAGGGGGCAGGTGTGGTGGTCCTCGGGATCTCACGAGACACGCCCAAGGCGCAGAAGAAGTTTCGGGACAAGTTCAGCCTGCCGTACACGTTGCTGGCGGACCCGGACGAGGTGGTGTGCCGATACTTCGACGTGATCAAGCCGAAGGCGATGTACGGGAAGCTGGTAAAGGGTGTGGAGCGGACCACGTTTGTAATTGCGCCAGCGGACGATGAGGGCAAGCAGCGACTTCTCCACACGTTTGCGAAGGTGAAGCCGGAGGGCCATGCCGACGAGGTGCTGGCGCTCCTGACTGCACGCTGATGGACGGTTGGGCCCGGGGTGGGGCGGGGCTGCTGGGCGCGGTGGGCCTGGTAGGTGGGATCTATGGTGTGGTCGGCGCGAGCTCGCAGATATACGGGCCGGTTCTCACTGCGCCGCGCCAGCCGGGCAAGGTGGCGCTGACCTTTGACGATGGCCCCAACCCGACGGCCACGCCCGAGCTTCTGGAACTGCTCGCGGCGCATGGGGTGCGGGCGACTTTCTTTCTGATAGGCCAGTGGGCGCTGCGAGAGCCGGAGATGGTGCGACGCATCGTGGGTGAGGGCCATGGGCTGGGGTGCCACACGATGACTCACCCGCGGCTGCCGCTGTGCTCGCATGCGCGGATCCGGCGGGAGATGCAGGATGGCAAGCGGGCGGTAGAGGATGTGGCGGGTGTGGAGGTCGGACTGTTTCGACCGCCGCACGGGTTCCGCACGCCCTATGTGCTGCGGGTGGCGCGGGAGCTCGGGATGGTGACGACGACGTGGACCACTATCGGGAATGACTGGTCTCTGCCGACGGCAGAGGCGATTGCGGCGCGGGTAGAGTTGGGTGTGCGGAGGAGCTGGGCGGCGGGGCGGGCAGCGAACGTGGTCTTGCACGATGGCAGCCAGGAGACGGCGACGGCGGACCGACGGCGCACAGTGGAGGCGGTGCGGCTGATCCTGGATCGGCTGCGAGGCACCAGGTATGTTGGGCTGCGGTCGTGGGTGGACGAAGCGGCTGATCGGGCGCAGCGGTAAGGAAGCAGATGCTCCACTCCGCTCAGGATGACAAACAAGGGAGGGGCGGGGACGCTGGGCTGCTTGGGTCGGTGCCAAGAGTCTTCAGTGCCAGGAGCGTTTGGCTCGGAGCTAGGGGAAGCTCAGGGCCGGAGGCTAGGCACGCAGGGCGGTGCGAGCGGCGGAAAGGATCTGGTCGATCTCGGCGGCTCCGTGGGCGGCGGAGACGAAGGCGGCTTCGAACTGACTGGGAGGAAGCCAGACGCCGGCTTCCATCATGCTCTGGTGGAAGCGGCCGAAGCGGGCTGTGTCCGAGGTGGAGGCGGAGGCGAAGTCGGTGACGGGCTCGGCGGTGAAGAACCAGGTAAACATGGACTCGACACGATTGGTGGTGAGGGGGATGCCGGCTTCGCGGGCGAGGGTGCTGACGCCGTTGGCGATGGCGGCGGTGGTTTCTCGGAGGCGTGGGTAGAGGGTGGCGCGCTCCCGCAGCAGTGTGCGGAGGGTGGCGCAGCCGGCGGCCATGGCAAGGGGGTTGCCGCTGAGCGTGCCGGCCTGGTAGACGGGGCCGAGCGGGGCGAGTGAGGCCATGACGTCTTGGCGGCCGCCGAATGCTCCGCAGGGCAGGCCGCCGCCGAGGATCTTGCCCAGGGTGGTGAGGTCGGGCGTGATGCCGAAGAGCTCCTGGGCGCCGCCGAGAGCGAGCCGGAAGCCGGTCATGACCTCATCGAGGATGAGCAGGGTGCCGTGGGCGGTGCAGAGCTCACGCAGGGCTTGGAGGTAGCCGGGCGCGGGCGCGATGGTGCCGGCGTTGCCGACGACGGGCTCGATGATGACGGCGGCGATCTCGTGGGGGAAGCGGCTGAAGGCGTCGTGGAGCTCGGGGAGATTGTTGTATGGGAGCGCGAGGGTGTCCTGCGCGGCGCCGGGGGGCACGCCGGCCGAGCCGGGGATGCCGAGGGTGGCGACGCCGGAGCCGGCCTTGACGAGCATGCTGTCCGAGTGGCCGTGGTAGCAGCCCTCGAACTTGATGACGAGGTTGCGGCCGGTGAAGCCGCGCGCCAGGCGGATGGCGGACATGCAGGCCTCGGTGCCGGAGGAGGTGAAGCGGAGGCGTTCCACCGAGGGGAAGCACTGCATGACCAGCTCGGCCAGGTCACCTTCGGCGGCGGTGGAGGCGCCGAAGCTGGAGGAGCGGGTGGCTGCCTGCTGGATGGCGTCGACCGCGGCTGGGTAGGCGTGGCCGAGGATCATGGGTCCCCAGGAGCCGAAGAGGTCGACATAGCGATTGCCGTCGGCGTCCCAAAGGTAGGCGCCGGCGGCGCGCTCGACGAACGGGGGATGGCCACCGACGGCGCGGAAGGCACGGACGGGAGAGTCGACACCGCCGGGCAGGAGACGCTCGGCGCGCTGTTGCAGCTCGGCGGAGCGAGTCATGACGCGGGACATTCTTTGAGTATAGGGCGGGATGGATTCACAGCGGAGCGGGGCCGGGCTGCTAGACTGAGTGCCGATTGGGGGTTGGTGCGACGTGGCGGACGAGGTAGAAGCAGGAGTGGATGTGGCCGATGGTGGGGCACCGGCAAAGGCAGGCAAACGCGGTGTGAGTTATGCCGATGCCGGGGTGGATATCTCCTCCGGGGATCGGACCAAGCAGCGCATCAAGATGATGGCGCGGCGGACGTTCAACAAGCAGGTGTTGAGTGAGATTGGCGGGTTTGGCGGGCTGTTTGCGCTTGATGTAGAGAAGCATCCGAACCCCGTGCTGGTGAGCTCGGCCGATGGCGTTGGGACCAAGTTGAAGGTGGCCTTTGAGCTGAACACGCACCACACGGTGGGCCAGGACCTGGTGAATCACTGCGTCAATGACATCGCAGTGCAGGGCGCGGTCCCGCTGTTCTTTCTGGACTATCTGGCGACGGGCAAGCTGGATGACACCACGGTGGAAAAGGTGGTGCAGGGGCTGAGCGACGCCTGCAAGGCCAACGGCTGTGCGCTGATTGGCGGCGAAACGGCGCAGATGCCGGGCTTCTACGCAGATGGCGAGTATGACCTGGCCGGCACGATCGTGGGCGTGGTGAGCCGAGAGCGCATCATCACCGGCGAGGGAATTGAGATTGGCGATGTGCTGATCGGTCTGCCATCGAATGGGCTGCACACCAACGGATATTCGCTCGCGCGCAAGCTACTGTTTGAAGTGGCGGGGTATGGTGCGGACCAGTACGTGAATGAACTGAAGGACAAGACAGGCGCGGCGCTGATGCGGACGCACCGGTCGTACCTCGGAATTATCAAGAAGTTGTGCGCGGGTGAGCTGGTAAGTGGCATGGCGCACATCACGGGTGGTGGCATCACGGACAACCTGCCGCGCATCCTGCCCAAGGGAATGGCCGCACAGGTGGACCGGAGTTCATGGCAGGTGCCACCGCTTTTCGAACACCTGCGCGAGCTGGGAACGGTGGACGAGGAAGAGATGTTCCGGACGTTCAACATGGGCGTGGGCCTGATCTGCGTGGTGCCGGCGGACAAGGTGAAGAAGGCGAAGGCTGTGCTGAACCGAGCCAACGAGCGCCACTGCGTAATGGGGCGGATCGTGCGGGGCGAGCGCAAGGTGATCTACAGCTGAGCGGCGGGGTGACACGGCTGGGGGTGTTGCTGTCGGGCGGGGGGTCGAACTTCCGGGCGATCGATCAGGCGATCCGGGAGGGGCGGCTGCCCGGGGCGGAGATCGCGCTGGTGCTCTCGAATGTGCCGGAGGCGGGCGGGCTCGAAAGCGCGCGGGCGCTGGGCTACGAGGCCGTCGCTGTGCCGGCGCGCGGGCGCAAGCGGGCCGAGCATGACCGGGAGTTTGTAGAGCGGCTGCGCGCGGCAGGGGTGGGGCTGGTGTGCCTGGCGGGCTACCTGCGGCTGATTTCGCCTGAGTTTGTTGCGGCGTTCCGAAATCGCATCCTGAACATCCACCCTTCCCTGCTGCCGGCGTTTCCGGGGCTCCACGCGCAGGAGCAGGCGTGGGAGTATGGGGTGGCCGTGGCGGGATGCACGGTGCATTTTGTGGACGAGCAGCTGGACCATGGCGCGATCGTGCTGCAGCGGAGTGTGCCGGTGTTGCCGGAGGACACGGCAGAGACGCTGCGGCAGCGGATCCTGGTGGAGGAGCACATCGCCTACCCGGAGGCAATTAGCCGGGTGCTCCGGGGAGAGTTTGCGATCCAGGGTCGGCGCTATGTGCGGCGCGCGGCCGGTTAGAACATCGTAGCGCCACGCACAGTGCCGGGTGGGACGATGCGGAGAAACGCCGCGAGGGCAAAAAGCAGCAGCATGAAGTAGACCATGGTGCGGGTGGATGGGTGCTCGGGCTCGTCGTGGGTGAAGAGGCGCCAGCCGAAGCCAGCGGCAAGGAAGAGCAGGACGCCCTGGTGCATGACCGCGAAGAGGACGACGGAGGCGATGAGAAGGAGCCCGCGCTGAACCTTGGAGAGGGCGTAGACGGCCTGCGCGCCGTCCAGGCCGAGCACGGGAATGAGATTGAGCAGGTTGATGAAGGCGCCGGCGTGCGCGAGCGCAACGAAGACAGGCTCGTGGGTCGCCGCGAAGAGCCCAAGGCAGCCAAGGGCGGTGATGAGGCCGAAGAGCGGGCCTGCGAGGGCGATGGAGGCCAGACCGTCGAGCGGGATGCCCATGGAGTACCAGCGGACGTAGGCGCCCAGACCCGGCAAAAACACAGGGAGATCAGCTTTGAGGCCGCGGCGTTTTACCGCGACGAAGTGGCCCATCTCATGGAGCAGGATAGACAGGGTGAAGCCCAGACCGAACTTCCAGCCGAAGAGCGCCCAGTAAAGGCCAAAGAAGGCCAGGAAGCTGAGCAGGAACTTAAGTTTAAAGAGGACGAAGAGGATGCCCTTGAGCTTGGTGAGCAGGACGGCGACCGGGGCGAGCGGGCCGAGACGTTTGACCCAGCGGGCGGCCTTTTCTTTTTCGGCATCGTGCTGGGCGTCGATGGCGGCGATGCGCTGCTGGATCTTCTGGTCTTCCTTGCCGTTGGGCGGCAGCCAGAGCCGGGTAGCGACCCAAGCGGCGCGGGCTTCCGGCCAGCGCTTTTCGCGCTCCAGGGTCTGCGCGGCGCCGGCCAGGCCGGCCAGGTGTTCGACATACACCAGGGCACCGCAATCCGGGCAGGCGAGGGTGCCTTCCGCGATGAAGTGGCTGCACTGAGGGCAGCTATAGACCGGGGTGGGATCCGGGGGAAGCTCAACGGGGGCTGGGGCGACGCTCTGCATGCACAGATGAGAATAACGGCGATTGCCGAAAGGAGTTGCAGTCGGTGAAAAGTGGCCGGGACCGGGCGTGTCTGGCCGATGGAGAAGACGGGGGAACCCACTACAACGGGGCGCTACACGCGGCGAGCGCTTTGGTGCCTGGATCAGGCCTGGGTCGCCTGATCCTTGGCATCCCCGAGTGTGACCTTGATGTCCATACGACGGCGGCCACGGAAGATGGTGAGCGTGACCGTGTCTCCGGCGCGGTGCTGGTTCATGGCGGCGGAGAGGTCCTGCGGTGAGCTGATCTCCTCGCCGTTAAGACCGACGATCAGATCGCCGCCGAGCATCACGGGCTGGTTGCCCATGTACATACGCTGGGTGCCACCCTTGAGGCCGGCATGGTCTGCGGCGCCGCCCGGCATGACGCGCTCGATCAGGATGCCGTAATCCGCAGGGAGGCCGATGGCCTGCGCCAGGTCCGGGCTGATGGGGAGGGTGATGATGTTGAGTGAGGGGCGACGCACGCGGCCGTAGGTGGCGAAGTCGTCGAGCACAGCCTTTGCAGTGTTGACCGGGATGGCAAAGCCGATGCCGGAGCTTTGTTCGGCGCCATTTGAGGCGATCAGGGTGGTGATGCCGATGACCTCGCCACGCGAGTTGAGGAGCGGACCGCCGGAGTTGCCGGGGTTGACGGCGGCGTCGGTCTGGATGGCGTCCTCGATGGGATTGTTGTTGGGCCCGCGGATGGAGCGAATGGAGGAGATGATGCCACGGGTCATGGTGCCGTTCAGGCCGAAGGGGTTGCCGATGGCGTAGACGCGCTGCCCCACGACGAGGCCGGTCGAGGTGGAGAGCACGGCCGGCGTGAGGTTGGGAGCGTGGATCTTGATCAGGGCAAGGTCGTGGCTCTTGTCGACACCGACTCGCTCTGCCTTGTACTTGTGCTTGTCGGAAAGGGTGACTTCAATCTGCTGCCCGCCCTCAATGACGTGGTTGTTGGTGAGGATGAGGCCGTCCTTATTAAGGATGAAGCCAGAGCCCTGCCCCTGCTGCGGAACGGGGCCGTAGAAGAAGTCGAACTGGACGGTGGTGGAGGTGATGTTGACGACCGACGGGAGCGCCTTCTTGTAAACGGCCATGTTCTCAAGCTCTTCATTGTCAAAGGCGGGGGCGGCAGAGGCCTCGGTGAGGCGCAGGCCGCCGCCGGGCTCGGGACGGAGCGCGGAGAGGGTGGAGGCGGGGCTGGTGTGGGACTCGGCCCAGGGAAAGACGGCGGCCAGGCGACTGGACGCGGCGGGCGAGAGCGAAAAGTTGCTGGTGACGTAGTAGAAGGCTGCCAGAAGACACAGCACCAGAACGACGGGTCGAAGCTTCATGAAGGAGAGTCCCTGCCCTTTTTCGCGGCGGGCCACCACGGGGGCGACGGAGGCGGCGAGGTCAGGCTTGATTGTAGTGGGTGGCGAGCGACGAGAGGGTGGGCCAAAGGCGGTCGACCGCTTGCTGGAGATCGTTTAGGGTGCCAGCATTCTCCACGACGAAGTCTGCTTGCAAGCGCTTGGCGCTTTCCGGGAGCTGCCTGGCAAGGCGCTGGCGAGCATCCGCCGTGGTGGCGGCCAGGAGTTCGGGGGTCTGCGGTCCAGGGCCGAGCGTGCGATCGACGAAGCGGGCAATTTGGACGGCCTCCGGAGCTGTGACAAGGACGATGCGGTCGAAGCGGGAGCGCCAGCCGAGCGGACCGGCGTGGGGCGTCTCCAGCAGGAGGGCGGACTCGACGACGATGATGCCCGCTGGATGCTGACGGGCGAGGATGGCGGAGAGCTCGGCCTCACGCGCGATGACGGCGGGGTGGACGAGGCTGTTGAGCTCCTCGAGACGGTTGCCCTGAAAGGCGAGGCGGGCGAGCGCCGCGCGATCCAGCTGGCCGCTGGGAAGGAGGACAGAGGGGCCGAAGTGGGCGACGATGTTGTCGAAGACGGCCTGGCCGGGCCGCATGAGCTCGCGGCCGATCGCGTCGGACGAGAGGAGGTGAGCACCGTGGGTGGCGAGGAGGGACGCAACAGTGGACTTCCCACTGCCGAGGCCACCGGTAAGGCCGAGTCGTAGCATGGAGAGCCCGGCCTACAGACGGATGAGGCCGCGCCGGATCTTGGCGGCCCGAACCGTGTTGCGCATGAGCATGGCGATTGTAAGGGCACCGACGCCGCCAGGGACGGGAGTATAGGCGGAGGAGAGGGCGAAGGCGGCCGGGGCAATATCTCCGGTGATGACGGCGCCCCGGCGGGCAAATGTCTCGGCGCGGGCGGGGTCGTTCGGGAACAGACGGTCTACCTCGGCGGCGTCCGTGACGCGGTTGATGCCGACGTCGATCAGGATGGCGCCCGGGCGGACCATCTCCGCGGTAATAAGGCCGGGGCGACCGACGGCGACGACCAGGATCTCGGCCATGCGGGTGTAGGAGGCGAGGTCGATGGTGTGGCGGTGGCAGGTGGTTACGGTCGCGCAGGCGTTGAGCAGCATCATGGAGATGGGCTTGCCCACGATGTTGCTGCGGCCGACGACGACGGCGTGCTTGCCGGCGATTTCTATATCCAGGCGGCGCAGAACCTCGATGATGCCCGCAGGCGTGCACGGGACGAGGCCCGGGCGACCGGCCTCGAGCCGGCCAGCGTTGACGGGGTGGAAGCCGTCTACGTCTTTATCGGGGTGAACGGCCTCCAGCAGGAGGCGCGTATCGATGTGCGGCGGCAGCGGCAGCTGGATGAGGATGCCGTCGATCTCGTGGCGCCGGTTGAGCTCGGCGATGAGCGCAAGCATCTCTTCGGTGGTGACGGTCGCTGGCGGCGTGATGAGCTCGCTGTAGATGCCGAGCTCGTCGCAGGCCTTCTGCTTGTTGCGGACGTAGATAGCGGAGGCTGCATTTTCGCCGACAAGGACAACAGCGAGGCCGGGACGGATACTGTCTGCGGCGAGAGAGGCGATCTCAGCGGCTACGTCGGCTTTGATGTCAGAGGCGAAGCGTGGGCCGTCAAGGATACGCGGCGCTGCGGCAACTTCGGAGAGGGACATGGGTTTATGCTATCGCGCGCAACGCCGAAGGGTGTTGAACCCTAAGGGGGGAACTACAGTCATATGACCTTCGGTGCAAGTTTCGCAAAGGGGATACAAACCGCGGAGACGGATTGACCGTCCTCCTAGTAGCACTAGTAGCAGCCCCCACGCAGCCAGCTGGCGCAACCGGAGCACGGTCGCCACAGTGACCACGGATGGAGGAATCATGTCGATCGAACCTGAGGTATTTTCTGCAGCTGAGCTGGAAAAGCTGCGGCGCGAGTTGCGGGCCTCTGGCCTTGACAGCTGGCAGGCCGGCGAGCTGCTGGGAACCTTTCTTGAGCAGAAAGGGTATGGCGTCTCGCAGACCGCCGTTCGGAGCGCCGCGGCGCGTATCGAATCCGGCTGTGATCTCGAGGGCATGCAGCAGGAGCTGAGCCGCCTCACGCTGATGATGTGACCGGGGCTGCATGTGGCCGGGGCTGCCGGAAGCGGGCAAGCTTTCGAGCGATCTGACTGGATCGGGCACCGGGTTCGGTACCCTGCCGCAGATAGCTGTCGAGTAATCTTGAGCGATGCGAAGAGTGTGCTGTCCTCGGAGTACTCGCGCTGCGATCACGCTGCAGATGCTGTTGGCTTTTGCCGCCGTAGCCCAGACACCGAGTGGGCAGACCACCACCGGAGAGGCGATTCAGGGGCAGGCGGGAGCCGCCGCTGCAGGGTCTCTGACAAAGAACGGGAACACCGGCAAGGGTGCCGTCGACGGCGATTCGACCGACGAGCACACAGAGAAGGCCCTGGGCGGCGAAGCACAGATGCCCACGGCCCCTGCTGTTGCTCCGAGCAAGGTGCAGGGCAGGCGGACGATCGGCTTGGCTCTGGGCGGAGGTGGCGCGCTCGCGATGAGCGAGATAGGCGTGCTGCAGTGGTTTGACGAGCACCACATCCCGGTTGATGTTGTTGCCGGCGCGAGCATGGGCTGTATGGTAGGCGCGCTCTACTCCACAGGGCATACCGTCGCCGATCTGAAGACGGTCATGAACGACAGCGTCTTCAGCTCCGTCTTCAGCTTTCGCGTTCCGTTTGAGCACCAGTCGTTTCGGCGGAGGGAGGACGCGCGCAATCTTCCGAACGGCCTCGAAGTTGGGCTGAAACATGGCGTGAGCTTTCGCAACGCTGTGCTTACGGATCATGGGCTGAACGACTTTCTGGGTCGGCAGTTCTTCCGCTACGACGACAGGACCGACTTTAACTCGCTGCCAATTCCGCTGCGCTGCGTGTCCTCCGACCTAACGGATGCCAAGGTGGTGACGTTCGCGCGCGGATCGTTGCCGGACGCTGTTCGCGCAAGCGTGTCACTGCCGGCGGTGTACCCACCCTTTGTTCTGAATGGGCACCAGCTGGTGGATGGGGGCGTTCTCGATAATCTGCCTACCACCACGGTGCAGGCGATGCACGCCGACGTAATTCTGGCGGTGAGTCTGCCCCTGGCGCCGCTTCAGAACGGCGACCTTGGTTCATTGATTGGCGTGCTGCAACGCTCTTTCTCCGTGGCGATCGAGAGTGCGGAGGAGCAGCAGCGCCACCTCGCGGCGGTCGTGGTGAAGCCGGAGCTGAGCGGCTTCACGCAGACGGACTACCTGAAGACGGTGCAGCTTGCCGAGCGCGGGTATGCGGCTGCGGAAGCGATGCGCGCGCAGCTGCTGCCCTATGCCATAAGCGATGCGGAGTGGCAGCGCTACATGGCAGAGCGGGTGAGCAAGCAACGCGGACCGGCCGGGACGGTTCTGCGGGTGCGCGTGAAGGCGCCGACGCAACAGGTGACGCGGGAGCTGCAGCGCAAGTTTGACCCGCTGATGAATCGGCCGGTCAACTTTGCGGCGCTGGATGCGACGCTCGACGAGGTGCGTGCGGACGGCCGCTACCAGGCCGACTACACCGTGGGGTACGAGGCCAACGAGAACAACCGGCCGGTGGTGCTGGTGACGGTGACGGACCGCAAGAACGGGCCACCGTTCCTTGACGTTGGTGCCAACGTGCGGGCGCAGGCAGGTGGGATCACGCAGGCCACCGTTGAGGCCCGGGTCACGCATCAGGACTTTGGTGGCTACGGCTCCGAGCTGCAGGGCAAGGTGCGCCTGGGCTACGTAACGGAGTTGGGCGGCGAATATATGCGGCGGCTGAAGGATACAGGCGCCAGTGGGGGCTACTTCGTTGCCCCGAACTTCGACTTCCTGCGGCATCCGTACAACATCTTTGCCGGGCAGCATCGACTCACCGAACGCGAACTGCAAACGATCGGCGGTGGCGTAGACGTGGGCTGGGGCGACAGCCACAAGCAGGAGTGGCGCGTTGGCTACCAGGCAGCCGACGTACGCTGGACGCGCAATGTGGGCAGCGATGGAGCGCCGGACCTCTATGGATCCATGCAGCGACCGCATGTGGGATACGTCTACGACGCGCAGGACGGCGAGCTTGTGCCGCGGCAGGGTCTCCGCCTGGAGTTCGACGCCGGGTACCTGGTGCACACCGTGGCGAGCCAGAACGCTCCACAGATCTCAACTGCAGCGAGCTTCGCGCGCTCGCGGGGAAAGAACGACTTCATCCTGGGGGTAGAAGGTGGGACCATGCTGAACCGCAATGTGGCCGAGCCGTTCCGCTTCACCCTGGGCGGCCCGTTGCGGGTGTCGTCGCTGGCTATCGACGCGCTGCGCGGGACAGACTACTTCCTGGTGGAACCGGCTTACCTGCGCCAGATTGCCCACCTCCCTGCTCCGCTGGGGCAGAACATCTATGTGGGCGTTGGCTATGAGGCCGGGCAGATGCGTGCGCCCGACCGCCCCACCATGACGCGGCAGGATGTGTACTTCGGCATCATGGCCGAGACGCCCCTCGGCATGATCACGATTGCGCCAGCATTCGGCGACGGCGGCTACCGCAAGTTCAACTTCACCCTGGGCAAGGTCTTCTGAGAGTACCGGGATGGGCGTATGCGCGCAGCGAACGTCGTGCTGCGTTCGTTTGCCCGCAGCGGTTCAGCGAAAGAGAGTCCAACGACTTCCGGCTGGCTTCAACAGGTCGCGGCACAGCCGACCGCGTGGGGCTGCCCGCGCGTCCAACGACCATGCGGCGATTTGCGTGGATCTGGTTTGCGGGCTGTCTCGCCTGGGTCGTCGACGGCATGATCAGCGCGCGCTTCCACTCCTGGCAGCACGCGCAGCTAGCGTTTCTGGTAGCGCTTGTGTTCCTCTTCGCGGGCCTCTTCTACCGGAGCCAGCCGCGCTGAGGGTGAGCCAGCTGAGTTGGGTTGACTGAGTTGGATCGATTTAGCTGCGCCCGAGAACGCTAGCGACCATCTCGCCAATCTGTGCCGGCGACTTCACCACCTGGATACCCGCCTCTTCCATGGCACGGATCTTATCTGCGGCGGTTCCTTGCCCGCCCGAGATGATGGCTCCAGCATGGCCCATGCGGCGGCCGGGAGGTGCCGTCTGCCCGGCAATAAAGCCGACAACCGGCTTGCGGACGTGGTCCTTCACGAACTGGGCTGCGGCTTCCTCCGCCGTGCCGCCGATCTCGCCAATCATCACAATGGCCTCGGTCTCCGGGTCGTCGTTGAGCAGGCGCAGGCCGTCGATGTGGTTAGTGCCGATGATGGGGTCGCCACCGATGCCGATCGCCGTGGACTGGCCGATGCCGCGGGTGGTGAGCTGGTAGACCGCCTCGTAGGTGAGCGTGCCCGACCGAGAGACGATGCCGACGGAACCCTCTTTATGAATGCGGCCAGGCATGATGCCCACCTTGGCCTTGCCCGGCGAGATGACACCTGGGCAGTTTGGTCCCACGAGGCGTGACTTGGAGTTCCGCACGACCTCCCAGGCCTTGATCATGTCGAGCGTCGGAATGCCCTCGGTGATGCAGATGACCAGCGGCAGCTCGGCGGCAGTCGCCTCCAGGATGGCGTCTCCGGCAAAGGGTGGCGGAACAAAGATGACGCTGACGTTGGCTCCGGTTTCGCGCACGGCTTCTTCGACGGTGTCAAAGACGGGCCAGCCCTCGTGCGTGGTGCCGCCCTTGCCGGGCGTCACGCCACCGACGACGTTGGTGCCGTATTCCGCGCAGCCCTTGGCATGAAAGGTGCCTTCACGACCGGTGATGCCCTGCACGATGAGCCGCGTGTTCTTGTCTACCAGCACTGCCATTCTGTGTATCTCCTCCGCACCGTAAGCCGGCGCGTGTTTATGCGGCGTCGAGCTCGCGCGCAAGATCCTCGAAGCTATCGACCACAAGATCGTAGCTGCCCTTTGGTTTCCGGTCTTCGGTGGCACGCCGGACAAAACAGGTGCGCATGCCCTGCTTTGCTGCCGCGTGCAGGTCTTCGTTGTGCGCGGCCACCATCAGGATTTGTTCCGGTTTGAGATCGAGCAGCCGAGCGGCTCCGAGGTACAGCTGCGGAGCGGGTTTGTAGGTCTGAAAGAGATCGGCACCGAAGACGACATCCCACGGCAGATTGCCGAAGCGCCCGAGATCCACCATCTGCCGCATCGTGCCGTTTGATAGCGGACCGAGGAGGAAGTGCTTCTTCAGCTGGTTGAGACCGGAGACCACGTCCGGCCAGGGATGGAGGAAGTGCCAGCCATAGGTGAGCAGGTCACGATCTTCAGCAGTCAGTCCATCCGCACCGAAGTGAGCGGCGATCTTGTCGAGCTCTTCGCGATGCAGCGTGTCGAAGCCAGCCCACGGCCGCTTGCCATGACGCACTCGCTTGATGGCGGGCTTGTAGTGCGCGCGCCACTCTGCCACCAGGCCAGCCCAGTCGGCCGTTATGCCGCGCTGCGTCCCGAGGTGCTGGGCCGTGGCCGTCATGGAACCCTGCCAGTCCACGGTTGTCCCAAAGGTGTCGAAGAGGATGGCCTGCACAGCCTGTCCGACCGTCGTCTCAGATTGGCGCCTGCGGCGAAACCACATGCCGCTCAGCCCTTCGCCGCGGCGACGGCGAGGTCTGCCGCTTCCTTCATCGTGGCGCCAACCTGGAAGTTCAGGCCGGAGTCCTTCAGGATCTGTCGGCCCTCTTCCACGTTGGTGCCTTCGAGCCGAAGAATGATGGGCAGTTTGACGTTCAGCTTCTGCGCGGCCGCAACGACGCCCTGTGCCAACACATCTACGCGCAGGATGCCGCCAAAGATGTTGATAAAGATCGCCTTGACGTTGGGATCGCTCAGCAGGATGCCGAAGGCCTCTTCAATCTGCTGCTGGTTTGCGCCACCACCGACATCGAGGAAGTTGGCCGCCGAGCCGCCGGCGTACTCGATGATGTCCATCGTCGCCATGGCTAGACCCGCGCCATTCACCATGCAGGCGATCGAGCCATCGAGCTTGATGTAGTTGAGCGCAAACTTCGAGGCTTCCACCTCAAGCGGGTCTTCTTCCGCCAGGTCACGCAGTTCCTTCAGATCCTTATGCCGGAACATGGCGTTGTCGTCGAAGTTGATCTTGCAATCCAGCGCCAGGAGCTTGTCGTCCTTGGTGGTGATGAAGGGGTTGATCTCCATCAGCGTGGAGTCGGTCTCGATGAACGCGCGATACAGCCCCTGCATGAAACCCACGGCCTGGTTGATCTGCGTGGGCTTGAGCCCGAGCTTGAAGGCCAGCTTGCGTGCCTGGTAGGCCTGAAAGCCAACAGCCGGATCAATCTCTTCCTTGTAGATGGCCTCCGGCGTCTCCGCGGCCACTTCTTCGATCTCCATGCCGCCAGCCTTGGATGCCATGAAGACAAGCCGACCGGTCGCCCGATCCAGCACGAGGCCGAGATAGAGTTCGCGATCAATCGCGCTCGCCTCTTCGACCAGCAGACGCTGCACGCGCTGCCCTTCGGGGCCGGTCTGATGCGTAATCAGCTGCATGCCGAGGATTGCCTTGGCTGCTGTGGCTGCGTCCTCCATAGACTTGGCCACCTTGACGCCGCCACCCTTGCCACGCCCTCCGGCGTGGATCTGTGCCTTGACGACGACGGCAGTGTTGCCTGCAGAAAACAGAGCCTTCGCCGCTGTGTCCGCCTCTTCCAGCGTCGTGACCATCTCACCCGCGGGAACCGGAACCCGGTACCGCCGCAAGATCTCCTTCGCCTGGTACTCGTGGATCTTCATCTAGCGCTCTCCAACACAGCTGCGTGCGCCTGAAGTGTAGCGGAGCGTGAAAGCGCCCGGCAACCCGCGGTCCCGGAAGCCAACGTTTGCGCCACGTCGCTAGCGGCCCCTGCTACCCTCACCCCATGTTGCTCCAGCCGTTTCTGAAGCAGGTGATTGAGACCCGCCAGACACTTTCGCTCGACCAGGCGCGCGGTTTGCTCCAGGAGGTTCTTGCCTCGCCGACTGCCGAACCGCAACAGCAGATGCAGTTGGCTGCCCTGCTGGCTGCGCTCGCTACCCGAGGGGAGGCTGCGGCGGAGATCGCGGGATTTGCCAGCGCCGTGCGCGAAGCCGCAACGCCGCTGCCGCTCGACCCCGAGGAGCGACTCGCACTGGTGGACGCGTGCGGTACGGGGGGCGACTCGTCTGACACGTTCAACATCTCCACTGCAGCTGCCCTGGTCGCGGCGGCGGCGGGCGCCACCGTTGCCAAGCACGGCAACCGTGCGGTCACCTCACGTTCAGGCTCGGCCGACGTGCTTGAGGCGCTCGGCATCCCGATTGACCACACCCCGGAGTCGGCCGTCCATGCCCTGCGCACGCATCGCTTTGCGTTTCTCCACGCACCGTCGCACCACCCGTCGCTGCGCGCCGTGATGCCGGTACGTCGCGCGCTGGGCGTGCGCACACTGTTCAACATCGTTGGCCCGCTCGCCAATCCGGCCGGTGCCGCACGGCAGGTCATGGGCGTTTACGGAGCGCACCTGGTGCCGCTGGTAGCGGAAGCCATGCTGCTGCTTGGCACACGGCGGGCGCTAGTGGTCTTCGGCGAAGCCGCCACGCCGGAACACCCGAGTCGTGGCCTGGATGAGTTCTCCCTGGCAGGCCCAACGCAGGTGGCCGAGGTGCGCGAAGGCGCCATCACCTACTCGACGGTCCGGCCCGAGGATCTGCGCTCCCTCGGTCTGCAGCCGGCGCCCCTGTCTGCCCTGGCCGGCGGCGATGCTGCGGCCAATGCGGCCACACTGCGAGCGATCTTTGCCGGCGACCCCGGGCCGAAGCGACAGATTGTGCTCCTGAATGCTGCCGCGATCCTGCTCACGGCCGATGTAGCTCCAGACCTCTCGGCGGCTCTGACCCGCGCGACCGAAGCCATCGACACCGGGGCCGTCACCCGACTCATCCAAAGCCTGGCCCAGAGCTCCTCACCCGCCTAGCCCACCAAAGGAGAGCACCCATGCGCGCCACACCTCCGCCACCAGCCCCCACGCTCGACCACGCCCTGGTTACAACCGCTTTTGAGCTGCCGGGCTATGTTCTTGTCCGCAACCTGGGTGTGGTGCGGGGCATCGTGGTTCGCTCCCGCAACGTCTTCGCCTCCTTCGGCGCCAGTCTGCAGACGATTGTCGGTGGCAACATCACGCTCTTCACCGAACTCTGCGAAAAGACGCGGGAGGACGCCTTTCTGCTGATGGCCCAGCACGCAGCCGAGCTTGGCGCCAACGCCATCATCGGCGCGCGGTATGACGCGAACGAGTTGATGCAGGGCGTCACCGAGGTGCTCGCCTACGGCACCGCGGTGGTCGTTCAACCGAAGTCTTCAAGCTCGGAGTAGCGGGGACGCGCTATCCTCTCCCCTGAACTCACAGGAGACTTCCATGCGCTGCGCCCACCTCGTCCTGCTTCCCGCCACGCTCGCCCTCGTGCTTCCCGCTGTCGCCAAGTCCAAGCCGGCAGCAACCGCCACGCTTCACACCAGCGACAACAAGGATGCCGGCACCGCCACCTTCACGCAAAAGGGGGCCGACTCCGTTGTGGTGAAGCTCAAGCTGATGAACCTCACACCCGGCGAACACGGGGTGCACATCCACCAGAAGCCCCTGTGCGAGGCCCCGGACTTCAAGTCGGCGGGCGGTCACTTCAACCCTGCGGGCAAGCAGCACGGCTTTGATAACCCCTCTGGCCACCACAATGGCGATCTCCCGAAGAATCTCACCGTCGGAGCGGATGGAACCGCAAAGGCAACCTTCACGATGCACAACGTCTCCCTGGCAGCGGACGCGCCCGACTCGCTCCTTGCCAACGGCGGCACCTCCCTGATGGTCCATGAGAAGGCGGATGACATGAAGACTGACCCCTCTGGCAACTCGGGAGGCCGTGAGGCCTGCGGCGTCATCGCCGCGCAGTAAGAGCAACAGGGAGCGGCAGCCCGTCTCCGGGACGCCGCTCCAGCCTTCCCTACCATGGCCCACGACGTGAACCGGAGCCGGCCAGAAGCGTTGGAACTACCACCCGGCGGAATGCGTACAGCAATCCATGGGCGTCCTATCCATCGCGTTTCCGCTCCCCGCAGCCCCCGCCTACACCCTTCCGCTCCCCGCTCGGCGCGTGCCTCGGAAGACCCAAGCGCAAGCCCGTGAGGCCTCCCCTACCCTCCAGGCCAGGCAGGAGCCGAACCCGCCAACCGCACAAGTGCCGGCGACGCGTGAGCAGCGCGATACACTCGATCGACCCCAATTACCCTTCGAGGCAAGCGTGCAACGCACTCCCGAACAGGTCGCTGAGCAGGAAGCGGCAGTGCGTCTTGTGCAGCGCTGCCTTCGCGGCGATGCGGAGGCCTGGAAGGAGTTGGTCACCAGTCAGCACCGCAGACTGTTTGCGGTCTGCTATCGCTTCACAAACTCAGCATCGGACGCGGACGACCTGACGCAGGAAGCCTTTCTCAAGATCTACGCCAACCTCCCCAGCTTTGACGCTGCGCGCGGCAGCTTCAATACCTGGGCGATGACCCTGACGCGCAATCTGCTGGTCGATCATTTCCGCCGTACCCGAATGCAGCGCGCAACAGACTCGCTCGACGCCAGCTTCGATGGCTCCCCGGACTCGCCGACCATGCTGGATCAGATGGCCGACACCCGTCCCGGGCAGGACCACCACTTTGCCGGCGTGGAACTCCGGTCGCGTGTGCAGGCCGCCCTGCGCCAGCTCTCCCCCGAGCTGCGCGAGGCCGTCATCCTCCGCGATCTGGAAGATATGGACTATAAGGAAATCGCAGCTGTGCTTCGCATACCGGAAGGAACCGTCAAAAGTCGTATCAGCCGGGGCCGGGGAGAACTTGCCCGGCTGCTCGGACCATCACAGGGGCAGGTGGCTTAGTCATGGCAGAGATCAACCAGTTCGGCAATACCCGTGTCGGCGGCGGCTTTACCCCGGACTGCCATCGCTGCGAGAAAGAGCTGACCGACGCCATCGATGGCACGCTAACCGCCGAAGAGCAGACCACCTTTGACGCCCACATTGCCAGCTGCCCCGAGTGTCAGAGCATGCTGGCCGACGCTCAACGCGGCCACGCCTGGCTGGGCATGCTGCGCGCCCACCGTCCCGAGCCCCCGGCTGACCTGGTCGGGCGCATCCTGAGCCGCACCTCCGGTCTGCCATCGGTCGAACTCCCGGCCCACCCCGCCGGCGACAGCTTCCCGATAGCACCAACACTCGTAGCCAGCGATGGTCGCGTGCTGCCGCAGCCGATCCCCTTCCCCCGCCTGGCAGATCGGCCCCGGTCCTCCCTTAATAGCCTGCTGCAGACGCGCTTCGCTATGACGGCGGCGATGGCCTTCTTCTCCGTTGCGCTCACCCTGAACCTGACGGGCGTGCGGCTCACCGACATCCGGGCACGCGACTTTCGCCCGTCCAGCCTCCGGCGGGACGTCTACGAGGCCAACGCTCACATGCTTCGGTACTACGAGAGCCTGCGTGTGGTCTATGAGCTGGAGTCGCGGGTGCGGGACATGCAACACGCCAACGAGCCCCAACCCCTGACGCAGCCGCGGCCAACGCAGCCTGAAGGCGAGCAGCACCAGACCGGTGCGCCGGACTCCTCCGCACCCTCGGATACCCACTCCCGGTCTTCCCGCCGAGATCGTCGCTCTCCAGCGGAGGGTCAGGTTCACGGCCCGGCCTCCTTGGGCCCGCTACCCTCTAACTCCACCCCGGGACGCGCCATACCGGTCTTTCTCCCCACCACTGGACCAGCCTGGCAGAAGGGACGCCTCGCATGAACTGCGCCAACCATCCGGATCGTGAACGGCAGGCCTTCTGCCAGAACTGTGGCAAACCAGTCTGCCGTGAATGCGCCCGCGTTGTCGGCCAGGCCGTCTTCTGCGAGCCCTGCCTGGAGGCTCGGCTAGCGGCCACAGCGCCGCCTTTTGCCGCGGCAGCCTACGGCACCGTGCCCGTCCAGGGCACCCAGTCCCAGGGTTCTGCCTCAGCGCAGGGTTCTGCCCCAGATACTGCTGGCTATCAGGCTGTTCCAGGCGGACCTGCGGCTCCGTTCAACGCCGCAGGGGATCCCGCACCACGCGCAGGAGGCCCTGGGGCTCGTTCCGGCATGCCCAACCCGCTTCTCGCAGGACTGCTCGGCTTTATCCCGGGCGTCGGCGCCATGTTCAATGAGCAATACGCCAAGGGCATCGTCCACCTTGTCGTCTTCGCTATCCTTGTCTCTCTTTCGGACCACAGCGGTCTTTTCAGCTTCTTTGTGGCGGGATGGGTGTTCTACCAGCCGATTGAGGCTTATCACACTGCACGGGCGCGACGCGACGGCACGCCACTGCCTAATCCGTTCGGTCTGAACGACATCGGCGAACGCCTGGGTTTCGGCCGGGCATGGGGTTCTGCGCAGGCACCACCTGTCGCCGCCGCTGCGCCGCCCCCTCCGGTAAACCAACCGACCTACACAAGCGCCGCGCAGGCCGCGCCTGAATCCACCCGGCCCTACGCCGAGGCGGACCCCTTCGTTGCAACAGATTCACGTACTGTCGTTACCCCGCTGCCTCTCGACACCACGCGGGAGACGGGCTGGAGTTCCTCGCCACCACCGCCGCCGTATGTCGCTCCAGAGCCATCGCCCTATCCACCTCTGTCCGAAGTTCCCGTCCCGCCGCCCACGCAGACTGCGCCGCCACTTCCGATCGGTGCCATCGTCCTGATCGGACTCGGCATCCTGTTTCTTCTCGGGGACACGCCCTGGGTCGGGTCGCTGCCCTTCTACCTCATCCTTCCGGTCCTGCTAATTGGAACCGGCGTCTGGATCTTTGTTCGTCGCATGACCGCCCGTGGAGCCAGCTTCTCGGATGATGGCTCGGCAGCATATCGGCTCCGTCTTTTGTCCGCCGTTCGCTCCTCAGTCTGGGTCGTGCTGGTTGGCATCCTGTTTCTGCTGGACAGCCTTCACATCCTCTCGTGGGGCAGAAGCTGGCCCCTGTTCATCATCGTGGCCGGCGTGCTCGCCTTGCTGCATCGAAGCACCGCGGTCGACGTGAGACGCAGGTCCGTTGACACCCCGTATGGTGCTTCCGGGCCCTCGGAGTCATTCCCTTCAGCATCTCGAGAGAGCGAGCGTTAGCATGGCAGCCTTCCCCCCGCCCCCGAATCCGGCCGACGCGCGCTCCCGGCGTCGCGTCGCCCGCGAGCAGGATCAGCTGCGACACCTGGCTCCGCAACCCTCGTCCATCCTGGGACCAGCCATCCTGTTGGGGATTGGTGTGCTCTTTTTGTTAGTAGAGCTCGGCCACCTCTCCTTCGGTCGCCTGCTGTCTCTCAGCTTCCGTTGGTCGCCCATTCTCCTGGTAGGCCTCGGCGTGGTTCGCCTCGTCGAATGGTTCATTGACCGCCGCCGTCTCGAGCGAGCTACAGCCGAAGGCCTCCCATTCCAGCCGACACGCGTTGGACCCGGTTACGGACTTCTTTTTGTCCTGTTCTTTGCCTTCAGCATCATCGGCTCCGTTGTGTCCCGCCACCACCACGATCGCTTCGCCGATGGTCTTCTGTTCAATCAGGATCAGAACTGGAGCCAGTTCTTCGGGGAACGGCATGAAAGTCGCGACACGCTCGCCTACGCCTGCCCGCCGGGCAGCTCAGTATCGATCAGTGTTGAGCACGGCGACATCACTGTCGCGGGGACCAGCCCGGATAACCAGATCCACGTCGCCACCCACACTACGGTCTTCTCGTCATCGGACGCCGACGCAGCCCAACGATCCCGTTCCGTGCAACCTCACTTCAGCACAGAGGGCGGACACATCACGCTTACAGCACCTGCGTCGCAGAACGCTGAACTGGATCTTGACGTGACGCTTCCCCCAGCTACCACCCTGACGCTCAACGCCGACCATGGCGACCTGTCGCTTAGCGATCTCAACGCCCCGGCAACCGTGACAGCGAACCATGGCGACGTCACTCTCTCGAACATCCAGGGCGCGGTCGTCGCTCGCCTGAACAACAGTGGCTCCTCGATCTCGGCACACAGGATCACCGGGACTACCTCCATCTCCGGCCGGCTGGAAGACATCACCCTCTCCGACGCTACTGGCGCCGTCACTCTCGAGGGAGACATCTTCGGGGATCTTCATCTGGAACGACTGGGAGGCCCGCTCCACCTGCGGACCAGCCGTATTGACCTCGAAGCGGCCTCGCTTGCCGGGACGCTGGAGGCGGAGAGTGGCGGCGACCTGTCCGCAGATCAGATCACTGGGCCGGTGATGATCAACACCCGGAATCGCAACATCACGCTCGACGCTGTAGAGGGACCTCTCACCATCAACAACCAAAATGGCACGGTCTCGGCAACGCTCGTGCATTCTCTCGCGCCCGTCGACATCAACAATCGGCACGGAGAGGTCACCCTGGAACTGCCCTCAACAGCCGCCTTTACACTCGACGCGGCGACGACCGACGCAGACCTGACCAATGCATTTGGGCTCACTTCCAACGCGTCAGACGACAAACCCGAGTTACAGGGCACCGTCGGCTCGGGTGGGCCCGCGATCCATGTACGCACGACGCAGGGGGACATCGCGATCAACAAGTCAGCGAACGTCGCAATTACCCCGACACCGCGTCGACAACACCCGCCGTCTGCCCCAGCAAGCCACGGGGCCAACCCGTCTGCACCTGGCGAAACGACCTTCTAGCAACTGATCCAGCAGCGACACTGGCGGACGGCTGGAACGGTCTCTCGCTATATCCGGCTTGTTCGGATTGAACCTGAGCTAAACGGTCTCCGTGTGACACCTCACGGCATCATGGACGCCCTAGCAGCATCAGCGTTCCCCACCTTCCCCTACGCGCATCTGATCCGCCCAATGCAGAAAACAGGGCTTGTGGGGATGGGCAGCCGCGCCCGTAAATCAGTTTCACCTTGAGCCTCGCTGCTGACCTCTTCCAAGATGGAGCTCCCGTGTCCCATAGCCCATGAGTAAGAACCGATTCAAGAAGAGGCGGAGATCGCGCAACACCCAAGCGCCTCCTTGTAACAACCGAGCGGGGCAGGGGTGTTATGCGATGCGGGAGGCTGTATACGACCTTCCATCCTGAATACGCCAAGGGTCTGTGCTCGGTCTGAAGAGCTTCTTCTTAGAAAACAAGCAAGCGCACACAAGAAGCAAAAGCCCACCTCAGCGGTGGGCTTTTGTGATGATAATGCCGGCGATTACCTACTCTCCCACACACTTACGCGTGCAGTACCATTGGCCCAGCGAGGCTTAACTTCCGTGTTCGGGATGGGAACGGGTGTGACCCTCGCGGTAGACTCACCGGCAAACTTGTCACCTCTGTCACAGAGGTTAAACGTGGAAAGATCGTAACGATCCCTCACATCTGAATAGATTGAGCAGTCAAACTGGCGTCTTAGAACCTCTGCACGGCTGTGCAGAGTAAATTCTATGGACAAGCCAAACGGGCGATTAGTACTGGTAAGCTACACGCATTACTGCGCTTCAACATCCAGCCTATCAACCAGGTCGTCTTCCTGGGCCCTTCATTACCCTTAAGGGTTGGGAGATCTCATCTCAGGGCGTGCTTCCCGCTTATATGCATTCAGCGGTTATCACAACCGAACTTCGCTACCCAGCCGTGCCATTGGCATGACAACTGGAACACAAGAGGTTCGTCCATCCCGGTCCTCTCGTACTAAGGACAGCCCCCTTCAAATCTCCTACGCCCACAGCAGATAGAGACCGAACTGTCTCGCGACGTTCTGAACCCAGCTCACGTACCGCTTTAATAGGCGAACAGCCTAACCCTTGGAACCTTCTACAGCTCCAGGATGCGATGAGCCGACATCGAGGTGCCAAACCGGAGCGTCGATATGAACTCTTGGCTCCGATCAGCCTGTTATCCCCGGCGTACCTTTTATCCGTTGAGCGATGGCCCTTCCATACAGAACCACCGGATCACTAAGGCCTGCTTTCGCATCTGCTCGACTTGTAGGTCTCGCAGTTAACCACACTTATGCCTTTGCACTCGACGGTCGATTTCCAAACGACCTGAGTGTAGCTTCGCGCGCCTCCGTTACAATTTAGGAGGCGACCGCCCCAGTCAAACTACCCGCCTTACTATGTTCCTCTCCCGGATCACGGGAGCAGGTTAGAATCACAACACTCGCAGGGTGGTATCTCACCGTTGGCTCCACCGAACCCGAAAGTCCGGTCTCAAAGCCTCCCACCTATCCTGCGCAGCAAGAGCCGTAATTCATAGTAAAGGTATAGTAAAGGTGCACGGGGTCTTTTCGTCTAGCTGCGGGTAACCGGCATCTTCACCGGTACTACAAGTTCGCCGAGCAACTCGTTAAGACAGTCGTACGATCGTTACTCCATTCGTGCAGGTCGGAACTTACCCGACAAGGAATTTCGCTACCTTAGGACCGTTATAGTTACGGCCGCCGTTCACCGGGGCTTCAATTCAAAGCTTCGCCTTGCGGCTAACCTCTCCTTTTAACCTTCCGGCACCGGGCAGGAGTCAGCCCCTATACGTCGTTTTCGACTTTGCAGAGACCTGTGTTTTTGTTAAACAGTCGCCGTACGCGTTTCACTGCGGCCACTCAGGGCTATTCACCCCATGTGGCGACCCTTCTCCCGAAGTTACGGGTCTAATTTGCCGAGTTCCTTAACGAGCCTTCACTCGAGCGCCTTTGGATATTCTCCTCGTCTACCTGTGTCGGTTTGTGGTACGGTTCCTCACGTTTCTCCTTAGAGGTTTTTCTTGGCAGCGTGAACTCAGCAGCTTTCAGCCATTCGGCTTACTGCTTTGCGTCTCACTGTTAAGCTTTCCCGGATTTGCCTAGGAAAACCAGCTTGCACGCATCGAACCTCATAGCCATAGGAGGTCCTGCTTATCCTTCTGCGTCACCCCATCGTAATAACGAAACGTTAGGAGGTCCGGAATATTAACCGGAGTTCCATCGTCTACGCCTTTCGGCCTCGACTTAGGTACCGCCTAACCCTGAGCGGATTAACCTTCCTCAGGAAACCTTAGACTTTCGGCGGGAAGGGTTCTCACCTTCCTTATCGCTACTTATGCCGGCAGGGTCTCTTCTCAACGCTCCATCAGTCTTCTCAGTCTGACTTCAATGCTGTGAGAATGCTCTCCTACCACGCACACCATAGGTGTGCATCCGTTGCTTCGGTATACAGTTTTAGCCCCGTTGTATTGTCGGCACCGGACCGCTTGACCAGTGAGCTATTACGCTTTCTTTAAAGGATGGCTGCTTCTAAGCCAACCTCCTGGCTGTCTGAGCGTTCCGACTTCCTTTCCCACTT
This sequence comes from Acidobacteriaceae bacterium, assembly GCA_965199635.1. Lineage (GTDB taxonomy): Bacteria > Acidobacteriota > Terriglobia > Terriglobales > Acidobacteriaceae > Edaphobacter. Next base: position 715,671 of record CBDASL010000001.1, on the reverse strand, counting down.
AACTGTAATTTGGGGACCTTAGCAGGCGGTCTGGACTGTTTTCCTCTCGACTGTGAAGCTTAGCCCCCACAGTCTGACTCCCGGGCTGGTTGTGATCGGCATTCGAAGTTTGATTAGATTCAGTAAGCCGGAAAGCCCCCTAGTCTATCCATTTCTCTACCACCGATCCAAATCACCCGAGGCTAGCCCTAAAGCTATTTCGGAGAGAACGAGCTATCACGGAATTTGATTAGCCTTTCACCCCTACCCTCAGCTCATCCGAGCTTTTTTCAACAAACACCGGTTCGGTCCTCCAGTAGGTGTTACCCCACCTTCAACCTGGCCAAGGGTAGATCATCCCGCTTCGCGTCTATTCCTGCCAACTTATCGCCCTATTCAGACTCGCTTTCGCTGCGGCTCGCTCACGCTTAACCTTGCTGACAAGAATAACTAGCCGGCTCATTATGCAATAGGCACGCGGTCAGGCATTCGCTTGCGCGCATAACCCTCCCACTGCTTGTAGGCACACGGTTTCAGGTACTTTTCACTCCCCTCAAAGGGGTGCTTTTCGCCTTTCCCTCACGGTACTGGTTCACTATCGGTCAGAGACTAGTATTTAGCCTTACGGGATGGTCCCCGTAGATTCAAGCAGGGTTTCTCGTGCCCCGCCTTACTCAGGTACCCGCTTCGAGTCAGAATGGTTTCGTCTACGCGCCTGTCACGCTGTATCGGGCTCCTTTCCAGAAGCTTCGACTACCAAACTGATTTCTTACTCTACTATTGCGGGCCCTACAACCCCCTCACCACCGAGATGGTGAAGGTTTGGGCTATTCCGATTTCGCTCGCCACTACTTTCGGAATCGAGGTTTCTTTATTTTCCTGGAGGTACTGAGATGGTTCACTTCCCTCCGTTTGCTTGCTCCCACCTATGTATTCAGTGAGGCATGCCATAGGTTTGCTATGGCGGGTTTCCCCATTCGGAAATCTCCGGATCAACGCCTGTGTGCGGCTCCCCGAAGCTTATCGCAGCTTGCCACGTCCTTCATCGCCTGTCTCTACCAAGGCATCCACCGTGCGCCCTTAGTAGCTTGACCATAGAATTTACTTCGCACAGCCATGAACAGCTGTCGGTAAATCTCGCCTTGACTGCTTTTGCAGTCACTATCTAAGACACTCTTCGTATCAGCCGAAACAACCGCGCTGACACGCCTTGTAGTTTTCATTACCCAATCTATTCAGATGTCAAAGATCGAAGCTGATTGCGCCTCATGGAGGTGCGTACCTCAGCTCGAGTGTATCACGCATATTTCGTGACTAATCGAGACGAGGATGGTGGAGCTGAACGGGATCGAACCGTTGACCCCCTGCTTGCAAAGCAGGTGCTCTCCCAACTGAGCTACAGCCCCAGTGATGGTGGGCCTGGGTAGATTCGAACTACCGACCTCACCCTTATCAGGGGTGCGCTCTAACCAACTGAGCTACAGGCCCAGAGCCCGTCCCCGTTGGCGTTCTCACTGCATGTTTCAGTGAGATTCGAGGACATGGTTAAACGTGCGCAGAAGCTAAGCAGCTGCTTACAGTCGTGGTCGGATGCGACCAAAGAAGAAACCGGCGCTTGCTCAAGCGTACGGCGCAGCGTTCGCTGCACCACAAGAGCAGTTCTCTTTTAGAAAGGAGGTGATCCAGCCGCAGGTTCTCCTACGGCTACCTTGTTACGACTTCACCCCAATCATGAATTACACCTTGGGCGGCTGCTCCCTTGCGGTTAGCTCACCGACTTCTAGTGCAACCCACTTTCGTGATGTGACGGGCGGTGTGTACAAGGCCCGGGAACGTATTCACCGTGGCATGCTGATCCACGATTACTAGCGATTCCAGCTTCATGGAGTCGAGTTGCAGACTCCAATCCGAACTGAGGCCGGCTTTTTCCGATTAGCTCCCCCTCGCGGGTTTGCAGCGGTTTGTACCGGCCATTGTAGCACGTGTGTAGCCCTGGACATAAAGGCCATGAGGACTTGACGTCATCCCCACCTTCCTCCCCGTTATCCGAGGCGGTTTCGCCAGAGTGCTCAACTAAATGGTAGCAACTGGAGATAAGGGTTGCGCTCGTTGCGGGACTTAACCCAACATCTCACGACACGAGCTGACGACAGCCATGCAGCACCTATATACAGACCCATTGCTGGGAGACGATGTTTCCACCGCTGTCCTGTACATTTCGAGCCCAGGTAAGGTTCTTCGCGTTGCGTCGAATTAAACCACATGCTCCACCGCTTGTGCGGGCCCCCGTCAATTCCTTTGAGTTTCAGCCTTGCGACCGTACTCCCCAGGCGGATTGCTTATCGCGTTAGCTTCGACACAGCAGGATTGGGTACCTGCTACATCAAGCAATCATCGTTTAGGGCTAGGACTACCAGGGTATCTAATCCTGTTTGCTCCCCTAGCTTTCGCGCCTCAGCGTCAGTTATGGTCCAGTGAGCCGCTTTCGCCACAGGTGTTCCTTCCGATATCTACGCATTTCACCGCTACACCGGAAATTCCACTCACCTCTCCCATACTCAAGCTCGACAGTTTCCCATGCAGGCTTCGGGTTGAGCCCGAAGATTTCACATAAGACTTGTCAAACCGCCTACGCGCCCTTTACGCCCAATAATTCCGAACAACGCTTGCCCCCCTCGTATTACCGCGGCTGCTGGCACGAAGTTAGCCGGGGCTTCTTCTATAGGTACCGTCATTATCTTCCCTATCGAAAGGAGTTTACATCCCAAGGGATTTCATCCTCCACGCGGCGTTGCTGCGTCAGGGTTTCCCCCATTGCGCAAAATTCCCCACTGCTGCCTCCCGTAGGAGTCTGGACCGTGTTTCAGTTCCAGTGTGTCCGTGCGCCCTCTCAGGCCGGATACAGATCATCGCCTTGGTGAGCCATTACCTCACCAACTAGCTAATCTGCCGCGACCCCCTCCTCAAGCGCATTGCTGCTTTGACTCATGAGTGTTATGCGGTATTAGCCCAGATTTCTCTAGGTTATTCCCCACTCGAGGGTAGGTTAGTCACGTGTTACTCACCCGTACGCCACTTTACTCAGAGCCGAAGCCCCTTTCTCGTGCGACTTGCATGTGTTAGGCACGCCGCCAGCGTTGATTCTGAGCCAGGATCAAACTCTCGTTTAATCTTGGTTTGCCTGCGCCAAAGGACAGGGGTCCTTGGCAGACCAGGCGGCCACCGTCGCTCGAAAGGACGGTGACATATTCGTGTGAGATACCGATTCCAAAGTTCGAATCGTCTCACGACTGGCACGTTTAACCATGTTGTCAAAGATCCCAACTCAGCCGCCTTAGCGGTGAGTTTTGGATCAAGGACCGGATCGGCTTGCGCTCGATTCCGATTCCTCGAACTTGTGAGGCGTGCGCCGAAGCGCTCGTTGTCGCCTTGAAGCGACCAGATCAGAGTATCAAACCTCTTCATCCCTGTCAACCAGAAGTTCCAGGCCATTACTTATGGCGCCCGAAGCTGGTTGCAACGACCCTTACCTCAAATACCGTGTCACCGTTGCCGGCGTGGAGCGCTGAGCTCCATTTTAAATTGCAGTGGCTTGGGATTGCTGATCTCGGGTCGAGGCCGCGATGATCAATCAAACACTTGGACTGCGCTTCGGTACCCGTAGGCTGCTCGAAGCTTTTGTCGCTGTCCGCTCTGTCTTGCTTAGCAGCTCCCTGCGACTTCCTTAATGTAACAATCCGGTGAGCAACGCGCAAGGCCCCAGATAGATAAATTGTGGAAATTCCTAAGTAGCCCGTTGAGGGCTACTTAAGGGGCGCACATAGCTCGACCAGAGAAGCTTCTAATTACCGCTGCGGTGTCGCCGGAGCTGCAACCTTTCCTCCATTGCTACCCGGGCCAGAGGCATACCTCCCGGAGTTTCTCCATGCCCCCGCTTGTATCTCCTTAGCCGGAAGAGCGGTTTCTGATGCCGCGAGCTCATGGATGCGCGTGAACTCTGGGGATGTCCGAATGGCCCCTGCGCGCGTTGGCAGGGTTGCGATCTCCTGGTTGACGTACTGGGTCCGGTTCCCTGGATTTGGGTGGTCACTCATGAATTGAGCACCGCCCTCCCCGTATTTGGCGCGAATCGTCTCGAAGAACTGGGGCAGGCCCCGCGGATCGTAGCCCGCGTCGTACAGAATGTCGGTCCCTAAAAGGTCAGCCTGCTGTTCGTCCCCGCGTGACATGTGGAGGAAGTCCAGGTTTTGCCCAAATCCGATTCCGGTCTGTGCCAGCTGACCCGCTGCTCCATTGCCGAGCAGGATGGCCGACCCAATCGCTCCAAGTCCATAGAGCAGGCCGCGTCGTTGCTGCTGCACCAGGTTGCAGGTGGAATGCCGCATCACCACGTGAGAGATCTCGTGCGCCATCACTCCGGCTAGCTGTGCCTCACTCTCGGCGGCCTGCACCGTACCGAGATTGACGAAGATCGATCCTCCTGGCAGGGCAAACGCGTTGATCTCGGAGCTGGCAACCACATGGAAGCTGAACGGCCACTGCTCCTGTACGCCACTCACCATCGGCGCAAAGCGCACCAGCTTCGCCCCCAGTTGTTGCACATACACCGTTACCGGGTCATTCTCTGGCAGCACGGGCATCTGCCGGTATACGTCCAGCGCCACCTTGCGCCCAGCGTCAATCTCCTGCTGCTCATTCATCGAGTTCTTGCAGGTCACTGGCGTGAACTCCGCCCAGCCCTGTCCCCAGCTCCCTGCCACCACCACCATCGCCGCCAGCGCCGCTCGTCTCATCCCTGTTCCTCACATCGAGCCGCTCTAGGTAGCCGGCTTCGTAATCACACCCAGGTCTGCAAATCCGTTTACAAAGTACTGCACCGCAAGCGCTACCAGCAGCAGCCCCATGACGCGCACCAGGATTCTGATGCCTGTCTGCCCAAGTCCCTTTGCCACGCGGTCAGAATTGCCGAGCACCAGGTAACAGATCACCGCGGTAGTCGCGATCGACCCCAGAATCGCCGCCATCTGCCACCAGTTGCGCACCTGCCCGACCAGCACCATCACGCTGGTGATCGACCCTGGGCCCGCCAGCATGGGCACCCCGAGCGGCACAATGCCTGCATCTTCCTTCTCCGCAGCCTCTTCCACCTCGGCGCTTGACTCCTGGGTCGCTGACCGCTTCGCATTCAGCATGTCCAGACCGATCAGCAGCAGGATCACGCCGCCCGCAATCTCAAAGGCCGGCAGCGAAATGCCAAATAGCCGAAACAGATATTGCCCAGCCACCGAAAAGGCGGTCAATACGATCCAGGCCGTCACGCTCGCCTTCTGCGCAATCTGTCGCCGACGCTCGCGGTCCGCCCCCTCCGTGACCGCCAAAAACGTCGGCAGAGCCGCGAACGGGTCCACCAGGAAGAAGATCGAGCTCAGAGCCAGCAGGGAAAATCGCACGTAGACCGAGTTCCCCAGGCCGGCCAACGACCCCAGCCCCGCGGAGATGCCTGCGCCTGCACCAGTCGCATTCCACATCCATGCAGCAGCAATCATCCCTGAACCTCTCCCAAACTGACAGATCCCACTGCCTGCCCTCAGCCGATCGCGTTCACTCTGTCCCGGCTTGCCTCGCTGCTGTGCAGCGTCGTCTCGTCTCGCAAGGTCAGATGGTGGCGAAACAACAGAGTCGCCATCCAGAACAACGCCGCCGCCTTGATCATCCCGTTCAGCCGCAGCCCGAGGTAGTACACAAAGTTCTCAGACGCGAAGATCAGGGCAAAGCACCAGAAGATCGGCCGCAGCACCGGCAAAGCTGTGCTGGTGCGTTCCGACCGCAGCAGGAGCAGCACCACCAGCCCAAAGCCGAAGTACAGGTGCACCAGCGTGTAGTCAAACGACACCGGCGGCAGCGTCACCATTGCGATCATCGCCAGCAGATACCGGTTCAGCTCAGGCAGCCGCCGAAAGAGTCTCACGTACAGCATAGGCACGCCAATCGCCACTACCGCGAAGTAAACAAGGCTGATCCGGCTTACATCCATGGACAGGTGCATGCTGTGGAGCGCTAGTGGCTCTTTAATGAACGCCAGAAATGAGTGGTCGTGCCGCAGCTCCCACTCCCTTGAGTGCGTCGCATAACTTCCGACGAAGCCCCCAATCCCGTGCAGCGTTCCCAACGCGGCAACGGCCACTGTCGGCCCCACAAACTCCCAGCTCGCCAACATCGTCCCGCACAGCGTGACCAGCCCGAGCCAAAACGCGCGCAGCCGCCCGTTCCGCAGAAACAGGATCAGCAACACCGCCGGGTAGATCTTCATGGAGGCAGCAAGACCCCACAGCAACGCCGCGGCCGTCATCTTCCCCCGCCAAAAGCAGAGAGACCCCAGTACCGTCAGCGCGATCAGAATCAGCTCGATATTGGCCCGTTCCAGCAGAAACAACAACGGCCAGGAGCCCAGGAGCGCAGCCCCAAGGAACACCACCGTCTGCCCGGGCGCGAGTCCCTCCCGAACCAGCCGGCGGCCAAATACCACGCTGGCCAGCACAGCCAGCAGCACTGTCACCGCCAGATAGATGCCGAGCCGGTGGGGGCCCAGATGCAAAATGCCGTCATAGACCACGGCAGATGGCGCCGGGTACGCGAAACGCTCCGCCCCGGTAAAGAAGGCCCTTGTATGCAGCAGCGGAAAGATGCCGTCATAGTGCACCAGATCGGCGAATCGGTCGTCTTCCAGCGCCCACATGCCACCGCCGTTCAAACCTCCCCGCCTCCACACCAGCACAGCCACAAGCCAGGAAAGCGCCATGCACAGCACGGAAACCCAAACAAACATCCGCATCAGCGCAGGCATCGTGTGCGCGCGGCCCTGCTCCCGCATCTCCTGCTTCCGGCTTCCCTGCTCGGTCCCCTCGTCTACTCGTCGTTGCGTCTCATCCATTGGTCGATCACGTCCATTCGTCTGCGTCTGGGAAACTCTGTGGTCAAAAGCCCGGCGCCGTATGGCCCAGCGCCGTCGCGGCGCTCTCCAAACTCTACCGCCATCAGCACAGCCCGCCAGCCAACTCACGCCGCAAACCACCGCCTCCCTGTTGGCTTCCGTGTACCCCCACGGCTCCATGAGCCGACGCCCGAAGCCTGCGCCTTCCTTTGCCCGCACCATATAATCGCTTCAATCCCACAGACCTCACGGCCCGCAAAAGGAACCCGCAATGCCCCTCCAAACTACAGACCACATCTGGCATAACGGCAGCCTCATCCCGTGGGCCAACGCCCAGATCCACGTCATGAGCCACGTCGTCCACTACGGCTCCTCGGTCTTCGAGGGCATCCGCTGCTATACCCAGGACGCGACCAGCGCCCAGCCCGCTACCGCCGGCATCTTCCGTCTCCGCGAGCACATGCTCCGCTTCATCGACTCCGCCAAGATCTACCGCATGCCTCTGCCCTTCACCCTCGACCAGCTCTGCGCTGCCGTCATCGAGGTCGTCGAGGCTAACGGCGCCGCGCCCTGCTATATCCGCCCCGTCGCCTTCCGTGGCTACGGTGAGATCGGCGTCAACCCGCTCAAGTCACCGGTTGAGGTCTACATCGCCAACTTCCCGTGGGGCAAGTACATGCCCGGCACCACCGGCGCCGACGTCTGCATCTCCTCCTGGGCCCGCCTCGCCCCAAACACCATGCCCTCCCTCGCCAAGGCCGGCGCTAACTATATGAACTCGCAGCTCATCCGCATGGAAGCCGAGATCAACGGCTACGCCGAGGGCATTGGCCTGGACACCAACGGCTATCTCTCCGAGGGCTCCGGCGAGAACCTGTTCCTCGTCCGCGACAACACCCTCTACACCTCGCCGCTCGCCAACTCCGTCCTGAACGGCATTACCCGGGCCTCCATCCTCACCATCGCCCGCGAGCTCGGCATCCCGGTCGTTGAACAGGCACTCCCCCGCGAGCTCATCTATATTGCTGACGAAGCCTTCTTCACCGGCACCGCCGCCGAGGTCACCCACCTCCGCTCCGTCGACCGCATCCTCGTCGGCGATGGCACCATGGGCCCTATCACCCGCGCCATTCACGACGAGTTCTTTGCCCTGGTGAACGGCGCCAAGCCCGACCGCTTCAATTGGCTCACTCCCGTCAGCCTCAAGGTCGCCGCCACCGCCTAGCAGCAATCGCGTCAGCACCCGGGCTCAAATCAAAAAGGCCACCCCGCGGGGTGGCCTTTCGCCTTTCTGATTGCTATGCGACTGGGCGCATCACGCTGATCCGCAGATCCTCCCGCAGCAGCGCCTTCATCTTGTTCAAACCCTCCTTGTTCACGGACAGGTGGGTCTCGAGCGAGTTCTCTTCATCCCACTCCTCCACGGTAAAGAAGCTCCCCGGATAGTGGGCATCCTCAAAGATGTCGTACCGGATGCACCCCGGCTCCTTCTGCGAAGGCACCTGCAGCGTACTCAGAATGCCGCGCACCTCTGCCTCGTGCCCGCTCTTGGCGCGGATCTGCGCCACCACTGTGATCTTGCCGTTGTCGTCCTTCTTCTTTCCGAACATCGCTCTCTCCTCCGTTACGCCGTCTTCACACTCACAACATCATCAGGAACAAGCAGATCGTGCTGCTCCACCTTCTGGTCCCCCCACCCCACCAGCTCCTGGTTCCCCGTGATCAGGCGAACCCCATCCTGTCGCGTCATATAGGTCCACGCCCACTGGCTAATAACGATCAGCCGGTTCCGGAACCCAATCAGGAAGAAGATGTGCACCACCAGCCACGTGAGCCAGGCCATAAAGCCGCCCCAGTGCGCATGAAAAGGCCACTTGATGTTCGCAACGGCGCGCCTGCGGCCGATCGTCGCCATGTCGCCCTTGTCGAAGTAGCGGAAGCCCTCCGTCCCTGCCTTGCGCTCTGAGCGCCCCTGCAGGCCAGCTGCCCACCCGATTCGTCGCGCCGCATACGTGCCCATCTGCATCGCGGGCTGCGCCACCCCCGGTACCTGCTTGCCGTCCTGTTCAAAGTGCGCCAGGTCACCGCACACAAACACATCGGGATGTCCGGGCGGGTTCAGATGCTCGTCCACCACCACGGCCCCGCGCCTGTCGACCGGCACCCCCAGCATCTTGCCCAGCGGCGAGGCCTGCACGCCCGCCCCCCACAACGTCACCACGCTTTCAACGCGCTCGTCGCCCACCATCACGTAGCCCGGCTGCACATCCGTCACATGTGCGCCCACCCGCATCTCCACCCCAAGCTCCGTGAGCTGTTTCATCGCGCTCTTGCGCAGATCTTCGGGGTAAGCTGCCAGGATCGAGGGCGATCCTTCAAAGATCATCACCTTCGCCATGCTCGGGTCGATATGTCGAAAGTCCCTCGTCATATACAGGCGCGCGATATCAGAGATTGCACCCGCCAGCTCTACCCCGGTTGGCCCGCCTCCGATGATGACGAAGTTCAGCGGCGGATGCGTCCCCGTCTCCAGCATCTGGCGCTCCGCCAGCTCAAACGCCAGCAGCACGCGCCGGCGAATCTCCGTCGCGTCCTCCACCGTCTTCAACCCCGGCGCCAGCTTTGACCACTCATCCCGCCCAAAATAGGAGTGCGTCGATCCTGTCGCCAGGATCAGGTAGTCATAGTTCAGCTCCGGCCCGGACTTCAGCAGCACCCGCTGCTGCTCCAGATCAAATCCCATGACCTCGTCCATCAACACTTCCGTGTTCTTCGATCCGCGCAGGATGGATCGGATCGGCTGCGCAATGTCGCCCGGCGACAACACCGCCAGCGCCACCTGGTAGAGCAACGGCTGGAACGTATGGTGGTTTTTGCGGTCCACCAGCGTCACGTCCAATGGCATCTTGCCCAGCGTCTCCGCCGCGCGTATCCCCGCAAACCCACCGCCCACAATCACTACACGCTTCCGCCCACCAGCCTCGGCCATCTTTGGCATCCCGTGCGCTCCTCGCTCATGCGTTCAGGCTTTAGATGCGACTCGACGCAGGATGTACGCAGATGCGCCTGGCCACCCACCGTCTGGCCTTTCGAACAGGCCCAGAACTCAGAGCAGCCTAGTGCGGTACCGCCACCGTCACCATGCCCTGCGTCCCCGCCACCGCGGTCAGCTTTGTCACGCTCGGCCCGTTCCCCACCACCATCGGCTGCACAGATATCATCCCTGCAGCATCCGTTATCAGCCCCGCACTCCCGCTCCCCAGCACCTCCCCTCCCGTACACCGGCCCACGGCATCGCAGGCCTGCTGTGCCGCCACCACGGTCTGGTAGACCGTCACCGGCACACCCAACACCGGATGGCCCAGCCCGTCCGTCACCCGCACGACCACCGGCGAAACTGGACCGTTCGCGGCCGACACACCGTTCGGTACCCCAGCCACCGCTCCGGTCTGCCCCGCGCCGGAGACCACCTCCATCTGCCAGGCCGCCGCACTCACCCCCTCGGCTGCGACTTCGCCGCACACCCCGCCCCACGCACACGCCGTACCTGTCGCCCGCACCCCCGCCCCCAGCCCGCTTACCTCTGCCACCGCGCTCGCCAGCCCGCCCCGTACCACGCTCATGGCGGGTGACAGGCCAAGCCCGCCCCGTCCCGCCCAGAGCACCTCCACCCCCTCCGACGAGCCCGCTCCCTCACTCACCCCCACCTTCGCCGTCCATTGCGCCGGCAACCCTTCAGCCACGTACTGCACCGGCTCCAGGCTCACCACGGACTGCGCCACAGCCACCACCGTCGTGCTCAACATCAACTTCGTCGCCAATCCCTGCGCGTCCGCCAGCATCACGAGCTGCCCCGCCAACACAGGCACCAGCGTCATCCGTGCCTCCCCGGCAGCGTCCGTCACCACCCGGCAACTGCTCGCACCACACCCCAGCACCCCCATGCCCTCGGCCAGCGTGAATACTACGCCCTTCTCCGGCACGGCCGTTATCCCGTCCGGAAGTGTCAGCCGCACGGCCACCGCCACCGGGCTCCCACCTGCCTGCACCGTCGCCGGCAGACCACTCACCACCTGCAGCACGTCTGGCTGCGGCACCCCCGTCAACGTCACCGTCTGCGCCCCGTTGCGCCCCGTCGCCGTCACCACAATCGCCCCAACAGACTCCAGCGTCACTGTCATCGACGCCGTTCCCGCCGCTCCCGTCACCGCCGAGCAGCTCCCCACCCCGCACAACCCCAGCTCCCCCCGGCCCGCCGTCACCGCAAAGCTCACCGTCTCGCCCACCACCGGTGTCACCCCATCCGGACCCAGCACCCGCACCACCATCGCTGGCGCCGCCATCACCCCATCGACATAGCTCCCTGTCGGCGCCTGCAGCACCTGCATCGACTCAAAGCCCGTCCGAAAGCTCGCCAAGACTGTCCCGCTCTGCGCGCTCGCCGAAAGCGTCACCGCTCCCGCCCCCGTCACCACCACTGGGCTCGTCGCCAGCCCGGCCCCATCTGTAGTCACCACGCAGCTCGCCAGCCCACACGATCCCAGGCTCGCGCCCGGCCCCGTTACTGCCATCGAGACCGTCTCGCCCGCAACAGGTGTCACCCCGTCCCCGCCCACCACCCGCACCGCAAAGGCCACCGGGATCGGCACCCCCGCCGTCAGCAGCCCTGCCGGCGCACTCACCAGCTTCATCTGCTCGGGGGCCGCAGAAAAGCTCGCATGCACCACGCCCGCCGCCGCACTCGCATCAAGCGTGATCGTCCCCGCCACCAGCGGCACCACGGCCGCCGATGCCACACCCGTGGCATCCGTCCGCACCGGGCAACTGCTCGTTCCACACGCCGGGAACTGGGCCGCTCCTGCCTCCGCCGTCAGCAGCACCGTCTGCCCTGCCCGTGGCGTTACCCCATCCCCACCCAGCAATCGCACCGCAAAGGGCACCACCGTAGACATCCCCACCGTAGCCGGGCTCGCCGGCGCACTCACCAGGGTGATCGTGTCCGGCGCCGTGATCGCCGTAAAGCTCGTCCGCACCGTCAACAGCGCCGTCGCCGCCATCAGCTCCACCGTACCCGTGTTCCCCGGCGTCACCGTCGTGGACGCCACGCCATTGCTATCCGTCAGCACCCTGCACTGCGCCGCCCCGCAGGCTCCCAGCACCGCCGTCCCTGTCGTCACCGACAGCGTCACACTCTCCCCAACCGAGGGCGTCACCCCGTCCGCACCCAGCACCCGCACCGCAAAGGCTGTCGTCGCCACCCGCCCCACCACCGAGGGATTCGCCGGTCCGCTCATCAGCTGCAGCCGCTCCCCCGCCGCTCCATAACCCAGCGCCTCCAGCATCGTCGAGGTTCCACCCGTACTTGGGTCGCTTACCGCCACCGTCGCCACCGTGGCCTCACCCCCAAGCTGCGAAAGCGCCGGCACCACCGCCGTCAGTGTGTTCGGCGTCACCGCGGTCACCCGGCCCGCCACCCCATTCACCAGCACCTGCATCCCGCTGCGAAATCCGGAACCCGAGATCACCACCGTACCGCCCAGCGGCCCCACGTTCGCCGGCTGGATCGAGTCCGCGTACAGCACCCTTGCCTGGTACGCAAAGTCCGGCCGCCCCAGCCCGCGCTGATCCACAAATGCCATCCGCATCGAGGTTGAAGGCGGCTGCGTCACCAGCACGGACGAGGTTCCCGTCACAGCGGTGTTGAACGGCAGCGCATTCATCGCCACCGTCGGCGCCGGCCCCACCGGGTCACTCGCGCTCCAAACCCCGATCATCGGCATCATCTTCACCGCGCTCGCCGCCCCTGTTTCATCGAGCGCCGTCAGCTCCACGGTCAGGGTTCGGTTCGGCTGCATTGTCAGCCCCGTCCACGCGCTGTGGTTCCACCCGCACATGTACCCCGTCCACCACCCGCTGCTGGGCATCGTCATCGGTGCCGTTGCGGTCCCGTCCGACCCCGCTTTGCAGCTTGCAACAGCCGTCGTCGCCGTCTGGTCGTAGTACATGAGGTAGTACTGCACCGAGATGCCACCCTCCATATGAAGTGGGCTCCCCGAAGGTGCAATCGTCGTCGAACTCGCCGCCGCCGCCGCCAGCGCATAGATGCCCGTGTAGAGCGGATTCACTGGCTCCGTATCCAGCTGCACCAGTTGCCGCGTGTAGCCGTCGTAGTCGGGCACCCGCCGCATCTGCCAAAAGCCCTCCATCGATGCATCCGTCGTCCCAATGCTCTGCATCACCGAGCCATCCTGCGCCTGCACAGCCGTCGAGGTCTGCCGCCGAAACGCATACCCGGTCACCGAAGAGGTCTCCTGCCACGGCTCCACATAGCTCGTGGGAAAAGGGTGACGGCGGCTTGTGACATTCACCCCATACATCCCTTGTCCGTTCGGCAGGAACACATGGCCGTAGTAGAGCTCCGCCTTCTGCAGCGAGTCCTGCTTCCCCGGCATCGCCGCCCCCTGCCCTTGGTCCAGGAAGTACAGCAGCGCCAACCCGGAGATATCGTCCGCTCGCAGCGTAAACGGGTCCGGCATGCACTGGTAGGTGTACGGCCCGCACGCAATATCGATCGGGTGCATCACCGGCCAGTGCTGCGCCTGCGCATAGGTCGGCGTCGGCGAGTTCGTAAAGACGTTGTCGTTCAGCTGCGACCACCCCAGCCCCAGCACCCTTCCAAACGCCCGCACGAGCTGGTACTTCAGCTGCAGCTGCAGCTCGGGCGCCGCGCCCGTGCACCGTCCGTTCAGGATCAGCACCGCGTGCTCAATCGTGGCCGCCTTCCCAAACAGGTCCACACTTTCCACTACGCCGTTCTGCAGGCAGCCGCTCGGGTCACTCCCGCCCGCCCCCAGCAGCGCATCAATCACCGACCCATCCGTGTCGTACAGAATGGCAAGCGGCCTGGTCTGCCAGTTGGCACTCTGCACATCCGGGGGCATCGTCACCGTCCCTGCGCCGCCTGCGCTCAGCATCGCACCCGTCACATGCTCCGCCAGCTGTCCCCCCTGCGACAGCACCAGCGCGGTCATCGGCACATTCCACACCGCCGCCGCACTCGCCACTAGCTGATCCGCCGCGCTGTGGCTCACCGTCGGGCCCAGGTCCCCGGGATCCGTGAAGTAGGTCAGGTTGCTCGTATACCAGGCCAGCGGCAGCCCCGCCTTCGAAAAGTACGGCGCTCCGCTCACCCACCGCGGGCTCCCGGCCAGCGCCCACGGCACCGCCCCCATCAGCCATAGCAGGCCAAATACCAGCCGCAACACCAGCCGCCCCCTAGCTCTGTCGGTTTTAGCGGACACCCCGCTCCTCCGCCGTCTGCCACCCCCGCAACCACACCAGTAGGTCCGCCACCGGCATCGCCGCCGCCCCGCCTACGGCAACCCCACCCGTGCTCTGTGCCGCCAAGCCAATCCCCACCGGCCGCGTCACCACCCCATGCACCAGGCTCGGCGCGCTCTCTCCCTCTGCCATCGCCCGCCCCTGCACCGCCCTTACACTCAGCTCCTGCTCGGCAGCGGGATGGCCCGTCCCTACACCAACCAGATCCGTCGCCCCGTACCGCACCGGCCGCACCAGCTTCGCCGCGATCCACCGCAGATCCGCATCCCCCTGCGCCTTCGCCGATGTCACGCTCGCCTTGCTCACCCGCGCTCCATTGCCCCGCACCGGGATCGCCCCTTCCATCCCCGCCACCGGGGAACTCAGCCCCAGCGCACTCGGCCGATGCAACAGCATCAAGCGCCGCTCCCCCACTAGGTAGCGCCGCTCCCCACCAGCCCAAAGCCCGCCCCACTCCCGCATCGTGTAGCTCGCGCCGCTTACTCCACGCACCGCCTGCTCCACCTGGAAACGCACCTCCACCGCCCCGGTGCTCCCAAAGCCCATACCCTGCGCGTCCACGCCCACCCGGGTCACACTCTCCACAGTCCCCAGAAACACCACATCGGCCTGCTCCGCTATCGTCCGCAGCGCCGCCTGCAGCGTGAATACACTGCCCTGGGCATCTACCCCCGGGTAGGCCATCGGCCGCGCTCGCAACTGCCCCCCCGCCAGACCGCTCCACCCCGCACAGCACACCACGCCCAGCAAAGCCCAGCCTGCTCTGCGCCGTCCTCCCCGTCCCAACACCCCGGCCATCGCCTCTCCCTCGCTGCCCACACTCGCAGCGGGGAGGCAACGCCTCCACTCTCTCCCGTTCCCGGCCCCACCGGAATACCACCGCCGGGGCAGCAACACCGCCCCGGCACTCACCCCAGCCTCATCTCACCGCAACCGAACCCGCTCGCTCTCCCTAGATCTCCGGGTAAAAGTCGAAGAACGCATCCAGGCTCAGCTTTAGCTGCGCCTCAATCTGCTCCCGCGAGCCCTCCAGTACGTGCATCGTCACCCGCGCCTCGTTGCCATTCTTGAGCTTGATCGGCGCATCGCTCACCTCTGCTACCTCATCGGCGGGCAGTAATCGCATCCCGTAGACCAACGTTAAATTTGCCATCCCTCCATTCTCCCACCCCGGCCCCACCTGCCCGCTTTGAATCCTTTCCCGCCGGCCCGCATTTACACTGAGAAGGCCCATCATGTCCGAAACCACAAGCACCACCCCAGAAGGCTCCATCCGCGACTGCGTCATCCTTGGCTCCGGCTGCTCCGGCCTCACCGCCGCCATCTACGCCGCCCGTTCCAACTTCAAGCCCCTCGTCATCGAAGGCCACGAGCCAGGCGGCCAGCTTTCCATCACCACCCTGGTCGAAAACTTCCCCGGCTGGCCCGAAGGCATCCAGGGTCCTGAGCTCATCGAGAACATGAAGAAGCAGGCCACCCGCTTCGGCGCTGAGCTCCGCATGGGACACCTCGACGGCATCGATCTCTCGCAAAGCCCCTACAAGCTCCAGATCGGCCGCGAAACCATCCACACCCGAACCCTCATCGTCGCCTCCGGCGCCAGCGCCCGCTGGCTCAATCTCCCCTCCGAGCAGGCCCTCATCGGCCACGGCGTCTCCTCCTGCGCCACCTGCGATGGCTTCTTCACCCGTGGCAAAGAGATCGCCGTCATCGGCGGTGGCGACTCCGCCATGGAAGAAGCCCTCTTCCTCACCCGCTTCGCCACCAAGGTCACCATCATCAATCGCTCGGACAAGTTCCGCGCCAGCCCCATCATGCTCAAGCGCGCCCAGGAGCACGAGCAGATCCACTTCATGCCCTCCACCGTCGTCGACGAAGTCCTTGGCGTCGAGGAGCAGGACGTCAAGGGCTTGAAGATTCGCAACCTCCAGACCGGCGAAAAATCCGAGCTCCCCGTCTCCTTCATGTTCCTCGGCATCGGCCACGAGCCCAACGCCCGCGCCTTCAAGGGCCTGCTCGACCTCGATGACGACGGCTACATTCTCACCCGCGACAACGTCTTTCCCACCCGCGACGGCAAGATCATCCCCGGCGTCTTTGCCTGCGGCGACATTCAGGACCGTCGCTACCGCCAGGCCATCACCGCCGCCGGCTCCGGCTGCATGGCCGCCCTCGAAGTTGAAAAGTACATGGAAGAGCAAGGCCGCTAAGCCCTGCTCCTCCCGCTACCCGGCCCGGTCTGCCCAACGCAGACCGGGCCTTCCTACATCACCCCATCCCACAGCGCCAACTCCCGCGCCTGCGGCCGCTCCTCCACCCGGCTCACCGTATCCAGCACCATCGTCCTCCGCTTCCCGAGCTCAAACTCTGGCCACGCCACCAACCCACCCGCCGCCGGTGCCTCCCCCTTGATGAACGCCACCCACGCCGCGTGCATCTGCCCGGCCAGCACCGTGGCACCTGGCTCGGTCTGCTCCTCCGCAGATACCTTGTCCCACACCAGATCAACATCCTCCGAGTGGTAGGCCTCCCCCGCCATCCGTCCCTTCGTCTTCGCCCAGTCCAGCCGGTACATCCACGTCGCCCCGCCATTCCGCACGTTGGCCTCCGCCAGCCGCACACTCGGCACCCAGTACTCCTCCGCCGTCACCGCCCGCACCTCCCGCTGGCTCTCCGCCATCTCCGGATACACCGCCGGGTACCGCGCGTAGACCTTGTTGAACGCCTCCAGCGTCAGGTTCCCCAGCTCATTCGGCTGCACCACCCCGCTCGGCTTTGGCCCGACAAACAGCGCACTCTCGTCCCGGTTCGTCCCGATCAGCAGCCGTTTCCCGCCCTTTCCCGCCCGCTGCAAGGCCGCGATCGGCACCTCCGGTAGCAGCGCCTTGCCGTCCGGCAAAGGCCCCACCTCCACCCGAAATGGAAAGTGTCGCGTCGCTGCCTGCAGATAGCGCTCCTGCACAGCGATCAACCGCCCAGCATCTGCTGTCCCAAGACCCGCCACCGTGCCCCCATCTGCCTTCCACAGGGCCGCATACTCCGCCGCCACCGCCGCAGAGGCCGCTCGCAGCAGCACCCGCTCCCCACCGCCGCTCTCCGAGATCGCCGACTGAAACAACCCTGCCGCCTCCGGCACCGCCATCAACGTCCCTGTGCTCTTCGCCCCGGCAGACTCTCCGCCCACCGTCACCCGCCCCGGATCACCCCCAAAACTCGCCACATTCGCGTGCACCCACCGCAGCGCCTCCACCAGGTCCCGCGTTCCGTTGTTCGCCGAGTCCACGTACCCCGCTCCCAGCAGCGGCTCCAGATCCATATACCCAAACACCCCCAGCCGGTACGCCACCGTCACCAGCACCATCCCCGCCCGCGCGAACTCCGCTCCGTCAAACACCGGCGCAAAGCTCTGCCCGCCTGTGTAGCCGCCGCCATGGATCCAAACAAACACGGGCCACGGCCCCTTCCCCGCCGCCCCTCCAGCCTCCGGCGCCCACACATTCAGGTACAGGCAGTCCTCGCTCACCGCCACACCCCGCTCCGCATGCTGCATCGCCGCCGCGGCGAACCGCGTCGCCTCCCGCACCCCGCTCCATTCCTTCACCGGCTCCGGAGCCCGAAAGCGCAGCGCCCCCACCGGCGGCTGGGCAAACGGCACCCCCCGAAACACCCGCACCTCAGCCTCGGTCTCACCCCGCAGCCGCCCCAGCGGCGTCACTACCTCCACCTCGCCCGCCGCGTTCGCTCCAAACGCCCTCCGTCCCCCGGCTGACATCCCGACCGCGCCCGCCGTAGCTACCACACCCCCAACAAACTGCCTTCGCGATACGCGCATCCGTCCCTCCGTTTTGCCCCAGACTAC
Source organism: Acidobacteriaceae bacterium (assembly GCA_965199635.1). GTDB lineage: Bacteria > Acidobacteriota > Terriglobia > Terriglobales > Acidobacteriaceae > Edaphobacter. The sequence continues at coordinate 697,561 of CBDASL010000001.1, read as the reverse complement.
GCTCCACCCCTCCTACCTCGCGCGCCCAAGCGACTAATCCACCCCCGCAGCACTCTCACCAAGAGTGCCATCCCTCACAGCCCGAGCTCGCGGCTTCTTTCGCTGCCGCGTCCTGCGCCCGCTTCTTCGCCTGGTCCGCCATGGCGTCAGCTCGCGCCGTCTTGGCTGGAGCCTCGCCATAGCCCTCGTCATCGGCATCAATCCCCTGCTCGGCGTCACCACCATCACCATGATCCTGATTGCGTCCATCTTCCGGCTCAATCACGTCGCCACCCAGATCGGCATCCACCTCGTCTCCCCCCTGCAGTGGCTCCTCTTCATCCCCTTCATCCGCATCGGCACATTTCTCTTCCAAAGCGACTCCCTCCCGCTCTCCAAGTCTGAGATCCTCCACCTCAGCCATCGCCACCCCTTTCGCCTCGTGCGCATCCTGTGGGAGTGGGAGTGGCACGCCCTGATCGTCTGGGTCGTGGTCGCTGCCATCCTCGCGCCGCCCCTCGCCTTCCTCATCCGCCGCGCCCTGGTCGTCGCCTCCCGCCGTCACCGCGATCTCCTCGCCTAGATCGACCACATGTCCCAATACGCTTCATCCAGAGACCTTGCTCTGGACCTCCCCCCCGCCCATCCCTGACAATCAAAGCCGAACTCCCGCACGCGCCGCATCCGCCGCGCGCCCCGGCAAGGAAAGGTCACCCCTCCGCTCATGCATCGCTGGTCCCAGCTCTTTATCCCTACCCTCCGCGAGGTCCCCGCGGACGCTGAAGTCGCCAGCCACAAGCTCCTTCTCCGTGCCGGCTATATCCGCCAGCTCGGCGCCGGCATCTACTCCTACCTCCTGCTTGGCAATCGGTCCATCAACAAGATCGTGGGGATCATTCGCGAGGAGATGAACACTATCGGCCAGGAGTTCCTGCTCCCCGCCCTCAACCCCGCCGAACTCTGGCAGGAGTCCGGCCGCTGGTCCGCCATGGGCCAGAACATGTTCCGGCTCACCGACCGCAAGGGCGCCGAACTCTGCCTCGCCATGACCCACGAAGAGGTCATGACCACCCTCGCCCGCGACGAGCTCCGCTCCTACAAGCAGCTGCCCCAGATCTGGTACCAAATCCAGACCAAGTTCCGCGACGAGCCCCGCCCCCGCTCCGGCCTCCTCCGCGTCCGCCAGTTCCTCATGAAGGACTCTTACTCCTTCGATCTCGACGCCGCTGGCCTCGACCTCTCCTACAACAAGCATGACGACGCCTACCGACGCATCTTCACCCGCTGCGGCCTGGACTTCATCGCCGTCGAAGCTGACTCCGGCTCCATGGGCGGCTCCCAATCCCAGGAGTTCATGGTCTACACCGAGGCCGGCGAAGACCTCATCGCCTCGTCCCCCTCCGGCTACGCCGCCAACCTCGAACGTGCCTCCTCCCGCCTTGCCCCGGTCGACGATCTCGCACCCACCGGCGACGGCACCCCCGAGCTCATCCACACCCCCGGCCAGGGCGCCATCGCCGACATCTGCGCCTTCCTTTCCATCCTCCCCTCGCAGGACATCAAGTGTGTCGCCTTCATGGGCGAGCGCACCCTCGCCGACGGCACAACGCGCCACAAACCCGTCATCGCCTTCCTTCGCGGCGATCACCAGGTCAACGAGACCAAGCTCCAAAAGGCCTCCGCCTCCGACGCCCTCCGCCCCATGACCCCCGAAGAGCTCGAGCAGTTCTTTCAGGGTCCCGCCGGCTTCCTCGGCCCCGTTGGTCTTACCCCGCTACCGGCCTGGGCCCTCAAGTACGACTCCGGCTTCTACACCCCGGCCTCGCTCGGCGCCGCCAAGGGCCTCAACGCCGACAAGCAGGGGCAGCTGCTCAATCCCCGCGCCGCCACCGTCATCCTCGATCGCGCCCTGGAAGGCCGGCAGAACCTTGTGGCCGGCGCCAACAAGCTCGACTTCCACCTCCGCAACGTCACCCCCGGCCGCGACTTCTCCTGGACCCTGGTGGACGATATCCGCAACATCAACGAGGGAGAGCCCGACCCCGTGGCCGGCGAGCCACTCCGCCTCGGCAAAGCCGTCGAGATCGGCCACATCTTCAAGCTCGGCACCCGCTACTCCGAGTCCATGGGCGCCCGCGTCCTCAACAAGGACGGCAAGGAAGTCACCCCCATCATGGGCTGCTACGGCATCGGCGTCGAACGCATCCTCACCGCCGCCATCGAGCAATCCGCAGCCAACTTCGCGAATCAGGCGAGCAGCCAGACCGAGCCCGTCTTCGCCCTCCCACCTTCCATCGCTCCCTTCGCCGTCGTCGTCACCGTCACCAACGTCCGCGACGAAGCCCTCCGCCTCGGCGGCGAAGAGATCGCCACCCAACTCGAGGCCGCCGGCCTCGACACCCTGCTCGACGACCGCGACGAGCGCGCCGGCGTCAAGTTCAAAGATGCCGACCTCGTCGGCGTCCCCTTCCGCGTCACCATCGGCAAGCGCTTCCCGGAGGGCTTCGTCGAACTCACCGACCGCCTCCACAGCACCACCGCGGATGTCGCGCTCGCCGATCTCGCGTCACACCTCCAGCACCTCGTCCAAACCGGCGACCTCCCCATCGCCACCCACGCATCGTCCAAGGGGTAAACCGTGGCCGTCACTCTCAAGTACCGCGGCGGCTCCCGTCCGCCCACCACCGCCAACCCCGAAGCCCGCCGCCGCGGCCTGCTCGCCAGCCCCCTTCTCCGCTTCGCCCTGCTCGCCCTCGCCGTCATCCTGATCATCGGCCTCGGCGTCACGGCGTACTTCTACCAACACTTCAAAGGCGTAGTCGACGACCGCCTCGCCGCCGGCCCGCTCTTCGCCCCCGTCACCGAGATCTACGCGGCCCCGCGCGAGATCCGCCCCGGCCAGTCGCTCACTATCGCCCAGATCGCCCTCGACCTTCGCCGAGCGGGCTATGGCGCCGGTTCCGCGCTCGGCACCTACCAGCTCCGCGGCGACAACAGCATCTTCATCAAGCCCGGCCCGCAAAGCTTTCACTCCACCGACGGCGCCACCATCACCGCCGACGGCGCCTCCGGCACCGCCTCCAAAATCCAGACCATCACCGCGGAAAACGGCGCCGACCTCGCCGCCTACCAGCTCGAACCCCAGCTCATCTCCTCCCTCTCCGAAGACAAGGCCCGCACCAAGCGCCGCCTCGTCACCTACGACGAGATCCCCCCGCGCCTCGTCCAGGCCGTCACCTCCATTGAAGACCGCCGCTTCTTCGAGCACTCCGGCATCAACGTCGGCCGCACCGTTAAATGCGGCTTCCAGGATCTCCTCTCCGCCCACATGTCCTGCGGCGGCTCCACCATCACCCAGCAGCTCGCCCGCGGCTTCTTCCTCTCCCCGGAAAAGCACCTCAAGCGCAAGCTCATCGAGATCCTCATCTCCTTCCAGCTCGAATCCCGCTTCCCCAAGCAGAAGATCTTCGAGATGTACGCCAACCAGATCAACCTCGGCCAGCGCGGCTCCTTTGCCATCAATGGCTTCGGTGAAGCCGCCCAGGCCTTCTTCGGCAAAGACCTCAAGCAGCTCGATCTCGCCCAGGAGGCTCTCCTGGCCGGCATGATCCAGAGCCCCTCCCGCCTCAACCCCTACCGCCACCCCGAACGCGCCATCGCCCGCCGCAACCTCGTCCTCTCCTCCATGGTCGAAACCGGCGACATCACCGCCGACCAGGCCCGCGTCGCCGAAGCCGAACCCCTCCACCTTGCCGCCCAGAACGTCGACGCCTCCGACGCCCCCTACTTCGTCGACCTCGTCCACGAACAGCTCTCCGCGCGCCTCTCCGAGCAGGACCAGGCCCACACCTCCCTCCGCATCTACACCTCGCTTGACCCCGACCTCCAGCTCGCCGCCTCCCAGGCCGTCGACCTCGGCATGCAGCACATCGACGAAGTCGTGGCCAAGCGCCGCGGCAAACCCGGTGAGCCCACCGCCGTCCCCCAGGTCGCCCTCGTCGCGCTTGATCCCCACACCGGCCAGGTCCTCGCCCTCGTCGGGGGCCGCAACTACGGCACCTCCCAGTACAACCACGCCGTCGCCAAGCGCCCTACCGGCTCCATCTTCAAGCCCTTCGTTTACGCCACCGCCTTCAACACCTCGCTCGACGGCATGTCCCTCGGCGATGGGGGCGTCTTCACCGCCGTCACTCGCCTCAACGACGACCTGCAGACCTTTGGCAACGGCTACCGTCCCAACAACATGGTGCATGGCGAGTTCCCCGGCATGGTACCCGCCGTCGTCGCCCTCGAGCACTCGCTCAACATCGCCACCGTCAACCTCGCCCAGCAGGTCGGCTTTGACAACGTCGCCGCCCTCGCCCGCGCCTCCGGCATCTCTGGCGCTCAGGGCACACCCGCCGTCGCCCTCGGCTCCTACGACGCTACCCCGCTTGAGATGGCCGGCGCCTACACCGTCTTTGCCAATGGCGGCGTGCACCTCCAGCCCTGGCTGCTCTCCAGCGTCCGCAGCACCACCGGCGACATCGTCTCCGACTTCCCCCAGCAGGGCCAGCAGGTCATGGACCCCCGCTCCGCTTATCTCACCCAGTCCATGCTCGAAAACGTCATGACCTACGGCACCGGCTCACTCGCCCGCGCCCGCGGCTTCACCGCTCCCGCCGCCGGCAAAACCGGCACCTCGCACGACGTCTGGTTCGCTGGCTACAGCTCCAACCTCCTCTGCGTCGTCTGGATCGGTAACGACGACTACACCGACATCAAGATGCAGGGCGCCACCGCCGCCGCCCCCATCTGGGCCGAGTTCATGAAGCGCGCCCAGAAACTCCCGCAATACTCCGACATGCGCCCCTTCACCGCGCCCCCCGGCGTCCAAAGCGTCCGCCTCGACCGCGTCACCAACTTCCTGGCCGACCCCTCCTGCCCTGACAACTACACCGCCGCCTTCCTCGATGGCACCGCCCCGCAGAACACCTGCACCGCGATGAACGAAAGCCCCGGCTCCTTTATCGACCGCATCTTCTCGAACGGTCCCAGCCCCTACGCCAACCCCAACGGCACCCCCAACCCCAACAGCCCGTACACCCCCAGCAACCCGAACAATCGCGCTACGCCGTATAACCCCGGCGCGCCCTACAACCCCAACGCCCCACGCAACCCGAACAACCCAGCCATCAACCCCAACCCAAACGCCCCCATCGACCCCAACGCCGACCCACGCAACACCAACCCCGACGGCACCCCCAAGAAGCATCGCAACTTCTTCCAAAAGCTCTTCGGCGGCGGCGACAAGAACGACAACAAGCAGCCGGGAGACCAGGACCAGCAATCCCCCGCCCCCGTCGAACGCAAGTCGCCACAGCGATAATCGTGGCATCCTACGCGAAGGATGGAGTGCTACCAATATTCGGAGAGGCTCCGCCTAAAGTGTGGGCCCTTCTTCCCCGAGAAAGTAGCTGGTTCGCGACGAAAGGCCTGACCTTATGTACACGGAGGCCCTAGAACGTTGGATCCGTTGTTGTTGTGGGCAACCTGGTTTCTCGGACCGGCACGTCGATCAATTCAACGCCGAATGGAAAGCTCGAAGGAGTTGGCTTTCAGGTGGGCAGCAAGCCCTCGAGATGGCAGTCGCGACCCTTACCTCGATAAGTTGCCGGCACAGCGTTGCTGTGGTGTACAGCCGGAAGCTCCCTAGGGGGAAGACCTCAGAGACAATTACCAGGGGATGGCTCGAATCACAGTTCGATCATTCACCGCCATCGCTGTTCGTCGCCGAAGCAGGTCACGAGCCATGGCTGTCGTCACAAGGACACGAAGAAGTGTCCACTTGAGATATCTCCGCGGCAATGGTGAGCAATGTCTTCGACACACCCTTTCCATGTACCGGCTTAGAGATGATCTACCGCCCAAATATGACCGAAGACGAGTCTCGAACGATATGCTTCAGTCCAGCTCGGTAGAGCTGGACTGAAGCTGTATCCGGGAGCACGTATTGGTCGGGGTCAGAGTGAACTGCGATGTCTCGGTTGGGAGGCGATCCGAAAACGCATCGCTACTCCAACCGCAGCACCACCTTCCCAAAGTGCCCAGCGCCCTTCAGATATTCAAGCGCAGCCCGCCCCTCATCCAGCCCAAACACCCGATCCACCACCGGCTTGATCCGATTCACCGCCAGCGCCGCGTTCATGCGCGCAAACATCGCCCGGCTCCCTACATACACGCCGTTCAGGTAGATCGACTTCGACAGCACCGGCATCACGTCCACCCCGGCGCCGGGGTTCGACAGCACACCGATCAGGTACACATACCCGTTCGGCCGCACCGCCTTCAGCGATCGCGGCAACGTCCCGGAGCCGCCCACCTCCACCACGTGGTCCGCCCCGCGCCCGCCTGTCAGCCGTAGCACCTCCGCGTCCCACTCCGGCGTTGTCTTGTAGTTGATCGTCTCGTCCGCCCCCAGCGCGCGCCCACGCTGGAGCTTCTCGTCGCTCGAGCTCGTCAGGATCACCCGCGCCCCCTGCGCCTTGGCAAACTGCAGCGCAAACAAACTCACCCCGCCCGTCCCCATCACCACAACCGTCTCGCCTGCAGTCAGTTGCCCCTTCTCCACTAGTGCATTCCACGCCGTCAGTGCGGCGCACGGCAGCGTCGAAGCCTCCTCATCGGTCAAGAACTCCGGCGTCGCGATCACGCCGTTCTCGGAGAACACCCGCTCCGTTACAAATGTCCCGTCGATCGACCCACCCAGCGCGCTCTTGCCAGTCTCCGGCTGCTGCTTTCCATCCAGCCAATCCTGAAAGAACAGGCTCGTCACCCGGTCGCCCACCTTGAACTGCGTCACCCCCTCACCTACCGCTGTCACCTCGCCGGCCCCATCCGACCCCGGAATGCGCGGCAGCTGCAGCTTCGGGTTATAGATCCCCTCGACGGTCATCAGGTCGCGGTAGTTCAACGACGCCGCCCGCAGCCGCACCCGCATTTCCCCATGCCCCGGCTCCCCCACCGGGACCGACACTACCTTGAGGTTCTCCAACCCTAACGACCCTTCAATCCGCAACGCCCTGGCTTCACTCATAGCCCATCCGATGCAGCAGCCCCTACGAACGCTCCACCCGCTGCCCGGCTCTCCCGATCTCACCTCCAGCGCACCAACTCCCTACTCATCTGGCGCAATTATCCCCTCACGGTCTCTATGCTCAACACCATGCATCCCTTGTTCCACAACTCGGATCCTCTGCCACCGGCGGATCCAAGCACCCCTCTGCGGGGCTCTCTTGGTGTCTCGCAAAATCTCTGGAATGAAGATTTTGCGCAAAAACATACGGGGGGGAGGGGGGAGGCAAGGGACGAGCCTCACAGGCGCGAGTGACTGCCAAAAAACAAGGGAGCAACGGCGCCGTTCAGCACCCCACCTTGCGTCGTCGGCTCCCGCCAAACTGCCCGCCAACCGGCGCGTCCCCGCTCTGCCCCTCCGCTGGAACCCACGGCTGGCACGCCGGGCACCAGTAGGTCGACCGTGCCTGCTCGCCCTGCTTGCGCATCATCACCGTCGCCCCGCACCGCCGGCACTCCTTGCCCTGCCGCCCATACACCCACAGCCGGTCTTCCCGATTTGACGAGTGCGTCGTCCGCCGGTTCCCCGCGTATGTCACAATCCCGTCTCCCGCCCCATCGTTCACATTTGCCTTCAGCCACCGCTGACTGAAGACCACCATCTGCTCCCGCTCCCGCGCCGTCACCGTCCGCATCTGCCGAAACGGGTTCACCCCCGCCGCAAACGCCACCTCGCTCTTGTACACGTTGCCCAGCCCCGCCAGCACCCGCTGGTTCAGCAGCGTCACCCCCACCTCCGCCTCCGGATGCTCCTCCCCATACCCCCGCATCCGCTCCATCCCACCCTCCACCGTGAACTCATCCGACAAGAGATCCGGCCCCAGCTTCGGCACCTGCGTCGACCGCTCCAGCGTCCGCGCGGTGTGGAACTCACAGATCGGTACGTTGAAGGCCACCGCCTCAAACCCCGCCTCCGCCGCCACATCACCCGCCTCAACCGGTGGCCCCACCTTGATCGCCACCCGCATCCGGCTCCGCCCCATCCACCACTTCTCTCCCGTCCGGTACACGTGCCACGACCCGCTCATCAGCATGTGCGTCACCAGGATCAGGTCGCCCGAGAAGAAGACCAGACACCACTTCCCGCGTGACTCCACCTTCTCCACCACCCGCCCCTTCAGCGGCGTGTCGTCGTTCACCCGCGCGATTGGCGCCAGGTTGGTGTCAAAACCCACCACCCGCCGCCCCACCAGGGCCTTCCCTAGCGCCCGTGCCGCCCGATAGATTGTGTCTCCTTCCGGCATTGCCGCTACCTCCCTTTCCCCGGCAGACTCGGTAACAGCCGCCGCACGTTGAACCCCATCGCACCCGCATGGAAGCCAGCATCCAGCAGGTACCGCGCCATCACCGACTCTGCCACCGCCACCCCATTCACCGAGGCAATCAGCATGCCCACCCGCGAACTCGCGTCTCCCGCCGACATCACCCTCTCCTCGCCCTGCACCCGCGCCACCAGGAACTCCGCCAGCGCCCGGCCCACCTGCCCCCGTGCCGGCTCCTCCTCCGGCAGCCACACCTGCACGTTGGCATTGCCGCGCCGAAGGTACGCCACCAGCGCTCCGTCGCACAGCACCACTCGTGCCCCCACGCTGCGCTGCAGACTGGTCCCCTCCTCGGCCGGGGTTGGCCACTTCAGCAGAGAGCCGTACGGGTTGGCCGGGTCTGTCGCTGCGAGTTGCACCATCTCGGGCCCGTCGTCCGTGGTCGTCCCACCCATGGCGCCCCCACGCAGGCTGCGCAGCAGATCCACCGCCGCGGGCATCGCAAACTGTGTCGCACCAAGGTCGGCCGCAAAAAAGCCGCGGCGAATACGCCCACTCTCCTCCATCGCCTTCAGCACGTCATACACGGCGGAGAAGCCGCCGACGAGTCCTTCCGCCTGCGCGGTCTCCCGAAAGACCACACCGTAGCGCGCCAGCAGTTGCTGTGCCTCCGCATGGCTCCACTCCGTGCCGCGCTTCGCCCGCTCCTCCTCGGTAACAAAGGAGGTCGCCTGCAGCGCCCACCGCCCCTGCACCGTCGGCGGCGTCGTCCGCCGGCTGCGAAAGCCGGCCTGGTTGTGCACGCGCTTCGCCGCCGGTCTGCCGTTCTTCGCTGTCGACCCGGTTGCCCGCTCACCATAGGCTCGCAGCGCCGCCATGCCATCGTTTGTCACCATGCCGCGCCAGATCAGGCTCCACAGCGCCTCGATCGTCTCGCCGGGATAGCCACCACCTACCCCATCATGCAGTTCCTGAAAGAAACTTGCGCCACGCGTCCGCAGCCAGGCCAGCACTTCCTGCTCTTTCTCGCGCAGAGGCTCCCGCTCCGGCCGGACTGGCGGCCACAGAACGGGCAGCTTCTCCGCAAGGTAGAGGCCGATGCGTCCGTCGCGCTCCCCTACGGGTTCCAGCCCCACCCAAACCACCTCACCGGCTCCAATGAGCATGTCGAGGTCGGCCGACTTATAGCCCAGGAGACGAGCCGGCAGGATCTCCGTCTCCAGGATCGACGCGGGCACCGGCGCACCCTGTAGGTTCTCGATCACATCCAGCAGCGCATCCAGCCCCCGCCGCGGTGTCACCACACCCTGCCAGCGCGTGAACAAGCGGGCAAGCACCCGCTGCTCAACCGGCTCCACCTCCTTGCGCAGGCGTGCCAAGGACTTGCGCCGAACGGCTCGCAGCACCTCCACTTCGATCCACTCGCGGTTTAGCCCGCCCGGACGGAAGCCGCCCTCCTGCACACGCCCCATCCCCACCAGCCGCTGCAGCACGGCTTCAACACTTTCGGTCGCCAGACCGTACCGTTCTGCAACGTCTTTTGTCACAAACGGGCCGTGGGTCCGGGCGTACCGCCGCACCACGTCCAGCATCGCGTCGGGCACTGTGGTCAAGAAGGCAGTGGGGAGACCCGGCGGTAGCGGCACGCCTACGGCATCGCGCAGACGCCCTGCGTCTTCCACTGCGATCAAACGGCGCTCACCCGCGATCCCCACTTCCAGCACCCGCCGTGCGCGGATCAATCGATCCGCTGCCTCGGCGACTTCATCCGATACACATCGAGCCCGTAGCTCCTTGCGCGTCAAATCCCCGAGACGTAGCAGCAAGTCATGCACGCCGTCCATGGAACGAGCCCGGTAGCTCTCTGCCGTGCACTGCAGCTGCTCTTCGGTCTCCTCGATCGCGCTTAGATCGAGTAGCTCCCGGAGGTCTGAGTCGCCCATCAGCTCACGCAGCTGGTCCTGGTCGATTGAGAGCGCCTGCGCCCGGCGCTCCGCCAGCGGAGCATCACCGTCGTAGATGTAGTTCGCCACGTAGCTGAACAGCAGCGCGCTTGCAAACGGGCTGGGTGTGCGTGAGTCCACGGTGTGGACGCGCAGGCTGCGGTTGCCAATGGCCCGCAGCGTCTCCATCAGCGCCGGCATGTCGAAGACGTCTCGCAGGCACTCCCGATAGGCTTCAAGCAGGATGGGGAACGACGGGTATCGGCTTGCCACACTCAGCAGGTCGTAGCTGCGCTTGCGCTGCTGCCACAGCGGTGTGCGCCCGTCCGCACGCCGGCGCGGCAGCAACAGGGCCCGCGCCGCGCTTTCCCGGAACTTCGCTGCAAACAGAGCTGTCGACCCGAGCTGTCGCAGCACCAGCTCCGCCGCCTCCTCCGGCTCCAGCAGCAGCACATCTGTATCTGGCGCGGTGTCAGACTCCGGAAAGCGCAGGCAGAAGCCGTCCTCGCTCCACATTGTCTCGACATCGGCGCCACCGTTGGCGCGCAGCTTGGCCGTCACCGCCATGGCCCACGGCGCATGAATGCGACTTCCAAAGGGCGTCAGGCAGCACACACGCCAGTCGCCCAACTCGTCGCGCACACGCTCGATCACGATGGTGCGATCGTCCGGCACGTACCCCGCCGCCAACTCCTGGTCGGCCAGGTAGCGCAGGGCGTTCTCGGCTGCTCCCTGCTCCAGATCATGCGACTTGATCAGCGTCGTCAGTGCCACGCTGCGGGGTGCCTCACGCAGCTCACGCACCAGCGCACCGATCCTCCGCCCAAACTCAATCGGACGGCCCGCCTGGTCGCCGTGCCAGAACGGCATCTTGCCCGCATCGCCCGGCGCCGGACTGACCAGCACACGGTCGTGCGTGATCTCCTCCACGCGCCAGGTGGATGCGCCCAGGATGAAGGTGTCGCCCGTGCGCTGCTCGAAGACCATCTCCTCATCGAGCTCACCCACGCGGATCGGCTTCGCATGCTGGCCGGCCAGGAAGACGCCATAGGTGCCACGGTCCGGAATAGTTCCACCATTCAGAATGGCAATCCGCTTGATGCCGCCGCGCGGCGTAAGCCAGTTCCGCTGCCGATCCCACGTGACGCGCGGTCGCAACTCGGCAAATTCATCCGACGGATACCGCCCGGCGAGCATGTCCAGCACGCCCTCAAACACAGCGACGCTCATACCCGCGAACGGGGCTGAGCTGCGAAGGATGGCGAGCAGCGCGTCATAGCCGATGCCCGGCGCCATGGCCTCCTCGTCGCTGCGCTTGGATCGCCGCTCAGCATCCACGAGGTTGAGCGGCGGATGCGCGATGATGGCGGCGATCTGCTGCGCGAGCACGTCAATCGGATTGCGCAGAAAGCGGGTCGACTCGACATGCCCCTCGTGCATGGCTTTTGTAACTGCGGCGCACGCAATAAGATCCGCTCGGTACTTCGGGAAGATGATGCCGTTCGACGGCGCACCGACCTGGTGGCCCGCGCGGCCGATGCGCTGCATGCCACTCGCCACGCTGGGTGGCGCCTCAATCTGGATCACCAGATCCACGGCGCCCATATCGATGCCAAGCTCAAGCGAGCTGGTGCAAACCAGGGCCTTGATCTTGCCGGCCTTGAGCAGCTCTTCGATCTCGGTCCGCTGCGCGGCCGCAAGGGAGCCGTGGTGCGCGCGCGCAATCTGCTCTTCCGCAAGCTCGTTCAGTGCACCCGCCAGGCGCTCGGCCACACGCCGCGCGTTGACGAACACCAGCGTTGAGGTGCGCCCACGGATGATTTCCAGAAGCCGCGGATGAATGGACTGCCAGATCGAAGTCCGCTTCGGACCCTGGCTCGCCGGCCCACTCGGGAGGTCCTGGATCTCGCCCAGCCGCGCCATGTCCTCGACAGGCACTTCAACCTTGAGGTCCAGCACCTTCTTTGCACCGGCGTTTACCACCGTAACCGGCCGAAAGCGCACGCCGCTTGCCGCATCTGCCTTGGCCTCGGCCTCCGCGACCGTAGACGCGCCACCGCCGGCTACCTCCAGCAACGCTGCATTGGCCGCAGCATCGTCGGTCGCTGCCGGCGCGGGCAGCGCCGCCTGTGGTTCGGCCAGGCGTGCCGGCTCGGCGCCGTCGGCTCCGCCAAGAAAGCGCGCCACCTCCTCAAGCGGGCGCTGCGTTGCACTCAGGCCGATACGCTGCAGCCGTCGCCCGCTGTCGTCCGCCCTCACCATGGCCTCCAACCGCTCGAGCGACAGGGCCATGTGCGCTCCACGTTTGGTTGGCACGAGCGCATGGATCTCGTCGATGATCACCGTCTCCACCGACCGCAGCGACTCGCCCGCCTCGCTCGTCAGCAGGAGATACAGACTTTCCGGCGTGGTGATCAATATGTCACCCGGGTGCTTACGGAAGCGCGCCCGCTCCTTCGCCGGCGTGTCGCCCGTGCGTACGCTGATCTCCGGCGTGCGCACCGCCACACCCTCGCGTTTGGCCATGTTGGCGATGCCCTGAAGCGGACTGCGCAGGTTGCGCTCCACGTCAGCCGCCAGCGCTTTCAGAGGGGAGATGTAGACCACGCGGCAGCCTGCTGCCGCTGCGGCGTCCGTGCCCAGCATCAAGCGGTCCAGGCACCACAGAAACGCGGTCAACGTCTTGCCGGTGCCAGTCGGCGCCAGGATCAGGGTGGACTCCCCGCGGGCGATGGCCGGCCACCCCTCCATCTGCGGTGCGGTCGGGCCATCGAACACGGCGCGGAACCACTGAGCGGTCACCGGGTGAAACAACCCGAGCGCACGCTCCGCCGATGCTGACTTAACGCCCAGCTCGCCTGCTGCGGCAAGCCCCGCGGCAGAGATCTCGGCCGCCACCGCCGCCTCACCGCCCGTCTTGGCCTCGCGCCGAGGTGCCACCCGCTTTCCGCCCTTGGTCGTGGCCTTCTTCTCCGTTGTCGTGCTCATCGCTCTCCATTCGATGCGTTCGCCCGGCCTGCCGCTTGCGGCGCCGCATCCATCCCCTCATCCCCCATCCGGGCGGTTGCCCCGGCAGCAACACCCGCGTAGCCTCACAGGAAACATGACCGTTCTCCACTCCCCTGTTCCCGGTGCCCTCGCCCCATCGCTCCTGCACGAACTCCAGGCACGGGCCACGGCTGCGGCGCACCACGCGTATGCGCCCTACTCGCGCTTCCGGGTTGGGGCGGCGATCCTGCTTGCCGAACCCCACGAGGGGCAGATCTTCACCGGCTGCAACGTCGAGAATGCCAGCTTTCGCCTCACCACCTGCGCCGAGCAGACGGCGATCGCCTCGGCCGTGGCCGCCCTTGGCCCGTCAATCCGGCTCCGCGCCGTTGCAGTAGCCAACCTCAACCATGCCGCCTCCATGCCCTGCGGCGCCTGCCGCCAGACGCTGCTTGAGTTCTCCCCCGACCCCGCCGCCGTCACCGTGTTCTTCCCGGATGAAGCCGACGACAGCGGTGCGCCAGCACCCCGGGCATGCACGCTCGCCGATCTCCTCCCTGCTGCCTTTCGCCTCCGCCCAGACCCCTGCACGCCCGACCCGCTCCAGCCCTGAACGAGGCCCTCCCCATGCTGAAACCCTTTCCCGCCGATCGCGCCACAAAGCCACCGGTCACGCGCGCCATTGACCTGATCCTGCGCAAACGCACCGGCGGCGAGCTTTCCCCTGAGCAGATTCGCTATTTCGTTGACGCTGTGGTCGCGAATGGCAACACCCGCGATAATCCACGCCGCCGCGCTTCGGATCGCAACCCCTGGAATCCGTTCATCACCGACGCCCAGATCGGTGCGCTGTTGATGGCGATCCTTCTCCATGGCCTCACGCCGCCGGAGCTTGCCGCGCTGACCGACGCAATGCGTCTTTCCGGCGAGCTGTTTGATCCATCGCTGCTTGCAACCACGCTGGTCGATAAGCATTCCACCGGCGGAGTCGGGGACAAGACGTCCTTTCTTGTCACACCCATCGTCGCCGCTGCCGGCCTTGCGGAGCCCACGGTCGACCAGGTCCCTTCCGTATGCGTTCCCATGATCTCTGGCCGAAGCCTCGGCCACACCGGCGGCACGTTGGACAAGCTGGAGTCCATCCCCGGGTTCACCACCTCGGTCACACTGGAGCGTCTGGCTGGCCTGCTTCGTGCCCGGGGCGCCGCGATCATCGGCCAAACACCTGACCTGGTCCCGGCCGATCGCCTCCTGTACAGCATGCGGGACCACACGGGCACCGTGGAAAGCCCCTTCCTGCTTGCCGCGAGCATCATGAGCAAGAAGCTTGCCGAGTCACTGGACGGCCTTGTTCTGGACGTCAAGGTGGGCTCCGGCGCGCTGATGCCGACACACGCCGCCTCGCGCCTGCTGGCTGACCTGATGGTCGAGGCCGGCACAGCCGCCGGCACGCGCACGGTCGCCGTGCTCTCCTCCATGGATCAGCCGCTTGGCCGTTTTGCCGGCAACTGGCTCGAAGTTGCTGAAGCCACGGAGATCCTCGCCGGCCGCTCTCACCCGCTTTCGGCCGATCTGGTGGATCTGTCCCTCACCCTTGCCGGCCATATGCTGCACCTGGGCGGCCGTGCGGAGTCCCCCTCCTGGGGACGATCGCTTGCGGAGCAGCTGCTCGGCTCCGGCGCCGCCCACAGCGCCTGGCTGGGCATTGTGGAAGCCCAGGGCGGCGACATCTCGCTGCTGGACGATCCCTTCCGACACCATCATCCCCGTGCCTTCCGCACCCTGCTCGCGGACCGCGACGGCTACCTTGCCTCCATGAACTGCGCTGAAGTGGGCTGGGCCGTGCAGCGCCTTGGCGCCGGCCGCCTGCGCCCCGAGGATCCAGTCAGCGCGCACGCCGGCATCGAGCTCCACCACAAACTCGGCGACCCCATCCACGCCGGCGATCCGCTGGTGACGCTCTTCACAGAGGAGCCTATCCTGCTCGCAGAAGCCGAGTCGATGCTGCGCGCCGCGCTGTCCATCTCGTCCAATGCGCCTCCTGCGCCAGCCCCGTTGATTCACGAAATCATCACTGCCTCCGTGCCACGCAACTAGATATTCCGCCTTTCGGCGGTTCAGGACATCTTCGCCAGCCCCCCCGCACTCGTACGTCTTGATGGGGCAAGACCCTTGCCTTCCTACAATCCCCAACTAAAGGACGACGCTATGCCCACTCCAAAGTCTCCGTCCTCCCGCACGCCGCAGCTGCCGCTTCTGCTTGGCGCAGGCACCCTCATTACCCTTGGCCTGCTCCGTCGTTCCAAGGCCGGCGCGGCCCTGGCTGTCGGGGGCGCTGCCCTCGCCTGGAAAGGCCTCCAGGACACCACACCGCCCAGCTTCACCGCGCGCGCCCGTTTCCGCGTTGGCGCCTCCGTCGACGACGCTTACAAGACGTGGCGGGATACTCCTGGCCTTGTTCGCTTCATGGCCAGCATCAAGTCCATCGAGGCGATCGACAGTGATCGCAGCCGCTGGACCATGCTCGGGGCCGGCGACGTGCCCGTATCGTGGACCTCGGAACTCACTGAGGATCAGCCAGGCAAGCGCATTGCCTGGAGGTCCACGGCTGACTCCCCAATTCAGACCAGCGGCTTTGTCGAGTTCTCCGAAGACCCGCTCGGTCGTGGCATCTTTGTCACAACCGAATCCACCTTCAATGTTCCCTCAAACGCCGCCGCCCGGGCCATCTATTCCATTCTCGGCAAGAACCCCACCTTTATCGCCCGGGAAAACGTGCGCAAGTTCAAGAGCTTCCTGGAAGCCGGTGAAATACCAACGGTGGAAGGACAGTCGCACGGCCCTCGTGGCCTGAAAGGGCAACTGGAGCGCGGCGTGTATCGCGAAACCAGCAACCCCGCCGGCCCACAGGTAAACGCGCCAAGAGGCGCCGCTGACTCCCGAGAACTGCAGCACGCCTAACCGGCTCGTCGCCCCAACCGCATAAGGAGTTGTTTATGAAAGCAGTCTGCTGGATGGGTGCACAGAAGATGGAAGTGCACGACGTCCCTGATCCCAAGATCCTCAACCCCCGCGACGCCATCATCAAGATCACCTCGACCGCAATCTGCGGCTCGGACCTGCATCTGTACGACGGCTACATCCCCACTCTGGAGCCCGGCGACATCATCGGTCACGAGTTCATGGGCGAAGTCGTGGAAGTCGGCCCCGGCGTCAACAAGGACAAGCTCAAGGTTGGCGACCGCGTGGTCGTCCCCTTCACCATCGCCTGCGGTAGCTGTTTCTTCTGCAAGAACACGCTGTGGAGTTCGTGCGATAACTCCAATCCGAACGCCTGGATCGCCGAAGGCTTGATGGGCTACTCGCCTTCCGGTCTCTTCGGCTACACCCATATGCTCGGTGGCTACGCCGGCGGCCAGGCGCAGTATGCTCGCGTGCCGTATGCGGATGTCGGCCCTATCCGGATCCCCGACAACCTTACCGATGAACAGGTGCTCTTCCTGTCGGACATCTTCCCCACCGGGTACATGGGCGCGGAAAACTGTGACATCAAGCCTGGCGACACTGTTGCCATCTGGGGCTGTGGGCCAGTCGGCCAGTTCGCCATCCGGTCTGCCTTCATGTTCGGCGCCTCGCGCGTGATTGCTATCGACCAGGTGCCGGAACGGCTCGAACTTGCGCGGCAGGGCGGTGCCGAGACACTCAATTACGGCGAGATTGACAGCATCCAGGATGCGCTTCGCGACATGACTGGCAACGTCGGTCCGGATGCCTGCATGGACGCCGTGGGCATGGAAGCCTCAGGTCACGGCTTCTTCAACGCCTACGACAAGACCAAGCAGGCGCTTCGGCTTTCGTTTGACCGTCCCACCGCACTGCGCGAGGTTATCCTGGCCTGTCGCAAGGGCGGTACCGTCTCCGTTCCCGGTGTGTATGGCGGGTTCGTCGACAAGATCCCCATGGGCGCTTACGTCAACAAGGGCCTGACGATGAAGACTGGGCAGACCCACATGATGCGCTACATGGCACCCTTGCTGGAGCGCATCGCCAAGGGAGAGATCGATCCTTCCTTTGTCATCTCCCACACGCTGCCGCTTGACCAGGCGCCAGGCGCCTACAAGATGTTCCGCGACAAGACCGACAACTGCACCAAGGTTGTTCTGAGGCCGTGGGAGACAAGCCCGCCACCGGCACACAACAGCACACAGCACGCGCAGCAGTAGACGCTCGTGTAACCACACCCATACTGACATCACTGAAGACGGAACCGCTCGACGCAGACACCCTGCCCGGGCGGTTCCTTTTGTTCCATGCACCAGCACAAACCGACATAACCCCACAACTCGTCAGGACCAAGGAGCCTCCATGTCTCTCACACCCGCCAAGCTCGTCTCCTCCGCCGAAAGCAAGATTCCCAAGATCATCGACGCCAGGACGCACGGCATCGTCGACTACTGCCACTCCGCCTTCTTCCTCACCCTGGGTTTTGCCTCGCTCAGGTCCAACAGGCGTGCAGCTGCTGCCGCGCTCTTTACCGGCTCCTTTGTGCTCGTGCAGTCGCTGCTCACCGACTACCCCCTCGGGGTCAAGCCGGTGCTCTCCTTTGAAGAGCACGGCCGTCTCGACGCCCTCTTCGCCTCTGCCTCCTGGGCACTTCCCTTTCTCTTCGGCTTCTCCGGGACGCCGCAGGCTCACGTCTTTGAAGCCAACTCGCTCGTAGAAGCGACGGCCGTGGCCCTGACGGACTTCAACTCCGACCGCGCTCGCAGCGAAGAACTCAGCTAGCCCGCTGGGCAGGCGCCAGGTCGTATGCTTGCTCCAGTCCCATGCAAGCACCCTGGCGTCTCGCCCTCGTCGTCCTTCTCGCCAGCCTTCCGCTCCACGCGAAGGCGAATCCCGCGTTCACCACACCGTTGGCTCCCTTCCGCATCGCCGACAATCTCTACTACGTGGGCAGCCAGGATCTCGCCGCCTTTCTGATCACCACACCTGCCGGCGACATCCTGATCAACGAAAACCTCGCCTCGTCTCCACCGCAGATCGCTCACAGCATCGAGGCGCTCGGCTTCCACGTCAGCGACGTGAAGATCCTGCTCGCCAGCCACGCTCACTTTGATCACCTCGCCGGCGCCGCCGGTATGAAGCGTCTCACCCATGCCCAGTTCGCCATGATGGATGGCGATGTGGCCACAGCCGAATCCGGTGGGCGCACGGACTTCGCCTTTCCTCACGACCACTACCCCGCTGTACATGTTGATCGCGTCCTTCACGACAACGACGCGATCACCCTTGGCGGCACCACCGTGGTCGCGCATAAGACCGCCGGGCACACCCCCGGCACCACCACCTTTACCCTCACCACTACCCTCGCCGGAAGACCGCAACACGTCGTCATCGTCGGCAGCTGGAATGTTCTCTCCGAGTACCGCCTGGTGAGCACCCCCGCGCACCCTGCCTCCTACCCGGGTATCGCCACAGACTTCGAGCACACTTTCGCCACACTGGACGCGCTGCCCTGCGACATCTTCCTCGCCGCCCACGGCTCGATGTTTGACATGCTCCGCAAGCTGCCGCAGGCCGCCGCCAACCCCACTGTCTGGGTCGATCCGGCCGGCTACCGCGTAGCCCTTGCCGCTGCCAGGGCTCGGTTTGATCACACGCTCGCGCAACAAACCCGCGCAGCCGTCCGCTAGGGCGGGCTACACTCGCCTCACACCCATCACCCCTCCGCCCGGAGCACCCCCCACGTTGCCCCTTTCGCTGCCCAGACCCATCGGCCTCCTTGGACTGCTTGTCTTTCTCCTGCTTGCCTGGCTTCTTTCCACGGATCGCCGCGCCATCCGCTGGCGCACCGTCGCCTGGGGCCTCGGCCTCCAGGTGCTCTTTGCGTTTCTGGTCATCAAGTGGTCGCTCGGCCAGCGCATCCTCCACTCCGCCTCTGCCGTGGTCACGTCGCTGCTCGCGCACTCGGTCGACGGCTCGTCGCTCGTCTTCGGCCCGCTCGGCACACCCGGCAACCCGCTCGCCGTGCTCGCCTTCGCTGTGCTGCCCACCATCATCTTCGTCTCTGCCTTCTTCGCCGTGCTCTATCACCTTGGCATCATGCAGCGCATCATCCGGGTCGTGGCCTGGGTCATGTTCCGCACCATGGGCACCAGCGGGGCGGAAAGCACCAACGTCGCCGCCTCGATCTTCATGGGCCAGACTGAAGCGCCCCTCACCATCCGCCCGTTTCTCGCCAACGCCACACAATCCGAGCTCATGTGCATCATGACCTCCGGCATGGCGCACGTCTCGGGCGGCATCATGGCGGCGTATATCTCCTTTGGCATCCACGCGCAGGACCTGCTCTCCGCCGTCATCATGACCGCGCCCGGCACCATTCTCGTCGCCAAGATGCTCGTTCCTGAGACCGAGCAGCCCGCCACCGCCGGCACCGTACATATGCCACCGAATGAGGAACACAAGAACGACAACCTGCTCGGCGCCATCGCCCGCGGCACCATCGACGGCGGTCAGCTCGCCTTCAACGTCGCCATCATGCTCATCTCATTTATTGCGCTCGTCGGCCTGGTCAACGCCCTCATGCTGGGCATCTCCAACACCCTCTGGGCGCACGGCCACATCCCCTTCCCCCACTCGCTCAACTCAGTCCTGGGCGTAGTCGGCGCACCCGTCGCCTGGCTCATCGGCATCCCGTGGCGCGACGCTCATTTCGTCGGCAACCTGCTTGGCACCCGCGCCGTCCTGAACGAGTTCATCGCCTTCACGCAGCTTGGCGCGGCCAAGTCCACGCTCGCCCCGCGCTCCTTCTCAATCGCCACCTTTGCCCTGTGCGGCTTTGCCAACCTCGGTTCAATTGGCATGCAGATCGGTGGTATCGGCGCCCTGATCCCATCACGTCGCAACGACCTCGCCCGCCTTGGCCTTCGCGCCATGCTCGCCGGCACCATGGCCAATCTCATGAGCGCCTCGATCGTCTCCCTGCTGCTGCACTAACCCAGCGGTTGCGCTACACGCCACCTGTCGCTGTAGGGCCGCCCGGAAGCTGCGGCACCGCCGCAAATAGCCGTTCCAGCGCGGCCTGCAGCTCCGCCTGCTTTGCGGCATGGGCCGGGCTGCCGTACAGGTTGTTCCGCTCCTCCGGATCGTTCCGCAGGTCGTACATCTCCCACTCGTTCACGGTGTAGAAGTGCATCAGCTTGTGTGTCTCCGTGCGCACGCCGCGGTGCTGCCGCACATCCTCGTAGCCCGGGTACTCGTAGTAGTCGTAGAGCCACTCCTTGCGCCACGCCGGGTCGCCCTCGTTGGCCAGCGTCACCAGGCTCTTGCCCTGCATCTCCGGTCGCGGTGTCACGCCTGCCAGCTCCAGCAGCGTCGGCGCGATGTCGAGGTCCAGCACCATCTCTCCGCGCACGCCGCCTGCCTTGATTGCCTTGGGGTAGCGGATCATCATCGGCACCCGGATACTCGGCTCATACATCAGCCGCTTGTCGAACATGCGGAACTCGCCCAGAAAGTACCCGTGGTCCGACGAGTGAAGAATCACCGTGTCATCCATCTGGCCCGTCGTCTCCAGATGCTCAAACAACCGGCCGATCATGTCATCCACTGCCACCAGCCCCGCGTAGTAGTTCTTGCACAGCTCCTCAAGGGACCGGGTACCATCCGAGTTCACCTGGGTTCCGATCTTGTTCTTCGCCTCGATCACCGCCCTGCTGCGCCCCGGCCAACCCTTCAGATCATCATCAAAGGTCACGGGCTTGGGGATCGGTACGCCGTTATACAGGTCAGCATGCCGGCGCTCGCGGTAAAACGGCGAGTGTGGCGTCTGCGGCCAGAACAGCAGGCAGAACGGTTTCTCCCGCGGCTCGCGCAGCCAGGCCAGCGCATGCTCCAGCGCCACATCATCGGCATAGCCGTCATAGGTCTTCTCCGGCCCGATCGCCGCGCCCCGGCCCTCGATGAACTTTGGCTGGTAGTAGTCCGTCACGGCATCGTTGAAGCCGAAGTAGTAGTCCCAATGCCTGTCTTTGGCGCCAGCCCGGCAGTGCGCTTTGCCGACAAGTGCAATCTCGTAGCCCGCGGCGCGCAACTGGTCGGTGAAGTACGGCACCTCGAGCGGCGTGTCCAGGTAATCGTTGCCCAGCGCGCCGGTCGACTTCGAGTACATCCCCGTGAGCACACTGGAGCGCGCCGGAGCGCACAGCGCGTTGGTGCAGAAGGCGTTCTCAAAGCGAACGCCCTCATTGCCAATGCGGTCATGGTTCGGCGTCTTCAGCAGAGGGTGCCCGGCCACCGAAAGGCAGTCCCACCGGTGCCCCTCCCCATAGATAAACAGGAGGTTGGGCTGCTTGTGCCCGCGGGCCCCCGGAACCGGCTCCGCCGCGGCGCTGCGCCCAGCCAGCAGCATGGAACCGGTCGCCGCCAGGCCGGTCTGCACAAACTCGCGTCGGTTCAACGGACCGCCAAAGGTCGTCTTGCTCGGTTCATCCTGCATGGGTGACTGCCTTTCATGTCCGGTTAGGAGCGGAAGGTAGGGCGTAGCCTTCATCGCGATCCCCGCTGCCGAGCATCCGCGCCCGACGCCCCATGGTGCCCCGCTTGGTCAAGAGCTTAAGCTCCTGCGCCGGAAAGTGCATCCGCCCGCAACCCGCCACCAGCCCCGTCCGACAGCATCCCATTCCACCATGATGCTGCCAGCGTCCTCCAGCCCGTCTCTCGCGCGCCTCCCGGTCGTTCTGTCGACAGACATCGGCAACGAGATCGACGATCAGTGGGCGCTCACCCACCTCCTGCTCAACCCTCGCATCCATCTGCTCGCCGTGCTTTCCGCACACGCGCCCAGCCTGCCGTCGCCCTCGGCCCAGGGCACCCTGCGGGTCCTCGCCGCCTCTCTCCGCGAGCTTGCCGCCCACCAGCCGCAGCCGCCCATCTTCGCGGGCGCGGACGACCCTTTGTCGAGCCAGACCGCGCCCCATCGCAGCCCCGCAGCCATGGCGCTCCTGGAGATCGCCTCTGGCTTCACCGCCGCGGCGCCTCTCACTGTCGTTGCCATCGGCGCCGCGACCGACATCGCATCCGCCATCCTGCTCGATCCGTCCATCGTCGATCGCATCCGCGTCGTCCAGATGGCCTTTGTCGACGAGCACGGCGGCGATGAATACAACATCCTCAACGACCCCCTCGCCCAGCAGGTCCTGTTTCATTCTGCTGTTCCCCTCACCCTGGGCCCGGCCAGCGTCTGCCGCGCGCACCTATCAGTCTCGTTCCACCAGGCCCGCAGTCTGCTCGCGCACCGCGGCTCCATCGGCGCCTGGCTCTGGCATGACTTCGAAAGCTGGTACTTTCGCCATGTCAAACCGCTCCGCGTCGATGACTTTTCCGCGCCCTGGATCATCTGGGACGAGATCACCACAGCCTTTCTGCTGGGCTTCACGGAAACCCACATCGCACCCCGTCCCATCATGGCTCTGGATGCCAGCTTCACCGGCTGCAATCCCCACCGCTCTGTCACCTGGATCACCCACGTTGACAGCGATGCCCTGTGGCAGAGCCTCGCCGCAGACATCGACGCCGCGCAGCAGAGCGCATAGCCTTCCTCGCTACCTGGCGCCGCTAGACCGGGATCGGCTCTGGCGCTGGCAGCCGCCAGCCAAAGAACGTGAACAACCCGGCCAGCACAAGGAATACCGCTGTCAGCGCCACGCACCCCGGCCATCCTGCCAGCCGCAACACCACACCAGGGAGCACCCCGCCCACCGTGCCGCCAATGTAGTAGGCGCAAATGTACATCCCGGCCGCGGCAACCCGGTGCCCTTCTGCCGCCGCATCCCGCAGAAAGCTGTTAGCACACGTTTGCGCAATAAAGATCCCCGCCCCTACCAGCGAAAGGCCGATTGCCACAACTGCCAGGTGAAGCACCAGCGTGAGCAGTGCGCCACTCAGGCACAGCCCCACCGCAACCAGCATCCCCGCCCGCAGCCCAATGCGCCCCAGCACACCGCCCATCACCAGCGTGGCGACCAGGCCGATGAGGTACACCGCAAAGAGATAGCTCACCTGCTGGGTCGACAGGTGAAACGGTGCCGCCGTTAAGTAGAACGTCACATAGCTGAACATCGAGACCAGCGTGAACAGCATGCAGAAGCCCACTGCAAAGGTCGCCATCAGCGGCCGGCTGCGCAGGTTGTTCCACACCGGCCGCAGGCTCGGGCCCCTGGACGTGGCCCGTGGCGTTCGCTCGGCGGGTCGCAGCCAGAGTTGGGTAGCCCCCATGCCCGCCAGTCCCACCACACCCAGCACCACAAACACCGCCCGCCAGCCCAGGGCCGGCGCCAGCAGACCACCCAGCAGCCGTCCCAGGAAGCCACCAAACACGGTGCCCGCGACGTAGACACTCATCACCCGTGGCACCCTTGCCGCTGGCCACTCCTCCGTGATGTACGCAATCGCCGGGATAAAGACGCCAGGTGTGACCAGCCCCTGCAGTACCCGCCACACCGCCAGTGACCGCAGCCCGGTGGCCGTTCCGGCCATCACCGTGCAGCACGCCAGCGCCCCCATGCTCGCCACAATGATGCGCTTGCGATCTGCCGTCTCCGCGAAGATTGCCAGCAACGCCGCAGAGATCGCCACGCCAAGGGTCGACGCACTGATCGTCAGCCCCACTGCATACTCACTCGCATGAAAGACACGCGACAACATTGGCAGCAGCGGCTGCGTGCAATACAGATCCACAAAGGCAAACATCCCGCACAGAAACATTGCCAGCACGGCGCTGCTTCCCTGCGGGCCCACCTCCCTCCGCGTAGCAGTAGCAGCTTCAGCTTCGGGCGCGGACAAGGCAGTAGGCATACCGAATAGATGCCGCAGTGTTCCTTCTGTCGCAACCCGCGCCATTTCTGCACCCCAGCCCGCCCGCATCCTCACATAGACTGGATACGCACGTAGCTCCGATCGATGACCTCCCCCTTCAATCGCGCGCAGGAAGCTGCTGAGTTTCTTCGCCAGCACTCGCCGGTTCGGCCCGCCGTGGGCATCATCCTCGGCTCCGGCCTCGGGCACTTCGCCACACAACTCGCCGACAGCACTGCCGTCCCCTACACGCAGATCCCGCATTTCCCCGCATCCACGGTCTCAGGCCACGCCGGGCAGCTGCACCTCGGCTTCGCCTCGGGCGTTCCGGTCGCCGTCATGCAGGGCCGCGTTCATGCGTATGAGGGCTACACACCCGCGGAGATTGCCTTCCCCACTCGCGTTCTGTCGCTCCTTGGCTGCCGCACCCTGATCGTCACCAACGCCGCCGGCGCCATTGATCCGGCCCTCCCCACCGGCTCTCTCGCCCTCATTACCGATCACATCAACTTCACTGGCATCAACGTCGCCGCTGGTCCGAACGAGCCGCGCTTTGCCACAGCCGCCGGCACCGGCGAACGCTTCTTCGATATGTCGGCGGCCTACTCCCCCCGCCTGCGCGCCCTCGCCCACACCAAAGCCGACCGCCTCGGGTTTCCGCTGCACGAGGGCATCTACCTCGCGGTCCTCGGTCCATCCTTCGAGACCCCTGCCGAGATCCGTGCCTTCCGCACCCTTGGGGCCACCCTGGTCGGCATGTCCACCGTCCACGAAGTCATTCTTGCGCGCCACATGGGCCTGGAGGTTCTCGGTATCTCACTCGTATCCAACCCTGCAGCTGGTGTCTCCACGGAGCCGGTCGACCACAAGGACGTGCTTCGCATCGGCGAGCGCGCGGCCGCCCAGCTGGCCACGCTCCTGCACGCACTGCTCCCCGCCCTCAGCAAACAGAGCGCTCCACACCCCAACACCCCGGGTACCCTTCATGCCTGATCTCCAGGGGGCGCTCCTCTCAGAACAGCTCCTGCTGCCGGAACGCCCTCTCGTCATCGGCGTCGCCGGCTGTTCCGGCTCTGGAAAGACCACACTCGCCCGCGAGCTCGCCAGCATCTTTGCCGCGACGCTGCTCCCTCTCGATCTCTACTACTGCGACCTGAGCCACATCCCCACGCCCGACCGCGCCGGCCGCAACTTCGATCATCCCGACTCCATCGAGCTGCCACTTCTGCTGCACCACGCCCGCGAGCTCATCGCCGGTCAGTCCGTCGAGCGCCCCATCTACGACTTCAGCAGCCACACTCGCGTCCCTGGCCACACCGACCGGGTTTCGCCCGCGCCGGCTCTCATCGTGGAGGGCATCCTCGCCCTGCACTACCCCGAGCTGCGCGCGCTCTTCGACCTTTCCATCTTCGTCAACGCCCCGTCCGCGGTCTGCCTCGCGCGCCGCATCCATCGCGACGTCCGCGAGCGCGGCCGCACCGAAGCGAGCGTACGAGAACAGTTCCGCACCATCACGCAACCTATGGCTGACCAGTTTGTGTTGCCCAGCGCGCAGTACGCCTCGCTCCAGGTGGACGGTACCGAGTCCCTCGACTGGTCCATCGCCACCGTCCTCCACGCCACTGGCGTCACCCTTTCACGGTTAGGCATGCCAAGCAGTACCTTCACCCGGCAACGGCCGCGCCGCGTGCTCTAGCTTCGCACCCCGCACCTTACGCCTGGGTCTCTGTCTCCCGCAGCGCTCCATCCGCAAGCTGCAGCATGGACGCCCGTGCCTCAGCGGCTGCAGCCTTGCGCTCGTCCGCGCGGATCACCAGCGGCTCGCTCGCAAAGCGGATGCTCACCCGAACACCCTCAAGCGTCAGGAAGCGGACGATGTGCTGCAGGAGGTTGCGCTCGCCCCAGTACGCCAGGTCGTCCTCCGCAGTCGCTCCCGCTGGCCCGCTCATCCCATAGCGCACCACGCCCACCGTCACCGCCAGGCCCGCCTCGCGCGACTCGCCCAGCAGCCCGCCATGAAATGGCAGAAGCCCCTCCCCGTTCGACGTCGTACCCTCAGGGAAAAAGACGATCGGCAGCCCATCCTGTGCCGCCTCCCGCATGCGCACGCTCGCTGCCGCACCACTGCCGCCCTTCCCCCGCTCCACATAGACCGTGCCCGCCGTCGTCGTCATCCAGCCAACCACCGGGTAACGCGCCACCTCGGCTTTGGACACAAAGACACAGGGATGCAGCGCCGCAATGGCCAGAATGTCGAGGTACCCCTGATGATTGAGCATCACCGCGCCTCGCGCCGGAAATGTTCCTTCCTGCGTGACCGGAATGCCCAGCCGTCGCAGCAGGCGTCCGCACAGGCGATGAACCCACTCCGCCCGCGCCGCCCGCGTTCGCGGCCGGCGCACCAGCGCTTCCACCAGGCCAGCCCCAATCACGCTCACGACGACTCCGCCCCGCCAGCAGCATCGCACCAACGCGCGAGCTCCCCAGTGTCCCTTCAGGCCGCGCCTTTCTTCCGGAGCGGGTGTGGGCTCGGCATGCTTGCTGTCTCCATGGTCGCTGCTCACTTGGCCGGCACTCCCGTAGCTCCCGGAGCCACTGCGGGTGGAGCCGCGGCAGAAGGGGCCGCGGCAGAAGGAGCTGCTGCGGGTGGGGCCATCCACGCGGGCGTCGGAACGGGGTCCGCGCTCCGCACCCAAGCCGTGTAGATCAGATCCCGAAGCTCAATCGCCCCCGCCGCGAGCTGCTCATCAACCATCGTCTTGCCGGCCGGTGTCCCCGCGCCCGCAAACGCTCCGGTCTTCTCAAGCGCGTATAGCGGCTCCACCAGGTGGTGCGACCCCTGCAGGTAGGCCAGGTACTGCGTCCATTCGTCGTCCACCAACTTGGCCGGCGCGGCCGCGACCAGCGGGTCAACGTCCTCTGGCTTCACATTAGCGCTCACATAGGTGCTCTCAAAGAGCGCGTGAATGGTGTGCTCGGTGGTGTACCCCTTCGGGTTAGGACCGGTCCAGCCGTTGTACTCCATCGTGGTGTGCAGCGGCATGGAGCCGTCGGCAACGTAGTGGCCCAGCCACCCTGCGTAGAACACCAGCTCGCATTCGATCGGCTTTGTATCCTTGTGAGCCGCCACCAGCGCCCGGTACTCCCGCAGCCCCGCCTTCAGCCTCTCCCACACCTCTTCCGTCACGTACGGCTGCAACCCGACCTTCTCCACGCTGAGCGGCAGGTCCGGGTGCGCCGTCTGCGCCACAGCAAGCGCCCGCACGTAGTCATAGCGACGCTTGGGCAGCTCCCCAACCAGATCCGCATACTCGAGGTCGATAAAGTGTTCCGGCGCCTGGGCCGCGCTCAGCTCCGACTCCGCCGGGCTGCGCCACCGGTCCGGCTCCGGCCCGTAGTAGGCCATCGCCTCCTGCGCCTGCTTATCCCGCAGAAACGCGGGAACATCAAGCGGCAGATGTTCGGCTGCCAATCGGTCGATCAGTGCATGGCCCACCTCGCCCCACGCCCACCCCCGCTCCACCAAACCCGTCGGCACCAGCATCACCGCCAACGCCCACCGCCACACAGCCCGTCGAGACAACATGCCCGAAGTATAGCGAGACCCTGCAGCACGAGTGCATCGCTACACCAGCACAGGCTTCATCCCCACGCCTACACTGCCAAAGACCCTGCGGTACCGCTCCACCTCGTTCGCCGGACCACTCGCCTTGCTTCCGTTGTCGCTCAGCTTCACCGTCGGCCGCCCGTTCACCTCGGTCAGCTTGCAAACCAGGCTCAGCGGCTCCAGTGTATCTTCGCCCCGCGGGTGGCAATCCCGGAAGTCATTGGTCAGCAGCGTGCCCCAGCCGGCGCTGAAGCGGATTCGCCCCTCGAAGTAGCGGTGCAGAGTCAGAATGTCCGCAACGTCCAGCGCATCGCTGGCGATCAGCCGCTTACTCAGCGGATCCCGCCCTCGCCCTTCCAACCACTCGATATACTCATCGCCCGCCTCCATCGGCGGCTTTGAATCCACTCGCTGCCCCGTCCAGTCCGCCACCCACTCCGGCGCCCCATCCAGAAACTGCGTCGTGCCAAAGGTATCCGGAAGCATGATCAACAGAGCACCACCATAGCTCCGCTGCCACAGCTCCAGAACCCGGTACTGTGAACTGCGCAACTCCTCATCCGTCCGCGCCATCGCCGCCAGCGCCATCGGCAGCTCATGCGCGTTGGTTCCAATCGCCTCCAGATCATGCTTATAGGCCAGGGCCGTATTGCTCGTGCCCGTCATCCGGTCGCCCAGCACACTTTCCAGCGCCTCCACGGCATACTCCTGCCACAAAAAGCTGTGCCGGCGCCGCGTGCCAAAGTCCGAGATGCGCAGCCCCTCAACGTGGCGCAGCCGCTCCAGCTTGTCCCACAGGCGCGTCTTGGCGCGCGCATACAGAACATCCAGCTCAAGCTCACTTAGCCCCGCAAGCGCAGATCGCGTCTTCAGCTCGCTCACAATTGCCAGGGCATAGATCTCCCACATCGTCACCGCGCTCCACAATCCCTCAAAGCGCACCGAAAGCTGTCCATCATGCTGTTCGCTGATCTCGTAGTCACTTAGGCGAAAGTCGCGCTCCAGCCAGTCCAGAAAGCCGGGCTCAAAGATGGAGCGCACCCCAAAGAACATGTTGCCCGCCAGCCACACCAATTCGCTTCGGCGAAAGCGCAGGCTGCGCACATGCTCCAGCTGCTCCCGCAGGGCCGCCGCCCCCACCCGCTCCGCCAACCGCACCTTGACTGTCCGGTTATGGACCTCGCTCTTGGCGTGTGCCTGGGGAAAGTTCTTCCAGATGAACTGCAACATCAGCAGCTTGTAAAAGTCCGTATCAAGCAGCGACCGAACAATCGGATCCAACTTCCAATTATGGTTGTGCGCTCGTTCTGCGAAGTTGACGTTCATCCGTCGGCCCCTCTGCTGCGAGTGGTCCGGCCACTCAGCCACTGCCGGCGCTCCGCACCAAAGGTACGCGACTAGCGGGTTCCGGTGGCCCCATTATCCATGCCGCAGCCCGGATATGCGCGCCATCTGACGTCTTTACTGCTCGTCAGTACCGGTGCCGAATGACTAACTCACCACCTGCAGCCACTTGTACCACTAAAGATGCATTTCGCTTTGGCGCACTCCCTCTGCATTCTGAGTTAGCACTAACCCTCTTCGACGCCGCCAGGGACTGAACTGCGAAAAAAATGCGCACCGAGCGGAATAAATTACGCACCAACGTCGTAGTATTACTGAGCGCTCGTACCACCAAGGTGCTGCCATGACGCTCATCGCTGCTCTGTATCTCGCTTTCTTGGTCTGTTCTCTCGGCGTGCTCGCCGTCGCCCTCTTCCGATCACGCCGTGCACTCCGGCAGGCTACCGCCGCCCTGCAAGAGGTTCAGGCCGAGCGAGATCAGGAGCGCTGCGCCACGCGGGAGCGCTCTGAACTGGACGCAATTAAGGACGAGTTCATCTCCACCGTCTCCCACGAGCTGCGCACGCCGCTCACCAGCATCCGCGGTGCGCTCGGCCTCCTGTCTTCCGGCATCATGGGTGTACCTGACACCAAGGCGCACAACCTCCTCCGCATCGCCGTCTCCAACACCGACCGCCTCATCCGCCTCATCAACGACATCCTTGACCTCGAACGGATGCAGTCCGGCCGCGCGCCCCTGCAGATGCGCCGCTGTTCCCTGCCCGAACTCACGGACATCGCCATCGAGTCCATCAGCCCCGTGGCCGACGCCGCCCGTGTTCATATCGAGTTCATCCCCAGCCTCTCGTCGGATGGCCTCTTCTTCGATGGTGACCCGGACCGCATCGTCCAGGTCCTCACCAATCTCCTCTCGAACGCCGTCAAGTTCTCCTTTCCCGACGGCTTCATCCAGATCCAGGCTGAGGCCAACCCCGGCTTCATCCATCTCCGCATCATCGACCAGGGCCGCGGCATCCCCGCAGACAAGATCGACGCCATCTTTGACCGCTTTCTCCAGGTCGATGACAGCGACGCCCGGCAAAAGGGCGGCACCGGTCTCGGCCTCGCCATCTGCCGCACCATCGTCCAACAGCATGCCGGCTCCATCTGGGCCGAGCGCAACCCCGGCACGGGTAGCACCTTTCACGTCATGCTCCCACGCACCACGCGCAAGGAAGACGCCACGCAACCCGCTCCCGCCCTTCCCACAGGCGAAGGCTGCGTACTCGTCTGCGACGATGAAAGCGCCATCCGCACCATCGTCTGCGAAAACCTCACCCGCCAGGGCTACACTTGCCTGGAAGCAAGCAACGGCAGGGAGGCCATCGAGGTCGCCTCTACAGAAACCGTGGACGCCATCCTGCTCGACCTCTACATGCCCGGCCTCAGCGGGTGGGAGACCCTGCAGCACCTTCGCTCCCACCCCGGCACATCCCACGTTCCCGTAGTCGTCCTCAGCGTCCTGTCAGCCGACCTTCGCCGTGAGATAGCCGGCGACGCCCAGGGCTGGGTGCAGAAACCCTTCAACGAACACCTGCTCTTCGCAGAATTGGGACGCGTCCTCCGCCAAAGCGACGGCCCTGCCAAGGTGCTACTGGTGGAAGACGACGTCGACCTCGCGACCGTGCTGTCCGCTACCCTCTCGGAGTCTGCCGTCGAGGTGCACCATGTCGCCACGCGCCAGGATGCTATCCGGCGCTGTATCTCTCACCGCCCAGACCTCCTTATCCTCGATCTCAGCCTGCCCGACGGCGACGGCTTCTCATTCGTTGCGTGGCTGCGCCGCCAGCCCGGCCTCGAAAACATCCCACTTGTCGTCTACTCCGGCCGGGATGTCTCGGACCGGGAGCGCTCCGCCCTTCGCCTCGGCAAAACAGAGTTCCTGACCAAAGCCACCGTCGCCACAGAGGACGTCGGTACGCTTGTGCGGTCCATGCT
This sequence comes from Acidobacteriaceae bacterium, assembly GCA_965199635.1. GTDB lineage: Bacteria > Acidobacteriota > Terriglobia > Terriglobales > Acidobacteriaceae > Edaphobacter. Next base: position 666,491 of record CBDASL010000001.1, on the reverse strand, counting down.
TCGCAGTCAGCGCCAGGGTAGCCTCGGCGTCGCCCACGACCCGCATGCCCGAGTAGCCGGATAGCCCGCAATACCAACCACTTCCCAGCACCAGGACTGAATGCGACGTATCCTCATCATCGACGACGAAGACGACATCCGCGAAGTTGCAGCGCTTTCTCTAGAGGCCACCGCTGGCTGGCAAGTCCTGACCGCTTCGTCCGGGGCAGAAGGCATCACGACCGCGGTCGCGCACCAGCCGGACGCCATCCTGATGGACGTGATGATGCCAGGCATGGATGGTCCCACCGCCTTCCGCCAGATGCAGGAAGAACCCGCTCTCGAGGGCATCCCCGTCCTCTTTCTCACCGCCAAGGTGCAGGGCGTGGATCAGCGCCGGTTTTCTAACCTCGGCGTCGCCGCCGTGCTGAATAAGCCCTTCGATCCCCTCACTCTGGCCCAGCAGGTTTCGGAGGTTTTGGGATGGAAGGAATAACAGGCAAGCCCTCCCCGGCTAGCCCTCCCCAGCCCTCCCCCGCCCAGCCCTCCCCCGCACCAACCCACCAGGCCGGCACCATGCCCAACGAAACCGAGCAGCAGCGCGTGGCCCGGCAGCGCACCGAGGCTCTTCTGCGTGATCTCTGGCAGCGAAAACGTCCCATGGTCCGGGATCAGATCCAGACCCTGCGCCGCGCGGCCGCCACGCTCGAGTCAGCCACGCTGACAGCTCCGCTACGCGCGGATGCAGCCGTCGCCGCCCACAAGCTGGCCGGCTCCCTCGGCATGTTCGGCTACCACGAGGGCACACGCTGTGCCCGTGAGCTTGAAGCCATGCTCGACGCCGACGAGGCACCCTCGGCTCTCACGTTTGGCGAGCTCCTCGGGCAGCTGGTCGCGTCCCTCGCGTCCGCGTAGCCCCGCCCTCCCTACCCGCCCCGTACCTCGCCTCAGTTGCAGCTCAACGCCGTCCAAACCGGCGATGAGGTCCCGTTCGACCCGGTGATGGTGAAGTCCACAAAGCTTCCCGCTGAAACCGTAACACTGCCCTCCGCGCTGCAGCTCGAAGCCGGCGAAGCCACGCACGACAGCCCGGTTGAGCTCATGGCTCCTGGCATCCCGGAGCGCAACGTCACAGTCACCGGGTTCCCCTGCAGCGAGTACACCGAGAACTTGGTCGCTGTGCAGCCGCCCGGCACCCACGTCAGTACTGCGGAGGTCTCATTGCTCGCACCCACGGCAGTGTTCACCGGGAAAAAGGCAATCCCAAACTGAACCGCATGTTCAACAGACTGGAAGGGCACACCGCTGGTTTGGCTCGGCGCTGTCGTCCCTCCCCCGCTCTCACTCCCTGCCGCGCCGGCAGGTATGGTGAAGTTCAGAATGGCCGCATCTGCCGTGCCGGTGTTGGTCACCTGTGCCGCGCTCCCCGGAGCCCCCGTCTGCACTGTTCCCACGGTGACCGTGCCTGCGGCCCCCCGCGCCCCGGCCACCCCGTCAAACCCTCGCTGTGCAAGCACGCTCCATGCTCCAACCCCAGCTCCCGGCTCCACGCCGGAGCTGCTCTGCGCGGCAATCCAGCTCGTTCCACCGTCAGTCACCGCGTCGTTCACGGAATAGTTCACCGCTCCGGACCACGGTCCACGCCATGTAAGCCCGGCTGCTCCCGCGGCCCCCGTCAACCCTGTCGGCCCCTGCGGCCCGGCTGCCCCAGGCGCACCGGCCCCGCCCTGTGGTCCTTGCGCTCCGGCCGGGCCAGCCGGGCCAGCGGCGCCTGCCGGACCCTGCGCCGCCAGCACCGCCCACTGCTGCGGGTTCTGGTCCGGAACATTGCCGTGATTGCCCGGTACCAGCGAGACATAGGTCGTTCCCCCGAAGTTCACCGCATCGTTCTGCGCATAGTTCGTGCCCGACTGGTAGCTCCCCACAAACAACAGCGCCGGCGGCCCTTGCGCCCCGGTCAACCCTTGGGGACCTGCTGGTCCTTGGGCTCCCTGCGCCCCCGGCGCACCCGCAGCCCCCGCAACGCCGGCCGGCCCCTGTGGCCCCATCGCGCCCGCACTGCCCGCGGCCGCAAACAGCAGCCACTGCGTCGGACTCTGGTCCGGCACATTGCCGATGTTCCCCGCACTGAGTGAAACGTATCCCGATCCGTTCCACAACACGCCATCACCCGCGGCATAGTTCGCCGACGAACTGTACGCCCCACGCATGGTTAGCCCGGTCGGACCCGGCGCGCCCTGCGGTCCGGTTGGGCCAGGGAGCCCAGCTACGCCCTGCGGACCGGCAACGCCCTGCGCGCCGGCGGCTCCCGCCACACCCTGCGCCCCCTGCAGCCCTGTCTCTCCCCGCGGTCCCTGGGTCCCCGCACTCCCTTGAGCGCCGGCAGGCCCCTGCTGCCCAACCAAACCCTGGGGCCCGGCAGGCCCAGTTGGCCCCGGATCGCCCTGCACCCCCTTGGCACCGACCGGCACAATAGCCCCTTGCACCCCCGCCGGCCCAGCCGGCCCGGCCTGCGCCAGCACGCCCCAGGCGGAGGGCGTCCCGTCCGGCACGTTGCCCGTGTTGCCACTGCCCAGCGAAGTCCATGTGCTCCCCTGCCACAGCACCACATCCCCCAGCGCGTAGTTCGTCGTGGAGCGATACGCTCCGCGATACACCAGACCGGGACTGCCCGCCGGGCCCGCCGCCCCCGCCGGGCCTGCACTTCCCTGTGGCCCAGCAGGGCCGAGCGGCCCTTGCAACCCCTGTGGCCCGGCAACACCTGTCGATCCCGCCGGTCCTATCGGCCCCGCCTGCGCCGCCGCCAGCAATCCCCACGCCCCGGCTACCAGGCCAGGCGCACTCCCCCGATTCGCCGGCAGCAAGGACACATACGATGACCCGCCATACTGCACGATGTCGCCCAGCCCATAGCTCGTGCCAGAGACGTACGTCCCCTGGTACTGCAGGCTCTGTGCGCTCGCGCTGCTCCCGGCCGTGCTCGTGCCGGCCGCGGCCAGCAAACCCCAGAACGCCGCCGCCTGCCCCGGAACATTGCCCTGGTTCGGCGTCGTCAGCGACAGGTACGACGATCCCTGGTACACCACCACCGCCCCGGACGCGTAGTTGCTGCTCGAGGAAAACGCCCCCAGGTAGTTCAGCGCCGGGCTGGCTGTCCCCGTGCTCGCGCTGGTTCCATTCTGCCCCGCCGCGGCCAGCAGCCCCCATGCAGCCGCGTTCAGCCCCGGCGTCTGCCCACGGTTTGAGCCCACCAGCGACAGATAGCTGGACCCGGCATACGTCACTACCACGTTCGCCGCATAGGCCACCGATGAGCTCCAAAGCCCCGCGTAGTTCATCGTCCCTGCTGGGCCCTGCAATCCCTGTGGCCCGGCCGCTCCTGCCGGTCCTGCCGGTCCGGCAGCTCCAGCCGGCCCCGCTGGTCCCATGGGTCCCGCTGGCCCGGTGCTTCCCTGCGCTCCAGCCGGCCCGGCCGCTCCTGCCGCCCCAGCCACACCCGCCGGTCCCGCAATGCCCGCCGCACCAGCCGGTCCCGCAGCTCCAGCTGGCCCTGCAGGCCCCTGGCTGGACAGCAAGATCTCCAGCTCAGCCGGATGGCTTGTCAGATCATTTTCCTTTGAGTCCAGCTGCACCACGGCTCCACTCGCCGTCAGAGCCAGCCCAAGGTTCGTTCCAGGCGAGGTCAGCCATCCACGCACCACACCCGTAAGGTCCAGCGTCACATAGCTGCCCGCCGTCGCCACGGGTCCCAGGCTCCCCACCGCCGTTCCTGCCGTCGGCATCGTTCCCGACGTCACGCTGTACTCTCCCCAGCTTCCCTGCAGCGGCTGCACGCTCAAGGTACCCGGCGTGTCGACTCGGTTTACATACACCCGCAGCGTCGCCCGGCTTACCTGCGCCGCCGTCGTTCCCGTTGGCAGCGTACCCAGGTCAAACTGCAGCAGCGCCGTGTAGCCCCCACCCACGGCAAGGTTTGTCAGCGCGCCAAAGTTCACCGCCGGCTGCGCCGTCGTGACATGAGCATCCGCGATCAACGTCGCGGTCGCACCCCGGGCCCTCGCACCTGGCAGCAGCAACACCACGCCGCCAAGCACCCACCTCCAGCCCAGTCGCAAACCCAAATCACGCACGTCCCCCAGCCTAGGAGTTCTGCCCCTCTCGGGCACTCCCACGGAGGTCGCATCAGCCCTCTCCCACTCGCGCCATCTCCCCCGCTAACTCTTTTCAGGTACTGCCGTAGCCAGCCGTCCTCCCCGCCGCTCTCGCGCCTCGGGCAGCCAGTATGCGATCCTCTCCGGAGACCTGCCGAGCCGCCCGCAGTCAGCCTGCCTGACCACAGCCGGCTCCGCGGCCTCAACCAGCACTACCCCCCGGAGATGAGTCGATGAGCGTTCCCAACACCCCAGGCCAGCCACCCCGCCCCGAAACCCTGGTCTCCACCCCACGCCTCCTCACCGCCTTCTTCTCGCTCCACCCGGACCCAGCCAACCCCGCCGAGCGCGTCTCCTTCGGCACCTCCGGCCACCGCGGCTCCTCGCTCCACACCTCGTTCAACGAAGACCACATCGCCGCCATCACCCAGGCCATCTGCGAGTTCCGCCGCAACGAAGGCACCATCGGCCCCCTCTTCCTCGGCCAGGACACCCACGCCCTCTCCGAGCCCGCCTTCGCCACCGCCCTCGAAGTCCTCGCCGCCAACGACGTCACGGTCATGATCGACGGGGACCTCGGCTACACCCCCACCCCGTCCCTCTCGCACGCCATCCTCACCTGGAACCACACCCACCCCGACGCCCTCTCCGACGGCATCGTCATCACCCCGTCCCACAACCCACCCGAGGACGGCGGCTTCAAGTACAACCCGCCCAACGGCGGCCCAGCCGACACCTCCGCCACCAAGTGGATCGAGAACCGCGCCAACGCCCTCCTCGCCGAAGGCACCGGCACGCCCTCCATCAAGCGCATCGTCTACGCGAAGGCCCTCGCCGCTGACACCACCAGGCGCTTCGACTTTCTCGGCTCCTACGTCGGCGACCTCGGCTCCGTCATCGACTTCGCCCCGCTCGCCAACACCTCCCTCAAGCTCGCCGTCGATCCCCTCGGTGGCGCTGGCGTCGCCTACTGGCCCCGCATCATCGAGCAGTACAAGCTCTCCGTCGATCTGCTCAACCCCTTTGTCGACCCCACCTTCCGCTTCATGACCTGTGACTGGGATGGCCGCATCCGCATGGACTGCTCCAGCCCCTTCGCCATGGCCTCCATGATCGCCAACCGCGACCGCTTCGACGTCGCCTGGGCCTGCGACACCGACCACGACCGCCACGGCATCGTCACCCGCACCACCGGCCTGCTCAACCCCAATCACTACCTCGCCGTCTCCATCCAGTACCTCTTCACCAACCGCCCTCGCTGGTCGGAGAAAGTCGGCATCGGCAAGACCCTCGTCTCCTCCTCCATGATCGACCGCGTCGCCAACGGCCTCGGCCGCCCCATGCTCGAAGTCCCCGTCGGCTTCAAGTGGTTCGTCGACGGCCTCATCGACGGCACCCTCGGCTTTGTCGGCGAAGAGTCCGCCGGCTCCTCCTTCCTTCGCCAGGACGGCACCGTCTGGACCACCGACAAGGACGGCCTCATCGCCGGCCTCCTTGCCGCCGAAATGACCGCCCGCACCGGCAAAGACCCCGGCCTCCACTACAGGGAGCTCACCGCGAAGTACGGCGACCCGGTCTACCAGCGCATCGACGCCAAGGCCACCAAGGAGCAGAAAGCCAAGCTCGGCAAGCTCACCGCAAAAGACATCACCGTCGACACCCTCGCCGGCGAAAAGATCACCGCCATTCTCACCGAGGCCCCCGGCAACCACGCCTCCATCGGCGGCCTCAAAGTCACCACCGCCGACGGCTGGTTCGCCGCCCGCCCCTCCGGCACCGAAGACGTCTACAAGATCTACGCCGAGTCTTTCCGCGGCCCCGACCAGCTCAAAGCCATCCAGGCCGAAGCCCAGCAACTCGTCGACGCCGCCATCGCCTAAGCACTCGCGCCCCGGCCTGTCCAACCGCGCCCTCTCCGAGGACAGCACACGTCCTCGGAGAGGATCACGCACGCGCTCAGCTGCGAGCGGTATATCGCGGCGCAGGAATCGACGTCTGTGTTGCGGCCAGCAGCGCCACAGACGCCTCTTCGAATCGAGTCACCAGGCTGCCATCATGCACGGAAGGCGCCGTGATGAACTCGCCCAGATCCAGCCCCCTCAAAGCCGCATCCACGCAGGCCTCCGTGTCCATCAGCACGCCCTCGCCCAGGCTCGACACCGGAACGCCCATCGCATCCCAGATCTCAGACGCAGTCGAGGCAGGAGCAACATACTGCAAGCAAATCTTTGTTGCGGCAAGCTGCTGCTGCAAGCCCTGCGTGAAGTTCAGCCCATAGGCCTTGGTTCCCCCGTACACGGGCACCCAGGGGTAGCCACTAAAGCCAACCACTGACCCAACATTCACCACCGTCCCTGCATTGCGCGCAATGAATCCGGGCAGAACCGCCCGTGTCAGCAAAGTGAGCGCCGTCACGTTCAGGGCGATCATCTTCGTCAATGTCGCGGCGTTGGCCTCTGCCACAGGCTCCACGCTGGAGGTGCCCGCATTGTTCACAAGCATCGTGATGGAAGGATCAGCCGCAAGCTGCTCCGACACCCTGGCCACCTCGTCAGCCTCGGCAAGGTCCGCCACCAGCACACGTACCGTCACGGCGAAGCGGGCCTGTAAAGCCGCGGCAAGCTCCTCCAGCCGATCCTTCCTGCGTGCCACCAGCACAAGATCATAGCCACGCGCGGCAAGGCGATCGGCATACACCTTGCCCAGACCCGACGATGCTCCCGTAACCACCGCCGTGCCGAGAGAGCTCTGTTGTTTTTGACTCATAAGGGACCACTCCTGAAAAGAGATGGCAGGATCGCCTGCACCTCAGGCAATTTCCTACCGTGCAGTAAAGGATGTAAGGGACACCGCCGGCGACGCAATAATCTACCGATCGGTAGGGATCAGCGCGACGGCAGGCTCCTCCCACGCGTCTTACCCACCATGGATGTGCCAACGCAATCGCCAGAGGACAGCCGGCGCAGGCCCGGTCGCCCACGCGCCTTCGACCCCGACGCCGCCCTCAAAGCGGCTCTGCTGCTCTTCTGGAAGCAGGGGTTTGACGCCACGTCCTACACCGACCTGACACGCGCCACCGGCATGAGCAAGCCCACCCTCTACGCAACGTTCGGAGACAAGGTCGCACTCTTCCGAAAAGCCATGGTGCTCTATGCCGAGCAGTCCATGGCGGTCTACCAGCAGGCACTCGCGCTACCAACCGCCCGGCAGGCGGTGGAGGCCTGCCTGCGTCTGGCCAGGGGCCTGACGAACACAGGCGATGAACCGCAGGTCTGTTTCCTCGTGCAGGGTGCGCTCTCCGGGAGCGCCGACACCCAGGAGCTCCGCGATGAGCTTGCCTCCCTGCAGCGGCAGGCCGCCCTGCTGCTGCAGAAGCGTCTCGAGCAGGGCAAGCGCAAGGGCGAGCTCCCGCCCACCGCAAACACCAGGGTCATGGCCGAGTTCTTCATCTCCGTCACCACCGGGCTCTCCGTGCAGGCCGCCACCGGCGCCTCCCCTCGCGATCTGAATCAAGTTGTCGAGATGGCCCTGCTGTCCTGGCCACCCAAGCCGCCTCCCAAGCCGCGCACCCGGTCCAGCGCGTCCGCCTGCAACCCACCACACCTGACCGCTCATGCCTTCTCTCCACCACCCGCCACGGGTGCTTCGTCTCCAGCATTCCCCACGTGTAGTCCGCTTCAGCTTTGCTCCGCGCGCCCCGTGGCCTCCGGCCAGCACGCGTGTCACCCTCTCTGTCATCGCCCTTTGCGCTGTCTGGCTTCTGCAATCACACCGCAGCAGATCGCAGATGCCTCCTTCTCCGCTGTCCTTCATGCAAGCCCCGCGCGCCCCACTCAGGTCTGTGGTGATGTCATACTGCAAGACACGCCGCACGTCCCTTGGCGGCAACATTTCGCCAGGCGGTGCAGGCACTTCGTCGGCCCGCGTGGAAGCAGTTCATTCCCGCAACAACGCTCACCACTCCTCCCGAAAAAAAGGTCCCCCCAGTGTCGCTTGGCTTACTCCCCTGGAGATGGCTTCCCGTCATCTCCGGCGCTGTGCTCGCCTCTGTCACCTCCCTCGCCGACCAGGCACCGGCAACTTTAACGTCTCCTCTGGCCTACACCTGCCACTACACCGCCCATCCACCTAAGCTCGACGGCAAACTGGACGACGCTGTCTGGGACCTCGCTCCATGGACCACCGATTTCGTTGATATCGAAGGCGCGGCCAAGCCGGAACCCCGCTTCCACACTCGGGTCAAGATGCTGTGGGACAAGCAATATCTCTATATCGCTGCCCAGCTGGAAGAGCCCGACGTCAAGGCCTCCCAAACGCAGCATGACTCCGTCATATTCAAGGACAACGACTTCGAGGTCTTCGTCAAGCCGCTACCCGCAACCGCGAGCTACTACGAGTTCGAGATCAACGCCCGCAACACCGGGTGGGACCTGTTTCTCAACAAGCCCTACAAGAAGGGTGGCCACGCGGACAACAGCTGGACCATCCCGAACCTGCGCACGGCCGTCGCGGTGCAGGGCACCCTCAACAACGCGGGAGACACAGACCAGGGCTGGACGGTGGAGATCGCCTACCCCCTGAACGCCTTCCAGGCCCGCCAGAACGTGCCAGCGCCCGTACCGGGCACACAGTGGCGCATCAACTTCAGCCGCGTCGAGTGGAAGGCCGGGCAGCCCAGGGAAGATAACTGGGTCTGGTCTCCGCAAGGCCTGATCGATATGCACGTCCCGGAACGCTGGGGTTATCTGAACTTCGCTCGCTAAAACGAACGGTGCAGTCCCCCTCTGGGAAAGACCCGCGACACATCCTCGGCACAGCCACTCCCCAGTGCCCTGGGCCCACAGGCAACGCAACATGCCCCACGTTGACTTCGCCTGCGCGAAGGCGAACCATGGTTGGCGAAGGGCGCCCCTCATGAAGAGCTCCACCGTCACCCGCTCCACCCCGCTCACCTCCAACAAGCACCTCATCCGCTGGGTCGAAAAGATGGCCGACCTTACCGAGCCCGACAGCATCCACTGGGTCGACGGCTCCGAGGCCGAAAACGCCGCCCTCTCCAACCTCCTCGTCGAAGCCGGCACCTTCACCCGCCTCAACCCCGAGCTCTGGCCCAACTGCTTCCTCGCCCGCTCCACCCCAAACGACGTCGCCCGCGTCGAAGACCGCACCTTTATCTGCTCGCTCTCCAAAGACGCCGCCGGTCCCACCAACAACTGGGAAGACCCCTTCCGCATGCGCAAGCGCCTCAAGCAACTCTTTCGCGGCTCCATGCGCGGCCGCACCATGTATGTCCTCCCCTTCTCCATGGGCCCCCTCGGCTCGCCCATGAGCCAGATCGGTGTCGAGCTCACGGATTCTCCCTACGTCGTCGTCAACATGCGCATCATGGCCCGCATCGGCCTGCCCGTCTTTCGCGAGATCGATCTCGACCAGAAGCGCGTCGTCCCCTGCATCCACACCGTCGGCAGCCCGCTCGCCCCCGGGGAGACGGACGTCCCCTGGCCCTGCAACGACACCAAGTACATCGTTCACTTTCCCGAAACCCGCGAAATCTGGTCCTACGGCTCCGGCTACGGCGGCAACGCCCTCCTCGGCAAGAAGTGCTTCGCCCTCCGCATCGCCTCCAACATCGCCCGCGACGAGGGCTGGATGGCCGAGCACATGCTCCTCGTCGGCCTCGAGTCCCCGCCCGACGCCACCGGCCACACCGAAAAGACCTACGTCGCCGCTGCCTTTCCTTCCGCCTGCGGCAAGACCAACTTCGCCATGATGGTCCCGCCTCCCGGCTTCGAGGGCTGGAAGATCCACACCGTCGGCGACGACATCGCCTGGATCCGGCCCGACAGCACCGGTCAGCTCCGCGCCATCAACCCCGAAGCCGGCTTCTTCGGCGTCGCCCCCGGCACCTCCGAGCGCACCAACCCCAACGCCATGGCCACCCTCCGCGCCAACACCATCTTCACCAACGTCGCGCTCACCCCCGAGGGCGGCGTCTGGTGGGAAGGCATGACGCCCGAGCCGCCAGCCGAGGTGCTCGACTGGCAGGGCCGTGTCTGGACCCCCGCCATCGCGCAGGAAACCGGTCGCACGGCCGCCCATCCCAACGGCCGCTTCACCGCCCCCGCCTCCCAGTGCCCCACCATCGACCCCGACTGGGAGAACCCCGCCGGCGTCCCCATCGCTGCCTTCCTCTTCGGCGGCCGACGCTCCACCACCGCCCCGCTCGTCGCCGAGTCCTTCAACTGGTCTTCCGGCGTCTACGCCGGCGCCACCATGGGCTCGGAAACCACCGCCGCATCCACCGGAGCCGTCGGCAAGGTCCGCCGCGACCCCTTCGCCATGCTCCCCTTCTGCGGCTACCACATGGGCTCCTACTTCCGGCACTGGCTCCAAATGCAGCGCGGCCTCACGGCAACCCCGCGCATCTTCACTGTGAACTGGTTTCGCAAGGATGAGGAAGGCCGTTTCCTCTGGCCCGGCTTCTCAGAGAACATGCGCATCCTCCGCTGGGTCGTCGATCGTGTCCACGGCCGCGTCCCCGCCCATCAGTCCCCCATTGGCTGGGTTCCCCGCTTCGAGGACATCTGCTGGACCGGCCTCGAGCTCGCCCCCGAGCGCTTCGCCCAGCTCCAATCCATCGACCGCGCCGCCTGGCGCCAGGAGGTCATGGGCCATGAAGAGCTCTTCCTCCAGCTCCACGACCACCTCCCCCCTGAACTCATCTTCGAGCGAGAACTCCTCATCTGCCGCCTCTAATGCACCTGTCAGCACCCACGCTCCTGCGGCGTTCCGGGCGCGAGTTCTGCTTGACACCCCACCGACCCCGCGATACAGTCAAGGAGTGACAGGACTCCCTTCGGGTTGAGTCAGTCATAACGAAGTCCACCCACTTCGTTGCAACACCGGAATACCCACGCAACAGCCCCCACCGCGCTGCGTGGGTTTCCTCTTTTAGGGACTACCCTCCACCAACTTCATCCCCAGGTGAAAACCCCGGGACGCTCGTGGCCGCGCCACGTGCTCCCGGGGTGCTCTTCCGCTGGGTACTTCCCTTGCCTACTGTGGAAACGTTCTTCCCACTCCCGTGGCACTCGCCCGCCACCGGCGAGCGCCACCATCACCCGTACCTAGGCGAGCCGGCGACGAACCAACGCCAGCATCCCCATCCCGCCGGTCACCAGCAACAGCAGACTGCTCGGCTCAGGCACCGGCGCAATCGGCACCGAAGGCGTCGCTGGCACAAACGGCCGCACCGGCACACCAGGTGTCTGCGGCACCACACCGCTGGGCCCCGGCGTATAGCCGCTCGATGGATATCCACCACTCGAAGGGACCCATCCAGTCACATTCGGCCCGTCATACGCCGGCACGTCATTCTCCGCAATCAGCTGGTCATCCGGCAGGCCCACCGCGTCCACCGGGCCGCCCAGGGAGGTCTCGGAGATGAACTCATCAGGCTCCATGCGCGCGTCCAGCACCTTCGGATCCATCGGCAGATCGCCGCACAGCAGGTCAAATCGCTTCACCATCTGCGCCGGCGTCAGGTGCGGGTGGGTGCTGGCCAGCCGTGTCGGGTGTGGAGCAGGGCGATTCGCCGTCGTTAGCTGCACCAGCCGCCGATGCGCATACGCCCGCGCCCGCTTCTTCGCCGCCAGCAGCTTCTGTGTGTTCGCCTTGTCCGCCAGCGCCTGCTTGTAGTCCGAAAGCCAGCGTTGGCAATCCGTAGAGGCATTCACACCCCGAACCGCCCCGGCAACCACCGCCATCACCACCAAAACCATAAGAGCTTTGCGCATCCGAGTCCCCTGACAGCATCTTTCTGCAAAGAGATGTAGCACACGGCATGCCAAAGTTGCGCAAAGTTCTGCGTCTCCTTTCAGGGCAGTCCGGTACTTTCTTCCTCTGATGGGCAGATTCTACCCGGGGACATGGACATTCCGTCCCTCTTTTTCGGAACACCCTCTCCCACAAAAGGGTCATACGATTCTCCCCCAACATCCCTCCTGCCAGCGGTGGAGGAGGCGCTACCCTTGATCTCGTGCCGGAGATCGAGACTCAGGAATCCCAACTCGGCCAGGTTGGCCCCACCCAGCCCCCTTCCACCTCGGGCTTTGCCCCCCTCCGCCTTCCGCTCTTTCGTGACCGCTGGATCGCCTCCACCGTCTCCTCCGTGGGCACCTGGATGCAGGACACCGCCGGCACCTGGCTGATGACCGCCCTTACCGGCAGCCCGCTCCTGATCGCCCTCATGCAGACGGCAGCCAGCCTCCCCGTGCTCTTCCTCGGCCTGCTCGCCGGCGCCACTGCCGACATCTTCGATCGTCGGCGCCTCCTCATCTTCTGGCAGGTCTGGATGCTGATCAGCGTCGCCATCCTCGCGCTGCTTACCGCCACCGGCCACATCAGCCCCTGGTCGCTGCTCGCCTTTACCTTCTTGCTCAACATCGGCTCGGCCATGAACAACCCCGCCTGGCAGGCCATCGTCCCCGAGCTTGTCCCTCGCGAGCTCATTCCGGATACCGTCTCCCTCACCGCCGCCAGCAACAACCTCGCCCGCGCCGTCGGCCCCGCCCTCGGCGGCATCATGGTCGCCGCATTCGCCCGCGTCCTCACCGGCGCCTCGTGGGTCTTCTGCCTCAACGCCGTCTCCTTCGCCGGCGTCATCTGGGTGCTGGTCCAGTGGCAGCGCAAGCCCCTCTTTAAAAGCGCCCTCCCCGCCGAGCGTATCCTCGGCTCCATCCGCTCCGGCCTCCGCTACGTCCGCTACTCCCCCACTCTCCAGTCCTCCCTCCTGCGCGCCTTCACCTTCACCTTCTTTGTCGCCGGCATCTGGTCCCTTCTCGCCCTGGTCGCCCGTCGCGATCTCGCCCGCGGCGCGCTCGGCTATGGCCTTCTTAATGGCTCACTTGGCGTCGGCGCTCTCATCGCCGCCACCCAGCTGCCGCGCATACGCCGCCGTGTCTCTGCGGATCGCATCCTCCTCATCGCAACGGTCTACCAGGCCTTTACCCTCGCCATCCTCGCCCTCGTTCACACCCCCTGGATCGTCATCCCCGTCCTTCTGCTCTCCGGCTTCGCCTGGACCAGCACCATGTCACAGCTCAACGTCAGCGTCCAGCTAGCCGTTCCGGAATGGGTCAAGGCCCGCGCCCTCGGCACCTATCTCATGACCTTCCAGGGCGGTCTCGCCCTCGGCTCCATCGTCTGGGGCTTCGCCGCCGAGCACACCACCCTCGAGATCGCACTGCTGTCCGCCGGTGCCGGTCTCCTCGTCACCCTCCCTCTCGTCAGTCGCTTCCACATCCTGCAAGGCGAACTCCCCGACCACACCCCCTTCACCCCGCGCCGCCCCACCCCCGAGCTCACCCCCCTCCCCGGCCAGCACAGCGACCCCACTGAAGGCCCCGTCCGTATCTCCATCGACTACCACGTCCCACTCGCCAGCTACACCGAGTTCACTCACCTCATTCATCAGCTCGGCGCCGTCCGCCTCCGCGACGGAGCCATCCGCTGGGGCATCTACCGCGAAGCCTCCGAGCCCGAGCACCTCATCGAGACATTTGTCACCGAGTCCTGGCTCGAGTTCCTCCGCTCCCGCGAACGGGTCACCGCGGCCGATGCTGCCATCCGTGCCCGCGCCTATGCCCTCCACCAGGGCCCCGAACCCCCACGTGTCTCCTACCAGATCTACGTCCGCGAGATCACACCCGACCGCGCCCCGGCGACCTAGCCCCCAAGCGTTCCCAAGCCGCAAAGCCTGCCACCCTCCGGCCCTCCCTTGTTGTCATCCCCAAAAGGATCTGCTTCCTCGCCCACACTACCCAGGCTCCTGAGCCGCACCCGGGGAGACCTACTGTCACACCAAATCTGGCGCAAATTCCCACCTCGGTCCCTATCCTGAAGGCAAGCAATCGCGTTGGCTGGTCCAGGCAGTCCAACCCATGCCACCTCCGGTCCAGACCTAAGATCTTTCCCCTCAAGATTTTGCGCAAGAAAGCCAGGGGGGTCCCCCTACCCCTCCGTCGGCTCCGGCCCGCGTGTCGGCTGGCTCGGAGGCGCCACCTTCACAGCCTTGCCTGTCCGCGCCGATTCATAGATCGCGTCGACGATGCGTTGGTCCTGCAGCCCCTCCCGCCCAGGCGTATGCGGCTCCACATCATTCCGGACGCATAGCGCCATGTGGTCCATCTCCGCCGCAAACTGGTCCTTCGCCTCGATCGAGGGCTCGCTTACCACCAACCGCCCATCCTCCGTCTTGGAGGTCTTCAATCGCAGCCCGCTGTAGGCGAACGCCGGATCCATCTCCGCCCACCCCAGCCCGCCCTCCAGCCGCATCATCTGCGACCGGTGCGCCCCGTACCCCGTCGAGCACGAGGCCAGCAGCCCGCTCGGAAACCGCAGCGTAAACACGCACGTCTCCTCCACCTCCCGGAACCGCGGATCCCCTTTAGGCTGCGTGGTAAACCCCGTCACCTCCTCCGGCTCCTGCCCCGTCAGAAAGCGCGCCGCGTTCAGGCAGTAGATCCCCACGTCCGGCAGACAGCCGCCACCAGCCATCTTCAGGTCCTCCCGCCACTGCGTCGGGTCGCCCTGGTTCTGTGCATTGGTCGCAATAAAGCTCTTCAGGTCGCCCAGCTTGCCGGCCTTCACCATCGTCGCGATGGCCCGGTTCATCGGCTCATACTGCTGCCGGTAAGCGATCATCAGCTTCACCTTCGCTGCATCGCACGCCGCGATCATCGCCTCGCAATCCTTGACGCTGGTCGCCATCGGCTTCTCGCACAGGATGTGCTTGCCCGTCTTCGCCCCGCGCTCCACGTACTCCCGGTGCATCGCGTTCGGCAGCACGATATAGATCACCTGCACGTCCGGGTTGTTTTTCAGCTGGTCATAGCTCGTGTAGTCGTAAAGCCCCGTCTCCGGAACGCCATACTGCGCCGCGACCTTCTTCGCCTTCTCTCGGTCACCACTCACCAGTGCCGTCACCCGGCAATACTTGCTCTTGCCAAACGCGGGCAGGATCTCCCCCAGCGCCAAGCGCCCCAGCCCCACCACCGCAAATCCCACCCGCTGCCCCGGCCCGAGAAACGGCCCCGGCACCATCTCCTTCGGCTCAGTCGCCGCATGCAGCTGGGGCAGATCTACTGCGTCCTGAGCGTTCGGTTTGCCAGCTGCCTGCGCCCCGGCGATGCCGGCCAGCCCCGCCGCCGTCGCCAACGCTCCCACACCACTCCGCAGAAACCCCCGCCGGCTCACCATGCCTTCGCCGACTCCACCCATCATCTCGCCATCCATCAGTCGCTCGCTCATCAGTAAGGAAGCCTCTGTCCATGCGATGCGACTACCAGCCCCGCCAGCACCCGTGCACCCACCGCTACCTCGAACCGATCAACACAGCCTTCACCGCCTGCGCCGCTCTCCAACACACCAACAGAGAGTCATCCCTCGCACCGCCCCGACCCTGTCTTAAACCGCGACAAGTTAAAGCCTTTCACCGATCTGCCGATAGTGCAGGAAGCAGCCGGGCCCACATCGTCGTTCACAGGAGATTCCCCCCATGCACCGCAGTCGCCACATTCTGGCCGTCACCCTCGTGTCGCTCGCTTTACCATTCGCAGCGCACGCCAACACCATCGAAGGCTCCGTCTTCTGCAACATCTCCAGTGCTGATGCCAACAACACACCAGCCCCCGGGATCACGCCGACCTCCGGCACCCTCTGCGCCACCTTCGAGAGCAGCGGCATCAACTTCAACAATCCCTGGGGCACCAACTCCATCGGCACCTTCCTGAACTCAAACAACCTCATCATCGGTAGCGTCAACTATCTCAACGGCTTCGACGCCAGCTCCAGCCTGGACTACTCTCTCTTCCGGTTCACCGGCTTCGGTGCCTTCCAGAATGGCCAAACCTACTCCGCCACACACGACGACGGCACGGTCATGTCTGTAAATGGCGTCACAGTCATCAACGAGCCCGGGCCCACCCCCGTCAGCACCGACACCTTCACCTGGACCGGGGACTCCGGCAACTACAACTTCGAGTACGACTTCACCGAGGCGCAAGGCTCTACCGTTTACGCCACCGATGCCACCAACAGCCCGGTCCCGGAGCCTTCCTCTGCCCTGCTCCTCGGCTCCGGTCTTGTTATGGCATATTCCATGCGCCGCAAGGTCTTTGGGCTCGCTTGCTAGATCGCTCGTGGATCCAACCCCAAAGGGGAGCGGTCACCCGCCGCCCCCCCCCCAGGCTACGAGCGCGTCTTCCCGAACGCCACATCCAGCAAGGTGCGTTCTTCAAGCTCATGTGCCTTGGCCGAGCCGGTCGCCGGACTTGCCGCCGCGCTCCGCTTAACCGAGATTACGGCGCGATCTCGCGCCACCTGCCGAAGCAGCGGCATCACGTAGCTCAACGCACCCATGTTTGCTGGTTCTTCCTGCACCCACACGATCTCCTGCGCGTCCGGGTGCATGTCCAGAGCGTCCTTCATCGCCTTTTCGGGCCAGGGGAAAAGCTGTTCCAGAAAGATGATGCCGACCGACATATCCTTGCGCTTTTCCCGCTCGACGCGCAGATTGTGCCCGATCTTGCCCGAGCACACCAGCAGCCGCCGTGGCGAGGTCACCTCCGCATCCGGCAGCACTTCGCGGAAGCGCGGCTCCGCAAACTCCGCCAACCCTGAACTCGCGTCCGGGTGCCGCAGCATGCTCTTCGGCGTGAACACGATCAGGGGCTTGCGCCATGGACTCATAGCTTGTCGCCGCAGCATGTGGAAATGCTGCGCCGCCGTCGAGGGCTGGCACACCTGCATGTTCTCGTTCGCGCAGAGTTGCAGGTAGCGCTCCATCCGGGCAGACGAGTGCTCCGGCCCCTGCCCCTCGTACCCGTGCGGCAGCAGCAGCGTCACGCCCGAAAGCAGACCCCATTTCGCCTCACCCGCGGAGATGAACTGGTCGATGATGATCTGCGCACCATTGGCGAAGTCACCAAACTGCGCCTCCCAGCACACCAGGCTCTCCGGATAGTCCCGAGCGAAGCCATACTCAAACCCAAGAACGGCGTTCTCGCTCAGCAGGCTGTTGTAGACCTCGAACTTGCCCTGCCCGTCCTGGAGATGCTGCAGCGGCGTATACCGCCGCTCTGTCTCCGTATCCACCAGTACCGAGTGCCGCTGGTTGAACGTCCCGCGCTCCGAGTCCTGTCCCGTGATGCGAACCAGCGTTCCCTGCTCGAGCAGCGAGGCGAATGCCAGCAACTCCGCCGCCCCATAGTCGAAGTCCTTCTCGCCGCGGCCCATCTCCTGCCGCTGCTCATAGAGCTTCTTAACCTTGGGGTGAGCGTGGAAGTCCTCCGGGATGCGGGTCATGGCGTCGACCAGGGAACGCACGCGCTCTGCTTCCAGCCCGGTCTTCACGTCATCCTCCGGCCGACGCTCGCCCCCATGGAAGGGATCCCAATACTCAGGCAGCTGCGCCAGGTGCGGGATGTGTTCCGCCGCCGTCGCTATCTTCTGCTGCTCCAGGAAGTCCTTCTGTGCGGCTTCCACCATGGGCTTCGCGTCGAGACCGGTCCGCTCCGCATAGAGCTCAAAGAGCGGCTTGCGCTCCCGGATCAGCGCATAGCGGCGCGGCTGGGTCACCGTCGGATCGTCCACCTCCGAGTGGCCATGCCGGCGGTACCCGACCAGGTCAAGCACCACATCGGCGCCGAACTTCGCGCGGTACTCTGCCACGATCGAGGTCACATGCATCACCGCGTCGGGGTCTTCCGCGTTCACATGGAAAATCGGAATGGGCAGGCGCTTCGCGATGTCGGTCGCAAAGCGAGACGAGTTCGACTCCTCCGGCACCGCCGTGAAGCCCAGCAGATTATTGACGATGACATGCACCGTGCCGCCCACGTCATAGCCCCGCAGCGTTGCCATGTTCAGCGTCTCTGCTACCATGCCCTGCCCGGCAAAGGCTGCGTCGCCGTGAACAATGACCGGCAGCGTGGCGCGCTTTCCGCCCGCGCCGTCCCGCTCCTGCTTGGCGCGCGCACGTCCCATAACCACGGGGTCGATCGCCTCAAGGTGAGAAGGATTGGAGGCAAGATGCAGCGCCACCTTGGTCCCACCTGCAGTTACATAGGTACCGGTTGCGCCCATGTGGTATTTCACATCTCCGCCACCCAGCGTCGACCGCGGATCCACATCTTCGAACTTGGTGAAGATCTCAGAGGCAGGCCGGCCCACTGTGTTCACCATCACGTTCAGCCGTCCGCGATGGCTCATCGCCAGCATCACCCGGCACACACCCTGCGCCGCCGAAACATCAAAGAGCTGCTCCAGGCCCGGCACCAGCACCGTGAGACCTTCGAGCGAAAAGCGCTTTGTCCCCAGATAGCGCGACTGGATGACCTGCTCAAATACCTCAGAGCGCACCAGCCCCTGCAGTACACGCGTGCGGTCCGGCTGCGGCACGGGCCGCTCCATCTGCGCCTCCAGCCACTGCCGCTGCTCCGGATTGGCGATGTGCATGAACTCGGCGGCGATCGAGCCGCAGTAGAAGCCGCGCGCTTCCCGAGCAAACTCGCCTTCCGGCACCGGGACAGGAAACGGCTCAGGCGGCAGGTATTGCCCTAGCGGATCCAGCGTCGACTGGAGGTAACCCCACCGGCGAAAGATGGTAAACACCTCATCCCGCTCGGGATTGGTTGCGCTGGACTGTGTGGCGGAACGGGGCTGAATCTCGGAGCTTCTGGGGCGTTCACTTCGCCCTACCTTGGCAGGCATCGGTACCTCAACCGGGCACCGGGTGTGCCCGCACTCTCTATGCTAGACCTTTCGCCCCGGCCGCGCACATCACCCCTTTGGTCCACGCTTCCGCGATCCCACCTTCACAACACCTTCGGGCTGCCTTTTTAAAGCTACCCGGGCCCCGGCTATCATCGTGCCATGTACCTCGGCCGGCTCGTCCACGTTACTGTCTGGGTCGCCGCCCTTGTTCCCGCCTGCCTGTACGCTCAGCAGACTACCCGGCCCATGCCCGACATTGCCGCACTCATGCATGCCGTCGAGGCTCACCAGCGCGCCGATGAACTGCGCGAGCGCGACTACATCTTCACCGAGGCTGTCACCCTCGACCGCACGGACAAGCACGGCGCCCTCAGCAAGCGCGAAACCTCTACCGCGCAGATCTTCTGGCTTCGCGGTGTGCCAGTCCGCAAGCTGCTCAGCAAGAACGGCCAGCCTCTTTCCCCCGATGAGTTGACAAAGGAAGACGAGCGCATCGATAAGGAGGTGCGCCAGGCGATCGAGCGCCGCGCAAAGAACGAAAGCAAGGGAGAGCAGACAGACCCGCGCGGCCACGAAGAGGTCACTGTTGCGCGTCTGCTTGAACTCGGCACCTTTGCGAATCCGCGCCGCCAAGTGTGGAACGGTCGCGACACGGTCGTCGTCGACTACCTCGGCGACCCGCACGCCAAGACCCGCAACCGCGCCGAAGATGTGATCCGCGACCTGGCCGGCACGGTATGGATCGATCAGACGGATCAGGAGATCGTCCGCACCGAAGGCCACTTTCTTCGCTCCTTCAAGATCGCCGGGGGGCTGCTCGCCAGCATAAGCGAGGGCACCCACTTCACCTTTGAGCAGGGCAAGATCAACAACGACGTTTGGCTACCCGAGGAGATCACCGGGAGCGGCGACGCCCGCTTTCTGCTGCTCTTTAACTTCCATGGCAACCTCCACGTCCGCTATACCGATTTCCGGCGCTTCCATGCGTCGTCCACCCTGCTCCCTGGCGTCGGCAAGCCAGAGCCCGAGCAGCAGCCATGACCAAGCAGGCGCCCTCCCCTACTCCGTTCCGCAGTCTTGAACCCTTCAAATACCTGCTCGGCCAGTGGTCGCTCACCCGCGACATTCCCGGCCACGCGACGGCTGTCGGCTCCGCCACAGTCACCCTGCTCGCCCCGGGCTCAGCCAGGTACGAGGAGCGCGTCACGCTCCATCTGCCCGGCAACATCCGCCTTCCCGGCAGTACGACATATCTGTTGCTCCAGCGGAGTCCCTCCAGCCTGGACGTACTCTTTCCCCACACGGGGACGCTCTTTGAGCATCTCGACTTCTGCCTTAATGCCGGGTCAGACCTGACAGCGCACGCCACCCATCGCTGCGCCCCGGACCGCTACGACTCAGTCTGGCAGCTCCTGCCTCCTGGCGAGGTGACGATGACGCATCGGGTGCACGGCCCACGCAAGAACTACACCGCTCACACCGTGCTCTCGCGATAACTACGCGCACCGAGGGAAGGACCGAAGCCCCAGCAACTCCACCTCCGGCGACCGGTAGTGCGAGCGCACCGGCTCCTTCTGGAGAAGCGCAGTAGACAGGTACTTCTTGTTGTCATCGCAGAAGATCGTCACCACCACCGCTTCGCCTCCGTGTCTCTCCTGGGCCTCCAGCGCCGCCAGCAGGTTGCACCCCGACGAGATCCCCACGCCCATCCCAAGTTCCGAGGCCAGTCGCTGCGCCATCAATATAGAGTCGCCATCTGAAACTGCCAGCACCTCGTCCAGTTCGTCCAGTCGCACGATCGCCGGAATGAAGTCGTCGGAGATGCCCTGAATCCGGTGCGACCCCACCTTGTACCCCGTAGATAAGGTGGGCGACTCTGCCGGCTCCACCGGGTGCACCCGCACACCGGGCAGTTCCTGCCGCAGCGCCCGTCCTACCCCCATCACCGTTCCGCCCGTCCCCACACCCGCCACAAACACCTGCGGCCGCATCCCGCACGCGTCCATCTGCCGCAGGATCTCCGGCCCGGTTCCCCGGCAGTGCGCCTGCAGGTTCGCCTGGTTGGAGAACTGCCGCGGCAGAAAAACATCACCCGCCCGCTCGGCCAGCTCTTCCGTCCTCCGGATCGAGCCCAGAAACCCACCCTCTTCGCGCGATACCGGCACCACCTCCGCGCCATAGCTCCGCAGCAGATCCATCCGTTCCCGGCTCATCCAGTCCGGCATAAAGATGGTGACCGGGTGCCCCATGGCCCGGCCCAGCGCCGCGCACGAGATCCCCGCATTCCCACTCGTCGCCTCCACGATCCGGTCGCCCGGCCGCAGCACACCGCGCGCGTAGCCGTCGCGCAGCACCTCCAAAACCATCCGATCCTTGATCGATCCGGTCAGGTTCATCTGCTCGCACTTGGCGTAAACCGTGCGCAGCCGGCCACGATACCGGCAGTCGATGCCCAGCAGAGGGGTATTGCCCACCACGTGGGTCAACGCCTCCAGCCTGGTCTTCACCTTTGTCGCAACACCCGGCAACAGATCCATAGTCGCAGCAGCCATATCTCTAACCCTAAGCGGCTACGTTGCCTCATAACAGGAGAGAAGCACGCATCTTGCCCCGGATCACCTCACAATCTGAGGTGATCCAAGGATTTGACTGAACCGGGTTCTTTCCCGCACGGCACGCACAAAAGGGAGCGGCTGGCCGCTCCCTCTCGTCAAAACCTTGTCGGTCTACTCCGACGATCGCGTCAACCTACAGAGGCTGAACGTCGGACGCCTGCCACCCCTTGGGTCCCTTCACCACGTTGAACTGAACCGCCTGACCTTCCTGAAGGCTCTTGAAGCCGCTGGAGTTGATTGCGGAGTAATGAACGAAGACATCCTCCCCATTCTGACGGCTGATGAACCCGAAGCCCTTCGCATCGTTAAACCACTTCACTGTTCCCTGTTCCATGTTGAGTACTATCCTTAAGGCTTTGATTTTGACGCTTGATTCAAATCGGGTTCAACAGGCGGCGCTTGCGGAAAACCAATCTGTTTCTAACGATGTGCCGAGGTTAGCACACGAAATAACTTTTTTAGTGGAAATTTTCTGCAACGTCTGGGGCATTTCAGGACAGCAAAATGCCCTCTCAAAGAGCCTTGCCGGCCTCGTCCAAACGCTCCTGCACCAGTTGCTCCGCCTGTTGCAAGACCTGCTCGAGCGACATGCGGGTCGAGTCGATCAGCACCGCGTCGGCCGCCGGCCGCAAGGGCGATTGCTCCCGCGTCCGGTCTCGCCGGTCCCGCTCTTTCAGCTCTTCCAACACCGCATCTTCGGTCCGGTTTACCGCCACGGCCGTCTGGGATCCCTGCTGCTGAAACCGCCGACTCCCTCGCACCTCCGGGTCCGCGTCCAGAAAGATCTTGACCTCGGCATCCGGAAAGACTGCTGTACCGATGTCCCGCCCCTCCATCACTACGCCACCCTTGGCCCCCAAAGCCCGCTGCTGGTCAACCATCCACGTCCGCACCCCGGGATGCACCGACGCCCGAGAAGCAGCGGCAGTTACATCAGCGTCGCGCACGCGCCGGCTCACGTCCACCCGGTCCAGCAACACCCGGTTTCCCTCTCGCGTCGGCTCCAGCTGGATCCTCGTCCACTGACACAGACGCATCATGTCATCGGCAGAGTCAAGATCCAGGTCCTGTTCGATGGCCTTCAAGGCCAGCGCCCGGTACATCGCCCCTGTCTCCAGGTTAAGAAAACCGAAGCGCCGCGCCAGGTGGGCCGCCACGGTGCTCTTTCCTGCGCCGGCCGGCCCATCGATCGCCACGATCAGGCGCCTGGCGACGTTTGGCGTCGTGCCCTGCTCACTCCCCAACGCCCCCGCCGCCATTAGCTATCCTCTCCCTCGCGCTTGATCTTGCGCGCTGGCGGACGCTTGCCCCAGGGCTTGTTGCCGCCCTTGAACTTGTCGAATGGGCCTGCTCCGGGAGCATCCCCGCGAAACCCACCGGGCTTTGGTCCAAACGACTTGCCACCGCCTGGCTTCCCCCCGAATGGCTTGGCGCCGAACGGTTTGGCTCCAAAGGGCTTTCCAGCTGGGCGTCGATCCCGGTCACCACCCGCCGGCCGGAACGGTCGACCCGTTCCACCCGACCGATCGCTTGCAGCTCGGTCACCGCCGAATGTCCGCTGCGGACGTTCGGCTCCGCCACCATCGCCCTGCGGTCTGGGCCGGTAGGGTCGAGCACCATCCCGCGGCGCGTCGAACTTCCGGAACGGTGGCCGTGGCCCCCGCTCATCCCCATCCCGTGGTGGCCGTGGCGCAAAGCCGCCGCCTTCGCCCCGATCATTGCGGAACGGCCGAGCCGGCCGGTCGCCGCCGCCGCCGAACTCGCGCCGTGGCGGAAAGCTGCGGGCTGGCCTGTCGCCGCCGCCACGCTCGCCGCCGCCCTGGAAGTCAGGTCGCGGGCCGCGCGGCCGGAACGATCCACGCTCGCCACTACCCGCACCCTCCGGTCGCGGCCGAAATCCGCCCGGTCGCTCCCCGCCCCCACGCTCAAACGGCTTGCGGCCAAAGGCCGGGCGGTCCCCACCGCGCTCAGCTCCACCACCGGGGCGGAAGCCTTCGCGCCGTGCTGGTCCGCGGTCCTCGCCACCTGCAGCGAAGTCGCGGCCCGGTCGCCGATCCCCGGAAGGAGCTGGCCGATCGCCCATGGGCGGACGCCGTCCTTCATCCCACGGCCGGTCAAAACGCGCCGGGCGGTCTTCACGAGGACGGAACGGTCGATCCCCTGCCGGGCGAAATGGTCGATCCCCAGCCGGACGGGATGGTCGATCACCCGCCGGGCGGAAGGGACGGTCACCCGCCGGACGGAAAGGACGATCACCTGCCGGACGGAACGGACGATCGCCGCCCGGACCCGCCGGCCGCGCCGGCCGGCCCTCACCACCACGGAAGCCACCTCCGCCCCCATCACGGCCCTGCCGTTCGAACCGTGCCGGGCGATCGCCCGCAACTCGTCCGGCGCCGGGACGGAAGCCCTGGCCCTCCGAGCGTCCACCAAAGCGATCGCCGCCCGGTCGCCGCGCTGGCCGATCCGGGCCTGCACCACGATCCGACCGAAACGGCTTTGCCCGGCCAAGCTCCGGCTCCGCACCACGCGCCATCTTGCGAATGCGCGATCCATCTTCTGTCAGCCGAGGAACGCGGCGCATCGTGGCCCGCTGCTCCGCCTCACCCTCAAATGCCGGCAGTTCACCCGAGATATGGAGGTGATGCCGCCCCTCGATCGTGATGGTTTCGAGTTCCTGCGCTGCAGCCAACGCATGCACCACGTCCCGGATGCGCGAGCGTGGGGACAGCGGTGACAAGAACGTCTCAATCTCGTCTTCGGTCGCCAGCAGGCTTTGCGCGAGGTAAAGCGAGATCAGCGCCGAAAGCGCTGTTGGCACACCCGCGTTGGCACCCGCCTTGACCTGCTTGATCAGCCTGGAGGCGATGGGCTCCCACACCGTCGGCTTGCCGTTCGGCTGCACCACCGGGATCACCCGGAGCTGCTGCCATAGCTCACCCAGTGCACGCAGCACTGCCGCCTCGGTCAGTCCCTTGCCAAGCTCGGTCACCAGCGTCGCAACCTCCTGCGGGCCGGTGTCCAGCAGCATGGAATACGTGTTCATCGCCAGCGGCGACACCTTGTTCGCCCCTGCCGGATCCGGCATCTGCTTCCAGTTCTTGTCGCCACGGAGCGTAAACACGTACGCAAAGGCCGCCGTTGACACCACAAAGTCCGGTGCCTCCGCCGTCGTTCCCGAGGCGCCCAGCAGATTCAGCGGCACCGCCGAGCCTTCCGCGATCAGCCGCGCCATCAACGATCGCGCTGTCGCACTTTCGGCCACCGTCGGCGAAGGATTGGCGTGCCCCAGCGTCGCTTCCACAAACGTCGGTGCCGGTACGTTGGCCATCGCGGGGTGCGGCAGGTAGAGCACCAGACCAAAGCGGTCCAGCAGCGCTCGCGCCTGCTCCAGCGTCTGCACCGCAACCGGCCGCTCTACCTTGGGCGTTGCCGGTTCGTCGTCTTCCTGGTCGGTGTCTTCATCTACCGACTCTTCCGCGTCGTCGTCCGCATCCTCGATGTCATCGAGATCCAGATCATCCGCGTCCTCATCATCTTGGTCGTCCAGGTCATCCGCGTCAGAGTCGCCGTCCAGCTCCCCGTCCAGCTCGTCCTCGCCTGCCTCATCCGGCGAAGCATTGGTGGCCTCGCTTGCTGCGTCCGCGCGCTCGTCCGGAGTCTCCACCCCATCCAGCCGCTGTTCCTGGCCCGTCTCCCGGCCCGCTTCCTGGCCCAGCGCAGCAGGCTCGTCCACCTGCTCCGGCGCCTGGTGCCATCCTGATCTCCGGGCAGCATCCAGCTGCGCGACTGTAGGTATCTGTTGCGTGCTCAACGAAGTCTCGCCTTTCAAAGAAGAAAACAAACCCTCGGCGGGATCACCCGCCTACCAAAGCCAGACCTGCGCACCATTGTGCGCCCAGGTCACAGCGCAACATCACATCTGGGCTTCTTCACCGGCAACAAACGCCAGCACCGCTCAGCGGGTATATCGGGTCTCTACGTACACGCTCAGACGACCGAAACCCCAACCTTAACCATACAGGACATGCGCCCTACAGCAGCATCCCCAGCCTGGATTTGCTCCGGCGAAACCGGCCCTGCCCAGCGCCGCCATGCATTTCCACGCCCCTCCCCAAACCGACCCATCCCCGTCGTGCATCACATGCTCACATCGATCGGCATACCGCCGCACGCAGAGGAGAATCACCATGAAAATCAGCTGGGTCATTGCAGGAGTCAGCGCCGGTCTGCTGTATTACCTCTACAAGAACCCGCCCTCCGGGTCCTACGCCTACAACAACAATGCTGACGATGCCGCCAGCGAGATTGGTAACTGGGGCACCAAGCAGCGCGTCTCCGGCACCGGCAACCAGCTCGGTGGCAAGCTGAAGGAAGGATTCGGCAGCCTCACCGGCGATCGCTCCACACAGGGCGAGGGCCTCGTGGACCAGGCTGTCGGCACCGTCAAGGACACCGCCGGCAAAGCCGCTCACGCCGTCGAAGACACCGTCAAGGGCAACTCGTAGTTACGAGGGGCGGAGTTCATCTCCGCCCCTGCTTCACGTCCGCTGAAACGCCTTGGCGATATCCCGATGGGAGTAGCGCAACGCGATCGGCCGACCATGTGGGCAGCTCGTCGGGTACTGTGTCTCTCCCAGCGCCTCCAGCAGCCACACCATCTTCTCCATCTCGAGCGGCATATTCACCTTGACTGCCGCATGGCATGCGATCGACGCCGCGATTCGCCGCGCCCGCACCTCCGCGTTCTCCACCTGCTCGTCCGGCCCCGCCGCCCCCAGCAGCTCGCCGACCGTCATCTCGAGCTCTTGCCCTTCCAGGCCCGCAGGTGCCGCCTTAATCGCCAGCGTCCGTGGCCCAAACGGCTCCGCCTCAAAGCCGTTCCGCTCCAGCTCCCCGGCCAGCTCCGCAAACCGCACCATCTGCTCCGGCAGCAGGTCCACCAGCAGCGGCATCAGCAGCCGCTGCCGTTGCACCCGCTCCGTCTGCCGCTCGCGCAACACCTTCTCAAACAACACGCGCTCATGTGCCACATGCTGGTCAATAATCCAAAGCCCTTCCTCGTTGGTCGCCAGGATGAACGAGTCCCGCAGCTGCCCCACCGGCTTCAACGTCGACAGCGCACTCAACGTATCCGCCACGTGCGGCGAGCCCGTCCCGCCCGCACCCACCGCCGCTCCAACCGGGGGCTCCGCATACCCCACAGCTAAGGGCGCTGCGCCACCAAACGCCAGCCGTCCCGGCCGTGGCTCCTCCCTCGGAGCCCGCAGGGCAAACGCCTCCCCCTCCTCCGCCCGCACCTCGCCGTCTGACTCCGGCCCAAACCCCACCGGCCCGCGCCACGGCCCACGCACCGGCTCCTCCACACCCGTCAGCGCCGGCGCTCCCGGCTCATAAAGCCCGGCCACAGGGTGCGACGGCATCCACCCACCGCCCCCGGCCGTCGCCCGGTCCGGGCTCGGCTCCCCCGGCAGCGGACTCACGTCAATGTTCAGGCTCGATGCCGCGTCCCCCCGCCCACCCTCCAGCGCCGCCGCAAAGCTCGCCGCAGGCCGTGCCTGGATCAGCGCCGCGCGCACCGTGTCCCGCAGAAAATCGTGCACAAACTGCTGCTGCCGAAAGCGCACCTCGGTCTTTGCCGGATGCACGTTCACATCCACCTCCTCCGGCGGCATCTCCAAAAACAGCAGCACCACCGGAAAGCTCGTCGGCGGCAGCACATTCCGATAGGCCTCGGTCAGCGCATGCAGCACCAGCCGGTCGCGGATCAGCCGCCGGTTCACAAACACATAGATTGAGTTGCGGTTCAGCTTCTGCAGCTCCGGCTTGGACACAAAGCCCGACACCCGCAGAAAGCCCGGATCGGCCGGCTCCCAGTCCGCCTCTCGCTTCCACGGCGGCGGCTCCGGCAGCCCCGCCCGCCGAAAGTCCATCTCCGCCGCCAGCGGCAGCATCAGCCCGTTGGTCTCGCGGCCAAAGATCTGGTACAGCCGGTCTCCGCTGGTGGCCACCGCCGGCGCCATCAGCAACACCTGCGTCGCCGTGTGCAGCTCAAAGTGCCGCTGCGGGTGCGCCAGCGCGTAGTGCGTCACCAGCGCCGCAATGTGCGCCAGTTCTGTCTGCTCGGACTTCAGAAATTTGCGCCGCGCCGGCGTATTGAAGAACAGATCCCGAATCGTCAGGCTCGTCCCCACCGGCACACCCGCGTCCTCCACCCGCAGGATGTTGCCGCCGGCGATCTCCAGCAGCGTCCCTACCTCGTCCGCACTCGTCCCGCTCTCATCGCTAACCTCTCCCAGCCGTGTCTCCAGCCGCACCCGCGCGACGCTCGCAATCGAGGGCAGCGCCTCGCCCCGAAAGCCCAGCGTCGCGATCGACAGCAGATCTTCCGCATTGCGCAGCTTGGAGGTCGCATGCCGCTCAAACGCCAGCAGCGCATCATCCCGCCCCATCCCGTGCCCGTTGTCCGTAATGCGGATCAGCTTGCGCCCACCCGCCTCCACCTCCACCCGGATGCGCGTCGCCCCCGCGTCCAGCGCGTTCTCGAGCAGCTCCTTCACCACACTCGCCGGCCGCTCCACCACCTCGCCCGCCGCAATCTGGTTCGCCACCTGGTCCGATAAAACGTGTATGCGTCCCATCCCCCGATTGTAGAAGCCCTGCGGCTTCACCTGCCCCCCTGGCCCGAGGCGCGATCCGAAACCACAGTCACCGCGCAACCCGGCGAGATGCTCCGCCGGCTGCCCACCTTGTGCCCTGTCGGAGGCGTGAGCGGCTTCCGAGCAGCTGCGAGTCTCGCTCCTCACGCACAGCTCCCTGTGTCAGCACCGGGCAGGATGCAGCTCACCACCACCGCATGCCCACACAGCCCTGCTCTCTCGGGTCGCCTAAAGGTGCAACGTCACCCCGCGTTTAATTGACGTCTCACTACCTACCGGCTCCGCATCGCTCGCCGCTCACCCCAAGGAGTTCCCTTTCCATGTCCTGGCTCATCGCCCTCATCGCGCTTGCCTCCGGCGCTGCCAACCCCTTTCAGGCCGGAACCAACGCCGAGCTCAACAAGCAGCTGCACAACCCTCTCTGGGCCACCATCTCGGTCTACGCCACCGGCCTGCTCGCCGTCCTTGTCGTCCAGCTCGTTGCGCGTCAGGCCCTGCCTCCTTCCTCCACTCTGCGCAACGTGCCCTGGTGGGCCTGGACCGGTGGCGTCATCTCTATCGCCTCCACCGTCGCCGGCCTAACGCTCGCCCAGCGTCTAGGCTCAGGCCTCTTTACCGGCATCACCCTCACGGCGTCCGTCATCACCTCCGTGCTGCTCGATCACTTCGGCCTGATCGGCTTCAAGCAGCACACGGCCTCCCCCCTCCGCGCCACCGGCTGCGCCCTCCTTATCGCCGGCGTCTGGCTCGTCGCCCGCTTCTAAGCGGGGCCAAGCCAGTTCCCAGCAATTTTGGGCACAGGGACTTCTCCGCTCACCCGCGGTCAGCATGTCGGACGCTGTCTGGAACAGCGCTACGGAGGAGCAACATGGCGCATCCACCGCGCCCGCTCCCGTACTCTCCAGGGTGGAGGTCCAACAACCCGGCGCGCCGCGCCGGGCGGTTAAGTCCAGACCTAAGCCCAATCCTTTGAAGATTTTGCCCAACAATCAAGGGGGGGGTAGGGGTACCCTGCTGACTCGCGGGCGTACCCTACCGGTCGCCCATCATGTGCAGCCGCATGAAGTTGGTTGCGCCGGTCTGCGTCTGCGTTCCAGCCACAATGCCCACCGCCTGCCGTGGCTCCACGCCCGCATGCTTCTCGAGCAGGTCTTCCGCTGCCCGCACCAGGCTGTCGGTGTCGTGCTGCCGCTCGCACAGCAGCGGGTAGGTGCCCCACAGCAGCACAGCGCGGTTCACCACCGCCTGGTGCGGCGACAGGGCATAGATCGGCGGCTCGGGCCGGTACTTCGACAGCAACCGCGCCGTTGCGCCGGACTCGGTAAAGATCGCGATCGCCGTCAGGTCCAGGTCCTGCGTGGAGTGCGCCATACACTCGCAGATCGTCTCCGCGATCGACAGCCGCACACCCTTGCCGCGCTGCGCGCGCGGCGGCGGATCCATGCGGATCTGCTGCTCGGTCTCGGCCACAATCGTCGCCATCATCGCGACAGACGCGACCGGGTACCGACCGGAAGCCGACTCCGCCGACAGCATCACCGAATCCGACCCGTCGTAAATCGCGTTCGCCACGTCCGACGCCTCCGCCCGTGTCGGACGCGGGTTCTCCACCATCGACTCGAGCATCTGGGTCGCCGTGATTACCGGCTTCCGGAAGTCTGCCGCGCGCCGGATGATGTGCTTCTGGATCGCCGGAACCTTCTCCGGTGGCACCTCGACGCCCAGATCACCGCGGGCGACCATGATGCCGTCTGCCACCTCCAGGATGGAATCGAGGTGCTCAATCGCCTGCGGCTTCTCAAGCTTTGCGATGATCCACGCGTCCGAGTTCAGCGCCACCAGTCGCTGCTTCACGTGCCGCACATCGTCCGCGGTGCGCACAAAGGAGACCGCAATCGTGTCCACGCCCTGCCCGACCGCGAACTCCAGATCGATCTCGTCTTTCTCCGTCAGGGAAGGCACGTTGACAGCGATCCCAGGCAGGTTGATGCCCTTCTTCTCGCCCAGCATTCCACCATTGACGATCTCGCACAGCGTGTCCTCGCCCTGGATCTCCAGCACCCGCAGCTCGATCAGCCCGTCGGAGAGCAGGATCCGCGACCCCGGCTCCAGGTTCTCGGCCAGCGTGGTAAACACCGTACCAACACGCTCAGCTGTCCCCTCAATGTCATGCGGCGTGATCGTCAGGTGCTGCCCCGCAACCAGCTGCACCGGTTTCCCGTCCTTCAGCCGCCCGGTCCGGATCTTCGGCCCCTGCAGATCGGCAAGGATGCAGATCGGCTTGCCGAACTCCTCCGCCACCGACCGAACCATCCGAATGAGCTCGGCTTTCTGCTCGTGGGAGCCGTGCGAGAAATTCAGGCGAGCCACATCCAGACCTGCGCGGACAAGCTCGCGGAAGATCTCGGGCGTGCTCGAAGCGGGCCCCAGTGTGCCCACGATCTTGGCCCGGCGCGTCGCACTCCGTCGGTTGGGGAGCGGTACTGAAACCGTGGCGGCCGGCTTTACTGAGGCGTCTTCCGGGGGTGCGATCGTCATCTTCGTTTCCAAAACCCTTCCTGGCCAACAATGGGGAACACACTCGAGAACGGCAGAGAAGCCCATTCTACGCAAACTGCTTGACGCTTCGAGCGCGGGCTACCGGCACACTGGCAGCAGGACCGCGCCCCCATGGTGCATCTCGCGCCGGCAGTGTTGGCGCTCGACTCACCACACGATGCTCCGCGCACCGTACGCTGGTCAACTGGCCCGTCGCCTGCTCCGTGCAACCTGCCCGTTGAACTCTGCCCCCAGCAGCACGCTCAGGGTCGTCAGAAAGAGCCACACCAGCAACGCGACGCCTGCACCGAGCGATCCGTATACGCGGGAATAATTGGCGTAGCGGGTGACATACCAGCCAAAGCTGAAAGTGATGCCGAGCCAGAGCGCCGTGGCCAGCAGGGCTCCGGGCACAACCGCTCGCCAGCGTTGCCGCTCGGGCAAACCCAGCTTGTAGAGCACGGCGATCAGCCCCGCTGACCCTGCGAGCGCCATGCCCCAGCGCATCAGCTCGGCGAGGAGCACCAGCTCTGGCCGGAGCCACGGCGCGACCAGGGTTGCCACCTCCAGCGCCAGGACGTGGCCAAACACCACCAGCAGGCTCGACAGCGCCAGCGGCAGCAGCGAAACAGGCACCAGCAGCAGGGCTCGCTGACGCCGCTGCCACCAGCTGGGCCAGCACTCGACCGAAAGGCCATGCGCCCGGCGCAGCCCTTCCATCACGGTCGTCAGCACGCCCGAGCAGCCATAGAGCGACAGCAGCAGAGCGATGGCAAGCGCCCGCTTGGAGGCAAAGGCCGTTGCCCGCTGGGGAGTGAAGTAGCCTGCAAGCAGAGGAAGAACGTCCGACGGCAGAACGTGGCGAAACAGAAGCGCGGCCTGGGTCCGAATCGGGGTCGCTTCGGGCAGCATCGGCAACACGGCTGCCACCACCAGGAGTGCGGGAAAGAGCGCGAAGATTGCCGAATACGCAGCGGACTGCGCCACATTGGCGACGTCATCCGCGACTGCATGGCGCGCACATGCCTGAAGCAGCGTGCTTATCCGGTGAAGGCGTCCCATTCCCCTCAGCCTACAACTCCTCGATCGACCGTAACGGACGGGATGCCGCGTTGGATTGCCGCGAACTGCGCCCGATGATCGCATGTTGATAGCACGGGCATCCCGTGCTCTGCCCCCTCCAGACAGCCGCGGTAGCTGTCGTATGCTGGCGGAGATGCGCGAGCGCTCCTTCGGGTGGCTGTGGTTGGCTGTGCTGCTGGTGCTGTGCGCTGGTCGCGGCCCCGTGGCGGCTGCACAGGCTCCCGAGCTCCCAGTAACGCCGAGCCAGCCCAAGCTGCCCCCCGGCCACGTCCGGATCTATACGTTGTGGCCGGACGGAGCTCCCCTGGCGGTGGGCAAGACGGATCTCGACACACCGCGCCTGTTCGCCTATCCAGCGCACGTGGCGCGAACAGAGCGCGCTGCCCTCCACAGCCCGCGAACCAGCGTCATCGTTCTTCCCGGCGGAGGGTACCGCAACCTGATGATGGATAAGGAAGGCGCCTCCATCGCCCGCTGGCTCAGCGAGCATGGCGTGGACGCATTTGTGCTGCAGTACAGGCTCGGACCGCGCTACCACTTCCCCGCCCCCATGATGGATGGCGCTCGTGCCGTCCGCTACGTGCGGGCGCATGCAGCAGAGCTGGGCATAGCGCCGGACAAGATCGGGGTGTGGGGCTTCTCGGCCGGGGGACACCTGGCTGGCTGGCTGGCCACGGTGCACGACGCGGGCAACCTGAAGGCGGCGGACACAACTGACCGAGTCAGCGACCGCCCGGACTTCGCGATCCTTTCCTACGCCAGGTTGAGCATGGACCCGAACATTCCGCGGCCCACCAACCTTGAAGGCCTGATCGGCAACCATCCGACGCCGGAGATGATCGCCTCGATCTCGCTGGAAAAGCGCGTAACCCGAGACACAACGCCCTCCTTCATCTTTTCAACCACGGCCGACGAGGTGGTGAACTCCCTCACCGCGACCACCTTTTACAACGCGCTCAAACGCAACCATGTGCCTGCGGAGCTGCACATCTTCGAACGCGGACAACATGGCGTCGCTCTGGGCGTGGGGCTGCAGCACCTCCCGGAGTTGGGCGTGGTGCCTACCCTGATTGAGAACTGGATGCAGGTTCATGGCTGGATGGAAGACAGGCCCGAACACCCAGAGTGAGCTGGGCGGTGTTTTGCGTGGCCACGAAGCCTGACCCGAAATGGTGATGGTCCCCCCGGGCGGCTTCCGCGATGCTGATCTCGGCTCGATCGGGGGAACCTCGATCCGAGCTATGCAGCTTGTCCCTGCAGTGCTAGCGTGGATCCTACTGCAGTGCTGCTCCCCCTTCCCTTTTCCCACGTCGGAATGTCTATCCGATTCGCACCGGGGTACTGCTTTGATCGGCTGCCTGACCTTGCCACACCTTTCGCTCGCAGCGAACAGTCTGGCCCGGAGTCTTCACGTGCTCATCATGCCTGCCGGCTCAGGCGTGCACCCCTCCACGGGTCTGCTGCTGTCTGCGCTTGCCCTCTTCCCGCGCCTAACAGGGCGCAGGCGGCCTTCTCATGCCGGCGAGCACCACCTGCATGAGAAGCTGCTGGCTGCGGCAGAGACCAGCCTGGACCCATTCCTCGCTCTCCTGGCCGAACGTGACGACCAGCAACGCATCGTGGACCTGCGAGTCAGCTTCGCTAACCGACATGCGCTGCAGCTCTTCACCGGTTCGCGTGCCGAGCTTTCCGGCCGCACCCTGATGGACATTCTTCCGAGCGCTCTGAGCTCTGGCCTCTTTGAACGGCTCTGCCAGGTCGTGGAGAGCGGGGCGTCGCTGGTGGACGAGGTGGAAGTTCGTGATCCGCGCGTAAACGCGAGCTGGCTTCGCTTTCAGGCGGTACGGCTCGGAGATGGGCTTGCCCTTACGCTCGGAGACATCAGCAGTATGAAGGCCTCGGAACAGCGCTACAAGGAGCTGGGCGAATTCACCGAGTCAATCTTTGAGAGTGCACCGTTCAGCATCTTCGCCATCGACGCGGATGGCATGATCTCAGCCATGAATCGCGCGGCCGAAGAGCTCTCCGGGTACAGCCGGAAAGATCTGGTCGGCCGTGCCCCGATCACGCTGCTGCATGATCGCAAGGAGCTGGCGCAGCGGGCACGCGAGCAGAACCTGCGCACCGACCCTTCACTCGAGGGTTTTGACGTGCTCACGGCCAAAGCCGTCCTTGGCGGCCTGGATGAGCAGGAATGGACGCTGCTGCAGGCTGGCGGCTCACGTGTGCCGATTCACCTGGCCATCAGGGCCTTGAAGGACAATAGCAACGAGGTGAGTGGCTTTGTGGCCATCGCCTTTGACGTGACCGAACACCGCGCCATGATGGAGTATGTAACTCACCTGGCCACGCACGACCAGTTGACTGGCCTGGTTGGCCGAGCGGTGCTGCAGGATCGGATACGGCAGGCTGTGGAGCGCGCCCGACGTTACGGTACCAAGGTGGCACTGTTCCTTATCGACCTAGACCATTTCAAGCGCATCAACGACTCCCTGGGGCACTGGGCTGGCGACCAGGTGCTGGTGGAGACAGCCTCCCGGCTGCGGCAGGCCGTGCGCTCTTCGGATACTGTCGCGCGCATGGGCGGAGACGAGTTCGTGGTCATGCTGGAAGACATCACGGCCATCGCTGACGTCGAGCATTGCGCCAACAATGTGGCCAGCCGACTGCTCCCCGAGATGACGATCGATGACCACCTGCTGCAGGTGACGGCGAGCATCGGCATCTGCATCTTTCCCGACGCGGGCAACGATGTGCAGCAGCTGCTCCGGTGGGCGGACGCCGCGATGTACTCCGCCAAGGAGAACGGCCGCAACCAGTACCAAATTTTCCGGGAAGAGATGCTGCGCGAGGGCCAGGACCGGCTCGCTATGGAACGGGCGCTGCGCCTGGCGATTCAGCGCGATGAGCTGGTGCTGTACTACCAGCCGCATGTGTCCCTCACCACCGGTGAGGTCATCGGGATGGAAGCGCTGTTGCGCTGGCAGCATCCTGAACAGGGGCTGCTCGCTCCAGGGCACTTCATCCAGTTGGCCGAAGATACGGGCCTCATTCTGCCGTTGGGAGAGTGGGCCGTCGCTCGCGCCTGCAAGGAAGGTCACCTGCTGGCACAGGAGCTTGGCATGGACCTGACGCTTTCGGTGAACCTTTCACCAAGGCAGTTCCAGCAACGCAACCTGGTGTCGATGGTGGAACGGGCGCTCGCCGACAGCGGCCTTCCTGCCTCGCGACTCGAGATCGAGATCACTGAAAATACGCTGATGGTGAACTCCGCGGCGACCCTGGAGCGACTGCAACAGATCCGCGCACTGGGCGTCCGCATCGCTATCGACGACTTCGGAACAGGTTTCTGCAACTTCAAGTACCTGCTCGACTACCAGGTAGATCGTCTCAAGATCGATCAGCAGTTCATCCGCCAGGCGGTCTTGGACCCGAACGCGGCAGCTGTGGTGCGCTCCATCATTGCAATGTCACACGGCCTGAACATCACCGTGGTTGCGGAAGGTGTGGAGACCGAAGAGCAGTTCCGTTTTCTGGTGCGACGCCGGTGCGACCAGGCGCAAGGCTACTTCATCGCCCGTCCAGTGAGCTTTGCGGACTTCAGCAAAACAGTGCGCGCTTCGGGCGCAGTGAAGGCCCTCCGAAGCGCGTAGCTTCCTGCGCTCGGTTGAGCTTACTTGTCTCGCTTGCCGGTGCGTGTAGCTTGTCGGGCCGCGGTGGTGTCGTCGTTCCGGGAAGATGACTCGCCAGGTGCGGCGCTGCTGCTGGCGGGCTCAGTCGCATCCGGGGCAGGGTCGTTACGGTGGGTGGGCACCGGTGTCTGGTGCTGCTGCCACAGAGCGATTCCACCTGCAATTGCGTTTGCATTCGCTCCCAACTGCACTCCATCCGGCAGCTTGCCCATCAGCTTGGCGTTCCCGCCGCCAAGCAGCACGTAGTCCACCACAAAGGCCGCTCGCAGCTTCTCGATGACGTCTTCGACGGACTTGCGCCACTTGCGCTTGCCACGACGCTCCATGCCGGCCAAACCGACGTACTCCTCGTATGTGCGTCCCTTGCGATAGGGCAGGTGAGCCATCTCGAGCGGAATTACGACCTGATCAACGATCAGCGCCGACCCTAGCCCGGTGCCGATGCCCAGGAAGAGCATCTTGCCGCCCTTGTACCCGCCAAGCGCCTGCATGGCCGCATCGTTCATAAATCGCACGGGGCGGGGGAAGGCAGTCTCATACGCGAAGTCGACCCAACCGCTGCCAAGGTTGTGCGGTTCACGAGCTGGTCGGTCGCGCACGATCGGGCCCGGGTAGCCGATCGTCACCGCGTCGTACTCCCAGCCTTCCGTCGCCTGCAACACGCTCTCCACCAACTGCTGTGGCTTGAAGTCAGTGCCAGAGACGATCTTTACGGGCACAGGATTGTCTGTGGAGGCCACCTTAACGTGGGTGCCTCCGATGTCGATCACCAAAACCTTCATGCACTACACCCCTTCTTTCAGAACGATGTCTCTCACCGGATTGGTGTGCTGATCAGAACAGGTTAGCTTGAGACGCCGTATTGCCCCGAGACACCGGTCAGGGAAGGTGGGGAGACCAGTCTGGTTTGAGAGGGTGTGGAATGCGTGTCGACGGGCAAGGCCTTGGACCCGCGGTGAGCAAGGAACCACCACGCTGCCACGCAGACGACAAGTATGGCAACGGCAAACCCGATCACAATCGCGAGAAAGTTAGGTCCTTTGGGAAGGTGACGATCAGCAGGAGACGTTGGGAGTGGCATATCCGTTGGATGCCTTTCGGGCGGGGAAGGCCATTTGGATTTACGACTCTCTCGCCCTCGGCGTTCGGTGCTAAGGCTTCGCGATTCCATCGCCGTGCAACGGGTCCCCCCGCCGCGCGGCCTCTTGGCTGCCCCACACACGCGAACCTGCGCTCCGGTCTACTGCGCCGTCGGGCTATCTTTGCCCGAACTTGTCGGAGCGGTAGTTGGTCCCGCCTTGCCCAGGCTATGGCTGTTTGCCATGCCGAAGAGCAGGGCAGCCAGGGCGATTACGACGGCAACTACCAGGATGACGATGTAGTTTTTGGCAACCATCCCCTGGTTGGGGTTTGTTCCCGGCTTCTCGAGGGTATTTCTGGGATCGACGCTCATGGGTGGATTGGATGGTGACTGCGACCATCGCGTGTCTTGCTCCAGTAACAAGATGTCCATCTCACGCCAATCGAGCTCAAACAGTAAAGGGCGGCTGGCCGAGGCCATGCCGCCCTTCCCTTGTGTTCGTTGTTGGAGCGTTACTCGCTGGCGGCAAGCTCTTCCTGCTCGCCTTCCATGCGCATCTGCTCCAGCTCCCGTTCCGCGGCATCGTGCTCTTCCTGCACCTCGGCCTGGACCTGGGCTGCCGCCTGTTCAAGCTCTGGGGAGAGCTCAACATTGCGGTAGTACTCCATGCCCGTTCCAGCCGGGATGAGGCGACCGACGATGACGTTCTCCTTGAGGCCGCGCAGCGTATCGATCGAGCCGTTGATCGAGGCCTCGGTCAGCACGCGGGTGGTCTCCTGGAAGCTGGCGGCCGAGATGAAGCTGTCGGTCGAGAGTGACGCCTTGGTGATGCCGAGCAGAAGGCTGCGGCCGATGGCCGGCTTGCCGCCGTCCGTCAACACGCGATGATTCTCTGCCATAAAGCGGAAGCGATCCGTCTGCTGGTCGATGAGGAAGTTGGTGTCGCCCACCTCTTCAACCCGCACCCAGCGCAGCATCTGCCGAACGATGGTTTCGATGTGTTTATCCGAGATAGCCACACCCTGCAAGCGATAGACCTCCTGGATCTCATTGACCAGGTAGATCTGCAGGGCACGCTCGCCCAGGACCTCGAGGATGTCGTGCGGGTTGCGGGGACCGTCGATCAGAGGATCGCCGGCGCGCAGCCGCTCGCCTTCCTGCACGTTGACGTAGACACCGCGGGGCACGGAGTATTCCTCTTCCTGCCCGTTGTCACCCGTCACGTAGACCTTGCGCTGTCCCTTGGAGACGTCGCCGAACCGCACCACACCGTCGATCTTGGAGATGATCGCCGGATCCCGTGGCTTACGCGCTTCGAACAACTCGACCACGCGCGGCAGACCGCCCGTGATGTCCTTGGTACGCGAGGTTTCGCGCGGGATCTTGGCCAGGATGTCGCCCGGGTGAACCTCGTCACCGTCCGCCACCATAAGGTGAGCGCGCGATGGCATGAGGTACCGCTTTGTCCCGTTCGCCGCCTTGATCAGGATTGCCGGCTGACGCTTCTCATCCGGGGAGTCGGCGACGACCAGACGCGACAGCCCGGTGACCTCATCGACCTCCTCGTTCAGCGTCAGGCCTTCCTGCAGATCCTTGAACTGGATCGTGCCGGCGACCTCGGTGAGGATGGAGAAGGTATAGGGATCCCACTCGCCGATCGTGTCGCCGAGCTTGACCTCCTGCCCGTCTTCCACGCGCAGCTTCGCGCCGTAGACGATGGCGTACCGCTCCTTCTCGCGACCCTTCTCGTCGATGATGGCGATCGAGCCGTTCCGGTTCATCGCGACGAGGTTGTTCTCCTTGGCGCGCACCGTGACCAGGTTGATGAAGCGGATGGTGCCGGCGTTCTTGGCTTCAAGATGCGAGGCATCCTGCACACGCGAGGCGGTTCCGCCCACGTGGAAGGTACGCATCGTCAGCTGTGTGCCCGGCTCGCCGATGGACTGCGCCGCGATGACGCCGACGGCTTCGCCCATCTCCACCATCTTGCCCGAGCCCAGGTTGCGGCCATAGCAGAGGATGCAGCAGCCACGCTTGGACTCGCAGGTCAGCACCGAGCGGATCTTCACCTTCTCGATACCGGCAGCCTGTACGGCAGACGCCTTATCCTCGTCGATCTCCTCGTTCACATCGACGATCACCTTGCCCTCGAAGTCCTTGAGCTTCTCGAGCGTGACACGACCGATGATGCGGTCGCGCAATGGCTCGATCGTCTCGCCGGCTTCGATGATCGGCGTCACGTAGATGCCCTCCACCGTGCCGCAGTCGTTCTCGGAGATAATGACGTCCTGGGCCACGTCGACCAGACGCCGCGTCAGGTAACCCGAATCGGCCGTCTTGAGCGCCGTGTCAGCCAGGCCCTTACGGGCGCCGTGCGTCGAGATGAAGTACTCAAGAACGGTGAGGCCTTCGCGGAAGTTCGCCTTGATGGGCGACTCGATGATTTCGCCCGAAGGCTTGGCCATCAGGCCGCGCATACCGGAGAGCTGCCGGATCTGCTGCTTGGAACCACGCGCACCGGAGTCGGCCATGATGTAGATCGGGTTCATGGCTCCTTCCTTGTCCGCGCGCTTCATGTTGTTGAACATCTCGTCCGCAACACGCTCGGTCACACCCGACCACATCTGGATGACCTTGTTGTTGCGCTCGCCGTTGGTGATCGCGCCGTCCAGGTACTGCTGCTGAACGTTGATCACCTGCTTCTCGGCTTCGGCGACGACGGTGTACTTGGAGTCCGGGATGACCATGTCATCGAGCCCGACCGAGAGGCCCGACTTCGTCGCATAGCGGAAGCCCAGATCCTTGATACGGTCCAGCGTCTTGACGGTCACTTCCAGGCCAAGGTTCAGGTAGCAGTAGTTCACCAGCTGCCCGATGCCCTTCTTCTTGAGCAGGCCGTTGACGTACGGCATGCCCTCCGGCAGCGCGTCGTTCAGGATCGCGCGGCCGACGGTGGTTGAGATGAACTGCTTGTTGAACTCAACCGGCTCGGTGTGCGTGAGGTCCTGATCGTCGTAGGCCGTGGTCATGTCGAGCACGGGTCCCGTGTAGCGCAGACGGATGGGGCTCAGGGTTTCGACTTCCTTTGCCTCGAGCGCCATCAGCACTTCCTCGATGTTGGCAAACG
Organism: Acidobacteriaceae bacterium; assembly: GCA_965199635.1. GTDB lineage: Bacteria > Acidobacteriota > Terriglobia > Terriglobales > Acidobacteriaceae > Edaphobacter. The sequence continues at coordinate 626,791 of CBDASL010000001.1, read as the reverse complement.
TACGGCCTTCACCCTTGGCGCCGACCTTGGCTTTGGTCAGGTAGTAGAGACCCAGCACGAGATCCTGCGTCGGCACGGTGATGGGCTGACCGGAGGCAGGCGACAGAATGTTGTGCGACGCCAGCATCAGCACGGACGCTTCGATCTGCGCCTCGGGGCTGAGCGGGATGTGCACGGCCATCTGGTCACCGTCGAAATCAGCATTGAACGCCGTGCAGACGAGCGGGTGAATCTTGATCGCCTTGCCTTCAACGAGCACCGGCTCAAACGCCTGGATACCCAAACGATGGAGGGTCGGTGCGCGATTCAGCAGCACAGGGTGATCCTTGATGACCTCTTCCAGGATGTCCCACACGATGGGCTCCTGCATCTCGACCAGTTCCTTGGCCTGCTTGATCGTCGTGCAGTGCCCGGTCTGCTCCAGGCGGTGATAGATAAATGGCTTGAAGAGCTCAAGCGCCATCTTCTTCGGCAGGCCGCACTGGTGGAGCTTGAGCTCCGGTCCAACCACAATCACCGATCGGCCTGAGTAGTCGACGCGCTTGCCGAGCAGGTTCTGCCGGAAGCGGCCCTGCTTGCCCTTTAGGGTGTCCGAGAGCGACTTGAGCGGACGGTTGTTCGCACCACGCAGCACGCGGCCACGACGGCCGTTATCGAACAGGGCGTCTACCGCCTCCTGCAGCATGCGCTTCTCGTTGCGCACGATCACTTCCGGCGCGTGGAGATCCATCAGCTTCTTGAGACGGTTGTTGCGGTTGATCACGCGGCGATACAGATCGTTCAGATCCGAGGTCGCGAAGCGGCCACCGTCGAGCGGCACCAACGGACGAAGCTCGGGCGGGATCACCGGGATCACGTCAAGAATCATCCACTCCGGGCTGTTGTCCGACTTGCGGAAGGCCTCAACGATCTTGAGCCGCTTGGAGTACTTGAGCTTCTTCTGCAGGCTGGTCTCGGTCTTCATGCGCTCGCGCAGTTCAATTGCCAGCTCGTTGACCTCAACGCGCTTCAGCAGCTCCTTGATGGCTTCGGCACCCATCATGGCCTTGAAGCCGGAGGGGCGGTACTGCTGGTCGAGCTCGCGGAAGCGTGTCTCGTCCTTGATGACCTCGCGCTCCTTGACGGGCGCGTCGCCTGGATCGACCACGACGTAGCTCTCGAAGTAGAGAACGGCCTCGAGCTCGCGCAGGCTGATGTCGAGCAGATGGCCGATACGCGACGGCAGGCCCTTGAAGAACCAGACGTGCGAGCAGGGGCTGGCCAGCTCGATGTGGCCCAGGCGCTCACGCCGGACCTTGGACAGCGTGACTTCCACACCGCACTTGTCGCAGATCACGCCGCGGTGCTTCATGCGCTTGTACTTGCCGCACAGGCACTCCCAATCGGTGATCGGTCCAAAGATGCGGGCGCAGAACAGGCCATCGCGCTCCGGCTTGAAGGTGCGATAGTTGATCGTTTCGGGCTTGGTGACCTCGCCATGCGACCACGAGCGAATCTTCTCGGGGCTTGCAAGCTGAATCTTGATCGCATCGAAGTCGGCGATCGGGCTGGTCAGTTCAAAGGGGCTGGAGCGGAACATAGGCTGTGTCTTCTCCGGGTTGCAGCCTGGCAGGCTGCCGTTGGTCCATCTGTCTCGCGTATGACTTGGGGCGCATCGCAAAGCCCTTGCTTCTGCTGCTGCTGCTTAGTTTCAGTTGTGGTAAAGCAAGCCAGAGGGCGTTCCGCACGCCCGCCGGCCGTGATGCGTTAGTCAGCAGCGGCAATCGCCGGCTGCGGCTTGTTCTGGTCGGCCTGCTTGATCAACTCCACATCGAGGCAGAGCGACTGCAGCTCGCGGATGAGCACGTTGAACGACTCGGGCACGCCCGGTTCGATCGCCGCTTCACCCTTCACGATGGCTTCGTAGATCTTGGTTCGGCCAAACACGTCATCCGACTTTGCCGTCAGCAGCTCCTGCAGGATGTAAGCGGCGCCATACGCCTCAAGCGCCCAGACCTCCATCTCACCGAAGCGCTGCCCACCGAACTGCGCCTTGCCGCCCAAAGGCTGCTGCGTAATCAGCGAGTATGGCCCAATCGACCGCGCGTGGATCTTGTCGTCGACCAAGTGCGACAGCTTGAGCATGTAGATGTAGCCCACCGTCGCCGGCTGCTCGAACTCATCGCCCGTCATGCCGTCGAAGAGTGCGCTCTTGCCGGAGCTCGGAAGACCCGCTGCTGCCAGCAGAGCCTTGATCTCCGTCTCGCGCGCGCCGTCAAAGACCGCCGTGCCGAACCAGATACCACGCCGCATGCCTGCTGCCACACGCATCGTCTGCTCGTCGTCCAGCTCAAGCAGCTGATTGAGAGCAGCCGTGTTCACGAAGCGGGCCTTGAAGAGCTCGCGTACCTCGGCGGCCGACTCGTGATTGGCAGCCAGCTCAGCCACCTGCCGACCGAGCTCGTGTGCTGCCCATCCCAGGTGCGTCTCAAGGATCTGTCCGACGTTCATACGGGACGGCACACCGAGCGGGTTCAGGACGATCTCGACAGGCGTTCCATCGGGGAGGTACGGCATATCCTCCTCGGGCAGAATGCGTGCGATCACACCCTTGTTGCCGTGACGGCCGGCCATCTTGTCGCCGACCGACAGCTTGCGCTTCATGGCGATGTAGACCTTGACCATCTTGATCACGCCAGGAGCCAGCTCGTCGCCCTTCGACATCTTGCTGATCTTCTCGTTGGTGATCTTGCGCAGCACGTCGATCTGACGCGAGGTCATCTCCTCGATCTCGTCGATCTGCTCGTTCACACGAGGATCCTTGTCCGCGTACCGAATGCGCTTCAGGTTGCGGGTCGAGATCAGCTCGATGGTGTCGCGATCGAGCACATCGCCCTTCGACAGCAGCTTCTTGTTGGTCCGCTCGTCGTGGAGGTCAGCCAGCACCTCCTTCGCGCCCAAGATGCCTTCAAGCCGCTTTAGCCGTTCGTCGGTCAGAATCCGGATCTCGTCCGCCAGGTTGCGCTCCAGCTTCTCGACCATCTCCTGCTCGATCTGCTTGGCGCGCTCGTCCTTCTCCTGCCCCTTGCGGGAGAAGATGCGGACGTCGACCACTGTGCCCTCGATGCCCGGGGGGCACGTGAGCGAGGCGTCGCGCACATCACCGGCCTTTTCACCGAAGATCGCGCGCAGCAGCTTCTCTTCCGGCGTCAGCTGAGTCTCGCCCTTGGGCGTGACCTTGCCGACGAGAATATCGTTATGACCGATCTTGGCGCCGATACGGATGATGCCCGACTCGTCCAGATCACGCAGCGCATGCTCGCTGACATTCGGGATGTCGCGGGTGATCTCTTCTGGCCCGAGCTTCGTGTCGCGCGCCTCGATCTCGAACTCCTCGATGTGAATCGAGGTGTAGTAGTCCTCACGGACCAGCTTCTCCGAGATCAGGATCGCGTCCTCGAAGTTGTAGCCACGCCACGGCATGAACGCGACCAGGACGTTACGGCCCAGGCCGAGCTCGCCCTGCTCCGTGCACGGTCCGTCCGCAATCACCTGCCCTTTGAGAACACGGTCGCCCTTGCGCACGATCGGCTTCTGGTTGATGCAGGTGTTCTGGTTGGAGCGCTTGAACTTCGTGAGCTGGTAGATATCGGATCCCACCTCACGCGAAAGCTGCGTCGGATGGTGCTCGCCTTCCACGCGCACGATGATGCGCTCGGAGTCGACCGAGTCGATGATGCCGTTGCGCTTGGCCAGGATCACGGCGCCCGAATCGCGCGCCGTCACGCCTTCCATGCCAGTGCCGACAAACGGGGCTTCTGCCACCAGCAACGGCACAGACTGCCGCTGCATGTTGGCGCCCATCAGCGCACGGTTGGCGTCATCGTGCTCGAGGAATGGCACAAGCGAGGCCGCAACCGAGACCAGCTGCTTCGGACTGACGTCGACGTAATCGACCTCTGCCTTCGGCACCAGAACGAAGTTGCCAGTGCGCCGGGCGTTCACCAGATCTTCGACCAGGTTGCCCTGCTCATCGAGCTCGATGTTGGCCTGCGCGATGGTGTGCCGGTCCTCTTCCCACGCGGACAGATAGAACGAGAACGGCTCGAGCTCCATGGTGCGCTTGTTGGCGGACCGCAGCTCCTCGTTCTTGACCTTGGACTCCTCGATCTCAAGGTGATCGCCCTGGCGCAGACCGCTTTCGCCAGCATTCGAGACGGCGACGTAGTCCAGCACGCGGCCGTCCTTGACGCGACGGTACGGGCTCTCGATAAAGCCGTACTCGTTGATGCGCGCAAAGCAGCTGAGCGAGGAGATCAGGCCGATGTTCGGGCCTTCCGGCGTCTCGATCGGGCAGATACGGCCATAGTGGGTTGGATGGACGTCGCGTACTTCAAAGCCAGCGCGCTCACGGCTCAGACCGCCAGGCCCAAGCGCCGAAAGACGCCGCTTGTGCGTGATCTCGGAGAGTGGGTTGGTCTGATCCATGAACTGCGACAATTGCGAGCTGCCGAAGAACTCACGGATCGCCGCCATCACCGGCTTGGCGTTGATCAGATCGTGCGGCATCGCCGTCGACATCTCCTGATACACGCTCATCTTTTCCTTGATGGCGCGCTCCATGCGAACCAGGCCGATGCGGAACTGGTTTTCCATCAGCTCGCCGACGGCGCGCACGCGGCGATTGCCGAGGTGATCGATGTCGTCGACCACGCCGATGTTCTTGCGCAGCTTCAGCAGATAGCGGATTGTCCCGTAGAAGTCCTCGGGGGTCAGCGTTCGCTTGTCGAGGCCACTGGCATCGGCGTTCTCGTACAGCTTGATGTTGAACTTCAGCCGGCCCACCCGCGAGAAGTCATACTTGCGCGGATCGAAGAACATGCCTTCAAACAGGGCCGTCGCCGTGTCCAGCGTCGGTGGGTCGCCCGGCCGCAGCTTACGGTAGATCTCAATCAGCGCCTCTTCGGGTTTACGCACCGAGTCGCGCCGCAGCGTGTTGGCGATGATGCCGCCCACGTCGTCACGCTCCGGGAAGAACACCTCGAAGCTGGTGACGCCGGACTGCTGGATCTTGTGCAGCTTGTCCGCCGTGAGCTCGACGTTTGCCTCGTAGAGCAGCTCGCCCGTTGCCATGTCGACAACATCGGACGCCGTCATGGCACCATCGAACTCGCTCGTCTCCACAGCGACGCGCTCCACCTGACCGGCACGCAGCTGACGCATGGTGCTGGGAGAGATCTTGCGCGACGCGGCTGAGATCTCTTCGCCGCGGATGGTGATTGCCGCCGAGGGGCGGGTGCCCTGGAGGTTGGTCGCGCCTTCCGGCGTAACGGCCCATTCCAGCTGACCATCGTTCACGTGGATCGTGTCCACCGTGTAGAAGGTCTTGAGGATCTCCTCATCCGTGCGCAGGCCAAGGGCACGGAGGAAGATCGTGCCTAGGAATTTACGCTTGCGATCGATGCGGACGTAGAGGGTGTTCTTCTGGTCGTACTCAAACTCCACCCAGCTGCCGCGGTACGGGATGATCTTGCCCAGGAAGTACGTGCGGTTGTTGGCCGTCTCGAAGAAGACGCCAGGGGAACGGTGAAGCTGCGAGACGATTACTCGCTCGGTGCCGTTCACGATAAAGGTCCCATTGGCGCTCATCAGCGGAATGTCGCCGAAGAAGACCTCCTGCTCCTTCATGTCGCGAAGGGTCTTGATGCCCGTCTCGGGATCCTTGTCGTAGATCTTCAGCCGGATCGTAACTTTGAGCGGCGCGGAGTAGGTCATGCCACGCTCTTCGCACTCGGCCTGGTCGTACTTCAGCTGCAGCCCTACCGGGTCACCGCACTTGGTGCAAAAGTCAGGCGTGTTCTTGTTGTACGTGCCGCAGAACGAGCACAGCACATCGCCCGGGTGGAACGGATCCGTGATCACCATGTGCCCGCAGTTAGAACAGGCAGTGCGCAGGTGGTTCAGGCCCTTGAGATAGCCGCACTTGCACTCCCAGTTGCCGATCGAGAAGTCCACAAATTCCAACTCAGACACGTTGCGGAAGTCGGAAATGGGGAAGACTGACGTGAACACAGACTGGAGCCCGTTGTCCTCGCGCTCCTGGGGCAGCTTGTCCATCTGCAAGAACCGCTCATAGCTCCGCCGCTGTACCTCGATGAGGTTGGGAATCTGGATAGCGGTGGGGATCTTTGAGAAGTCCAGTCGTGTACGGATCGCGCGTGTTTCGCTCGCCATGCTTTCTCCTGAGAATCTGTACCGGATCGAGGCTTCCTCTCCCTGGCGGCTCGCATCACACTCGCCAAAGTAGAGGGCGGGACCGGTCGTCCCGCTGCGCTGCACTGCATTCTGGATCCCCGGTCCTGCACGTTCCTCGATCACGCGCGGGACCCACCTGCTGGATGGGCCAGAACTCTTCTGCTAATTTGTCCTTCGGAATCTGGCCGCTCGCGAAGCACTCTGCGAGTCCTGTCAGAGACCCCTTTGGCTGAAGGGGCAATCTGGTACCAACACCACCGTATCCCACGGGAGACGGCAAAGCGCTCAGCGGAGGGCCGTCTCCGTGAGCGCGCTTTTACCTCTAAATCTGACTTCCGCTTGCTGCCGCGATCGCTTCCATCCCGCGATCCCGCCTGGATCGCACTCTCGACTATCGCCCTGAACCTGCTGCGGACCGGTGACGACCCGCCCTATGCTCTAGCAAGCATACAGCGAGTCGTCCCCGCCTGCAACTCAGGGGCCATTTACTTGATTTCGACTGTGGCAACGCCTTCAAACTTCTTGGCGATCGCAGCAGCGTCATCCTTGGAGATGTTCTCCTTGATCGGCTTGGGCGCACCATCGACCAGATCCTTGGCTTCCTTCAAGCCAAGCGCGGTCACTTCGCGGACGGCCTTGATGGTGTTGATCTTGTTGGCGCCGGCATCCTTCAGGATGACCGTGAACTCCGTCTTTTCCTCAACCGGAGCAGCCGCCGCACCGCCACCGCCAGCCGGTGCTGCTGCTGCAACCGCAGCCGCCGCGGACACGCCCAGGCGCGACTCGAGCTTCTTCACCAACTCTGAAGCCTCAAGCAGGCTGAGGCTTACGATCTGATCTTCCAACTGCTGAATGTCTGCCATGGTTCTCTCCGTGTTTCGTATCAAAGTCGTGGTGCCGTTTGCTGGACCGGTTCTATTCCAGCCGCCTCAGCCCCAGGGTTCCGATGCGCCCAGACCAGCGCCCCTGGTGCCTCGGCAATCTCTTGCCCTATCCCTCAACGGGATCAGAGGTTGCCGCTTCCCCGCCCTGGGAACCGGTCACGTTCTCGGGCTGTGCCGCGTCGCTTGTGCCGGGTGCCTCTTCTGCGTGGGCCGCCTCGAGCGGTTCGCTCGCGGTGGCAGCTGCAGGAGCGGCATCTGCGCCGGCAAACTTCTCCTGCTCGACCGCCTGATTGATGACGATGGCCAGGTCGCGCCCCGTAGCATTGATTACCGTCGCCAGGCGCTGGGCCGGCGAATTGATCAGGAACAGCAGCTTCGAGAACAGCTCTTCCTTGCCGGGGAGGTTGGCCAGTGCGCCAATCTCTTCCACGGTAATCACCTTGCCGTCAACGATGCCCAGCTTGAAGGTAAACTCCGCGTTGTCCTTGACCCAGGTGGACAGCGCCTTGGCCAGAGCCACCGGATCACCGGAGGTGTAGGCCACCGACGAGACACCCTTCAAGCCCTGGAGTGCCTGCTCAACCTTGGAGCCGGCCGACGCACGTGCCGCCAGCTTGTTCTTCACCACGTGGTAGCTACCACCTGCTGCCCGGACCGTCTTGCGCAGATCGAAGTCCTTCGACGCAGTCAACCCGGCAAAGGTGCCAATGATCGCGGAGGTAGAGCTTTCGAGCTCCCCCGCGAGCTTCTTCACGTTTTCTGCCTTTTTCGCCCTTGTAAGCGCCATCTACTCCCGCCTTCGCTCGCCAACAGCCTCGCTGGCGCTTGCTGATTCCTTCACTCGATACCATGCTGGTCCACAGACCACATACCTGAACTAGGCGCGACCTGCCTGCTCAGCAACCGCCGAGTCAAGCTCAATTCCGGGTCCCATCGTGGAGCTCAGGGTGATGCCCTTGACGTACTTGCCTTTGGCAGCCGACGGCTTCGCCTTCACCACAGAGCTGATCACTGTCATCGCGTTGTCGATGAGCTTCTGCGGATCAAACGAGAGCTTGCCCACTGGAACATGAACCAGAGCTGTCTTGTCCGTGCGGAACTCGATCTTGCCGGCCTTGATCTCGCGGATTGCGGACGCGACATCTGCGGTCACCGTTCCAGTCTTTGGGTTCGGCATCAGGCCGCGTGGGCCGAGAACCTTGCCGAGACGACCAACGGAACGCATCATGTCCGGCGTGGCGATCAGGGCGTCAAAGTCAGTCCAGCCCTCGCGCTGAATCCGCTCGACGAGCTCCTCCCCGCCAAAGAACTCAGCACCTGCAGCCTCGGCGTCACGGATCTTGTCGCCTGATGCGATCACGGCAACCGTCTTCGACTTTCCAAGACCGTGCGGCAGAACAACGGTGCCACGGACCATCTGGTCCGCGTGCTTCGGGTCCACCCCAAGCCGCAATGTCAGATCAACTGTCTCATCGAACTTCGCGTACTTCGCTTGCTGCAGGAGCGGCACCGCGTCAATGAGGGTATAGGGACGCGGCTCAACCATGGCGCGCGCCTTTGCAAGATTCTTGGATACTTTTTGTGCCATATCTTCCTTGTCTCCCACCCCGAACCTGGTCGGTCGTGCAGCCTTCGCACGGGCGTGGTCTCGACTGCGCTCTGCTTGGAGCGCAACCCGACAAGTATTCCATGAAACCAGGGAAGGACGCAACCACGATGGGCTTGGCAACGTCGTGCCTGTGTTGATATGTGGGATCGCGAGGGTCGAAACAGCACAGACCCGCATCCGGCGGACATGCTACCCTTGGCACGGCATAGAGCGAACATATGGCGAATACGACCGACACACTCCCCCTCTTTCCCATGCTTCCGTCGCCCGTGGCCCCCTCCTTGGCGCAACGTGCTGCCGTGGCTCCGGTGACCGATACAGGCCACGAGGTCGAGTTCCGTTTGCTCGAAGCGCGGAGCATCCTGAATCGCTCCGTCTCTCTCCGTCGGCTCTCCATGGCGTGGAGCATCAACCCATACCGGGGCTGTGAGTTTGGCTGTCGCTACTGTTATGCCCGCTACACGCACGACTTCCTGACACCCCCGTCCCCCGCGTCCGGTGAGGACGTTCCAGCGCCGCGCCTTGATGGACCCGACAGCTTTGAGCGGGTGATCTTCTTCAAGGAGAACGCCGCCTGGCTGCTGCAGCAGGAGCTCCCGCGCATCGATCCTGCTGGTGAGATCGCCATCGGCACTGCAACAGACCCATACCAGCCCATCGAACGCCGCAAGCGCATCACCCGCTCCCTTCTCGAAGTCTTCGCCCGGCGCGCCGGTTACCGGATCGGCATTGTGACAAAGTCTCCATTGATCGTCCGGGATCTTGACCTGCTGACGACCATTGCGCGCCGGAATACTCTCGTTGTCCACCTGACCATCACAACCACAGACGCAGCTCTGGCTCGCCTGCTTGAGCCCCGTGCCCCTCGACCCGACCTCCGCTTCGCTGCAGTGCGTCGACTCCGGGCCGCCGGCATTCGAACCGGCATTCTTAGCTCTCCCTTGCTGCCTGGATTGACCGATACCGAGGCGTCGTTGGAGAGCACTGCCCGCATGGCGCGCGCTGCAGACGCCAGCTTCCTTGCCGGGGAACCTCTCTTCCTCAAGCCGTGCTCCCGCCCCACGTACATTCGCTTCCTCGATGAGCACTTTCCTCATCTCGTGAACAGCACGCAGGCTCGCTTCGAACGGGCGGACTTTGTCGACCGGACCTACCGCGAGGCTATGGCTACAATGGTGGATCGCGTCTGTGCGCGTCACGGCATCCCACCCCGCTCCACAGATGCCCTTCTCACCCGCGATGTCGGGGATAGCTCGCGAAAGCCATCTGTCTCTGCCTTCATACCCTCAACAGGCCGCCTCTTCGCCTAGGTCGGTGCTCCCGTGAGTAGCTGGCACCCCCAAAAGATCAAGGGCACAGCCGAAGCTGTGCCCTTTCAAACCTCTAACAGTGACGAGAACTAAGCCACGACTTCGATACCCATCGACCGCGCTGTGCCGCGGATCGTCTTCGCCGCTGCTTCAACGGAGGCAGCGTTCATATCTGGCATCTTCTGCTGTGCGATCTCGAGGATCTGCTTCTCAGTCACCTTGCCAACCTTGTCCTTGTTCGGCGCGCCGGCACCCTTGGCGGCACCCGCTGCCTTGAGCAGCAGAACCGGAGCCGGGGGGGTCTTGGTCACGAAGCTGAAGGTCCGGTCGGCGAAGACCGTGATTACAACAGGCACCTTCATGCCCGCGATCTCGGGTCCCTTGGTGCGGTCGTTGAACTGCTTGCAGAACTCCATGATGTTGACCTGTGCCTGCCCCAGTGCTGGTCCAACCGGGGGAGCCGGCGTTGCCTTACCCGCCGTGATCTGAAGCTTCACATAGCCATTGATTTTCTTCGGTGCCATCGTCCGTCCTCGTCTCTTCCGGGAGACCGGTATCCTCCGGTAGCTCCCTTATCTCTCTCGCCCGCTGCGCCTACCGGCCGCTGGCTTACGCCTCGATCTTATCTACCTGCGAAAATTCAATCTCCACCGGCGTTGGTCGGCCGAAGATTGAGACCATCACCTTCAGTGTCTGACGATCATCGTTGATCTCGTCCACCGTACCGTTGAAGTTTGCAAAGGGCCCTTCATTGATTCGAACCTGCTCACCCTTGGCGAACTTGACCTTGAGGGTCGGCTTCTCCTTGGTTGCATCCGTCCGGAACAGGATCGAGCTAACCTCTTCCTCAGACAGCGCCACCGGATTGTCCCCGGTGCCGAGGAAGCCCGTGACCCGCGGTGTGTTCTTGATGACGTGCCACAGGTCGTTATCAAGCTCCATCTCTACAAGGACGTAACCGGGCAGGAACACACGGTCCGTGGTGTACTTCTTACCGTTCCGCAGCTCAGTTACGGGCTCCGTCGGAATCATGATCCGGCCGATGCGGTTCTCCAGACCAAACGCGCGAATACGGCTTTCCAGAGACTCCTTCACCTTGCGCTCAAACCCTGAGTACGCATGGATGATGTACCACTTGAAGTTCTGGTTGGCGGGCGGCTCCAGCTGCTCGGCACCTGTCTCCGCCACCGCTCCGTCGTCCGCGGAACCATCACCGGAGCCGACGGCCACACTGTGCCCGTCTACCTGCTCATCTTCCGGATTGTACCCCTCGCTCGCCATCCTTAAGCCTTTCTTCCCCGCATCCCTTGGCCATACACTCCCGGCTTCGGGCTGTTCTCAGATCGCTCTGTTGCTCTGGTGTTTAGTGCTGCGCCAGGTTGCCGAGCGCTCGCTCAATTAGGCTGCCGATCACGGTGTCCACGACCCAGAAGTACGCCGCAAAAACAAATACAGTGGCGACCACGATGGCTGTGTTGCTCTGAACCTCAGCCCGCGTAGGGGTGATCACCTTCCGCATCTCGCTGCGAACGCTTCTCAGAAACTCGCCCAACCGCTCGGGCTGGGACCGAATCTGGCCAATCCCTGTCTGAGCTGTGTCGACCGTTAATGTCTTTGCCATGCTGCGCCTCTGGTCCGCTTGGTTACTGCACTCCGGATTGGCCGGAACTACACCCGCCTCGTGGCAGGCTTGTCTCGAAACTGTATGGCAGGGGAGCTCGGATTCGAACCGAGAAGTTCGGTTTTGGAGACCGACAGTTTAACCGTTGAGCTTACTCCCCTGTGCATGGCAGGTATTCCGCCACCTACGGCCAGTGCGCCCATCCCGGGCGCCTCCGGCCAGTCCTACTTACTTTGTCTCTTTGTGATCCGTGTGCTTGCGGCAGGTGTTGCAGAACTTCGAGAACTCCAGCCGACCCGTCGTCGTCTTCTTGTTCTTGGTGGTTGAGTAGTTCCGGTTCTTGCACACTGGGCACTGCAACGTGATGATCTCTCGCATGGTCTCTCCTTATCGTGGCCAGCCACTCCGGCTGGCAAGCAGTCACAGCGAACCAGAACCCTGGCCTGCTGTGCCGCGCGCTGAAGCATTTCTCAGCCCCAGCTTGCGTTCTGACAACGTTGAGGCCCCAAAAGCAGCGGCTCAACGCATCAGCATCCCATTATCCACTAATTCGTCTCTGGGTCAAAGCACACGCCAGCGCGACTTGTGCAGAGGGATTCGAGAGCAGTCCTGGACCAAGGGAAAGGGTGCCGCCGATCAGACTGATCAACGGCACCCCAGAGGTGACACTTACTTCAGGATTTCGGAGATGGTTCCGGCGCCCACGGTCCGGCCACCCTCACGGATAGCGAAGCGGAGACCCTTTTCCATCGCCACCGGGGTGCCCAGCGTGATCTCAAGCGAGATGTTATCGCCCGGCATCACCATCTCGGTGCCCTCTGGCAGCTTCGCCGAGCCCGTCACGTCCGTGGTCCGGAAGTAGAACTGCGGCCGGTAGCCGTTGAAGAACGGTGTGTGACGACCACCCTCTTCTTTGCTCAGAACGTAGATCTCACCCTTGAACTGCGTGTGCGGCGTGATCGAGCCCGGCTTCGCCAGGACCATCCCGCGCTCCACATCGTCCTTGGCCGTGCCGCGCAGCAGAAGACCCGCGTTGTCGCCCGCCAGGCCCTCGTCCAGCTGCTTCTTGAACATCTCGACGCCGGTTACGGTCGTGTTCTGCGTGTCGCGGAAGCCAACGATCTGCGCCGCCTCACCAACCTTGATCTTGCCTCGCTCGATACGGCCCGTCACCACCGTGCCACGACCCGAGATCGAGAAGATATCCTCGATCGGCATCAGGAACGGCAGGTCGACCATGCGGTCCGGCTGCGGCACGGTCTTGTCCACCGCGTCCATCAGCTCGTCGATCTTGGCCTCCCACTGGGCTTCGCCGTTCAGCGCGCCCAGTGCCGAGCCACGGATCACCGGCACGTCGTCGCCCGGGAAGTCGTACTTGCTCAACAGCTCGCGCACTTCCATCTCGACCAGGTCGATCAGCTCCGCGTCTTCCACCGCATCGCACTTGTTCAGAAACACCACGATGTAGGGAACGCCAACCTGCCGGGCCAGCAGAACGTGCTCCTTGGTCTGCGGCATCGGACCATCAGTTGCCGCTACCACCAGGATCGCGCCGTCCATCTGTGCCGCACCCGTGATCATGTTCTTGATGTAGTCGGCGTGGCCCGGGCAATCCACGTGGGCGTAGTGACGGTTCGCCGTCTCGTACTCCACGTGCGAGGTCGCAATCGTGATACCGCGCTCGCGCTCCTCAGGGGCGTTGTCAATCGTGTCAAAGCTCCGAAAGCTGTTCTTCGGGTTGTGCTTCGACAAAACCTTCGTGATCGCCGCCGTCAACGTCGTCTTGCCGTGATCAATGTGACCAATCGTCCCAATGTTCACGTGCGGCTTGCTGCGGTCAAACTTTTCCTTGCCCATCGCTCTTCCCTCTCCGTCTGTCGTGCTGCAGGCCAGGTCAGAGACCCGGTCATCATGATCGTTCACCGGCGAGCTGTTGTGCCTTCGCCAGCCTTACATTCAAGCGCAAACCTAGTAGTAGGCGTAGAGCCGGAAGAACCGCTGTCGCAGCTCCGGCGCCACCTCCTCCAGCGAGTGGAGGTAGAACTCCCGAATCTGCCCCTGGTCGCCGGGGCTCAGCTGCCCGTAGTCCTTTTCGGTTGTCTGCCCGAGCAGACCGCGTCGAAGCACCAACTCGAACTCCCGTACACGCACTGACGCCCGATCAAGAGAGCGCAAGAACTCAGCTACCTTGTCTGTGGAAAAAGCCTGTGCGATCGATCCATGCACCGCCCCGAATGTCTTGGGATCCCCGACCGGGATCGCTGCTTGCTGGTACATGGTGCTCAACCGAAGCTCCTGTCACCCTTCAAAATCACTGCGTCGCCCGAGCCCGGACGATCTTGGAGCGGGAGACGGGAATCGAACCCGCGACCAACAGCTTGGAAGGCTGTGACTCTACCACTGAGTTACTCCCGCCAGCACCGCGGATGACGACAGCTTTCGCCCACATCTCAGGCTGATGCCAATGCTGCACCCGTCTGATCTCCGCCTGCCTGAAATCTGGAGCTGATGATGGGGCTTGAACCCATGACCTCTCCCTTACCAAGGGAGTGCTCTACCACTGAGCTACATCAGCAAACCGACCAACCTCACACATCTTAGCGCGAACGTGCACGTTGCAGCACAATCCGCAGTGCGAAAAATCCAAGAAGCACCAGCGTTACCGATCGAAACCGTCCGGCCTCCATCGTCGTTCCAGCCAACGCCGCCAACCCCGCCAGCAGACCCAGCGCCACCACCAGCCGTCCCTGCCCTGAGGGCTCGAACCCCATTCCCGCCCTCACGATTGCTCCGGGCAGGAGATGGTGCACAGGGGAGGATTCGAACCTCCGTAGAGCTGTCGCCCGGCAGATTTACAGTCTGCTGCCATTAACCACTCGGCCACCTGTGCCCGTTGCGGCAACACCGCTTTGGCAAACTACCGCTGCGTCGGCCCAGAAAACGCTGGAGCTGGCGAAGGGATTTGAACCCCCGACCCTCTGATTACAAATCAGATGCTCTACCGACTGAGCTACGCCAGCCCACAAAGGGTGTCGGCCTTGCCTGTCTCCGCCCGCGCTGTTACGCCGGCTGCCCCAAGCAACGCCACGCAGATATGACGTTAGCATGAAGCGGCTCCGGTTGCCACCGCCGCCCCGCGTCCGTCTGCAACCAAGTCTGCAAACCAACCTGCCCGGTGACCCCACACTCTGCCGCCCCCTCCCCCAATCGTCCCGGGGCGATACTCTTGTTTCATGCCGCGAACCCGCCTCAAGATGCTGCTCGTTGGCATTCTCCTGTGCCTGTTCCCCCTTGCCCTGCTGCTGTGGAATCTGTTCTTTCGTCCTCCTGCCATCGTGCGGCTTCTGCCGGAGTCCCAAGGCATCTTCTACGTCGACCTGCGCCCTCTGCGCCTTGTTGTTCACCTCGAGCAGCACATGCCCCCGCGCTCGCTCGACTTCCAGCACTTTGTCGAGGAAACCGGCATCGTCCCCGAGCGCGATCTCGACCGCGCTGCCTTTGCCATCAATCCCCGGGCTGACCCCGGCGGTCCCAACGGTCCAGTGGCCTGGACCGAAATTCTCTCGCTGCACTTCGACCCTGCCCGCCTTGAGCGTTTCCTGCGTACCCTCAGCCCCAGCACAGACACCTACGCCGGCCACACGATCTTTGCTATCCCCATCCAGGCCACGGCGGAAGCCGCCCCCTCCCGCGTGCTGCGCGTGGCTATGCTCGGGCCCGGCATCCTTGCGCTTTCCAACGAGCCCACGCCTGAGCAGATCCACCTGATCCTCGATCACGACCGCTCCCCCTTCTCTTCTCCCAGCCCGTCCCTGCTGTCCACCTACTTCCCTCGCGTCCCACGCCTTGCTCCCGCCTGGGGTATCGGCCGCATCGGCCTGCCGTTTGCCGAGGCCGGCCAGCTCAGCGTCTTTGGACTGGATCTTCCCGTCCCACCCGACCAGCCCATGGTCCTCAGCCTGCGCTACCTCGCCGGTCTTCAGCTGCGACTTGAGGCCTTTACCCCTTCACCGGACATCGCCCTGCAGGAGGCCGGCGCCATCTCCGGCCTGCTTTCCGTCGCCCGTGTGCTCGCCTCCGCCCAGCCTGGCATCTCCGTCTCCCCTCTCTCTCGCGCCATTAACTCCGTCAGCGTCACCCCCAAGGATTCCCGCGCCGTACTTACCGCAGCCATTCCCCTCGAGCTCCTCCGCCAGCTCGCCACAGCTTCCTCCACCACCACGTCCCCTGCCCCGTAGACCCCGCGGCCCTGCCTCCAGCAGCGCCCTCCAACCCCGTTCGGACAATTGACCATCCAAGGGAGTAACCGTACCCAGACCAAGCAGACCGAAGGACCTCCTGCATGACCCGATCCACGCTCCCCATCCTTGTCCGGCAAAGCGCCTTCGTCCTCGCTACGTGCTCGCTACTCCCCGCCGCCGCCTTGGCCCAGAGCCAGCCCGCTGCCACCACCATCACCGGGCAGGCTGCCTTTACCGACTACAGCCAGGAGCACCCGGGCGTTCGCCGCAAGATCACCGTAGCTGATCTCCCCCAGCCCATGGAAGAACAGTCCGTGGACAACGGTGCTGACGTCATCTCCCAGCCGCAAGGGGCTTGGCCTCAGGCACCCGCCGGCTTCAAGGTAGAGCGCTACGCCCAGGGCCAGTTCACCGAGCCTCGCCTCCTGCGCACCGCTCCAAATGGTGATCTCTTCCTCGCCGACTCCAAGGCCGGCAAGGTCTATGTTCTGCGTGGCGTCGACGCCTCCGGCAAGGCCCAAAGCACAGAGGTCTTCGCGGAAGGCCTGGACCATCCTTTCGGCATCAACTTCTACCCCGCCACCAACCCCAAGTACGTTTACGTTGCCAACACCACCTCCGTCGTTCGCTTCCCCTACAAGGCCGGCGACCTCAAGTCCACCTCTGCCGCCCAGACCGTTGTTCCCGTCCTCCCTGGCTACGCCCAGCTCCGTGGCGGTGGCCACTGGACTCGCGACGTCGTCTTCTCGCAGGACGGCAAACGCATGTTCGTCTCCGTCGGTTCTGCCTCGAACGCCGACGACACCGACAACAATCCCAAGGAGTTCCACCGCGCGGACGTCCTTGAGTTCACCCCCGAAGGCAAGTTCGTCAAGATCTTTGCCTCCGGTATCCGCAACTGCGTGGGAGAGACCATCAACCCCACCACCGGCCAGCTCTGGTGCTCCACCAACGAGCGGGATCGCCTCGGCAACAATCTGGTGCCGGACTACATCACCTCCGTCAAGGAAGACGGCTTCTATGGCTGGCCCTTCTACTACATGGGCAACCACCAGGATCCCCGTCTGCCCGGCAAGCACCCCGAGCTCGCCAGCAAAGTCATCGTGCCTGACGTCCTTCTGCAGCCGCACAACGCCTCGCTTGAGATGACCTTCTACGAGGGCTCGCAGTTCCCCGGCTTCAAGGGTGATGCCTTTGCCGCCGAGCACGGCTCCTGGAACAAGAGCAAGCGCGCCGGCTACGAGGTCATCCGCGTCCCCATGGAAGGCGGCAAGGCAACCGGGGCCTATGAAGACTTCCTCACCGGCTTCGTCACCCCGGACGGCAAGGTCTGGGGCCGTCCTGTCGGCGTCGCCGTCGCCAAAGACGGCTCGCTCTTCGTCTCAGACGACGGCAGCAACTCCATCTGGCACGTCACCTACACCGGCGGCGGCACCGAGCAGGCTTCAACCGCTCGCTAGTCTCACGAAGCGCAACAAAAAAGGGGCAGCCAGCCGGCTGCCCTTTTCGTCTGCGCGCTCGCGCCAGCCGTGCCTATCTTCTTTTCCACGCGGAAGATCACCGCGAACTCGCGCTCAGCAGCCCCGCAGCTCCCTCGCCAGTCGCTCCAGCACCTTACCGGGTGCCGTCGTCAGCCCTGTCCGTACTGGTGACACCTGCACGGTCGAGCTCCGCGGCGCTGTCAGCCAGTGAAAGCGCTCACTCTGGCTCAGCCCCGCAATCGCCCCCGCCGATCGCTCGCCGTTACAGATCGCCTCCACCGCCCGCAGGTGCCGCTCCACCCCTGCGAGATCGATCGTTGGCCACAATGCCCGCAGCCGTTCCTCCTCCACCCATACCTTTGCCGCCAGCACCCGGCTCTGCCGCGCAAACACAAGAACCCCCGCGTTCACAAACTCCTCGCGATCCACCCGCGGCACCACCCGCAGCATTGCGTACTCATAGGCGACCAGCTCGGACACGCGCCACCTCCTGCTCCGCCGTCGCTTCAAACACCGCCGCATGCTCCAGCCGCTCCGTCAGAAAGCGCACGTATCGCTCCCGCATCGTCTCCGCGTCACCTTCACCCAGCCAGTCGGCCGGCACCACCGCCAGCACCTCGCGCAGCACGTCCTCGTTGATCCGCTTCCGTGCCCACCGCCCCGCTGCGCCGATCGCCCCCGCCCACGGCAGCAGGATGTGATCCTTGATCGGCGCAAAGGGTGATCGCGCCTTCCCTTCCGCCGTCGTCCAGTCGTGCTGAAAGTAAAGCGACGCCCCATGGTCAATCAGCCAGGTATCCCCGCGACGCTGCAGCAGGTTTGCGTTGCGCGGCGTCCGGTCCACGTTCATCGTGAATGCGTCCCCCCACACCACCCGCGACGCCATCTCCTCGGTCACCTTGTCCCCCGCCGCCGGGTCAAACATCGTCGCCTCCTCCACAAAGCGCAGCCCCGCGTTCACCCCAGTCGAGGCCCGCAGCAGATCCCGTATCTCCGCGTCATGCTCCTGCCGCCCAAACAGCGGGTGCAGCTCGATCAGCACGATCTCCGGCACCGGCAGGTCCAGCCGCCGCAGCAGCTCGCCCGTCACCACCTCGGCCAGGAGCGCGAGCGTTCCCTGCCCCGCGCCACGCATCTTCACCACGTAGCAACCGCCGTCGTCGCCCCGCACCAGCAGCGGCAGCGACCCGCCCTCACGCAGCGGCCCCACATACCGCTCCGCCCGAACTGTCCGCAACGTCATAGCCGCCAGTCTAGCTGGCCCGGTCAGAGCCCGAGCAGGGTCGCCGCCGTTCCACCCAAAAAGGCTTCGCGCTCCGCCTCGCTCATCTCCGCCGAGATCGCCGCCACAAAGTCCCGCCCCTTAGTCGTCGCACTGAAGGGATAGTCGATTGAATACAGCAGCCGGTCCGCCCCCAGCACCTCCCGCGCACACCGCCACGGCTCCGGTGTGAAATACCCGCTCGTCGTCACCCACACGTTCCGCTTCATGTATTCGGCCACCGTCAACGGCAACCCCGCCGCGCCAGACAGCGCCAGGCTCGAGCGCGCCAGCGCATACGGCACACCTTCGCCCATATGCCCCACAATGAGCCGCAGCTCCGGCAGCCGCTCAAACAGCCCCGTCGTGATCAGCCGCAGCAGGTGCAGCCCCGTCTCCGCATGCCAGCCCCACCCGGCGATGGAGAGCATCTGCGCCACTGCTGGCGGCAGCCCGCCGAAGTACACCTCGCGCACCGCCTCTGGTGGCGGCGCCGGGTGCAGATACACTGGCACGCCCAACCGCACCGCCGTCTCCCAGATCGGCAGGAACTCCGGCTGGTCATAGAACCTCCCATCCACAGTACCGTCCATCTGCGCGCCGCGGAAACCCAGCTCCCGCACCGCCCGCTCGAACTCCACCGCCGCCTTCTCCGGCTCCTTCATCCCCAGCGTCGCAAACCCCTGCAGTCGGTCTGGATGCGCGGCTACTGCCTTGGCGAGCTCATCGTTGATCTCGCGCGCCATCCGGGTCTGCTCCGCCGGCGGCAGCGCATCCCAGCCGATCGCCGCCAGGCTCACCACCTGCATATCCACGCCGCCCTCGTCCATCGCCCGCAGCCGCCCGTCCCCCAGGTCCAGCAGCTTCGGATGCATCGCCGCAAGTGGCCCACCCCGCCCTATGTAGGGCGCCGCCGCCTCCAGAAATCCCTCTGTCACGAAGTGTTCTTCCAGTGTCACAACCCGCATCGCATCCCCCTTTGCTTCAGCACCCCAATAGAAAAGGGCCGCTCACCTTGAGCGGCCCCGCCTGACCCTGCTCCACGTCACTCACCCGCAGCCAGGTCCTTGCTCGTCAACGCAGCTATCGTCGTCCGCAGATACTTGTGCGGGTTCACTGCGATGTCATGGATGCGCACCTCGTAGTGCACATGGTTCCCGGTCGCTCGCCCGCTGTGCCCCACGTAGCCGATCACCTGCCCGGCGATCACGCTCTGCCCTTCCACCACGTTGAAGCCTGACATATGCCCGTACAGCGTCTTCACGCCACCACCATGGTCGATCATCACCTCACGACCGTAGCCATTGCCCTGGTGAGCCACGACCACCACGCCAGCTGCCGTCGCCCGCACCGGCGCGCCTAGTGGCGCCCCGATATCGATCCCCTTGTGGAACTCGCCTTCACCCGTCCCCAGCACCGGGTCCTCGCGCTGTCCAAAGCCGGAGGTGATCGTTCCCATCACCGGCCAAAGACTTGGCGCAGCCGACGCATCCAGCGGTGTATCCAGACCCGGAATACGTGTCAAACTCGATCCGACCGAGAGCGACGCGCCCACCGGCGATGCCAGCTGTCGCGCAACACTGCCATCGAATGCACTCGATCGCAACGCATAAAACGTCTCCAGCGACTTGTAGTACCCCGCGTCGGTTGACCCATCTGCCTTCAGTGGCACGCTGGCCACATTCACCACCTTGTCGCCCTTCTTGCCATGTCGCGCCAGGCTGGTCACCTGCCCTATCGGCTCCGCCAGCTTGCTCGCCGTCATCCCATACAGCGCGGAAACCTCGGTCGCCAGCGTGCCCAGGCTCGCCACCTGCACATCGCGCTCCTGGGCGGAGCGTTGCAGGTGGGCATAGTCCCGCTGAAGATCGCTGTGCTCGCGTCGCAACTCATTAAAGTGCGACGTCTTGATCAACATCCGGGTGTACGACCCGGCCAGTCCTGTCACCGTAAACAGCCCCACCACCGCCGCAGCCGCAACCCCGTACGCATACCGCAACGGGATCGCCGTCCGTGTCATGCCACCCTCGGCATCCCGGCCAACTACCAAAATTGTGTAACGCTTCTTGTTGTTCTTTAAAGCCAAAGCTCTGCTCCCTGCCGTTCGTCCGCCTGTTGAGCCCTGTTTACTGCACTGTCGTACCAGCCGGCCGCATCGTCTGTCAGATGCCCCGCCAACTGCCCTGGCCCGTATGACATTCACCACATCGCATTGCGTTGCAGGTTCCTTGCGAGTCTACCAAAGGGCGATTCCCTGAACAAAGCCGCCAATTCCAAGAACAACCGGCACCCCGCCCGCAGAACGCGCACGTTCCTCTAAAGACGCTCCCTGCCCCGGGTTGGACGCAATGTTCCTACCTGCCCGTAACCGCGTCCCCATCCCGTACCCTAGCGCCATGCCCGGTCCCGTCGGCGAACTCGCCCTCATTCAGGATCTTCGCCGCCGCTTCCGCCGTCCATCCTCCCCCGCCGTCGTTCTCGGCATCGGCGACGACGCCGCCCTCCTCGCCCCGCCTGCCGGCTCGGAGATCGTCGTCACCACTGACCTCCTCCTCGAAGGCCGTCACTTCCGCCGCGACACCCACACCGCTCGCTCCGCCGGCCATCGCTGCCTCGCCCGCGGCCTGTCGGACCTCGCCGCCATGGGCGCCACACCCCTGGCCGCCTTTCTCTCCCTCGCCCTCCCCCGCGCCACCGCCGCCGCACCGGCTGGCCGTCGCTGGCTCAATGGCTTCCTCGAAGGCCTTCACGCCCTCGCCGTCCGAACCCACACCCCCATCGCCGGCGGCGACACCGGCGAGTCCCCCACTGACCACCTCCTCGCCGACATCGTCCTCCTCGGCTCCGTCCCCGCCGGGCACGCCCTCACCCGCGCCGGCGCCCACCCCGGCGACCACCTCTGGGTCTCCGGCTCCCTCGGCGGCGCCGCCGCGCACCTGCGCAGCCTCTTCGCCCGCGCCTCCCGCACCGCGCGTCCGTCCTCTAGACCCGGCCCCCAGACCCACCCCGAGCCCCGCCTCGCCCTCGGCGAGGCGCTCCGCCGCCGCAACCAGCGCACACCCGGCTCCATCACCGCCTGCATGGATCTCTCCGACGGCCTCTCCTCCGACGTCCGCCGTCTCTGCGAAGAGTCCCGCCTCCGCGCCCAACTCGACAGCACTCTCCTCCCCATCCACCCCCTCGCCGCCCGGGAGCCCGACGCCCTTCGCCTCGCCCTCTCCGGCGGCGAAGACTACGAGCTTCTCTTCGCCACCAGCCCGTCCGCCCATCTTCCCCGCACCCTCGCCGGCGTCCCGCTAACCCGCATCGGCACCCTTCTGCCCCCACGACGCAACGCCCCCCTCGTCACCCTGCTCGACGCCCAGGGCCATCCCAGCCCTCTCGAGCCCGCCGGATGGGAGCACCTCCGCTAACATCACCGCAGCAGCCCTATGCACCTCGACACCCGCATCCTCCGCTCCCTCCTCACGCCCGCCACCCCCGGCGCCCCGCTCCACCCCGGCCCCGTCTTCGCCGCCGCCTTCCATCTCCCCGGCGATCCCGCCGAAGCTCCCTACACCTACGCCCGCTACGACCAGCCCACCTGGTCTCACCTCGAAGCCACCCTCTCCCTCATCGAAGCCGCGGACACCCCCACCCGCGTCCATACAACCTGCTTCGGCTCCGGCATGGCCGCCGTGCACGCCGCCCTCGCCATCACCCTCCGTCCGGGCGACGCCATCGTCCTCCCCGCCGGCGGCTACTTCACCACCCGCGTCCTCGCCGAGACGTTCTTCAATCCCAATCGCATCGAGCTCCGAGAAGCCCCACTCTCCGGTCCGCTTACGCAGACCCTCCTCGAGGGCGCCCGCCTCCTCTGGCTCGAAACCCCCTCCAACCCCACCCTCCACGTCGCCGACCTCCGCGCCCTGGTCGCCCAGGCCCACGCCGCCGGTGTCCTCGTCGCCTGCGACAACACCACCGCCACCCCCCTCGGCCAGCCCACCATCCCCCTCGGCGTCGACCTTTCCGTCGTCTCCGACACCAAGCTCATGACCGGCCACGGCGATCTCCTTCTCGGCCACGTCAGCACCACCGACCCCACCCTCCACCAGGCACTCCTCAACTGGCGCAACCTCGCCGGCACCGGCCCCGGCCCCATGGAGGCCTGGCTCGCCCACCGCTCCCTCGCCACCCTCCCTCTGCGTCTCGGGCGGTCCAACAGCACCGCCCTCGCCCTCGCCCACTTCCTCGCCAGCCGCCCTGAGGTCACCGACGTCCGCTACCCCGGCCTCCCCTCCCACGAGTCCCACGCCGTCGCTGCCGGCCAGATGCAGCACGGCTTCGGCCCCGTGCTCGCCTTTACCCTCCCGTCTGCCGAGGCCGCCGACCGCGTCCTCGCCGCCTCCCACCTCCTCACCAACGCCACCAGCTTCGGCTCCCTCACCACCACCGCCGAACGCCGCGCCCGCTGGGGCCACGACACCATCCCACCCGGGCTCATCCGCCTCTCCGCCGGCTGCGAAGACCCCGCCGACCTCCTCGCCGACCTCGACCAGGCCCTCCGCGCCTCCACCACCCCCTAGGCCCTCATGCCCGACATCGACGAAAGCTTCCCCCACACCTGGCGAGCCCAGCGCCTCGCCGGCCGCCCCCTCATCGCTCCCGCCCGTCACATCACCCTCCCCCGCCCCGTTCCCGGCGAAGAAGACACCCTCGCCCGCGGCGCCCTGGAGCTCCTCGTCAGCCCCGCCAGCCAGCCGCAGTTCCTTGCCACCTGCGCCCTCGGCTTCGCCGACCCCACCCTCCCCACCGGCGTCTGGTCCTGCCCCCATCCTGACCACCTCTGCGCCGTCGCCGGCGGCTACGCCTATCTCGTCCCCACCGCCGCCCCCAACCCCCAGCTAAACTCCACCCACCTCCCCCTCCGCCCCGTGACGGCCGTCCTCCCTGCTGTCGCGGCCGGTCTTCTTCTCTTCGCCGGCTTCCACGGCATCGTCGCCTGGGGCACAGAAGGCATCGCCTGGCAGAGCGCCCGCCTCTCCTGGGAAGGCCTCACCGACCTACGAGTGGACGGCCTCCACCTCCACGGCCAGGGCTGGGACATGCTCTCCGACCGCGATCTCCCCTTCACTCTCGATCTCCAGACCGGCACCCACACCGGCGGCGCCTTCCACTTCTAGCTCGCGTCACCTGTCGCAAAAAAGCTCAACGCCGCATCCCCCTGCCGCAGCTCCCGCGTCCGCCGCAGCCGCCCGTATCGCTCCGCCAGCCCATCCCGGCTGGCATGCTCCGCCACCACCAGCCCACCCTCTGCCACCAGGGCCGACCCACCCAGCGCCCGCAGCGTCGCCTCATATTCCTTCGCGTCCTCATACGGCGGATCCAGAAACACCACCCCGAAGCTGCCCTGCAGCCGACCCAGCGCCGCCGCCACTGTCCGCTCCTGCACGCCCGCGCGTCCCTCCACGCCCAGCGCCTTCAGGTTGCCCCGCAAGGCCCGCAGCGCCGCCGTCCCCCGCTCCACAAACACCGCCTCCACCGCTCCCCGGCTCAGCGCCTCCACCCCCACCGCCCCGCTGCCCGCGTACAGGTCCAGAAATCGTGCCCCCGCCACCCGCTCGCCCAGCACGTTGAACAGCGTCTCCCGCAGTCGGTCCAGGCTCGGCCGCGTCTCCATCCCCGTCGGCGCCACCAGCCGCCGCGACCGAAACTCCCCGCCGATCACCCGCATCCGTCCATCCTAAAACTCGCCTCACCCACAAGCCCTACAATCAACGCAGTGCACAGCTGGAGCCTCAACCTCGGTCGCCCCTTTGGCGTAGAACTTCGTCTCCACGCTATCTTTCTTCTCCTGCTGCTCATCTGCATCACCTCGGCTCTCGGGCAGGGCGCAGATACCGCGCGAGGCTTCGCCCTCTGGCTGATCCTCCTCTCCGCCGTCGTCCTCCGTGAGCTCGCCCGCGCCATCGCCTCACTCGGCCTCGGCATCTCGCTCACCGGCCTCACCGTTCTGCCCACCGGTGGCCTTCCCACATTTGCCGCCACCGGCTCGCTCTCCCCCCGCGCCGAGCGCCGCCTCGCCTTTGTCGGCCCCCTCACCAATCTCATCGCCGCCGCCACCTTTGCCGGCCTCGCCCTCTCCTCCTCCCCCACGCTCTCCCTCCTCCAGCACCCCTGGATCAGCGTCCACTTCCTCCTTCGCTCCCTGGTCTGGGCCAACCTCCTGCTCGGTGTCCTCCACCTCCTCCCCGCCGTCCCGCTCGACGCCGGCCGCGTCTTTCGAGCGGAAACCGAGCGCGACCGCGGCCCCGCCACCGCCGTCCGCGCTGCCGGCGGCCTGTCTCGCCTGCTTGCCCTCTTCCTCGTTGGCGGTGGTCTGGCCTTTTCCAGCCCTCCGCTCGGCCTGTGCGGCTGCTTTCTTCTGCTCGCCGCCTCGCTCGATCGTCAAACCCTCCTCGCCGAAGGTGCCGTCGACTCCGTCCGCATGCGCGACGTCATGCTCGAAGACTTTCACACCCTCTCCGGCGCTGACACCCTCGAAGAAGCCCTCCACCGCGCCATCCACGCCCCGCAGGACGTCTTTCCCGTCGTCCGCAGCGGCTCGCTCGTCGGCGCTGTCTCCCGCCAGGGCATCCTCTCCGCGCTTGAGGCCGGCGGCAACAGCTACGTCCAGGGCGTCATGACGCGCTCCCTCGTCCCTGCCTCGCCCGACGACTCCGTCCTCGCCGCCCTCCGTCGCGCCGCCACCCACGCCGGCGCCGCCCAGCTTGTCCCCGTCGTGGAAGGCGATCGCGTCATCGGCATCGTCACCCCGCAGAACCTCTCGCACTCCGCCCGCCTCTTCAGTCGGCTCCGCGCCTTCCGTCGCGCCTCCAACCCACGCGCATGAGTCTTCCGCCCGTCGCCGGTCCCGGCCGCCCCACCTCCCAACTCGCCCCCGGCCTCTATCTTGTCGCCACACCCATCGGCAACCTTGAGGACATCACCCTCCGCGCCCTCCGCATCCTGCGTGAAGCCGACCGCATCGCCTGCGAAGACACCCGGCAAACCCAGAAGCTGCTGAACCACTTCGGCATCCCCACCCCCACCGTCAGCTACCACCAGCACAACGAGCAAACCCGCGCCGCCGAGCTCCTGGCCGACCTCCGCGCCGGTGCCCGCATCGCCGTCGTCTCGGATGCCGGCACCCCCGGCCTCGCCGACCCCGGCGCCATCCTCGCCCACGCCGCCGCCGAAGCCGGCATCCCCGTCTTTGCCGTCCCCGGTGCCAGCGCCCTCCTCTCGGCCCTCGCTACCTCCGGCCTCAGCCTCGAGCGTCTCCGCTTCCACGGCTTTCTTCCCGCCAAGTCCGGCGAGCGCCGCTCCGCCCTCGAAGCCCTCCGCCGCGAGCCGGACCTCCTGCGCTCCGCCAGCCTCCCCGCTCTCGGCACCATCGAAGCCTTCTACGAGGCGCCCCACCGCATCCTCGACACCCTCGCCGATCTGGCCGACGTCTTCGGCCCCACTCACCCCGTTGTCCTCGCCCGCGAGCTCACCAAGCTCCACGAGGAAACCCTCCGCGGCTCCCTCGCCACCGTTCGTGACACCCTCGCCGCCCGCGACGCCGTCCGCGGCGAGTTCGTCCTCCTGCTGCCGATCGACCCCAGCACCACCCCGGACCCCGCCGAAGCCGCCGCCGCTCCGCCCACCCTCGCTCAGGCCATTCGCTCGCTCCTCAGCTCTGGCGTGGCTGAGAAAGACGCCCTCAAGCAGGTCGCACGCGACCGCAACCTCGGCAAAAGCGAGGTCTACCGCGAGTGGCAGCGTCACCGCTCCCGCTGAAACCGTGTGAATTGAGCCGTAACCAACCCCTGCGAGCGCCCCAACCGGCGCCGCCGGGAGAGACCTACCGCGTTACTCGACCCTTGACCCGGTCGTACACATACACGTTCGAGGTCGTGCCCATCGCCTCGTTGTATAACTCCGTCCCGCCCGTCGCCTCCTTCAGCTCCTCGCTGAAGCGGTGTACCGACCGCAGGTGCTCCGCTGTCGCCGGAATTGTCAGCTTCCCGATCGTCAAAAACTTCTGGTACCCACGATCCAGGATCCGGCTGATCTCCCCGCCCAGCACATAGCCGCCGCGCGTCACAATCTCAATATTGCCGTCCGGGGCCGGCGCAATCACTGCCGCACACCCGTACTTTGAAACGGTCATCGCCCGCGCCGGTCCCTTTGCACCCTCCGGTGCCGGTGCCACATCGAACTTGTGCGTCCCCAGGACGCCAAGCACGTCATCAAACGAGATCTGTTGCTGCTTCTTCGCCATAGGCTTCGGTAGACTCAGCACTAACTCTCGCACACAAGCCGCCGCGTCTCAATCACCACGCACCCGGATCCGACATCACTATGATCTCTGCACCCAATCCGACTCAGAACAAGCTGCTCGGCGAGAGCCTGCTCGATCGCATCGGCAACACACCGCTCGTCCGCCTCGACGCGGTCACCGCCGATCTCCCCGGTATCCAGATCCTCGGCAAGGCCGAGTGGGCCAACCCCGGCGGCTCCGTCAAGGATCGCGCCGCCTCCGCAATCGTCCTCGACGCCGAGCGGCAGGGCCTGCTTCAGTTCGGCAATCGCTCCGGCAAAAGTCTGCTCGACGCCACCAGCGGCAACACCGGTATCGCCTACAGCATGCTCGGTGCCGCCCTCGGCTTTCCCGTCACGCTCTGCATGCCATCCAACGTCTCGCCCGAGCGCAAGAAGTACGTCGCCATGTACGGCGCCACCATCGAGTGGACCAACCCCGCAGACGGCTCCGACGGCGCCATCCGCCGCGCCCGCGAACTCGCCGCCAACGAGCCCGACCGCTTCTTCTACGCCAACCAGTACGCCAACGACAACAACTGGCGAGCCCACTATCTCCACACCGCCAACGAGATCTGGGACCAGACCGCCGGCGAGCTCACCCACTTTGTCGCCGGCCTCGGCACCTCCGGCACCTTCATGGGCACCACCCGCCGCCTCCGCGAGCTCAATCCCGCCGTGCGCTGCATCTCCATGCAGCCTGACTCCCCCTTCAACGGCCTCGAAGGCCTCAAGCACATGGCCACCGCCATCGTCCCACCCATCTACGACCCCACCCTGGGCGACGAAAACATCGAGGCCTCCACTGAAGAGGCCTACCGCATGGCCAAGCGCCTCGCGCGTGAGAGCGGCATCCTCGTCGGCGTCTCAGCCGCCGCCAACGTCGCCACCGCCCGCCTGGTCGGCGAGCGCGAAGCCCGTGCCGGCCGCGAAGCCATCATCGTCACCATCCTCTGCGACTCCGCCGAGAAGTACATGAGCGAGCGCTTCTGGACCGAGGACATCTAAGACCACCATGCTCAAACTGACCTTCAATCACTACGAGGCCATGCGCGCCCACGGCGAAGAAACCTACCCGCACGAGTGCTGTGGCATCCTGCTCGGTCACGCCGCGCCGGACGGCAACACCGTCGTCCGCACCGTGCGCGCCGGCAACACCCGCACCGACTCCGCCCACAATCGCTACCACATCGCCCCCGGTGAGCTCATCCGCGCTCAGCGCGAAGGCCGCGCCGAAGGCCTCGATATCGTCGGCTTCTACCACTCGCACCCCGACCACCCCGCGCAGTGGTCCAAGACCGACTTCGCCGAAGCTCACTGGTTCGGCTGCTCCTATGTCATCACCGCGATCGAAACCGGTCGCGCCCGCGTCACCAACTCGTTTCTCCTCCGCGGCACCAGTGAAGAGGACAAACAGTTTGAAGACGAAGCCCTTGAACTCGACGTCACCGGCGTCGAAGAAGAGGTGGCGCACCGTGCCGCCAAGGCCAGCGTCACAGCACGAGAAGGAGACCAAGCATGAAGGTTCATATTCCGACACCGCTGCGGCAGTACACGCACGGCAAGGAGACCGTCGAGGTCAGCGCCATGTCCGTCGAAGGCGCCCTGCAGGCCCTCGTCATCAACGCCCCCGAGCTCAAAAAGCACCTCTTCAACGACGAAGGCCGCCTCCGCTCCTTTGTCAACGTCTACCTCAACGAGGACGACATCCGCTACCTTCCCGCCAAGGAAGCCACCGGTACCGACCCCAACGACGAACTCACTATCATTCCTTCCATCGCCGGTGGCTCCCCCTCCCTCGCCGCCCCCCGCTGTTGTTGTCCCCTCCTCTAGCGCCCCGCTGCATCGCCGCACCTCCCCGCACATCCCATAGTCTGCAGCACCCCGCGGCGCCTCTCCCCCAATGAGGCCGTCGTGCCCGCGTCCCGCCGGCGCAGGAGGAGAACACCGCCCAATGGCCACCGCCACGCTTGATCCCGAAACCGCCGCCCTCCCCAAGCTCTCCAACGAGGAGATCGCCCGCTACTCCCGCCACCTCATCCTTCCCGAGGTCGGCCTCGAAGGCCAGCAGAAGCTTAAAGCCGCTCGCGTCCTCTGCGTCGGTACCGGCGGCCTCGGCGCGCCGCTCGCCCTCTACCTGGCCGCCGCCGGCGTCGGCACCATCGGTCTGGTCGACTTCGACGTCGTCGACGAGTCCAACCTCCAGCGCCAGATCATCCACTCCCAATCCACCGTCGGCATGCTCAAGGTCGACTCCGCCGAGCAGATGCTCCACGGTCTGAACAAGAACACCAAAGTGGTCAAGCACAACACCATGCTGACCAGCGCCAACGCGATGGAGATCTTCAAGGACTACGACGTCATCGCCGACGGAACCGACAACTTCCAGACCCGCTACCTCGTCAACGACGCCTGCGTCCTGCTCGGCAAGCCCAACGCCTACGGCTCCATCTTCCGCTTCGAAGGCCAGGCGAGCGTCTTCGGTCTCCCGGAAGGTCCTTGCTACCGCTGCCTCTACCCGGAGCCGCCGCCGCCGGGCCTCGTCCCCTCCTGCGCCGAAGGTGGCGTCCTCGGCATCCTCCCTGGACTCGTCGGCGTCATCCAGGCTACCGAAACCATCAAGCTCATCCTCGGCATCGGCGAGCCCCTGGTCGGCCGTTTGCTCCTGGTTGACGCCCTCGGCATGAGCTTCCGCACCCTGAAGCTCCGCAAGAATCCCGAGTGCCCGGTCTGCGGTCCCAACCCCACCGTCACCGAGCTCATCGACTACAACCAGTTCTGCGGCATCGCCCCACCCACCGAAACCGGCCCCCTCGAGGTCGCCAAGGATCAGGCCGTCGCCGGGGACTCCGTCGTCGATGGCATCCCGCAGATCTCCGTCGAGCAGCTCAAGGCAAAGATTGACTCCGGCCACCAGCCGGTCATCCTCGACGTCCGCGAGCCCCACGAGATCCCCATCGCCAACATCGGCGCCCCCTTCATTCCGGTAGGTCAGATCGAAGAGCGCGTCGCAGAGGTCAGCAGTCTCGTTCACGGCGACAAGTCCGCCGAGATCGTCCTCCACTGCCGCTCCGGCGCCAGGAGCCAAAAGGCCGCCCTCGCCCTCAAAAACGCCGGCTTCACCAACGTCCAGAACCTCACGGGCGGCATCCTCGCCTGGGCTGACCGGATCGACCCCTCCATGGCGAAGTACTAA
Source organism: Acidobacteriaceae bacterium (assembly GCA_965199635.1). GTDB lineage: Bacteria > Acidobacteriota > Terriglobia > Terriglobales > Acidobacteriaceae > Edaphobacter. Next base: position 596,629 of record CBDASL010000001.1, on the reverse strand, counting down.
CGCCACCACCTGCACGACCCTGGCCGCGAGCCCAAACCCTCGCGGCCATTCTTCTGCCCCGGCATCTATAAACTTCTATCCCCCCGTTTCGTTCAGTAACACCGGACCTCTCTTCGGTACTGTGGTGGCAGCCTCTTGGGCACCACGGGGGGCACGGGACGCGCTATCCTAAAGAAACTATGGCCGCCCTCGCCGAGATACCCACTGCTGCCGAACCGAAAAATCCCGCCACCGAGCCAAGCTTCGAGTCCTGGGGTCGCTACCCCAAGTACGACGCTCGGCTGATCCCGTTGCAGTGGCAGGGAGACTTCCCCGCGATCGCCGCCGGTCTCGATGACTCCTCACTCCCCGTTGGTATGGGCCGCTCCTACGGCGACGTCTGCCTCCTGCGCGACGGCAACCTCCTCGTCACCACAGGTATGAGCCGCCTGCTCGCCTTTGACGAGCAGACCGGCCTGCTCACCGCCGAAGCCGGCATCACCCTCGCTCAGATCCTTGATTTCTGCGTGCCCCGTGGCTGGTTCCTTCCCGTCACCCCCGGCACCAAGTACGTCACACTCGGCGGCGCCATCGCCAACGACATTCACGGCAAAAACCACCACATCGCCGGCACCTTTGGCTCCCACACCCCGGCGTTTGAAGTCGTGCGCTCCGATGGCACCCACATGCTCTGCTCCCGCACGGAGAACCCGGAGATGTACTCTGCCACCATCGGCGGCATGGGGCTCACCGGCCTTATCACCTGGGCGCAGCTCAAGCTCAAGCCCATCGTCTCCCGCAAGATCAACTACGAGGGCATCCAGTTCCACGGCGTGGACGAGTTCCTCGAGCTCACCACCCAGTCAGCCGACATCGAATACACCGTCTCCTGGGTCGACTGCACCTCCACCGGCAAGAACTTCGCCCGCGGCGTCTTCATGCAGGGCGACCACGCCGAGGTCCCCGGCGAGCTCAAGCCCTCGCCTGAGCCCAAGCTGGTCTTCCCCATCGAGGCTCCCGGCTTCGCTCTCAACAAGCTCTCCGTCTCCCTGTTCAACACGGCTTTCTTTCATAAGCAGATCCATAAGCGCGTCACCGCCCTTCAGGACTACGAGCCCTTCTTCTACCCGCTCGACAAGGTCCTCGACTGGAACCGGCTCTATGGCAAGCGCGGCCTGCTGCAGTTCCAGTACGCCATTCCGTGGGAAAGCGCCCGCGAAGGCACCATCGCCATCCTCCACGAGGTCGCCAAATCCGGCCTTGCCAGCTTCCTGGCCGTCCTCAAGGCCTTTGGAGACGTACCCTCGCCGGGCATGATGAGCTTTCCCCGCCCCGGCATCACGCTCGCGCTTGACTTCCCCATCAAGCCCGACAAGAGCTTCCCGCTCTTTCAACGTCTCGCTGACATGACCCGTGACTACGGTGGCAGGCTCTACCCCGCAAAGGATGCCGCAATGACCGCAGCCCAGTACCAGGCCTTCTACCCCAACTGGCAGGAGTTCGCCCGCTTCCGCGATCCACGCATCACCTCCTCCTTTTGGGAGCGCGTCACCGGGGAGGCTGCGTAGGCATGGCTGTCGACGACTCCGCTCCCCTCGCCCACCGCAATCAGCCCACCCCCGAAAAGGTCCTCATCCTCGGTGCCACCTCCGGTATCGCGGAGGCGACCAGCCGCCTCTGGGCCGCTCGGGGTGCGCACCTTTTCCTGGTTGGCCGCAACCCGGCCAAGCTCGACGTCGTCGCCGCCGACCTCCGCACCCGCGGCGCCACCACCGTCTTCACCGCCGTGGCTGACCTCGACGACACCGCGCGCCATCCAGAGCTGCTCACGCACGCCGTTAACTCCCTCCAGGGCCTGGACGTCGCGTTTCTCGCCCACGGCATCCTGGGCAACCAGCGCGAAGCCGAGCAGACCTTCAGCACCGCCGCCGAAATACTCCACACCAATCTCGACGCTCCCATCTCGCTGCTCACCTGGCTCGCCAACTTCTGCGTCCAGCGTCGCGCCGGCGTCCTGGCCGTTCTGTCCTCCGTCGCCGGTGACCGCGGCAGGAAGTCTAACTACGTCTACGGCGCCTCCAAGGCCGGCCTCTCGGCCTTCCTCTCCGGCCTGCGCAACCGCGTTGATCGCGAAGGCGTCACCGTGCTCACCATCAAGCCTGGCCCGGTCCGCACCGCCATGACCATCAACATGCCTGGCTCCCACAAGTTCGCTGACGTCAACGCTGTGGCCCGCTCCATCGTCAAGGCCGTCAGCAACAAGCAGGACACGCTCTACGTCCCGGGCAAGTGGGCTCCCATCATGTGGGTCATCCGCCACGTCCCCGAGCGCATCTTCAAGAAAACCAACCTGTAACGCGCAGTTCCCTGCCCGTGACCAACGCTCCATCCATCCACCCCGGTGTCCCTCTGCGGCACCGGGATTTCTGTTGCGGCCCGCTTCTTGCGCCAGCGCCCGCCATCAGCGTTCGTGCGGGAGCATACGAAGCCCATTGCAGCATGGACCCTCGGACAGGTGTCCCTAAGGAGCGCTCTGCGCCCGGCTCAGAGCTGCCATCGCCCCCCCCCCACCTCGTCCCACCGTGGCGTAACCCGAGTGCCGCATCCTTTATCGTGGAGGGAACGCGTGGGAGCACCGCCCCACCCTCCCCCGATCCCCCCGTCTTGCCTTCTGAAGACACGCCTAAAATCTCTGGAATGAAGATTTTGCGCAAATTCGTAAGGGGGAGGGAGGGGGCTGTCCCTTACTGCTGCTGCTGCGCCACAATCTGCTGCCGGGTCAGGGCCGCTGGCTGCTCCGGCAACGCCGTCGCCTTCTCCACCAGGATCGACCAGTCTTCGGGCACGGGCATCTCCTGATCCAGCGAAAACACCCCTTCGCTGGGCAGCACCTGCACCGCCACGGAAAGCTCCGAATCCGCCTTGCCCCGAAACATCCCGTGCGTCGGCGGCACGTCGGCATAATCCCGCCCAATTGCCGTCCGAATGTGCCGCTCACCCGCCAGCAGGTTATTGGTCGGGTCAAACCCCAGCCACCCCATCTGTGGCACAAACGCCTCCACCCACGCGTGGGTGGCCGAGGCCGCCGACCGATCCGTATCCGCCCCCCCGTGGTACAGGTACCCCGAGACATACCGGCAAGGCACGCCCAGCTTCAACCGCACCATCGCGATCATAATGTGCGCAAAATCCTGGCAGACTCCCTTCCGGTTTCCCAGCGCCACATCGATCGGTGAGTCCACCCTGGTCGAGCGCGGCACATAGGCGAAGCTCTCGTAGATGTGCCGGTTCAGCTGGTGCAGCACCGTCAGCGGATCATCCCGCCGGCGCACGTCCAGCGTCAACGCCAGCCGCTCCAGCTCGTCCGTTCCATGGGCAAACTGCGAGGGCAGCAGCATCTCCCAGAAGTCCCCTTCCGCGAGCAGCTGGTCCAGGTCGGTCCACGCCTCCGGCGCAAGCGCCAGAGGCGTAGGGGCCACCGCCGGCTGCACCTCCACCAGCGACTCCGCCACGATGACGAGTTGCTCATGCGGGCCTGGGATGTCGAAGTGGTGCACGTGATTCTGCAGGTGGTCGCGATAGGAGAAGACGCGGCACCGAGGCGAAACGGACATCTGGAAGGTAAGGCATCGCTGCCCGGCATCCGAGCGCGGATGCATCCGCGTCTCCATCATGCTTTCACTCACCACGCCCGAATACAGGAACTTCGTAAGGTGTCGAACCGAATACTGCATTCCGCTCCCTCCCTGCTACCCGGCTAGCGCTGCCTGGATCGAGTAGTCCACGTAAAGCTCATAGATGGTCTCGTGAATGGCACGACATTCCCTTTTCACGTGCGCCAGGTACTGCAGCACGTCTCCTTCCAGCACCTCTCCGATAGAGGTGTAGGACAGTGTGGCCTGCAGGCGGCCCGCTCTGCGTCGCAATGCCTCGCCACGCTGCTTGCCGCTTTCCACCTGGATGGCGTCCAGCGCGCGTTGCAGGCTGTCGATCGAAAACCGCAGTGCGTGCGGGAACTCCGAATCCAGCAACACGAACTCCAGGATCTGCTCCGGGGTCAGATCCGCTGTGTACACCTTGCAGTACGCCTCAAAGGCTGTTGCCGAGCGCAGCAGCCCCATCCAGTCCAGGTACTGCGACGCATCGTGCAGGTCGTCGACAGGCGTCCAAAGGTCAGGGTAGTAGGCCTCCAGCAGCATCGCCATCGCGGTCGCCCGCTCGATGAACCGGCCGACCTGGATGAACTGCCAGCCCTCGCCATGGCTCAGGGTCGAATCGGTGACACCCTGGAACTGCTGCACCGCCTCCATGACCTGCTGCAGAAAGTCTGTTGGCTCTCCGCTGCCATTCATGAGCGCTTCGGCGTGCATGTCGCTCTGCATCTCCGGCCGGGTGACCTGGAGGTAAAGCGAGTTCAGGCGCGACCACATCTCAGTCGAGATCTGCTCGCGAACGTTGCGGGCGTTTTCACGGGCAGCGATGATGCAGGCGAGGATGGCGCTCTTGTTCACCGGGTCGAACGTTAGCTTGCGCGTCAGATGGTACGGGTTGCCGTTCCACGCGGCGAACTTCGGCTTGCCGAGCGCCACGAGCACACGCTGCCAGCGCCGCTCGGCTGAGGCCGGACCTTCGTCCAGCATCAGGTTCAGGTTCACGTCCAGCATGCGCGTGATGTGTTCCGCCCGTTCCAGGTAGCGGCTCATCCAGTACAGATTGTCAGCAACCCTCGACAGCATTGAGCCACCCTCCTAGTTGTTCAGGACCCACGTGTCTTTGGAGCCACCGCCCTGCGAGCTGTTCACCACCAGCGACCCGCGCTTGAGTGCCACACGCGTGAGCCCCCCGGGCACAATCGTCACCTTGTCGCCATACAGAACATAGGGCCGGAGGTCGACGTGCCGCGGCTCCAGCGTGTCCCCGATGAGGCAGGGTGCACGGGAGAAGCTGACCGTCGGCTGCGCAATATAGTTGCGCGGATCCGCTTCGATACGGCGTGCAAAGTCCTCCCGCTCCTTCTCCGTGGACTGTGGCCCGATCAGCATGCCGTAGCCACCGCTCTCCCCCACAGCCTTGACGACCAGCTTGTCCAGATTCTGCAGCACGTGCTGCCGCTCCTTGGGCCGGGTCAGAAGATAGGTCGGAACATTGTTCAGGACCGGCTCTTCACTCAGGTAGTAGCGGATGATGTCGGGCACATAGGCATAGATCGCCTTGTCGTCAGCGACACCGGTGCCAAAAGCATTAGCCAGGGTGACGTTGCCCGCGCGATAGGCGTTGAACAGCCCCGCCACACCCAGGATGGAGTCCGAGCGGAAGGCCAGGGGATCGATAAAGTCGTCGTCCACGCGGCGGTAGATCACATCTACCCGGCGCAGGCCTGATGTGGTGCGCATGTAGCAGAAGTTGTCGTGCGTCACCAGGTCGCGGCCCTCGACCAACTCGATGCCCATCTGCCGCGCAAGGTAGGCGTGTTCAAAGTAGGCCGAGTTGAAGACGCCCGGCGTGAGCAGGACAATATTCGGCTCGGGGCGGCCTTCCGGCGCCAGCGCGCGCATGCTGCCCAGCAGCAGCTGCGTGTATTGCTCGATGGGCCGCACGTTGTAGGTGCGAAACAGCTGGGGGAAGATGCGCTTCATGATGCGCCGGTTCGTGAGCATGTAGCTCACCCCCGAAGGAACGCGCAGATTGTCTTCAAGCACAACGAACTCGCCGCTCTCCAGCCGGATAAGGTCGGTGCCGCAGACCGCGACGTAGACGTTCCGTGGCACCTGCAAGCCACACATCTGGCGGCGGAAGTGCTTGCAGGAGTAGACGACCTCGCGCGGCACGACGCCGTCATTCAGGATCCGGCCCTCGTTATAGATGTCCTTCAGGAAGAGGTTGAGCGCGATGATGCGCTGCGTCAGTCCCTTTTCCACGACAGCCCACTCGGCTGCAGTGATGAGCCGGGGCAGAAGGTCATACGGAAAGATGCGCTCGGTCCCTTCATCGCGACCGTAGACCGTAAAGGTGATGCCCTGGTGCAGAAAGGAAAGGTCCGCCGTCTGCTTGCGGCGTTGCAACTCCGCCGGCGGCAGCTCGGCAAAGCGCTGCAGCAGCGGCTGGTAATGACTGTGCAGCACATCACGCGACGCAAACATCTCGTCATAGGCGTGATCGAGCAGATAGTGCTGGAGCGCAGTCGTGTCGAACTGGGAGGGTGCAGCTTCGCTCATCGGAAGTTCTGAGTATAGAGCGATACCCTTCCGGCGCAAGCCGGCGCATAGGCCCACGTATACGGCGCATAGGTCCTCGTATACGGCGCATAGGGTGCGCTAGACTAGCACTAGCGCATTTTGGCCGCCCCATGCCGCCTGCGAACCCATTTCAACTATCCGAACCGGATCAGGAAGAGCCTTCCCGTGAGCCAGACCATTCGCAACATCGCCATCATCGCCCACGTCGACCACGGCAAGACCACGCTGGTTGACGCCATGCTCCGCCAATCTGGCACCTTCCGCTCCAACGAAGCGGTTGTGGAACGAGTCATGGACTCGAATGACCTTGAAAAAGAGCGTGGCATCACGATTCTCGCCAAAAACACGGCGATCCACTACAAAGATTCGAAGATCAACATCGTGGACACACCGGGCCACGCCGACTTTGGCGGCGAAGTGGAACGCGCGCTCAAGATGGTCGACGGCGTGGTGCTGCTGGTGGACGCCAGCGAAGGTCCTCTGCCGCAGACCCGTTACGTACTGTCCAAGGCACTCGAAGCCAAGCTGACCCCGATCCTCGTGATCAACAAGATCGACCGGCCTGACGCCCGCCCGCAGGAGGTTGTGAACGAGGTCTATGACCTGTTCATCGATCTGGACGCGGACGAGAGCGTGCTCGAGTTCCCCATCATCTATACCAACGGCAAAGCCGGCACAGCCACCATGGACCTGGCCACGCCCGGTACCGATCTGCAGCCCCTCTTTGAGCTGATCGAGAAAACCATCCCGGCCGCAACCGGCGACCCAAGTGGCGCGCTGCAGATCCTGGTCACCAACCTGGACTACTCCGACTACCTTGGCCGGCTGGCCATCGGTCGTGTCTTCAACGGCACGCTCAAGTCGGGCCAGGAAGTTGCCGTATCCAAAACAGACGGCTCGCTCCAGAACGTCAAGATCACCAAGCTGTTCTCCTTTGATGGCCTGAAGCGTGTGGATATCGCCGAAACCACCACGGGCGACATTGTCGCGATCGCTGGTGTACCCGGCATCACAATCGGCGAGTCCTTCACCTCCATTGATAACCCGTCGCCGCTGCCGCTGATCAAGATCGACGAGCCCACTATTGCGATCAACTTTTCGGTGAACAACAGCCCGTTTGCCGGTCGCGAAGGCAAGTTCGTGACCAGCCGCAACATCAAGGATCGCCTGGAAAAAGAGCTGCTGACCAACGTCAGCATCCGTGTAGAAGACACCGGGTCTCCCGAGACCTTCAAGGTGCTTGGCCGCGGTGAGCTCCAGCTTTCCGTGCTGATTGAGATGATGCGCCGCGAGGGCTTTGAGCTGATGGTGAGCCGGCCGACGATCGTCACCAAGCGCATCGACGGGCAGCTCATGGAGCCGTCGGAGCAGCTGTCGATCGACGTTCCAGAAGAGTTTGTTGGCACAGTGATCGAGCGCCTTGGGCCGAGAAAAGGCGAGATGAGCAAGATGGCCAACCACGGCTCAGGCCGTGTGCGCATGGAGTTCAAGGTGCCGTCGCGCGGCTTGATCGGCCTGCGCAACGAGATGCTGACCGAGACCCGCGGCACCATCATCATGAACTCGATCGCCGGCGAGTACATCCCGTACTCCGGTGAGATTCCGCAGCGGCCGACAGGGGCGCTGATCTCTGACCGGCAAGGGACAACCACGACCTATGCGCTGGACGGCGTGCAGGAGCGCGGTGTGCTTTTCCTCGGCGATGGCGTGGAAGTCTATGAAGGGATGCTGGTTGGCGAGCACTCGCGCGACAACGATCTGGACGTCAACGCTGTTCGCGAAAAGAAGCTGACCAACATGCGCGCATCCGGTTCCGACGACGCGCTGCGCCTGGTCCCTTTCAAGGTGCTCACACTCGAGCAGTCTATCGAGTTCATCGCAGATGACGAGCTGGTTGAGGTAACCCCGAAGAGCCTGCGGATGCGCAAGAAGGTATTGCAAGCCAATCGCCGCCCACGCAAGAACCAGCTGCAGGAAGCATAATCACCCGGTCAGGAGCATCGCTCCGCGCCGCACTCCACCACTACAAGACAGAAAGAGGCCGCCCACTTGGGCGGCCTCTTCTTCTTGCGTTTCCTGATGGTTACGACGCAAAGCTCTGGGCCTTGGCGAAGCGCTTCCCTACTTCTTCCCAGTTCACAACGCTCCACCATGCAGCGAGGTAGTCCGGCCGCTTGTTCTGGTACTTCAGGTAGTACGCGTGCTCCCACACATCGTTGCCGAGGATGGGATAGAGGCCCTGGGAGAGCGGCGAATCCTGGTTAGGCGTCGTCACGATCTCAAGCTTGCCGCCCTTCCACACCAGCCAGCCCCAACCTGAACCGAACTGCTTGGCTGTGGTCTCGTTGAACTTCTTCTTGAAGTCCTCAAAGGAGCCAAAGTCGGTCTTGATCTGGTCGGCGATGTTGCCCGTTGGCTCTCCGCCGCCGTTTGGCTTCATGATCTGCCAGAACATGGTGTGGTTCACATGGCCGCCGCCGTTGTTGCGGACTACGGTGCGCACATCCTCCGGAACGGCATCGAGGTTCTTCAGCAGATCTTCAGGCGTCTTCTCGCCCAGCTCAGGATGCTTGTCCACGGCGCCGTTCAGGTTTGCCACATAGGTTGCGTGGTGCTTGTCATGGTGCAGCGTCATGGTCTGCGCATCAATCGTGGGCTCCAGTGCGGCGTAGTCGTAGGGCAGCGGCGGAAGTTCAAAGGGCATCGGGATCTCTCCTCAACAACAAACGGTTTGCGCTGGACGGACGAGCGAGACTCCATGCCTCACCAGCTCCCGCGCTCTTGCAATTCAGTCGTTCGATGCCGTCACGTGAGGCTGCGATGCACCCCGCACCTGCGCCCGCGTGCATCAGAGTCTGTATTGCGTGTGCCGGCCGCGCGTTCACCGCGCCGTGAACACACCGTGATAGAAGAGCAGGAACCAGCAATGACGGACTCTCAAATCTCCTACCGCTGGCTGCCAGACGCCGGCCCAGCTTTTGGTGCGCCGGGAGTGGAACCGCGCTGGACGTCGAGCAGGAAAGATGCGGTGTGCACAGCGTATTCGACCGCAAGCCGCGTGTGGTTGACGGTCTCGCACGGCACCATGAACGAGATCTACTACCCCACGGTGGACCGGCCGCAGACCCGGGATCTGGAGCTGTTGTTCACGGATGGCGAAACCTTCTTCCACGAGGAGAAGCGCGACTTCGACTACAGCTTTCGGTACCTGGATCCCGCGGCGCTGGCCATTGAGGTCTCCGCGACGGACCCTACCGGGCGCTATACCGTCACGAAGCAGTTTTTCTCGGACCCGCACCATGCGGTGGTGCTGATGCATGTGCGCCTGGACGCGGCGCCCGAGTTCCTGGAGCGGCTCCGTTGCTATGTGCTCCTTGCACCCCACCTGGATGTCGGCGGCGCGCACAACAACGGTCGCTCGATCGATGTTGCGGGCCAGCGATGTCTGGTGGCGTGGCGAAATCACGTTGCGCTTGCGCTGGGTGTATCGGGCGGATTCTCGCGGTCGTCGTGCGGCTATGTTGGCACCAGCGACGGCTACCAGGACCTGTCGCAGAACATGCAGATGGACTGGCAGTTTGGGGAAGCACTGGATGGCAACATCGCTCTGACGGGCGAGGTCGACCTGCGCCCCAGCCCGGAGTTCACCGTGGCAATTGGCTTCGGGGCGACGCCACACGCTGCTTTGGCCCGCATGATGCAGACCCTGGCCGACCCGGTGGATGTGCATCGCGACCGCTTTATCGAGCAGTGGAAGCGGACCGGGACTCCCCTGTCCCTTGCCGCGGCCTCAACGGATAACGGCCGTCTGTCACGCATCAGCGAGAGCGTCATCCTGGCGCACGAAGACAAGCGATATTCCGGCGCATTCATCGCATCGGCCTCCATTCCCTGGGGCGCGTCCAAGGGTGACGACGACCTGGGCGGGTACCACCTGGTGTGGACGCGGGATATGGTGCAGTCCGCCACGGCGCTGCTTGCCTGCAACCGGCCGGCAAGCGCAGCCCGCGCCTTGGTCTATCTCGCCTGTTCGCAACGTGCCGACGGCGGCTTTCCGCAGAACTTCTGGATCAACGGGGAGCCTTACTGGTCGGGCATCCAGCTGGACGAGGTGGCGTTTCCCATCATCCTTGCGTGGCGCCTGTGGAAGGCCGGCGAGCTCCAGCGCTTTGATCCGTACACCTTTGTGGAACGGGCCGCTGCCTTTCTGATCCGCTACGCCCCTATCACCCAAGAAGAGCGCTGGGAGGAAAATCCGGGCTACTCGCCTTCCACCCTCGCTGTCGTTATCAGCGCGCTGCTCTGCGCCGCGGACCTGGCACGCGCCCACGGCGAGACCGCACACGCCGGCTTTCTGCAGGACTACGCGGACTGGATTGAAGCGCACCTGGACGAGTGGACGACCACGGAGGACGGCATCCTGCACCCGGACGTGAAGCGCCACTACATGCGCATCCGTCCGCCTGCCGCTGGAGAGCCTTTTCACGATGCATCGATCCCACCAGGGCACATCCGCATCGCGAACCGTGGTCCCGGCGAACAGGCAGAGTTCGAGGCGCGCGCCGTGGTAGACCAGGGTTTTCTTGAGCTGGTGCGCTACGGCATCCGCCGCGCGGACGACCCGCTTATTGTGGACTCGCTCAAGGTGATCGATCTTTGCCTTAAGCACGAGACGCCCGTTGGCCCGGCCTGGCGGCGCTACAACCACGATGGCTACGGGCAGCGGAAGGATGGCGGCCCCTATCTCGGCTACGGGCAGGGCCGTTGCTGGCCGCTGCTGGGCGGCGAACGCGCCCACTATGAGCTGAGTGCCGGGCAGGATCCGAAGCCGCTGATCTCCACCTACGAGAGCTTCAGCTCCGTGGGCGGCATGCTTCCGGAGCAGGTATGGGACCATGCGGATCTGCCGAGCGAAGGAATGTACTGCGGCCAGTCAGCAGGCTCGGCGCAGCCGCTGGTGTGGGCGCATGCCGAATACATCAAGCTGCTTCGCTCGGTGACAGACGGCCACGTCTTTGATCGGATCTCCGTCGTGGAAGAGCGGTATGGCAAGCCGCTCGCGGAGCGGGACTTCCTCAACACCATCGAGATCTTCCAGCAAACCCGACCCATCTCCGGCCTGCCAGCCGGTCACACCCTGCGGTGCATCGACCCGGCCGGCTTTCGCGTCGTCTGGACCACTGACGCTTGGGCAAGCACACACACCACGGAGTCGATTGCTGTCGGCTCCGCCGGACACTTCGCCGACATCCCCACATCGGCGACAGACCAGTCCAACACCGTCGAGTTCACCCTCTTCTGGCCGGAGTTCAACAAGTGGCTCGGCTCCAACATCTCCGTTCGCATCACCCAGCCGCTCCACACAGAGCAACCAGCGACCAGTGCGAACGCAAAGCCCGAGAACTGAGGCCGTCGGTGCCGTTGCTTCACACGGCACCGACGGCCAAACGCGTACACTAGGCAGGACCCTCGCCGCCGTGCCTGATCGGCGAGCCAACACATCCACCGCAGCACAAGATCCGGTCAGCCACCCGGCTTGACCCGACAATCGAGGACATCGCATGAGCGACGTGCAGACGCAGCAGCCAGAGACCCAGAGCCAGCAGGACCCCATGCTCGGCCAGGATCTTGATCAGCTTTCCATCAACACTCTTCGCCTCCTTGCAGTGGACCAGGTGGAGAAGGCGAACTCCGGCCACCCGGGAGCCCCGCTGGGCCTGGCGCCGCTCGCCTACCTGCTTTACACGAAGTTCATGAAGCATGACCCCAGCGACCCGTTCTGGTCGGACCGGGACCGCTTTGTGTTGTCCAACGGGCACGCCTCTGCGCTGCAGTACGGTGCCATTCACCTGTCCGGCTATGACCTGCCACTGGATCAACTGAAGCAGTTCCGGCAGTGGGGCTCCCACACACCCGGGCACCCGGAATACGGCGAGACGCCAGGCGTCGAAGTGACGACCGGGCCACTGGGCCAGGGTCTGGCCGAGGCCGTGGGCCTGGCGATCGCGGAGAAACATCTCTCCGCCGTCTACAACCACGAGAACACCACGCCGGTTGACCACCACACCTGGGTGATCTGCGGCGACGGCGATCTGATGGAAGGTGTGTCACACGAGTCCTGTTCCCTGGCCGGCACGCTCGCCCTGGGCAAGCTCATCGTCTTCTACGACGACAACCTCATCTCGCTCGACGGCCCCACCGAGCTTTCCTACACGGAAAACGTCACCGAGCGCTTCCAGGCCTACAACTGGCATGTGCAGATGGTGCACGATGGCAACGACCTTGCAGCGCTCGCGCATGCTGTGGAGAACGCCAAGGCGGAGACAACCCGTCCGTCGCTGATCCGGGTCCGTACCGTGATCGGCTATGGCAGCCCGAAGGCCGGCACCAACAAGGCCCACGGTGAGGCACTCGGAGCCGCGGCCACCAAGGAAACCAAGCGCAATCTGGGCTTCCCGGAAGACCAGAGCTTCTTTATCCCGGAGCCGGCAGCCAAGAACTGGCTGACAGCCAAGGAAAAAGGCGCCGCCGTTCATGCCGAGTGGCAGAAGCAATATGAGGAGTACAAGAAGGCCTATCCGGAGCTTGGTGAGCAGTACGACCGCTGCACCGCGATGAAGCTGGCCGAGGGCTGGGAGAAGGCGCTGCCCACCTTCCCGACCGACAAGCCGGTGGCCACGCGCAACGCCGGCCAGGTGGTGATGAACGCGATCGCCAAGGTTGTGCCCGAGCTGTTTGGCGGCGCCGCCGACCTGACCAGCTCCACCAAGACCATCTTCAAGGACTCGCCCAGCTTCCACGTTGATCCCAAGGGGCGCAACGTCTTCTTCGGCGTGCGCGAGTTCGGCATGATGGCTGCGGTGAACGGCATCGCTGCCCACGGCGGGCTGATCCCCTTCGGCTCCACCTTCTTCACCTTCTCGGACTACTGCCGCTCCGCGCTGCGCATGGGCGCGCTGCAGTCGTCGCACTCGCTGTACATCTTCACGCACGACTCTGTCGGTCTTGGTGAGGACGGCCCCACGCACCAGCCGGTCGAGCACCTGATGGCGCTTCGGGCCATCCCGCAGCTTACGGACTTCCGCCCCGCGGATGCGAACGAAACGACAGCCTGCTGGCGGCTGGCGCTCGAGCGGCACTCGGCTGCGTTCATGGCGTTGTCACGCCAGGACCTCCCGGTGCTCGACGAAGCCAAGTACAAGGTCTCGGAGGGAGCACGCAAGGGAGCCTATGCTCTCGACGCATCGGGCAAGGACATCATCCTGATCGCCACCGGATCCGAGGTCTCGCTGATCCTGAAGGCGGCCGAGGAGTTGAAGAAAGAAGGCATCAACGCCTCCGTTGTCTCCATGCCATCGTTCGCCATCTTCGAAGAGCAGGAACAGGCCTACAAGGACGAGCTCTTCCCGGAAGGCACGCCGAAGCTGGCTGTTGAAGCCGGCGCAACGATGGGCTGGTGGAAGTATGTTGGCCACAACGGCGGCATCATCGGCATCGACCGCTTTGGCGCCTCGGCCCCCGGGCCAGTGGTGATGGAGAAGTTCGGCTTCTCGGTCGCCAACGTCGTGGAACAGGCAAAGAAACTGGTCAAGAAGTAGACACCACCCGAAGGGGCCCTCCGGGGCTCCTTCCCTCTTTTGCTTATGCCGAATCGCTGGACAGACGATCGCTTCCATGACGAGGAACCAACGAGCCCGCCACACGGCCGCTCGCCCGACTCCTCCGTCGACCCGCAGTACGAAGATCACGAACTGCCAGACCTCCAGCAGGACTACGAGCCCTCATGACCCAGGACGAAGCAAAGCTCCTTGCCGCGCAACGCGCCGTGCAGCTGGTAGAGGACGGCATGAACGTCGGCCTCGGCACCGGCACCACCGCGACCCTGTTTATCCGGGAGCTCGGCAGGCGGGTTGCCACGGAAGGCCTGAACCTTCGCTGTGTCGCTACCTCGGACGCCTCGGCGAGCCTCGCACGCGAGCTCGGCCTCCAGCTCTCCACCTTTGTCGAGACGCCAGTGCTGGACCTCAACGTGGATGGCGCTGACGAGGTAGGCCCGGGGCTGGCGCTGATCAAAGGCGGCGGCGGCGCACATCTGCGCGAGAAGATCGTAGCCTCGGCGGCAACGCAGTTCGTCGTCGTCGCGGACTCCAGCAAGGTGGTCGCGCAGCTCGGTCGCTTTCCCCTGCCCGTCGAGGTCATCCCCTTGGCTCTGCCCCTGGTCGAGCGCAGGCTGGAGGCGCTCGACCTCAACCCCGTGCTGCGCCTTCGCCCGGATGGTTCGCGCTACATCACCGATGAGCAGAATCTCCTGCTCGACTGCCACTGCGGAGCCATCCCGGATCCCGCCCGCACGGCAGCCGAAATCCGCGCCATCATCGGCGTCGTCGAGCACGGCCTCTTTCTCCACATGGCAAGCCTCGCCCTGATCGCCGGAGACACCGGCGTAGTCGAGCTTCGCCCCTGAACCTGCTTCGCTGCTGCACTCGCTGCCATTGTCTCCTCGCAACCGAGCATTACCCAGGGACACCTCCATGACGAACTCCGCTTCATCCCACACACCGCTTCCCGCAGACCAGGTCTGGTTCATCACCGGCGCCTCCACCGGCTTTGGTCGGCTTCTCGCGCAGGAAATTCTCCGGCGCGGTGGCCGCGTAATCGCAACCGCCCGCTCCCTCGATAAGGTGATCGATCTCGAGAACGATCACCCGGGCCGCGCGAAGGCCTACGCGCTGGACGTCACCGACCCCGCGCAGATCGCCTCGGTCGTCGCCCAGGCGAGCGCCTGCTTCGCCCCTGTCGACGTTCTGGTCAACAACGCAGGCTATGGCCTTGCGGGCGCGGTTGAAGAAGCCAGCGAGGACGAGTTCCTGCCAGTCTTCGACACCAACGTCTTCGGCCTGATACGGATGACCCGCGCCTTTCTTCCGCGCATGCGCGATCGCGGCACCGGCACCATCATCAACCTGTCCTCGATCGGCGGCTTGATCGGTTCGCCGGGGTGGGGCTTCTACAACGCCACGAAGTTTGCCGTCGAGGGCTTCTCCGAGGCGCTTGCGGCCGAGTTGGAGCCACTCGGGCTCAAGGTCCTGGTCGTGGAGCCCGGCCCATTTCGCACAGACTTTCTGAGTCGCTCCGGCCAGCAGGCCGCCGAGCGCATTCCGGACTACGACGGCACCGCCGGCAAGACGCGCGAGTACTTCGAGACGCAGGCCGGCCGGCAGCCCGGCGACCCACAGCGTGCCGTCGAAGCGATGGTCGATGTGGTGTCATCGCCGAACCCGCCGCGCCATCTGCTGCTGGGCGCCATCGCTCTGACGCGCTTCCGCAAGTACCTGGCAGACTGGTCTGCCGAGCTGGATCAGTGGGAGTCCACCACCCTGGGGGCCGACTTCCCGAAGACCGAAGACCAGCCTGCCCTCTCAGCGGCCCCGTACCCCACGTCAGAGCCGGAGACCGAGAAAGCAGGCGCCCGCTGAGTTCCACGCCAACCGCGGTCGCCGTGGAGACGATCTTCTGGGATCTGGGCGGGGTCATCCTGACCAACGGCTGGGACCGGAACCAGCGCGCCCGCGTGCTGACCCCGCTCGGCATCGATCTCCAGGCTTACGAGATCGCGCACGAGCGGGAAAACTGGTTCTGGGAGCGTGGCCTGCTTACGGCACGAGAGTTCTTCGCGCGCACCGTCTTCGAACCCAACCCCGGGCTGCAACTCTCCTTTGACGAGTTCTGGGCGGAGGTCTGCGGGCAAAGCGCGCTCGCGTTTCCAGAAACCCTGCGCATCCTGCAGCAGCTCCGCAGGCTGCCTGACCTTCACCTCGCCACACTGAACAACGAGTCGCGCGAACTGAATGCGTACCGCCTGGACGCCTTTGGTCTGCGCGCCTGCTTTGACTACTTTCTCTGCTCAGGCTACCTGGGCGCCATGAAGCCTGACCCACCCATCTTCCGCGCCGCGGTGGAGATCTCCGGCCGTGCCGCGGCAACATCCCTCTTTATCGACGACAAGGAAGAGAACTGCCAGGCGGCTCGCCGGGCAGGGATGCGGGCCATCCAGTTCCAGTCCGCAGACCAACTCCGCACCGAGCTGCGGGGGCTTGGCATCCAACTCTTCGAAGCGCGCGAAGAGTGATGCTCTTCCGCGACTAAGTTTCGGCGGTTCCGCAGCTACTGGCCGCTGTTCCGCCACCTGTTGCACCCATCTTGATTGACTGCCGGCGTTGCCCGGCAAAGGAGCGATTCGAAATCATGGGCACTGCTGCCAACGTTGTCTCTCAGGGCCAAGCCGGCTCCAGCACCTCCGGCGAGCGCACTCCTGATCCATGCGTCGTCGTCATCTTCGGCGCGTCCGGTGATCTCACCAAGCGCAAGCTCCTGCCCGCGCTCTTCCACCTGGAGCAGCAGAACCTGTTGCCGGAGAACTTCTCCGTCGTTGGCGTCGCTCGCCGCGATCTGAGCCAGACCTTCGCACCCGACATGCAGGACGGCATCATCAAGGGTGGCGGCGTTGAAGCGAGTGACGCGAAGCTGAAGCCGTTCCTCGACAAGGTCGAGTACTTCGCGATGAACTTCGACGACGACACCGGGTACGAGAACCTGAAGAAGTTCCTTACCGAAGTCGACGCCAAGCACGGCACCAAGGGCAATCGCCTGTTCTACCTGGCCGTCGCTCCCGAGTTCTTCGCCGACATCATTCAGTACCTTGGCAAGCACGGCATGTCTGCATCGGGTGACGCTGGTCAGGCGTGGGTACGCGTGATCATCGAGAAGCCCTTTGGCACCGATCTCGAATCGGCCAAGAAGCTGAACGACGATGTGAACGCCGTCCTCAAAGAGGACCAGGTCTTCCGCATCGATCACTACCTCGGCAAAGAGACGGTCCAGAACATTCTTGTCTTCCGCTTTGGCAACGGCATCTTTGAGCCAATCTGGAACCGCAACTACATCGAGCAGGTGGAGATCACGGCCGCTGAAGCTATCGGCATCGAAGGCCGTGGCCCGTTCTATGAGAAGGCTGGCGCGCTGCGGGACGTGCTCCAGAACCATGTCATGGAGGTGCTCTCCTTTGTCGCCATGGAACCACCAGATTCGTTCTACGCCGACGCGGTACGCACCGAAAAGCTCAAGGTCTGGAAGGCCATCGAATCGATCCCGGTCGAAGACACCGCGCGCGGCCAGTATGGTCCGGGCAAGGTGGATGGCCAGGATGTCATCGGCTACCGGCAGGAAGATCGCGTCGATCCTGACTCCTCGACGGAGACCTACGCCGCCGCCAAGCTGGAGATCGACAACTGGCGCTGGGCGGGTGTTCCTTTCTACATCCGTGCGGCCAAGCGTCTGGAAAAGCGCGTCACGGAGATCACCATCACCTTCAAGCAGGCTCCGCTGCACCTCTTCAAGTCGCACAACACAGAGGACAAGATCGAGTCCAACATCCTGAAGATCCGCATCCAGCCGGACGAGGGCATCTCCCTTCGCTTCAGCGCCAAGATCCCCGGACCGACGACCAACGTCAAGGGTGTGGAGATGGCCTTCAGCTACGCCGACGCCTTTGGCAAGTCCTCCGCCAATGGCTACGAGCGGCTTCTGCTTGATGCCATGCTCGGCGATGCAACGCTCTTCGTCGATCGTCAGGGTGTGGAAGCCACCTGGGCACTTTTCACGCCCATCCTCGAGGCGTGGGCCAAGACCAAGCCCAACTTCCCGAACTACGCCGCCGGCACGCAGGGTCCCAAGGAAGCGGACGATCTGCTCGCGCGCGACGGCCACAGCTGGCACTCCCTCTAGGACTCGCGCACCGATGCCAAAACCACTCACCATCACCTACAACGTCTGGGAAAGTCCGGAGGCGGTCGCACAGGCCGCCGCCCGGCTCTTCCAGGATTCAGTCACCCAGGCCATCCAGGCCCGGGGCGTGGCGCGCGTCGCCATCTCCGGGGGCACCACACCCAAGCGCATGTTTCAGATCCTCGCGGGTGGCACCTTTGCCTCGTCCATCCCGTGGGACAAGGTGCAGCTGTACTGGGTGGACGAGCGGGCCGTCGGTCCAACCGACCCTGACTCGAACTTCCGTATGACGCAGGAGAACCTCCTCTCCAAGGTGCCGTTGCCAGCGGAGAACGTCCACCGCATGGAGGGGGAACTCCCGCCCGAAGAGGCTGCTGACCGGTATGAGACCGTGCTCCGCAACTCCATGAAGCTGGAAGGGGCGGAGTCGCCCGCGTTTGATCTGCTGCTACTCGGCATGGGCGACGACGGTCACACCGCCTCCCTCTTTCCGCACACCGCGGGCCTTGAAGAGATCACGCGGCTGGTCATCGCCAACCACGTCCCGCAGAAGAACACCTGGCGTATCACGCTCACCGCGCCGGTGATCAATCAGGCGCGGTATGTTGCTTTTCTGATCGAGGGCTCCGCCAAGGCGAAGGTACTGGCCGAGGTGCTGACCGGGCCGCGCGACATAGACCGTCTGCCGTCACAGCTGGTCCGTCCCGCCTCTGGACAGCTCAGCTTCTTGCTTGACGCTGCAGCCGCCGCCGACCTGCCGCAAGGCACGCAGACCTTGACCGACACCGAGGGCTCGCATACTGTAGGCACTCTCGAGCGTTAGCCGGCCGGCGGAGCTTCGCCCTGCGGAGCCCCGCCATCCTGCCGCTTGCGCACTCTCAGGAGCTTCTCCCCCATGATCCTCGCCGGTGATGTTGGCGGCACCAAGGTCCACCTTGCGCTGTACGCCTTTGCAGACGGTCGCCTGAATCCCATTCGGGAACAGAAGTTCCCCGCCGCGGAGTACCCCTCCCTCGAAGCCATCGTGAAGGTCTTCCTCAGCACCGGAGACTGCGATCGGCAGGACATAGCTGCCGCCTGCTTTGGCTGCCCAGGCCCCGTCCGCGCCGGGCGCCTCAAGCTCACCAACCTGCCCTGGGTGCTGGACGTGCACGATCTCTCTGCCGGCCTGGGCATCGAGCACATCTTCCTGATCAACGACCTCGAAGCCAACGGCTACGGCATCCCCGAGCTGCGCCCGGAGTCGATCTTCACCCTCGCCCAGGCGGACACCGCTGCAGTAGGCCATCGCGGTCTTGTCTCGGCTGGAACCGGGCTGGGCGAAGCGTTGCTCATCTGGGACGGGCTGCAGCGGCATGTGCCGGTTGCCAGTGAAGGTGGCCACTGCGACTTCGCGCCGCGTACCGACCGTGAGATCGCTCTGCTGCAGTACCTCCGCCGAACCCTTGCGGGCCGCGTCTCCTATGAGCGCGTCGTCTCCGGCCTGGGACTGCGCAACGTCTACGGCTTTCTTCGCGATGAGGTCCGCATGGAGGAGCCGTCCTGGCTGCGCGATCGTCTGCATGCCGAAGATCCAAACGCCGTCATCGGCGAGTGCGCCGAGAATGGGTCCTCCGAGCTGTGCCACGAGACCATGCACATCTTCTCCTCCGCCTACGGCGCTGAGGCCGGCAACATGGCGCTTAAGGTGCTCGCCTCCGGCGGCATGTATATCGGCGGTGGCATCGCCCCCAAGATCCTGAAGACGATGCAGTCCGGCTCATTCATGCAGGCCTTTCTTGATAAGGGCCGCATGCAGCCGCTGCTTGAGGCCATCCCGGTCCGCATCATCTTGAACGACACCTGTGCCCTGCTTGGTGCCGCCGCCTACGCCGAGGCCCGGGCGTCCGAGGTCTCCGGCCGTTCTGAACGTGCCGCCTCGATCGCTGGAGCTGCCACCACTGCCATCAGGCCCCCGGCGCAGGCCTGACCTCTTCCGCGTCATAACTCTTCCGCGTCATGGCACTTTGTCGGTTGACACCGCTCCGGGTGCACCGTACCTTCCTTCTGAGGATCAACCATGAAAACCTTCTCCCTCCTGCTCTTCGGCTTCGCCGTGACGTGCCTGACCACCACCGCCCTCCACGCACAGACCGGCTGCGTGAACTCGCCAGAGAACCCGACGGCTATCCTTGCCGCGGTCGGCTCTGCCGGTGCCGTCCTCTTCTCGCGTTTCAAGCGGTAAGCAGGTAGCCTCGCCGTCGTTGTGACCGTCTCCAGCTCAGAGCACCTCGAATCCGCCGCACCCATCGCCACGTCCAGTGCAGGGGCAGGCTTCCCTCCTTCCGGGTTGCCGCCCCGCGGCGTCCTGCTTGCCACAGTGCTCTCTGTGGTTGGGGTATTTCTCATCTGGCCCACCGCTCTTGTGCTCTGGGCGATGTGGGTCAATGACCCTCTGAAATCCATCGGCATGCTGGTTCCGCCTGTCTCGCTCGCTCTTATCCTGCGAGCCTGGCGCGGCATTGGCTGGCGCATGCAGGGCTCCTGGTGGGGTCTTGCCGTGCTCGCGGCGACCACTGCCGCGGTCATCTTTCGCGAGCAGTCGGTTCTTGTGCTGGTGCTCTCGCCCCGCTGGTCGATCTTCTTTCCCCCGCATTCGCTGGTGGCGCTCGCCTATGTCGCCGGCTGCGTGCTGCTCTTGGGTGGCCCTCGCCTCCTTCGCGTCACGCGCTTCCCGGTGCTGTTCACGTTGCTGGTGAACCCCGTCCCGCACATCTTCAACGTGTACGTCGACCTTCCGCTCCAGCGCCTCTCCGCCCACGTCGCCCGCGCCTTCGCCCTCGGCCTTCACCAGAAGCTCTCGCCTGACCAGATGCGCCTGATGTTTACCCCGGAGTTCGGCATGTTCATCGCCCCGGGATGCAATGGCATCCGTGGCGCCGTGACCATGGGCATGCTGGCGCTGGTCGTTGGCTACCTGTACCGCTTCCGCCCCCGCGCCCACATTCTCTTCGTGCTTGGCGCCGTGCTTCTGGGGTATGTCTTCAACTTCGTCCGTCTCTGCACGCTGGTCCTCTACTACATCGTCGCTCTCAAGATCCCTTGGCTCCAGGAGCGCGCAGAGATGGGCGATTACATCATCGGGGCCGCGCTCTTCTTCTTCGCTGTCTATCTGCTGTTCGTGGTCATTCACCGGCTCGGTCGCGCGAGCAGCGTCACTCCGTCCCCTGCGCCGCAGACCGCCACGCCCCGCTCAGCCTGGTTGCAGCTCGCCGCCATGGCCCTCTTGCTGATCGGTGCTGGAAGCCGCGAGCTCCACGCTCGCCAGCTCGCACAGGCGGAACGCGCCGCGCAGCCCATTCCCATCCACTTCCCTGCGGCGCTTGGCGCCTTTGCCCTCGAACGCACTTGGAACGAGAGCATGCCCGCCGGCCCCACCATTTACACCTGGGCGCAGTATCGGCCGCCGACCGCAGCTGGCACCAGCGCCTCCTCAGGAGAGACTGGCCCCCTTCCAATTGATCTCGGCCTGTCTCCCATCCTGGGCGCCCATGACAGCTCCATCTGCCACTCGGCCCGTGGGGAAGACCCAATCTGGCATGGTGAGTTCGTCGCCCCAACCGCCGCCGGCCCCCAAACCTTCAGCGCCTCTTTCTTCAACAACGGCGCTACGCAGTACCTCGAACTCACCACCCTCTGCACCTTGGATGGCTGCGGCGAGCATGCCGCCGGCTCTCCCGGCCTGGGCCTTATCTACAGCCGCCCGGCCCCACTCTCCACCCTGGCCGGCGCCGCGCACCGCCCCATTCCCGTCATGCTCAAGGTCGAAACTCTGGACACGGCCATGCCTGCCGATCTCGCGCGGTCTCAGCTCACGACCGCGATGCGCCGCTTTCTCGCCACGCTCGACCTGCAGGCGATCGCGCACCCCACGGCGTAGATTCGGCCAGATGCAGCAAGGGCGCGAACCGAAGTTCGCGCCCTGCAGAAACAGACTGCCTTGCAGCTAGGCTGCCTTGGTCTCGTTCTTCTTCGCTTCGAGAGCTGCCTTGGCCTCAACTACCAGCGCGGCGAATCCAGGTGCGTCGTTGGCAGCAATGTCAGCCAGGATCTTGCGATCAAGCCCATTGCCTGCCGCCTTCAGCCCGGCGATAAAGGTGGAGTAGCTCATGCCGTTCAGCTTGGCTGCCGCACCGATTCGCACGATCCACAGCGAGCGAAACTGCCGCTTCTTCTGCTTACGGCCGGTGTAGGCGAACATCAGGCTGCGCTCTACAGCCTCCTGCGCCGCCTGGTACAGCTTGGATTTTGTGAGGAAGTATCCACTCGCGCGCTTGAGAATCTTTTTGCGGCGATCATTCCGCTTGGTACTCCGTTTTACACGGGGCATCGTTCATCTCCTTTGTTGAATCGTTGTGCGGCTGGAGGCAGGTGGGCCTCTTCACTCGCTTGCTGCGGCAGAAACGCTTGCTGCGTCTCCGGGCTTGCACCACACGCGATCACCGCGCGCCGATCAGATCACTTCGCAAACGCTCTAGGCGTAGGGAAGCATACGGGCGACCTTGGGCGTATCCGCCACCGAAACCAGAACACCCTCGCGCAGCTTGCGCTTGGTCTTCTGCATCTTCGATGTAAGGATGTGGCGCATCTTGGACTGGCCCCGCTTGAACTTGCCGGTTCCCGTCTTCTTGAAACGCTTCGCCGCGCCCGAATGGGTTTTAAGCTTTGGCATCTGCAACCCTCAGGTGCTGCATATTGGACAACCTTCCGATCATAGCCGACCAGGCTGCACCGCGCCAGCGGAATCGCCCTCTCGTGCAGCCGCTCCCTCCCACGCCACATCCCGACCCGGCGCATCCTACGGGCGAGAAGAGGAGATATCGCATGAGCAAAGAAGCCAACATCGCCACCGCCAAGAAGATGGGAGACGCCGTCAACAGCGGGCACCTGGAGGAGTTTCACCAGATCTTCGCCCCGGATGTCATCGATCACGATCCCGCACCCGATCAGGGCAAGGGACCGGACGGCTTTATCGGGTTCTTTACGGAGTTCCGCACGTCGTTCCCGGACCTCAAGATCGCCGTCGACCATATGGTGACCGACGAGGATAACGTCGCCATCGCATACACCATCACGGGCACGCACCAGGGCCCCTTCCAGGGCATCCCAGCAACAGGTAAGAAGATCAAGGCACGCGGCCTCCAGATCGCAAAGTACGATGCCAACGGCAAGATCACGGAGCGCTGGGGCAGCTCGGATGAGGCGGGCATCCTGCAGCAGCTCGGCGTCACCAGGCCCACCAGCACCATGAACGAGCCACCTGCCATCTCCGGCGCATCGGCGTAATTCACCCGGAGTGTTCCCAACCAAAGCTGCCAGACGGGCTCCCCGCTGGCAGCTTTGGTTGGTTCTGGTGCCGGTCTCGGGAGAGCATGTGCAGGCTGGTCCCCCGCCCACTGCCGGGAGGGGGATGGAGGCGCGCCGCATGGTAAACTGGAGCCTGTACGGAGAGCGTAAACTCCAGTCTTTTTCGGCACTTCCGCCTTGATTTGCTGGTCTCGCCGATCCACCCCGGATCCTCTCCCCATCCCCCGCCTGGAGACCTGATGGCAACCATCGCCCTGCCCACTGAGACCGATCTTCCGACCAACCCCGAAGCCACGACCACCGGAGGCTACTCGGCCGAGAACATCACAGTGCTGGAAGGCC
The DNA here is from genome assembly GCA_965199635.1 of Acidobacteriaceae bacterium. Lineage (GTDB taxonomy): Bacteria > Acidobacteriota > Terriglobia > Terriglobales > Acidobacteriaceae > Edaphobacter. Next base: position 572,942 of record CBDASL010000001.1, on the reverse strand, counting down.
TGGCCGCCGTCCGCAAGCGCCCCGCCATGTACATCGGCTCCACCGGCGAGCAGGGCCTGCATCATCTCGTCTATGAGGTCGTCGATAACTCGGTCGATGAGGCCCTTGCCGGCTACGCCTCCACCATCGCCGTCACCATTCACGTCGACAACTCCATCACCGTCGTCGACGATGGCCGCGGCATCCCGGTCGACGACAAGACCATCAACGGCGTCACCATGCCTGCCGTGCAGGTCGTCCTCACCATCCTCCACGCCGGCGGCAAGTTCGACGCCTCCAACTACAAGGTCTCGGGCGGCCTCCATGGCGTCGGTGTCTCCTGCGTCAACGCCCTCTCGGAAGAGTTCGACGTCGAGATCTGGCGGGACGGCTTCGCGTGGGAGATGGACTACTCCAAGGGCGACCCCATCAGCCCGCTGCGCAAGATGGGCGCCTCCACCCGCAAGGGCACCAAGGTCCACTTCCTCCCGGACAAGAGCATCTTTTCGGTCCACGAGTACAACTACGACACGCTGGCCAACCGCCTGCGCCAGCTCGCCTTCCTCAACAAGGGCATCGAGATCTCCCTCACCGACGAGCGAACCACCGATGCCAAGACCGGTGAGGCCAAGTCGCAGACCTTCAAGTACACCGGCGGCATCGCCGAGTTCATCAAGCTCCTCAACAAGGGCAAGCAGGTCCTGCACGAGAAGCCGATCTACATGGAGGCCGAGCGCGACGACGTCGCCATGGAGATCGCCCTCCAGTACAACGATGCCTACTCCGAAACCGTCTTTTCCTTCGCTAACAACATCAACACCGTCGACGGCGGCACCCACCTCTCTGGCTTTCGCACCTCGCTCACCCGCTCCATCAACTCCGCCGGCCAGGCCATGGGTCTCTTCAAGGACGTCAAAGAGAACCTCTCCGGAGACGACGTCCGCGAAGGCCTCGTCGCCGTCGTTTCGGTCAAGCTGCCGCAGCCGCAGTTTGAAGGCCAGACCAAGGGCAAGCTCAACTCCGACATCGCGGGCATCGTCCAGGCCTTCGTGAACGAGCGCCTCGGCGCCTTTCTTGAGCAAAACCCGCAGGTCGCCAAAAAGATCATCAACAAGGCGATCGATGCCGCCCGCGCCCGCGAAGCCGCCCGCAAGGCCCGCGATCTCACCCGCCGCAAGGGCGCCCTCGACGGTGGAGGCCTGCCCGGTAAACTGGCCGACTGCTCCGAGCGTCAGCCCGATCGCTGCGAACTCTACCTGGTCGAGGGTGAGTCCGCCGGTGGCACCGCCAAGCAGGGTCGCGATCGCCGCTTCCAGGCCATCCTGCCGCTTAAGGGCAAGATCCTCAACGTCGAAAAGGCCCGCTACGACAAGATGCTCGGCCACGAAGAAATCCGTGCCATGATCACCGCCCTTGGCACCGGGATCGGCAAGGACGACTTCGATATCGCCAAGCTCCGCTACGGCAAGCTCATCCTCATGACCGACGCCGACGTCGACGGCTCGCACATCCGCACGCTGCTGCTCACCTTCTTCTTCCGCCACATGGGCGAGCTCATCAAGCGAGGCAATGTCTACATCGCCCAGCCGCCGCTCTTCCGCATCAAGAAGGGCAAGTTCGAGCAGTACATCAAGGACGAGCGCGAGTTCGTCCAGGTCATGGTCAAGCGCGCCTCCGACGGCATGGCGCTCACGCTCGCCGCCCAGTCCACGCCTGACACAGCGCAGCCCCGTCTTGAAGGCAAGGACCTGACCAGGTTCATGTCCTCGCTTAACGACTACCTCGCCGTCTTCGACAAGGTCGCCAAGCGCCTGCGCAACGAAGAAGTCGTTCGCGGTTTCGCCGACCTCTTCGCGCACGAAGGCAAGGACCCCGCCCATCGCGCCGACTTCGAGTCCCCGGAAAAGCTGGAGGCCCTGCGTTCCAAGCTCAAGGAGATTGAGCGCAACTACCAGTTCAAAAACATCACCGAGGTTGAGTTCGACGAAGAGCACAAGCTCTTCTCCCTCTCCTTCACAGACGCCCAGGGCGCTCTCCGTCGGCTCGACTGGGCCTTCGCCGGCACACCTGAAGTGCGCCAGCTGCTCGCCAAGCACGCCACCCTCGGCCCGCAGCTCACCGGTCCCTTCCGCATCGAGTACGCCGGCAAAGGCACCACGGCAACCCAGGCCGCCGGTGAGCCCGGTCCCCTCGCCGCCAACCCCAGCCAGTCCGACCTCGACGAAGCCGACGAGGTCGAGCAGGAGAGCGGCGTGAACGAGGTGATCGCGGCCGCCCCCGGCACCATGGCGGAAGCCAGGCCCGGCAAGCGACCCGGCAAGGGCCCGCAGGACCCCGTCGAAAAGCGCACGCCGCGTGAGCTCTTCGACTACGTCATCGACCAGGGCCGCAAGGAGTACCAGGTGCAGCGCTATAAGGGCCTCGGAGAGATGACCGCGCCACAGCTCTGGGAGACCACCATGGACCCCGAACGCCGCACCCTCCTCCAGGTCCGCCTTGAAGACATCGCGGCCACCGAGGAGATCTTCACCACCCTCATGGGCGAAGACGTTGAAGCCCGTCGCAAGTTCATCGAGGAGAACGCCCTCGACGTAAAGAACCTCGACATCTAAACGTCAACCAAAGCAGTGAAAAGGCCGTGCCCCAGGGCACGGCCTTTTCGTTCAGCAACCAGCGAGGTTACTGAACCACCAGCAGCACCACACCGTGCGTCGGCACCAGCCACGGTCCCTTGCCCGTGTCCTGCGGCGACCAGATGTTCTTCACCGAGTGGATCTCGCTCAGCCCGATCGCCGAAGCCGACGGGAGCGCCATGCTCTGCCCATCGCCCCGGTTAAACAACGCCACGGCCACACGGCCGCCCGAAAGCGGCTTCGACCACGTCTCGTATGGCCCCTCCACCGCCACGCGGTCGCCCTGCTTGCCCATCGCATCCTGGTCGATCGCGATTACATCCTTGTTCATCAGGATGGCCTTATCCGCCGGTGACATCTTGGTCAGATCATTGCCCGCCAGCAGCGGTGCCGCCAGGATCGCCCACAGGCTCATGTGCGTCTTGTACTCGTCCGTCGTCATTCCTCCGTTGCCGACCTCGAGCATGTCCGGATCGTTCCAGTGTCCCGGCGAGGCATACTTGCTCAGCCCGGCCTGCGTAAAGCCGTTCTCCGCCATGCTCCAGTACTTGTCTTGGATATCGCCGGTCGTCCGCCACAGGTTGCCATCCACCTCCGGCGCCCATCGCCACACCGCGTCCCAGCCGTACTGGCAAAGCGAATACACAATCGGCCGCCCGGTCGCCTTCAACGCGTCGTCCATCCTCTTGTAGGCCGCGCGCATCATCGCAAACTGTTTGTCGCGGTCCCCGGGCGCTTCCTTGTCCATGATCTTTCTGTAACCACACAGGTCATATTTCAGGTAGTCGATGCCCCACGCCGCATACTGCTTGGCATCCTGCTCCTCGTGGCCGTAGCTCCCCGTGTACTTCGCGCACGTCGTCGGCCCGGGCGAGGAGTAGATGCCCAGCTTCAACCCCTTCGAATGCACATAGTCGGCCAGCGCCTTCATGTCAGGGAACTTCTTGTTCGTCTGGATGTTTCCCTGCGCATCCCGCCCCGCCTCCCATGTGTCGTCGATGTTCACGTACACATAACCGGCATCCCGCATGCCGCTGGACACCAGCTGGTTTGCAGAATCGCGAATATCTTTGTCTGTAACCTTCTCGGCAAAGTGGTTCCAGCTGTTCCATCCCATCGGCGGTGTTGCCGCCAGGGTCGAGCTCTGCGCTCCCGCCGTCGCTACCCCAAAACAAAGAGCCAGTAATCCTGCTGCTACATTCCGCATTGCTTCTCCTTTTTCCGCAAGCCAGCGCCCACGCTCCCGCGCGGCACGCTCACCAGCCCTCTTCGGTCGGCCCCGCCATCCTAGTCATCGCCTGCTTCGTTGCGCAAGCGCGCACCCGCTTCGTACGCTCCGATCATCTGCGCTACCATCCGCCTATGCCGGCCTCGTCGGACCCCCTCTCCCCCGCACCGCCCGCAGACGGCGCCAGCGAGCCCCTGCTGGTCGCCCGCGATCTCGTCAAGCAGTACGGCTCCCGCCGCATCATCGACACCGTCTCGCTCACGCTTCACCGCGGTGAAACGCTCGGCCTCGTAGGCGAGTCCGGCTCCGGCAAGTCCACCATCGCGCGCCTCCTGCTGCGTCTGCTCGAGCCCGACAGCGGCTCCGTTCACTTCGACTCCGTCAACCTCCTCACCCTTCCCTCCCGCGACCTGCGCCGCCTCCGTCGCCGCATGGCGCTCGTTTTCCAGGACCCCTTCGCCGCCCTCAACCCCCGCATGCGCGTTCGCGACCTGCTCGCCGAGCCTTTTCACATCCACGGTGAGCGCCCGCCCGAAGGCATTGAAGCCCGCCTCCACACCCTGCTCCACGAGGTCGGTCTCGACCCCGCTGCGCTTCCCCGCTTCCCGCATCAGTTCTCCGGCGGCCAGCGGCAACGCATCAACATCGCCCGCGCCCTCGCTCTCCATCCCGACCTCGTCATCCTGGACGAACCCGTCAGTGCCCTCGACGTCTCGGTCGGCGCGCAGGTCATCAATCTCCTGCGTTCTCTCCAGCGCGCCTACGGCCTCACCTTTCTCTTCATCTCACACTCCATGCCGCTGGTCCGGTACCTTTCCGATCGCGTCCTCGTCCTCCAGCACGGCCGCGTTGTCGAAGAAGGTCCCGTGCTCGACATCTGCGAGCGCCCGCAGCAGCCCTATACGCAGCGCCTCCTCGCCGCCACTCCCGAGCTCGACGCCGCCCTCCTCCAGCCCTGACCTCGCTCCCACCGCTCACAGCAGCAGCGGCTACCATCTCCCTGTGCGCCTCCTCCGTCTCCGCCTCGTTCTGCTGGCCCTTGCCTCTGCTGCCGCCGCCGCTCAGACGCCCCGCGCGCCCGCGTCCTTCACCATCACCCACGCCACCCTGATTGACCTCCACACCGGTGCCCTCCAGCCGGACACCACCGTCACCCTCGCGGGCAACCGCATCCTCTCCGTCGCCACCCACACCCCTCCCTCCGCCACCGTCATCGACGCGCACGGCCGCTTTCTCCTGCCCGGCCTGTGGGACATGCACACCCACGTCTTCTTCGACAAGACCGCCAGCGACGGTGCCGACCTCATCCTCCCCGAATTCCTCGCCTTCGGCATCACCGGCATCCGCGACATGGGCAGCGCGCTCGACCCCGTCCTCCGCGCCCGCGACAGCATCGCCGCCCACCAACTGCTCGGCCCGCGCATGGTCGTCGCCGGTCCCATGCTCGATGGCCCCGCCTCCACCTACCAGGCCGCGATCCCCATCACCACCCCCGCCTCCGGCCGCGCCGCCGTCGACATGCTCCACACCCACGGCGTCAACTTCATCAAGGTCCAGTCCGGTATCCCGCACGACGCCTTCTTCGCAATCGCCGAGGAGGCCCACCGCGACCGCATCGAGTTCGAAGGCCACATCCCCGACGCCGTCCGCACCGAGGATGCCATCCGCGCCGGCCAGCGCTCCATGGAACACCTCATCGGCCTCTTCGAAGCAAGCTCACCCGATGAGGCCCTCTACCTCCGCGGCTCCTTCGGCGACAAAGCCCACACCAAAACACCCGCAAAGCTTCTCGCCGCCTACGATCCCACCCGCGAGCAGCACATCATCGCCGTCATCGCACAACACCACGTCTGGCAGTGCCCTACCCTCTTCTGGGAGCGCGGCCAGTGGCTCGTCGACGTGATCGACTACACCAAAGATCCCGACCTCGCCTACGCCGCGCACTCCTGGGTCACCGCCCTCTGGCCAGCCATGCAGAAGGGCATCGCCGCCTCACTCGACACCGACCCCCTGGCCACCCGTCAGCAGTTCGTCCAGCACGAGCTCGGCATCGTGCATCGCCTGCAGCTCGCCGGGGTCCCCTTCCTCGCTGGCACGGACACCCCAGCCGGCGTGGACGTCATCCCCGGTATCAGCCTTCACCACGAGCTCGAACGCCTCGTCGCGGCCGGCTTCACCCCACTACAGGCCCTCCAGACCGCCACCCTCAACCCCGCCGTCTTTCTCCATCGCGAGGAGGACCTGGGCTCCGTCGCTCCCGGCCATCTGGCCGATCTGATCCTCCTCGACCGCAATCCGCTCCTCGACATCCGCAACACGCGCTCCGTCACGGCCGTCATCCACGACGGCCAGTACCTCTCGGCGGACGACCTGGCCCGCCTCCGTACGCATCTCCAACAGCTCGCCGCCACCCGCTAGAGCCGCCCGGCAACTCCACCCTCTACTTCAATGGGGCAATCCGGATGTTCCGGAAGAACACCTCCGCCCCCTCCGACTGAAACAGGATCCTGCCCTCCGTCGGAAATGGGTCCGTCCCCACGTTCGCCAGCACACCATTCACATACTGGTGGATCACCTTGTCCTCCACCACCACCTCCAGCGTGTTCCACTCGCCGTGCGGCTTCTCCAGTTCACCGGACGTGTTCCGAAATCCCGGCACGTTCTTCTCCGGCCCCTTGCCGATATGGCCGATGTTGAGCGCAGACCCCGGCGGCCCCGTCACCCGTTTGCCATCTGCCCCGGTTAACGCCGCGCCATCCGTCATCCAGAAGTCGCCCGTCTCCCCCTCTTTGATCTGAAACTCGATCGAGCGCGGCCACACCTTCTGCTCGCCCTGAATGTTGTACAAGATCCCGCTATCCCGAGCCTGCCCCGCCCGCTCTCCAAACGTCCCCTCGCCCCACTTGAACTCCGCCCGCAGATAGAACCGGTGAAAGCTCCGCTTCGTCACCACATACCCCATCTCGTGGCCAGACACATGGAGCACCCCGTCCTCCACGCGAAACACATGCTCCGGATCGGCGTTCATCCCACGCCCCCGGATGAACGTCTCAAACTGGCTCAAATCTTTGCCGTCGAACAGCACCATCTCCGCCTGGTGCGGCGGTACGGCCGACGCCGGCGCGGTCTGCGCCCACGACATCGTTTGTGCACCCGCACAGCAGAGCACGGCAAGCATCACTCCGGAAGCACTTAGTCGCATCGATCTCCTCCTGGTCCCGCGGGGGGTTCTGCCGGGCTAGTCTACCGGCTGCCAGATACCGCACGCGACCGGTGGCCGCGCAAGCCCGAAACAGCAGTGCCTGTGCTCGCCCAGGCGCGCGTTCTGCTATCCCAGACACTTACACTTGGGGCAATGCTGCACTCTCTTGCACCGCACTGGCGTTACATCTGGCTCGTCGTCGCGTCCTTTATCGCCGGCCTCCTCAACGCCATGGCGGGTGGTGGATCATTCATCTCGTTTCCGGCCATGCTCGGCGTCGGCGTTCTTCCCATCCAGGCCAACGCCACCAACACCGTCGCGCTCTGGCCGGGCCAGCTCACCTCCGCTGTCGCGCTTCGATCAGACCTCCGCCGCGATCTCCTGCCCGCCATCCTGGCCGCATCGCTCGTCGGGGGCACCATCGGCGCGCTCGTCCTTCTGCACACCGGGCAGGCCGCCTTTGTGCAGATCATCCCCTGGCTCCTGCTCACCGGCACCCTGCTCTTTTGGGCAGCCACTCCGATGTCCCGCTGGCTTCGTTCTCGCTCGCGTAGTCGCTCCCGCACCACTGCAGACGCCCCTGGCTCAGCTTCGCTCTCCAGCCTGGCCGTCTTCTTCGCACTCCTGCCAATCTGCTTCTACATCGGATACTTCGGCGCAGGCAGCGGCTTTCTGATCATGACCGCGCTCGCTCTCTTGGGCCTTGAGGAAGTACACCAGCTCAACGCCCTCAAGATCGTGGCCGCCTGCGTTGCCAATCTCTGCGCCACCATCACCTTTATCGTCTCCGGCTTCGTCCTCTGGCACTTTTGCCTGGTATCCATGCTCTTCGCGGCAATCGGCGGCTGGACCGGTGCGCGCTACGCCCGCCGCGCCAATCCCTCCCTCCTCCGCACACTGGTCGTCATCTCCGGCCTCTTCATCAGCGCCTGGTTCTTCTATCGGCAGCACGCGGCCAGGCTTTAGCGCGTCCCATCTACCTCGGCGATAAAGTTCGCTTCCTCCCCGGCAGCCCCGCCCACAAAGATCACATCCCCTGGCTCCCGGCGCGGGGAATCAATCGCCAGAAACACCACCGGCTCCTCCAGCAGAGTTGGCGTGGCATGCACCACGCCGCGCGGAAAACACAGCAGCTGCCCCGGCCCAAACTCCCGCGTCTCCGCCACATCCCCAATCCAGAAGGTCCCTCGCCCGCTCAGCACATAGAGCGTCTCATCGCAGTTCCGGTGAAAGTGCGCCGGCGCCCCTCGGTATACCCGAAACACCCGCACACTGGAGCTCTCCCGGTCCACCAGGTACCGGTCCAGCAGCATCGTCTCCGCCGTCTCCGGAAACCCGCGCATCACCTCCGCCAGATCCCACCATCCCCCCTCGCTCATCATCCCCATCCCTTCTCTCTGCGACACTAGACTAGACCGCGTTCTACCTCGGGCTGCATCCTCGGTCCCGCCCGCACATCCGAACCAGAGGAGGCCCCCGCGCCTCCCCACAGGTCCCCATCCCATGAGCCACGAAGGCATCCGCATCGTTTCCGCCGAGCAGGCCGCCCGCGAAGCCGCCCGCGAGCCCGCGCCTCTCCCGCCCGAGGCCCTTACCCCGCTCAAGATCCGCGTCAAAAAGACCGAAGGCACCGGCGTCGAGATCACCTGGAAAGACGGCCACCACTCCTCCTGGTCATTCCCCTTCCTCCGCCACAGCTGCCCCTGCGCCACCTGCCACGAGTCCCGTGAGCAGACCGGCCGCCCTCTCGGTGTCGCCCCGCCCAAACCCGCCACCATGTTCCCCCAGTACGAAGCCCCACCCCGCCCGCTCGAGGTCATCCCCGCCGGCCGCTATGCCATCCGCTTCCGCTGGTCCGACGGCCACGAGAGCGGCATCTACTCCTGGCCCTGGCTCCGCTCCCTTTGCCGCTGCGACGCCTGCCTCGCCGCCGAGCAAACACGGGAAGCCGCGGCTGCCGCTCCTGCGCAAACAACCTGACCTTCGCGCCAATCCAAAGGCCGCTCCCCACCGAATCCCAAACAGCATGCCTTCGGCCACCCCTGCCATCCCGCCCGCGCTCCAAACCCTGCAGCAGGCGCTCGAGCCCTTCTACGCCAGGCTCGCTGCTCATCCCCTTTACCGGTCCATCCAGACCCTCGAAGACCTCCAGCACTTCATGCAGTCGCACGTCTTCGCCGTCTGGGACTTCATGTCCCTCCTTAAGTCCCTCCAGCGCGGCCTCACCTCCGTCGACGTCCCCTGGCTCCCCTCTCCCCACCCCATCGCCCGCCGCCTGGTCAACGAGATCGTCCTCGGCGAAGAGTCCGACCTCTACAACGGCGAGCCTGTCAGCCACTTCGAGCTCTATCTCCGGGCCATGCAGCACGCCGGCGCCCCCACCACCGCTATCGACACCCTCACCACCAGCCTCCGCGCCGGCACCCCCGTCGATGTCGCGCTCGCCGCCCCCACCCTCCCCGCCCCTGCCCGTGACTTCCTCCAGTCCACCTTCCAGGTCATCGCCACCGGCGAGCTCCACCGCATCGCCGCCGCCTTCACCTTTGGCCGCGAAGACCTCATACCCGATCTCTTCACCGCCTTCATCCGCGACCAGGACGCCCAGCTCTCCGGCGCTCTCGCCCTCTTTCGCTGGTACCTTGATCGCCATATTGAAGTCGACGGCGAAGAACACGGCCCCATGGCCCTCCAGATGATCGCCTCTCTATGCGGCGACTCCCCCACCCTCTGGCACGAGGCCGAGCAGGCCGCAATCGCCGCCATCCAGGCCCGGCTCGCTCTCTGGGACGGCATACTCGCCGGCCTGCCCTCCCGCTAACTCCGCGCCCTCAGCGCCGCGTCGCCCCGGCTGGCTCTGCCCCCGGCAGCAGCCCAAGCTCCTCGTACCGCGCCTGCAGCTGCTCGCCCATCACCCCGCGCTGCAGAAAGAAGACACCGGCCGCCAGCAGCAGCAGCGCCCCTGTCAGCAGCAGCGTATGCGGCGCCCCGATCCGCCGCGCCAGCGCCCCCACCAGCAAACTCCCAAACGGCAACATCCCCACAAACGCCACCGTGTAGTAGCCCATCACGCGGCCCCGTCGCGACTCCGGCACCAGCGTCTGGATCAACGTGTTGCTCGAGGCCAGCGTCTGCATCATCCCAAACCCGATCAGCAGCAGCGCCACCAGCGACCCCCACAGCACGTGCGACGCCCCAAAGCCCAGCAGCCCCACGCCGTACAACACCGCTGCCGCCTGGATCCGCCGCTCCAGCCCCAGCACGCCCCGGCGCCGCGCCAGCAGCAACGCCGCCGCCATCGCGCCCATCCCGTTCGCCGCCGTCAGAAAGCCCAGCGTGTGCGGGCCGCCATGCAGCACCTCCGTCGCAAAGATCGGCAGCAACACCATCGCTGAAAATCCTAGCAGGTTCGACATGGCAAACAGCAGCAGGATGTTGCGGATTGGCACAAAGCTCCGCACATAGGCCCACCCCTCCCGCATCTGCTCCACCATCCCCGGCCGCACGCCCGTCGGCCGTTCATACGCCACCCGCATCATCCCCAGCGACACCACCACGGCCACGTACGACACCGCATCCACCAGGAAGCAGTAGCCCTCATTTGTGGTCGCAATAATCCACCCCGCCACCACCGGCCCCACCAGTCGCGCCAGCTGCACCAGCGTGGAGTTCAGCGCGATCGCATTCGTCAGGTCCTCCCGCCGGTCCACCATCTTCACCACAAAGCTCTGCCGCGCCGGCATATCAAACGCGTCCAGCAGCCCCTGCACAGAGGCCAGCAGCAGCACCTCGTTGATGGTGATCACGCCCCGCAGCGTCAACACCGCCAGCAGCAGGCTCTGCACCCCGCTCGCCACCTGCGTCACCACCAGCAGCCGTCGCCGGTCCATCCGGTCCACCCACACCCCGGCAAACGGCGCCAGCAGAAACGTCAGGATCTGCCCGCTAAATCCCACCAGCCCCAGCATCCACGCCGAGTGCGTTAGCCGGTAGGTCAGCCACGAGAGCGCCAGCCGCGACATCCAGCTGCCAATCAGCGAAACACCCTGGCCCCACGCATACAGCCGGAAGTTCCGCGACCGCAACGCCTGGAACATGTGCGACGACGACTCCGCTGCCTTGGCCAAGCTCACCCCCACCTCCAGTGTGCCCCCGCTTCAGCCAACGCACCAGCGGGGCGACCACGTGGTCGCCCCGCTCGTCGCACCTCCAGCCCCGCTACTTCCGGCGCGCGTCCCGCATCGCCTGCATCCGCGGCGCGCTCCGCTGCCGCATCACCTCGGCCAGCGTGCCGTTGCGCTCGGCATAGCGCTGCAGCTTCACCCGCTCCACCAGGATCTCGCCGTCGTTCTCCCGCTCCGCTCCCTGCTCCAGCAGGCGCATCGTCTCCGCGATGTACTCATCGAGCGGCATGGCGTTCGGGTCCTTGGCCTGGTGCGCCCCCGTCAACCCCGTCTGCGTGTAGGGCGGCACCAGCTCAATTACCTCCAGCCCCGTCCCCTCTGCCTGGAAGCGCAGTGACTGCGTCCAGCTGTGGATCCCTGCCTTGGTCGCGCCATAGCTCGGGTTCGCCGCCAGCGGCACAAATGCGATTCCTGAGGTCACAGTCAGCAATGCCGCGCTCTCCTGGCTCTTCAGCAGCGGCATCAGCGCGGCTGTCAGCCGCAGTGGCCCCAGCAGGTTGGTCGTGATCGTCTCCTCCGCCACCTCCGGCCCGTCCTCCAGGAGGTCCTCGCTCTTCATCACGCCCGCATTCTGGATCACAACGTTCAGTCGCGGAGACTCCTTCCCTACCTGCGCGGCAAAGCTCTTGATCGACTCCGCATCCCCAATGTCCAGCACCATCGACCGCATCCCCGGGTTCGCCGCCGTCACCTCGTCCAGAGCCTCCTGCCGCCGCCCCGCGATCACTACCTCGTTCCCGCGCTTGGCAAACTCTTCGGCCAGCGCCCGGCCAATGCCCGACCCACCACCCGTAATCAGTACCGTGTTCCCTGTCATCTTCATGGCTGTTCTTCCCTCTTCTACCCACACTAGACGCGACACAAACTTTTGGAAAGTAGGCACCCGAAGGTGCCATACTTACCCGATGGAAACCAACGCAGGCGTTCCCCACACAATCGCCCGGCTGGGCTCAACGATCTCCGAGCGAAACGACCCGGAGCTGGACGCCCTTGTGCGCGAGATCATCGAGCGCGTCGCCGATAAGTGGACCATGCTCGCCTTGGAGACCCTGGCCGAACACGGCCAGCTCCGCTTCACCCGCCTCGGCGAACTCATCGGCGGCGTCAGCCAGAAGATGCTCACCAAGACGCTGCGCCAGATGGAGGCCGACGGCCTCGTCACCCGCACCGTCCATCCCGTCGTTCCACCCCGCGTCGACTACGACCTCACACCCCTCGGCCTCTCCCTGGGCGAGGCCTTCTGCGGCGTCTGGCAGTGGGCCGAACAACACCGCACCAGCATCCAGGCGTCTCGCCGACGTTTCCACGCCCAATCTTCTCTAGCCGACCCGAAGCTGCCCTGAACCATCCGCGCCCGCTCTGCCTTCCGCCAAGTGATCGCGGCATCCCTGGCGCATCTGCAGCCTCCCGGTCCTATCCTGATTGCAGTCCGCTCACAGGCGCGGCGCCACCTCCAGACCGGACCCTGCGACCCCGGGGCACCTCCAGGGCCGTCCAGGACATCAGCCGCGCATTCTTGGTCCGGACCTAAGTCGTTCGCTTTGAAGATTTTGCACAACATGGTAAGGGGGGTGGGGGGGCTACCCGCATCCAAGCCGCCATACCACAAGGAGTTCCGCGCCATGTCCTACATCCCCACCCCCGACCGCTACCAGCACGCCACCTTCCGGCCCTGCGGTCGCTCCGGCGTCGTCCTGCCGCCCATCTCCCTTGGTCTGTGGCAGAACTTCGGCGGCGTCGACAACTTCGAAACCAACCGCGCCATCCTCCGCCGCGCCTTTGACCGTGGCGTCACCCACTTCGACCTGGCAAACAACTACGGCCCGCCCTACGGATCCGCCGAAGAGCGCTTCGGCCAGATCCTCCACAAAGATTTTCTGCCCTTCCGTAACGAGCTCATCCTGTCTACCAAGGCCGGCTGGGATATGTGGCCCGGCCCCTACGGCATGGGCGGCTCCCGCAAGTACCTCCTCACCTCCCTCAACGACAGCCTCCGCCGCATGAACGTCGACTATGTCGACATCTTCTACCACCACCGGCCGGATACGAAGACGCCCCTCGAAGAGACCGTAGGCGCACTCGCCTCCGCCGTGCGCTCCGGCAAGGCCCTCTACGTCGGCATCTCCTCCTACAGCCCCGAAGCCACCCGCGAGGCCGCCACCCTCCTTCGCCAGGAGGGCGTTCCCCTGCTCATCCACCAGCCGTCCTACTCCATGCTGAATCGCTGGATCGAGCACGGCCTGCTCGCCACACTCGACGAGCTCGGTGTCGGCTGCATCGCCTTCTCGCCCCTCGCCCAGGGTCTGCTCACCAACAAGTACCTCCACGGCGTCCTGGAGCACACCCGTGCGCACACAGGCGGAGCCGGCAACTCCTTCAACCAGCGCTTCCTCAGCCCCGATAACCTCAATCGCATACGCTCGCTCAACGGGCTCGCCGAGCAGCGCGGCCAGACCCTCGCCCAGATGGCCATTGCCTGGACCCTGCGTGATCCGCGTGTCTCCTCCGCCCTGATCGGCGCCCGCACCGTCGAGCAGCTCGACAACTCGCTCGACAGCCTCGGCCACCTCGCCTTCTCCGAGCAGGAGCTCCGCCAGATCGACGACTTCGCCAAGGAAGGCGACATCGACCTCTGGCAGGGAGCCCGCGAAGGCACCGAGTAAGCCACGCTAGTCACCCTGGCCCACAGGCCCAAGTGGGAGCCTGTGGATCGGTCGTCCGAGCTAAGCGACAGCTCAACCACAGACAAAAAGGCCGTGTCCGAAGACACGGCCTCTTCTCTATTGCGTCGAACGTCTACTCGCTCGCCTCGGCCTTCTGCTCCCGGTAGTGCCCGATCTGGTCATAGATCTGCTTCGGGAAGTTCAGGTTGCGGTACACATTGCCGCTGTCCGGATCATCCACATCCGGCAGGATTGGGAACTCCTGCTCGGACTGCCACTGCAGAATGCGGTCGCGCCGTGGCGGGCTGTAGTCTCGCTGCTCCACCTGCAGCAGCATCTGCTCAGCCTCTTCCTCGCCCAGGTCTTCGTCCTTCAGCAGGTGCGACAACACCTCGTCATGCGGCAGAAAGTGTCGTGCAACCATCGCAAACGTCAGCCGCCCGTAGTGCCCGATGTCGTCCCCAGCCTCAAGCGAGTCCAGCAGATGCGCCATCATCGAGTCCTTGCGCAACTCCGCCTCACCCCCACCAACACCCGGCTCGCCTGCTGCCGAGCTCGGGGATGGCGGCTGCTTGGTCGAACTGGCGTCGTCACCCGCGTCCAGCAGCTCTCGCGCTTCACGCCGTGCTTCGGAGTCCCCACTCGAGCTGCCGGCATGCAGCGGTGTGCCGCCCCTTGCTGCCGCAGCACGCCCCCGCCCGTCGGTCGCACGAGCCTCGTGCTCGTCGTGGTTTACCTCTTCGCTGCGCCGTTCCTCGGGACGCCGCGCTGCGGCACTCCGCGGCTCGTCTGCATCGCGTTCCGGATGCACAGCCTTCCCAAGCGCCTCTGCTGCCTCGCTCTTCACCCGTGCCGCAGACTGTGACGACCTGGACGGTGTATCCCGATCCTCTGCGCGTCGTGGACCCCGCTGTTCCCTGCCAGCTGCCATGGACTTGACCAGATCTTTCAGCTCGGCCATCTCTGCTTCAAGCCGGTCCGCCCGCTCGTTCGCCGCAGCCAGCGCATCATCCGCCCCACCACTCGACTTGGCCTTGGCTGGCGCCCCGGCCTTGGATTTCGCCTGCGCCCCGCTCGGCTCCTCGCCGGCCGTGTCAAATAACCCCGGCTCCTCCGCCGCTGCCGCCTTGTGCTCGCTCATCGTGCTCGCTCCCTTTGGTCTGCTTCTCACGGGCTTCTACGCTTTTTCTTCGCCGTCTTCCACTCTGACGCTGCCACCCCATGCACACGTTGTCCAGCCCCAGAGACTACACCTGACCCCGTGTGCCTCCTGCTAGCGCACCCCGGCCAGCTTCATCGCCTCATCAACACTGCGCGCCTCCATCAGCACGGCCCGCCCTTTCGCGCGCAGCACCCCTGCCGCCACTGCATCGTCGAGCCAGCGCAGCAGCGAGTCATAGAAGCCAGCCACGTTGAGCAGCACCACCGGCTTGTTGTGCAACCCGATCGTCTGCCACGCCAGTACCTCAAACATCTCCTCCATCGTTCCCAAACCACCAGGCAGGATCACGAAAGCATCCGCCCGCTCCGCCATCAGCGCCTTGCGGGTGTGCATGGTCGTTGTCACATGCAGCTCGGTAAGCCCGTCGTGCGCCACCTCCATGCCGGCCAGCACCTCCGGGATCACTCCCACGACTCTGCCCCCGGCGCCGAGGCAGGCATCGGCCACCACCCCCATCAGCCCGACTCGCGCTCCGCCGTAGATCAACCCTGCGCCTTGCGCGGCCAGCGCCTGCCCCAGCGCTGCCGCAACTCGGGCAAACTCAGGATCTGTTCCCATTGCACTCGCGCAATACACTGCCACACTCTTGGTTGCCATAGCGCGAGCCTAGCAAAGTGTCACGCCACAACGCACCAGGACGGCAGACCCAGTGGCTCTGCCGTCCTGAAGCGCTTGTTCCACCATCAATGCACCGTGATTGTCGTTCCCTTGGTCACGCCATTGGCTTCGGCCAGCAGCGCACCGGCTGCATGCTCGCCGCTCGCCTCGGCAAACGTCACCCTTGCTCCGAGGGGCAGCGTCACCTTGGTCATCTTGCCCGGGTCCAGCGTCATCGGCTCGTCCCCCAACTTCAGGCTCAAGGGTCCTGCAGTCTCGTTCTTCACCATGAAGCTGACCATCTTGCCATGCTTCGCAACAACACCCTGCGCCTCACCTGTTGTCGCTGGCTTGGGCGCAGCGTACAGACCAGCGCTCGCACCCATCATTACCACCCCAAACACAATTGCACCTGCGCGTCGCATCAGCATGACCACTCCCGTTACAAATCGAAATTCGGTCGAGATCCCTGCCATAGTTCAGCGAAAGCGGCCGTAGTCTCCTGTACGCCCGCCTTCTGCCGGAAGTTCCTCGGTCCGCCCATAAAAGATCTCCACAGGCTCTCCCAATGTGAACGCTTGCTGAATCGGAGAGCCGCGATGAGGCGCCCTGCATCCCACCTCCCATGTTTCCCGCTGAACCCACTGGACAGGGTCTTACCCAGGTCCTCGAATTGCTCGCCGCCTTTGTTCTTTCGGCTGCCATCGGCCTGGAGCGCGAACTGCGCCAGAAGTCCGCCGGGCTGCGCACCTATACCCTCGTGGGTGTCGCCTCAGCCCTTTTCCTGCTTGTCTCCAAGTACGGCTTCACCGACGTCCTCGACCCGGGCCGCGTCGCCCTCGATCCTTCCCGGGTCGCGGCCCAGATCGTCACAGGCATCGGCTTCCTCGGTGGCGGCGTGATCTTCGTGCGCGCCGATGTCGTCAAGGGCCTTACCACCGCCGCCACCGTCTGGCTGGTTGCCGCCCTTGGCATGGCCTGCGGGGCCGGCCTCATCCGCCTTGCCCTGATCACCACCGTCCTCTACTTCGTCGTCGCCCTGCTCTTCCCTCCCTTCATCCACGGCCGCCTCGGCCATCGTGCTCCGTCGCAAAAGGAGGATGAACCTGAAGTTCCGCTCCCTCCCGCAAACGACTAGGCGGATCCCACCCACGAAACCCACATTCCCGGGGCAGCCTAAAATCAAGGCTGGAGCCCCGCACCGTGTCTGACCCCGTTCTCTCCCCCCTTGTCGCCAAGATGAACCCGCAGCAGGCCCTCGGCGTCACCACCGTCGACGGCCCTGTGCTTCTGCTCGCCGGCGCCGGCTCGGGCAAAACGCGTGTCATCACGCACCGCATCGCCTATCTCATCCAGGAGCGCGGCGTCTCGCCGGACTCCATCCTGGCGGTCACCTTCACCAACAAGGCCGCGAAAGAGATGGCCGAGCGCGTCGAAAAGATCCTGGGCCACAGCACCCTCGCCCAGCCCACGCTCGCCACGTTTCACTCCTTTTGCGTGCGCGTGCTGCGTCGCGACATCGAAGCGCTGCGCACCAACGGGCAGGGCCTCACCCGCACCTTCGCCATCTATGACGAGACCGACCAGCAGGCCGTCGTCAAGCAGGCCCTGCGCCGTCTCGCCATCGACGACAAGCAGCTGAAGCCGCGCGTCGCTCTCGGCCGCATCTCCTGGGCCAAGAACCACATGATCGATCCGCAGGAGTACTTCCTCGCCTCCTCCAACCCGCTTGAGGAGAAGATCGCCCACATCTTCGAGATCTACCGCAAGGAGCTCTTCAAGGCCAACGCCCTTGACTTTGACGACCTCCTGCTTGAGACCGTTCGCCTGCTCAAGACCGACGCCACCGTCCGTGAACGCTACAACCGCCGTTACAAATATCTGATGATCGACGAGTACCAGGACACCAACCGACCGCAGTACGAGCTCATGAAGCTGCTCGGCTCGCACGGCAACGTCTGCGTCGTCGGTGATGAGGATCAGTCGATCTACTCGTGGCGTGGCGCAGACATCCGCAACATCCTCGAGTTCGAGAAGGACTTCCCCGCCGCCCAGACCATTCGACTCGAGCAGAACTACCGCTCCACCCAGGTCATCCTCGAAGGCGCCTCGGCGGTGGTCGCCCAGAACACCCAGCGCAAGGGGAAGAACCTCTGGACCTCCCGTGAAGGTGGCTCGCTGATCGGCTTCTATGAGGCACCGGACGGCGAGTCCGAAGCGCTCTTCATCGCCGACCGCATTCAGGCCTATATCCGCGAGGCGGCGCAGAACCCAGGAGAGACCGCGGAGACACCGCGCTGCGCCGTTCTCTACCGCACCAACTCGCAGTCGCGGCTTGTGGAAGAGGCTCTTCGCCGCTTCAACATCCAGTACCACATGGTCGGCGGCTTCTCCTTCTACGACCGCGCCGAGGTCAAGGACATTCTCAGTTACATGAAGCTCGTGCAGAACCCGCACGACTCCATCGCTCTCGCCCGCGTCGTCAACTCCCCCGCACGCGGCATCGGCAAGACCACCATGGAGACGCTGGAGCGCATGGCACTCTCCACGGGCACCTCCACCTGGGACGCCATTGCGGCAGCCATCCGCGACCGCCTGCTGCCCCAGCGCGCCCTCACCGCCCTGGACGGCTTCCGCCGGCTCATTGAGGACGCCCGCGCCATGCTCGGCCCGGACTTCGCCAACGCGCTCGCCACGGATGCAGGCCTTGCGTCCCAGCCCCCTGCATCTGCAACCGAGGACGATACAGACTTCGACATCGCGGCCTTCAGTGGAGACGACGACAACACCACCTTCAGCTTCGGGGAGAACGAGCCCGCCAACGCCACCGTGCTCGCCAACGACGCCAACACCTCCTTCGATACCTCGTTCAACTTCGGCTTCGACTTCGGCCCCTCGGAAGAGATCTCAACTGTCGCTCCCGAGAACCACACCGACGCGGACGCCGCGCACGCCATTCCGGAGCCCGAAGCCGCAGCCAGCTTCAATCCATTTGCCCCCGTCCCTCTCAGCAAAAACACGCTCTCCAAGCGGGAGCAGATTCTCGCCGCCCAGAACCTCTCTGCCCCACCAGAGCCCGAAGCCCCCAAGGCAGCCGAGCCCTTCCGCAAGCCGGGGGATCCCGCGACTCTTCCGGAGCTCATCCGCTTCCTGAACGAGCGCTCCGGCTACATCCGCGCTCTCGAAGACGAGGCCACGCCCGAGTCCTTCTCCCGCATTGAGAACCTCAAGGAACTCGCTAACGCCGCGCAGGACGCCACCTCGCGCAACGAAACACTTGCCGAGTTCCTCGACCACGCTGCCCTCGTCTCGGATGCCGACCAGTACTCCTCCGAAGCCCGCGTCACGCTCATGACCCTTCACGCCGCCAAGGGCCTGGAGTTCCCGCTCGTCTTCCTCGCTGGCATGGAAGAGGGCATCTTTCCGCACTCCCGCACCTTCACCGACCCCACCGGCCTCGAAGAAGAACGTCGTCTCTGCTACGTCGGCATGACGCGCGCCATGGATACCCTCTTTCTCACCCGCGCGCGCTATCGCCGCCGCTACGGCAACGACATGCCCGAGGCCTCGGTCGCCTCGCGCTTTCTCGAAGAAGTACCCTCCCGCCTCGTCGAAGACCTCACGCCCGTCCGCGCCCAATCCAGCTATGCGGACTCCGACGATTACGTGCGCTCGCGCTTCTCGGGCGGCTCCGCCTACAGCACCCCCTACCCCCGCGCCAACGGCAGCCGCAACGCCGAAGCCGGCGACCGCCACTACAGCTACGAGGACGAAGACCAGACCGGCGCACGCCCGGCCGCCAATCGCTCGGCCCGCCCCGGCCTCACCACCGGCTCCGGCAAGCTTGACAACACTGCCAACTTCTTTGCCGCGCGCGGCATCAAGCCTGGCGGTGGCCGACCGGCGGCGCGCCCCAAACTCGAGATACCTACCCCTACCGGGAAGACCGGCCTCAACAAGGGATCGCGCGTGCGCCACCCTAAATACGGCGAAGGCACCATCGTTGATCGACTAGGCGATGGGGAAGACGCCAAGCTTACGGTACAATTTCAGGGGCACGGCGTGAAAAAGCTCGTGGAGAAGTTCGCCCAGCTCGAGCGCCTTTAGCGCTCGCCTCACATACAGCGCCAACAGTTCCGATTCACCATCCGCATTCCTGCTCCACGAAAGAGATTCATGGCAAACACCAAGGCAATCACCGATACCGCCGAGCGCAAGAAGCTCAAGCGCGCCGCCCGTCGCAAAGCCACCCCCAAGGCCAAGCGCACCACACCCCGCGGCTCCAACAAGCAAAAGGTCAAGAAGCTCGCGCGCGGCGCCTCCAAGCGGTAAGCTCCCGTCCCCTCAAGAGCAAAGGCCACTCCACCACGGAGTGGCCTTTGTCGTCCTGACCCTCGGCGATCGCTCTTCGTGTAACGTCAGAGTCACACCACACCCTACAGACTCCAGCCGAGGAGCCACGCCGCTGCCCCGCCAGATCTTCGCCACCAAGTCCATCGATAAGCTCATCGGCGACTCCGAACGCCCCGAGCACGCGCTCAAACGCACCCTCGGCCCCATCTCCCTCACCGCTCTCGGCATCGGCGCCGTCATCGGCTCCGGCATCTTCACCGTTATCGGCACCGCCATCGCCGGGGAGAAGTTCGATACCTCCTCCTTTCTCCATGCGCCGGTAGCCGACTTCCTCATCCACCACTCGGCCCTCGCCGGCCGCCCCGGTGCCGGCCCCGCCCTCGCCATCTCGCTTGTGCTCGTGGCGCTCATCTGCGCGCTCACCGGCCTCTGCTACGCCGAGCTCGCCAGCATGATTCCCATCGCCGGCTCCGCTTACACCTACACCTACGCGACCCTCGGCGAGCTCGTCGCCTGGATCATCGGCTGGGACCTCATCCTCGAGTACGCCGGCTCCAACATGAGCGTCTCCGTGGGCTTCGCCGCGCACGTCGTCGATCTCCTCGACTGGTTCGGCATCCACCCCTCCGCCCGCTGGATCTCCCCTGCCTACCTCCCCGGCGGCCTCACCGACCTCGCCGGCAAGACCATCTACCCCGCTGGCTGGCACCCCGGCTTCAACATCCCCGCCTTCCTCATCGTCCTTCTGCTCACCGTCGTCCTGGTCCGCGGCGTGCGCGAGTCCGCCCGCACCAACAACATCATGGTCCTGCTCAAGCTCGGCGCCATCCTCCTCTTCATCGGCGCCGGCGCGCACTTCATCAAGCCCACCCTCTACCACCCGTTTGCCCCCAACGGCTGGTCCGGCATCCTCACCGGCGGCTCCATCATCTTCTTCACCTATATCGGGTTTGACTCCGTCTCCACCGCCTCCGAAGAGTGCAAGAACCCCCAGCGCGACGTCCCCATCGGCATCATCGCCACCCTCATCATCTGCACGGTTCTGTACATCGGCGTCGCCGTAACCCTCACCGGCCTTGTCCCCTGGCAGAGCATGGTCGACGATGCCGCCCCTGTCGTTAACGCGCTCAAAAAACTCTCCACCGAGCCCGGCGCCCACTCCCTGCACTGGATCCGCCTCGTCGTCCTCTCCGGCGCTTTGCTTGGCATGGTCTCGTCCATCCTGGTCTTCCAGTACGGTCAGGCCCGCGTCTGGTACGCCATGTCGCGCGACCGCCTGTTGCCCTCCTTCTTCTCCCACGTGCAGCCCCGCTTCCGCACCCCGGCCAACGCCACCCTCGTCGCCGGCCTGCTCGTCGCGCTCCCCGCCGGCCTCTTTGATATCGGCACCCTCACCGACCTCTCCAACATCGGCACGCTCTTCGCCTTCGCCCTCGTCTCCATCGGCGTCCTCGTCCTTCGCTACAAAGACCCCACTCGCCGCCGCGGCTTCCGTGTCCCCCTCGGCCCCGTCATCCCCGTCCTGTCCGTGCTCTTCTGCTTCCTGCTCATGGCCGGCCTGCCCATCATCACCTGGCTCCGCTTCTTTGTCTGGCTCGCCCTCGGCCTGGTCATCTACGTCTTCTACTCCCGCAAACGCAGCGAGTTCTACCAGGGCTGACATGGCCTACTGGATCACTACAAAGCTTCCAGGGCGACTGGCGATCGCTCCAAGACCGCGGTGGAGACTGGCTCTTTCGTGACCTTGCAGCGATGCGCAGCGCTGGCATCGACCTCCTGGTTTCTCTACTCACTGCGGAGGAAGAACAGGAGTTGGCTCTATCTGCAGAACGTGCCACCTGCGAAAGCGTAGGTTTACGATTCCTTCACTTCCCCATTCGGGATCGACAAATCCCTTCATCGTTGCAGCTGTTCGTCTCTACACTGAGCGGCCTGCAGCAAGAACTAAGAGCAGGCGCCAGCATTGCGGCACACTGCAGAGCTGGCATTGGCCGTTCCTCGCTCCTGATCGCATCTCTCATGGTTGCTGAGGGCTACTCCGCGGCCGACGCCTTCGCTCGCATCACGCAAGCACGCGGACTGAGCGTTCCGGACACGCCGGAGCAGATCCGCTGGGTCGAGCAACTACCGAAGAACCCCTGAGTCAGTTGCACACTCAGCCTTCGGTTGCTGGATCGGCACACACACGCAGCTGCGGCAAAATGTGTGGTTCAGCCGATGCGCCAGCACCATCATGAAGCTACCCAACATCGTCACGCCTATCTCCCATGCGTGCGAGGGCAGCCGGTCTCCCCACCACGCCGCGCCTGCAAGGCATCCCAGCCCACACAGCATCCACCCCAGCACCTGCCACCGCCGGTGCCGCCTGAAGCCCGAAAGCAAGGCCACCGTCCCCAGCAGCGCGACCACTACCGCCAGCGTGCGATGGGTCCGCTCCTCCCCAGGCAGCGCATGCGCCAGCACAGCCGACGCCGAAAGCACCACCGGCATCACCAGGCAGTGCACCACGCAGGCTGCGGACGCAATCACACCCAGCCGGTCCGCCCACCCCATGCCCCGCGCTGCATCGCCTAGCTCACCCGCTATCTCGCTCATGAGCAGTATTCTATTGCGACTCATTACGCAATAGCGAGTCCTTCTGCCGGACTCTCACAGCACCAGCATGCAATCCCCGTAGCTGAAAAAGCGGTACCGCGCCGCCACCGCATGCCGGTACGCCGCCAACACCCGCTCCCGCCCCGCAAGCGCACTCACCAGCATCAGCAGCGTCGACTCCGGCAGATGAAAGTTCGTCAGCAGCCCATCTACCACCCGGAACTCTGACCCCGGCCGCAGAAAGATTAACGTCTCCCCCGATCCCGCCTCGAGCACGCCATCTGCCCGCGCGCGCCCACAGTGCTCCAGCGTCCGCGTCACCGTCGTGCCCACCGCCACCACGCGCCGCCCCTCAGCCTTCGCCCGGTTCACCGCCGCCGCCGTCCGCTCCGGCAGCGTGTAGCGCTCGGCGTGCAACCGAATCTCTTCCGTCGTCTCCACCCGCACCGGCTGGAACGTCCCCAGCCCCACATGCAGCGTCACCCGCTCCACCTCCACCCCACGCTCCCCGAGCTGCGCCAGCACCGCCTCCGTGAAGTGCAACCCCGCCGTCGGCGCGGCCGCAGACCGCTCCGAGGCACCAGCCTCCGCCCGCGCATAGACCGTCTGGTACCGCTCCCGGTCCTCCGCCGTGTTCAGCTCCACCCGCTCCCGCCGGATGTACGGCGGCAGCGGCAACGACCCGATCCGCTCCAGCACCCCCGCAAAGTCCTCGACCTTCCTGAACCGCAGCCGCCGCTCCCCGAACGCCCCTTCCCCCACCACCTCCGCCTCGAGCGCCCCGTCGCCGAAGACAAGCCTCTCCCCCACCGGCACCTTCTTCGCCGGCCGCACCAGGGCCATCCACTCCCACGCATCGCCGCCCGGCGCGGGCCCGGTCAGCAGCACCTCCACCAGCCCCGTCGGCTCACCAGAGCTCCGCTGCGTTCGCAGCCCCGCCCGCCGCGCCAGCAGTCGCCCCGGCAGGACCCGTGAGTCGTTCAAAACCAGCACATCGCCCGCCCGCAGCCGCTCCGGCAGGCTCCCAAAGACGTCATCCGCAAACGCACCAGAGGCGCGATCCATCACCAGCATCCGGCTCGTTCCGCGCACCTCGGGTGGCCGCTGCGCGATCAACTCCTCCGGGAGCTCAAAGCCAAACTCCGCCACCCTCACCGCGCCACCTCGCCCATCCGCACCGCCTCATCCAGCGCCCGCTGCACCGCCGGCAACTCCACGGACGCGTGCGCCGGCCAGCACACCCGCACCCGCGTAAATGGCTTCGGAATTACAAACCGATCCCAGCTCCCAAGCCGCCACGCCCGCGCCGCCTGCAGCTCAAACGCCCCCACCCACTCCGCCCCACATAACTCCGCCAACTGCACCGCCCCTGCCTTGGCCACGCACGCCGGCCCCTTCGGCCCGTCGGCAGTAAATGCACAGATCCGCCGGTCCGCAGAGAACGCCCGCTCCATCCCTCGCAGTCCCACACTGCCGCCCCGCGTGCTCGACCCCCGCACCGCCACAAACCCCAGCCGCTCCACCGTCCGCGCAATCAACTCGCCGTCGAAACTCCGACTGATCAGGATGGCAATGCCCTGCCCGCGGAAGCGGTACGCCGCCAGCAGCAGCGACCGATGCCAGAACGCATAGACCGTCGGACCGGGGATAGTGTCGCCCACCGGCACACCCGGCGCACACACCTCCTCAAAGCGCAGCGTCGCTCCCAGCAGCCGGATCACTCCCGATACCAAGGCCGGCACCACCGCCAGCATCACCCGCTGCTTCGCCGAAAACCCTGTCGCCCGCGACCCCACCGCCCTAGCTGTACTTCAGCCAGCGCATCACCTCGGCCACGCCCGGCTTCTTGCCATACATCAGCACGCCCACGCGATAGATTCGGCTCGCGATCCACAGAATGCCCCAGATCGTCAGCATCGTAATCCCGATCGAAAACGCGATCTCCCACGCTGCAGGCATCTTGATGGCGATGCGCATGTACATCATCAGCGGCGCAAAGAACGGGATCAGCGACATCACCCGCGGCACAATGCCGTCCGGGTTATTCACCACAAAGCCCAGCCCAAACATGCAAAGCGCCAGAGGCATCACCAGAAACATGTTCAGCTGCTGCAGCTCCTGCTCGGAGTTCGTCATCGCACCCAGCGCGGCCGCGATCGACGAATACAGCAGGTAGCCAAGCAGAAAGAACACCACAAAGAAGATCACCTGCGCCGGCGACAGCGCCACCGCCACATGCAGCCCCGTGATGTGCGCCACCAGCGGCGTCGCCGTCAGCAGCAACGCCGCCGTCAGCCAGATGGCTACTTGCGTCAGCCCCACGCTGCCCACGCCGATTACCTTGCCGGCCATCATCTCCTCCGGCCGAATCGTCGCCAGCAGCACCTCAAACACCCGCGACGTCTTCTCCTCGATGATCGATCGCGCCACGTTCATGCCGTAGAGCATGATCACGAAGTACATCAGGAAGAACAGGATGTAGGCGCTATAGAACGCCCCCTCCGAGCTGTCGTTCTTGCCTGCCTGCGAGCTGTCGAGCACCACCGGCGCCATCAGCTGGTCCACGTCCGCCGTGCCCATGCCGCGGTGTTCCAGCCCTTCGCGCGTCAGCACCGTGCGCAGCGCGTCCCTGATCGTCTGCTGCGTGCCGATGTCCGCCTTCGAGCGCGGCGTCCACACAAAGTTCGGCCGTGCCCCCGTCGTTCCCGGCACCACCCACACGTAGCCGTCCAGCTGCTTGTCGCTCAGCTCGCCATCGAGCGTCGCCCGCGTGTCGGCCACCGGCGGTGAGATCACGTCCACCACCATCCGGCTTCTCCGCCCGTGCTGCAATTCCTCCTGCAGGTCCGTCGCCAGCTGCAGGTCCGGCGAGACGATCGCCACATGCGACTCCGAGCGCGACGTCTTCCCGATCATTCCCAGCCCGAGCACCCCACCCGCCATCAGCAGCGGAATCAGAACCGTCATCACGATGAAGCTCTTCGTCCGCACCCGCTCCAGGTACTCCCGCCGCGCAATCAGCCACACGTTATGCATGCGCCCGTCCTCCCTCGACCTCGGCGTCGTCACCCGTGTGCCCCGCGTCCGGTCCCACGCACTCAATGAAAATCTCTTCCAGCGTGGGCTCGCGCACCTCAAACCGCAGCACCCGCGTGCCCCGCGCCAGTGCCTCCATCAGCAGCGACTGCGAGTCCGCCGGCACCCCATCCACCATGCGCAAGCGGATCTCCGCCCGATTCCCGTAGGTCCGCGCCTCCTCGATCGAAGGGTGCGACAGAAACCCGGGATCGCCCTCAAACACCACCTCCACCCGGTTGTGCGGGTAGCGGCTCTTCACCTCGCGCATCGTCCCGTCCAGCACCACCTGCCCCCGGCTGATCAGCGCAATCGCGTCGCACATCCGCTCCACCTGGTCCATCCGATGGGTCGAAAACAACACCGTCCGTCCCTCCGCCCGCAGCTCCGTCATGGTCTGCAGAAGCAGCGCCCCGTTCACCGGGTCCAGCCCGCTAAACGGCTCGTCCATGATCACCAGCTCCGGCTCATGCAGCAGCGAGGCGATGAACTGGATCTTCTGCTGCATCCCTTTGCTCAGCTCTTCGGTCTTCTTCGGCAGCGCCTCGGTGATCTGCAGCCGCTCGCTCCAGTGTCGGGCGCGCCGCGTCGCCGTCTCCCGGTCCAGCCCATGCAGCTGCGCCAGAAACACTAGCTGGTCCAGCACCACCATCTTCTTGTAGAGCCCGCGCTCCTCCGGCAGGTACCCCACCCGCCGCACCGCTTCGCGCGTAAACGGCTGGCCAAAGAGCCGCACCTCTCCCGCGTCCGGCACCGTCATCCCGATCATCATCCGGATCGAGCTCGTCTTGCCTGACCCGTTCGGGCCCAGCAACCCAAACATCGTCCCCTGCTCGATCCGCAGGCTTACCCCACGCACAGCCTTCTTCGTGTCATACGTCTTTGACACGTCCCGCAACTCCACGATCGGCGCCAACCCAGCAGCCATAATCCCACGCTACCTTCCGCACATCTCTCAACCAAAAGTCTAGCAGCGCCCGCCCGCGCTGCACCGCCACCCGCCGCACTCCCCTTCCGCCTCACCAACGCGCTCTGCCTGCTCGCCGGTAGCCGTGCCCACCACCGCGCCGGTATCCTCCTGCTATGAGTCGCGCCCCCCTCCTCCTCGCTGCCCTCGTCCTGGCCACACCCCTCTTCGCCGCCCACGCCCAGGCTCCGACTCAGCCCCAGGCCCAGGCCCAGGCCCAGCCCGACACCGACGACAAGGTTCCCCTCGCCCCCGAGACCGGCCTCTGGCACCCCCTCAGCTCCACCGCCCGCGCCATCACCGGCGACGTCGCCTTTTCCCGCGACAAGCTCATCCTCAACCTCACCCAGTTCCCCATCTTTCCCGCCCGCATCCTCCCCGTCTCCGACCTCCTCGGCGTCTTCAACACCGAAGATCTTCACGGCGAAACCGGCAAGCTCTACCGCCTTGCCATCCCCGCAGGCAGAACCTTTCTCCACAAAAACACCCTTTGCGGTTCAGACGACACCCAGTGGATGGCCACCCTCGTCACCGGCGGCAA
Organism: Acidobacteriaceae bacterium; assembly: GCA_965199635.1. Classification (GTDB taxonomy): domain Bacteria; phylum Acidobacteriota; class Terriglobia; order Terriglobales; family Acidobacteriaceae; genus Edaphobacter. Next base: position 545,706 of record CBDASL010000001.1, on the reverse strand, counting down.
ACTCCAGGTCGCCTTCTTCTCCGGCGCCACCATCCCCACCTTCACCCCCGAAGCCCTTCAAAACTCCACCTCGCTCTGCGGCACCTTCTCCTACACGCGCTAGCTCCGTCCGCTAGCTGCAGCCATCTCAGAGTCGCATCGCCTCGCCCTTCATCTGAAGGAGTGGCGCCGCGCCAGACACCATGCCGCTGCCTGCCCGCCCGCCCCCACAGGAGATGCATGCCCCTCAATTCCTACCTCACCCTCGGCCACTCCGGCCTCCGTGTCAGCCCCTTCTGCCTCGGCGCCATGACCTTCGGCGAAGACCTCGGCTGGGGCTCCAGCGTCCCTGACTCCGAAGCCATCCTCGCCCGCTACCTCGAGCTCGGGGGCAACTTCCTCGACACCGCCAACGGCTACACCCGCGGCCACTCCGAGGTCATCATCGGCGACTTCTTCAAGCAGCGCGGCGGCCGCGACCGCGTCGTCATCGCCACCAAGTTCTTCGTCAACCTCTTCGCCGGCGACCCCAACGGCGGTGGCGCGAGCCGCAAAGCCATCGTCGCCCAGTGCGATGAGTCCCTTCGTCGGCTCGGGACCGACTACATCGATCTCTTCTACCTCCACAACTGGGATCGCTTCACCCCGGTCGAAGAAACCATGTCCGCCCTCGACGACCTCGTCACCGCCGGCAAGGTCCGCTATCTCGGCTTCTCCGACGCCCCTGCCTGGAAGGTCGCGCAGGCCCAGCTCCTCGCCCACTTCCGCGGCTGGGCGCCCCTTATCGGCCTCCAGATCGAGTACTCCCTCATGCAGCGCACTGTGGAAGGTGAACTCATCCCCATGGCGCAGGAGCTTGGTCTCGGCGTCCTTCCCTGGAGCCCGCTCAAGATGGGCGCCCTCTCCGGCAAGTACACCCGCGCCAACCAGGCCAAGATGCAGGGCCGCCGCGCCGCCTTTGTCGGCGAGTTCACCGACACCCAGTTCGACATCATCGACGCCGCCCAGAAGGTCGCCACGGAGCTCAACACCACTGTGCCCGCTGTCGCCCTCGCCTGGGTGCAGAGCCAACCCGGCGTCAGCTCCACCATCATCGGCGCCCGCACCATGGAGCACCTCGAAGACAACCTCAAGGCGCTCGATCTCCACCTCTCTCCCGAGCACCTCGCCGCCCTCGACAAGGCCTCCAAGCCCACCCTCAACTTCCCCGCCGACTTCAACCGCGACCTGTCCCCCAACTTCGCCCACGCCGGCGCCACCGTCAACGGCGTCCCCAGCACACAGGTCGCCAACGTCCCCACCGACGAAAGCCAGCGCTGGTAGCACCTGCCCGGCAGGGCGCGCAGGCGACTCGCATGCGCGTCTGCCGGCTTGGCACCTAGCCTCACCCACACTCCGCCTCGTTTCAGTTCGCCTCACACCTGTGCGTGCTTGGAGAAGTCGATCGCGTCCTTCCACTTTGTGATACAAAGTATCCAAGGGCAGAACATGCAGGATCTCGATCAAGCACTTCTCGATCTCACCGCCATCCGCCGCCAGGTCGCCGCGACTTCCGCCTTCCGCGGCTTCGGCCCACTCACCGTGGGCACAACTGCCAGCCTCGCCGTCCTTGCAGCCCTCCTGCAGCGGCGCCTGCTCCCCAGCGCTGGCGCTGCCCCGACCCGCTTCGTCGTTCTTTGGGTCGCCACAGCTGTCCTCGCCGCGGGCCTCATCGGCGCCGAGGCCCTCGTCCGCACCCGCCGTGCCCGCTCTGACCTTGCCACGGAAAAGCTCCGCCTCGCACTGGAGCAATTCTTCCCCTCCCTTGCCGCCGGTGCGCTTCTCACCGCCACGCTCCTCCGCTTCACCCCCGCGGCACTCTCCATGCTCCCCGGCCTTTGGCAGATCCTCTCTGCCCTCGGCATTCTGGCCTCCGCCCGCTTTCTCCCGGAGCCCATCCGCCTCGTCGGCATGTGGTATCTCTTCAGCGGCCTCGCCTGCCTGGCGCTCCCCAACGCACTCGCCTTCTCACCGCTCGTGATGGGCCTGCCCTATACCGTCGGCCAGAGTCTCATGGCTATCGTCCTCCTCATCTCCCATCGCCGTGAGCGCCATGACCTCTAACACCACCTCCGCGCCCTTTGCCTATGACGACCTCGACCGCGTCATCCACGAGCGGGCTCGCCTCGGCCTGCTTACCTCGCTCATGACACACACCAACGGCCTCTCCTTCTCCGACCTCAAGCAGCTCTGCGACCTTACCGACGGCAATCTCAACCGGCACCTCCACGTGCTGGAAGAGGAAGGTCTGGTCCGCATCACTAAAACAACAGAGAAGAAGCGTGCCCTCACGCTCTGCCACATCACACCCTCCGGTCGCGAGCGCTTCACCGCCTACCTTGCCGCTCTTGAAAAGGTGGTCCAGGACGCCGCCCGCGTCCTCCGCCCTCAGCCCTCCCCGCAACAGAACCGCCACTTCAAACCCTCAACCGCATAAGCTCGGCTCTTCCGCCTTCAGTTACCTCGAAGGCGCAAACCTACACGGAGCGCTTCCACGCCAATCAACTTTGCACTGCAAAGCTCTACACCAGAAAGGATGCACCATGACCTCCACCCTCCTGCCCATCCCCTTTCCTTCCACCCGTTCCCCCGGCCTCAAACTCCTGCTCATCTGTGCCCTGGCCTTCGTCATGGTGCTGCCTTCCTTCTTCGTCAGCGGCCTTGTGGAAGATCGCGCCCAGCGACTGGCCTCGCAGCCCAGTGTCACGGAGCAACAGCACCTTCCAGGTACAGCCATTCCCATGGTCTCCACATACCGCTCCGTCAGTCGCTCCCTCAAATACGTCCTGCTCTTCCTTGGCCTCGTCTTCGGCACCTACTTCGGTCTCGAAGTCACCACCGGCAAGCAGGTCCACCCGGCGCAGTACGTTCTGGTCGGCATCGCGCAGCTCATCTTCTACCTGCTGCTGCTCTCCCTTGCGGAAAAGATCGGCTTCGACCTCGCCTTTCTCCTCGCCGGTTCAGCTACCGTTGCGCTCCTCTCCACCAACGCCAGCTGGGTCTTCGGCGCACCCACCTACGGCCGGCAAGCCCTTGCCGCCTTTCTTCCGCTATACACCTTGATCTATCTCCTGCTTCGCCTTGAGAACGACGCCCTTCTGATCGGCGCCATCGCCAGTTTCGTCACCATCACCGCCATCATGTACCTCACCCGCCGCATCGACTGGTACCACACCGCAGCTCAGCCGCTCCCCGTCTCATCTGGCTCTATCCCGCCGTATCCACCTGTCTCGCTCTGACGCCGGGCCGGGGCAGCGGGCAGGCGATGCCTCGATACCGCCCCTGCCTTTCACCCGCTCATGCTCCTGGACCGGGCTCTTCATCCCAACACCGCCGCACTTCGCATCCGCCGCCCCAGCGCCCGCTCCAGCAGCGCCACCCCAAAGCGCAGCACATCCCGCGCCATCTCCTCCGGCCATCCCCGAGCTGCCACCTCGGCAACCCCCTCACGCAGCATTGCCCGGATCGCCTCCACCTCCTCCACCGGCAGCCACACACCATTCGCCGGCCGGTCGTCCTCGCAGAAGACTCCGTCCGCCGTCGGCGACCACCACACCCCCTGCCCCCGCAGGTCCACCCCGCACGCCCCGCAGTGCCCCAGGGCTGGCAGCAGCCCCATCAGCCGCGCCATCCACACGCAGAAGTAAGCCGCTGGCAGCACCACCTGCCCCACCTGCATCTCGCCCAGCACAGCGATCAACAGCCGAAATACCGCGTCCTCCGCCGCCTGCTCCGGCAGCGCCTCCTCCACCACCTCCGCCAGCAGCTGCAGCCCCGCCGTCCGCTCCCAGTCCACCGGCTCGCTCAACGGCGACGAGATAATTTCAAACGCGTCCAGCCGCAGCAGGTCCTGCTTGGGCCGCTCCGTATACCGCGCCAGCACCACCGTCATCGGCTCCAGCGCCCCACCGAACCGTCGCCGGCTCCGCATCGCATGCCGCGCCACACCCTTCACCCGCCCCTGCTCCCGCGACAACAAACTCACCAGCAGGTCGGCCTCTTCAAACGGCCAACTCCGCAGCACAATCGCCGCCCCGGTATGCGCGATGGTCCGCCCTTCCTTCGCCACCGCTACCGTCCAAACTGCCGCAGGTGGTGATCGGTATGCCGATACCCCCACCGCATCCAGTCTCCCGTCCCCATCCGCCCCAGCATCGGGTGCTCCGCCCGCAGCTCCGCGCCGTTTGCGAAACGCCGCATCACCTCCAGCAACGCCGCCCGCTCCGGCTCAAACGCACCCACTCGCATCTGCTCCGTTCCCTGTCGCAGTTCAGGCACCGTCGGCAGGTTCTTCGGCCACTTACCCGGCATGCGCAGCGCCACCCACTTCACCAACGCACGCGGCAGCGGCGAGGGCACACGCTCCACGCTGTCTTCCCCTACCGCCACCCGGAAAGCCCGTTCCACGTGCCGCACCATCTCCCCCACCGACATCACACCCCACCGCGCCTGGTCCGCCTCGGTAAGCGCAGCTACCCGCTGTTCTATCTCCGCCAGGCACCTTCCATCTCCCAGGTCTCTCATGTCGCCCACCTCCCCACCACCTGACGTGAGATGCTTTGGCGCTGGAGCGCCGACACAGTACATCCAGGCACAGCCAGCTATCGAGAGACGCACGACCGACAAGAGCCACCTGCGCTTCTTAGTCAGGCGAAACACCTCGCCCATCTCAGGCCATCGCGGCAGAGCCCGTAACCCACCACGGACAAATACCGCCCCAAAAAAGGAAGCGCAGCCCCGAAGAGCCGCGCCTCCCGAGCTTCACCGGGGAAGCTACCGCCCAAAATGGGCAGCGTTCTTCTCCTGGAAGTCGCTCCACTTCTCCGGCAGATCGTCTCCGGCGTAGATCGCCGAAACCGGGCAGACCGGAACGCACGCGCCGCAGTCGATGCACTCCACAGGGTCGATATACAACTGCGTCGTGTCCCCATAACCGTTCTCATCCTTCTTCGGGTGAATACAGTCGACCGGACACGCGTCCACACACGCCGTATCCTTGGTTCCGATGCAGGGCTCCGCAATCACATACGCCATCTCAAACTCCTCCAAATCCCGTTCTGGTCATCAAATCCAGACCTAGATCATAGCAGGGCCCCGCCCCGCTGTTTATCCTCGAGGCCTCAGCTCTGCCCCGCCTTTCGCCGGGCCGCAAACTCCGCGGGCGTTGGAATCTCGCCCATCTCCCTGCCGGCAAACATCTCCCGAAACAGCCCCGACAGCTCCCCGCCGATTGTCCCATTGGTCGCCAGCGTCTCCCGGCTATCCAGCGTCCACGCTCCGCCTTCCATGTGCGTCACCAGCCCTCCGGCCTCCCGCACCAGCAGCACGCCGGCTGAGGTATCCCACGGGTTCAGGTTGAACTCCCAAAAGCCGTCCAGCCGTCCGCACGCCACATACGCCAGGTCAATAGCCGCCGACCCAGCCCGCCGTACCCCGTGCGACCGCAACGTAATCTGCTGGTAAAAGTGAATGTTCGGCGACTCATGCCGTTTCTTGCTCGGAAATCCCGTCGACGTCAGCGACTCCTGCATCGATCGCGTCTTCGACACAGCGATTGCGCGTCCGTTCAGAAACGCCCCACGCCCCTTCTCCGCGGTAAACAGCTCATCGCGCAGCGGGTCATAGATCACCCCAGCCACCAACTCGCCATCCTCGCCCTCGGCCAGCCCCGGCCGCCGCTGCTCACACCCCAGCACCACACCGAACACCGGAAAGCCGTGTGCAAAGTTCGTCGTTCCGTCGAGCGGGTCCACATACCACCGGAACTCCGCGTCCAGCCCCTCGCGCGTCCCTTCTTCCCCAAACACGCCTTCCCCCGGAAAAGCCGTCGCCAGCCGCTCTTTGATCAGCGCCTCGCTCGCCCGGTCCGCCTCCGTCACAATGTCGACATCGCCCTTGTACTCCGCCTGGACGCCGCGCTCCCAATACCCCTTCAACAGCGCACCAGCCTCCCGCGCTATCGTCGCTGCCTTCCCCGCCCGCTCAAGCTCCGCCACGTCTCCTCCACCTTCGCCTTTATTTTGCCCCAGGTCGCTCCGTCAGCGACCATCACTGTAGTACCCCTTACGGTACCGAAGTGTATCGGTAGCGGCCAGCGCCGGCCGCGTCAGACTCACCGAAATCCGCCGCAGCCCCTCGTCCCCCGCCCCCCGCGGTGCGTAATACCCCAGCACATACTGCGTCCGCAGGTCGTCCGACACCTTCGCAAATGCCCGGTCCAGCTGCTTCGGATCCTCCACGTAGTAGTACCGGCCGCCCGTATCATCCGCCATCTGGATCAGCGCATGCTCCCCACCCGTGTTGCGCCCCGCATCCGCCGCCACCGGCACCACGATGATCGCGAAGATCGCCGCCCCCGCCCGCTGCGCCTGCTCCACAGCCTGCCGGTAGGTCGCCTTGTTCTTCGAGTCGCCCCCATCGCTGATCACCACCATCACCCGCCGGCGCCCGTCCGCTCCGCTGGTCTCCGCCAGCCGCTGTGCCGCCAGGTAGACCGCGTCGTAAAGTGCCGTCTCATCTCCTTTGGCAATGTCGCCCAGCCCCCGGTCAATCCGCGCCCGATCGTTCGTGAACGGCACAATCTCCCGCACCGTATCCGAGAAGTCCATCAGGTCCAGCTCGTCCTGCGCGCGCAGCAGCGCTCGCACAAAGTGCTTTGCCGCCTCACGCTCCAGCCGTGCGCTCGTCAGCACCGTCTCGCTCGCGTCAATAGCCAGCACAATAGAAAGCGGCGTCGCCGACTCCCGCTCAAACACCGCAATCGACTGCGGCCGTCCATTCTCAGCCACCGCAAAGTCCGCCTTCTCAAGGCCTCCCACCGGCAGCCCGCCTGCATCCACCACCGTCACCGGCACGTTCACCAGCCGCGACTGCACCTCAATCGTCGGCGTCTCATCCCCCAACCCCTGCGGCGCCTGCCCCTCCGCACTCTTGGCCGAGGCCGCCGGCTGCCGCCGCACGATCGGCGCCTGCCCCCACCCACATCGCAGCAGCAGCGCCATCCCCACCAGCCCCCCCATCCAGCGCTTCATCTCCCACCGTCCGCCACCGGCACAATCTCCTCCGGAAACGGCTCCCCATCCGCCCACACCGCCCCGTCCTCAAACTGCTCCTTCTTCCAGATCGGCACCGTCTTCTTCAGCGTGTCGATCACCCACCGGCACGCCTCAAACGCCGCTCCACGGTGCGCGCTCCCGACCGCAATCAGCACACTCGTCTCCCCCACATAGAGCCGCCCCAGCCGGTGCACAATCGCCACCTCCCGCACCCCAAACCGCTCGATCGCCTCGCGCCGCAGCCCGTGCATCTGCTCGAGCGCCATCCCTTCATAGGCTTCATAGTCCAGGTACCGCGTCCGCCGGCCGCGCGTGTTGTCCCGCACAATGCCGTCAAACACACACACCGCCCCATCGCCGCCAGCCTTCACCGCCTCAGCCAGCCCTGCACCATCCACTCGCTCCCGCACAATCGCCACCATCGCCGGCCCTGCCATCGCTTCACCCGTCATCCCTGCATTAGACGTAATCCAGCGGCCCGCCGCCATCCCCTGAACCAGGCACCCGCCTCTCGCGGTCTACTGCTCCAAACCACCACTCACCGGCGGCAGCAGCGCCACAACATCTCCCTGCTCCAGCACCCGATCCCGTCGCGCATACTCCTCGTTCACCGCGACCGCTAGCGTCCGCCACACCTCGCCCATCGCCCCCGCCCGCTCCCGCACAGCAGAAACCACATCGCCCACACTCGCCCCCACAGGCACCTCGCACACCATCTCGCCCGCGCCTACCGCCTCGCGCAACACCCCGAAGAGCAACACCCGCACCTGCACGCCTAACCCTTCTTCCCGGTGCGCTTAGGCGCCACGCTCTTCTTCCCTCGCTTCTCCGCCTCTGTCCCATCCTTGATCGCGTGGTACTGCTCCAGCAGCTCTGAGCCCTTCGCTGCGAGCTTTCTCTCATCCGCCTCGTTCTGCGGAACCGGCTCACCCCAGGCTGCAGCCTGCAAAGCCTGCCGCGTCGGCTCACCCTTTCCGTCCTTCACCGGCCCGGGAGGGTTCGCAAAGTGCCGCCGCAGAAACGATCCCTTCCGCACCATCTTCTCCGGCGTGTCCGCCTTGCCCTTCACCCCCGGCCGCAGGTTCAGACCCTCCTTCTCCTTGAAGTAGCGCCGGCCTTCCGCCGTCAATCCACCCTTCGGATCCTTGCCCTTCGCTAGACTCGCCGACCCTTTCTTCGCCGCCCCTTTCTTCGCCGCCGACTGCTTCGTCGCAGCCCCCTTCACCGCAGCTTCCCTCTTCGCTGGTTGCGTCGTCGTGACTGCCTTCGTCACAGCAGCCTTCCTGCCCGCCGCCTTCGTCGCCGGTACCGCAGACTTGCGTGCACCACTCTTCGTCGCCACTCCGGCCTTTGCTCCGGAACCAGACCCAGCCTTTGCAGCCGTCTTTGCGCCAGCAGCCTTCTTCGCCCCTGCTGTCGCCTTTGCTGGCCCTTTCGCTCCCACACCCGCTGCCGTCTTCGTCGTCGCCATGCTCGCTCAGATGCGCTCACCCACCTCCGCGCGTGCGAAAGAAAAGGGCGGCAGCCCTTTTCAGGAGCTGCCGCCCGATGATGCATTGACGCAGCGCTATGCCGTCGCTTGCAGTACGTCTTCCCGCACCTCGTCATTCCGCTCCGCCTCGGACCGAGTCTGTGGCAGCGCAACCGCCAGCACATCCTCGAACCGCGACGCATAGTGAACCGTCACCCCTTCAACCTGGTCCGCCGAAAGGTCCTCTTCCACGTTCGTCTTCACGTCGATCGGCAGAATCACGTCCCGCACACCCGCACGCTTGGCCGCGAGGAACTTCTCCTTGATCCCGCCAACCGGCAACACATTGCCGCTCAACGTAATCTCGCCCGTCATCGCCAGCAGCGGTCGCACCGGTTCGTTCTTCAGCAGACTGACCAGCGCCGTCGCCATCGTCACGCCAGCACTCGGGCCGTCCTTCGGAATCGCGCCCGCCGGCACGTGGATGTGCAGATCGATGTCCTTCAGCACGTCCTCATCCAGCCCCAGCGTCGTCGCGTTCGATCGGACCCACGTCAGCGCCGCCTGCATCGACTCCTTCATCACGTCGCCGATCTGGCCCGTCATCGTGAAGCCGCCCTTGCCCTTCATCTTGTTGGCTTCGATAAAGAGCACGTCGCCTCCAGCCGGTGTCCACGCCAGGCCTACAGCCACGCCAGGACGCTTTGTCCGTTCCGCGATCTCCGTGTCCACGCGCACCTTGATGCCGCCCAGGAACTCGTGCACCAGCTCCGGAGTGACGACGACCTTCTCCGTCTCGCCTTCAGCAATGCGCCGCGCAACCTTGCGGCACACAGTGCCGATCTGCTGCTCCAGCCGTCGCACGCCCGCCTCCCGTGTGTAGTGCCGCGCAATCAGCGCCACACTCTCCGTCGGGAACTCGATCGTGTCCGCAAAGCTTGGCATCGTCTCCGCCGTCGTCGCCGGCCCGGGCTCCGCATCCTGCGCGTCCTCAGTCGTCGGCTCCGTCGTGGCTACCGGCTCCTTGGTCAACCCGTTCTCCGCAGCCTGTCGCGGAATCAGGTATCGCTCCGCAATGTTGACCTTCTCCTCCTCGGTGTACCCGGTGAGTTCAATGATCTCCATACGGTCCAGCAGCGGCGCCGGGATCGTATCCAGCTGGTTCGCCGTGCAGATAAACAGCACCTTGCTCAGGTCAAACGGCTGGTCCAGGTAGTTGTCCCGGAACGTGTTGTTCTGCTCCGGATCCAGCGTCTCCAGCAGCGCGCTCGCCGGATCACCCCGGAAGTCGCGCCCCAGCTTGTCGATCTCGTCCAGCATGAACACCGGGTCCTTTACCTCTACCCGCTTCAGGTGCTGAATGATCTGCCCCGGCAGCGCACCGATATACGTCCGCCGGTGCCCGCGGATCTCCGCCTCGTCATGCATGCCGCCCAGCGAAATGCGGCTGAACTTCCGTCCCAGCGCCCGCGCGATCGACCGCCCCAGCGAGGTCTTACCCACGCCCGGAGGCCCAACAAAGCACAGGATCGGCCCCTTCATATCCGGCTTCAACCGCCGCACACTCAGGTAATCCAGAATGCGGTCCTTCACCTTCTTCAGCCCGTAGTGATCCTCATCCAGAAACTGCTTCGCCTTCTTGATGTCGACCACGCCCGCACTGGTCTTGCCCCACGGCAGAACCGCCAGCCACTCCACGTAGTTCCGCGTCAGGCTGTAGTCCGCCGCCATCGCGTTCATCCGGCTCAGCCGCCCCAGTTCCTTCAGGGCGTCCTTCTTCACATCCTCCGGCATGCCCGCGTTCTCGATCTTCTCCTTCAGCTCGGCGATGTCCTTCTGCGTGTCGTCCTGGTCGCCCAGCTCCTTCTGGATCGCCTTCATCTGCTCGCGCAGGTAGTAATCCCGCTGTGAGTGCTGCACCGAGTCCTGCACCTCACTCTGGATCTTGTTGCGCAGCTGCTGCACCTCAAGCTCCTTCGCCAGGTGCTTGTTCACGCGCTCCAGCCGCAGCCGCACGTCCACCGTCTCCAGCAGCTCCTGCTTGTCGTTGGTGGTCAGGAACGGCAGGTTCGCCGCCACAAAGTCCGCCAGCCGCGCCGCCTCATCAATGTTCAGCGCAATCGTCTGCAGGTCATCCGACATCGTCGGCGATGCCGCCACAATCTTCTGGAACTGCTCCACCACGCTCCGCTGCAGCGCCTCGAACTCCGGCGTCGACGGCGTCTCAATGTCTTCCAGCGCCTCCGCCTCGGCCATCAGAAATGGCGTCTGCTGCGTGTACTCCCGCACCCGAATCCGCTCGTTTCCTTCGGTGAAAACGAACAGGCTCTGGTTCGGCATCTTTACGACCTTGTGCACCGTTGCCCGCGTCCCGATCACATGGAGATCCGACGGATCCGGGTTGTCCAGGCGCGCGTCCCGCTGCGCCACCACCAGAATCGTCTTCTCCTCGCCCAGGGACTGGATCAGCTGCACCGAGCTCTCCCGCCCAACCGTCAACGGCAACACCGCATGCGGAAACAGCACCGTATCCCGCACCGGCAGCACCGGCAACGACTGCACAGCCGAACCCTCCGGCCGCTCCCCCGCTGCCTTGTTCCCCGTCGGCCTGATCACACTTAAAAATTCATTCGCCATGAGTGTTCCTCTATCAGATTTCCTCTATCAGATGCATCCCCTATCCGTTCGGTCGCAATCTAAGCCCCCGCCGCCCGGTACCGCCCCAACTCCTGCACCTCCCCGCAACATCCCCGCAAAGCCGCCAGCGCTGCCTCCGCCACGCCCTCCGCCCCCCACCGCAGATCGACATAAAACACATACTCCCAGGGCCGCCCCGGAACGGGCCGCGACTCGATCCGCGTCAGATCCGCCCCCACTCCCGCCAGCCCGTCCAGCGCCCGCACCAGCGAACCCGGCCGATGCTCCAGCCTAAAAGCCACCGACATCTTGTCCGCATCTCCCGCCGCGAACCGCCCCGCATCCTCCCGCCGCATCACTGTGTGAAAGCGTGTGTAGTTCTCGGCATGGTCCTCCAGGCCGCGCTCCAGCACCTCGCCCCCATAGACCGCAGCCGCCAGCTCCGGCGCAATCGCCGCCGCATCCCGTGCCCCGCCTTCGATCAGGAACCGCAGGCTGCCCGCCGTGTCGGCAAACGGAACCGCCTCCACAGTGCGATGCTCCCGCAGCCACCGCCGGCATTGCGACAACGCAACCGGATGCGACAGGACACGCCGAACATCCACCAGGCGCACACCGGGCGGCACCAGCAAGGCATGCTCCACCCGCAGCCGGAGCTCCGTCACCAGCGCAATCGGCTGCCCCAGCAGCAGGTCATAGTGGTCCACCACCGACCCATGCAACGTGTTCTCGATCGGCAGCACCGCCGCATCGACCCGGCCGGCCAGCAACGCCTCCAGCACCTCGTCCGACCGCCCGCACGGCTCCACCTCTGCCCCGGGATGCAACGCCAGCGCCGCCTTATGGCTGTTGGATCCCCGCTCCCCCTGTATCGCCAGCAGCATCCTCCGTCCTCTCTCCACACCACAGCTTCTCGATGTAGCCTCACCACAAATCAGCTTAGTTCTTTTCCGCGTGGCAACCTTCGTACCTCATGCAGCACCTTACCTCGAGGATCGCGGCCTAAGCCGTGACGATGCTTTCGCTCTAGGAGACAGAACGATGCTTTGGACGATCACTATCATTCTCTTTGTCTTGTGGCTTGTAGGTCTGGTCAGCAGCTACACCCTCGGCGGTTGGATCCACATCCTTCTCGTCCTCGCAGTTATCGTCCTCATCTTCAACCTGCTCTCTGGTCGTCGCGCCCTCTAACTCCCGCAACGCGATCGCATCCGTAAGCCCGCTCTCCGGCAGCCATCAGGCATTGCCCCGGGGAGCGGGCTTTACGCATGGCGCCACACCCGGTCCAGCACCACGGCTGCAAAGAACACCACCGAGATCACGCCATTCAGCGTGAAAAAAGCCGCATTCATGCGCCGCAGATCCGTCGGACTCACCAGCGTGTGCTCATACAGCAGCAGCCCCGCCACCAGCGCCACGCCAAGGTAAGCCACCGGTCCCATCGCAAACAGGTGCAGCAGCCATAGCAGCAGGCCCAGCATCACCACGTGCATCGTCCGCGCCAGCAGAAATGCGCCCTTCAACCCGAACGAAGCCGGCACACTGTTCAGGCCCACGCTCCGGTCATGCTCAAAGTCCTGGCAGGCATAGAGCACATCAAAGCCGCCCACCCACAACAGCACCGCCCCGGTCAGCACCACAATGCGCGGATCGAGCGACCCACGCACCGCAATCCACGCCGCCGACGGCGCAATCCCCAGCGCCAGCCCCAGCACCAGGTGCGACCACCGCGTCAGCCGCTTCATGTAGCTATAAAGCAGCACCACGCCCAGCGCGACCGGTGCCAGCTCCAGCGTCAGCCGGTTCAGCATCGCCGCCGCCACCAAAAACAAGGCCGAGCACACAACAACAAACCCCAAAACGAAACCCCGGCCCAGCTCCCCCGCCGGCAAAGCTCGCCGCGCTGTCCGCGGATTGGCCGCGTCCAGCTCCGCATCTGCCCAGCGATTGAATGCCATCGCCGCTGAGCGAGCCATCACCATGCACACCACAATCCACCCCAGCACCCGCAGCGGCGGCCAGCCCTGCGAGGCCAATACCGCCCCGCTCAGCGCAAAAGGTAGTGCAAAGATCGAGTGCTCCCACTTGATCATCTCCAGCGTGGTCGCCGTGCTGCGTAACAAACGTCGCATAGCTCCTATCCTAAAGAGGTCCAGACGACTGCGCACCGAGAGTGTGTGCAGAGCCGACTCGCCCTGCACACACTATCGACCGCTCCGCAGCAAACTTTAGCCTCTTCCCAGAGCGTCGCGCCATCGGCCGATCAGACTAGCGCGCCCCATCCTGCTTGCCCGCCACCTGCAGGTCGTTCGTCACCTTGAACACCCCCGGCACCGTGTTCGCCCGGATGTTGGCCACATCCTTGTCCGCCTGGCTGTCCACTACGCCCGAAAGCGTCACGTTCCCGTTCACCACCGTGATCCGGATCGGCTTGGCCGGGTCAATCGCGTACCGGTTCAACTGCGGCGCTCCGTAGACAGCGCGCGCCGTCGCGATCCTTATCCGGTCGTCCATCGGCGAAGGCGGCGCAACCTCGATGTTGTCCACCACATCCTTCACCCCCGGGTAGTTCGACACCAGGCTTACCGCGGAGTTCTTGTCGATCGGCCCATACGCCACGCCGCCCAGCGTCACCACGCCGTTCTGCACACCGATCGTCAACGCATTAAAGGTCGTCGTCCCATACCCCACCCGGTCATAGGCCAGCTTCTCTCCGAGCTTCGCTCGCAGTGTCTGGTCTTCCACCGTCGGTCCGCCAACTGTGATGTTGTTCTGCACACCCTTCACGTTCTTGCGGTGGTGCGCCTTGTTCTCCGCATCTTCCTTATCCGCGTAAACGGGCACCGTCCCCGTCAGGGTCACCACGCCGTTTGCCACCGTTGCCTTCACATCACTGAAGCGCTTGCCTCCCAGAGCCTTGGTCACCTCACTCTGGATCTGCTGATCCTCGGCACTCTCCCCGGCTGCAGCCTGCGGCAGACCCGCAGCGGCCACGCGCCCCGCCGGCTCCCCCGCTCCAGGCAGCCACGTCGCCGCCCGCAGGCCGACTGCTCCCGGCCCCATCAGCACTACACCCACCACCGCCGCCATTACCCAACTTCCGTCTCGTGTTGTCATTCGCCTTCTCCCTCCAGGAACCATCGCAACGGTCCCGCTATCACTCGGCTAAGACGTTTCGGCCGCCCCCGGCGCATGCCCGTCGGCAACATATTTCTTGCAAGCTGCTGCAGCCCCGATGACGCAACCGCCCGCTCCACCCCGCTAAGCTCAAACCACGCTCACCCTGCGCTGCAGCAACCGGCCGCCGCCCCGTGCTGGCCAGCACGGCTCACACTCCGCCCCACCCGGAGCCTAACCCCACACCGGTCCAGGAGGACGTGTTCCAGCACCCCACGGCAGCGTTTGATCCGGACCTAAATTCTCTGGAATGAAGATTTTGCGCAAGAAGTAAAGGGGGGGGGTGCCCCCCCCCCGCCTCCCTACCGGTACCGCTTGCGGATCTTGTAGACCCCGCTGAACACGCCCGTCTCGTCTCGTGTGAACACGACCGACGAGTTCTCGCTCAGCGCATAGGTCACCTGGATCAGCTGCTGCGTCTGCGCATTCACGTTGGTGGCAAACACCACCGAGATCTGCCGTGACAGCTGCTGCTGCACCGTGATCCGCGGCCCCGTGTTCCCCAGCGTTCCCACAAACGCCGGGTCGATCTTCACGCTGCCGCCGCCGAACAGCTTGCTCACCCGGCTGCTCAGCGTTGCATTCAACGCTCCGCTCAGCAGCGCGCTGGTCGTCGGGTCCGTACCCGCCTGGGTCGCCTGCGTGTTGTTGATCGCTGCCTCTTCCTGCGTCTTGCCGAGCGCCAGCAGGTTAAAGATGTCCGCCTGGCTCAGCGGCGGTTCGCTCCGGTAGGTCGGCTTCAGCGAGTTGGTCGTTCCATGCACCCCGATCGTGAGGTCATAGTTCTCCACCCGCGCTGTGGCGTCGAGGTCGATCACCGGATCGATCCGCACCGGGTTGTTGAAGTAGATGTCGCCCCGCTGCAGCTGGTACTTGGTCCCGGCAAAGGTGGCGCTGCCATCCGTGATCTGCACCCGGCCCAGAACGGAGGGTTCAGCCAGCGTCCCCCGGACGTTCAGATCCACCGTGCCCGCCAGCTTGGCATACGAGTTCTGGAAGTCCAGCTGCGGCGCGCTCTGCACATGGATGTCCATGCGGATCTTGCTCAGGGGCGAGTTCGGATCAGGTGGTGCGCTCACGCCGCCGCTGCCGCCGAACGCCGCGAAGTCCACATCCGCGCCCACGTTGAAGCGCGTAATCAGCACGTTGCCGCTCAGCCGTGCGCCGTCGCTGCCGCCCTGCAATCGTATGTCCGCGTTGGCCGTCGTACTCAGCCCGTTCAGCCGGTACCGCACCTTCTCTGCCTTGAGCGACACATCGGCGTACAGGCCGCCCTTGTACATCGCAAAGCCGCCAAAGGTGATCTGGCCGCCGCCGGTTGTGGCCGTCAGCTGCTTCACCTCGAGCCGGTTCTCGTTGAACTGCATCTCGCCGTTCAGGTCGGTCAGCCCGTTTGCAATGCCGACCATCTCGGCGTTCACGTGCTGGAAGTCCACCTTTCCAGTCAGCGCGGGGTCTTTGGTTCGACCGTCTGCTGCTACGTCGAAGACGACCTTGCCAGACGCCGTCACGTCCTGGTTGAACGTGTGCGCCACTGCGGGGTTGATGGTGCCATTCGCCTTCAGCTGCAGGCGGCCGCCCTTGGGGTCGCTCACGCCCAGCACCTGCGCCGTGCCGGTCGCTTCGAGGTCTGTGTCCAGACCAACGATGTGCATGCTCTCAAGCGTCGCCGTCCCGTTCGCCAAGGTCACACGCAGGGGCGCTGCGGTGTGCAACTCATATCCCTGCACAGTCGCGGAGAGTGGATCCACCACGGCTGTGCCGCTCAGCTTCTCTGGTGTTTTGAGTGGCCCATCCACCGTCACCAAAGCTGCAATATTAGAGGTGACCTTGCCTGTCCCTGGCGAGAAGATCGCCAGCGGCTGCTGCAGGTTCAGGTTCTTGAGCGTCAACTGCGCCTTGGTGTCGTAATCTCCTACCAGCTGGGTCGTCGCTGTGGCTTGCACCTGCGCCCCGGTCAGCTCGGAGTTCAGCGTCAGATACCCGACCTTGCCCTGCGTCCGGGCATCCACCGTGGCCTGCCCGACTGGCTGGCCGTTGTAGGTCGCGTCCGTGAGCCCCACATGCGCCGTGAGCCCCGGCTCCTGCACCGTTCCCTTGGCGTCGGCCAGCAGGCTTACCACGCCATCCACCGGGAGTTTCTTCTGCTGCACCACGTCGAACTTCGACAGCCGCAGATCGCTCCCCTGCACATGCGCCTGCAACTGCTCGGTGGCGAGATTGTAGGCGCCATTGCCCGTCACCTGCATGCCGTGCAGCTTTACGAGCAGTTGTGTCGCGGTGATCTGCTTGCCCTGCACTGCTGCATTCAGCAGCACAGAGTCGTAGTGCTCGCCGTAGGCCACACCATCCACAAGGTTGACCTGGCCCGTGCCGTCCAGGGCCTTGAGCGTGCCATTCACCTTGGCGTTGAGGGAGAGTGTGCCGGAGACGGGGTACTTGCCCTTCTGCCCGGCGATATCCAAAACGTCCTCGAGCGATGCGCCGTTCAGGGTCACGCTCGCATTGGCCGTGCTGCCGTCGTCCCACACGTACTCCACGCCGTGCCGTGTGGACGCTCGTCGCGGGGCGAAGGTGCCACCCACCTCAAGCGCGGCAGTGCCCCGCCGAATGCTGGAAGACGCAACCGACACTCCGGTCCGCGGGGCGTACTCCGCATCCGCCACCACCGAGTCGATATGAACATCAGCAGCAGAGCCAGCGTGCACCAGCAGGTCGTTCGCCTGCAGGTGGCCCTTCACGTCGAGATCCTTCAACCGGCCACGCGCCGTGCCCTGGAAGCCGAGCGACCCGTGCAGCACGATAGGCAGCGCAGCGGAACCTTTCTTGCCGTTGGCCTGGACACCAAGGGTCGTCAGCACCGCGTCGTACTCGCCCAGGTCGCGGATGTTCAGGTCGGCCCGCATCTCTGTGGTCGGATCGCCCTTGTTGAGCCCCAGCACGCCACTCGCTTCGATGGTGGACTGTGGCGTGCGAGCAACAAAGCGGTCGATGTTGACCATCTGCCCCTTGCCCCGGTAGTGCGCTACAGCCTGTCCGGTGAGCGGTATGTTGGCCAGTGCGCCATTCCGTCGCGCACCGGTCGGCCCAAAGCGCACGTCTGCGTCCACGTTTACGGAATCCGCGATCTCCGTGGCCGGGCCGCCCCACTCCGCGTGCACCGGTCCGCTAAACGCTGTATCAAAGCCAAGGTCGTTCACCGTCGGAGCGGCGATGGTGAGAATCGTTCGCAGCGCAATGCGATCGATGGCGACATTCAGGATCGCGTGCGCCCGGTTCACCGGGGTGAGCTTCAGGTCGTCCACAGGGGGCTTGGCTCCGACGCCGACTGCCGCCTTGTTGGCCGTTGTGGCTGCGGCTACGGTGGTCGGGCTCTGCGCCGGTGCACTCGGGGGCACTTCTCCCAGCCAGTTGGAGATGCGGAGCTCGCCGCGGGCACTGCCACCTTCCGCCAGTGTTCCAGTCAGCGCGGTGAAGAGCAGCTCGGTCGGCGTAACGTGCAGCTGCGCGCCACCGTTGATGTCGTGCAGGCGAACGGTCTCATCGCGGTAGCCGGCGTTGTGCAGTTTTACGTTGCCAACTACCAGGTAGCCCGCCACGCAGTCGGAGTCTGGCGGGAGCACCTTGGTGCTGGGCTGGGCCGCGTCTTTGGGGTGCTTGCGACGCCAGAAGTGCTCCTGCTTCTGCGCGACCTGCGGCTCCACAAAGCAGCTGTGCCCCTTGACATGGAGCTCGACCGAACCAGCGTTCAGGCCAGCGACGCCGCCCAGCACGGAGATCTGCTTCAGTGCCAGATCGCCGTCGACCTGCGCCTCGTACTGTGGCTTGTCGAAGTGCTGGATTGAGGCGGACGCCGTGAGTTCCGAGTCTGCACCGGAGTGGAAGTCGAGCTTGCGCAGATCCGCGCTGTCGCGGCCGAGCTCCGCTTCCACGTGAAGTCGGCTCTGCGCCTCGGGCTGCTTGCTCATGCGCGTGCGCAGGTCGTTCAGGTCGATCACGGCACCGTAACGGTCGCTGGAGGCGATATAGTGCACCGCAGCTTCCAGGTCGCGCGCCGCCATGTCAAACGGGATAGCGCGATCGTTCACCACGGCCAGGCCGTTAGCCAGCTCCACCTGCTTTGCCTGGAGATCAAGCAGGGTGTTCTGCACCGGCTCTGTGCTGGTGCTGGGCTTCTTCGGCACCGGCTGGTTGGTCTTGCCGTCTTTGTCGATGATGAGGTGAAAGTGCGGCTGCTCGATGCGCAGGTAGTTCAACCCCAGGTGCGACTGCGCTCCGGTTCCAACCGTATGCGACAGAAAGGTGTTGATCTTGGCGTGCACCAGGATGCGGTCTGCAGAGAGATAGGGCATCTCGCCCGGACCTTCTGTTCCGTGGATGACCAGCCCGTCCGCCTCGATGGCAAGCTGCCACAGATGGAAGTGGATGCCCCGCAGCTCGACTCGCCCGCCAGTTGCGTCCTCAAGGACGGCGACCAGCTTCGAGCCCACGCGGTTACTGAAGTCGGACGTGGTGGTGTACCAGCTCAGCAGCGCGGTCAGCGCGAGCAGCAGCAGAACGGCGCCGCCGGCGATCCACGCCAAAACCTTCGCGGCCTTGCTTCCGGAACTGCGCCGGGGCTGCTCTTTCTCTGCGGAAGGGTGTTGCTGACGAGGATCGCTCATGAGTCGGCTGGTCCTCCCTCAACGATCTGCACGGTTCCCTGCGCGCGGAGGCTCTTAAGCCAGTCGGACAGAAGGCCACTCACCTGCTGCTGCAGCAGCACCTCCTGAATGCGTGTCTCAAGGTTGTCGAGCGCCGGCGGCTTCACGCCGCGTGCCTTGTACTCCGGGAGCATGGTCTGTTCGTAGTAGTCCTGGATCTGCTGGTGCGTGATGCGCACACCGGAGCGAAAACGCAGCTCAATGAACGCGAGGGCATCCAGACGGCGGCGCAGGTAAGTTTGCAGCTCCACCTCGGTGACCTGCTGCTCGCGCAGGTACCGCTGCCACCCAGCCTCTGTCTCGCAGGCGTACTCCTTGCAGGCTGGGATCTCCTTGCGAAGGGTGGTGATCTGCTCTGCTGCGTCGGCGTCGGTCGCCGTCTTGTGCGGTTGCAGCTTGGCCTGCTGGAGCAGCAGGGCGCGGTTGATCAGGCGGTCCGTGGCCTTCTTGGCGGTGATGCCGCCACGTGGATCGGTGACTGGCTGGAAGGCAGCCATGCGCTGCTCAAGAGCAACATCGCTTTCGAGTACCACCTCACCATTGACGACCGCGACCACGCGATCGAGCAGCACACCCGGGTGTTTGACGTCCGGCTGCGTGGTGCCTTCGACGGCCTTGGAAGCGGGCGAGCTGTCGGAGTCTGCCTCGGTGCTGGTGCGGGCAGCTGAGGGCTGAGGCTGCCCCGGTTGATCAGGATGCTGCTGCGACAGGTTGCCCGGCGCGAGTGTGGGCGGGGGTGGGGCGTCGCCCTGCTGTGACTGCTGCGCCCCCAGCACCGCCGATGCTCCCAGCAGCAGCATGCCGGCCATGCTGACCGTCCGCCCCGCGGGTCTGACCCGTGTCGTCGTCATTTAGAAGCTCTGTCCGATGCTGAAGAAGAAGTTGAAGTGGCTCGCCTGCCCGACGTGCGGCGGGTTGTTAGCGAAGTCGTACAGCACGGGGTAGACCGGCGGATTGAGGCTATAGGAGAGGTCTACGCGAATGGGGCCGACTGGCGTGTTGTAGCGCGCGCCCACGCCGACGTTGTGCTGGTAGTAGTTGAAGTCGCAGGTGCCGGTATGCGAGGCGACCACGGCCGGGCTCGACACGTCGCGGCAGGTCTCCTGGTGCGGCTGGTGGAAGCGAAGGAAGCTGGGAAAGAGCTGGTCTGCCTGCTGGAAGACGTTGCCCATGTCATGGAACAGGACGAAGTTGACGCTGGTGCCGACATAAGGGAGCGTCGGCGGGGGCAGCCGCAGCTCGAGTTGGTTCACGATCACCGCCGTTCCACCGACCGGGTAGCCGGTCTGCAGATCGCGCGGGCCGGCGCCGTTGATCGAAAAGCCGCGGAGGCTGGTGGCGCCACCGGCATACAGACGCTCGGGCAGCGGCACTGCCGTGCAGCTGGCGTTGGTGGTCAGCAGAGCGCCCGCGCAGACGGGATTGCCGATGTTGGGATTGGCACCAAAGGACTGCTCGTAGCCGAGACGCGTGTTGCGAGCAAAGACGAACTTCCGCCGCGTGCCGAACTGGTAGTAGGTGGCGAACGACCCGTCAACGCGGTTGAAGCCGACCTGCGAGCCGAGCCTGGAAGAGGCGTAGAAGTCGGCGATCTGGGTATAGGAGCCACGCACCGCGTCCAGCTGGCTGGGCGACCGACGATCGTGGTACCAGGTAATCTGGGGACCACCGACGCGCACCGGCTGGCTCAGCAGCGGGATGAGGTTGGCGGAGACCTGCAGACTGTTGGGGTCGACCTTTACACGGCGGTACTGGAAGTCGTAGATGAAGGTGTCTGCAAGCTTGAACTTCTGCGTGAGGCGTACATCAGCCTGCAGTGTTGAAGCGGCAAACGTGGTGATGTTCTGCACGTTGGAGTAGCCGCCCGTCGCTGAAAAGTTGAGCGAGGGCTTTCCCAGCACGTTGGGGTTGTTGAAAGTCAGAGCGGCAATCTCTTCCAGCAGGCCGTAGGTGGTGTGGAGCGTCAGCGACTCCTGTGTGCCACGGAGGTTGATGCGCGACACGTCGAGCGACACACGCGGGCTGACACCAGGCTTGCCGTCCTGCGAGGTGGCGGCGGGGGAGTTATCGCCGAGCAGGATGCGCGAGGCCTCGGAGACCATGCCGCGCTGCGGTGTTCCGGTCTGCGCCTCGAAGCCGAAGCCGTAGGTCACATCCCAGCGCTTGGCCTCAGTAAGCTGGAGCAGGATGTTCTTCTCCGGAACCTGGCCGGCGGGATTTTCTACGGCAGCGACAACCTCGTTGAAGATGGCAAGGTTATACAGATTGCGCTGGGTGTCGAGCAGCGCCGTCTGGTTGAGTGGATCCTTTTCGTGGACGAGCACCTGGTCCTTCACCACGTCGGGCCGCGTGTGGTTGAGCCCGCTCATCAGCACCTTGTCGATAAAGACCTGGTCGCCCGGCACCACGGTGATAGCGACGTTGGTCCTGTCCTGGCTCGGCTCGGGAGTCTGCGCCACGGTGACACGCGCCTGCTCATAGCCCTGGCTCAGATAGAAGCTCTGGATGGCATCCCGGTCGGCGGTGAGCGAGGTGTAGGAGAAGGGCTGCCCGGTCTCCGAGCTCATCAGCGCGCGCACCGATGAGTCAAGCGCGGGGGACACCCCAGACAGGTTGATGGTGCCGAACTTCTGCTGGGTGCCCTGGTCTACGGTGTAGAGCACACGGATCTCGGAGTACTTGAGCGGCTTGCCGTCGCGCTCGTCGACGTCTGTAACGGTGGGCGTTACCTTAACGGCACTGAAGCCGTTAGCCCGGTAGAGCCCCTCGATTGAGCCCGCGTCCGCGGCCACCAGCGCCTGGCTGTACTTGCCGCTTCGGTTGGAGGCGCTGGTCGTTTTCACGGCCAGCCGCTCCTTCAGGAGTTCGTCGCCGAAGTAGGTGTTGCCCTTCATCTCCACCGAGACGACCTTGTGCTTTACGCCCCGGTCGACGGTGTACAGGATCCGCTCGTTCGCGGTGCCTGCCCCAACTACCCGGACGCTGACCTTGGCGTCAAAGTATCCCTGCTGCTCCACGAACTCCTTCAGGTTGAAGGTGCCTTCGTTGAGCAGATCATTGTCGACGGTGCCCTCTTCGTAGACCGGGATGAGCAGTTTCAGGCGCGCCTTGGAGACCTTGATGCCCTCCACCAGCACGGCGACCTTGGGGCCCTGCGCCGCGGTGAACTCGTAGTTGAGCGAGTCTTTCGCCGGGTCGTAGGTGCTTTTGGTAAGGGTGATGGTGCCCTCGAGGCGATCGTTCTTCTGGTAGACGGCGCGCAGGTTGTCCAGCGCATTTGAAACCGTGTCGCGGTTGACACGGGTTTTGCGCTTCAGCTTGCCTTTTTTGCGGAACTCCTTCTCGGTCAGACCAGGGTCGTCGCCCAAGATAGTGACGTCGCCCACCCGTGCCTGCGGCCCGATCTCCACGTGGTAGGCCGCGTCGATCAGCCGGTTGTCCTTGTGCGGCGTAACGGCAGACTGCACCTTGGGCTCGTAGAAGCCGTTCTGTTCCAGCGTCTGCTCGATGCCCTTCTGCCCGGTGGGCACCTGGCTCGGCGAAAAGGGCGTGCCGGGGTCGAGCTTGGTTGCAAACTCAAGCAGGCTGGACAGACGATCGCTCTTGACCCCATTGATGGAGACGCGGCCGACAAAGAAGCGAGGCACGCCACTGAAGAAGAGCGTCACGGAGTCGCCGTGGCGGTCGCCCCGCACGGCTATATCGCGGTATTGCCCGCTGGCAAAGAGCCGCCGGGTACTTTCGCGTATCTTGTCCGGATCGAGTGGCTCGCCCACCTTCTGCGCGAGCTCGTTCGGCAGCGTTTCCCCGGCGGAGAAGGTCACGCCCGTGAACTCAATGCGATCTACCCGAAGGCCGCGCAACTGCAGCATGGAGGCGTAAGGCCCCGTGTTCAGCGCACGCACGGCCGGCCCGCTGATGACCTTGGGCTGCCCTGTCTGGGATGGTGTGGCACTTTGCCCGGGCTCGCTGGCTGGAGAGCTCGCGCCAAGCGCCGGCTGGGCCACCTGGCCTGGCGTGGACCCCTGCCCCGCACCGTTGCCGGCCGGCACGCTGGACGCGCCACCAACCGGTCCCTGCCCCAGCAGCGCACCGGCAGCTCCGCACAGCAGCGCCAGACCGGCGAAGTAGCCGTATACCGGCTTGCGAGTCGACCCTGCCGTTTCCCTGGTCCGAATCGAGGACCGTCTGCCGTTTGCCTCTGGACTCAACCGCTCTCCTCAACCCCTGATCGCCGGAGACCATCGCCCGGACAAAACGCTTCCGCCCCACCCTGCTGCGATCCCTGCGCTCAAAACCGGAGCCCGGCCTGCAGCCCGGCCTGACTTCCGACCAGCCTCAAAACCTCTCTATACTACCCTTGACGTGGTGCCCCTGTCCTTGAGAGAAACCCGCGATACAACCCTGTCAAATCCACCCCTGCCTGAGATGAACGCGCTGCGGGGGACGCCCGACGGCGACCGCTACTCCCGGCAGGTTCTCTTTCCGGGGATCGGGGCGGAGGGTCAGGCGCGTCTCAGCCGCGGGCGGGTGGGCATCATCGGCTGTGGGGCGACGGGCGCTGTTTCGGCCTCGTTGCTGGCACGGGCTGGCGTGGGCCTGCTCCGGCTGATCGACCGCGACTTCGTGGAAGCCTCCAACCTCCAGCGGCAGATCCTCTACGACGAGGCAGACGCGCTGGCCACGGCACCCAAGGCCGTGGCCGCCCAGCAAAAGCTGCGGGAGGCCAATGGCGCTATCCAGATTGAGGCGCACGTCACCGACCTTGCCCCGGGGAACATCGAGGAGCTTTTGGGTGACGTGGATCTGATCCTGGATGCCACGGACAACTTCGAGACCCGCTATCTCCTCAATGACTTCGCGGTAAAACACGGGCGGCCTTGGATCTACGCCGCCGCGGTGGGCAGCTATGCCGCGACAATGTCTATCCTGCCCAGGCCAGCTGCCGGCGAGACAGCCCACTGGGAGCCAACGGCGTGCCTTGCGTGCCTGTTTCCTGACCCCCCGGCCGGGCCGACCGAGACCTGCGACACGGCCGGCATTCTGGGTGCGGCGGTGACACTGGCGGCATCCCTGCAGGTCGCCGAGGCGCTCAAGCTACTCACCGGGCAGCCCCACCTGCTGCGCCGCACGCTGGTTTCAACCGACCTGTGGCAGCCCGCCGCTCACCATCGCCTGCACCGGGCGGAGATTGCCGCCGCTACGCCGCGCCCGGGCTGCCGGGTCTGCGATCTTCGTGAGTTCACGCATCTGGCCGGGGCGAGCCGACCGCAGATTACGCTGTGCGGCCGAAACGCTGTGCAGATCCATGAGCACCATCGCCCGATTGACTTTGTCGGCTTGCAGACCACGCTGGCCCGTAATCCGGAGATCACCGACCTCCGATTCAATTCATTGCTGCTGCGCTTTCGCCGGGGCGAGCAGACCATCACCGTCTTTCCCGACGGCCGCGCGCTGATCCAGGGCACAACAGACCCAGCGCTGGCCCGCAGCCTGTACGCCCGATTTTTGGGCGCGTGAGTGGGCACCGCCCGACCCGCTCCAACGTTGATCGGGCGCGAATGCGATAAGGTGAAAGGGTATTGCTAATCAGTCGTTCTCACCGAGTGGGTGCACTCGGTTTCCAAGGTCATCACTATGAGTGAAGTTAAAACGCCAGTTCCACCCGCCACCCATGGCACCTCATCGCCACTGGGCGCTGCGCCTGCCAAGCCGGCTGCCGGCTCCTTCAAGCGAAACCCGCCCATCGCGGGCGAGGCAGAAGCGATCGAGAGCGCAAAAAACGGCGATGCCGAAGCCTTTTCCAAGCTGTATGCCCTCCACAAGCGGCGGGTCTACACGCTGTGCCTTCGCATGCTGGGCAACGTCTCCGAAGCGGAAGACATGACCCAGGAGGCCTTTCTCCACCTGTTCCGCAAGATTGGCTCGTTTCGCGGGGAGTCGGCCTTCTCTACCTGGCTGCACCGGCTCACGGTCAATCTGGTGCTGATGCACCTGCGCAAAAAGGGCCTGCAGCTAGTCTCCCTCGAAGAAACGATCAACCCGTCTGAGGAAGACGCTCCCAAGCGGGACTTCGGCTCACGCGACCCGCAGCTTGCAGGCTCGGTGGATCGTGTTGCGCTGGAGCGAGCGATTGGCTCCCTCCCCCCCGGGTACCGAATGGTGTTCGTGCTGCACGATGTTGAAGGCTTCGAGCACAACGAAATCGCATCTATGTTGGAATGTTCTACCGGCAACAGCAAGTCGCAGCTCCATAAAGCGCGTCTCAAGTTACGTGAGCTTCTGCGCAATACGGAGCAGGCGTCCACAGCCGCACTTGCGAAAGAGGTTGTGCAATGAACGTCACGGGTAACTCGTTCAATCCCGATACCATGACCGTGGAGCAATTTCAGGAGCATCTGCCTGAACTCTTCAGCGCAGGGCAAGGATCTATCAGCCAGGACCCCCGCTACGCTCGGTTCCTGGCCGCAAACCCAACCTGCGCCGAGCTTGTGCGCGACCTGGAATACATCGCCGAGGCTGCAAAAAACCTGCTGGACGCGCCCGAAGTGCAGATCGAGCCGAGTGACAACGTTTGGTCCAGCATCCAGAGCAAGCTTGGCCTCGCGGCCAGCGGCGAAGATCCTGCCTAGGCAGCGCACATGGGAGTTGCTTCCCAACCCGGGCCGGCGGGACTCTCCGCCGGCTTTCTTCTTGGATCTGCCATGTCCGTAGCCCAGACCTTTGGTCCTTCAACCCTGGACACCTCCACACCACCTGGCGTGCGCCGGATCGTCTTGACCGGTTTCATGGGCGCCGGCAAGTCCACGGTGGGCCGCCTTCTGGCTGCCGAACTAGACTGGCGCTTTCTGGATCTCGACCACCTGATCGAAGAGCACAGCGGATCCACGGTCTCAGCCCTGTTCACCACGATTGGTGAGGCCGGCTTTCGCCGCCTGGAGTCCCTGCTGCTGGCGCGCTCGCTGGGGCAGCAGCAGGTGGTGATCGCCCTGGGCGGCGGTGCGCCGGAGACCCAAGGTAACCGCCTTCTTGTGGAACAAACGCCGGGCACCCGCGTTGTCTTCCTCCGGGCCCCCTTTCCTGCACTCTTCGACCGCTGCATGCTGGAGGCAGTCGCCTCCGGTTCGCTGCATCGGCCAAACCTCCAGGATCCGCTGCTCGCGGAGACTCGCTATCGCGACCGGGAGATCCTGTACCGGCGGCTTGCCCACAGCACGGTCGACACGCTGCAGCAGACGCCCGAGCAGACCGTTGCGGCCGTCCGGGTCGCGCTCGCCCGTCGCTAACGATTTCTGTTCACGTTGTGCAGGTGAACGTGGCGTTCATGGCATCCAAGAACTATGCCTGAGAGCGTCTCACCTGAAGCCACAATCGTAGGCTCCGTCGAAACATCGCAGCAGCGCCGCTCCATTCACGGTCACATCCTGTTCACCGTGGGCATTCTTCTTGCGCTCTACCTGGCATGGCACCTGGTGAAGGAGCTTGAAATCCTGTACGTAAGCGCCCTCTTTGCCGTGGTGCTCACCCCCATCGTCTCCCAGATCCAGAACATCAAGATCCGCGGTTGGCGGCCGTCGCGCGCCATCGCTATTGCGATCCTCTTCCTTCTGGTGTTGGGGGCCGCGGTGCTCTTCTTTGCCATTGCACTGCCGCCCGTAATGCGCGATCTTCGCAACTTCATCTCGGATGTTCCTTCACGGATTCCCCAGGCCGTGGACAAGCTCAAGCACTTCCCCCTTGCGAAGAAGATCAACATCGACGAGGCCGCTCAGCGTGCACAGGCAACCCTCGCCTCCACGGCCACCTATCTCGTGACCTCGCTGCCAAACTGGTTGTCGCACCTCTTTGACATCCTGACGGCGAGCTTTCTCTGCATCTACTTCATGCTCGAAGGGGACGAGGCGTTTCGATTCTTCCTGGCGCTGTTTCGAGCGGAGCCACGCGCGCGCCTGAAGCGCACGCTGAAGACTGCGGAGCACAAGATGAGCAAGTGGCTGATTGGACAGGGCCTCCTGATGCTGATCCTCGGGGTTGCAAGCACAGTGGTCTTCGGCTTTCTGCACGTGCGCTACTTCGTGCTGCTCGGCGTGCTGATGGGCCTGTTGAACATCATCCCCATCGCGGGCGGTGTGATCACCATCGTCTTGGCGGCAGGTGTTGCCGCGCTGGACTCCTGGACCAAGATGGCCGGCGTGCTGATCTTCTATGCGATCTACATCAACATCGAGAATGCGGTGCTTACGCCCCGCATCATGAAGTCCTCGGTCGATCTCATGGGGCTCACGGTGCTGGTGGCTCTTCTGATCGGCACGGCGCTCGCCGGCATTGTGGGCACCTTGGTTGCCGTCCCTACGGCCGCGTTGATCGCGGTTATGTTGAACGAGTACGCCGTCCAGCGGGACGCTCGCATTACAGGCGAAGAACATATCGGCTAACATTGGCAGCCATCTCCGGCACGGTTAGCAACTCAGCCGTGTACACCGCACTCCTACTAGCAACGCAACAATCTTGGAGGTTGACATGGGTCTGCTCTGGACGCTTCTCATTGGGCTGGTCATAGGCGCACTCGCAAAGCTGATCATGCCCGGCAAGGATCCTGGCGGGATCCTGATCACCATCGTGATCGGAATCGCTGGCTCCTTCCTTGGCGGTTTCATCGGTCGCCTTCTCGGCCTCTACCAGCCCGACCAGCCGGCAGGCTTTCTGATGTCACTCGTCGGCGCTCTGATCCTGCTGGGGCTGTATCGAGTCATTCGTGGTCGCTCTGTGGCCTAGGCACCTCTGCTGATGTTCAGAAGCGGCAGCGGGCTTCCATACCCGGTGCCGCTTTCGCTTGTCCGGCCCTGTCCGGCGGTGCGCGGCGCTGCTACCCTCACCTTGATGGCTGATTCCCTCTTTGCAGCACCTGAGCGTCGCAACTACACCCTGCCCATCCTGCTGGCCCTGGCGGCACTGGCGCTCGCCGGTCTCTTCCTCTACCGGAACACGCCACACACGACCGCGGACGTTGAGATCACTCATGTGGACGTCTATCCGGCTCACGTAGAGTTCACCACCGAGTCGAACGTCGTCGGCCCCAAGCAGACAGAGGACGTCCTGTACATCCTGGCGACGGTGCGCATCACGGATCGCTTGCGCCTGCCCCTCTTTCTGAAGGACTTCACGGCCTCGCTGGTTCCGTCAGACGGCTCCCTGCAGCCAGCGACCAGCGCTGTGGAGCGCTCCGATCTGCTAAACCTTTACTCCACCTTTCCGCAGCTCGGCACGCTGGCTCGCCAGCAGACAGCGCCCCCACTGCTGCGCGAAAGCCGCATTGATCCCGGACAGACGGCAACCGGCTTCGTGCTGCTGCACTTTCCGATCAAGCCCGAGGTTTGGAACACGCGAAACGACTTCATCCTGACGATCGATCTTTACCACCAGGCCTCGCTTTCCGTCGCGCTCCCGCCGAACCATGCCGCCTCGGTCCCGGCACCGGTGCCCGCCAAATGACGCGCCGCCGCTTTATCGCTGATCGCTGGGATCGCGAAGCCGCTACCGCCGAGTTGCTCGGTCCCCAGGCTCTGCACCTCGGCCGCGTCCTCCGCGCCGAACCTGGCCAGGTCTACGACCTTGTCGCCGGTGGCTTTCTCCATCGCGCCGAGATCACCACCGTCTCGCTCCCGGCAGGTGCTGAGCGCGTCACCTTCCTCCTGCATGAAGAGCTGGAAGCTGCTGCCGCGCTTCCGCTCCATCTGCTGCTGGCGATCTTCAAGTTCGATCATCTTGAATGGGCCATCGAGAAGAGCACCGAGCTGGGCGTCGCTCGCATCACCCCCATCCTCGCCCGCCGGACGGAGAAACACCTGGCACAGGCTGCGGCCAAGCGTGTGGAGCGCTGGCGCCGCATCGCACACGAGGCCACCAAGCAGTCACGGCGAACCTCGTCGCCAGAGCTCGATGACCCGCTTGCGCTGCGCGATGCGCTTGCGACTCTGGATCCATCTGCCAGCCGCATCCTGCTGAGCGAGGTCGAGCAGGCCAACCCGCTGGCCAACGCTCTGCGTTCCTCCACGCTTGCGTCGTCTGTTGTGCTTGCCATCGGCCCGGAAGGCGGCTGGACGCCAGAGGAGCTTGCCCTCTTTACCGGAGAAGGGTGGCAGCCGGTGACGCTCGGTCCGCGCATTCTGCGTGCGGAGACCGCTGCGATCGCGGCCGTGGCCATCGCAGGCGCGCTGCTGGACGACAACAGGGCCGAGACCTCATCGGCCCCGGCCCCGGATGCTGCGCTGCCCTACGGCTCGGAATCTAGCTGAAGATATCGCGGACCTTGTCCAGCAGGCCGCGCGAGTGGGGCTTGTTGTCCACCACCATGCTTTCGCTCAGCTGGCGCATCAGCTCCTTCTGCTCCCGCGTCAACTTGCTGGGGGTTTGCACGCGCACCTCGACGATCATGTCGCCCTTGCCGCGCTCGTTCAGATGTGGCACGCCCTTGCCCCGCAAACGGAACTCTTTGCCGCTCTGCGTGCCTTCCGGAACCTTGATCACCTCGGTGCCGTCCAGCGTCTGGAACTCGAGCTCCGTGCCGAGTGAGGCCTGGGGAAAGCTGATCGGCAGTACACAGTGCAGGTCGTCGCCCGAGCGCTCGTAGAACTCGTGCGGCTTCACGGACAGCACCACATAGAGATCGCCCGCCGGCCCGTTGAAGCGGCCCGCCTCACCTTCGCCGCCATAGCGGATCCGGGTGCCGTCCTCGACGCCGGCCGGCACCTTCACCTTCATAGACCGCTCGGCCTGCACACGCGTCTCGCCGCGGCAGACAGAGCATGGGTTCTTGATCAGCGTGCCGGTTCCCTGGCAGCTGGAGCAGGTCCGGGCAACCGAGAAGAAGCCTTGCTGAAAGCGCTGCTGCCCACGCCCCTGGCACTGCGGGCAGGTCGTCGGTGACGTGCCCTTGGCTGCGCCCGTGCCGCGGCACTCACCGCAGGCCTCCATGCGTTTGTAGCTGATCTCGCGCTCGCGCCCGAAGATGGACTCCTCGAACTCAAGCTGCATGCCCATCTGCATGTCGCGCCCGCGTTGCACACGGTTGGCCCGCCCGCTGCCACCCATGTTGAACATCTCGCCGAACAGGTCGCCAAAGATGTCACCAAGGTCCACGTTGCCGCCGGCAAAGGGTCCACCCGCACCCGGGCTGCCGCCCTGAAATGCCGCATGGCCAAACCGGTCATAGGCTGCGCGCTTCTCCGGATCCGACAGGATCTGGTAGGCCTCGCTGCACGCCTTGAACTTCTCTTCGGCCTCGGGATTGCCCGGATTACGATCCGGGTGGTACTGCATCGCCAGCTTGCGATAGCTCGTCTTCAGCTCCTGCTCGCTGGCTTCCCGCGTAACCTGCAATACCTCGTAGTAATCAGTCTTCGTCACGTTTGCCGTTGCGCTCATCTTTCCTCAGCCATCTTCAACTCACCCCTCCCTGGGCCAGCAAAGGGGTGATGCTTACTCGCTCCGCTGGTCCGGGTTTACCGCAATGCGCACCATCGCTGGCCGCAGCAGCTTGTCCCGCATCTTGTAGCCCCGGCGAATCTCTTCCAGTACCTGATGATCCGGATGCTCTTTGGTCTCGACACTGCCCAGGGCCTCATGAAAACGAGGGTCAAACATCGCCCCGACCGTCTCAACCGGCTGCACGTTCAGGCCACGCAGCGCGTCTTCCATCTGGCGCACGATCATCTCCACGCCGGCCTTCATCTGCTCCGCCGTGCCTTCCGCCTTCAGCGCCAGACCGAAGTTGTCCATCACGCTCAGAAACGGCTCGATTGCACCCTGGATCGCGTAGTCGCGGGCATCCTGCCGTTCCTTGGCTTCCCGCTTGCGCGCGTTGTCGAATTCGGCCTGCAGCCGCAGCAGTCGATCCCGGTAGGTGTCCCGCTCCAGGCGTGTCTGCTCCAACTCGGCTGTGTCCGCCGCACTCTCCTGCGACTCCTGCACGCCTTCCGGCTCCAGCACTGCTTCATCCATCGGGTTTTCTCCGCTCATCTCGTCTCTCCTGTCTTTCCCCATCCGGGTCCAGCGTGGAAACTGGCCCCATCGTGTCTGCTTGTCCACTGCAACGCCCCCGTGCGCACCTGCTTCAGTATGACTCGCCCGCTCTTCTAGAGGATGCGGGGAAACACCTCAGCCACATACCGCACTGCATTCATGGTGGTCTCGTAGTCCATCCGCGTGGAGCCAATCACGCCCACAGCGCCCATGCGCTGCTCGCCGCCCAGTCGCGCCGGCGCAGCGACCAGCACAAGGCCGGCCAGTTCGGGCGCGCGCTGCTCCATGTCAAAGACCACGCGCACCTCACCACCCCGGGTGTCACTCTCCCAGGAGTCCAGGTAGGCCGTCAGGAGCTCGGCAACCAGCTCCTTGGCTTCAAGGGCGGCCATCATCTCGCGCAGCCGCGTTCCGCCCGCATCCCGGCCAGCCGTGGCCCGCAGCAGATTGCCGACCCCGCCCACATGCACCGCAGGTGGCTCGCTGGCCGGCAGCACCTGGCTCCATAGCTCGCCCACCGTCGCCAGCATCGCCTGGTACTCACTCCGCTGCTGCTCCACCAGCCGGGCAAGCTCCGCCCGGATTCGCTCAATGCTCCAGCCCCGGAAGCGCTCATTCAAAAAAGCCGAGGCGACTTCCAGCTCGCGCGTTGAAAAATCTCGTGGCAGCTGCAGCAGCCGGTCCCGCACCGAGCCCGCCCGCGTCACCACAACGGCCAGCACACGGCCGGTGGACAGCCGCGAAAAGTGCACGTGCTCCAGCTCTTCCACCGTGACCGCGCCAGCTACCGCCAGGCCGACACCACTTGAAAGCGAGGCCAGCACCAGGCTCGTCTGCTCCAGCAGTGCCCCGGTTCCCGGCAGCCCCGTCAGGCGCAGATCGATAACGCGCTGCGACTCCTCGGAAAGGCGCGTTGTGGTGATGCAGGCTCCCTGCGACAGCCCTTCCACATAGAGCTTCAACGCCCGGGGCGTGGGCACGCGGCCTGCAGAGGTGTGTGGCTGCTCCAGCCAGCCCGCCCCCGTCAATGTGTTCATCTCGTTGCGCACCGTGGCGGAGCTCATCCCCGCCCCGCTGCCACCTGCCGTCCCGCCCAGCACACCGGCCACACCACCGGACGCTACTGGCTCCCCACCGTCCAGGTACAGCGCGACTACCGCCATCAGAATGACGTGCTGCCGAGGCGTAATCTGGTCTGCTCCGCTCACCGTGGCTCCAAACCCTGCGTGCCATCCTGTTCAGCGAAGAACAAAATCTAAGCACGCTGCACTCAAGTCTACCAAGCCAAGCTCCACAGCGCCACATCGCCATGCTTTGCCGCGCATCCAGCAAAGCACGGCGGTGCGTTACTCCACCTCCAGAACGCCCCCGCCCTGAGCGGCCACCCGCTCCGCCGCCTGGATGACCTTCTCCGCGACCTTATAAAAGGGTTCGGCGATCTCGCTTTCGGCCCCCGCCAGCGCCACCGGCATTCCTCGGTCGCCGCCCCGCCGGATCGACGGATCGAGCTCCACCGAGCCGAGAAACTCCACGCCAAACTGCTTGGCCGTCCGCTCCGCCCCACCCTTGGCAAAGATGTCGATCTCCTCGCCGCAGTGCGGGCAGTGGAAGGTGCTCATGTTCTCCACCATGCCCAGCACCTCCACCCGCACCTGGTGGAACATCTCGAGCGCCTTGCGCGCGTCTTCAAGCGCCACATCCGACGGCGTCGATACCACTACAGCCCCGGTCACCGGTACCGTTTGCACCAGCGAGATCACCACGTCCCCAGTTCCCGGCGGCAGATCGATGATCAGGTAGTCCAGCACGCCCCACTCCACCTGCATCAGGAACTGCCGCACAATCTGGTGCAGCATCGGTCCGCGCATCATCATGGGCTTGTCGCCTGGCGAGATCAGCCCGACCGAAATAAAGCGCACACCATGCGCGAGCAGCGGCTCAATCCGGTTGTCGGCCGTCACGTTCGGCTGCCGCGTCGCGCCCAGCATCGTCGGCACATTTGGTCCGTAGATGTCGGCGTCCACCAGGCCGACTGCGTGGCCCATCTTTGCGAGCGCGATTGCCAGGTTTACCGCCACCGTGGTCTTGCCGACCCCGCCCTTGCCACTTCCCACCGCGATCACGTGCTCCACACCCGGCAACGGCTGCGGCTGTGGTGCCTGCGGCCCCCCTGCTCCCATATGTCCCATCTCAACTCCTCCTGTGCTTCGCCCCACCAGCCCCTGCTACGCCACCCTCCACCTCACCAGCCGCTACACATTCCACACATTGCCCGTCGCCGCGCGCCACTCCTTCTTCTCTGCCGTCCGCGCGCTGCGCAACTCTCGCCGCCGCCCAGCCTCGTCAAACCGCCGCCGCTGGTGCTCGGTCTCCGGCACAACGGGCGCTATCTCCAGCCGCTGCCCGCTCCGGTCCACAGCCACATAGGTCAGGTACGCCGACGACACATGCCGCAGGCCGCCATCGTGGAGCACATCCTCCACCATCGCGCGCACGCCCACCTCCAGGCTGGTCCGGAAGACGCGATTCACGCTGGCCTTCAGGATCAGCAGGTCGCCCACACGCACCGGCGCCACAAAGTCCAGGTGGTCCATACTCGCGGTCACCGTGATCGCGCGCGAGTGACGAAACGCCGCCGTCGCCCCGACCAGGTCGATGAACTGCATCAGCCGGCCGCCAAACAGGTTGCCCACCGGGTTGGCATCGCTCGGAAAGACGATCTCGCTCCGCTCGGCCTGCGACGCCCCGACCGTCCGGCCTTCACCCGCTTCCCTGCTGCGCGCTTCGCTCATGTCTTCAGTCTACCTAGCCCGCCCGCATCCCGTGTGCGCTGCCGCGCCCTTGCGGCGCGCGCCACCGCCTGCCACCATAGCCGCTATGGACAAGATCGCCGCTCTCTCCGAGATCCTCGAGCAAAACCCCGCTGACAGCTTCGCCCGCTACGGCCTCGCCATGGCCCTTGCCGCCGAAGGTCGCGACACTGACGCCCTGCGCGAGTACGACACCCTGAATGCGAACAGCCCGGACTACGTGCCCGCCTACCAGATGTCCGGACAGCTGTTGCTTCGCCTCGGCCGCCCTGCGGAGGCTCGCGCCCGCCTCCAGGCCGGTGTCGCCGCTGCCGGACGAACCGGCAACGCCCACGCCGCCAGCGAGATGCAGGCCATGCTCGACGACATGCCCGGCTAGCCGCACACGCGGCTCCCCAGCTTGATGCCACGCACACGCAACGGTGGCGCGCCGCCCCCTTGCCGCACCCACGCCTATACTTGAAGCATGGCAAGTCGCGCTTCTTCCGCTTCTCTCCCCGCAACCCTGGGCGCTCTGCGCGCCAGTGAATACACCGAAGATCGCGTCGCCCGCAGCGTCAAGGACGAGCTCCGCGACAACCTGATCGCCCGCCTGCGGACCATCCGCACCTCCGCCGAGCCGCTCTTTCCCGGCATCGTCGGCTACGACGACACCGTTCTGCCGCAGATCATCAACGCCGTCCTCAGCCGTCACAACTTCATCCTGCTCGGCCTGCGCGGTCAGGCGAAGTCCCGCATCCTGCGCGCGCTCACCACGCTGCTTGATCCGCAGATACCCTGCGTTGCCGGCTCCGAGCTGCGCGACAACCCCTATGCGCCGCTGTCGAAGTTTTCTCGCGACCTGATCGCCCGCATGGGCGACGAGACCCCCATCGCCTGGCTCACGCCGCAGGACCGCTACGTCGAGAAGCTCGCGACGCCAGACGTCACCGTGGCCGATCTTATCGGTGACGTGGACCCCATCAAGGCCGCACGCTCCGGCCATGAGCTCGGCAGCGAGCTCACCATGCACTACGGCCTGCTCCCCCGCGCCAACCGCGGCATCTTCGCCGTCAATGAGATCCCCGATCTCGCCGGCAAAATCCAGGTCGCGCTCTTCAACATCATGCAGGAGGGCGACGTCCAGATTAAGGGCTACCCCGTCCGCCTCGAGCTAGACGTGGCCATCGTCTTCTCCGCCAACCCTGAGGACTACACCGCCCGCGGCAAGATCGTCACTCCCCTCAAGGACCGCATCGGCTCGGAGATCCGCACCCACTACCCCGAGTCCATCGACGAGGCCATCACCATCACCGAGCAGGAGGCCTGGACCGCTCGCTCCTACGCCGGCGACGACACCATCCAGCGGATCGACATTCCCCACTTCATCCGGCAGGTCGTTGAGACCGTTGCCTTCGCCGCACGCGACGACAAAAAAGTCGACAAGCGCTCCGGCGTCTCCCAGCGCCTGCCCATCTCCACCATGGAGCTGGTCGTCTCGAACGCCGAGCGCCGCGCCCTCATCCATGGCGAGTCCACCGTTGTACCTCGCATCGGCGACATCTACGCCGCGCTGCCTGGCATCACCGGCAAGATCGAGCTCGAGTACGAGGGCGAGATGCGTGGCGCCGACGTCGTGATCCGCGAGATCATTCGCAACTCCGTCGCCAGCATCTTCAACCAGTACTTCGCCGAAACCAACACGCAGCAGATCGAGCAGTGGTTCAACCTCGGCGGCTCCGTGCAACTCTCGGACGCGCACTCAGCCGCCACCTCGGACCAGGAGCTGCGGCAGATCCAGGGCCTGCACGAGAAGCTCGCGCCGCTCGGTCTGGACCTGAAGTCCTCGCCCGAGCTCGCCGTCTCCGCTGCCGAGTTTCTGCTTGAAGGCATGACGGCGCTGAAGCGCATCTCGCGTTCTGAAGAGCGCGAGTTCACTGCTGCCGAGAAGAAGTCGCGCAACGAGCAGGCAGCGCAGTACGGCGAGCGGGCTCGGGATCAGGGGCGGGAAGATCAGCGCTCCCGCACACGCCGCGGTTACAACTAGCACACCTCTCCTGCTCGAGAGACCGCCGGGCCAGCCTGGCGGCCTCTCGAGCCCCGGGCCCCAGCATCACAGTCGCCCGGAAGTCTCTCGCACGCACCGCCTCACTGTCCGTGGAGGTCTCTTCATGAAGCGCACACGCTACACAAAGTTCAACGGGGACCTTTCCTCCGCCTTTGGCCTCGAAGACCTCATGCAGGCGCTCTCCGACTTCTTCCTCGACTCCGGCTTCCAGGACCCCATGTCCCGCTTTCAGGAGTTCGACGGCGAGCAGACCATGGACAATCTCCGCGAGGCCATCAAGCAGGCGCTTGAGTCCGGCGATGTCTTCGACGAGGAGACGCAGGAGAAGTACGACGCCCTCGCCGAAGATCAGGTCGAAGAGCTCATCGACAAGATCATCCAGAAGATGCAGGAACAGAACTTCATCAACGCCGAGCAGCCCCAGGAGGGCCAGGGTGAGCAGGGTGAAGGCGAAACCGATGCCAAGTTTGAAGTGACCGACAAGGGCATGGACTTTCTTGGGTATAAGGCGCTTCGCGAGCTCCTGGGCCCGCTCGGCCGCTCCAACCTCGGCCGGCACGACACCCGCTACGAGGCCACCGGCGTCGAGACCAATGGCTCCTCCAAGCAGTACGAGTTCGGTGACACCCTGAACCTCGACATCGCCGCCACGCTCAACAATGTCTTTGCCCGCGAAGGCTTCCACGCCTCAGACGATCCGCTGCACCCCGGCACGCTCAACATCGAGTACTCCGATCTGCAGGTCAACCAGTCGGACTTCCAGTCCTCCTGCGCTACGGTCGTCCTGCTTGACTGCTCGCACTCGATGATCCTCTACGGCGAAGACCGCTTCACGCCCGCCAAGCGCGTGGCCATGGCGCTCTCGCACCTGATCCGCACGCAGTTCCCCGGAGACACGCTCTCGCTCGTCCTCTTCCACGACTCCGCCGAAGAGATCCCCATCGGCCAGCTGCCCCGCGTCAAGGTGGGCCCGCACTACACCAACACCCGTGAAGGCCTGCGCGTCGCCCAGCGCATCCTCTCCCGCCAAACCAAGGACATGAAGCAGATCGTCATGATCACGGACGGCAAGCCTTCCGCGCTCACCCTGCCCGACGGCCGGATCTACAAGAACGCGTTCGGCCTTGATCCGCTGGTCATCTCCGAGACGCTCGAAGAGGTCGCCCGCTGCAAGCGTTCCAACATCATGATCAATACCTTCATGCTCGCGGAAGACTACGCCCTCATGCAGTTCGTCCAGAAGGTCTCCGCCATGTGCCGCGGCAAGGCGTACTTCACCAGCCCCGAGCGCCTCGGCTCCTACCTGCTGATGGATTTCATGACGCGTCGCGCCAAGACCATCCACTAACCCCACTTCCACCTACAACAAAACGGGCCTGCGCAAGCAGGCCCGTTTTGTTGTCGCTCCCACCTCCCGAGAACGCTTCACCCCGCATCTGCGTCTATCTACACGGACGTGCGAGGGAACCACTCGCCCGCAGGAGCGCAAGCACAATGACACCCCAAGAGCAGCAGCTGATCGATGGCCTCATCCAGCGGGTCAACGGCACCAACCTCGCAGACAAAGATCCCGAAGCCGAGGGGCGTCTGCAGCAGGGCCTCGCCTCCAACCCCAACGCCCTCTACATCCTGTCGCAGACCGTGATCGTCCAGCAGTACGCCCTGGACCAGGCAAAGCAGCAGCTTGACGCACTCAAGTCTCAGCTCGCGCAGGGCAACCAGCAGCAGCCCCCGCAAAAGCACACCGGCTTCCTCGAAAGCATCTTCGGCAGTCACTCGGACAGCTCGGACTCCCGCCCTGCCGCCCCGCCATCGCAGCAGGGCTACGCTCCTGTGCCGAACCAGGGCCAACCCACCTACAGCCCGCCGCCCACCTACGCGCCGCCCGCGAACTACGCCCCCGCCCAGACCATGGGGGGCGGCGGTGGCGGCGGCTTCCTTCGCAGCGCCGCACAGACGGCTGCCGGTGTTGCCGCCGGTGCGCTAGCCTTCCAGGGCGTCGAATCCCTGCTGCACGGCTTCGGCAACAACATTATCGGTGGCGGCTCTGGCTTGGGCGGCTTCGGCATGGGCAACGAAGCCCCCCGCGAGGAGGTCATCAACAACTACTACGGTGGCGATGGAAACGACCGCGACACCGGCGATCGCGACAGCCGCGGCTTCGACAACGACAACAACCCCGGCGACAACATGTTCACCGACAGCAGCGACTCAGACGACAGCTCCAACTTCGCCGACGACTCCGGCTCCGACGACTCGAGCTCCTTCGATGACTCCGGCAGCGACGACGGCGGAGACCTCGGCAACGACAACAGCTTCTAACCGCCCCTGACCGGCAGGCTGGCCCACGGGTCAGCCTGTCGGCGTCGTCTACGCTACGCGCCCATGGCGCTGCTGCACCAGGTAGAGCCCCCATGCTGAAACCGTGCAGTTGTCCTGGATCCGCCCGTCCAGCAGCATCCGTTCGAACTCCTCCACCCGCACCCGCTCCACCGTCATGTCGTGCTCTTCGACGTCGCGCTCCGTCTCTCCGCGCGTAAGCTCTTCTGCCAGAAAGATGTGGTGCCGCTGCCGCATCACGCCATAGGCGATCCACAGGTCGCCGAGTGACGTCATCTTCCCTGCCGTCAGCCCCGTCTCTTCCCGCAACTCACCCCGCGCCAGGTCTTCAGGCACTACGTCTGCCTGCTCCCACCCGCCCTGCGGAAACTCATAGAACGTCCCCTGCACCGTGTACCGGAACTGCCGCACCATCCAAAGAAAGTCGCCATCCGCCGTCCGCTCCAGCGGCACCACAATCGTCGCCGGATCCTTGTCGATC
This sequence comes from Acidobacteriaceae bacterium, assembly GCA_965199635.1. Lineage (GTDB taxonomy): Bacteria > Acidobacteriota > Terriglobia > Terriglobales > Acidobacteriaceae > Edaphobacter. Next base: position 506,946 of record CBDASL010000001.1, on the reverse strand, counting down.
ACGCCATAGATGCCCCGCGCGCCGTTGGAGCGCTCGATCACATCCTCGCGCACACTGGTCCACGGATTGCGATACACCTCGCGCGAACTGATGGTTCGGATCGTTGGTTTATCGGCCGCCTGCCCGCCCTCCATCGCCCCGGCTTCTGTCTCGTTCCGCATCGTCAGCTCCAGAGTCTCCAGCACATCACCCTCCGCCCGCTCGCCTGCTCCTGCCTGGCTCACAGCGGGTCTCCCGTCCACCCTACTGCTCGTCGGCGGGCTGGCGGAATTCCACATGCGAGGGATACTTTGGCGACCCCATGATGGAGATAGTCGCCGCCTTGTAGCTCTCCTTCGACGCCGTCATGATGTTCGGCACAAAGGTCTGCGGGTTCCGGTCATACAGCGGAAACCAGCTGGACTGCACCTCCACCATCACGCGGTGTCCCGGCAAAAACGTGTGATCGGCGCCATGAAGACTCCACCGGTACTCGTTCACCGCGCCTGCCTCGATCGCCTCCGGCGTCTCGAAGCTCTTCCGGTAGCGCCCGCGGAAGATCTCCTCCGCCACCATCAGCTGAAAGCCGCCCATGCCGCCCGGCGCATCGTCCGGGTACACATCGATCAGCTTCACCACCCAGTCCCCGTCAGTCCCCGTGGTCGACGCCCACAGGTCCGCCACCACGTCGCCCGTCACCGTCATCGGCTTCGCCAGAGGCTCGGTCTCAAAATTGGCCAGGTCCTTGCGCCCGCTCACAAACCGCTGATCCTCCGCCAGCCACGGCCGCCACTTCGAGCCCTCGCCATAGGTCGACTGAATCGGCCGATGCCGGTATGGGATCGGGTCCGCCGGATCCGCCACATAGGCCGCCGCTGTCGTCGTGTAGTCACCCGTCGGCTCGGTCGTGCTCAGCACCTTCTTGGGCTCAAGGTACAGCTTCTTATCTACAAAGCCGGCCTGCGGCGGCCACGCCGCGTACCGCTTCCACTCGTCCACACCGGAGCGGAAACTCGCCACATCCTCAAGATCGAATCCGGCCTTGCCCTTCAGGTACTTCTCGAAGAACGGCGCCTCGAACTCCCGCCGGTACTCTTCCCCGGTGGGCTTCTCGAAGTCGATCTCTCCCAGCTTCTGTCCAGGCCCGGCATGCCACTCGCCGTGGTTCCACGGCCCCAGCACCAGAAACACCTCGTGCTTCGCGTCATGTGGTTTCAGCGCGGCATACTCCGCCTGCGGCCCCCACATGTCTTCCTGGTCCCAGTACCCGCCCACCTCCAGCGTTGGCACCTCCACCTTGGTCTGCCGCCGCTGCACCGCCATGCTCTGCCAAAAGGCGTCATAGGTCGGCTCGTTCAGAAACCGCGTCGCCGTCGGCAGCTTCTCGATGCCCGCTGCGGCCGCCGCACCCTGGAAGTTCACGTGGTCGAGAAAGAACGGAAACAGATCGTCCTTGGCAGAGACCCGCACGTCCGTCTTCTGCCCTTCCAGCTGCTGCACATAGTCAAAACCGTAGGTCTCGCGAAAGGCCCCATTGTGGAAGAAGTCGTCGCCCATCCATACGTCGGTCATGGGCGCCTGCGGGCTGATCGCCTTCACCGCCGGATGTGCATCAATCCCCGCCATCGCCGCCAAGAAACCCGGGTACGAAATCCCCAGCACACCCACCTTGCCGCTGTTGTTCGGCAGGTGCTTCAAGAGCCAGTCGATCGTGTCTCGCGTGTCCGTCGTCTCGTCCACGTCCTTCTTGGAGTGGTGCTCGACGATCGGCCGGTTCATCACAAAGGTCCCACCGCTCCCGTACCGGCCGCGAATGTCGCCATAGACAAAGATGTAGCCGCTCCGCGCCAGCTCCGGCTTGGTCTTCTCTGGAGTCTCCGCCTTGTCGCCGTCCACCCCGTAGGGCGTTCGCTCCATCAGCAGCGGCAGCGCCGGCCCGTTCTTCTCCGAGCCCTCCGGCCGCAGCACCACCACGTGCAGCTTCACGCCATCCCGCACCGGGATCATCGCCTCGCTCCGCACATACTTCGGCGCAGCATCCTCCGCATAGCTCCGCGTCGAAACACAGACCATGCCGCCCAATGCCAGCACTCCCGCCCACAGCAGCTTCATCCGGTCCGCATCTCCTCGCGCGCGCCCACCCGGCGCGCCATCCCCACGGGTCGTCGTCTCTATGTCAGCAGCGCAGGGCTAGCATTGCACTGCCATCCCTGGCGGTTGTGCGATCCATCGCAGAACGGACGCTTCTCGCTCAGGCCACAGCGGCACAGGCTCACCGCCGGCTTGCCTGCCAGATCCCACGTCTTGCCATCCGCATCCTGCAGCACAATGTGCCCTTCCACCCGCAGCGGTCCGTTCGGCCGCACCGTGATCCGTACCGGCTCTGCGGCAGCCTTTGCCGGCTCCGCGGCCGCTACCGGCACGCCCTGCTCCACAACATGAATCGGTTCGTCAGCCACAACACTCTCCACGTCTGCCATACGGCAAACTCAGGCCCAGCATAGCAAAGCGCTGCACCTCCCCGGGCCGCCCGCAGCCCGCCACCTATAATCGAGCTGTGTCCGCAACCCCTTCGCCCACCGTCTTCCGGCAGGATCAACGCGCCGCCAACGCCCTCCGCCCCACCCGCCTCACCCCCAACTTCGTCCAGGCTCCTGAAGGCTCCGTTCTGATCGAGGTCGGCAACACCCGCGTCCTCTGCAACGCCACCGTCGAGCAGGGCGTCCCTGGCTGGCTACGCAACTCCGGCCGCGGCTGGGTTACGGCCGAATACGGCATGCTGCCCCGCGCCACCCTCACCCGCACCCCGCGCGAAAGCGAGCGCGGCAAGGTCGGCGGCCGCACCCACGAGATCCAGCGCCTTATCGGCCGCTCCCTGCGCTCCGTCGTGGACATGAAAGCCCTTGGCGAACGCACCGTCATCCTCGACTGCGACGTCCTCCAAGCCGACGGCGGCACGCGCACCGCCGCCATCACCGGCGCCGCCGTCGCCCTCGCCATCGCGCTCGACAAGCTCGTCGCCTCCGGCACCCTCAAGGCCTCGCCCCTCCGCCAAAGCATCGCGGCCACCTCGGTCGGCGTCGTCGACGGCAACCTCCTGCTTGACCTGGCCTACGAAGAAGACTCCCGCGCCACCGTCGACATGAACGTCGTCATGCTCGCCGATGGCGGCCTTGTTGAAACCCAGGCCACCGCCGAAAAGCTCTCCTACTCCCGCGCCGAGCTCAACAGCATGCTCGATCTCGCCGAAGCCGGCATCCGCGATCTGCTCACCCTGCAGGCCGAAGCCATCCGCCAAGCAGCCAGCGGCCGCACCCCTTCATCTCACTAGAGTCAGCGACCAGCCGGCCGCCACAAGGAGTCTTCGTGCCCACAGCAATCACCCCAGGAAAACTCAGAGGCCTGAAGGCCGTCTCCAACGCACGCGGCGTCATCGCAGCCGCGGCCATGGACCAGCGCGGCTCGCTCCAGAAGTCCCTCGGCGCCGCCCGCGGTTCCGGCGCAGACGCCCACGATCTCGAGGAGTTCAAGAGTCTCGTCACCTCCACGCTCACGCGCTACGCCTCCGCCATCCTGCTCGACCCTGAGTTCGGCCTCCCCGCTGCCAAGCAGCGCAACGACGCCGGCCTCCTGCTCGCCTACGAAAAGACCGGCTACGACGCGACCACCGCCGGCCGCCTTCCCGACCTCCTGGACCTGTGGAGCGTGCAGCGCCTGAAAGAGGCAGGCGCCGACTGCATCAAGATCCTGCTCTACTACACCCCCGACGAGAAGACCGCGATCAACGATCACAAGCACGCCTGGGTTGAGCGCATCGGCGACGAGTGCCGCGCCAACGACATTCCCTTCTTCCTCGAAACCGTCGGCTACGACGCCAAGGGTGGCGACGAAAAGTCCCTCGCCTACGCCAAGGCCAAGCCCGCCATCGTCTCCGGCTCCATGGCCGAGTTCGGCAAGGAGCGCTACGGCGTCGACGTCCTCAAGGTCGAAGTGCCCATCCAGATGGCCTTCGTCTCCGGCACCCGCGCCTACAAGGGCGAAGCCGCCTACACCCGTGAGGAGGCGCTCCAGCACTTCCGCGACGCCGAGTCGATGACCCACAAGCCCTTTATCTACCTCTCCGCTGGCGTCACCAACCCTGTCTTCGTCGAAACGCTCGAGCTTGCCGCCGAGTCCGGCACCAAGTTCAACGGCGTCCTCTGTGGCCGCGCCACCTGGTACGACGGCATCGACATCTTCGGCCGCCAGGGCACGGATGCCTTCCGCAACTGGCTCGACACCCAGGGCGTCGAGAACATCCAGAACGTCAACAAGGCCGTCGAAGCCGCCTCCCCCTGGTACCTCAAGTTCGGCGCCAACAGCATGGACGAGCTCGGCTAGCTGCCTTCCCGCCCACCAAAGCAAAGCCGCAGCCATCCGCTGCGGCCTTTGCTTTGCCCCGTTACTCTGTCGCTACTTGTACCGAGCCGTGTGACCCTCTACCGTCTCGCCATGCGTCCGCCTCGCGCCCTGCTCGCCTTGTTCGTCTCTTCCTGCCTCGCTTCCACCTGCCTCACCTCGGCTCAAGCCCAGTACACCGTCGGCAAAGTCGTCTTCAACGGCGCCCCCGCCACGCAGCAACAGGCCCTTGAAGACACCGTCCAGCTCCACCGCGGGCAGGCTTTCTCTACCCCGGACCTCCAGGCTGCCGCCCAGCGCCTCTCCGACACCGGCGCCTTCGACGACGTCCAGGTCACCCTCAAAGGCGCCGTCAAGGCCATCGACGTTCTCTTCACCCTCAAGCCGCTGCCCGCCGGCTCCACGCTCCTCACCTCGTTCGATAACTTCTTCTGGTTCACCCCCGCCGAGCTCGAAGCCGGACTTCGGCAGCGCGTCCCGCTCTTCGGCCCAACCCTGCCTGAAGCCGGCAACCTCATCGACGCCACTCAGGCCGCACTCGAGGACATCCTCCGCCAGCGCTCCATCTCCGCCAAGGTCAACCACGACGTCTCCGAGCCCTCCGCCGAGCGCCAGGCTCGCGTCCTCACCTTCGCCGTCAGCAATCCGCGCATCGTGGTCGCAACCGTACACCTCGACGGCATCTCGCCGGAGTTCGCCGCGGACTCCCGCCTGCGTGCCGACCGCGTTGCCGGCACCCTCCTCAACGACGGCCTCGAACACCGCACCACCAGCGACCGCCTGCTCCTGCCCTACCTCAACGCCGGCTATGTCACCGCCCACATCGCCGACCGCAAGCTCACTCCCATCGCCACATCACCAGACAAGATCACCCTGGAGCTCAGCGGCACCGTCGTCCCCGGCCCCAAACTCACCGTGGCCAACCTCACCTGGCCCGGCTCGCCCGAGCTCTCCACCGCCGCCTTCGCCAGCACTGCCTCCCTCAAACCGGGAGAGCCTGCCTCCCTCATCGGCCTCGAAAAGACCACCGAAATGCTCGCCGCCCCGTACCGAAAAGAAGGCTACGCCGACGTCGTCGTCCGCACCACCTCGGCCATCGACACCAGCGCCAACACCATCAGCTACAGCTTCGCGGTCGAACCCGGCGAGCAGTACCGCATCCGCTCCATCAAGGTCGTCGGCCTCTCCGCCGAGCAGCAGGCCGACTACGATCGAGCCTTCGCGATGAAGGCCGGTGACCCCTTCAACCCCGACTACATCCTCAACTTCTTCGGCGAGAAAAGCTCCATCGACTCGCTCAAGCACGACACCGCAAGCTACCGCGCCGAACGTGATCCCGCCGCCCACCTCGTCGACGTCACCATCACCGTGGTGCGCGGCATCGTCGCCGTGCACCCTTAGCCCGCTTCCGCGCTACTCCCACTCAATCGTCCCCGGCGGCTTCGACGTGATGTCGTACACCACCCGGTTGATCCCCTCCACCTCGCTCACAATCCGGCTTGAAATGCGACGCAGCACCTCGTCCGGCAGCGCCGCCCAGTCCGCCGTCATGCCGTCTTCGCTCTCCACCGCCCGCAGCGCGCACGCATTCGCGTAGGTCCGCTGGTCCCCCATCACGCCCACGCTCTTCACCGGCAGCAGCACCGCAAAGCTCTGCCACAGCTTCTTGTAGAGCCCCGCCTTTTTGATCTCTTCCACCACAATGGCGTCCGCCAGCTGCAGCATCTCCACGCGCTCCGCCGTCACCTCGCCCAGAATGCGCACCGCCAACCCCGGCCCGGGGAACGGCTGCCGGTCGATGATCTCCTCCGGCATCCCCAGATCCCGCCCGATCCGTCGCACCTCGTCCTTGAACAGGTCGCGCAGCGGCTCGATCAACTTCAGTTTCATATCCGCCGGCAGCCCACCCACGTTGTGATGGCTCTTGATCGTGTGGCTCGGCCCGTGCACGCTGGAGCTCTCAATCACATCCGGATAGAGCGTCCCCTGCACCAGCCACGCAATCTCCTCGCCGGCGCTCTTCTCCGCCTCGAAAATCCGCGCCGCCTCCTCGTCAAAGACCGTGATGAACTCGTTCCCGATAATCTTTCGCTTGCGCTCCGGATCCTCCACCCCAGCCAGCAGCTTCAGAAACCTCTCCGCCGCATCCACCGCCACCACATGCAGCCCCAGCTGCTCCCGCATCGTCTCCTGCACCCGGGCAAACTCATCTTTGCGCAGCACCCCATTGTTCACAAAGATGCACGTGAGCCGGTCTCCAATCGCGCGCGACACCAGCACCGCCGCCACGCTTGAATCCACACCGCCCGAAAGCGCGCAGATCGCATGCCCCATCTCGCCAACCTGCGCCTGCACCCTCGCAATCGCCCCCTGGATAAAGTGCTCCGGCGTCCAGTTCGGCTCTGCCCCGCAGATCTCCAGCACAAAGTTTTTCAGCAGCTCCGTCCCTTCGCGCGTGTGCGCCACCTCCGGGTGAAACTGCACCGCCCACATCTTCTCTTCTTCGTTCGCAATCGCCGCCGTGGCGTTCGCCGTCTTGGCCGTCAGCCGAAATCCTTCAGGCAGCGTCTCCGCGTGGTCGCCGTGCGACATCCACACCGCCAGCTCGCCCGGCAGTCCACGGAACAGCGCCGTCTCCTCCACCACCTCTACCTCGGCATGCCCGTACTCCCGATGGGTCGCCGGCCGCACCGTCCCACCCAGGTGGTGCACCATAAACTGCAGCCCATAGCAGATGCCGAGCAGCGGCACCCCCAGCTCCAGCACCCTGGGGTCCGCCTTCGGCGCGTTCTCGTCGTACACCGAAGCCGGCCCGCCTGAAAGGATCACGCCCGCCGGCAAAAGCGTCCGCACCTGCTCCAGCCCCACCGTGCAGGGCAGCACAACGGAGAACACATTGAACTCACGCACACGGCGCGCAATCAGCTGCGTGTACTGCGAGCCAAAATCAAGAATCACAATCGTCGAGGTAGGGGTAGCCACACTCCAAGTGTACCGGGGCGCCCCGCCCTGCTACGGATCCCGGCGCCGCGTGTTCTGCACCGCCGTCACCAGACCCAGACCCACCAGGATCACCACGATCGCCACAATGTAGTGCTGCGGAATGTGCATCAGGTTCGCCAGGTACGCGACGCCCGCGATCACCACCAGAAATCCAACTCCATACAAAGCAAACGACATCGCAACCTCTTCCGGGCAGATCGTCCAGCACCCGCCATGCAGTCTCGCACGCCGGCACCCGCCGCTCCAACCCCGATTCGCCCCGCCCGCGACCCAACAGTACCGTCAGCTCTCCCGGTAGACCTCCCACAGCCGCAGCATCGCCACCTGCCGCGCCACATGGAAGAAGTCCGAGCCAAGGCAATACAGCACCGCGCATCCCGCCGTCCACCAGATCAGAAACTCCTGCGTGATCACCGTCTGGAACGGCAGTGGGCACGCCGAGATGGTCAGAAACACTACCAGCAGCGTTACCTTCACAATCCCCATCACCAGGTTGATCTCGATCAGCTTCATGCGCAGCCCGCCCGCGGCCCGCCCCGCGCCGAGCGCTGCCGGCACGCCCAACCCACGCACCAGCGCCAGCAATGGCGGCAGCGTCACGGCATAACTCACCAGCGACCAAGCCAGAAAAAACAGCAGCGTCGCCAGGATCAGGATTGCAAAGAACGGCACCAGCGCCGGCTCCTGCCCCGCCCCCACCGGCCCGCTCAGCTCCCGTACCGCCGCCCCACGCACCACCAGCATCCACGCCCAGGTAAACCCGCCCAATGCGACTAGCCGAATCACCTGCAGCGCCGCAGCCGCGCTCCACGAGCCGCCACGCGTCCGGTCCACTCGCCGCAGCACCAGCCACCGACCCGTCGTTGAAAACAGGAGCCACACGACCACCAGCGGCAGCCCCAGCCGCAGCACCAGCTGGCCCAGCGCCGGCCCAATCACCCCGCTCAGCGCCGACACCCGCTCCACCGTCCGCGTCGGCTCCAGCAGGCTCAGACTTTCCACCTGTGCCAGCGCCCGCGCCACCCCATCCGGTCCGCCCAGCGCGCCTTCCAGCACCGGCACCGCCCACCGCCACACCACACCCACCACCACAGCGCCAAACATCCATCGCCACAGCACCTCCAGCGCCACCGCCGAAGGGTGCATCCAGCACCACTGCATCACACGCACAAACGACTGCGTTCCCCGCAGCCCCCCTCCCGCATCCCGTACGATCTGCTCCGCTGCCCGTACCGCCATTACCGCACCACCCTTACCGCACCACCAGGTTCACCAGCTTGCCGCGCACCACAATCACCTTCAGCGGCACACGCCCTGCCAACCGCCCCTGCACCTTCTCGTCGCCCAGTGCCGCCGTCTTCAGCGCCTCTTCCTCGCTCTCCGCCGCCACCCGCACCACAGTCACCAGCTTCCCATTCAGCTGCACCGGCAGCTCAATCTCGTCCTCCCGCGCCAGCGCCTCGTCCGCAACCGGCCACGCCGCCCGAAACACCGCGCCCTCGCCGCCCATGCCGCTCCACAGCTCCTGCGACAGAAACGGCGCAAACGGCGCCAGCAGCAACACCAGCCCGCGCATCACCTCGCGTGCCACACCGGCAGAGATCGCTCCTGTTTCCATCGCCGCTTCGCGCGCCGCAATCTCGTTCACCAGGATCATTACCGAAGCCACCGACGTGTTGAAGTGCCACCGCCCGCCAAAATCCTGCGACACCTTGCCGATCGTCTGGTGCAACACCCGCAGCAGCGCCGTCTCATCCGCGCTCCTCGCCGCATCACTCGCCTCGGCAGAAGCCGTCCCGCCAAACCGCGTCACCAGGCGGTACACGCGCCCCAGAAACCGGCTCACCCCAGCAACTCCATCCTCCTGCCAGTCCAGGTCGCGGTCCGGCGGTGCCGCAAACAGCGCATACATCCGCGTCGCATCCGCCCCGTAGCGCTCAATCATCAGGTCCGGGCTCACTACATTGCCCTTGGACTTCGACATCTTCGCGCCGTCCTTGATCACCATGCCCTGCGTGAACAACCGCGCCGCCGGCTCGCTATTTGTAACCAACCCGAGATCCCGCATCACCTTGGTCCAGAACCGCGAGTAGATCAGGTGCAGAATCGCGTGCTCCACCCCGCCGATGTACTGGTCAATCGGAAACCAGTGATTCGCCCGCTCACTCGCAAACGGCGCCGCATCGTTGCGCGCATCCGTGTACCGGTAGAAGTACCAGCTCGAGTCCACAAACGTGTCCATCGTGTCGGTCTCGCGCCGCGCCGGTCCACCGCACACCGGGCACGTCGTCTCCGCAAAGCTCGCAAGCTTCCCGAGCGGCGATCCACCCTGCTGCGTAATCTCCACATTCTCCGGCAGCCGCACCGGCAGCGCACTCTCCGGCAGCGCCACCACCCCACCCGGCTCCACGCCCTCGTGCCCGCGCTCGCAGTACACCATCGGGATCGGCGTCCCCCAGTACCGCTGCCGGCTTACCCCCCAGTCCTTCAGCCGATACGTAACCGTCGGCGTGCCATACCCACCCGCTTTGGCCTGCGCCGCCATCTTGCCCTGCGCCGCCAGGCAGCTCTCCCCCGTCCACTCGCCGGAGTTAATCAGGATCCCCTCGTCCTCGCCCAGGTACGGCAGCGCGAGACCCGCCGCGTCCTCATCCACATTCGGCGCCACCACCCGCCGAATCTCCAGACCATACTTCGTCGCAAACTCGAAGTCCCGCTCATCATGCGCCGGCACGCTCATGATCGCGCCCGTCCCATAGTCCGCCAGGATGTAGTTCGCCACCCAGATCGGCACCCGCTCGCCGTTGAACGGATTCACCGCATACCGCCCCGTCGGCACACCATGCTTCTCAATCGCGCCCAGGTCACCCGCATCCCGCGCCGCCTTCTGCTGCGCCAGCATGCCTTCCATCTCCGTCGCCAGCCGCGCATCCTCCGCCGCAAACCGCTTGGCCACCGCGTGCTCCGGCGCCAGCTGCACGCTGGTCGCGCCAAAGATCGTGTCCACCCGCGTCGTAAACACGGTCACCGTCTCCGCCGCGTCCTCCACCGCGAAGTCCACATACGTGCCCTCGCTCCGCCCAATCCAGTTCGCCTGCATCGTGCGAACCTTCTCCGGCCACCCCTCCATCGCGGACAGCCCATCCAGCAGCTCATCCGCATACGCCGTAATGCGGAAGAACCACTGCGTCATCTCGCGCTGCTCCACCACCTGGTCCTCGTGCCTCCAGCAGTTGCCACCCACCACCTGCTCGTTGGCCAGCACCGTCTGGCACAGCGGACACCAGTTCAGCTTCGCCGTCTTCCGGTACGCCAGTCCCTTCTCAAACATCTTCAGAAAGAACCACTGGTTCCACCGGTAATACTCCGGCAGACACGTCGTCACCTCCGTCCGCCAGTCGTAGCTCAGCCCCATCCGCTGCATTTGCTTGCGCATCGCGGCAATGTTCGCGAGCGTCCACTCCCGCGGCGGCGTGTTGTTCTTCATCGCCGCATTCTCGGCCGGCAAACCAAACGCGTCCCACCCCATCGGGTGCAGCACGCTATAGCCGCGCATCCACATGTGCCGCGCCAGCGCATCCCCAATCGCATAGTTCCGCACGTGCCCCATGTGCAGCTGCCCGCTCGGGTACGGCAGCATCTCCAGGCAGTAAAACTTCGGCTTCCCCGACCCCACCTCGTCCGCCCCGTAGAGCGTCGCGTCCGCGTCCCACCGCGCCTGCCACCGCGGCTCAATCTCCGCCGGGTTATACCGCCCTACCTGCTCCACCACCGCCGCATCCGCACGCACGTCGCTCATCGTCTCTCCATTCTAAAGAGATCGCACCGCGTCGCGTTGCTTACCCTGCCGCCAGCTCCCGCAACACCGCCACATTCCGCGCCTCATCCCCCGGCTGGTCCACCGGCGTCTCCGCCACAAACGCCGCGCCGGCAAACCGCCCGTCCCGCAGCAGCCGCTTAAACGCCGCCGTGCCAATTGTCCCCTCGCCAATATGCTCGTGCCGGTCCAGTTTTGAGCCCTGCGCCGCCTTCGCATCATTGCAGTGCCACACCTTCACCGCCGCAAACCCCACCGTCTTCCCGATCAGCGCCGCCGTCTCCGCCCACCCCGCCTCCGTCACCAGGTCATACCCCTTCACATGCAGGTGACACGTATCCAGGCACACCCCCACCGGCACGCACCCTTGCAGCCGCTCCTGCAACTCCGCCACCTGCTCCAACGACCCGCCTAACGAAAATTCCGCGCCCGCCGTGTTCTCCAGCAACACCCGAAACTCCGCCAGCGCCAGCCCATCCACCGCCCGCTCAATCCCCTCCACCGCCAGCCGGAGCCCCTCCTCCCGCGTCAGCCCCTTCCAGCTCCCCGGGTGCAGCACCAGAAACTCCGCCCCCCACGCCAGCGCGCGCTCCACCTCGCCGCGAAACGCCGCCACCGCGTTCTCCCGCACCGTCTCCGTCTGGGAGCAAAGGTTGATCAGATAGCTCGCATGAATCACCAGCGGAGAAACATCATGCTTCGCCCGCAGCGTCCGCATCGTCTCCCCGTCCTCCGCCTTCACCGGCGCCGCCTTCCACGTGCGCGGGCTTGAGCTAAAGATCTGGAACGTGTTCGCTCCCGCTTCCACCGCCCGCTCCACCGCCGTCCAGCACCCGCCCTTGGTCCCCAGGTGCACGCCAATCCGCTGTATCGCCATCCCTCCAGCCTAGCCGAATCCCGCTCCCAGCCGCTCCACCGCAATCTGCCACCGCCACTGGGCCGCCCAAAAGAACCCCCTTGCATCGGCTGTCGGGCCGCCCTATGCTGTTGCCCTCACCCAGCAAGCCATCGCGAGACCCGGGCCCCTTACCTCTACCCTCAGGAGCTCTCCCGCATGTTCGTTCGCCTTCACGTGGCATCTTCCCCCGCCGCTGCTCTTCTGCTTGCCTCCCTGCTCGCTCCCCTTTCTTGCCCCGCCGCCACGCCAAACCCCGCTGCGCCAAACCCGGCCGGGCAAAGCCCTGCGGAGCCGCCCAGCAACTACCAGGGCCCTAACCTCTTTGGCGTCTGCGCCTATGTGCTCGGCGACACCTCCTTCTACAGCAACGTCTTCTCCACCTCCGGCTACTTCAAGTTCAAGGCGCAGGAAGCCTTCCGCCAGTACGCCGCCACCAACGCCCACGGCGGTCAGCTCAAGGGAGCCGGCTGCCGCTGGTCCACCTCGCAGGAAGAAGTCACCACCCAGAAGGCCGCCGACAAGCGCCTCCTCGGCCTCCCTGGCCGCTCCGCCAAGGGCGTCGAAACCGGCTGGAGCTACACCGCGGGAACCACCACCGCCGCCCAAACCACTCCCGCCTCCTCCGGCGCAGTCGCCAATCGCTCCTTCCCGAACAGCAACTCCGCCGCCGCCAACAGCAACCGCGGCAGCAACACCACAGCAAACAGCAACTCCACCGCGAACAACGGCTCCATCACCTCTTCCACCCAGCAAACCGTGCAGGACTCCCTCGCCGCCTCCAAGAGCTCCGCCACCGGCGCCGTCAACGACACCGTTGCCACCACCATGGGCACCGTCACGGAAGGGGCGCAAAGCGCCATCAAGGGCCTCTTCAACCGCAAGCCCAAAGCCGCCTCCAACACAGCCCAGCCCAACCCGCCAGACTCCGGCGCCACCGGATCTAATCCCGCTCCGCTCGGCTTCCAAAATACCGAAAGCCCCCAGGCCGTTACCGCGGAAGCGCAAACCATCCAGGGTCTCGTCGCCGATGTCGCCGGTGCGGAACTCATCATCAACGTCGGCACGCAGGCTGGTGTCCACCCCGGCATAAAGCTGGCCGTGATGCATGCCGTTCGCACCGTCAAAGATCCTTCCACGGGAAAGGTCCTTCGCACCGTGGAAGACAAGGTCGGCGACCTCACCATCAAGAACGCCGACGCCACCTCGGCGGCCGGCACCTTCTCCGGATCTGTGCCCGCCACAGTGGGTGATATCGTCCGCTCGCCCACCGCCCAGTAAGCCCCACCTCCAGGCGCCGCGGAAGCACCCCTCCGTGGCGCAGCAACAGCGTCCATCTCCGTACCCTGTCCGCATGGCAGCCCAGCGCTGTCGGCGTTCAGACACATGTGGCCCACCCCGTGTCATGGAGTGGGCCACATTGCTGCACGCCTAAGTTCTCTGCAATGAAGATTTTGCGCAACATCATACGGGAGGGTCCCCCCCCGCAGCTGGCACCTAGTAGACGTCCCGCTGGTACCGCTTCTGCTTCTTCATCGTCGCCAGATATTCGTTGGCGTGCTCAAGCGTGCCGTTAGAGCCGTTGGCGATTGCATCCAGCAGCGCCAGCTCCACGTCCTTGGCCATGCGCGTCGCATCGCCGCACACATAGAAGTAGGCGCCCCGCTCCAGCCACGCATACAGCTCCGCCGCGTTCTCCGCCATGCGGTCCTGCACATAGATCTTTTTCGCCTGGTCACGCGAAAACGCCGTATCGAGCCGCGTCAGAAAGCCGTCCTTGTGCATGCCCTCGAACTGCTCTTGGTACAGGTAGTCCAGCGACCGCCGCTGCTCGCCAAAGAACAGCCAGTTGTCGCCCGTCTGCCCCGTCGCCTGCCGCTCCTCCAGGAACGCCCGAAACGGTGCAATGCCTGTCCCCGGCCCGATCATGATCACCGGCGCCGTCGTATCCTCCGGCAGCCGAAAGTTCGCATTGCCATGGAGAAAGATCGGAAACGTGGAGCCAACCGGGGCCCGGTCGCCCATGTGCCCGCTCGCTACACCCTGCCGCGAGCGCCCGTGCGACTCGTACCGCACCACCCGCACCGTCGTCTGCACATTGTCTGCGTGCATGGCCTGGCTGGACGCAATCGAATACATCCGCGGCGTCAGTCGCGACAGAATATTGAACAGCTGCTGCGGCGCCGTCACCACACCCGGAAAGTCCTCCAGCAGATCCACAAACTCGCGGCCCCAGCAGTACTCCTCGGCCCGCGCCTTGTTGTCCGGCCCCACCATGGCCTTCAGACCTTCCAGCTCCGGCGCCAGCTTCGCCATCTGCGTAATGCTGCCGCGTGCCAGTGTGCCAATCTGCAGCCGCGTCCGCAAGGCCTCATCCAGATCGATGTCGACCTTGTAGTGGTCGAGCACCCTCTCCGTGCCCGTCATCTTCAGGGCTTTCAGCACCTCGTCCACCTGCTCGCGCCGGTTCTCCGGCAGAATCCCCACCGCGTCCCCGGGGGTGTAGGTCATCCCCGCCTCAATATCCAGCTCAATGTGCCGGGTCTCCTTCTCGGAGCCCACGCCGGTGATCACGTCATTCACCAGCACCCGTGAGGTGTACGGATTGTTTCGTGTGTACTTTGTCCCATGCGCCGAGGTCGGCGCCGCCTCTGCCACAGTCTGCTCGCTCATGGCTCCAGTGTATCGAAACTGCCGTGCTGCCCGCCGTTAGAAGCTCGCCGGCTCACTCTCGGCATCGGCCAGGTCGCCATGTCGCTCCGCCTCTTCCAGCCGGAACGGATTGTTCTCCGCGTCCGCAAAGATCAGCCGCGGCACATGCGTCTCCATCTCCTGTTCGGTTAGCATCGCAAACGCAAAGACGATCAACGTGTCGCCCACCCGCACCTTGTGCGCCGCCGCCCCGTTCGCCCCAATCACCCGGCTGCCCCGCGGTGCCGCAATCGCATAGGTCGTCAGCCGCTCGCCGTTGGTCACGTTCGCCAGGTGAATGACCTCGTTCTGCGCGATCCCCGCCATCTCCATCAACTCGGCGTCAATGGACAGCGAACCCACATAGTGCAGATTCGCCTCGGTCACCCGTACCCCATGCAACTTGGAGCGCAAGAAGTTCCGCAACATCGGCCAGACCTCCGGCCGCACGGCGGCCCAGCCCTAAGTTTACGCCGACACCAGCCAGCGTTCCAGCCGTGCTCACAGCCCTCATGGCAGCCGAAACACCCTCTTAGGGCAGCCGAAAGACCAGCCCCGTGCTCAGCGTCTTCGGCGCATACGTGTCGCCCAGTCCGCTGAGGCGTCCATAGCTGAACTCCACCACGCGCCAGTCCAGCCGTGGCAGAAAGGTCAGGTCTACCCCGCCCAGAAACTGGTAGGTCGCATGGCTTCCGTCCTGCCGCGACCGGCCCTGCCCGGTAGTCAGGCCGCCGTACCCGACCAGCGCCTCCACATACGGCTTGATGGGCAGCACATGGGGGGTCACCGCCGCACGCACGCCAACTTCGATCATGTTCAGCGATTCGTTCGATCCCGAGCCGTGCGTGTCGCCGCGCCGCAGAAACGTTCCTCGCACGTCATAGCCCAGCGCGATCAGACCGAGGCCGTTGTCGTGGTAGAGCCCCACCGTCGGTCCAAACATCAGCGCCGTGTTCGATGCCGGCACCTTGCCGCCCGTGAACTCCCCATAGATCGCCGTCTGTGCGCGTCCACTCCGCGCTGCTCCCAACACCATCGCGGCCACAGCCACGCCACCAATCCACTTCGATCCCGTCATATGCCTCCATTCTCTATCAGACAGGATCGCGACCCTGCCGTAACTCACCCTGCCGCAACCATTACGCCGTGTACTCTCTCCGGCAACACCGCCCACAAGCCCCCTGCCAGGCTGCCCTCATCACCACGGCGGACCCCAATTTCCACTCACGCGTACTTTCCCGGTCAGCAAAGCTGCTTGAACATCTACAATCTTCCTCAGTTTGCAACCGCCCGTTCACGATGGCATCTGATCGGGCTAACCTCAACGCAGACGCACGCTTGGCGCGCCGCACACAAACCTTCTCCCACGAGGGGAAAGGATACCGGGATAGAGATGGTCGAAGCCGTCGTGCTCTGGAATGAGCCGAATAACCTGTCGCACTGGAACTTCCACCTTGACCCCGAGTGGAAGGGCTTCGCCGCTATGGTCAAGCGCGCTGCAGCCGCCATTCGGGAGGTCAACCCCTCCCTGAAGATCGTTCTTGGCGGTGTCTCCTCCTGCGACTGCGACTTCCTCCGTCTCATGGCCTCGTACGGCGTCATGGAGAGCGTCGACGCGGTCGGCGTTCACGGCTTCCCCCTGGATTGGAATCACTGGAGCATCAACGAGTGGCCGGACCGCCTGCGCGAAGCAGCCGAGGTCGCCAAGCGCCCCGTCTGGGTCACCGAAGTTGGCGTCTCCTCCTTCGGCGCGGAAGAGGTGCAGGAGTTCGGTCTTGCCCGCACGCTGGAGCTGCTGAAAGGCCGCACCGATCGCGTCCACTGGTACAGCCTGTTTGACCTCCCACCCTCCTGGCCTGCCGAAACCCGCCACAAAGAGGCCGAAGGCTCCTCCTACTATCGCCACTACTACCTCGGCCTTATCCGCGCAGATGGCGGCGAAAAACTGGCTGTCGCCCGCTTCCCCGCCGATGGCTCCACCGGCTTCTGCCAGTGGTTCCACTTTGAAGACCCCCGCCTGCAGCAGGCCGCCGACTGGATGCGCGATCACAACGTTACCTACCTGCGCACAGGGCTCAGCTGGGCAGACGCCTTCCGCCCCAACGCCACCGCCTGGTTCGATCACCAGATGCAGGTCCTCGCGCCCTTCCAAACCTCGCTCACCCTCTGCTTCACCCCGGAGCACCTCGGGCTCGAGCGCCACCACACCAGCCCGCCCATCGACCCGGACGACTTTGCCGACTTCGCCCGCTGGGCCGTCACCCGCTACGCCACGGGCGATCAGCCCATCAACGAAGCCGCCCCCGCCTACCCCACACCGCACGCGCTTCGCTCCCACGAAACCGAGCCCGAGGAGACCATCGCACGATGAGCCAACCCACCGCACAGCCGAAGCAGATCCTTATCACCGGCGGAGCAGGCTTCGTCGGCTCGCATCTCGCGGACGGCCTCCTTGCCGCCGGCCACCGGGTCCGCATCCTCGACGACCTTACCCCCCAGGTCCACACGGACGGCCCCCCGACTTACCTGTCTCCTGAAGCCGAGCTCATCGTCGGCGACGTCCGCGACCCCAATCGCGTTCGCGAGGTCCTCCGCGACGTCGACGTGGTCTTCCACTTCGCCGCCACCGTCGGCGTCGGCCAGTCCATGTATGAGATCAGCCGCTATATGAGCGTCAACACGCTCGGCACCGCCGAACTCCTGCAGGCCATGCTCGACTCCAAGCAGCGCCCGGAGAAGCTGGTCGTCGCCTCCTCCATGTCGATCTACGGTGAAGGCCGCTACCGCTGCACAGGCTGCGGCGAGCTCGCCGCGCCGCCCGTGCGTCCCGTTGCGCAGCTTCGCGCCGGCGAGTGGGAGATTCACTGCACGCGCTGCAACAGCGTCCTCGCCCCCGTCCCCACCGACGAGGCCAAGCCCTCCGAGATCAACTCCGTTTACGCGCTCTCCAAGCGCGATCAGGAAGAGCTCTGCCTCATCTTCGGCCGGAACTATGATCTGCCGGTCACCGCGCTGCGCTTCTTCAACATCTACGGCACGCGCCAGGCGCTCTCCAATCCCTACACCGGCGTCGCCGCCATCTTCGCCGCGCGCATGATCAACAACCAGCCGCCCCTCGTCTTTGAGGACGGCGAACAGATGCGCGACTTCGTCAGCGTGCACGACATCGTCCGCGCCAACATGCTCGCCATGCAGCGTGGCCCGTCCGATGGCGAAGTCATCAACATCGGCTGCGGCACGCCCATCACCATCCGCCGCGTCGCCGAGCTGCTTTCCAACGCCCTCGGCAAAGAGCTCGAGCCCACCATCACCGGCAAGTACCGCGCCGGCGACATCCGGCACTGCTACGCCGACCTTTCCCGCGCCCGCACGCTGCTTGGCTATGAGCCGCAGGTCACCCACGAGGAAGGTTTCCGCGAACTCGCCGCCTGGCTCCAGCAGCAGGAGGCCGAGGACAAGGCCGAAACCATGCTCAAGGAACTCAGCACCTACGGCCTCACCGCCTGATCGCGCCCACCGCCTGATCGCAACCGCACCACACACCATCGGAGGTCCCGAACAATGGGCAGTGGCAAAGAACGCAAAATCCTCATCACCGGTGGTGCAGGGTTTATCGGCTCCAATCTGGCAGAGCGCCTGCTCGCCGACCCGCGAGCCGAGGTCACCGTCTTCGACGATCTCTCTCGCGGAGGCGTGGAACACAACGTCGACTGGCTTCGTGCGCTGCCCACCGCCGGCCGGCTCACCCTTCTGCGTGGTGACGTGCGTGATGCAGCCGCCCTTGCCGAGGCCGCCCACCACGCCACGGAGATCTACCACCTCGCCGCTCAGGTCGCCGTCACCACCTCGGTCGACGATCCCGGCATTGACTTCCGCACCAACGCGCTCGGCACCTTCAACGTGCTTGAAGCCGCTCGCCGTTCCGGCCGCAAACCCTTCCTCCTCTTCACCTCCACCAACAAGGTCTACGGCTCGCTCCACGGCGTGCCCGTGCAGGTGCAGGGCACGCACTACGCTGCCGCCGACCCGGCCTTCCACGGCGTCACCGAAGACGAGCCGCTCGACTTCCACTCGCCCTACGGCTGTTCCAAGGGCGCAGCCGATCAGTACGTCCGCGACTACGCCCGCATCTACCAGCTGCCCACCGTCGTCTTCCGCATGTCCTGCATCGCCGGGCCCCGCCAGTTCGGCAACGAGGATCAGGGCTGGGTCGCCCACTTCCTCTACAGCGTGCTCGAAGGCGCGCCCATCACCATCTACGGTGACGGTCTTCAGGTGCGCGACGTTCTCCATGTCTCCGATCTGCTCGACGCCATGATCGCCGCCCGCAAGCACCAAAGCCGCACCGCCGGCGAGATCTACAACGTCGGCGGCGGCCTGGATCGTTCCATCTCCGTCTCCGAGATGCTCTCCGCCATCGAGCGCCACACCAGCCGCAAGCCCAATCTGCGTTCGAGCGCAGTCCGCCCCGGCGACCAGCCCCTCTACATCTCGGATACCGCCAAGCTCTCCGCGCACACCGGCTGGCAGCCCACCCGCTCGCTTGCCGACACAATTGACTCGATCCACAGCTTCTACCAGAGCAACGGCCGCCTCATCCGCCAGCAGCGCGCAAGCTCGCAGAAGCCAGAGCTCATCGCCGAGGAGGTCGCATGAAGTTCGCCCTCGTCAACCCCAAGTGGACCTTTGAAGGCTCCACTTACTTCGGCTGCGCCGAGCCCCACTTCCCGCTGGAACTCCTCTCCGCCCGCGAGTGCCTCCGCGCCGCCGGCCAGGAAGTCCTGCTCATCGACGCCTGGATGGACGACCTCACGCCAGCCGACGTCCGCTCTCGGCTAGACGCCTTCGGCGAAGACTTCCTCGTCATCCCCACCGCCCCGTCCTACCTCTTCTGGCGCTGCCCCCAGCCCGAGCTGCGCGTGCCCCATCTTTGGATCAACGAGCTCGCGCGTCCTTCGCGCTCCGTCGTGATCGGCCCGCACGGGTCTGTAACCCCTATCGCTACACTCACCAAGACCGGCGCCAACGTCGTCCTGCGTGGTGAGCCCGACCAGACCCTTCCGCAGCTCGCCACCATGCCGTGGGAGATGATTCCCGGCTGCTGCTGGCGCGACTCAAACAGCGTCTTTCACGCTACGCCCGGCCTCGGCGCCACGGACATGCGCGCCATCGGCCCGCTCGACTACTCCGACTACCCCGTCGAGCGCCACCACCACCTCCACCACATCTTCCCCAACAATGGTGCGGATCACCTCCACCACGGCGCCGAGGTAGAGTTCGCCCGCGGCTGCCCCTACGCCTGCACCTTCTGCAACAAAACCCTCTTCCGCAACAAATACCGCGAGCGCGAACTTTCGTCCGTCCTCACCGAGATCGATGCCCTCCTCGCCCGCGGCGTGGACTACATCTACTTCATCGACGAGATCTTCGGCGTCGGCAAGCAGGTTCGCACCCTGCTGGAAGAGCTCGCCAAGCGTCCCGTCTCCATCGGCTTCCAGACCCGCATCGATCTTTGGAACGAAGAGTCCATCGATCTGCTCGCCCGCGCGCACTGCGTCTCCTTCGAGTGCGGCATCGAGTCCATCACCGATGCCGGTCGCGATGCCATGAACAAGAACTGCCGCATCGACACCGACCGGATCGCCGATCTGCTCATCTACGCCAAGCAGCGCATCCCCTGGGTCCAGGCCAACCTAATCAAGGTTCCTGAAGACGACCCGGCCGAAGTCGCCCAGTGGCAGACCCACCTCAAGAGCCGCGGCGTCTGGGTCTCCGAGCCCGTGCCCATGTTCCCCTTTCCCGGCAGCCCGGAGTATGTAACTACCTTTGGCGCACAGCCGGATGAGCAGGCCTGGGAGCGCGCGCACGACTTCTACCTCCAGCTGTTTGCGAGCAAAGGCTTCAGTGACATCCAGGCGCAGCAGCCCCTTTCGCTCGCGGAACTCGAATGCGCCTCCTGCTGACGACGGACACCGTCGGCGGCGTTTGGACCTACACTCGAGAACTTACCGAAGGTCTCCTCGCCCGCAGCCACTCCGTCGCCCTCGCCTCCATCGGCCCCGCACCCTCACCCGAGCAGGCTGCATGGGCCGCCTCCTTCAGCCCCCACCTTCCGTCCACCTTCACCTTCACCGCGATCGATGCGCCCCTCGAGTGGCAGCCGGAGAACAGCACCGCCTACACCGCTGCCGCGCCCGGTCTGTTGGCCCTCGCCGAAAGCTTCCGCCCAGACCTCATCCTCAGCAGCCAGTTCTGCTTCGGCGCCCTCCCGCTCGCCATTCCGCGGCTCGTCGTCGCCCACTCCGACGTCCTCTCCTGGGCCGAAGCCTGCCGCCCAGAGGGCCTCGAACCCTCTCCCTGGCTCGACCAGTACCGCGCCCTCGTTCAGGCCGGCCTCTCTGCCGCCACCGCCGTCCTCGCTCCTACCCACAGCATGCAGGCCTCCCTCGCCCGTAACTTCGAGCTCCCCGCCCGCACCGCCGTCATCCCCAACGGCCGCACGCTCCCATCTGCACCCTCCTCCCCACGAGCCCTCCAGGCCGTCACCGCCGGCCGTCTGTGGGACGAAGCCAAGAACCTCGCGCTTCTCGAATCCCTCTACGCCGAGCAGCCCGCGCCGCTCCCCATCCGCATCGCCGGTGAGCACCGCCGCTCCGTACCTACGCCGTCACACCTCGACCTCCTCGGCCACCTCGCCGAGCCTGACCTCCTCGCCCTCTTTCGCTCGAGCGCCATCTACCTCGCCACCTCGCTCTACGAGCCCTTCGGCCTCGCCCCGCTTGAGGCCGCCCTCTGCGGCTGCGCCGTCCTCGCCAACGACATCCCCTCGCTCCGCGAAGTCTGGGGTGACGCGGCCCTCTTCTTCCACGACGCCTGCTCGCTCGATCACCTCCTCCGCTCACTCATCGCAGACCCCGCTGCCCTTGCCGCCGCACAACATCGCTCGCACGCGCGCGCCCTCACCCTCAGCAGCGACAGCAGTCTCCACAACACCCTCCGCCTGATCCGCGATCTCCTCAAACACCCCCAGGAACCCCATGCCGCCGCCTAGCCTTCGCCTTACCTACATCTCGCATACCCAGCGCTCCGACTGGAATAACGGCAACGCCCACTTCCTCCGCGGCCTGCTTCGCTCGCTCGGAAAACTCGGCCACACCCTCAACCTCCTCGAGCCCGAGCACGAGTGGTCCATAGACAACCTCCGCTCCGAGCCCCGCGGTGCCGCCTCCCTCACTCAATTCGCCGAGGTCTACCCCGACCTCCCCATCCGCACCTATCCCGCGAACACCTTCGATCGCGACACCTGGCTTCCCCTCCTCGCCGGCCAACAAGTCGTCATCCTCCACGAGTGGAACCCGCCCGCGCTCGCCTCGCTCCTGCTCGACCTCCGCGCCGAACTCGGTTACAAACTTCTCTTTCACGACACCCACCACCGCGCCAGCTCCTCGCCCGAGTCCTTCCGCACCCTCCGCCTCCACGAGTTCGACGGCGTCCTCGCCTTCGGCGAAGTGCTTCGCGAGATCTATCGCACACGCTTCGGTATGGACCGTGTCTGGACCCTGCACGAAGCCGCCGACACCTCCGTCTTCCACCCCATCTCGCTCCCGCGCACTGGTGAAGACCGCTCCGGCCCGGAGGTCGTCTGGATCGGCAACTGGGGCGACAACGAGCGCTCCGCCGAGATCCGCGACTTCTTCCTCGCCCCCGCGGCCGCCCTCCCCGAACACACCTTCCAGATCTTCGGGGTTCGCTACCCCGAAGACGGCCTCGCCGCCCTCGCCGCAGCCGGCGTCAAGTACGGCGGCTACCTCCCCAACCTCGACGCCCCCGCCACCTACGCGCGCGCCCGCCTCACCGTCCACATTCCCCGCCAGCAATACTCCACCGTCATGCGCGGCATCCCCACCATCCGCGTCTTTGAGGCCCTGGCCTGCGGCATCCCGCTCCTCTCCGCCCCCTGGGAGGACACCGAGCAGCTCTTCCGCCCCGGCGACCTTCGCCTTGCGCACACCACCGCCGAGATGACCGCAGCCATGCGCGAACTCCTCGAAGACCCCGCCGCCGCCCAGGCCTTCGCCGACCGCGGTCGTCACACCGTCTTCGCCCGCCACACCTGCGACCACCGCGCCGCCGAGCTCACCGCCATCTGTAACTCGCTCCTGCACATACCCGGACCCCAGGAGACCCAGCCTGCATGAAGATCTTCGCCTTCGGCTCCTCCCTCGTCTCCTCCTACTGGAACGGCGCCGCCACCTACTACCGCGGCTGTTACAAATACCTCGCTCGCCTCGGCTACGACATCACCTTCGCCGAACCCGACGCCTACGGCCGCCAGCAGCACATCGACGCCGTCGACCTCTCCTTCGCGCGCTCGCTCACCTACCAGCCCCGCTACGCCCCACCCGGCACCGACCCGCTCCACCGTCCGCTCGATAACGCCGACCCCACCGGTCGCTCACTCGACGCTACGCTCGAGCTCGCCCGCGAGGCCGACATCGTCGTCAAGCACTCCGGCATCGGCTGCGACGACGCCGAGCTCGAACGCCGCATTCCCGCCGAGCTGTCATCGCACGCCATGACCTTCATCTGGGACGTCGACGCCCCCGCCACCATCCACCGCATGCGCGCTGACCCCGCCGACGCCCTCGCCGGGAGCTGCTCCGGCTACGACGCCATCCTCACCTACGGCGGCGGCCCCCTTGCCCGCTCCGGCTACCGCGAGTTCGGCGCCCAGGCCTACTACTCCATGTACAACGGCCTCGACCCCGACACGCATCATCCCGTCCCGCCCGACCCCACCCTCGCCTGCGACGTCGTCTTCCTCGGCAACCGCCTCCCGGATCGCGAAGCCCGCGTCGAAGAGCTCTTCCTTCGCGCCGCCTCGCTCGCACCCGAAGCCAGCTTCCTCCTCGGCGGCGAAGGCTGGCACGGCAAGCCCATGCCCGCAAATGTCCGCTGGATCGGCCACGTCCCCACCGCCGATCACAACCGCGTCAACTGCTCCGCCTCCCTCGTCCTCAACATCAATCGCGCCTCCATGGCGGACTTCGGCTTCTCCCCGCCAACCCGCGTCTTTGAGGTCGCCGGCTCCGCCTCCGCCATGCTCTGCGACGACTGGCCCGGCATCGCCGACTGCTTCGAGCCCGGCAGCGAGATCCTCGTCGTCCGCTCCGCCGAAGACGTCGTCACCGCCCTCCGCCAGCACACCCCCGCCGCCCGCAGGCAGATCGGCCAGGCATTCCACGCCCGCGCGCTCCAGGACCACACCTACGCCCAACGCGCAGCCCAGGCCCACCTCGCCTTCACCGAGTCCGCCGCCCGCCGCTCCGGCCAACTCCCGTTACAAACCGAGTCCCGCGCCACCATGGCCGACTGGGCTCCCGTCCCCGGTTGGCGCGAGCTCGCCGCTCGCATCGCCACCCCCTCCGAGGTCAGCCAGTGAAGCTCGTCATCTACGGCCTCACCCTCACCTCCTCCTGGGGCAACGGCCACGCCACCACCTACCGCTCGCTCTGCCGCGCCCTCGCCCGTCGCGGCCACACGGTCCACTTCGTCGAGCAGGACGTCGAATGGTACCGCTCCAACCGCGACCTCCCCGAGCCCACCTTCGCCACCGTCCACCTCTACACCGACTGGGCCACCGAGCACCCGCGCCTCCTCGAGCTCTCCCGCGATGCCGACGTCACCCTCGTCGGCTCCTTCTTCCCTGACGCCATCGCCGCTACGCAGGCCCTCGCCGACCGCGCCGCCCAGCCCATCCTCTTCTACGACATCGACACACCCATCACCGTCGCCGAACTCCGCCGCTCCGGCAAAACACCCTACCTCGACTCCGCGCTCATTCCCGCCTACAGCGCCTATCTCTCCTTCACCGGCGGCCCCACCCTCCAGGAGCTTGGGCAGCGCTTCGGTGCCCGCCGCGCCCTTCCCTTCTACTGCTCGGTCGACCCCGACCTCTACCATCCCACCGCCATCGACCCCGCGCTCAGCTCCGACCTCAGCTATCTCGGCACCTACGCCGCCGATCGCCAGCCCAAGCTCCTTCGCCTGCTCGACGCTCCCGCCGCGCTCGCCCCCGAACTCCAGTTCCTCGTCGCCGGTCCCCAATATCCCGCCGACACGCAGTTCCAAAGCAACGTCCGCCGCATCACCCACCTCTCCCCCCGCGAGCACCCGGCCTTCTACTCCTCCTCGCGCTTCACCCTCAATCTCACCCGCGACGACATGGTCGCCGCCGGCTGGTCGCCCTCCGTCCGCCTCTTTGAAGCCTCCGCCTGTGGCGCCTGCATCCTCTCTGACCCCTGGCCCGGCCTCGAAGACTTCCTCACCCCCAACGTCGAGATCCTGCTCCCCTCTACGCCCGAGCAGGTCGTCGACATCCTGCGCACCTATACCGAAACCGACCGAGCTGCCATCGGCGAACGTGCCCGCGCCCGCATCCTTGCCGAACACACGAGCACCCATCGCGCCGAGCAGTTCGAAGCCATCGTCAGCTCCTGCTAGACCTGCGCCGGCCTCCTACTCCGCCCGCTCAGCCACCTTGCCCGGAAAGGGCAGCGGAATATCAGACGACCGAAGATGCAGGTCACGCTGCGGAAACGGCAGCTCAATTCCATGCTCGCCAAACATCTTGAACAGCGTGAAGTACAGGTCGGACTTGAGTACCAAGGGCGTATGGGCTCGAACTGACGTCCACACGCGCAGCGCAAAATTGATTGAGTTATCTCCGTAGTCCGTGAAGATCACATCCGGCTTCGGCGTCTTCAGCACATCCGGGTGTTCGCTTGCAGCCTTCAGCAGAATCGTCCGTACCGTCTCCGGGTCGGAGCTGTAGCCCACCCCCACTGTCAGCGAAATGCGCACGTTCGGGTCGTTCGCCGTCCAGTTCGTCACGGCGTTGTTGATGAAGTCGCTGTTCGGAATAATCATCACGACGTTGTCGTTCGTACGCACCCATGTCGAACGTGCCGCGATCCGCACCACGTCCCCAAGCGTGTCCTTCATCTCGATTCGATCGCCCATCCGGATCGGCTGTTCCACCAGCAGAATCAACCCAGCCACGAAGTTCGAAACGACATTCTGCAGACCCAGGCCAACACCAACCCCCACCGCACCGCCAAAGACGACCAGCGAGTTCAGGTTCACGCCCAACGACTGCAGCCCAACAAACAAACCGCCAAGAAACAGCGCATAGGTCAGAAAGCGACTCAGGGCGAACTTCTGCGCCTCGGCAATGTGGAGGTGCCGAAAAAGCCGCCCCAACAACACGCGCTGGATCAGGTGAGACACCGTGATCAGCAGAAACAGAAACACAGCCGCCTTGATCAGAAACAGCGTCGTGACGGGAAGATCTCCGATCTTAAAGAACGAATACACAAGCACATGGCGCGTTCCGCCCGAGACTGATTGCAGCAGATCCGGGAGCAGCACAGCGGTCGTCACAATCCTGATCATTGTTTCGTAGGACGCACGCCGGCTCGGCTTGGACGCCTGGTCGAAGCTGACCAATGCGGCTCACCGGCCCTTGCATCTGCAACTCGCCTCGGAACGCCCCACCGTAGGCAGAAGCAAATAGCGATACTCCACGCCAGCCTCACAAGGCCAGGCAACGGGGCCGGCGTCAGCTCGCGCTGGCCGCCTCCTTCCGGCGGCACACAATCCGGCATCAGCCCTTGCACATAGGACAGGCTTGCCTGATCCTCTCCTTATGAACAGGAAGAGGCACGGATTGTCTGCGCTTAGAGTCGAGCTCGCCGCAACCATCGCGCGACAGATTCACTCGGAGGGCGATCTTCCGGGCGCCGTCCCAGGGCTGCATCTCTACCGTCGCCATTCCCCCGTCGTCGGTGCCTGCCAGGTCTATGAGCCTGCACTCGCCGTGGTCGCCCAGGGCGCCAAGACTGTGGATGTCGGCGGCACGTCCTTCCCGTTTGGCGAAGCCAGCTGGCTGCTCACGCCGCTGCATGTCCCCGCCATGTCGCGCATTCTCAAGGCCAGCCAGCACCGCCCCTATCTCGCCTGCGCCGTCCTGCTCGATATGCGAGCGGCCCGCGAAATGGTCGCAGAGATGGAAGGGCAACCCGGGGACACGCCACCCAACGGGCCCGCCGTCACCACCGGCGCCATGACCCCCGAACTTCTGGAGGCGGTTCTTCGTCTTGTTCGTCTTAACGAGAGCCCGCAGGACATTCCGTTCCTCTCCGGGCTGCTGCAGCGAGAGATCCTCTATCGCCTGCTCACCTCGGCCAACACCGGCGCGCTGCGGCAGATCGTCACCGCCGGCTCGCACACCCAGCGTGTCGCCCGCGCCGTCGATTGGGTTCGCCTCAACTTCCGTGCTCCCCTGCGCATCGACGAGCTTGCCCAGCATGCGCATATGGGCGTCTCCACCCTGCACTTCCGCTTCCGCGAGATCACCGGAAGCAGCCCGCTCCAGTTCCAGAAGCAGCTGCGACTCTTTGAAGCGCGCCGCCTCATGCTCATGGATGGCATGGATGCCGCCTCGGCCGCATTCGCCACAGGCTACGAGAGCGCTACGCAATTCAACCGGGAGTACCGTCGTCAGTTCGGTCAACCTCCACGCAAAGACGTTGTCGCGCTCCAGGGTGCTGACACTCTCGCCTTCGCCCAGTAGAGCAAGAGGTTCAGGCAAGCATCTCGGACAAGCAGGCTAACGGCCACACGCTCTGCCCTCCTAGAGTCGTTTGCAGAGGTCATCACACCATGGCAGAGGTTCAAGGCAAAGTCGTCGTCATCACGGGCGCCAGCAGCGGTATCGGCGCCGCCACCGCAAAAGAACTCGCAAAGCAGGGCGCAGCCGTTGTCCTCGGCGCGCGTCGCAAGGATCGTCTGGACACCCTTGTGCACGAGCTGGAAGCATCCGGCGGCAGGGCCATCGCCGTCGCCTGCGACGTCACCAGGCGCGAAGATCTGGTCGCCCTCGTCACCGCAGGCGTCACCGCGTTTGGCAAGGTGGACGTGCTCATCAACAACGCCGGCACCATGCCGCTCTCCCCCATGAGCGAGCTACGCGTCGACGAGTGGGACCAGACCATCGACGTCAACATCAAGGGCGTTCTCTACGGCATCGCCGCCGCTCTCCCCGTCTTTGAGCGGCAAGGCATCGGCCACTTCATCACCATCTCCTCCATCGCCGGCATCCGCTCTTTCCCAACAGCCGCGGTGTACTGCGGATCCAAATGGGCCGTCGGTGCCATCACAGAAACGCTGCGCCAGGAGGTGGCCGCAAAGAACATCCGTACCACCGTCATCCTGCCCGGTGTGATCGAAACCGAACTCGGCAACACCATCGCTCACGAGGACACCGCGAAGTCCCTGGCAGACTTCGTGTCGATCGCCGTCTCTCCGCAGTGCATCGCCGACGCGATCGCCTTCGCCATCGGGCAGCCCGCCAACGTCGGTGTACACGAGATCGTCGTTCGCCCCGCCGTGCAGCTCGTCTGAACCACCCACACACGACAACCGGGGAGAGGCTGCTCACCGCCCTCCCCCGTACCTCTCAAATACCGACACACCACAACGATCAGCGCCTAACGCGAGGACGTCAGCTCGTCCAGCGACGCCACACACACCTCAGGCCCTTCCGCCTCCAACTGCTCTCGCCTGTAGATCCCCGTCGCCACCGCGATCACTTCCAGCCCGTTCGCCTTTGCCGACCGGACATCCTCAGGCGTATCCCCCACCACACACACGCTGGCACCCTCCCCCGCCAGCCCGCGCGCCATATGTAACGCTCCTCGAAACACATCGCGCCGCGTCTCATACCCATCGCTAAACCCGCCAAAGTCAAACTTATCCAACAGCCCCGCCGCCTCCAGCTTCACCCGCCCAATCCCCGCCAGATTCCCTGTCGCCACCCCCAGCTTTGCTCCCCGCTCGCGCAGCCGCTCCAGCATCGCCACCACGCCTGGCAGCACCGTCACGCGCACCTCCCCGCGCCGCTCTTCCACAAACCGGCACATGCCCGCCTGCACCGCCGCCAACTGCGGCCGCCACACCGCCTCACTCACCCCTGCCAGCGCCCATGCATCGCGCAGAATCCCCGTGTCCACGTTGCCGTGCGCCACCACGCCGTCCAGGTTCAACGGCCGTCCCGCCACCCCACTGAGCGCCTCGCAAAAGGCGAAGTAGTGCACCGCATCCTGCTGGTTCAGCAGCGTCCCATCAATGTCGAACAGATAGGCGTCAAACCCGTCCCAAGCCCGCGAAAGCCCTGCCGTTCTAAGCTCCATCCCGCAAGCCTACCAACTCCGCCCGCACCCGCTCCATGAGCCCGTCCCACCCTTCCCCGCTCCGCCGTCGCCGCAGCCGCATACACCTGTACCAGTCCGTGCGTTCGCCCGCGGCACCCCACCGCCAGTCCGCCCGCTCCTGCAGCAACACCCACACCGGCACCCCCATCGCTCCCGCCAGGTGCGCCGACAGCGTATCCACCGTCACCACGAGATCCATCTCCGCCACGCACGCCGCCAGCGCCACCACCCCGTCCGTCGCCGCCCGCCCATCTTGCAGCAGTCCCTCTGCGAAAAACTCCTCCGCCTTCCCTGCTTCGTGCGCTCCTTGCAGACTCCAGAACTCCACCCCCTCCACCCCCAGCAGCCCGCGCATCGCCGTCACCTCCATCGATCGTCCCGGATCCCAATCCCCACCCGCCCACACTACCCCGACCCGCAGCCCCTGCCTCGCCCCGAGCACGTCGCGCACCCGTGCCCGCACCGCAGCCGGCAGCTGCACATAGCCCTCTGCCCCCGGCAGCTCGTCGCGCTGCACCCGCAGCACATAGGGCAGCTCCATCAACTCCACCTGCACGTCCCACGCCGGCTCGCGCTCCCCCGCCCGCGTCCACGTCACCACCTCGTCCGCTCCAGGCAAACACCGCACCAGCTCCACCAGCCCCGGCGCCACCTGCACCACCACCCGCGCCGCCCGCTCCCGCAGCCGTGGCAGAAATCGCAGCATCTGCACCGCGTCGCCGTACCCGCGCAGACACCGCACCATCACCCGCGTGCCATCAATCGGCTGCCCCTCCCACAGCCGATTCGCATCCGGCTCCCCCCGCGCCCGGATCCCATCACTCTCCCGCCACGCCGCCTCCAGCTCCCCACCCAGCATCGCCGCATACCATCGCCCGCTGGCGCACGCGTCCGCCCCCGCGCCCGCCGCCTCAGCCGCGTCGAACAGCCGCCGCGCCACGTCCAGCTCCCGCCGTTCCAGCGCCGCGACAGCCTGCTCCAGCAGCGTCACCGCCCGGCAACACCCACAGCCGGATACACCGCGTGCGGCCCATCCGGCGGCACCGCAATCTCACGCCGCCGGCACACGTACACCTCGTCCTCCGGCCGCGCCTCGATCACGAAACCTGCGCTCCGCAACATCGCCTCCGTGCACGCCCGGTTCGGCACCCACCAGTTCGTCTCATCATGCGAGAACCTCTTCTCGATGAAGTGCAGCTTCGGGTACCCCGCCTCGTCAAACGGCGCCGCCGGATCGTTGAACTCGTAGTCCTCCGCCACCTCGGTCACCTCCCGGCTCCCCCGCTGCAAGCTCTGGAACAGCAAGGTGTCCTTCGCCACATGCTCGTGGATCAGATCCAGCGCCAGCAGCGGATGCCGCAGGTGATACAGCACTCCCATAAAGATCACCAGGTCAAACTTCTCGCCCAGCGACCCCACATCCCACACCCCCATCTGCCGAAACTCAACCTCCTCCCCGGCCACCTCCGCCGCAAACCGCGCCTGCGCCAGGTACCCCGTATCCGTGTCGATTCCCAACACCCGGTCCGCCCCGCGCCGCTTCATCTCCAGCGAATAAAAGCCGCCGTTGCAGCCAATATCCAGCACCGTCTTCCCACGCATATCCGCCGGCAGCGCATCCCGAAATCGCGCGTACTTCACCTCCGGGTAGTCGCCCAGAAAGTGCTCCGGCGCTGTCTGCACACCGCCCAACCGTATGTTGTGAAACCACGGCCCCAGCTCCTCGATCCGCTTCCGCAGCTCCACGTCATTCATCGCCAAACCTTTCGTCACTCCGCACATCCTCCCGGCACCATCGCCGTGCTTTCAAACTCGTTCTCCCGCTCCAGCAGCCGCACCGCCGCCCGGTAGCCATGGAGCGTTCCCACATCCACATAGGCCCGCCCCGCCCGCACGCCGCGCGCCTGCCCCCCGCGCCGCAGCCACTCGTTCACCAGCGTCCCCAGGTACTCATCCCCGCGGCCTTGCTCGCTCCACAGCCGGTGCAGCGCATGGAACACCCGCCCCGGCATCCGCACCGCACCCCAGATCCACTTCGACCGCGCCCCCACCCGCTTCACCTCGATCTCCTCCACCAGGCCGTCCGCATCCGTCACCACCGCGTCAAACAGCTCCGGCCGCTCCACCGGAAACAGCAAAAAGCTCAGCTCCCCCGCCGGCATCTGGCAGAACCCGTCGCCAGGCGCCCAGATCGTGTCCGGCAACCCGATCAGCACATCCTCGTCGTCCTCCGGAATCAGCGGCACCGCCCGAAACAGCGCATCGCACAGCCCACCCGGCGCCGGCTGCACCACATACGCAATCTCCGCCCCCCACACCCGGCTCCCAAAATAAGCCAGGATGTCCGCCTTCCCCGGCGAGATCACAAAGCACAGCTTCTCCGCCCCACCCCGGATCATCCGCTCCACCAGGTATTCACTCACCGCCCGCGGCCGCTCCACCCCGTTCGCCTCCGCCCGGCTCCCCACCGGCAGCAGCTCTTTACTGAACGCCAGCGGCTGAATCCGGCTCCCCGCTCCCGCCGCTGGAATAATCCCCCACATCGCCCTCGCACCCCTCCCGACACAAACTCTGCCTATCCTACCTTTGCCGCCACGCCCCGCGTCGCCAGCACCCGCGCACACACCGCCTCCAGCTCCCGCACCCGCGCCTCGCCCGTGTGGTCGCGCAGCGCCCGCTCCCGCGCCGCCGCACCCGCCGCCCGCAGTCGCTCCTCCGGCCACCGCAGAATCTCGACGACCTCCCCCGCCTCCCGCACCGGCAGAATCTCCGTGCCCTCCGCAAAGAACGTCCCCAGCCCCTCCCACTCGTCCGAGATCACCGGTACCCCACACGCCGCGGCCTCAAACAAACGACCCGACGGGCAATACCCGTACCGCGCCATCGCCTCCCGCGTCACATTCAGCGTCGCCCGCGACGAGCAGAAAAATGCCGGGTGCAGCGCCGGCGGCATGTGCGACACAAACCCAATATTCTCCGCCCACGGAAACGTCTCCGGGTACTGCGCCCCACCAATCAGAAAGTGCTCCCCCGGCATCCGCTCGGCCGTCCCCAACAGCAGCCGCTCCACCCCCGCCTGCCGGTCCGCCGCATACGTCCCCAGGTAGCTCATCGTCGACCGCAGCCACCCCTGCCCCTCCACCGGAAAGTGCCGCTCCGGGTCCACCGACCCATACCACGGCACCACCTCGCCTCGCGCCCCCAACCGGCTCCGCAGCTCCTCTACCGCCCGCCCACCCGTATAGCTCAGCACCAGGTCAAACGCCCCCAGTCCACCCTCCGGCACATACTCCGGCACCGTCCCGCGATCCATCGCGTCCAGCGTCACCGGTGTGTCCAGGTCATAAAACGCCCGTATCGCCGCCCCCGACTCCACGATCCACGCCGCCGCTGCGCGCCCATCCGGGCAGTAGCTCGTCGTCATCGCCAGGTCCGCCCCATCCAGCAGCCCGCGCGCCCGCGCCTCCACCTCCCCGAAGTCGCTATACAGCACCAGCTCCCCACCCGCCGGCAGCTCCGTCAGATCTCGCGCCTGCGCATAGTACGGCACATCCCGCTCAAAAAACGTAACCTCGTGCCCCCGCGCCACCATCGCCCGCAGCAACGACCGCCACAGCGTCGCATGCCCATTCCCCCACGACGAGCTCACCGTCAGCCCAAAGATCACAACCCGCACAGGAGCCCTCCACACCCGCGCCCGCACGCACACCCGGCCGCTCTCCAGCCATCCTAAACAGCATCAACAAAGCTCACACCGCCACCCACGCCACTGTCGCTTCCACTGCCGCCACCCTCGCCGCTGTTGCCGCGGTTGTCGCCGTTTCCGTCGCTCTTGCTGCTGCCGCTGCTCTTGCGCTTTCCATTCCCTTGCACTCGCCGTTGCTGTTGCCCTCCCTCCTGCTCTTCCCCTCGCTCTTCCTCTCACCCGCTCGCTCTCACCGGCCACCCACGCCTGTCCCCTCCAAAAACAAGGGCGCAAAGCCTCCTCCCAATCCCGTACTCTGAAATCCGCTCAGCACAGCACCCCAGCTCCGGTCCATCACCCTCGGTCCAGACCTAAGTGCTGTCTTCTGAAGAAGTTGCGCAAAAACAGTAAGGGGGAGGGGGGTACCCCACCCGTCCCCGCCCGCATCACCCAGGAGCCCCACATCATGCAGCTCGGCCTCTTCACCCCCATCTTCAACTCCCTCTCGCTTGAGCAGCTCCTCACCGAAGTTCCCCGCTACCCGCAGATCCAGCAGCTTGAGCTCGGCACCGGCGGCTTCCCCGGCGACGCCCACCTCCCCCTCCGCGCCACACTCGACAACCCTGCCGCCGCCCAAACCTTCCGCGCCAAACTGGCCGACAGCAACGTCTCTCTGTCCGCCCTCGCCTGCCACAGCAACCCCGTCCACCCCGACCCTGCCGTCGCCGCCGAAGCCGCCACCCTCATCCGCGACACCATCCGCCTCGCGGAGCAGCTCGACGTCCCCACCGTCGTCACCTTCTCCGGCTGCCCCGGGGGCTCGCCCGAAGACCGCACCCCCAACTGGATCACCGCCGCCTGGCCGCCCGAATACCCGGCCGCCCTTGACTGGCAGTGGAACGAGCGCCTCATCCCCTTCTGGCGCGAAACCACCAGCTTCGCCGCCGACCACGGCGTTCGCATCGCCCTCGAAGCCCACCCCGGCTTCTGCATCTACAACCCCGACACCCTGCTCCGCCTCCGCGCCGCCACCGGCCCCGCCCTCGGCATCAACCTCGACCCCTCCCACCTCTGGTGGCAGGGCCTCGACATTCCTGAAGCCATCCGTCTCCTCGGCCCCGCCATCCACCACTTCCACGCCAAGGATGTCGCCCTACACCCCGCCGAGGTCGGCCGCAACGGCGTCCTCGACACCCGCTCCTTCACCCGCCTGCGGGAGCGCTCCTGGCTCTTCCGCTCCGTCGGCTGGGGCCACGACGAGCTCGCCTGGAAAGGGATTGTCTCCGCCCTCCGCCTCGCTGGCTACGACGGCGTCCTCTCCATCGAGCACGAAGACGCCCTCGCCTCCACCCACGAGGGCCTCTCCTCCGCCATCGCCCTCCTCTCCCGCGTCCTCCTCACCGAGCCCCCGGTCGAAGCCGCCTGGGCCTAACCACGAAGCTAGGAGAAATTCAGTTGCCTGCCAAGCCGTGTGGTGTTTCGGTCGTTGTAGATCGCGCCTTCGATAGATCCCTAGCCGAATTGCTGCAAAACGGTCCCGTGTGGATTGTGAACTCTCCTGGGAACTCGGCCTTGGCAGGCAAGGCACGGGCTGAGATGCCACACCTCAACGAGCTTCATGGCGTTACAGTCTTCATCTCGCAAGAGCAGCACTCTGCTGCGGAAAGCTTGCTGCACATCATGGACATGGTTGATCTACATCACGCTGCATGCACCGTGCTCGATGTTGTCGGGGCGCAACTTAGCATGGGCGTTCAGTCCTGCCTTGCAGGGCATGGCTTCATACAATTAGAAGCCACCGAGCACGGCGTCAGAGCTTCTCGACCAGCGGCGCGATAGAGGTCTTTTAGGTGATCACCATCCTGCTTCGCTACCAAGTCAGCCTTACCGCCCGCTGCACATACCCGCTCCCCGTCCCAAATACCACCGGCACCGTCACCACCTCACCCGCCCCAAGAGCCGCTCCATCCACCATCACCCGCAACCCAGCCCGGTTTCGCCGCACCTGCAACTGCCCGGTCGACCCCGCCATCCCCTCCACCGCAACCGTCATGCTCCTCTCGCCAGAAGTCTGCGAGACCACCTTCATCGCCCGCGTCACGCTCCCCGGCTCCGGCAGGGTCACCTCCATCCCAACCTCCACTGCCGCCAGCGGAATGCGCAGTGCACCGCCCTTCATCGCAGCCCCGGCAACAGAGCTCTTCAGCCCTACACCCGCAGCCCGCACCACCATCGCCCCACTCTCCCGCTTGAAGCTCACATCCACACGCTCCGAGCCTACAGGCACACGCCGCAGCGTCGCCCCATCCCACGCCGTCGGCAGCTGCGGATTCACCCTTAGCGTCTTTCCCGCAGCGTCCCATTGCAGCCCAAACATTCCCCGCATCACCGGCGAGATCACCATCGCCGCCGACCACAGCTGGTGCACCGTGCTCCGTCCCAGCGGCGCATAGAACTCGCCCGACAGCAGCTCCGTCACATTGCCCAGGTCGCCCGCCCACGTCAGCCCGGCGTTCTGCATCAGCGCCGCATAGCCCGCCACTGGCCGCCCCGCCCGGTACTGCGCCACACTCGCCCACCCCGTATACAGAGGCCACACCGTCCCCTGGTGGTAGCTGATCGGGTCATAGAACGGGCTCGACGGACTTAGATCCCGCGTCCCCCAATCGGTCGAAAACTCACTCGACGCCCATCGCCCGAGCATCGCGTCCGGCTTCGCCAGCGCATAACTGTCGTCCCACCACGCCACCGTCGGAAAGATGGTCGCACTCGCATCCACACTCCCGTCCGGGTTATGGCTGAATGCATAGCTCCCATCCTTACTCTGGAAGTACTCACTCTCGATCTTCGGCCGCAGCGCCTCGGCTCGCGCCGTCGCCGCCTTCGCCACATCCGCATGCCCCAGCATCGTCGCCAGCTTCGCGTAAGCCAGGCAGCCCTGCTCATCGATCGCCGCCAGGTAGAGCTCCTGCTTCGGCATCCCCGGCGGCCAGCTCTCCACCCACGCCGTCCCCTGCGCGTTGTCGTAGATGCCGTCCCCATCTGCATCGTGCTTGGTTACAAACGTCCAGGCCTTCTCCAGCTCCGCCCAGTGCCGTTCGGCAAACGCCTTGTCCCCGCTCACCGCCACGTAGTCCGCCATCTCCATCAGCAGCATCGGCGTCGCATCTGCTGCAGCCCACTCGTACGGCAGGCTGGCCCAGTCCACCCGGTCCGCTGTCTGCGAGTACTCGTGCAGGATTTTGCCATCCGCCCGCTGCCGCTTGAGCAGGAACTCCATCTCACGGCGCGACAACGCAAAGTCCCCATAGCTGTTCACCGCATACAGCGTCCACAGCGCATCCCGCCCGAAGAACCACCCAAACCCTGGCCGCGCCGAGTCGCCTGACTCCAGAAACCCCGCCACCAGCGCCGTCTCATCGAACTGCGGCGCCACGTCCACCTTGAGCTGTTCGATCGACACCTCCGCCCAGCGGAACGCCTCGTTCAGCTGCCTGTCCGGCGACTCCAGCGCCGTCGTTCTCCCCAGCAGCGCGTCATACCGCGCCCGGTTGGCCCCCGCTGCCGTCTGAAGACCCGTGTCCGCCGCCAGCAGCCGCGCGTGCAGCGCCTGCGCTGTCGCGTCCTTGCCCTCGCCCATCGCCAGCAGCAACGGAAACACCTTGCCTGAGTCCCGCTTCGGATCCCAGTGCAGCACAAACTGTGTGGGGTACTCCTTCGGCCGCTCCTGGTAGGGCGCCAGGATTCCCGGCTCCGCCCCCGGCATCGCCATCGCCCCCATCTCGCCCGGCAACGCCAGGTGCAGCAGGTAAAAGCCACTTCCGCCCTGCGTCTCCACCCACTCCGGATCCGCGCTCCCCGCACTCGCCGCCGGCCACATCGGCTTCATCTCCGGCTGGAAGCTGAAGGTCAGCTCCATCGGCCGCACCGCCTCCACCTCGAACCAGGCCACCGCACCCATCCCCCCGGCCGGCGCCAGCATCACCTGCCGCACGGTGAAGTTTGCATGCGCATAGGTGATCACCGTCCGGTCCGGCCGCACGTCGATCGTCGCGCTCTGCGCGTTCACATCGATCGGCACCGGGTATCCTTCCATTCGTGCCGCGATGCGAAAGTCAGCAAACAGCTTCCACGGAAAGACCCACCCTTCCATGCGTCCACTCTGCTCCCCCAGCAGCGCGCCGCGCGGCCCCACCACTGTGAACGCCCGCCCCGCCTGCGCGTCGCGAACGATGCGGAGCTCGCCCGCAGCCTCCGCAGGTATCGCGTTTACACCCGGCAACGGATCTGGTTTTGCCTGCGCACCTGCACCCAAAGCGGTCCCAAACAGTCCAATCCACAGCAGACCAACCCGCATCCACGCCCTCCCGCAGCCTGGTCGCGCAGGCTAGCACTCGAGCCTAGCAGCCTGGGATTGCTCCCGGTGTAGCAAAAAACTAAGCTTTCGATTGGGTGGCGACCACACCCTCCGCACACTATCGTCCACCATGGGCTGTACGTTCGCCTCAGCCCGTAGTCACCAGGAGTTTTCCCGCTTGAAGTTCAGTCTTTCCGTCACCCTTGCCGTCGTCGCCCTTGCCTCACCCGCGCTGCAGTCGGCCCTCGGGGCACAAAGCACGCCCGTCTCTGTTCCGCAAACACCGATTGCGCCTAGCGCCGGCGGTCCCACCGCGCCCGCCAACACAGATCCCACGACGCCGGCGCCCTCCACCCCGGTTACCCTCACCATCTACGACCGCCAGCGCGTCAACGCCACCCAGTGGTTCGCCGCCACACCCAACTCTGAGGTCTACGGCCACGTTGACTCGCTGCTGCGCATCGCCGTCGCCCAGCGCATTCGCCACTTCGACTGGCAGGCCGAGCTGTCGCAGAACACGGAACTCGCCCTCCCCACAGACGCCGTCTCCCCCATCGCCGCGCAGGGCCAGCTCGGCCTCGGCGGCACCTACTTCGCGGGCAACAGCAACAACAACTACCCCGTCGCCGCTTCGTTTAAGACCGGCTGGGCACGCTATCACTTCCGGCACGACCGCTCCACACTCCGCATCGGTCGCTTCGAGTTCCTCGACGGCGCGGAGACCGTCCCCACCAACACGACGATCTCCTGGCTCCAGACCAATCGCATCTCCCAGCGCCTGGTCGGCAGCTTCGGCTTCTCGAACGGTCAGCGTTCGCTGGATGGCGTAGACGGCCACCTCGCCCGCAAGAACTGGGACCTCACCGCCATGGCCGCCCGGGTCGACCAGGGCGTCTTCAACATGAACGCCAACCCCGAGCTCAACGTCGACGTCCAGTACCTCGCCTACACGCGCTATCTCGCGAACGGGCGCGTCCAGATGCGCGGCTTTGCGATCGGCTTCCACGATGGCCGCACCGGCCTGACGAAGACCGACAACCGCCCGATGGCAGTTCGCGCCGCAGACCACGTGAATACCCGCATCGGCACGTACGGCTTTGACGTCGCCACCGCCATCCCTGTCACGCCCAAGACCACGCTTGACCTGCTCGCCTGGGGTGTGGTGCAGAACGGCCGCTGGGGCACCCTCAACCAGCACTCCGGCGCCGCCCTGGCGGAAGGTGGTCTGCGCTTCAACAGCATTCCCTCCCGCCCCTGGATTCGCGGCGGCTTCTTCCGCTCGACCGGCGACAACAACCCCAACGACGGCGAGCACAACACCTTCTTCCAGGTGCTACCTACCCCCCGCAACTACGCCCGCTTTCCCTTCTTCAACCAGATGAACTCCTCCGAGCAGTTCGTCCAGCTTATTGACTCGCCCACCAAGCATCTCAACCTTCGCTCGGATCTCCGCTTCCTCCAGCTCACCAGCGCGCGCGACTTCTGGTACCAGGGCGGAGGCGCCTTTGACAGCAAGGTCTTCGGCTACATCGGCCGTCCCGCCAACGGCCACACCAGCTTCACCTCGCTCTTTGACGCGAGTGCCGATTACGTCTTCAACGCAAACCTTTCGCTCTCGGCCTACTACGGCGTGGCCTTCGGCAAGTCCGTCATCGCCTCAATCTACCCACGCGAGCGCAACGCCCAGTTCGGCTTCATGGAGGTCGACTACCGCTTCGGCCGCACCCTGGGCCGCGCTGCCGGCAAGCCCTGAGATCGTGGAATCGCCGATTCATCCCGCATAACGGCGATCAGCCTGGAAGCTCCAGGCTGATCGCGTGTTCCAGGAAGTCTCGTCGTCGTGGCTACTGCACCACGATCGACGAAATGCGGTTGTTCCAGGTGTGCCCTGGCTTGGACGGGACACGCTGCAGGTCCGGCACCGAGCCACGGAACGACTGGCTCACACCGCGGAAGTTGCGGTCATCGAATACCCGCACCGAGCCACGGCCAAACACACGAATGGACGAGATGTTGTCTCCGAAGTCTCCTGGCAAGCTGGTCAGCCGGTCGCCCCGCCGCACGCAGAAGTGATTTCCACCAAAGCCGCCGCTGCTGTAGAAGCATGCGCCGGCCTGCGGGTCCTGCCGGTTGTTCCAGGAGTTGTCCCACCGCCCGGGTCCGTTGTTCCCGTAGTTCCACTGGTCGTTATTGCCCGGCCGCTGCTGATCCCTACGCCTCCA
This sequence comes from Acidobacteriaceae bacterium, assembly GCA_965199635.1. Classification (GTDB taxonomy): domain Bacteria; phylum Acidobacteriota; class Terriglobia; order Terriglobales; family Acidobacteriaceae; genus Edaphobacter. The sequence goes on along the minus strand of CBDASL010000001.1, from coordinate 467,626 downwards.
CTGCCCCATTGCGGGCAGCGAACACACAACCATCAACCCACAGATCAACGCTCTACGCACCATCGTCGTCCTCCGCCACCGCAAATTGCGTGGTCACCCTCTCCGATGCGGGAAGGCGCCGTGATCCTGCCCACCCGCAATGAAAATTGCACACGAAAGATCACTGACTCGCCTAGCCCAGCCACTTCGGGTTGCCGGCCGTGCCGTCAAAGTGGTTTGTCGTCTTAAACAGTTCGAAGTTCCCCGTCATCGCCGCCTGCTCTGTCTTGGCGAGAATCGCCTGCTGCCGCTCCGCCGTCAGCGGCTGAAAGGTCTTCGCCGCCTGCAGCGCCTGCTCCAGCACAGCAGGCTTGTCGATCCCCGTGATCACCACGCTGACCGGCTGTGACAGCCCGAAGTGCAGCGCATCCATCGGCTCCACCGTGCCACTCCGCAGAATGTAGTCGTCGCCGAAGGTCTTCATCGCCAGCACGCCCGTTCCCTGCTTCTGCGCCACCGGCACCACCTCGCGGAGAAACGACCGGAAGTGCGCATCCATCACGTTGATCGGCATCTGCGCCGTATCGAACTTGAAGCCGTGCTTCGCCGCCGTTTCGAACATCCGCAGATGCACCGCCGGGTCCTTGTGCCCGGTGAACCCGATGTAGCGAATCTTGCCCGCCTGCCGCGCCGCCACCGCCGCCTCCAGCGCGCCGCCCGGCGCAAAGATACGGTCAGGATCCTCCATACGGATCACCTCGTGGAACTGCACCAGGTCGATCACGTCCGTACGCAGCCGCCCCAGCGACTCCTCCAGCTGCTTGTTGTAGGCCTCCTTGGTCCGTCCATCGACCTTGGTCATCAGAAAAACCTTCTGCCGGTAGCCGTTCTCGAGTGCGCGTCCCATCCGCACCTCGCTGATGCCGTCGTTGTAGTCCCAGCAGTTATCTAGAAACGTGATCCCCGCATCCACGCCCTTGCGACACAGCGCAATGCTCTCCTCGGCCGAGGCCTGCTTGCCCAGGTGGTATCCGCCCATCCCAATCGCCGACACCCGCTCACCGGTCGTCCCCAGCTCGCGATAGATCATCCCCGGTGCCTCTGGCCGCCTGGTTGCCGCTCCAGCCGTCGCCGTTGCTGTCGCACCTACACCCGCCGCCGCTGCCACACTCGCTGCCGTCTTCAGAAACTCTCGTCGCTCCATCGCCCACCTCTTCTCCGGTGGGATGCACAGGCGCGCTAGCGCGTTCGGTAGGCCACCAACGCCGCGTCCATCACACGCTTCAGCGGCACACCTCGCCCGTCCGCCGCCTGCCGGCAGTCTTCAAACTCCGGCCGCGCGTTCAGCTCTTCCTCACCCCGCCGTCCCACCTTCACCCGCACCGGCCCAAACTCCGTCTCGACCGAGACATGCTCCCGCCCCAACCGCGCCCGTTCCTCGCGCCGCCGCCGCACCCCCAGCGTGCTGGTCTCGCGCAGCAGCAACTCCTCCATCGCCGCCGCCGAGCCCTCATCCGCCAGCACCGTCAGCAGCACCCCCTGCCGCCCCTTCTTCATCCCCACCGCGCTGGTCATCACATCGAGCGCACCCCGCTCGAGCAGGCGCTCCGCCACGTGCGCCACCACCTGCGGATCCATGTCGTCGACCGCCGTCTCGAGCACCACCACCGTCTCCGCCTGCCCCTCGTCCGTCTCGCTCCGAGCGAGAGTCCCGGTGCTCTCGCCAGCGTCCCCCACCATCAGCCGCAGCACGTTTGGAAAGCCCTTCGGATCCCGCGTTCCCGCGCCATAACCGATGGCCGCCACTCGCATCGCCGGCTGCTGCCCAAAGCGCGGTCCAATGGCCCGCAGCAGCGCCGCGCCCGTCGGTGTCACCAGTTCCTTCTGCAGGTGGGCCGAGTAGGTCGGCATCCCGCGCAGCAGGTCCGCCGTCGCCGGCGCCGGCACCGGAAAGGTCCCGTGCGCACACTCCACCATGCCCCCACCCACGTTCACCGCCGAGCAGTGCCACACCACGCCGCTGCCCGTCTCCTTCCGCGCCCGCCGCTCCAGCTCCATCACGCCGGCCGAGACCGCCACAATGTCCACAATCGCATCCACCGCCCCCACCTCGTGGAAGTGGATCTCCTCGACCGGTACGTTGTGGATCTTCGCCTCGCTCTCCCCCAGCAGGCGGAACGCCCTCAGCGCCATCCGCTTTACGCCCTCCTCGAGCGCTGCCTCGCGCAGCATCGCCTCAATCACCGACAGCGATCGCCCGTGGACGTGAGCATGCTCGTGCCCGTGCTTGTGATCATGGCCGTGCTCATGATCGTGGCCGTGCTCATGATCGTGGCCGTGCGCATGATCGTGGCCGTGTTCATGGTCGTGGCCGTGCTCGTGCTTCGGCTCATGCGCGTGCTCATGCTCGTGCGCGTGCCCGCCCTTGTGCAGGTGCTGTGTCTTCGGCAACATGCCGTGCCCGCGCTCGCCCTGCTCCGCCATTCCTTCGGCGTCCTCGACCGCCGCACTCCGGCCCTCTGCCAGCGCCGCGCCTTCCAGCACATCCACCTTGACCGACGAGATGCCCGACCGGTCCACCGTGTGCACCCGCAGCCCGGCATCGAGCCCCAGCGTCGCCACGGCCCGCTCCATCACCGCAAGCTCCACCCCGGCACCCACCAGGGCGCCCAGAAACATGTCTCCCGAAATCCCCGCAAAGCAGTCCAGATACGCGACTCGACTCACAAATCCTCCCAGCATCGGTCGCCAGCGGATAGCGGCGCCCACAGGGCGCACACCCGCCTCATCAGCAACCTAGTGTTGTGTTCCTGTTGTTCCAGCCTGCGCCGAGTCCGCCGTCCCGCTCGCCACATGCGGGTAATAGCCCGTGCGCGTTCGCACCTGCAGCTTGCCCGTGTTCTTGCCCTTGGCTTCCACGTGGATCTGCCGGTAGCCGCCCGCGCTCGGCGGCTTGGTCGACCGGTACGCAATCGAATACTGCGTCCGGATGTCCTCCGCCACCTCCGCCGTAATCTGGTCCACCTCGCGCAGCGACTTGGGGAAGTAGGACACCCCGCCCGTTTGCTCGCTGATCGCCTGCAACACGCGCTGCGCATGCCGCGCCTCGCGCTTGTCCACATCCTGCCCAAACAGCAGACCGATCGAGTACACCACCGGCCCATCCAGATCCTGGATCTTGCGGATGGCCTGCTCCAGGCTCGCGCTGGACGCGTTGTCTTCCCCGTCCGTCACCAGCAGAATCACCTGCTTGGTGCGCTTCGCATTCTTGGCCAGGTAGTCCGCACTCGCCAGCAGCGCGTCATACATCGCCGTTCCGCCGCTTGACTTCAGATAGCCCAGCCCCTGCTGCAGCTTGCGGATGTCGCTGGTAAAGTCCTGGTCGATATACGGCTCAAACGAGAAGTCCACCAGAAACGCCTCGTCCTGCGGGTTCGACAGCTTGATCAGGTTCAGCGCCGCCTGCTCCACTGCCTCTTTCTTGTCGTACATGGAGCCCGAGCTGTCGATCAGGATGCCGATCGAGACCGGGAGATCCTCATGGCGAAACGAGGCAATCTGCTGCGGCACGCCGTCCTCAAACACGCGAAAGTCGTCCTTGGTCAGGTTGTCGACCGGCCGCCCCTGACCGTCGATCACTGCCGCGTTCAGCCGCACCTCGTAGACGTCGGTCTGCAGCGTGTAGCGTCCACCCTCCCGCCCAAGGTTCTGTGGCCCCGGCGCTGGAGTGAGATTGCCGCCGGCGGTAGCTGTCGTCGGCACATCCGGGTCCGGCGACGCCACAGGGTCCCGATCCACAGTCAACGAAGGCTGGCCCGCGGCTGGCTGGCCCACGCCACTCGCCGCCGTCTGCGCCGGCAGGCTAACCCCGCCCAGCACCCCGATCGTCATCGCCACGAGCCACGCAGCCGCCCGTCCAACTCCCCTACTCCGATGGTGCATAGTACCCCTGGCGATTGTGCACTGCGAGCTGCGGCAGCCCCGGTGGCGGCAGCAGTCTCACCTTCAATTTACGCCAGTTCCCGTCCTTCTTCAGGTTCCCCGGCCGGTACCCGATCACGTACTCGTTGCGCAGCTCCGCGCTGATCCGCGCCGCTATGTCGCCCATATCCGCCACATCGCTCACCCGAAACATCCGCCCGCCCGTCGTCTCGCAGATGTCCGTCAGCAAGATCGGCCCCAGTTGCTCCTCCGTCGTGGGCGCGTACTGGTCAAAGATCCCGATCGAATACAGCTGCACGTCGCTCTCCTTCACCGCCCGCCGCAACTCGTTCTCCGTATACCGGCTCCGGTTGTCGCCACCGTCCGAGATGATCAGCAGCGCCTTCCTGTCATACTTCGCGTCCTTCAGCTTTTGCACCCCCAGGTAGATCGCGTCGATCAGCGCCGTCCGGTTTGCCGGCTTCAGCATCACCATCCGCGCATCCACATCGTCGATCTCGCTGGTGTAGTCCACGATCACCGCCGGCCGGTCATTAAACCCCACCACAAAGAACTCGTCCTGCGGGTTGGAGGTCCGCAGAAACTCACTCAACGCCTTGCGCGCCCGCGCAAACTTCGAGTTCATGCTCCCGCTCAGGTCAAACACAATGCCGATCGTCACCGGCGCGTCCTGGGTGGAGAAGCTCTTGATCTGCTGCACCTCGTTGTTCTCAATCACCTGGAAGTTCTCTCGCTCCAGCCCCGTCACCAGCCGGTTCATCGGGTCTGTCACCGTCATCGGCACCAGCACCATATTCACGTCCACCCGAATGCGGGCATTTGGCTTGCTGGTCGCCAGCGCCGCCGCGTTGGTGCCGTTGCCGTCCACCACCGGCTTCTTGTCCTCCGCGCTCTTGGGCGCCGGCGGCGGCGCGTCGGTATGCACCTGCCCCAGCGGATTCTCCTGCGCCCCCGCCCACACTCCGGCAGCCCCCAGCACAAGCACCAAAACCAGCAGCCCACGCACACCGCCGCCCACCACCCTCCATCCCCTGCCGCTGCTTCGCCATTCCCGCATAATGACCCTGTACCCGCCCCGCGATCCGTGCTCGCATCCAGTGGCCTGTCGCGGCCGATCACCGGAGTCTGCTGCCCCATGTCCCATCCCGCCCGCCCCGGCCAGGGCGCCTCACGCCCGCCAGCCAGTGGCCCCGCCGCAACGGAAGCTCGCCCGCAGACTACACCGCCCCACCCTCCGTACTCCACAGCTTCTTCTCTGCCTTATAGCCCTACGCACACGGCCGCCCAATCCCTCAAAGTCCTGCTGCTCGCCTCGCTTGCCATGGGCGCCCTGCTCGCCCTCCTGCCCGCCGCCGGCCATGACCAACTCTGGTTCCTCCTGGTGGCCCACCGCTGGCTCGCCGGCGCCACCCTCTATGGCCCGGCCGTCTTTGACTCCAACACCCCCGCCGTCGTCTGGCTCTCCGCCCTGCCTGACCTCCTCGGCCACGCCCTCCATCTCCCCCTCCTCCTCATCCCCGCCCTGGCCAAGCTCTTTGTCCTCGCGCTGGACCTCCTGGTCGCCTTCCTCTGTGCGCAGCTCCTCCGCCGCCTCGCCCCCACCCTTCCCCGCGTCACTCTGCTCTGGCTCGCCTGCGCCTTCGCCCTGCTCACCCTCGCCATCCCCGCCCGCGACTTCGGCCAGCGCGACGCCCTCACCGCCGTCCTGCTGCTGCCCTACCTGCTCGCCGCCGCCTGCTCCCGTCGCACCCTCGCCGCCCTCGCGCCTCTCCGCTTTAGCGCCGCCCTGCTCGCTGCCCTCGGCCTCTGCCTCAAGCCCCAGCAGACCCTGGTCCCCCTTCTCATCGAGTCCACCCTCCTCGTCCTGGCACTCCGCCCCCATCACCCCATGCCGGGCACCTCCGCCGCACTGCATGCAGACGACCGCCCCCTCCCGCTCTTCCGCCGCCCCGAGCCCCTCATCCTCCTCGCCGCCGGCCTCCTCTTCCTCGCCGCCGTCCACCACCTCACCCCCCTCTTCTTCACCCTCACCCTCCCCACCCTGCTGGACACCTACTGGGCCGTCGGCGGCCTGTCCCCGCTCCAGCTCCTCGCCGAAGCCCCCCAGCTCACCGCGCTCGCCGTCCTCACCACCGCCCTCGTCCTCTACACCCGCCGCCAGACAGCCACCACCCCCCAGGCCGCTCTCCAGACAGATCTCCGCCGCCCTACCACCCTTCTGCTCCTGGCCGGCCTTGCCGCCACCGCCGCGTACTTCGTCCAGGGCACCGGCTGGTACTACCAGCAGCTCCCCGCCATCACGCTCGTCGGCGCGGCCCTCGCTCTCACCCTCATCCCCCTCGCCGCCCGCCTCACGCCGCCGCGCTGGCTCCCCCGCGCCACCGCCGCACTGGGCCTCCTCGCCGTCGCCCTCACCATCATCTTTGGCGGTCTTCCCCTCCGCCGCTCCGCCGCCTACGCCACCCCTGTCCCAGACCCCACCCTCTTTGAATCCCTCCCGCCCCACACCCCCATCGCCATCCTCACCACCTCCGTCGAAGACACCATGATGCCCACCTGGCGCTTCGATCTCACCTGGGCCCAGCGCACCAACAATCTCTGGACCCTCCCCGCCGTCCTCCGCAACCTCGACCCCCGTCACCCCCCGCCCCCGCACCACCGCCTCGCTCCCGCCCGCCTCGACCAGCTGGCCGCACAGCAGCGCCAGTGGATGGTCGAAGATCTCCTTCGCTGGCACCCCACCCTGCTTCTGATCCAGCGCTGCCAGGACCCCGCCGTCCCCTGCCAGGAGCTCGGCCCCCTCCACCCCGACCTCCTCGCCTTCTTCCTCGCCGACCCCGCCTTCCGCCTGCTCTTCCAGGCCCACTACCGCCCGCTCCGCCACACCCCCGACTACGACGCCTACACCCTTTTCACACCCTTCTAATCCATTCAGTGAGCCCAGCTCCATCAGAGCCATCAAGGGCACCCCACCCGGATCCACCCCTATAACCTAGGACCTACAACTCCTCCAACCTCCAACCATAGAAAGCATCCCACCACCCATGGCCCGCCTTTACCCCTTCCGCGCCCTCCGCTACAACACCGAACGTGTCCGCATGGAAGACGTCGTCACCGAACCCTACGACAAGATCTCTCCCGCCATGCAGCAGCGCTATTACGAGCGCAGCCCCGTCAACCTCATCCGCGTCATCCTCGGCAAGCGCGAGCCCACCGACACCGATCCGCAGGAGTTCCTGCCGCCAGGCGAGCGCGCTCACAACGTCTACACCCGCGCCGCCACCTTCCTTCACGACTGGCGCGCCGACGGCACCCTCGTCGAAGAAGCGGAGCCCGCCCTCTATGGCTACTCCCAGACCTACCAGGTCCCGAACTCCACCGAGATCCGCGAACGCCGTGGCTTTATCGCCCTCGGCCACCTGTATGACTACGCCGACAAGGTCGTCTACCGCCACGAGCAGACCTTTCCCAAGCACAAATCCGACCGCCTCGCCCTCTTCAAAGCCACCCGCACCTACTGCGAGCAGATCTACATGCTCTACTCGGACCCCGCCTTTACCGCCGAAAAGCTCATCTTCGGCGCGGGCAACGACGCCGCACCACCCGATCAGACCATCCAGGACGACTTCGGCGTCACCCACCGTCTTTGGCGCGTGACCGACCCCGGTCTGATCAATCTGATCCTCACCGCCATGCGCGACAAAAAGCTCATCATCGCCGACGGCCACCACCGCTACGAGACCTCCGTCGCCTACGCCAAGGAGCGCTCCGCCCAGCTCAACCTACCCTTCAATCACCGTGCCGACGAGAACGACGAGTCCCCCTCCAACCTCGCCGACGAGTCCCACTCCCTGCTGCCGCGGCCGCCCTTCCCGGAAGCCGCCATGATGATGACTTTTGTGAACACGGCCGCGCCCGGCATCACCATCCTCCCCACCCACCGCGTCGTCACTGGCATCGAGACCTTCTCCTCATCGGACTTCCTCACCCGTGCCTCGCAGTGCTTCACCGTCCGCGAGCTCCCCTCCACCAACACCGGCGCCTCGTCCGCGCCCGAGGCCACCCTCGAAGCCTCCGCCGCGCAGGCTTTGCTCGACACCCTCAACGCCACACCCGGCACGGCCTTTGTCGCCGTCACCGGCTCCGGCAACTTCCTCCTCACCCCCATCGCCGAAGCCGTCGCCCCCCTGCTCGCGTCTCTCTCCCCCCGCCAGCGCGCGCTCGACGTCGTCCAGCTTCACACCGTCATCCTTCACCACCTGCTCGGTCTCACAGAGGACAAGGTGCGCGCCACGGGCTCCATCCTCTATCTCCGCGAGGCCACCGACGTCCTCAACCGCGTCGAAACCGGCGAAGCCAACATCGCCTTCCTCACCAAGCCCGTCACCCTCGAGCAAATGCTGGAGATCTCCCTCTCCGGCGAAGTCATGCCGCAGAAATCCACCGACTTCTACCCCAAACTCCTCAGCGGCCTGGCCATGTACGCCCTCGACCCGAAGTAGTCAATGCAGCACCTCTGCACCTCGCTCCACCGTGCCCCCGGCTCCGTCCGGGGGCATACTGCGTCTGTCACCCTCCGCTTGTACGGAATCCCTCGTACCGCCCCCGCCATCAGAAGAGGCGTCCTTTCGGAGCCCTTTATGAACGTCATCGAACTCCAATCGCCCAGCCTCGACGCCTTCCGCCCCAGCACCCGCCCTGACCCCAAACCAGCCCCCGGTGAAGTGCTCGTCCGGCTCCGTGCCGCCTCCCTGAACTTCCTCGACATCGCCGTCGCCACCGGCCAGTACCCGCTCAGGAACTTTCCCCTCATCCCCGTCACCGATGGCGCAGGTGAGATCCTCGAGCTCGGCGCCGGCGTCACCGGCTGGGCCCCGGGCGATCGCGTCGTTCCCCACTTCATCCCCGACTGGCAGGACGGCCGCATGCCCGCCGTCGGCGGCGGCCCTCGCCGCGGCATCGACCTCCCCGGCAGCCTGGCTGAGCTCGTCACCGTCCCCGCCCACTCCCTCGTCCGCACCCCGGCCCACCTCTCGGACGCAGAGGCCGCCACCCTGCCCATCGCCGCCACTACCGCCTGGCGCGCTGTGCGCTCTGCCGCCCTCGGCCCGCACAAGACCGCACTCCTGCTCGGCACCGGCGGTGTCTCGCTGTTTGCCCTCCAGTTCGCCAAGGCCCACGGCGCCCGCGTCCTCATCACCTCCTCCTCGGACGAGAAGCTCGCCCGCGCCCGTGCTCTCGGCGCCGACGAGGGCATCAACTACAAGTCCACCCCCGACTGGGCCAGCGAGGTTCTCCGCCTCACGGAGGGCCGCGGCGTCGACCTTGTCCTTGAAACCGGCGGCGCCGCCACCATGCCGCAGTCCATCCAGGCCGCTGGGCTCGACAGCACCGTCTTCATCATCGGCTTCCTCGGCGGCACCGAACCTTCGATCAACGTCGTCCCCGTCATGGAACGCCGCATCCGCCTCCAGGGCAACAACACCGGCCCTGTAGCCGACCTCGCCGACGCCGCCCAGGCCATCACCCGCCACACCCTCACCCCCGTCGTCGATCGCACCTTCCCCATGGCCCAGGCCCAACAGGCCTTCCACTACCTCGCCAGTGGCAGCCACTTCGGCAAGGTAGCCATCACCATCCCCTAAGCCCCAACAGGTCCCAACCTCACCGCCCAGCAGACCCGGGGTGCCCCACATCTCGCCCCTGAGATGTGGGATCCGCACCCCACCCGCAACCCGCCAGCCACTCCACCCGCCGCGCCACGCCACGTACAATCAACCCCTGACGTGCGCCTCACCCCCTCCACCACCGTCCGCCTCGCACTCCGGGCAAGCCTCCTCCTTGGCGCCGCCGTAGCTCCCGCGCAGCAACCCACCCCCGCGCCGACCCAGCCGCAGCAACAGCCCCAAACCCAGGGGCAACCCATCACTCCCCGCGCCCCCCGCCCCGCTCCCGCACCCCCCGGCCGCCTCACCGTCTTTCTCGATCCCGCCCACGGCGGCGACGACCCCGGCGCCCGCCTTCCCGACGGCTCCGTCGAAAAAGACATCACCCTCGATCTCGCCACTCGCCTCCGCGCCCAGATCACCTCCCTCGGCCTCGCCACCCTGCTCACCCGCGACGCCGACACCGCCCCACCCACCCCCAACCAGCCCAACCCCGCCCTTCCCACACCGGATCAGCGCGCCGGCCTGGCCAACCACGCCCACCCCTTCGCCTGCATCATCCTCCACGCCACCGGCTCCGGCACCGGCATCCACGTCATCACCGCCAACCTCCAGCCCACCCCCAGCTCCGACCTCCCCGACAGCCCCGCCGCGCCGCTCCCCTGGGACTCCGCCCAGCTCGACAGCCTGCCCCAAAGCGAGCGCCTCGCCACCTCCCTCACCGACGCCCTCACCCACGCCGGCCTCTCCGCCACCCGCGGCCGCGCCGTCATCCGGCCCCTCATCTCGCTCACCTGCCCCGCCGTCCTGCTGGAGTTCGCCCCGCTGTCCCGCACGACCGGTCCCCGCGACGCCTCCTACCAGGCCCGCGCCGCGCAGGCCATCGCCACCACACTCCTTCTCTGGCACAACCTCTCTGACCCCGCCCCTACCTCGACCAACGCAACCCCGGCAGGCCCCACCCAATGAGCTCCCTCGCCGCCATCCCCCGCCACCAGCGCGTCTTCTTCTGGGCTCTCGCGGTGGGCATCCTCACCGCGCTTGCCTTCCTCCTCTACGGCTGCCGCCAGGCAGAAAAACGCCTCGCCGCCCCCGAAGACGAGACCCCCATCGCCGCCCCCACCTCCTCCGGCCAGGAGTCCGTCCCGCTCTTCATCGCCCACGACGCCGACGGCTCCCTCGTAGCCGAAACCCGCTCGCTCGCCCTCCCCTCCGAGCCCTCCGGCCGCGCCCGCATCCTGCTCGAGCAGCTCCTCGCCTCCTACGCCCTCCCCGGCTCGCCCCACCCGCTCCCCTCCGGCCAGGCCGTCGACGACGTCTTCCTCGTGCCCCTCCCGCTCGCCCCGCCACCCCCGCCCGTCACCTCTAAAGCCCGCCACGCCCCTGCCCCCGTCCAGCCCCTCTATGGCCTCACCGGCGAGCTCGCCGTCGTCAACCTCCACGGCTCCTTCGTCGACAGCCACCCCTCCGGCGTCGAGATCGAAGCCCTCACCCTCGACTCCATCATCGGCACCCTCCACGCCGATCTCCCCGACGTAACCGCCGTCCGCTTTCTCGTCGACGGCCACGACCGCGACACCCTCGCCGGCCACGCCGACCTCCTCCGCACCTACCCCGCCGTCGATCCCACCTACAAACCATGACCCCATCTACCCCCACCATCGGCGTCTTCGACTCCGGCTTCGGCGGCCTCACCGTCCTGCGCGCCCTGCTCGATCACCTCCCCCACGACCGCTACATCTTCCTCGGCGACTCCGCCCGCCTTCCCTACGGATCCAAGTCCCAAAGCACCGTCGCCCGCTTCGCCGTCTCCTCCGCCCGCTTCCTGCTCGACCACGGCGCGGACCTCCTTGTCATCGCCTGCAACACCGCCACCGCCCTCGCCCTGCCCGAGATCATCGCCGCCGTCGCCCCCACCCCCGTCCTCGGCGTCATCGCCCCCGGCACCGAAGCCGCCCACGCCCTCACCCCCACCGGAGATGTCCTCGTCCTCGCCACCCCCGCCACCGTCGCTTCCGCCGCCTACACCGCCTCGCTCCACGCCGTCGGCCTCCACGCCTACGAAAAGGCCTGCCCCCTCCTCGTTCCCCTCGTCGAAGAAGGCTGGATCGACCACCCCGTCACCGCCGAGGTCGCCCGGATCTACCTCGCCGAAGCCCTCGCCGAGGCCCCCGAAGCCCAAACCCTCCTGCTCGGCTGCACCCACTACCCCCTCATCGCGCCCCTCCTGCACCGCACCGCCGCTGATCTCCTCGGCCGCCCCATCCACCTGGTCGACTCCGCCGGCGCCACCGCTGCCGCCGCCCGCACCCTCCTCGGCCCCCACACCTCCACCGCGCCCGCCACCCTCCAGATCTTCGCCACCGACTCCGTCGACAAGTTCCAGCGCCTCGGCTCCGGCTTTCTCGGCCGTCCTCTTCCCCCCGTCCACCTCGTCGATCTCGGCGCCTGATGCCGTCCTGCCCTAGGCCGCCCATGTAAAACTTGGTCAGCAACGCACCCACACCAGCCAGCTCCAGGGAAGATACCCCGCATGAGTCTTGAAGTCCTCTCCTACATGGGTCTGCCCGGCTGCCTCAAGCTGTCCAACGGCAGCGTCGACGTCATCCTCACCACCGCCATCGGCCCGCGCATCCTCTTCTACGGCCCCACCGGCGGCAGCAACGTCTTCGGCCACTTCCCGGACGCCGCCAAGGAAACCGAGCTGGGCACCTGGAAGCCCTACGGCGGCCATCGCCTCTGGGTTGGGGCCGAGGCTCTCCCCGCCACCTACGCTCCCGACAACGACCCCATCGAGCACACCGCCGACGGGGACCTCACCGTCACCCTCCGCCAGCCCGTTGATAAGGCCGGCATCCGCAAGCAGATCCGCCTCACCCTCGCGCCCGAAGGCACCGCCGTCCACCTGGAGCAGACCATCACCAGCCACTGCCTGTGGCCCGTGCAGATCGCCACCTGGGCCATCTCCATCGTGGAGCCGGGCACCTCCATCGTGCCGCGCGTCCCCTTCCAGTCCCACGACGACTACCTTCCCGTCACCCAGCCCATCGCCCTCTGCGCCTTCACCGACCTGCAGGATCCCCGCCTCACCCTCGGACAAAAATACCTTCTGCTCCATGGCGACCCCGACCGCCCCAGCTCGCAGAAGCTCGGCCTCCGCAACAAGCAGAACTGGTGCGCCCACCTCACCAACAACCTGCTCTTCGTCAAAACCTTCACCCACGACGAAACAGCCGACTACCCCGACTACGGCGTCAACACCGAGGTCTACACCGAAGGCCGCTTTCAGGAACTCGAACTGCTCGGCCCCAGTCGCGTCGTCGCGCCCGGCGAGTCGCTCACCCTCGTCGAAGACTGGCACCTCTTCCCCGACGTGAACGTCCCCACGCCCAGCAATCTGGACCTCCTCGACGCCGCCATCGCCCCCAAGATCCGCACCCTCTTCTAACCCCCATCACGCCGTTCAGCTGCACCGGCGCAAGACCAGGCTCAGGGTGTCGGCGTATGCTGCGGCCCAAGCAGCACCTGCAACCCCACATAGGCAATCCAGCTGGGCTGGCCCGTTGCCGCTGCAGACCGTTGAAAGCTGCGGCCGCCCATCAGCAGCAGGTTCAGCGTCTTCGCCTGGTTCAGGGCCTGCCGGCCGCCCACACCCAGCGTCGTCTCGCGCTGCTTCACCCCGCTTGCCGCGTAGTTCCCGTTCCCCCGGCCCAATGGCTTGCGGTTTGCATCCTGCAGGTCGTAGACCTCAACATAGGCCTCCGTGCTGTCGCTGAACTCATGCCCCACAAGCAGTCCACGATTCCAGCTCTGCGCCAGGTTTCGGTTGCCGAAGTTATACCCTCCATCCGCGTTGTACCGGATCGGCCCGATCCGTCCACTCACCTCGATCGGCAGGTAGAAGTTCGGTCCTGCCGCCACCAGCCCCCGCCTCACAGACCTCGTCGGGTTGTTCAGGTAGAGCTGCGGGTAGGTTCCCAGCTGAAATGTGGCGGGGCGCTCCCCCGTCGCCCAAGCCTTGTCCGCTGCGCCAGGAGCATCCCCCGAAACACCGGCCGGCGCGGCCGGCTGTGCTCCATGCCCAAACAGGGCAGGCAGCCCCGTGCCAAATCCTTCGCGCACCGAGCGGTCCCCCGCATGGTGCTCAAAGAAGCGCCACTTCACCCCGAGCAGGCTCTCACCCAGCCCCGCAATCACCACACTTCCGGTGGCCGGCGTTCCGCTCGTCGCGATCTGCGCCCGCGTCTCCGCGATGGCAAGGGGCAGCTCATACTTCAGCTGAATGCGGTCGCCCAGACCGTAGTTCATGTCGACATCCGGCGTCTGGTACCCGCCAGCACCGGGATTGCGATCGCCAATAAACCCGAAGTTGATCTCCCAGTGGCGGTTCCCCGGCGTGTCCGGGTCGTCGGTTCGGAAAGGCGGCCCGCCCTGCCCCCAGGCTGGCGCCGCCGGCAGCAGATAGACCCCACCAAGCAGCAGCATCCACAGGGAGATCCGTACCCACCCTCCTCCCTGCCGCCAGCATCGCTCGTTCACGTTCCGCTCCCTCTTCTGCTACGCTCCTCGCCGGGGGCGCAACGCAAAACCTGCACCTGCGCCTGCAGTGACCCGCGCTCTTCAGAGCTGGGATGTGCTCCCGGATTGAGTGTCGCTCAGCTTCATAGTGGAACAGGAGAGAGTCACCCGTGAAACGCCTCCACACACCTCAGGTCAATGCTCGCTATTGGACGGCCATCACCCTCGCCAGCGTCTTTGGAACCAACATGGGCGACCTCTATGCCCATAGCAGCGGTCTGGGCATCCCCAAAGGTCTGGCGGTGCTTGCGGTGCTCACTGCCCTCGTCTTTCTGGCGGAACACCGCGACCAGCGCCGCCACGAGGCATACTACTGGCTCGTCATCGTCCTTATCCGCACCGCAGCGACCAATATCGCCGACTTCCTCGCCTACCGTGTGCGTGTGCCCGAGCTCATCCTCACCGCCTCCCTTCTCGCGCTGATCGCCATCTTCGGCTGGAGCACGCGTCGCAACTCCTCGCTCCCCAGCCCCTCGCTCCCCAGCTCCTCGATCCCCAGCTCCTCAATCCCCAGCTCCTCGCTCCCCAGCCCCTCGCAGCACGCCGTCCCCAACACCACCGCCGCATACTGGCTCGCCATGCTGTCTGCCGGCGTCTTCGGCACCGTGGTCGGCGACATCTGCGAACACAGGTTTGGCGATGGCGTCTCGGCGATCGCCCTCTCCGCCATTCTGCTCGTCGTCCTCTTCGCCGGTCGCGGCCGCGCTGCAACCATCCTCGCGCTCTACTGGGCGACCGTCACCGTGGCGCGCACTGCCGGCACAGCCATCGGCGACTGGCTCGCCGAAAACAAGGCCGTGCCCGTCGGCCTGCCACTCTCCACCCTGCTCAGCGGTCTCGCCATCCTCGCCGTGCTCATCCTTTGGAGGTCTTCCGCCACCGCGGCACCTGATCGGAACACCCTGGCGTAGCGCCCCTCGGGGAGCTGCGCCCGCCACCCCCACCATCTAAACTCTCCCCCATGCCCTTTCTCCTCAAGACCGAGCCCGACAAGTACTCCTTCGACGATCTCGTCCGCGACGGTGAAACCGTCTGGGACGGCATCCGCAACCCGCAGGCCCTCAAAAGCCTCCGCGAGATGCACAAGGGCGAAAAGCTCATCCTCTACCACTCCAACGTCGGCAAGGCCGCCATCGGCACCGCCACCGTCGTCTCGGTCGACGCCTCCGACCCGAAAAACCCGGCCGTCCGCATCAAGCCCGGCAAGCGCCTCAAGCGCGAAAAGCCCCTCGCCGAGATCCGGGAAGCCGGCGTCTTTGCAGGCTCCATCCTCTTCCGCCAGTTCCGCCTCTCCGTCGTCCCCCTCACCGACGAGCAGTACGACTGGCTGCTCCACAACTAGCTCCCCCCTCCGTGGCGCAAGGCCCGCCTCCCCTATGCCACACTCTTCCCTGGAGCCCGAAGCAAACCCCCGCAACCCCAGGCTGCCCAGGTCATGCAACTCTGGCCTGGAGGTCCAGACCTAACTCCTCTGGATCGAAGATTTTGCGCACAAACATACGGGGGGCAGGGGCAGGGTACCCCACCCCTCGCCCACCCGCATCCAATCCGCTCATGACCGACCAGACCTTTCTCCTTGGTGGCGATCTCCCCGTCCACCGCCTCGGCTTCGGCACCATGCGCCTCGTCGGGGAAGGTGCCTGGGGCGAGCCGCCTCGCGGCCGGGCCGAAGCCCACCGCGTCCTCCGCCGCGCCGTCGAGCTCGGCGTCACCCTCTTCGACACCGCCGACGCCTACGGCCCGCACCTCGCCGAAGAGCTCATCGCCGAAGCCCTCCACCCCTACCCCGCCAACCTCGTCATCGCCACCAAGGGCGGCCTCGCCCGCACCGGCCCCGCAAAATCGAAACCGCTCGGTCTGCCCGAATACCTCATCCAGTCCGTCGAGATGAGCCTGCGCCGCCTGAAGCTCGAGCGCATCGACCTCTACCAGCTCCACCGCATCGACCCCACGGTTCCCGTCGAAGACACACTCGGCGCCCTCAAGGGCCTCCAGGACCAGGGCAAGATCCGCCACATCGGCCTCTCTGAAGTCACACCCGACCAGATCGAGCGCGCCGCAAAGGTCACCCCCATCGTCAGCGTGCAGAACAAGTACTCGCTCGACGAGCGCAAGAACGAGAGCACCCTCCGCTTCTGCGCCGAGCGCAACATCGCCTTCCTCCCCTGGTACCCGCTCAGCGCCGGCAAGTCCAACGCCGCTCTCACCGCCCCCGGCCACGCCGTCGGCGAGTTCGCCCGCGAGCACAACCTCTCCCTCCAGCAGCTAGCGCTCGCCTGGCTGCTCCACCGCTCCTCCGTCATCCTCCCCATCCCCGGCACCGGCTCCGTCGAGCACCTCGAAGAGAACACCCGCGCCGCCGACGTCTCCCTCCCCGACGATGTCTGGGACGAGTTCGACCTGATACTCGACACCCAGGCCAGCTAGCCTTTCCGCCTCGCCTGGCGACAAGCACCCGCCTCTCTCGCTATCCTTACCCTCTACCCAGAGTCCGCGATCCACACACAGGAGTTCCCCCTCAGCAATGATCGACATGCAAGCAAAAGTCGCCGTCATCCTCGGCCTCGCCAACAAGCGCTCCATCGCCTACAGCATCGCCCAGAAGCTCGCCGAAGCCGGCTGCACCCTTGTTCTCTCGTTCCAGTCCGAACGCCTCCGCCACGAGGCCGAGCAGCTCCTCGCCGACCTCGGCCAGACCGAAAAGGGCCTCGCCCTCCAGTGCGACGTCTCCTCCGACGAGCAGATCGACGCACTCTTCGCCCAGGTCAAGGACCGCTTCCCCGTCGTCCACACCGTGGTCCACTCCATCGGCTTCGCGCCCAACATCAAGAACACCGTCCTCAATACCACGCGCGAGGACTTCCGCATCGCGCACGACGTCAGCGTTTACTCGCTGATCGCCGTCGCCCGCGCTGCCGCTCCTCTCATGACCGAGGGCGGCTCCATCCTCACCCTCACCTACTACGGCGCTGACAAGGTCTTCCCCAACTACAACATCATGGGCGTCGCCAAGGCCGCGCTTGAGGCCGCCGTACGCTACCTTGCCTCCGACCTCGGCGCACAAAACATCCGCGTCAACGCCATCTCCGCCGGCCCCATCAAGACCCTCGCCGCCCGCGGCATCTCGGACTTCACCCAGATCCTCAACGCCGTCGAGCAGCGCGCCCCGCTCCACCGCAACGTCGAGCCCACCGAGGTCGGCAACACCGCCCTCTTCCTCGCCAGCCCCCTCGCCTCCGGCATCACCGGAGAGGTCACCTTCGTCGACTGCGGCTACAACACCACCGGCCTCTAGCCCTCCACCTCACCGCCCCTACGGCGGCAAGGAGTGTCTATTTATGCGTACACCGCTGCTCCTTGCGTTCCTTGCCGCCTCGCCTCTCTTCGGCCAGCAAGCTGCACCACGCAGCTGGCTCAACCCGCCCACCACCTTCTCCGAAGGCCCCGGCACCCTCACCGAAACCGTCCCCGCCGGCACCGACTTCTGGCGCACCACGCACTACGGCTTCATCCGCGACAGCGGCCCCTTCCGCTTCGAGCAACGCACCGGCGACTTCCAGGCCACCGTCCGCATCCGCGGCCAGTATCGTGAGCTCTACCACCAGGCCGGCCTCATGATCCGCATCGACAACAAGAACTGGATCAAGTCCGGCATCGAGTACGTCAACGGCAAGCAGAACATCAGCGCCGTCGTCACCCGCGATGTCTCCGACTGGTCCGTCATCCCCCGCACCGACAGCCCTGCCTTCATCTGGCTTCGCCTGCAGCGCCACAATGACGCCGTCAAGATCGAGTCCTCGCTCGATGGCCAGACCTGGTCCATGGTCCGCCTCGCCTACTTCCCCCCGAATGTCCCGGTGCAGATTGGCATGGTCGCCGCCGCCCCAGGCAAGCAGAGCTTCCAGGTCACCTTCGACCACTTCTCCGTTGGCCCGCTCCCGCCGCAGACCGGCAACGAGTGACAGATCCAGGTTTGCGCCGGCGCGAAAACATAGCTTGCGATCCCTCCGCGAACGGGCCTAGTATGTCGTCCGTTCCACGGAGGACACCATGTCAAAGACCCCAACCAAATGCGGCAACGGCCCCTGTACCTGCGTCTGCGCGGATGGCAACAAGTTCTGCTCCGCATCCTGTGAGAACGCCCGCAAGGTGACCAGCCTGAACTGCCACTGCCCGCACACCGAGTGCAAGGCCCACTAGCCTCTTCCGCAACGCGCGCCTTGCTCGCGAAGACCGTGCTGCACAGGCTGCCCTCTGTCGCGGGCCCATGCCGTAGCATGGTCTTCGCACGTCCACCTCGCAGCTCCGGATCAGGTACATGACCCTCGCCGAATCGCTCCTCCTTGACTTCGACATCGAAGCCGTCAGCACCCGCCGCGTGCTTGAGCGCCTACCCGCCGACAAGGGCGACTGGAAACCCCACGAAAAGTCCATGGCGCTGGGCCGCCTCGCCATGCACGTCGCCAGCCTGCCGACCTTTGGCAACTCCATCCTGTCCACACCCGAGCTGGACATGGCCGCAGCCAAGGTACCCTCGCTCCACTTCACCACCGCCGAAGCTGCAATCGAGCACGCCGCCGGTGCCGCCGCCGAGATCCGCACCACCCTCGCCGGACTCTCCGACGACGAGCTCCTGGCTACCTGGACCCTGAAGTATGGCGGACAGACCATCACCTCCGGCCAGCGCGCCGTGCTCTACCGCACCATGTTCTTCAACCACCTCATCCACCACCGCGCCCAGCTCACCGGCTACCTGCGCCTGCTGGGCATCCCTGTCCCCGGCCTCTACGGCCCATCCGCCGACGAACCGTTTGAGGGCATGAAAAAGTAACCGCCCAGGTCACAAACCCGCAGCGACACATCGGTTACATCGCCGGGCTCTGGCGTTACCCGGTCAAGAGCATGGGCGGTGAGTCGCTCGCCGCCGTCCAGCTCACCCGATTAGGCCTCGCTGGCGACCGTCGGTTCGCCTTCGAAAGCTCCGCCGCCCCCATCGGCAAGCCGCGCCTCCACTCCGCCGAGCGCACCCGCATGCTCCGCGCCTCCGCCCACCTGCTCCCGTCCGGCGAGGTCGAGATCGACTCCGGCACCGGCACCCCGCCACTCCCACTCAGAGACCCCACCCTGCTCCAAGCTCTCGCCCTTCCCGGTGCCCATCTCTCGCTCCTCGAGAGCGACACCCCGTTCACCGACGTCCGCCCCGTCGCGCTCCACACTCTCCAGTCCCTGGCCGCCCTCAGCGCCGAGCTGCATCGTCCCATCGACGGTCGCCGCCTCCGGTCCAACCTCATCCTCGATCTCGCCCCCGGCATCACCGATGCTGACCTTCTCGGCCACACCCTCCAGCTCGGCGAACAAGCTCAGTTACATATCCTCGAGCCCATCCCGCGCTGTCGCATGGTCTCGCTCGCCCCTGAGACCGCCGAGCTCGACCCTACCCTCCTGCCGCACCTCGCCCGCTCCCGCCACGGCCGCTTCGGCCTCTACGCTCGCCCCGTCACACCCGGCATCCTGCAGGTGGGCAGCCCCATCCACCTCCTCCGCTAGGGACGCCGAAACACCACCCCGCCCTTCATCACAAAACGCACCCGCGTCGTCGCGCTGATGTCCGCCACCGGGTCCCCCTCCACCGCCACCACATCCGCCCACATCCCGGGCTTCAGCTCGCCCAGCTTCCCCTCCCATCCCAGCAGTCGCGCGCCCTCCAGCAGGTCCGCCTGCAGCACCGCCGCCGCCGGCATCCCGTACTCCACCATCAGCTCCATCTCTCGCGCCTGCGTTCCATGCGGAAACGGCCCCACATCGCTGCCCACCGCAAACGGCACACCCGCCGCCAGCTGCCGCTTAAACTCCCGCGCATGCAGCGCGATCACGTCTTCCTCCGCCTTGCGCCCGGCCTCGGTCGCCGCTGTCTTCGCGAAGTACTCCTGGATCGCAAACGTCGGCACCGCCGGAATGCCCTTGCGCTTCATCGCCGCCATCGTCGCGTCGCTCAGCAGGTCCGCATGGTCCACGCTCGCCACGCCCGCCTCCACCGCATAGCCCGTCCCCGGCTCGCCTTCCGCATGCACCGCCACCCCATGCCCTGGCTTGCCCAGGCTAAAGCGCGCTGCCTCCCCGGTCGCCGCGCGCAGCTGCTCCGCCGTGTACTGGTAGGGCACCGCGAGGCCGCCATCCGCCGTGCGTTCTCCCTTGCCCGTCTCGTAGACCTTGGTGAAGTCCGCGCCATCCTTCCGCTGCTGCCGCATCACGGCCACCAGCTCGTCCGCTGTATTGGCGTAGTCCGCATTGCCCAGCACGTGCTGCGCGGGATTGTAACCAATCGCGTCCTCATGCCCGCCCAGCGTGCTGATCGCATTGCCACACACCCGCATCCGTGGCCCCGGAAACATCCCTGCATCAATCGCGTTCCGCACAGCCGTGTCTGCCGAGCCGGCACCCTCCGTGCCCATGTCGCGCTCCGCCGTGTAGCCCGCCTGCAGGTCGGCTCGCGCCGCCTCGGTCGCCTCCAGCACCCGCTCCGGCACACCCTCCTGCACCGTCTGCAGATCCTCCGCACCCGGATGGAGAAACAGGTGCACATGCGCGTCGATCAGCCCCGGCATCAACGTCCGGTCACCCAGCTCAATCACCTGCACACCCGCCGGCCGCGACACATGCTCTCCCACCTCCGCAATCGCGTCCCCGCGCACCAGCACCTCGGCCGACCCCACCACCCGGCCCGCCCGCACATCCAGCATGTGCGCCGCGCGCAGCACCACCACCTGCCCCGGCTCTGCCACTTGCGCCCTCGCCATACCTGCCCCCGCGCCACACAGCGCCGCCACACCCAGCAAAAAAGTTTTCATGGTGCGAGCAGCATACCGCGCTCGCACCGCACCCTCGCGTCCTATCCCCTCATGAAGCCCACCTGGAAGCCCCACGAAGAACACGGCAAACTCTCCTCCGCTGAGCGCAGCGAACTGCCCGCCTCCGTCTACGCCTTTCCCACAGAGCGCAAAGAGCCCATGACAGACGCCTCTCACGTTCGTAACGCCATCGCCCGCTTTGACCAGGTCAAGGATGTCTCAGACGCCGATCGCGACCAGGCCTTCGCCAACATCCAGGCCGCCGCCCGCCACTACAAAGTCGACATGCCGGAGACAAGCTGGCGCGAGCTCGGCAACAAGCCTCACACACCCAACCCTGAACACAAGCGCTAGCCCGCGGCCGGCGCGGGCTCCCACAGCTCCAGCTTCCGCCCCTCAGGATCCATCACATAGGCGAACCGCCCATTCTCATCCTCCGGCCCGCGCTCCGTGGTAACCCCCTCTGCCTCCACCCGCGCCACCACGCCGTCCAGGTCATCCACCACGAAGTTCAGCATCACGTCGAGCGATGATGGCGCGAAGTACTCCGTCCCCGCCGCAAACGGCGCCCACACCGTGGCTCCGCGTGGCAGCGGCGGAAACTTCGCCCCGCCCCACGCCTCCAGCTCAAACCCCAGCACCCGCACATACCACGCTCGCAGCGCGTCCGGATCCGCCGCCCGAAGAAACACCCCGCCCACACCCAGCACCCTGGCCATCGCACCACCTCCGCTGGGAAGCATACCCCAGGCCGTTTACCCGGCCTTCTCCGTCAGCTCCGCCCACCGCGCATACAGCCGATCGCTCTCCTCCTGCGCCGTCACCATCTCCGCCAGCGCCTCGGTCAGCGCCTTCGCGTCCACCGCCACCGCAGGGTCCTCCACCCGGTCGCGCGCCGCGTTCAGCCGATCTTCCGCCGCCTCTACCGCAGCCTCAATCCCTGCAAACTCCCGCGCCTCCATGTACGACAGCTTCTTCTTCGCAGCGCCCGCGCCCACGCTCGCCGTCTTCTCAGCCGGCCGCACCGGCTCCTCGGTCCCCGGCCGCACGCCGCGCCACTCCTCCCACTGCGCGTAGCTCGCAAACACCTCCGCGTTGCCCTTGCCATCCAGCCCCAGCACCACGGTCGCCACACGATCTAGCAGGTAGCGATCGTGCGTTACCAGTACCAGCGCCCCGGCAAACTCGCGCAGGCTCTCCTCCAGGATCTCCAGCGTCGGAATGTCGAGATCGTTTGTCGGCTCATCCATCAGCAGCACGTCCGCCGGCTCCAGCATCAGCCGCGCAATCAACACACGGGCCCGCTCGCCGCCGCTCAGCCGCTCCACTGGCTGGTTCAGCTGGTCGCCCGTGAAGAGAAACTTCGCCGCATAGCTCGCCACATGCACCACGTTGCCCGCATACACCACGGAGTCTGAGTCCGGCGCCAGCGCCCGCCGCAGCGTCACCCCCGCCGGCATCTCGCGCATCTGGCTGAAGTAAACCATCCGCAACTGCCCGGCGCGCTTCACGACGCCCTCCGTCGGCGGCAGCTCGCCCGTCATCAACCGCAGCAGCGTCGTCTTGCCCGCGCCGTTCGGCCCCACCAGCCCCACCCGCGTCCCGTTCGCTACCGTGAAGTTCAGCCCGCGCACAATCTCTCGCCCCCCCAGCGAGACGCCCACATTCTCCATCTCCACCAGCCGCTTGGTCTGCCGGTCCGTCGCCGCAAACTCGATGCCCGCGCTCGCCGTCCGCATGCGCGCGTCCACATCCTTTAACTGCCCGATCAGCTCATGCGCGTTGTCGATCCGCGCCTTGGCTTTGGTCGCCCGCGCCTTGGGTCCGCGCCGCAGCCACTCCACCTCCGTCCGCACCCGATTGCGCAAGCCCTCCGCTGAACGCGACTGCGCCTCCAGGTACAGCTCCCGCCCTTCCAGAAACTTGGAGTAGCTGCCCTTCACCCGCAGCATCCCCTCTGCATACACCCGGTTCAGCTCCACAATCTCCGTCGCCGTGTTCTCCAGGAAATACCGGTCGTGGCTCACCATCACCGCCGCAAACGGGGCTGTGCGCAGCATCCCTTCCAGCCACTCAATGCCTTCAAGATCAAGATGATTCGTCGGCTCGTCCAGCAGCAGCACATCCGGCGCCGTCACCGTCGCCTCCGCAATCGCCAGCCGCTTCTTCCACCCGCCGCTCAGCGCCGCCGCCTTTGCCTCAAGCCCGCTTCCAGCCTCGGAGCCCGCCACCGCCGCGCTCGCGCCCGCACCCTCAAACCCCAGCCGGCCCGCCGTCTCCCGCAGCCGCCCTTCGCGCTCCCCTTCCGCCACACCCGCTCGCTCCAGCGCCCCCATCAGCACGCTGCGCACGGTCGCCTCCTTGGGGAAGTCCGAATCCTGCCGCACATAGCCCACACGCGCGCGCTTGCGAAACGCCACCTCACCCGCATCTGCCTCGTCGATTCCTGCCAGGCATCCCAGCAGCGTCGACTTGCCCGCACCATTCGGCCCGATCAGCCCAATCCGCTCGCCTTCACTCACCGTAAACGCCACATCCCAAAACAGCGGCGTCGCTCCAAACTTCTGTCCCAAACCCTGTGCATTCAAAATCGGCGGCATGTCTCTAAGTCTACCGGGCCGCCCTGCCGGTTGCAGCCCCGCCCCGGTCACGCCACCTTACATCTCCGTTTGCGGCATCAGGGAAGACAGATCCCGTCCCTCCAATCCACTCATCAGCATCGCCAGGCTCCTTGAGCCATACAGCAAGGCACTCGGATACACCGAGTAACTTCCATCCGCAAACAGCACCAGGACGCCCTCCTCGCGCAGGGCCACCTGAATCACACGTGCCTTCCCGAAGTCAGTCATGATCGGAAGCTAGCAGCGACATCCCTGCGAGCGAAAGCGCAAGCGGCCACCTAGCCCACACCATCAACAATCACCGGCTTGCAGATCGATTCAGTAACCGTTCCGGTTCGGTTTTTAGCCATCGCAAGAAGCTGCCCGCGAGCTCCTGCCTCCGCGACTCGGTCCGCCCCCGCTGTGAGATGAAGCAGCGGTCCTTCTTCTCGCGATCGTGCCTGCCACCCGGCTTCACGGAGCCAGAATCCGATGCCCGCGCCTAGCCCATCTTCTCCTTCCACCCCATCCGCACCAGCACCCAGTTCATCGGCCACGACGTCAGGAATCCCAGCACCATCGCCACCTGCATCATCAGCCAGTAGCTCGCCATGTTCGGGTGCAGCGCCCGCGACCCGGTAAACAGCCGTGCATGCGTCCACCACATCCACAGGTACATCCCCACCTGGAACGCCACGATCGACAGGGTATCCGCCTTGATCGCCGCCACCACCGCCTGCCCTGGCGTTAAGTCGCGCATCGGCTTGATCGTGAAGTACTGGAACACCACGCCCAGCGCCCACGCCACGGCAAAGTCCCACACAAAGCTTGCCAGGAGCGCTGACCCAGCCAGCGTCGCCCCCAGCCCCCACAGCGAGAACTCCGTCACCACATCTGCAATCGTGCACCCCGCCCCACAGTGCGTCGCCGCCAGCGCCGCCTGCCCTGCCGTCGGTGGCTTCTCCATCTCCGCCTTGTCCATCCGCATCGGCCCGGCCTCCTTCCGCATCGCCGGCGCCTTCTTGAAGTACAGCCACACCCCCACCACGCTCAGGTACAGCGCCGTCACCGGCCACACCACGTTCATCACCGCCATGCGCTGCGGGTGCCGCACCTCGTCCACCGCAATCACCACCGCGCACGCGAACGCCGCCCCCAGCGAGATCCAAGCCACCGTCTCCAGCATCGCCCCAATTCCCTGCCTGCTCAGATGCAAAGAAAAGCGGGCACCCCCACCCGGGCACCCGCCTCCACTTCGCTCGGTCTGTAACTAGTCCAGGTCGAAATCCCGCAATGGCCTGTCCGTCAGCGGGCTCTCCTTCGCCTTCTTCACTGCTTCGGCAAACTTCTTCGCCAGCACGTCGTCCTTGTTCTTCTGCGCCTCCACGCTCTGCGCAAAGATGGAGTCCCGCCGTGCATCCTGCTCGCGCAGTGCCTTCGCCGCCGCCCCAAAGTCTTCAAACATCTTTTTCTTCGGCGCAGACTGGTGCGCAATCACCGCCCGTGTCACCGGGTCAACCTTGATCATCCCCCCACAGTCCGGACACATCACCTCAAACGGCTCATCCCGCAGACCCATCGCCCGTCACCTCCACCCTACCCATTCTAAAGCCGCACCACCGCGTGCCCACCGCACATCCCGCCTGCCTCTTCCACCAGCTGCGCCACCAGACCCTCCGTCCGCGCTGCAAACCACACCCACCCCAGCGCCCGCTCCTGCACGTGTCCGCCCGGCCAGATCTCCCGCACCATCACCTCCGCATGCTTGCGCAGGCTCCCTTCCTTCTCCGCCTCGTGCCGCGCCATCATGCGCCGCAGCCGGTTCATCTGGTACCGCATCTTGGAGCCCGACACCTCGGCCGCCCGCCCCAGGCTCTCGTCCATCGCCGTTACATACTCCAGCAGCGCGCCCACTTCGGCGTCCATCGCGTTCCCCACGGCGCTCAGCTTCCGCTTCAGCTCCACCGGCATCGATCGCGCCCCCAGCCGCAGCGCCAGCTCTTCCGCCGAGCTCATCGCCTGTGGCAGCTCCACCTCATACTTCGCCATAGCTTCTGCGACCGCAGGCGTCAGCACCGTCCCACTCAGCCGCGGCAGCACCGGCGTCACGCCGCCCAGCACCGCCTCAAACACCACGGCAGCCTGCGCCCAGTAGGCCACCTCCGCCGGCCCGCCCACATAGGCCGCCGTCGGCAAGATCGTGTCCTGAAAGACCGGCCGCAGCAACGCATTCGGGCTCACCCGCTCCGGCGTTGCCTCCAGCACACCGAGCAGTTCCTCGGTCGACAGCACCTGCCGCCCAGCCTTCCACGCGCCCTCGGCCGTCCGCCGCAGCGCCACCCTGCCGTTCCCGGACCCAGCCCCGTCCTCGCCCAGCAGAAACAGCAGGCTCATGCCGTCTGCCACCTTCACCTGCGCGTGGAAACCGGCCGCCTCCAGCGCCCCACTTCGCTCCACCAGCGCCCGCTCCAGCTCATCCGCATGCTCCACCGCATACCGCAGCGCACTCCGCCCCAGCTCATGGAAGGCCCGCCCCGCCGCATCCATCACCACCAAACCCTCATCCGCAAACACCCGCGTCAGCAGCCGCGCAAACGCCTCACCCAGCGTCGCCTCCGGCCGATAACACTCACGCAGCAGCTCGCACACCGGCGCCCACCCCAGCATCTCCTCGGCCCGCGCCAGCACCGGCTCAATGGCCTCGCCCAGCACCACCGCGCCCACCTCGCCGCCGTCGCTCCGCAGGCCGGCCCGCAGCACCTCAAACCCGCCCGCCTTCACCGCCCCGTCCAGCAGACCCACCTGGTCCACCTCGGCCAGGTCGTGGTCCTCCGTCGCCAGCCAGAACACCGGCACATGCTCCACCCCGGTCCGCTTCGTCGCCTCCCGCGCCCGTGCCACTGCCGTCGCTGCCTTCTCCAGCACCAGCAGTGGACCGCCCAACAAACCCACCTGCTGCCCCGTGACGACCGCCCGTGCCCCCTGTCTTAACCGCTCCACATTCGCCAGCTGCGCCGCCGACGCCCCCCATCGCTCTGCCTGCTCCGCGAGCGCCGTAGCCAGCCGCTCCGGCTCACGCCCGCCCGGCACCGGCCGCCCCATCCACGCACCGGCCATCCACCCACCGCGCAGCCCCGTCCCATACCACCCATTCAGGCCGCCCTCATCGCCGGAGCCCATCTCCAGATAGGCCTGGTACAGCGCCGAAACATGCGGCAACACGGTGATCGGAAAACACTCGGCGCTCATTCAAACCCCATCGCGCTCCTCAGCCGCCGCCACACCCACTGGCAGCAGCCGGAACGCTGAAAATTTCGTCGTGCAAGCTGTAGGATGCCGCGGCTCTGCAACCGATGCAGATGCTACCGTAACCGCATGGCCCCCCGTCCCAAGCCAACCTCCCTCCGCAGCCCCAACTCCGCCACCAAGCCCTCCACCACCAAGCCCTCGGCCAAAGCCAGGCCCAACCCCGCCCTGCCCGCCGAAACGCGCCGCCGAAACACCTCCGCCGCGGAACCCAGCACCTCGGCTGAGCGCCCCGTCGCCTCCGACGCTGAAACCCCGAAGAAAAAGGTGAGCAAAAAGCCCAACAACGGCAAGCCCATCCTCCTCGACTCCAAGCTGGCCTACAAAGGCCACATCTTCTCCGTCTATACCGACACCCTCCAGGAGCCCGGCAACGCTCCCGGCGAGACCCACGTCCGTACCAAGGACGTCATCCGCCACAACGGCTCCGTCGTCGTCCTCGCCATCGACGAATCCAAAAACCCGCAGGACCCCGAAGTCATCCTGATTCGGCAATACCGCCACGCCGCCGGCCAGTTCCTCCTCGAACTCCCCGCCGGCCGCATCGAGCCCGGCGAAGCCACCCTCGCCGCCGCCAAGCGCGAGCTAATCGAAGAGACCGGCTTCCGCGCCAAAAAGTGGACATCCCTGGTCAAGTGCTTCGCCTCGCCCGGCTTTCTCGGCGAGTGGATGCAGATCTTTCTCGCCCGCGGCATCACCCCCGGCCAGGCCACACCCGACGAGGATGAGCGCATTGAGCTCGTCCCCACCACCCTCTCCCACACGCTCGATCTCATGGCCGCCGGCAAGCTCCACGACGGCAAAACCATCGCCGGCCTCTCGCTCCTCCACCAGGCCATCCTCGCCAAGCGCCTCCCCCCGCTCTAACGGGAATCGGCGCGCGGCGAGCCGGTGCGCGTGCGCTCCTCGTCATATCCGGCTCCCCGGTCCATCGCTGCCTGGGGAGCCGATCCCTTTCAGGATCAGATCGATCCCGGCGCAAAAGTCCGCCCGGTCGTCATGGGTGCGTATCGCCCCGGCCAGGCTGCGCACAAACGGGTACGCCGTTGCGTCCAGGTGGGACCAGGTCTCCGCGACCGAGTCCAGGAAGGCATCCCTGTCCAGGCCCTGCGCCCGGGCGATCTGTCCGTTGGCAGCATTTCGGCCACCGACGCCCAGGATGTAGTTCAGCAGTGCGGATGCGGTAATCCAGTGCTCGCTCCGGGGCACGCCAAGCGCGCAGATCTGCTGGCCAAGGCGCTCCACGATCCGCACCATCGGCGACTGTCCCGGGGCACGCGTGAGCGCCGAACCCACCCACGGATGCTCGTCCATCGCGTCAAACAGCGCCAGCGCCAGCGCGCGGATCGTCGCCTCCGGTGTTGCGTCAGGCGCATCGGGGAGCGTCGGCGTCTCCAGCGTTCGAGCCACGATCGCATCGCATGCAGCGGTCAGAAGATCGCTCTTGTTCGCGATATGCCCGTAGATGGCACCCGGGCCGGTAACCAGCGCCTCAGATAACGCGCGAAAGGTAAACCCGTCCTCTCCGTTTCGATCCAAGAGCGAAACCGACGCCTCAACGATCTGTTCGCGCGTGAGTGAGTCTTCCCGTCGCTGGCCGCGGCTCGCCTTTGTGCCCCGCACTGTCTGCCCCATGCCCCCATCTTGACACATTTGGAACGTCATTCCATACTCTTGGAATACCGTTCCAAATGGTCACAGGCAGCCCGCCCAACCCGAGAAAGGATCCCCATGAACACTCCAGTCGCAATCATCGGCGCCGGTCTCGGCGGTCTCACCCTGGCCCGCGTCCTCCACGTCCACGGCATCGCCTCAACCGTCTACGAGGCCGAAGCATCTCCGGAGGCGCGTGCACAGGGTGGCCTTCTCGACATCCACGTGTACAACGGCCAGCTTGCGCTCAAAGCGGCAGGGCTCTATGACGAGTTTCTCGGTCTAATTCAGGCCGAGGCTGAGTCCCAGTACGTGCTCGACAAGAATGCCAACGTCCTTCTGTATGAGCCCGACAAGGGCAACGGCACGCGACCGGAGGTGCCTCGTGGCGAGCTTCGCCGCATCCTTCTGGAGTCTCTTCCATCGGGAACGGTCCAGTGGGGTCACAAGACAACAAACATCGCTTCCCTCGGTGACGGAAGGCACGTGGTGTCGTTCGCAAACGGTGCCTCTGTGACGACGGACCTTCTTGTCGGTGCGGATGGCGCCTGGTCCAGGGTTCGTCCCCTGCTGTCCAACGCAAAACCGGCCTACGTCGGCACGGCGTTCGTGGAAACCTTCCTCTTCGACTGCGACACGCGCCACCCGGCAAGCGCAAAGGCCGTTGGCAGCGGCACCATGATGGCACTGGCCCCGGGCAAGGGCATCATGGCCCACCGTGAAGGCAAGGCCACGCTGCACGCCTATGTGGCGCTCAACAAGCCGCAGGAGTGGCTCAACAGCGTTGACTTCTCTGAGCCGCAATCCACCCTGGCCCGCATCGCCGCGGAGTTTGAGGGCTGGGCTCCCCAGCTCACGGCGCTTCTCACCGAAACGGAGACCACACCCACGCTTCGCCCTGTCTATGCGCTCCCCGTTGAGCAACGATGGGGTCGCGTCGCCGGTGTAACGCTTCTGGGCGATGCGGCGCACCTGATGTCGCCCTTCGCCGGCGAAGGAGCCAATCTGGCGATGTATGACGGCGCGGAGCTGGGAAATCACCTGGCAGCCAACCCCGGCAACCTCGAACGCGCCCTGGGCGCCTACGAGCACGACCTCTTCCCTCGCAGCACCTCTGCCGCCGAGGAGGCTGACCGCAATCTCAAGCTGTTCTTTAGTGACACCTCGCCGCAAAGTGTCATCGATCTCTTCACCAATTACCTGAGCGTTCAGTAACAACCCGCACGCCCATCGAGGGCACCTGGCCGCGTCCCCCAGGCAGTCGGCATCCCACCACCAGCAACGCCGGCGCCAGGGAGATCCACCACATGAAGAGCAACGACGCCAGCACAAAGACCATGGCAGGGACAGCGAACCATCTGCCTGAACTCCCATCCGACGCCTTCCTCAAGGAGGACAGCACCGACGACGCCAACTTCTATGCGCCGGCCCGTCTCGTCACGCACATCGACGACGCCGCCACGCAGGCGCTCACCGCCCTCTACCGCGCCACCCTGCCAGCCGGCGGCGTCGTGCTCGATCTCATGTCGAGCTGGGTTAGCCATCTGCCGGCAGACGTCGCCTTCGCCGAGGTGATCGGTCAGGGCATGAACGCCGACGAGCTCCGGGCCAATCCCCGCCTCACCCGCAGCTTCGTGCAAAACCTGAATCGCGACCCCGTTCTCCCACTCGAGCCCGGCAGCTGCGATGCCGCCCTCTGCTGCGTCGGTGTGCAGTACCTCCAGCATCCGGTCGAGGTCTTTGCTGAGGTCCTCCGCGTCCTGCGGCCCGATGCGCCCTTCATCATCAGTTTCTCCAACCGTTGCTTCCCCACCAAGGCCGTGTCGATCTGGCGCTCGCTGGACGACCGCGGACACGCTGCGCTGGTGAACCTCTACTGCGAGCGAGCCGGCTTCCGCAACATCACCACACAGGTTCTGCAGGACGGCTTGCAGAGCGATCCCCTCATCGCCGTCACAGGTCGACGCTAGGCCCACCAAGGGACCAACCACCCCTCTTCCAGCCAACCTTCCCGCGTAGATCTCCTGCGCCAGGGTCCTCGTATTGGCGCAGTCGCCCGCCTCCCGTGGCTATCCTCAGTCATAGCAGCCCAGCGCCGCCCGTCTCGAACCAATCCCGGCCACCCCGCTCCAAGGAGGCTTCACGGCCATCTTGGTCCAGACCTAAGTTCTTTCCCATGAAGATTTTGCGCAACAATCGCTAAGGGGGGAGGGGGATACCCGCGCCCGGCAAACCCCGTCCGCATCCAACTCCCAACCGCCATGGACAACGTCGCCCTTGCCCGCCTCCTCGACGAAACCGCCGCCCTCCTCGAGATCGATGGCGCCGACCCCTTCCGCATCTGGTCCTACCGCCGCGCCGCCGAGGCCGTCGAGGCCCAGACCACCCAGCTCGAAACCCTCACCCGTCCCGACGCCGACCCCAAGGCCCTCCTCGCCATCACTGGCATCGGCAAAGGCATGGCCCAGAACATCCGCGACCTCGTCGCGACTGGCACCATGCCGCTCCGCGACGAGCTCCTTACTCGCTACCGTCCCACCATGCTCGAGCTTCTTCGCCTCCCCGGCATGGGGCCCAAGACGGTAGCCCTCCTCTTCTCCGCCCTCGAAGTCGCCGACATCGATCAGCTCGAGGCCGCGGCCAAAGCCGGCCACCTCCTCAAGCTCCCCCGCATGGGCCAGAAGTTCACTGACAAGCTCCTCAAGGGCATCGAAGATCACCGTCGCAACTCCGGCCGCTTCCGCATCGACCAGGCCTCCGGCTTCGCCGACCGCATCTCCGCCCTCATCGGGGAGTTCCCCGGCCTCACCACCATCACCCCCGCCGGCTCTCTCCGCCGCGGCAAGGAGACCGTCGGCGATCTCGACCTCCTCGTCACCGGCCCCGCCTGCGAGCCGGAGCTCGTCGCCGCCGCCGTCGAGCACGTCGCCACCCTCCCCCTCATCGATAAGCTTCTCGCCAAGGGCCAGAACAAGGTCTCCTTCACCCTTCGCAACAA
Source organism: Acidobacteriaceae bacterium (assembly GCA_965199635.1). Lineage (GTDB taxonomy): Bacteria > Acidobacteriota > Terriglobia > Terriglobales > Acidobacteriaceae > Edaphobacter. The sequence goes on along the minus strand of CBDASL010000001.1, from coordinate 436,056 downwards.
TCTCCAGGTCGACGTCCGCCTCCTCCCCCACGCCTCCTACGGCGCCGCCCTGCAGTACTTCTCTGGCTCCAAGCACCACAACGTCACACTCCGCCAGCGCGCCATCCGCCGCGGCCTCACCCTCTCCGAGTACTCCCTCGCCCGCCTCGACGACGGCACGGTCGTCGCCTCCGAGACTGAAGAGCAGATCTACAACGCCCTCGACCTCGCCTGGATTCCACCCGAGCTCCGCGAGAACTGCGGCGAGCTCGAAGCCGCTGCCGTCACCTTCGCCCGCAAACACAACCTTCCCGTCAAGGACGACGCCGGCCCCGGCCTACCTACCCTCATCACCCGCGCCGACATCCGCGGCGACCTCCACTCCCACACCCACGAAACCGACGGCACCCTCTCCATCCGCGAGATGGCCGAAGCCGCCATCGCCCGCGGCCTCTCCTATCTCGCCGTCACCGACCATTCCAAGAATCTCGCGATGACCAACGGCATGGACGACAAGCGCACCCTCGCCCACGCCGCCCGCGTCCGCGAGGTCAACGCCGAGCTCCAGCAGGTGCACGGCGGCCGCTTCCGCCTCCTCGCCGGCATCGAGGTCGACATCCTGGCCGATGGCTCACTCGACCTCGACGACTCCACGCTCGCCGAACTCGACATCGTCGTCGCGAGCGTTCACTCCCGCTTTGACATGCCGCAGGCCGAGCAAACCGCCCGCGTCCTCCGCGCACTCGAGAACCCTTACCTCAAGATCCTCGGCCATCCCACGGGCCGCAAACTCCTCCGCCGTGATCCCTACCCCATCGACATCGACGCCGTCCTCCGCCGCGCCGCCGAACTCGGCGTCGCCGTCGAGCACAACGCCGCCCCCGCCCGCGCCGACCTCTCCGACTCCCACCTCCGCCTCGCCAGGCAGCTCGGCTGCAAACTGGTCGTCAACACCGACGCCCACGCCGCCGACGACTTCGACTACCTCCGCTGGGGCATCACCCAGCTCCGCCGCGCCTGGCTCACCCCCGCCGACCTGCTCAACACCCTGCCCGTCGACCAGTTCCTCGCCGCCCTCCGCCCCAAACCCGTACTCGCCTGACCGCACCCATGCCCACCCACACCAGCGCCGAACAGGACCCCCGTGTCTTCTTCGCGGCTGAACGCACCTACCTTGCCTGGATCCGTACCGGCCTCGGCCTGATAGGTGTTGGCTTTGCGCTCAGCCGCTTCTCCCTCTTTCTCCGCGAGCTTGACGCAACACACCCCACACCCCGCAGCGCCACAGTTCCCCACGGCTCCGGCATCGCCCTTGTGCTGCTCGGCGTGCTGGTCAACGTCGGTGCCACCCTGCGCCACGTGCAGCTGGTGCGCCAGCTCCGCGAAGGCTCTTGGCAGCCCGGCCGGCCTTCCCGGCAAGCCATAGCCCTCGCCATCCTGCTCGCCATCGGCGGCCTCGCGATGGCTCTCTACCTTTCTCTCGTCCGCTAACCATGCCCACCTTTTCTGGCCTCTGCCCACTTCTTCTGCTCCTCGCTGGCGCCGCCCATCTCCACGCCACCACAGACTCCGCCGGTGCCGGCTCCCCAACCTCCGGGCTCACGGTCCTTCCACCCGGCATCACCCTTCCTGTCGAGCTCGGGCAGACGCTCCATGCGGGCCGCACAGCCGTCGCCTCCGTCGTCACGCTCCGCACCACGCAGCGCATTCCTCTCGGCGGTGGCAGATACCTCCCTGCTAAAACCACGCTGAGCGCCACGGTCGCTGCTTCCACCGCTCACCCTGCCACGCTCGCGCTGCAACCTACCTCGCTCACCTACCGCGGCGTCACCCTCCCGCTGCGTGCCACGGTTCTCGCCATCGGTGGCTTTGTTGCCGTCTCCGACACCGCTGCACCCGCCGCCGGCTCGCCGGACCGTGGAAATCCCAGTCCAGCCAACTGGACCACCGCCCAGCTCGGCGGCGACCAGATCATGCGCTCCGGCTGGTATGGCCCTTTGGTCAACGCGACGACCCAGACCGTTGGCTCCGCAGACCCGTGGGGCGTTTACACGCTGCCCTCCGCCCCAGGCGACCTGCCCCACGCCCTGGGTCCCTTCTCCGCAGACGCTCGCGGACTCTTCGGCTACCCCAACTCCTGTCAACTCCGCGCCAATACCGTTCGCTGCACCACAGACGACCTCACGCTGCGTCACGGAGACACCCTGCTCCTCCAAACACTCAGCGCACCCGAACTGACCGGCAGCCCCAAACCGGCAGTCACACCCTTTCGTACTCCAAGCGCAAAATAAATATCCGTTCAGGCACTCTGGCCGTTGTACATTCTGCATGGTTCCAACTGCCTCATATTCTGCCGCGGCGCGATCTGGCCCGGATGCAGGATTCTGCAACGAATGTTCTGCCGTGCCCAATCTCCACACCAAGGCTTCTCCGCGGTCGTCGCCGCTCTGCCCCTCGCCGCCATGCTGTTGGCACCAAAGGCGTTTGCCGGCTCAGACGCAGCCCCGGACTGGGTCCACACCGCCGCCTCCACCCCTCTGCCCAAGCTCCCGCTCGACACCCGCGCCGTCGTGCTCCTGGACGAGACGCGCCTCCTCGTTCAGCCCGGCGGCCATGCTTCGGAGCACCACCGGCGCGTTGTCCGCATCCTGCGCCCGAAGGGCCGCGAAGACGCAACCGTCTTTCTTCCCTTCTCTGGCAGCGAAAAGCTCTCCGACCTTCACGTGTGGAGCATCGGGCCGGATGGCCACGAGTTCGCCCTCAAGGACAAGGAAATTGCCGAGGTCGGCTTTCCCGGCCAGGGCAACTTCTATGTCGATCTTCGCGCCCGCGTAGCGAACGCACCCGGCTCCGACCCCGGTGGCGCCGTCGCCTACGAGTACGAACAGGCGCTGCCCAGCTACCTGAACCAGGCCGACTGGGAGTTCCAGGAGGACATTCCATCCCTCCGGCGCAGCTTCACCGTCGAGTTGCCGCCCGGCTACAACTACAGCTCCGTCTGGGCCCACCACGCCCCGGTCAAGCCCGCCGATCTCGAGCACCAGCGCTTCCGCTGGGACCTCACAGACGTCCCGGCTATCGACCTCCGCAACGACGCCTTTGTCCCCTCACCAGAGGCGCTGGTCGGCCGCATGACGCTGCAGTTCACCGGTCCCGGCGTACAGGATGTGGGGAACACCTGGCCCGGCATCGGCCAGTGGTACAGCAACCTGATCGCGGACCGTCTTACCGCCTCGCCCGACCTAGCAGCCCGGGCACAGCAGCTTGCCGGCACGTCGACCGACTTCTTCGACCGCGTTCGCCCGATCGCCGAGTGGGTCCAGACCGACGTACGCTACTTCGTCATCGAGCGTGGCATCGGCGGTCTTCAGCCCCATCCCGCCGCAGAGATCTTCCGCAATCGCTTCGGCGACTGCAAGGACAAGGCCACGCTGCTTTCCGCCATGCTGGCCAGCATCGGCGTCCATGCCGACGTGCTTTTGGTCGACAGTCGCCGCGGCGTGGTCGACTCCGAGGCTCCCTCCCTGCTGGGCAACCACGCCATTGCCGCTATCCAGATCCCCGAGGGGTATAGCTCTCCCAAACTCCGCAGCGTCGTTGCCCTGCCCGACGGCCGGCGTTACCTGATCTTCGATCCGACCTGGGAGAAGATCCCGTTCGGCCAGCTGGAAGCCAATCTCCAGGGCAGCAACGCCATCCTGGCGGAGGGCGCCAGGAGCCAACTGATTCAGCTGCCTGTTTTGTCGCCGGACCTTAATCGCGTTCAGCGGTCCGGGACACTCGCGCTCGCCCCGGACGGCTCTCTGTCCGGCTCCATCACCGAGCAGCGCTTCGGCGACTCCGCCATGGAACGCCGCTACCTCTACAGCTCGCGCAACGAAGCACAGCGCCTTGAGTTCCTCGATCGCCTGCTTAGTGCGGACCTCCCGCAGTTCACCGTCGCTGACTTCAAGATCGCCAACCTCGACGCCTTAAACCAGGACCTCACCACCACCTTCCACCTCACCGCCACGCACTTCGCCCGCTCGGCCGGCCCGCTGCTGATGCTGCGTCCGCGTGTGCTCGGCACGGAAGATCTTCTGCGCTGCCTGCGCGACGAGCGCCAGGATCAGCTCATCCCCGTTGACCTCCAAGCCACGCTCCAAAGCAACGATGACTTCAGCATCGTGCTGCCCGCCGGCTACACCCCGGATGAGCTGCCCGATCCCGTAACGCTTGACACCGACTTTGCCTCCTACAAGAGCGCCATCACGGTCAAGGATGGCACCCTCCACTTCACCCGCTCACTCACCGTGCGCAAGATCACCCTGCCCGCGGAACGCTTCCCCGAGTTGCAAAAGCTCGCTACCGCAATCGCCGTGGACGAAAACAGCACAGCCGTCCTCAAAAAGTCCTAGCTCCAGGATCTGGAACCAGATCCCTCTCCGCACCACGCCGGCCCCGCTTTACCACTCCACATCGAGCGTTCCCAAACCACTACATGATCCTTCGCCGTCTGCTCCTCGCCACAGCTGCCCTGCTTCCCGCCGCCTCCCTCCTCCATGCCGAGCAGTGGACCCCTCCCACCCCGGAAGAGCTCGCGCTTACCTCGGTTCCGCAGGCGCCGGGCGCCCCCGCCATCTATCTCTTTCGCGAGCAGGTCACCGAAGACAAGCTCCACATGTTCAGCGTGCACGCCCGCATCAAGGTCCTGACCGCGGGCGGACTGGACAACGCCAATGTTGAGCTGCCGTACCTTACCGGTGGGCAGAACGGGTTCACCCTTGATGAGCTGGCCGGCCGCACCGTTCATCCCGACGGATCGATCGTCCCGTTCACCGGCAAGCCCTACAAGAAGCTTGTCGAGAAGCGCGGCTCCCAGAAGTACATGGCGCAGGTCTTCAGCCTGCCGGACGTCACCCCCGGCAGCATCCTTGAGTATCACTACAAGCTTCGCTACAACGACAACGTCTACATCTCGCCGGACTGGTTTGTGCAGGAAGACCTGTTCACCCGCAAGGCTCACTACCTTTGGCTCCCGGAGACCGGCAAGGAGATTGTCACGGGTGACGGCCGTGAGATGCCAATCACCGCCATCTCCTGGACACCCATTCTGCCGGCGGGCGCCGAGGTGAAAGAAGCCGAGAACGTCAATCACCAGGTCTCCTTTGAGCTCAACGTCAACAACATCGAGCCCTTCCCGGTGGAGGATAACGCGCCGCCGCTGAAGAGCTTCTCCTACCGCGTGCTCTTCTACATGACGCCCTACCGGAACCGCACCGAGTTCTGGGCCAAGGAAGGCAAGCGCTGGGCAAAGCAGGAAGACAAGTTCATCGGCTCCACCGGCGCGCTAAAGACCGCAGCCGCCGAGCTGACCGCAGGCGCAGACACCCCCGACGCCAAGCTGCACAAGCTGTATAGCGCCGTCCAGAAGCTGGATAACACCGACAACACGCGCGAGCACACCACAGCCGAGGACAAGGCCGAGGGTCTGAAAGCCGTGAACAACGTCGACGACGTTCTTGCCCGCAAGCGCGGCACCGGCAACCAGCTTGCGCTGCTCTTTATTGGCCTCGCGCGCGCTGCCGGCTTCCAGGCCTACGCGATGGATGTCACCCGCCGCGACCGCAGTCTCTTTTTTCTCGACTACCTGAACCTCAATCAGCTTGACGACACCGTTGCCGTCGTCAATCTCAATGGCAAGGATGAGTTCTTCGATCCCGGCGTTCACCTGTGCCCGTACCACGAGCTTTCCTGGCCACACCAGATGGTCCAGGGTCTGCGCCAGACCCCGGATGGGAACAGCGCCATTGCCGCTACACCGGGCACCGGGTATCGTACCTCGCATGTCACCCGTGTGGCCGATCTGGCCCTGGACGACCAAGGCGTTGCGACTGGAACGGTCACTCTCACCTTTACCGGCGCTCCCGCGCTCAAGTGGCGGCAGCGCTATAGCTCCGAGGACGAGGCCGCCGTTCGCCATGACCTCGCACAAAGCGCGCAGGCGATGGTTCCAGGCAGCCTCAATGTCGACCTCATGGTCATCGACGGCCTCGCCGACTCCGAACAGGTGCTCACCGCCAAGTTCAAGGCGAAGGGCCCGGTCGGCAGCGGCGCCGGCAAACGCCTGATCCTCCCCGCGGATATCTTCGAAAGCAACACCCGCCCCATGTTCCCCGCGGAAACGCGCAAGCTCGGCGTGGATCTCCAGTATGCCGCCTTCTTCCAGGACGCCGTCCGCTACAAGCTCCCACCCAGCCTTGTCCTGGAAAGCGCACCCGAGCCTTCGAAGATCTCCTACCAGCAGAAGGCCTACTACACCCTGTCGACACAGACCGTGCCCGGCAGCATCACCATTCGTCGCGATGTAGGTCGCGGTGAGTTTCTGTACATGCCCTCGGAGTACGCGGAGCTTCGTCACTTCCAGCAGGGTACGGAAGCCGCAGACGGCGAAAGCGTCGTTCTCCGGCAGAATGCCACCGCAGCCATTACGCCCGCCGTGGTGGTTCCTGCTACCGCCACACCGTAGCTCTGCTGCTTCCGCCCCGCCCGTGGCTCCCTGCGAGCAGTGCCACATCGCAGCAACCCTCATACGCGACAAGAGCTCCCATCGCTGGGAGCTCTTGTCGCTTGCCTTGGATGATTCCGCTCTAGCGCTTCTTTGCGCCCTTGCCTGACGCTTTCGCTGGTGCCTTGCTCGCCGTTTTCTTCGCGGCAGTCTTGGCTCCACCCTTGGCCGCACCCTTCGCCGCATTCTTGGTCGGCGCCTTGCTCGCGGCCTTCTTGCTCCCTGCCTGCTTGCTAGGGGCTGCGCTCTTTTTGCTCGCGGCACCCTTTCCGGCCGGGGCAGCACTCTTCTTAGCTGTTGCACCCTTGGACGCCGCGCCCTTGGCTGCTGTGCCCTTGGCAGAGACGGCACCACGCTTGGCGGGCGCAGCTGCCTTCTTCGCGGGAGTCGTCGCCTTCTTCGCAGGTACAGCCTTCTTTGCCGCTGCGGTCTTCTTTGCAGGAGCCGCCTTCTTCGCGGGAGCAGCAGCCTTCTTCCCAGAGGACCTGCTGGCCGAACCCGCTCCAGAAGTCTTTCCAGCCGCCCGAGTGCCCGCGGACTTGCGGCCCGTGGACTTCTTAGCGCTGCTCTTGCTCGAGCTCTTGGTCGCGCTCGCGCTGGTGTCTTCGGGATAGATCAGCCGATTGAAGTTGCTCTTCTCACCGTCAGCCGTCTCGTCCTGGTAGACCAGCGCCAGGCCGTTGGCGTCGAACTTCTCGAAGAACTCATCCCACGAGATCTCTTTCAGGCTGCTGTCATTCGCGTTGGGAGCGTCCGGGAACTCGATCCGAATGATGCCTGGCCCGCCCTTGCCCTCCGTGCTCGCCACGTCGGCTGGCTTGCCCCCACGCTCTTCTGCCCACGCCCGGATCTCGTCGTGGTCCTGCGTCTGCTTCGATGCCATCGTCTTCTCGCTTTCTTCGTGCAAGCGCACGCGCCTCGTCTGAACACTCCGATGATCTGCACAACTTCTGGTGCTGTACTTCTTGCACGCACCAACTTCATCTCACCAAAAATTCGTGCCAGATGACCATAACCGAGCGGCAGTCTCCGGGCCACATCTTCTTGCACCAAATCCCCTCTCTTTCCGTGGTGTTCCATCACAAGCACCACCCCGGCGCCACAGCCCCGCCCGGCTCTTCGCGCTAGACTTAGAGTGTGGCCGTCACCGTCACCTCGTCGCACCACCTCAACGCCCGCGTCGACCACGCTGCGAAGCCCTCGCGCCTCGCCGACTACGCCGCCCTTTTCAAGCCGCGCGTCTCCACCATGGTCGTCATCACGGCGGCCGCCGGCGGCTACCTCGCCTCGCTGCAAAGCGGCATCAGCCCATTCCACACGAGCTTCTTTGAGGCCCTCCTCGGCATCGCCACCATCACCTGCGGCTCGTCCGCGCTGAACCAGGCGCTCGAGCGTCGGTCCGACGCCCACATGCCCCGCACCGCCAACCGCCCCATGGCTGCCGGCCGCATCTCGCTCCCGCACGGCCTGCTGGTTGGCTTTGCTGCCGTTGTGCTGGGCACGTTGTTTCTGGCCATCACGACCAACCCGCTCACCGGCTTCCTTACGCTGCTCACCGCTGCTGGGTACGTTGGCATCTACACACCACTCAAGCGCATTACCAGCCTGAACACTTTCATCGGCGCCTTTCCCGGCGCGCTGCCACCCTTGATCGGCTGGACTGCCGTGCGTGGCATTATCGAGTGGCCTGCCGTCGCCCTCTTCGCCGTTCTTTTTGTCTGGCAGTTTCCCCACTTCATGGCCATCGGCTGGCTGTATCGCGACGACTACCGCCACGGCGGCATTCGTCTGGCTGCCACCCAGCAGCCTGCTTCCGACGCCGCCCGCAACACCGTTATTCAGTCGCTGTTCTACGCCACCCTCATGATCCCCGTCTCGCTCTGGACCACCTGGCTCGGCGTCACCGGCCGCCCCTATGCCGTGGTCGCCACCATCCTGGGCCTTGGCTATCTTTGGGCGACGGTCCGCTTTGCCGGCATTCTGCGCGCGCCGCTCGCGCCGGAGTCCCGGCCACTCGCCCGCAACCTGCTCAGGGTCTCCGTTCTTTACCTGCCTCTCCTGCTCGCCGCCATGATTCTCAACGCCCAGGGCCGCCTCTTCTTCTAGCCAGCGCTTCGCAGCACCGCAGCACCCCACACCATGCCCACCAGCACCGTCCCTACCGAGCAGATCCGCTACCGCACCCCGCCCGCCGTGATCGCCGGCATCATCGGCGTCTCTGCAGCGGCCAGCGCCTTTCTGGCCTGGCTCGTCTACTTCCATGCTCCGTCCGACGTCACCGGCACCCACCTCACCTTTCTGCCCGCGCTCAACGCCGTCCTTAACACTGCCTGCACCATTGCCTTGCTGTTCGGCCTCTCCTTTATCCGCCGGCGGGCGATCACTGCGCACCGCAACAGCATGTTCACCGCGTTTCTCTTCTCCTCGCTGTTTCTGGTCACCTACATCACCAACCACGCACTCCATGGTGACCAGCACTTCCTTGGGCAGGGCCACGCCCTACGTGTCACCTACTTCTCGCTGCTGATCTCGCATATCTTTCTCTCCGTCGTCGCCCTTCCGCTCATCCTGATCACCTTCTTTCTTTCGCTCACCGGCCGCTTTCCCACGCACAAGCGCGTCGCCCGCTGGACCTATCCCATCTGGCTCTATGTCTCCGTGACCGGTGTCATCGTCTACGCCATGCTGGCCTTCTTCCACTAGGCTTCGCGCCTCGTCTGCCCGGTCCTACCCCCTTTAAGGAACAGCTTCCGCTCGCCCATGCAGTCAGATACCCGCAAACTCCTGCGCTCCGGCATTGCGATCCTCGGCACCGGCATCTTCGCTGCCGCGAGCGTCCCCCTGCTGTTTGGCGGCTTTTCCATCCACGGCCCCCACACCAATGGCGGCTGGCTCGCGCTGATCATCGCCATGGGCTGCCTGCCCACTGGCTCGCTTACCCTCCTGCTCGCCCTGGCCAAACTGCGTGGCGATCACCGCCGCGCCCGCTGATCTCGCCCGCGCTTCCACCCGTGTACCTCTGCTATCCTCAACCTCGAAACGGAGCTTCCCCATGGCACGAGGCGTCAACAAAGTCATTCTCGTCGGCAACGTCGGCAAAGACCCCGAAATGCGCGCCACCCAGGGCGGCATGAACATCGCCAGCTTCACCCTTGCCACCACCGACCGTGCGAAAGGGCAGGACGGCCAGTGGACCGACAAGACCGAGTGGCACAACCTGGTCGCCTTCCAGCGCACCGCCGAGATCGTTCGCGACTACGTCAAGAAGGGCTCGCAGGTCTACGTCGAAGGCAAGATCCAGACCCGCTCCTGGGACGACAAGGAGTCCGGCCAGAAGAAGTACCGCACCGAGATCCTGATCAACGACCTCCAGTTGCTCGGCGGCCGGGGCGACGGTGCCTCCGCGGGCGGCGGCTACTCCCGCGACGCCGGCTCCTCCTCCAACTACGGTGGGGAGTCCAAGTCCTCGGGCAGCGGCTATGCTCGATCCAACACCGCCAGCTTCGACCAGCGCCAGCCCGCCAGCGCCCCCGACTACGGCGACAACGGCATCACCGACGACGACATCCCTTTCTAGCTCCCGGACGTACCACTCAGGACCCATGATCGACGAAGCTACATTCCGCCGCGAAACCGACCGTTCTCTCCACGACCTCAAGCAGGCCCTCATCGTCGCGGAAGAGGACGGCGGCTTTGAGGCCGAAGAAAACAACGGCGTCCTCAACATCCTCTTCGAAGACAAGCCGGGCAAGTTCGTCCTCACCCCACAGACCCCTGTCCGCCAGCTGTGGATCTCGGCCCAGTCCACCTCCTTCAAGCTCGACTGGTCCCCCGAGCACAACGCCTTTGTTCTTGCCCGTACCGGCGAGCCGCTCAAACTGCTCACCGAGCGACTCCTTCGCGAGTACCTCGAAAACCCGGACATCACCCTCGCCTGACCCCTTGCTCCGCCGCTCCCCGGAAACTGTCACGCCACATCTCTTCTGTTGAAGCCCGGAGCAAGTCTGAACCCCCAACGCCACCCTCACGATCTGGACGAAGCCAGCCTCACGTCTGCACCCTCGGCGCCCCTGCTTTCCGTCGCCATCATCACGCGCAACGAGGAGTCAAACCTTGGCCGCACCCTGGGCAGCGTGCGCTTCGCCGGCGAGATCATCGTCGTCGACTCCGGCTCTACCGATCGCACCGTTGAGATCGCTGAAAGCTTCGGCGCCCGCGTCGTCCACGAGCCCTGGCGTGGCTTTGCCGCCCAGAAAAACTTCGCCATCTCCCTTTGTCGCGGCACCTGGGTGCTTTCACTTGACGCCGATGAGGAGCTTTCTCCCGAGCTCCAGGCACAGCTGCGCGCGCTTCTTCCCTCCAACCCGCCTATGGACGCTTTTCACCTGCGCCGGCGCAACCTCTTTCTGCGTCGCTGGATCCGCTACGGTGGCTACTACCCGGACTCAAAGCTGCGCCTCTTCCGCCGCAATGCCGTCGCCTTTGCCACGCCCTTTGCCAACCGCCCCGTCCACGAGACGATCGCCTTCGACGGAGCCTCCGACACCCTCGATCACGACCTGATCCACCACGCCTATCCCACGCTCAGCGACTACCTCGAGCATATGGATCGCTACAGCTCACTCGGCGCCGAGCTCCTGGTCCAGCGTGGGCGCACCTCGCGCTCGCTGCCCGCCTTCTACGCCAACGTCTTCTTTCTGCCGCTCTTTGAGTTTGTAAAGAACTACATCCTCCGGCTCGGCTTTCTGGACGGCCGCGAAGGTCTGCTGCTGCACCTCTACCACGCCACCTACGTGAGCTGGAAGTACAGCAAGAGCTGGGAGCGCACGCACAGCGAGGCCAGCCCCACTGCTGCCACCCGCCCCGCGGGCAGCCTGGCGTCCAACCTGCCCTCCGGCACATCGACCAGCACCGCCCCTAACCCCACGGCGCAGTAGCCGCTCAGCTGCCTACCAGAGCTCCGCGAAACGCCGCCAGATACCGCTCCGGCAGGCGCCGCTTCTGCATGTCGCGCCCCACCACCACGTGGGTGGTCGCCCCCGTGCACAGCAGGGTTTCATCGGCCAGCCGCACCACCTCGTACCCGAACCGCACCAGCGAAGGCCGCGCCTCCACCAGCCGCGCCCGAATCGCCAGCTCGTCGTCATAGCGCGCCGGGCTCTTGTAGCGCGCCGCCACCTCCACCACGGCAATCAGGCAGCCCTCCTCCGCCTCCAGCTGCCGGTAGTCAAAGCCCATCGTCCGCATCAGCTCCACCCGCCCCACCTCGAACCACACCAGGTAGTTCGCGTGGTAGACCACACCCATCTGATCGGTCTCCGCATATCGCACCCGCACCCGTGCCTCACCTCGCGCCGCCGCCACCACATCACTCATCAGCCCAGTCTACGCACCACGCCGCCACCGCACCTCGCTACACTTGCCCGATGAGCGACAGTCGCTTCACCCTGACTCCGCACGACGCCCTCCTCGTCATCGACATGCAGAACGACTTCATCCTCCCCGGCGCGCCGCTCCAGGTCCCCGGCGGCGCGGAGATTATCCCGGGCATCAATGCCCTTGCCAGCTGCTTTCCCAACGTCATCGTCACCCAGGACTGGCACCCCGCCGGCCACATCTCCTTTGCCAGCACCCACCCCGGCCAGCAGCCCTTTACGGGCTCGGTGGAGACCCACTACGGCACGCAGGTCCTCTGGCCCGTCCACTGCCTGCAGGGCTCGCCCGGCGCGGCGCTCCACGCCGACCTCCACATCCCCCACGCCCAGCTGATCCTCCGCAAGGGCTGGCGCCGAGACATGGACGGCTACTCGGCCTTCTTTGAGAACGACCGCAGCACACCCACTGGCCTTGCCGCCTTTCTCCACGAGCGCGCCCTCACCCGCCTCTTCGTCGCCGGCCTCGCGCTGGACTTCTGCGCCGGCCACTCCGCCACCGCCGCCGCCCGCCTCGGCTTCCACACGGTGCTGGTCGACGACCTCACCCGCGCCGTCGGCCTGCCCGGCTCGCTCGCAACTGTCGAGCAGGCGCTCACCGAAGCCGCCGTCCAGCGCGCCCATAGCTCGGAGATCACACGCTAGCGCCGGTTTACAGCCCCAGCTCGCCCGCTCGCGCCTGCATCGCCCCGAGGCACACCCCAATGTGCTCGTCGAGCGGCACCTCGAGCAGCTCCGCCCCGCGCACCATGTCTTCGCGCTTCACCGCCCGCGCAAAGCCCTTGTCCTTCATCTTCTTCTTCACCCCGGCCACCTCTACCTCGGCCAGTCGCTTGCTCGGCTTCACCAGCGCGCACGCGGTCAGGAACCCCGACAGCTCATCGCACGCAAACAGCGCCCGGTCCAGGTGGCTCTCCGGCAACACACCCGTGTAGTCCGCGTGCGCCAGGATCGCGTGGAGCATCTCCTCCGGCCACCCGAGCTCGCGCAGCCGCGCTACCCCCACCGCGGGGTGCTCTTCGGCAGACGGGTGCCGCTCGTAATCCATGTCGTGCAGCAGCCCGGTGCAGAAGTACTGCTCTGCCAGCGCCTCAGCCGCTTCGCCCGCCAGCCCCAGCCGCGCTGCCTCCCTGCGTCCGTACGCCTCGGTAGAGATGGCCACCGCCAGCGCGTGCTTCCGCAGGCTTTCGCCCTTCGTCCAATCCTCCAGCAGCTCGGTTGCTGCTGCCCGTCCAAAACCCGTCCCGTCCGGCATCGTGCCCCCTTTCTGCTATGGTCGCACCGACGTAGCACACCCTCGGTAACGTGCTCGGCCCCAGTGCGCCCAAACCACCCCGCCGGTGTTACCTTCCGTGGTTCCCTCTCAGGCCGTTGTGCCTCTTTCCTCGGGTTTCGACTGCATTCCACCCTTGACCTTCTTGGCACCCCGGTGCCACTCTAGGCACATCACATCGCGCCGTTATCGGACGTGTGCTGCGGTAGCCCTGCTCTGGCAACCGCCCGCGAACAACACAAAACTATGGCAACCATGATGGCTCCCGTGGAGCAGCGCGAAGTCCTGCGCTGTGATCACTGCGATCTCGTCCAGTTCCGCCGTGCCACCTCGGTGTGCGTTCGCTGCAAGCGCTCACTCGAGGTCAAGGCACCGGAGCCCGCCGCCACCCCACTCACCCTTGTCCCGGCACCAGCCGCCCCGGAGAGCAACCTGCAGGTTGCCACCGCGGTTCGGGATCTACGCCATGTGCGCAATCTTTCCCAGCGTCAGCTCGCCGCGCGCATGAACGTTCCTCGTACCTACATCTCCAAGATCGAAAACGGCAAAGCGATGCCTACGCTGTCCTCACTGCAGCGGCTGGCCACAGCGCTTGGTGTTGATATCTCCGCCCTGCTCCGGGACTCCTCCAACCGGCACATGGATGAGACGGCCATGCTCATGACCGATCCCTTCATCTCCGAGATCGCGCACTTCGCCGCGCAGCTCGACACCCTGCAACGCTCCATCTTTCTGAACCACGTGCGCGAACTCGCCGCCGGGCGTCGCCGCTCCGCATAAACCCTCCGCGAAAGCCATTAGCCCTCCCCCACGCGGGAAGCGTTCTCTTCCCTCTCCTCTCTCCTCCTCCCTGCGGCGCTGGATCCTCTTAACACCCTCGGGTGCCTCCCCCGATCCAGCGCCCGCAGTCTCTTCTCTTCGCCACCTTGGGGCCCCACCCGGAGCCCCGAAGCAGCGACCGCCTAGGCCAGGCGGCGGCGAAGCACTCCAGCCACGCCCAACACACCCGTGCCCAGCAGCAACAGGCTTGAAGGCTCGGGCGTCACCACGGGCGTCACGTTGAAGGCCACATCCTGCCGCTGGTCAAAGCCGTCCGAATCCAGCAGGTGCACACCGTAGCCCGTCGCCGTTCCGTACAGATTGATCTTGTAGGCCGTATCCCCCATCACATCTGAAAATGAGAAGCCACCCGCGTCCACCAGCGAGGCCGTTCCCGGAAACAGCAGGTTGTCATTGTTGCCAAAGCTCTGCACCGGCAACAGACCAGTCACGCCTGGGCCTGAGATCGAATCGATCGTATAGGAGCCATCGCTGTTTGCGGTGGTCGTCAGCACACCGGAGCCGCTGAAGCCGCCGGCGCTGCCAAATGCCGTAAAGCTGTACGTGTCTGCATGGGCCGCGCTGGCGGCTGAGCCAACCAGCAGACCGGCGAGAAGAAGGGAAAAGGTGAAACGCATGGGGGAGCCTCCGTCGGTTATGCAATCACACCTTGGTGGCATATGGGGCAAATATTTCGCATCGGTGGCCGTTTCCTGGAAACTTTGTCGCACCATACTTCAGGCCTCCGCACCGCTCAGCTCGCCAGCCTCGTCACAACCTTTGCACCGCCCCGGACGCTGTGCTAGCGTCAGAGTCTCTGGCGGCTTCGCGCTGCCCTCTTCCCGCCTCGTGAGGTCCTCTTGCGCGCTGCATCATCCCTTCCCAGCCGCGTTCACCAGCTAGCCCCCGACGAGCGGGCCCTCTTCGACCAGCTTGACCCCGCCCGCATACCCCGGCACATCGCCATCATCATGGACGGTAATGGCCGCTGGGCGGGCAAGCGCGCCTTGAAGCGCTTTCTCGGCCACCAGCAGGGTGCCGAAAGCGTCCAGTTCGTCGTGGAGGCCGCCTCTCGCATCGATCTTCCCTTCCTCACCCTGTACGCCTTTTCGCTCGAAAACAACCTCCGCCGCCCCAAGTCGGAGGTCAGCTTTCTCATGCGGCTGCTCAAGAGCTACCTCATCGGCAACGTCAAGCGCATGAACGACAACAACGTGCGTATGAACTACATCGGCCGCACCACCGAGCTGCCCGCCGAAGTGCACGAGACCATGCAGTGGGCGATGGAATCCACCGCCAAGAACACCGGCACCACCCTCACCCTCGCCCTCAACTACGGCGCCCGCACCGAGATCCTCGACGCCACCCGCCGCCTCGTCACCGACCTCATCGCCGAGGCGCAGCAGCGCGGCTGCTCGCTCGAAGATCTCCTGGCCGTCGATGGCCTGGACGCCCGCCTCGACGAGGCCGAGCTCTCCCGCCGCCTCTACACCGGCGACATGCCCGACCCCGACCTCGTCGTCCGCACCTCCGGTGAGCAGCGCATCTCGAACTTCCTTCTTTGGCAGATCGCCTACGCCGAGATCTTCATCACCGATCGCCTTTGGCCCGACTTCCGCGGCCTCCATCTGCTCGAAGCCATCCAGGCCTACCAGGCCCGCGACCGCCGCTTCGGCGGCCTCAACGAGTCCACCGACGAGAACCTCGCCACCCTTGAGTCGGCCGACGACGTCGCCGAAGAGATCGAAGGCCACATCAACGGCCGCTCCCCCGCCTCCCTCCGCCGCTGACCGCGGTTAAGCTCGTCTCCCGCTCCCCCGGTAAATCGGTCTTGCCATCCCTCCAGCGCATCCTGTAGGGTCCCCGCACTGTCTCACATGGTGCGCCCCTTGATGACCTTTCTGCTCGATTTGCCCCGCAAGCTCCTCTGCCTTGTCCTGATCACCAACCTCACCCTGCTCGGGCAGGCTTCCGCCCAACAACCGCCCCCGCCCAGCGCTCCCGTCCCCGCCCAGATCCTCCAGGCCCACACCGTCTTCCTCGCGAACGCCGGCGGCGACCCCTTCTTCGCCTTCTTCTCCGGCGGTCCCGACCGCGCCTACAACGACGTCTACGCCGGCCTCAAACAATGGGTCCGCGTCACCATCGTCGCCAGCCCACAACAGGCCGACCTCATCCTGGAGATCCGCTCGCGCAGCAACGCTTCCACCAGCGGGGGCGCCGACTCCTCGCCCGTCTACACGCCCGAGCTCGAGCTGCGCCTCCTCGACCCCGCCTCCCACACCACCCTTTGGACCCTCAACTCCTACCTCAACGGCAGTCTCGCCCGCCAGAAGACCCGGGATCGCACTCTCGACCAGGCCGCCACCGTCCTTGTCGACCAACTGCGGCAGCTCACCGGCGAGCAACTCACCCCGGCACAAGCCAAAGCCGCCAGCCGTCGCCCCGGTCCGACACGGCGGACGACCCTCATCTATCTCGGTATCACGGCCGTCGCTGTCGTCGTTCCGCTCGCCATCGTGCTCAGCATGCGGCACAGCCAGCCCAAACTGCCAGCTCCGCCAAGCTTCCCCGCGCCGTTCTAGATACCTGAGGTCCAGGCGCGCCCACCCTGCGGCGAAGCAGAGCCGGCGCGCCCGGTTCTCCACGCAGCACGCACAGCTCTGCGTGCTGTTACCTCCCGGTCTCCTCCAGCGATCCCGTCTCCGGCCG
Source organism: Acidobacteriaceae bacterium (assembly GCA_965199635.1). GTDB lineage: Bacteria > Acidobacteriota > Terriglobia > Terriglobales > Acidobacteriaceae > Edaphobacter. The sequence goes on along the minus strand of CBDASL010000001.1, from coordinate 419,294 downwards.
TGCCTTCAACTCCCGTACAAACCGGCCCAACGCCTCCCATATGTCGGCAAAGAAGCTCTCCGTACGATGGTGAAGCGCCACCTCACTGAAGAGCTTCAGTCCGATCACCATCGCCGTCGCTTCGTCCCCGCTAAGCGGCGCCGCCAGCCCGAGGTCCTTCCCGCGCACCCGCTCGACGATCCGATGCAGGTCATCATGGTTTGCCGCCTCAAACGAAAGCTGCTGCGGCTCAGCCACCGGCTGCCCCTTGGCATCCGTCAGCGCCTCCACCGTCACGCGATACCGGTACGAGTTCATCGCTAGAGCCTCTCGATCTGCTTGGCCGCCGCGTCGATGATGTCCGTCATCGCATGGATCTGCTCGGTCGTCAGCGGCCCCTGCTTCATGCGCAATGCCATCCGGAAGTTCGCGACAGCCCGCTCAATCTGCGGGGACTGCCCTTCCGCCTGCTCGCCTCGCACGCGCTCCATCCGCGCAAAGATCGCCTCCACCGTAGGCCGGTTCTCCTCAAGCGCCTTGCGCCCTTCGTCGGTGATCGCATACAGCTTGCGCGCACCCTCCGCCGTCACCGTCGTCTGCCCCATCTCTTCCAGCATCGTCAGCATCGGGTAGATCACGCCCGGACTCGGCGTGTAGCCGCCGCCGATCCGCTCCCCAATCGCCTTGATCAGCTCATAGCCATGGCTCGGCTTCTCCTCCAGCAGCCGCAGGAGCACAAAGCGCAGATCTCCGGAGCCAAACATCCGCATCCCGCCCCGGCCACCGCCCAATCCCTCACGGCCTCCGTGGTGTGGACCACCATGCGGTCCACCGTGCGGTCCACCGTGCCGTGGCCCGCCACCAAACCCCATCCTGCCGGCGAACCCTCGCCTACCCTTGCCGTCAGCAAACGGCCCGGGTCCATCGAAGCCAGGCCCGCCGAAGCCGGCCTCGTCGAAACCAGCCTCCTCGAAGCCAGGTGCACCAGAACCACCCGGCTGGCCCTCCCCCCTCCTCTGCTCGCAACCGCTGCCCCGCGGTCCCCGCTCCACTCCTCGGTCCATCCGTTCCCGAAGTCGCTCCGTACCGCGCCCCCACTCGCCGGAGCCATACGCGCGACTCCGACCGTCATCAGTGACCTTACTGTGTCTAAACATGTACACAACCTATCAAGATATATCTTTAGCGTCAACACGAGTACCCAACCCCGGCTCGCCATTTATCCTCAACCTCGGCTCATGAAACGCATCCTCACCGCTCTTGTCCTGATCGTGGCCGTCTTCGCTCTGCTCTTTCTTGGCAGGCTCTGGATGATCACCCTCGCCGCCCTGCTTGTTGCCGAGCTCGCCGCCTGGGAGTTCCTCGCCCTCGCCCGCGTCGGCGCCGAAGCTCACGACGCCCGCCTGCGCATCCCGCTCGGCTGGATGATTCCCGCCACCGCGCTCGTCTTCGTCGCCTCCCTGCCCAACGTCCCAGTCGACGCGCAGCTCTCCATCCTCTCCTTTGTCACCCTCGTCCTCTTCGCCTGGAACGGCTTCCGCTCCCCCGCCAACCAGGTCCTGCCCGACACCGCCCAGGGCCTCTTCGGCCTTATCTGGATCGTTTACCCGCTCTCCCTCATCCCCCTTCTCTGGAAGACCGAGGACGGCCCCGCTCTTGTGGTCTTCCTGATGCTCGCTGTCTGGTCCGGCGATATCGCCGCCCTGTATGTCGGTCGCGCCATCGGCCGTCACAAGCTCGCCCCGCGCCTCTCCCCCGGCAAGACGTGGGAAGGCGCCATTGCCTCCATCGCCGGCTCGCTCCTGGTCACCGTCGGTCTGCTCTTCCTGGGCGATCGCCTTACCGCCCGCGGCAACCTCCTGCTCCACATCACCGAGCCCGCCTGGCAGACCCTCGCCCTCGCCGCCATCCTCAACATCGCCGCTCAGATCGGCGACCTGCTCGAGTCCGCCGTCAAACGGGGCGCCGGCGTCAAAGACTCCGGCACGCTGCTACCCGGGCACGGCGGCATCCTCGACCGCATCGACGCCCTGCTTCTTGCCACACCCGTCCTCTGGTACGCCCTCGTCCTCAAAGACGCCGCCGGCCTCGGCCGCTTCTAGCCGCTCAACCAACACCTCCGCACCTTGGGAATCGGCAGCCGCCGCCAAACCTTTAGCACCTCCTCGCAATTCGCTGCGCCACTTCCCCGCAACAGCACGTCCAACCCACGTGGACACTCCCCGAAACACGCCGCTACCCGAAACCATCCCGCTCCCGCACCACCCCAACCCCATCCTGTGCCGCGAGACCTGGCGCTCCCTCAACGGCACCTGGCAGTTCTCTGACGGCCGCGCCCAGCTTGACGCCCTGCCACAACATGTCATCTGGGACCGCACCATCACCGTTCCCTTCAGCCCCGAGACCGCGAACAGCGGCATCGCGGACGAAGGCTTCTACCGCACCGTCTGGTACCGCCGCACGTTCACCCAGGAAGCCCTGAGCTCCGGCGAGCGCCTCCTGCTCCACTTCGAGGCAGTCGACTGGCGCGCCACCGTCTGGGTCAACGGCAAACGCGTCGCCACACACGAAGGCGGCTACACCCCCTTTCACGCCGACATCACTGAGGCCCTCCTCCCCGGCGTTCCCCAGGAGATCATCGTCCGCGCTGAAGACGAGCCTTCAGACCTCGCCAAGCCGCGCGGCAAGCAGGACTGGAAGGCCAAGCCCCACTCCATCTGGTACCCGCGCACGACCGGCATCTGGCAGACAGTCTGGCTCGAGACCGTCAGCCCCATTCGCCTCAAATCCCTGCACTGGACCTCCAGCCTTGACCGCTGGGAGATCGGCCTCGAAGCTCTGATCCTCGGCGATGGCGCCCTCTCCTCCGATGAGCCGGCCACCCCCGTGGACCTCCAGCACCGCCTCCAGCTCTCCGTCCGCCTCACCGTCGGCGACCAGCTCCTCGCCGACGACACCTACACCGTCATCGCCGGCGAGGTCCATCGTCGCCTCGCCCTCTCCGACCCCGGCATCGACGACTTCCGCAACACCCTCCTCTGGTCGCCCGGCTCCCCCACTCTCATCGACGCCACGCTCGAGCTTCGCTCCGAAGGCGGCGTGCTCCTCGACCGCGTCCTCTCCTACACCGCCCTCCGCTCCGTCGCCACCCAGGGCGATCGCTTCATCCTCAACGGCCGCCCGCTCCCTCTCCGGCTCGTCCTGGACCAGGGCTACTGGCCCGAGTCCGGCCTCACCGCCCCGTCGGACGAAGCCCTTGTCCGCGACATCAAGCTCGTCAAGGAGCTCGGCTTCAACGGCGTACGCAAGCACCAGAAGATCGAGTGCGCCCGCTTCCTTTACTGGGCCGACCGCCTCGGTCTCCTGGTCTGGGAGGAGATGCCCAGCGCCTACCGCTATACCAACCGCTCCATCCACCGCCTCACCCGCGAGTGGATGGACGTCATCCACCGCGACCGCTCCCACCCCTCGATCATCACCTGGGTTCCGTTCAACGAAAGCTGGGGTGTGCCGGACCTCCCGGAGGTGGGCGCGCAACGTCACTTCGTCCAGTCCCTCTACCACCTCACCCACGCCCTCGACCCCAGCCGCCCCGTCATCGGCAACGACGGCTGGGAGTACGTCGCCACCGATATCATCGGCATCCACGACTACGACGACCGCCCGGCCCGCATCGGCCGTCGCTATGGCATCGACAACGTCGAATCGCAGCTGCTGCACAACGAGCGCCCTGGTGGCCGCCTGCTCGCCCTCACCGCGCCGGAGTCCGGCTCCAGCCCGCGCCCACTCATGATCACCGAGTTCGGCGGCATCGCCTTCGCCTCACCCGAGGCTGCAGATCCACTCCTCAAACCCGAGGAGGCCTGGGGCTACTCCCGCGCTGAGACCTCCGAGCAGCTGCTCGACCGCTACAGCGACCTGCTCCTCGTCGTGCGCAGCCTGCCCGCCCTCGCGGGCTTCTGCTACACCCAGTTCACTGACACCTATCAGGAGGTCAACGGCCTGCTCTTCGCCGACCGCACGCCCAAGGCTCCGCTCGATGCCATTCGCAAGGCCACCTCCGGCTCCCTCCCTGATCTCGACCCCCAGGTGGAAGCTTTCTGGCGCGCCGACAAGATGACGCGCTAAGCCAAGCCTTACACCCCGCTCCCGTCTCCCGGGGGGCTCCACTCTCCAGCCCCCGGCTCGTGGCCCCAGGGGGGCCAGCCCCGGCCTCCATGCCGTACCCTACCGGCATGGCCTCCCTTGCCCGTCTGCGCTCCCTTCGCGCCGCCCTCCTCGCGCTCTGCACTCTCCCTCTCGCCGCGCAGACATCGCAGCCCGACCGCGCCGCCGAGGTCAATCCGCTGATCGGCACCACCAACGGCGGCAACGTCTTCCCCGGCGCCACCCTTCCTTTCGGCATGGTGCAGTTCTCGCCCGAAGCCACCCCCGTCAACCCCCGCCGCCCTATCGCCGCGCCCGGCGGCTATGAGTTCAGCTCCACGGCCCTCCGCGGCTTTTCGCTCACCAACGTCGAAGGCTGGGGCTGCGCAGGCGGCTCCGGCGACGTCCCCTTCATGCCCACCTCGGACGCCGTCACGGCCTCGCCCTCCACCGACTTCCGCCACAGCTTTACAGCCCCCTTCACCCACGCCGACGAGCACGCCGCCCCCGGCCTCTACCGCGTCCACCTCGGCTCCGGCATCGACGTCGCCCTCACCGCCGGCCTCCGCGTCGGCCTCGCCGAGTTCACCTTCCCCGCCGGCCAGCCCGCCCGTGTCCTCGTTCGCACCTCCGACTCCGAAGTCGGCTCCACCGCCGCCGACACAAAGATCGACCTCGCCACCAACACCGTCTCCGGCTCCGTCACCTCCGGCAACTTCTGCGGCTACATCGGCTCGCCCGACAAGACCTTTGAAGACCAGCGCCCCTACTACACCCTCCACTTCGTCGCCCGCTTTGACGCTCCCGCCACCGAGCACGGCACCTGGCACGACACCACCGTCTCCCCCGACACCCTTTCCGCCACCGGCGGTACCGGCTTCGGCCCCAAGGGCTTTCCCGAGGCAGGCCATGGCTCCGGCGCCTGGCTCGGCTTCGCCCCCGGCTCCACCGTTCGCGTCCGCGTCGGCATCTCCTACGTCTCCGAAGCCAACGCCATCGCCAACCTCGACAAGGAAGCCCCCCAGGGCACCACCCTCGCTACCCTCGCCGCCAAGGCCCACGACACCTGGAACCAGCATCTCAACCAGATCGAAATCGGCAGCGGCACCGGCGCGGCCAGCAAAGAATCCCAGGACCAGCGCACCGTCTTCACCACCGCCCTCTACCACGCGCTCCAAACCCCCACCCTCTACTCCGATAGCAACGGCGACTACACCGGCATGGACCACCAGGTCCACCACCTCGCCCCCCACCAGACCGCCCAGTACGCCAACTTCTCCGGCTGGGACGTCTACCGCTCGCAGTTCCAGCTCCTCACCTGGCTCGACCCCAAACTCGGCTCCGACATCGCCCAGTCCCTCCTCAACCAGTCCGTCCAGGACCACGGCCGCTGGGATCGCTGGACCCACCTCTCCGGCGCCACCCACGTCATGAACGGCGACCCCGCCGCCCCCGCCATCGCCGACATCGTCGCCTTTGGCGGCCATGACTTCGACCAGCAGGCCGCCTTCGCCTCCCTCGTCAAGGCCGCCACCGTCCCCACCCCGGAAGACCTCTCCCAAGCCGGCTGCCCCGTCGAGTGCGTCGGCCAGCGCCCCGGCCTCGACCAGTACCTCAAGCTCCACTACATTCCCGCCGGCGCCCCCGCCTGGGGACCCGCCGCCGACACCCTCGAAGACGTCACGGCCGACTTCGCCCTCTCCGCTCTCGCCACCCGCCTCAACCAGACCGAGGTCGCAAAGCAGTTCCTCGCCCGCGCCCAGTTCTGGCGCAACATCTGGAACCCCACCGCCACACCCGAGGGCGGCTACTTCATGAACAGGAACGCCGACGGCACCTTTCCCCCGCTCCAGCAGGACGACGACGACGACAACAACCCAGCCCCCAAGCCCTTCTCCCCCGCCACCGGCGCCGGCTTCGTCGAGGGCTCCGCCGCCCAATACGTCTGGATGATCCCCTTCAACGTCGCCGGCCTCTTCAACCAGATGGGTGGCCTGCAAAAAGCCTCAGCCCGCCTCGACGCCTTCTTCTACAAGCCCGACGGCTCCCCAGCCGTCACCAAGTCCGGCCCACTTCACGCCGAGCTCGACAACGAGCCCTCCATCGAAACACCCTGGCTCTATGACTTCGCCCGGCAGCCCTGGAAGACCCAGCAGCTCGTCCGTGAAGTCCTCAACACCATCTGGACCAACACCCCCGCTGGCATCCCCGGCAACGACGACCTCGGCGAGATGAGCTCCTGGTATGTCTTCGCCGCCATGGGCCTCTACCCCGAGATCCCCGGCCGCGCCGAACTCGTCCTCGGCAGCCCCCTGTTCCCCTCCATCACCGTCCACCGCGCCGGCGCGCACGACATCCACATTGAGGCCCCCGCAGCCGCCACCCAGTCGCCCTACATTCACCAGCTCCTGGTCAACGGCAAGCCCTCCACCCACACCTTCCTGCCAGAGTCCTTCGCGCTCGAAGGCGGCACCCTCAACTTCACCCTCGCGCCCACGCCGGACAAGGCCTGGGGCACAGCGCCCGAGGACGCCCCACCGTCCTTTGACCTCGCCCGCTAGCCGCGTCTAGTACCTGTCACTCGCCCGCCTCGCCGCCTCTCGGGCCAGCCGTCCGGCTCGCTCGGTCGCGGCCTTGTTGGTGCGCATCTCGTCTTGCTGTCGAAGCTGCTGCAGCGCCTCGTGCATCGCTGCAATGCGAAAGAAGCCGGAGTCCACCTGGGGGCCCTTGCCGTACAGGTCGTCCCCAAACCGCCGCCCACCAGTCTGGCCTTCCCCGGACCGACGCTCTCCAGATCGACGCTCCTCAACCCGCTCCCTGGCAGAACCCCCAACAGCATCCCTGGTCCACTCCATAGTTCCTCCACTCGTCTCCGGGATGCGTCCTGTCCTCTGCGCAGCCCCACACGCAGTCTCCGCCCCTCCACGCCCCGCCACCATCCCCCGCACGTCGTAGCCTGCACGCATGAATGGATGAGGGCGGCCACCGCCAAAGCAGGGCCGCCCTCATCCATTCACCATTCAAGCCAACATCCATCCGCTTACAAGCTCTTCAGCACCCGCACCTGGTCCGCCTGCGGCCCCTTTTCGCCCTGGATCACGTCAAACGAGACCTTCTGCCCTTCCTTCAGTGACTTGTAGCCTTCGCTCTGGATCGAGCTGAAGTGCGTAAACACATCCGCTCCACCGTCATCGCGGCCAAGAAATCCGTAGCCCTTTGCATTGTTAAACCAGCGAACGCTGCCTTCGTACTGCGCCATGGGAGCCCTCCTGAGGGTCAATGTGATGTGGGTGCTGCGCTGTGTTGTCGACGAGACGTTCCACCGCCGAAAGAAACTTCGTGGGTCCTTCCGCCGTCACCACGGCTGTCGTTGCCTCTCCAAACGGGCAGGCTTGCGGTCCAGCGAGCAGCACCAGGCACGGCACTGGCGGATGCTCCGCCCCCGCAATTTGCTGCGCCTGCTGGCAAAGGTCAAAAGGAAGGGTATGGCAGAGAAGAAGTACCGCAGGACGCTCCGCGCGCACCATCGCACCCACTTCATCCAGGTAGGTCGTCTGCGCCACCCGGTATCCTTTGCTTTGGAGCACCCAGCCCCGGATGCGCAGAAGATCAGGGTCACAGCCAAACTCAAGAATCGTGGTAGCTAAGGTCACGCAACACCTGCACGGAGGTTGTCAATGCCTCCAAGTGTGCAGGTGACCAACAATCTCCTTCTGCCCGCCATCCGACACAAGAAGCACCTTTTTCCCACATCCCGTTCTGCTCAGGCCTGCCCGGCCGGTAGCTCCAGTACCGCGCCACCCCGGCCCATCCACGTCGCCCATTCGTTGCAGAGCTCGCACCCTTCACCGCCAACCTTCGCCACGGCCACTCAAGTGGCATACTCGGAGCTACCCTCGTCAGGAAGTCCCTATGACCGCACCCGCTTACAAAAATACGCTGCTCAGCCGTCTCGGGCCCGAAGTCCTGGATCGTCTCCGTCTCTCTCCGATTGACTTCGAACTGGGGCAGCAGATTGAGTTCCCCGGCACGCCCATCGAGCACATCGTCTTTGTTGAAGAAGGCATGGCCTCCATGACCACCACCTTTGAAGACGGCGCCCAGGTCGAGGTCGGCATGTTCGGCTACGAGTCCATCATCGGCGTCTCCGCTCTCATGGGCACCAGGCGCAGTCTCAACCGCGTTTACACCCAGGTTGAAGGCTGCGGCTACACCGCCCCGATTGAAAACGCTACCCGCGAGTTCCACCGGGGCGAAATCTTCCAGAAACTCGCGCTCCGCTACGTCCAGGCCCAGCTCGTCCAAACAATGCAGTCCGCTGGCTGCAACGCCAAGCACCACCTTGAGCAGCGGCTCGCGCGCTGGCTCCTCATTACCTCTGACCGCGTCCACCAGACCACCTTCAAAATGTCGCAGGCCTTTTTGGCCGATATGATCGGCAACACCCGTTCCACCGTCTCCCGCACTGCCGCCACCCTCAAGGACGAAGGCCTCATCGACTACGCCCGTGGAGTGATCCACATTCTCGATGTGCCCGGGCTACAGAAAAGGGCCTGCGAGTGCTACGGCGTCATCAAAGCCCACCTGGACGACTACACGGAGTTCGACGACAGCAGGACCAGATGATCGGTTTCGGGATCGAACGGTCTATGCGAGATCCCGGCGTTACCTACTCCGAATGTCTGCCCACTGGGATCATGGTCCATTTTTCCGATGATCGCTCCGTCTTCTTCCCGTCCCGGTTCTTTGTCGACCACCGCGACGAACAGCCGCCGCTCCGGGAAACCACCGACGAGAACGATGGTCCGCCTACCCTGTAAGTGCGCGACAGCACAGAAGATACAGGCACATTCATGATTGTATGGTTGAGCCGCTTCTCGATCGATCAGAGTACGTCTGCACGCAGATCGTCGGAGCTCTGTGGTGCAAGGACCTGTCATGACTGCCCCGACTTCCAATCTCCTGCTGAACGCACTTTCTCCGGAAGCCGCTCTCAAATTCTGGCACTCTCAAAAGAAATCCCTCTCCCGGTCCGCACCTCCCTCCAGGCCCCGGAAGAGCAGCCGCTCTACGCTTACTTTCCAACCGCCGGCATCGCCAGCGTTGTGGTCACCCTCGCGGAAGGCGGCACGGCGGAAACCGCACTCATCGGCCTTGAAGGGGTCACCAGCGCGCTCTCGCTGCTGGGCTCTTCCATCCCCAGCACCGAGTGCTTCATGCAGGTTGCCGGCTCGGCCTATCGCATCCCGTTCGGCGCCCTCCGCACCCTCTTCCTGCAATCAGAAGACATCCGCACACGCATACTGGAATGCGTCCAGCAGCAAAGCATGACCACCCACCAGATCGCCGTCTGCAACAAGCTCCACGACGCCGAAGCCCGCCTCGCCCGCTGGCTCCTTATGGTCTACGACCGCACCCAAGAAACCTCCTTCCAACTCACCCAGGAGTTCCTCTCGGAGATGCTCGGCACCCGCCGCACCACCGTCGCCCTCGTCGCCGGCACCCTGCAGCGCGCCGGCTTCATCGAGTACCGCCGCGGCCGGGTCTTTATCCGTTCCGTCGAAGATCTTGAAACCGCCGCCTGTGACTGCTACGCCGTCACCAAGCGCCTTCTTCGTGATCTCTACAACACGCCCCTGGAGACCCCTTCCCCCTTTGCCAAACAACCTGGGATCCCGACCGCCCAGTAACCCTCGCCGCGGCAGTCTCCCTCCCCTGGCGCAACCTCCCACAACCGTCATTCGGCAGGGGCAAGGCCCAGCCCCCCCGAGGCTTGCCCCTGTCGATGGCGCAACCACCCTCCCCGCCCCGCTACCATCAACCTCACCACCAACCCACCTTCGCATGCGCCTCACCCGCAACAACCATCAGGAATCATCTAGGTCCAGACCTAAACCCAATGGATGGAAGATTTTGCGCAATATCTAAAGGGGGGGAGGGGGGCCTCCCTGGGGCAAAGGCGAAGCTCCTGAAGGCTGGGGTCTTCCGCCTCGAAGCCCCCGCCGTCCCCGCGCATCACATCCCTATGCCCGGCAGCGCACCCCTCTTCCCCTTCGAAAACACCTATGCCCGCCTCCCCTCCCACTTCCATGCCCTCACCACCCCCACCCCCGTCTCGGCCCCCCGCCTCCTCCAGCTCAACGCCGCGCTCGCCCACGATCTGAACCTTGACCCCGATGCCCTCCGCTCGCCCGAAGGCGTCGCCGTCCTCGCTGGCAACGCCGTCGCCCCTGGCTCCGAGCCCCTCGCCATCGCCTACGCCGGCCACCAGTTCGGCTCCTTCGTCCCCCAACTCGGCGACGGCCGCGCGAACCTCCTAGGGGAGGTCCGCGCCCGCGATGGCCACCTCTACGACATCCAGCTCAAGGGCTCCGGCCCCACCCCCTTCTCCCGCCGCGGCGATGGCCGTGCCGCCCTCGGACCCGTCCTCCGCGAGTACCTCGTGTCGGAAGCCATGCACGCCCTCGGCGTCCCCTCCACCCGCTCCCTCGCTGCCGTCAGCACCGGCGAGGTGGTCTACCGCGAAACCGCCCTCCCCGGCGCCGTCCTCACCCGCGTCGCCGCGAGCCACCTCCGCGTCGGCACCTTCCAGTACTTCGCCGCGCAGGAGGACACCCCCGCCCTGCGCACCCTGGCCGCCTTCGCCATCGCCCGCCACTACCCCCACGCCGCCACCTCCCCCACCCCCATCCGCACCCTCCTCGATAGCGTCATCGAAGCGCAGGCCACACTGGTGGCCCAGTGGCTGTGCCTCGGCTTCATCCATGGCGTGATGAACACCGACAACACCTCTATCTCCGGCGAAACCATTGACTTCGGCCCATGTGCCTTCCTCGAAGCCTACGACCCCGCCAAGGTCTTCAGCTCCATCGACTTCCGCGGTCGCTACGCCTTTGCCAACCAGCCGCACGCAGCGCACTGGAATCTCACGCGCCTTGCGGAGGCGCTCCTTCCCCTCCTCGAAGAGGAGGCCGGCTCCCAACCTGCCGGGCTCACCGCCGCGACCGACGCCCTGGCCACCTTCGCCACCCACTTCGAGGCCGCTTACCTTGTCGGTCTGCGCCGCAAGCTTGGCCTGCTTACAGAGCGCCCGGAAGACCAGGCCCTCGCCCAGGACCTGCTCGACCGCATGGCCACGAACCGCGCCGACTTCACCCTGACCTTCAGCCGCCTTACAGACGCCGCCACCTCGCCTGAGCATGACGACTCGTTCCGCCGCCTCTTTGACGACCCGGCTGCCTTCGACACCTGGGCCTCAACCTGGCGCGCCCGCCTGGCCGTCGAGTCCGCCGAGCCCGCAGCGCGCGCCGAGGTGATGCGTCGCGCCAACCCCACCGTGATCCCCCGCAATCACCTGGTCGAGGCCGCCATCCGCGCCGCCGTCGACCGGGATGACCTCCAGCCGTTTCAGGACCTCCTCGCTGCTGTCACCACGCCCTTCACCACCCGCCCCACCCTCGACCGCTACACCACCCCGGCCCTCCCCGAGCAATGCGTCACCCAGACCTTCTGCGGTACCTAGCCCGGGGCACGGGGCCTGCCGGCCCACTCCGTTCATGGTTCGTTTTTTGAACTATGGTGCGGTCTGGTGACCATGCAGCTGTCCTTCCCGGCAAGCATCTCTGCGAAGATATCTCCTGTGAAGAACCTCGCCGTCCTCGGCTCTACCGGCTCCATCGGCACCTCCACGCTCTCCCTTTGCGAGTCCTTTCCGGACCGCTTCCGCCCTGTTGCTCTAGCGGCCGGCCGCAACCTTGACACCGCTCTGGCGCAGGTCCTGCGCTGGCGGCCTGAGGTCGTCTCCGTCGCCACGGAAGAGCTTGCCGCCGAGCTCACGACACGTCTCAAGGCTGCCGGCCACACCACGACCGAGGTCCTCTTCGGCACGGAAGGCACGGTTCGCGTCGCCACGCACACGGCGGCCGACTTCGTCGTCTCCGCGATCGTCGGGGTCGCCGGTCTCGAGGCCACCTATGCCGCCGTCCAGGCCGGCAAACCTGTCGGCCTCGCCACGAAGGAGTGTCTGGTTGCTGCCGGCGAGCTGCTGCTGGCGGCGGCCCGCGACCGCAATGTCCCTCTGCTGCCGATCGACTCCGAGCACAACGCCGTTCACCAGTGCATGCGTGGCGGCACAGCGCGCGAGGTGAAACAGGTCTGGCTGACGGCCTCCGGAGGCCCCTTCCGCAACACGCCGCTCGCTGACTTCGCCCACATCACGCCCGCGCAGGCGCTGAAACACCCCACATGGGTGATGGGCCGACGCATCACCATCGACTCCGCCACCATGCTCAACAAGGGCCTGGAAGTTATCGAGGCCTGCCGCCTGTTCTCGCTCCCGCCTGCGCAGGTGCGCGTCACCGTCCATCCGCAGTCCACCGTTCACTCCCTCGTGGAGTTCATCGACGGCTCCATCCTGGCGCAGATCTCGGTAACAGATATGCGGCTGCCCATCCTTTACGCCTTGAGCTACCCGGACCGCCTCGACGCCACCCCGGCCCCTGGGCTGTCATTCGACCTGAGCACCCTCGCCCACCTCGACTTTGCGCCACCTGACTTCGAGCGCTTTCCGTGTCTTCGCCTGGCGTATGAGGCCGCTTCCACCCAATCACACTGCATTGCCCTCAATGCAGCAGACGAGATCGCCGTCGACGCCTTCCTTGAGGGAGCCATCCCCTTTCTGGGCATCCCCCGTACAATCGAGCAGGTGCTCAGCCTCACCCCGGCCGCCTCACCTGCGTCCATCTCTGAGGTCCTTGCCACTGACGCCCGGGCCCGCCACACCGCCGCACAGGTCATTCAGTCCCAGATTGCCCCCTCGCAGCGTCTTGCCGTCCACGTCTAGCTCGCATCCTGCTGTCTGTACCTCCCCGGAGTTCCCCGCCCAAACATGGCCACCGTCCTCGAACTGCTCATCGTCCTCGGCATCATGGTTCTGGTCCACGAGACCGGCCACTTCATCACCGCCAAGCTCTGCGGCATCCGGGTGGAGGTCTTCTCCATCGGCTTTGGCAAGCGGCTCTTCGGCTTCAAGCGTGGCGACACCGACTACCGCGTCGCGCTTCTGCCCCTCGGCGGCTATGTCAAGATGTCCGGCGACACCCCAGGGGAACATGCCACGGACCCCGGCGACTTCAACGCCCATCCCCGCTGGCAACGCGTCCTGATCGCCCTTTCCGGCCCTATCGCCAACTTCATCCTGGCGATCGCCCTGATGACGGTCGGCTACATGCTGCACAACGAGGTGCTGGAATACACCTCCGGTGCCGCGGTCACGGATTACATCACGCCGAACTCTCCCGCGGCCCGCACCGGCATTTTGCCCGGAGACACCATTACGCAGTACGACACGGCCACGAACCCCACATGGGAGCAGGTCGGCGTGCGCTCGCTGCTGAACCTGAACCACACCATTCCGTTCGCCTTTACGCACGACGGCCACACCACCACCACCACGCTCTTTGTTGAGAACCACGGCGAAGCCGAAAGCTTCTCGCTCGACGGGCTGGGGCTGGTGCCGCGCATGCAGACCATTCCAGTTGAGGTGCACGCGCTGGAGCCCAACATGCCCGCGGCGAAGGCAGGACTGCAGCCGGGCGACAAGATCTTCTCGATCGATGGGCTCGAGCTGCACTCCGTCGACGCGCTGCTGACCTACCTGCAAGGCCAGGCTGGCAAGCCCGCCCACATCGTCGTCGACCGCTCCGGCCAGAAGCTGCCGCTTGAGGTGACGCCGGCCTTTGCGGACGTGGGGAACGGCACCAAGGACTATCGCCTCGGCTTCCAGGCGGTGCCTCCGCCCATGAAGGTGGAGCAGTTGCCGCTGCCCAAGGCTCTTGCTGCCTCCGTTGCGTTTAATCGCAAGAATGCGTCGCTGATCGGTGAAGTGCTCCGGGGCATGTTTACCCGTCGCGTCTCCGTGCGCTCGCTTTCCGGCCCAATTGGGATCGGCCAGCAGGTGCATGAGGCCGTGCAGATGCCTGGCTGGATGCCCATCATCGGCATCATGGCCTACATCTCGCTCAACCTCGGCATCTTCAATCTGCTGCCGTTTCCCCTGCTGGATGGCGGCATGATCCTGTTTCTGTTGATTGAGTCCGTCCTGCGCCGTGATGTCGATCAGGCCATCAAGGAGCGCGTCTACCAGGCCGCGTTCGTCGTGCTGGTCGTCTTTGCCGCGTTTGTGATCTTCAACGACATCACCAAGCTCGGCATCTTCACCAAGCTCAAGCCGTAGCGAACGCCGAAAGCTGGCACAGGGGGGCCGTGACGCTACCATCAGGGTATGCGCTTCGGCCCCTTCGCTTTGCTCCTGGCCCTGACCACCGCGCCCCTGCTGGCGCAGACTCCGGACAGCGATCGCGACGGCCTGCCGGACACGCTTGAGACCACCCTTCTCGCCCAGTTCGCGCCCAGCTTCCTGGTCAGCCAGGCGGACTGCTCGGTGCGACCGGCCCGCTTTGCGCCAGACCTAGCCACGCCCGAGCCGCTGGCCGAGGATGGCACCATCTACGGCCAGGCCTTTCATCCCGCCGGGCAGCCCGATCTCATCGAGCTGCACTTCTTCCATCTTTGGCGAACGGACTGCGGCGAACACGGCCACAGTCTCGACACGGAGCACGTGGCCGCGCTCCTGGCGCCCGGGGCAAAGCCTGGCGAGTGGCTGGCCACGGCCTGGTACGCCGCGGCGCACGAAGACACCGTCTGCGACGCCAGCCAGCTTACCCGCGCCTCTACGCTGGACGCCGTCAGCCACGGCCCTCGGGTCTGGATCTCTGCCGGCAAGCACGCCTCGTTTCTGGCCGAGGAGCTCTGCGACCACGGCTGCGGAGGCGACCGCTGCGAGCGAATGCGCGCCCTCGCGTCCCCGGCCGTGATCAACCTGGGCGAACTTCATGCGCCGATGAACGGCTCCGTCTGGCTTGGCTCCTCTGCGTGGCCGCTAGCGGAGAAGCTCGGCCGCTCCGACTTTCCGCCCGCGCGCCTCGCCCGCCTGGATCTGCTCCCGGCGACTGACATCGCCTGGGCGAACCCTGGCAAGCGGCCGGAGCAGGCCGTGATCGCCCATGCCAACGCCACCTACAGCACCACCGCCAGCGGGGCCAACGCTGGTCTGGAAGGCGCGGCCACGGGTTTGAATGGGGCCGCAACCGGCGCCGACGCCGGGTTTGCCGGTGCTGGCACCGGCCTGCGCGCGACCGACACAGCGCTGGTCGTGACGGGCGCTTCCCTTACGCGGGCGCGCGACCGGACCGGCCACGCCCTGGGTCATGCGGTGGGCCGAACCTTTGGCTCCGTCGGCCACGCCCTCAAAAAGTCTGCTGGCGCCGTCACCCCCGGGCCGATCGCGGACGCTGACAGCAGCACACCCGCAAGGCCCTAGCGCGCCTGCACCTTGTTCTCGCGGACCTTGATCTCAAAGACAACCGGCCACTGCTTGCCCGTGACCCAGAGCCGGTCTTTTGCGGCGTCGTAGGCGATACCGTTCAGCACGCTTTCGGCATTCACGTGCTCGCTCGCGGGCAGCAGGCCGGTGAGATCAATCCATGCGATCACGTGCCCGTCCGCGGGCGAGATGCGTGCAATGCGATCGGTGTGCCACACGTTGGCAAAGATCTCGCCCTTCACCCACTCGAGCTCATTCACCTGGTCCACCACAGTTGGCCCGTCATGAACGGTAACTGTGCGCGTTACATGGAAGTCGGCCGGAGACCGAAAGCTCAGATCCCTCGAACCGTTGCTGGTGATGATCTCTTTCTCATTGCGCGTCATGCCCCAGCCTTCGCCGTCGTAGTGCATCTCCCGCACTACCTTGAGGGTCGCGCGATCGCGCACAAACAGCAGGCCCGTTTGCCAGGTCCACTCATAGAGATAGGGCCCCCAGTTCACGATGCCCTCGCCGAAGAGCTCCGGCGGCAGATCGGCCTGCTGGACCACCTTGCCTGTTTCCACCTCTTCCTCGAGCACCTGGGAGTGCCGCTCGAGCCCGGTTCCCTCCCAGAAGTGGCCGTCCAGGTAGAAGAAGCCTTCGGTGAAGTTCTCAGTGGAGTGCGGCAGTTTGCGCACTACGGTGTAGCCTTCGACTGGCGTAACCGCGTGGCAGCCGGCAGTGCCAAGCAGGAGCAGCACGCCGGCGGAGGCCGAACGTGCCAAGCAACTGAAGCTGTTACAGAACCTCCGCACGATCAGCCAGCAGCCTCGCCGCCGCCGCGCAGCTCACCGATGATCTCGCCGGCGGCATCGCGCGCTGCCTCTTCCTGATCGGGCCCGTAGCTCACCGCGCCCACACGCGCGTGCCCGCCGCCACCATAGCGCTCGCAGATGGTAGCGATGTTCATCAGGTCCTTGGCCGGGATGGTCGTCCATGGGTTGGTGCCCACCGAGATCTTCACCCGGTAGCTCGACTTCGACAGCCCCACCACGTAGGTCGCCTCAGGGTGCAGGAAGTACGGGATGAACTTGTTCAGTGCTTCAACGGGCTCGTCGGTCAGGTCATAGGTGAGCACACCGCCCTGCACAAACGCGCGGTCGCGCAGGAGCTCAATGGATTCGTGGTGCTGCGCGAGCAATGGCCCGAGCGCTTCTGCGACAAAGCCTTCCCGCACGATGGCATCGAGCGGCATCTCGGTCAGCAGCGGGATTAGCCGCTGGCCGAACTCCGACGAAGGCGCATTTTCAATCGCCAGCGTCAGCTGCATGGCGGGCTCGCGCATGCCGACGGCGGCCTCGGCGCTGTCATACTTTGCGCCGTCCACGATGTTGGCCCAGTGAATGAGCTCCGTCAGCGGCTCGGTCTTCATGCCGAAGCGCTCGCGTGCCACATCCGCAATCAGCTTGGTGCAGGAGATGTAGTTCGGGTCGAAGAATTGTTGCTGCCGCCCGACTCTGCCTTCGCTCACCTCCTGCTCGTAGCCGCGAAAGGCTGCCTCATCTTCCGGCGTTAAGAAAGCGCTCAGGTGATGGTCGAACCACCATGTCAGCTTTGGGCTTTGCGCGTACTTGAAGTCCACTACGGCGTTTTCGTCTGCCGAAAAGTCGGCCGGGTCGAGCCCACCGCCACCCGCCTTGTGCATCAGCCCCTGGTACTGGAACTGTGCGTCCGCTCCCACGCACTCGCGGTAGAACCTAGTGAACAGCGACGCCGAACATGCCCCGTCAAAACACCTGTCGTGGTACAGAACCTTGACCGTCGCCGCCACGTATCCTCCTGTCGGCAGGCTCCACAGCCGCACCGAATCTTCAAGCATAGCCCTGGGCCGGTTGAAGTCAAGCAAGCCCCCTGCCGCGACCGGCGCTCATCCACTTAGACGCTCTAGGAGGAACTCCTCTGCACCCTGCAGTTCCCGGTTTCCGGGCACGCTAACCTGCTACAACCAAGACACCCTGGCCGTTCCCCTTTTACGGTCAGCAACAGCACAGATCATTCCGGAGCCCACCTGTGAACTCGCTCGAGCCCTTCGACTCCTCCGCCCGGCCCACGCCCACGGCGTCGCAACGCAACACGATCCTCTTCGGGCCAGAAGGTCTGCGAGCCGGCTGGGCCTTGCTGGCCTTTGTGGTCCTGTTCGTCCTGGTCAGCTGGTTGTCGAATCGCGCCGTGCATACCTTTGCGCCGCAGATGGCTCCGCGCGCCACCGCGGACGAGCAGCCTGTCTCCCGCGTTCTGCTTTTCGAAAGCCTCTTCTTCGGCACTGTTCTGCTGGTCTCGTTCCTGGTCTCGAGGCTGGAGCGCCGACCGCTGCGCGCCTATGGCCTGGGCGCGACGGCCGGTGCAGTGCGGCAGTTTGGCACCGGCCTGCTGGTTGGCCTAGTGCTGTTGTCGGCGCTCGTGGGCGCACTCTTCGCGGCGCATCTGCTCGCCTTTGGTCACGTGCTGCTGTCACCCGCCGCCGCTATCGAGTTTGGGCTTTTGTGGTTTGTTGCCTTTCTTCTGGTCGGCCTGGCGGAGGAATACCTCCTGCGCGGCTTGCTCCAGTTCACCCTGGCCCGCGGTCTCGCCGCGATCGGCTCAGCCATGCACCTTGCCCCGGCGCGCGCCCGCGCCCTGGGCTTCTGGATTGCTGCCGCCATTCTGTCGTTCTTTTTCGCCTTTGGCCACCGCACCAACGTCGGCGAAAGCCCCTTCGGTCTTGTCGCCGTTGGACTGATCGGTCTTGTCTTCTGCTTCTCGCTGTGGCGCACCGGCTCGTTGTGGTGGGCGGTCGGCTTCCATGCCGCGTGGGACTGGGCCCAGTCCTTTGTCTTCGGCGTGCCAGACTCCGGCAACCTGATGGAGCATCACCTGCTCTCCTCGACACCCATGGGCCCGGTTCTGTGGTCCGGTGGTCTTACCGGCCCGGAGGGTTCGCTGCTGATCCTGCCCACCACCGTGCTCGTCTGCGGTGCCATCCTGCTCACCACGCGACGGGCGGCCGTCACCCCGACCCGGCCGCTCGAGCATCCACAGCAGAGTCCCTTATAGGCGCCTGGGCGGGACCTCGAGCAGGCTAGACCCGCGCCTGCTCCCGAGCCTCTGTCAGGTCCAGCTCCTCAAGCAGCCGGTCCAGCACGCCGTCGCCGATGCGTCCCTCGTCCCGCAGCCGCACGGCGGTATCGCGTTGCACACGCACCGCGCCCGTCACCACGTCAGTCGCCGGCGCAGCATCGTTGGGCAGACTCTGCTGGGTGGCGCCTGAAGAGATCACGCGCTCCACGGCCCGCAACCGATGCCGGTATGCGTGCGCCACATCGTCGACGATATGTTTCTCATGCGCCTTGCTGCCCTTTGCCTCGCGTGCCAGGTAGTGCAGCGCATCCTGCAGCATGGCGCGCCGCGCCTCCATCTCTTCCAGCCGGCTTTCGCCATCGCTGGCCAGGCCAAGGCGGCGAATCACCCAGGGCAGCGTGAGCCCCTGCCCCACCAGCGTGACCAGGATCACCACAAAGGTGAGAAAGACGATCAGGTTACGCTGCGCAAACGGCCGCCCATCGCCCAGCGTTTCCGGCAGACTCAGCGCAGCAGCGAGCGAGATCACGCCCCGCATACCGGTCCAGCCGATCACGAAGGTATCCCGGGCGCGCCATCGCTCCAGCTTCTGCCCCAGCACCCTGCACCGAATCTGGTATGCCACCTCGGAGGCCGGGTACATCCACAGCAGCCGAAGCACGATCAGCACCGCGCTGAAACCCACGCCGTACTTCACCAGCGTCGGCAGACCCATGCCGCGGATCTCGCCCAGCACATACGGCAGCTGCAGCCCAATCAGCAGAAACACCAGGCCGTTCAGCACAAAGTCCAGTGTCTTCCATCCGTTGGAGACCTGGATCCGCGTGGCCGGCGAGAAGAAGCGCACACTGCGCCGGCTCAGGTAGAGCCCGCAGGCGACCACCGCCAGCACACCGCTCGCACGCACCTCTTCCCCGGCGAGGTAGGCCGTATACGGTACCACCAGGCTGATCACCATCTCCACCGGGCCGTCATCCACCCAGCGCTCCATCCACGCCACCACAACGCCAATAAGCATCCCCATCGCCAAGCCGCCAAACAGCAGCCACGA
Organism: Acidobacteriaceae bacterium; assembly: GCA_965199635.1. Taxonomy (GTDB): domain Bacteria; phylum Acidobacteriota; class Terriglobia; order Terriglobales; family Acidobacteriaceae; genus Edaphobacter. The sequence goes on along the minus strand of CBDASL010000001.1, from coordinate 399,636 downwards.
CATACGCAGCAGGCCCGAGCCAAGCGTCGGCACCTCCCCGGTCTCGAGCATGCGCAGCCCGAACTCCAGCGCCAGCAGGCCGGTCGCATCGTTCAGCAGGCTTTCGCCCTCCAGCAGCTCCACAATGCCCTTGGGCAGACCCACACGGCTGGCAATTGCGGCGGCGGCAATCGCATCCGTCGTCGACAACACGGCACCCAGCAGAAAGCCGCTTTTGAAGTCCAACGCCTCCACAAAGTGGTCGGAGAACAATGCGATGCCGATCACCGTGAAGGCCACCAGGCCCACCGCCAGCATCACGATCGATACCAGCCGCATGCGAAACTCGCGCCAGCTGGTCTGCCATGCCGCGGCATACAGCAGCGGTGGCAGAAACACCAGAAACACCACCTCCGGCTCCAGCCGAACGCGCGGCACATGCGGCACCAGGCTCACCCCCAGCCCAGCGATCACCAGCACGATGGGGTACGGCAGTCGCATGCGTTGCGCCAGCACCGCAAACACAGCCACCAACAACAGCAGCAACAACACCAGCACCTGCGCTCCGTGCAGTCCACCTCCATCCATCGCCGCGCACCTCCATCGTCCTGTTTCGTTCAAGTCTAGCGGGCGGTCAACCTTGCGCGCCCGCTAGCCGCCTTGTGCGAGCGCCTGCCCGCACGGCACCATAGGTGCAATGGCTTCAGCCGACCTCCCCACGTCCGTCCGCCCCCGCAGCCGTCGCCGCTTCCCCCTTGCCGTTCTTGCCGTGCTCAGCACAGTTCTGGTCCTGCTCGCCGCCGGCACACTGTTTGCCCGGCATTGGCTGCGCGCAGCGGCCCATGACGCCCTGCCACAACTCAGCGGCACCCTCCGCACGCCCGGCCTCGCCGCTCCCGTCACCATCGCTCGCGACGCGCAGGGTGTGCCGTCTCTCCACGCCGCCTCGCTGCCCGACCTTTACTTCGCCCAGGGCTTCGCCACCGCGCAGGATCGCCTCTTCCAGATGGACACGCTGCGCCGCCACGCCAGCGGCACACTGGCCGAGTTGCTCGGCCGCTCGCTCCTTCCGCACGACCGCGCCCAGCGCATTCTTTCGCTCGGCCCCGCCGCCGACCGCATCCTGAAGGAGCTGCCGCCCGACCAGATGCTCGCCTTCGAGCGTTACGCCGCCGGCGTCAACGCCGCCATCGCCGCCACGCCGCACCTCCCGGTCGAGTTCCGCGTGCTCGCCTACACCCCCGCCCCCTGGACCGCCCGCGACTGCGTCCTTGTCTCGCTCGTCCTCTTTCAAGAGCTCACCGACACCTTTCCCCATAAGCTCGATCGCGAAGCCCTCACCGCGCATCTCGCTCCCTCTGCGTCGCGCGATCTCCGCGCGCAGCTGCTGGACGATCTGTACCCTGTCGGCTCCTGGCACGACCACCCGCCCGCCCAGCCCACGACGGACGTGACCACACCGCTCGACAGCATCCCCGACATCCCGCTCGACCCCTCGCAGGTCCGCCTGAGTTCCCCGCCCTCCGCTCCGGCCACCTCGCTCCTTGCCCTCAATCACCTGCTCGCCCCCGCCTGCCCGGCCTGCCGCGCCGGCTCCAATAACTGGGCTGTCTCCGGCGCCCACACTGCCTCCGGCCTGCCCCTGCTGTCGAACGACATGCACCTCGCCCTGTCCGCCCCCGGCACCTGGTACACCGTCGATCTCGCCACCCCCGCCCTCCACGTCGCCGGCGTGTCGCTCCCCGGCGTCCCCTTTGTCCTGGTCGGCCACAACGACCACGTCGCCTGGGGGTTCACCAACCTCGGCGCCGACGTCCAGGACCTCTACGTGGAACACCTCCGCGGCTCCGGCGCAGGGACAGAGGCGCTCTCGCCCACCGGAGCCTGGCTGCCCGTCCAGCACCGCTCCGAGCTGATCCACGTGCGCGGCGGCCGGGACGTCACGCTCGACGTCGTCTCCACCCAGCACGCCGGGGTCGACACCCCGCTCATCACGCCACTCGTGCCCGGCGAGCAGCGACCCATCGCCCTGCTCTGGTCGCTGTACAGCACCGCCGCCACCTCCTTTCCGTTCAACCTCGCCGCACAGGCCGCCACCGGTGCCGAGCTCGCGCAAAGCTTCTCCACCTACACCGGCCCCACCCTCAACCTTGTGTGGGCCGATGACGCCAACCACATCGGCTTCCACGCTATCGGCCGCATCCCCGTCCGCAACGCCATCAGCAGCCCCGGCCCACTCTCCCCCGTCCCCATCGACACCGCCGCCGAGCCGAACACCGCCACTCCCCTCACCCACGAGTGGGCCGGCTTTATTCCGTATGACCAGCTGCCCTCGGTGGTCGATCCAGCTGGCGGCATCATCGCGACAGCCAACTCCCGCATCACGCCTGACAACTACGCCTTCCCCGTCACCCTGGACTGGGTCTCCGCCTACCGTACCGAGCGCATCTGGCACCTGCTCGCTGGCCGCACCGGCCTCCAGTCCGCCGACATGCTGCCCATCCAGACCGACATCCACTCCGAATCTGACAAGCTGGTCGCCCACCGGCTCGCCTACGCGATTGACCACACCCCGGACGACCGCATCCGCGCAAATGGCGGCACGCCCCACCAGCTCCGGCAGGCTGCTGACCTCCTCCGCAACTGGAACGGCGACCTCCGTGCCGAAACTCCCGCGCCACTGCTGAGCGCCGCCGCCCGTGCCGCTCTCTGGTCCCTCCTGCTCACCCCCAAGCTGGCTGCGCCTACGCCCGCTCTGCTCGCAACATACGACTGGCTCGAGCGGGACTTCGCCGAAGAGCGCATCGTTGCGCACCTTCCCGCGCGCTGGCTCCCCGCCGCCTTCCCCAACTGGGACGACCTCCTGACCACCGCTGTTATCCGTGGCCTGGGCACCGTGCACGCACCGCATGATCCCGCCAAGCTCCGCTTCGGCCGTGTTAACCCCGCTACCGGCGCGCCCGACCGCTCCAACTTCGAGCTGCCCCTCTTCGCCCAGTCCGCCCTGCTGCGCCGCCTGATCGGCCTGCCCACCGGCTCCGGCCCGCTCACCCTTTCCGGCAACGGCCGCACCGTCTGGCAGAGCTATCGCAACTTCGGCCCTTCCGAGCGCTTCACCGCAGACCTCGCCCACCGAGACGCCGCGACCCTGGTCCTTCCCATGGGGCAATCCGGCAACCCGGCCAGCCCCTTCTTCCGCGACCAGCTCCCCTCCTGGCTGAACGGCACCACCTTTCCGCTTCCCTTCGGCACCGCCCCGGCCAGCGCCACCCTCATCCTTCAGCCCTAGCCGTCATGCCGCCGGAGCTCTCGCCCTCAAAAGTGCCATTCACCCGGCAGCTGCGCCCCTCTAGAGTCCAGGGGTCTGCACTCCGGGGTCCTGATGCACCATCTGCTCCACCCGTCACGCCTGTTCAGCTTCATCCTCCTCCTCCTGGCCGCCTCCTTCACACCGGCCCAGCAGACGCATCTCGTCCCGCAGGACTTCCCCACCGTCCAGGCCGCTATTGACGCCAGCGCCGACGGGGACACGGTCCTGGTCGCCCCCGGCACCTACGTTGAAAACCTCGCTCTCACCGGCAAAAGCATCTCCTTACTCAGCTCCGGCGGCGCCGCCACTACCGTCCTTGACGGCGCGCAGCATGGTCCCGTTCTCTCCATCGCTGGCTCAGCCACCGCCGGCAGCGTCGTCTCCGGCTTCACCATCCAGGAGGGCCTCGCTGTCTCGTCCAGCCACGCCGCCGCCGGCATCGCCCTGTCCAACACCGCCGCCACCCTCGCCAGCAATCGCCTGCGCAACAACTCCGGCGACAACATCGGCATCTTCTTCGGCGCCGCCACGGTCCGCGACAGCACTCTCTCCACCGCACCGTCCACCTTCGGCAACGGCTGCGACGGCGGCAACGGCATCACCGTCACTGGCTCCTCCACAGTCCACGATGCCGCCGGCAACTCCATCCCACTCTCGATCACCGGCAACTCCATCGCCGGCGACAGCACCGCCTGCTCCGGCACCGGCATCGCCCTCACCACCGACAGCTTCACCGTCCCCCACCTCGTCGCCAACAACACTATTCGCGACTCCCTGCTTGGCCTCCGCCTCGCCGTCGCCGATGGCATCCTCCTCCAGCAAAACCTTATCTTCGACAATCTCCGCGGCGCCGCCATCCTTTCCGCTCCCGCCACCCCCAGCACCGATCCCGCCCAGACCCTCTTCCTTAACAACACCGTCGTCAACAACCTCAACGCCCCCGATCCCACAGACCCCGCACCCGCCGAGGTCCGCCTCCTCGGCACCTCCGCCACCACCGCCTTTCGCAACACCATCCTCGTCGGCACCACTGCCCACCCCGTCCTCTTCTGCGAGGCCGATACCCCTTCCCTCAACACCACGCCACTCCTGCTCGACCACACCGACGTCTTCAACACCACGCAAACTCCCACCGGCCTGCTCGCCGGCGACTGCACGCCCGGCCTCCCCAACCCCCTCGCCCGCTCCGGCAATCTCTCCGTCGACCCCGCCCTCGCCGGCTCCACCGACCTCCACCTCACCGCTGGCTCCCCGGCCCTTGACGCCGGCCTCAACGCCGCCCCTCTCCCCGCGAAGGATCTCGACGGCCACCCCCGCGTGCTCGACGCTACCGCCCGTGGTTACGCCACTATCGACCTCGGGGCCTACGAGTTCCCGGGCGTCGCTGACGCAACTGCCGCCACCGTCACGCTCACCGCCTCCACCTATCTCACCCCGGCCACAACCCTCACCCTCACCGCCGGCGTCTCCAACCCGGACGGCACCGTCCCCGCCGGCACCCTCACCTTCGTCCAGAACGGCACTCCCCTCGCCACCCTGCGCCCGGACAGCACCGGCGCCGCCACCCTGCAGGCTCCGCTCACCACCGCAGGCCTCTACGCCATCGTCGCCAACTTTACGCCGGATGCTGCCACCCCCCCTGTCGCCCCAACGGCCAGCCCCGTCCTCTTCGTCGAGGTCACCACCACGGCCGCCTCCTCCAGCACTCCCACCGCTCTCACCCTCACCCCCTCCGCCGCGACTCTTACGGTCGCCGAAACCCTTCACCTGCAACTCCACCTCGCATCCGTTCCCGCCGGCGCCACCGTCCCGCCCGGCTCCATCACCCTCACCGACAACGGCGCCGCCCTGAGCACCATCACGCCCAGCGCCGTCTCGGGCGATGCCACGGTCTTCACCACATTGCCGACGACCGGCCTCCATACCCTCGTTGCCAGCTACCCCGGCTCAAGCTCCTTCGGCGCCAGCTCCGCCGCCACTACGGTCACCGTCACCGCTCTGCTCCCCACCACCCTCTCCCTCGCAAGCTCGCCCGCCATCCCCGCACCCGGCCAGACCGTCACCCTCACCGCCCATCTCGGCTCCACCACTGCCAGCGGCTCCGTCGGCCCAGTCCCACCCGGCGCCATCGCCCTCTACGATGGCACCACCCTCCTCACCTCGCTCCAGCCGGACGCCGCGGGACTCGTCACCTACACCCTCCCTGTCACCACCGCCGCCGCCGGTCCGCACACCTTCTCTGTCCGCTACGCCGGCACCACCGTCTACGGCCCCGCCAGCTCGTCTGCCATCGTCACCCTCGTCGCCGCTGCCGCCACGACACTCGCCTTCACCGCCAGCCCGGCCACCGCCTTCCCCGGCGCCACGGTCACCCTCGTCGCCATCCTGGTAAACACCGCTTCCCCCGCAACGACGCCCACCGGCATGGTCACCTTCACCGACCGCGCCACTACCCTCGGCACCGCACCTGTCATCGGCGGCACGGCCACGCTCTCCCTTGCCACCCTCACTCTCGGCACACACCCCCTCACGGCCACCTACGCACCAGACCCCGCCTTCGCCGGCGCACACGCCTCCACCAACATCACAGTGGCAGCGATCCCCACCAGCCTCACCCTCGCCTCCTCGCTTAACCCTGCCACTGCTACTTCAACGAGCCTGAGCCTCACGGCCACCGTAGCCCTCACCCCCGCCCCGAACCTGCTCTCCTCCGCACCTGCGGCACCCACCGGCACCATCACGCTCTCGGACGGCACCGCCAGCCTCGGCTCACTCGCCGTCGTCCCGGTGCCCGGCACACCCACCGGCTCCGTCACCTTTCCGCTCCACCTCGCGGCCGGCAGCCACACCCTCGTCGCCACCTTCCAGCCCGCCTCCCCCACCCTCCTCGGCAGCAGCGCCACCCTGGCCCAGGTGATGGTCAGCCCCGCGACCCCCGCCATCAGCCTGGTCGCCTCGCCCAATCCCGCCGCGCCCACCGAGCCCATCACCTTCACCATCACCGTCGCCAACGCCCCGGCGCAAAGCCAGGTCCAGCTCCGCGACGGCGCCTCGCCCTTTGCCACGCAGGCCGCCCCTCAGCCCAGCGGCAAACTCGTCGTCACCGCCACGCCCAACCAGTTTGCCCCCGGCGACCACGCCCTCTCTGCCACCCTGCTCAGCGGCACGGATCTCCTCGCCACCTCCGCCGCCACCCTGCTCCACATCAACGGCCTTCAGTCCGCCGTCACCCTCACCGCCGCCCCCTCGCCCACAGTCCTTGCCACCGCGCCGGTCACGCTCTCCGTCACCGTCTCCGCCCCTGCTGTGCCGGACCACACCCTCTCCGGCTCTGTCACCTTCCGCGACGGCTCCACCATCCTCGGCACCGCACCCCTCGGCGCCACCGGCCATGTCGCCTTCACCACCAGTGCCCTTGCTCCCGGCCCTCACCTCCTCTCCGCCACCTATGCCGGCGACAGCCTCGTCTCCCCCGCCAGCTCGTCCCCCCTCACCGAGACCGTCACCCTCAACGCCACCAGCATCTCCCTCACCTCGTCCACCGCCGCCACCACTGCATTCCAGCCCGTCATCCTCACCGCCCACGTCACCTCGCCCAGCTCCACTCCACCCAACACCGCCGTCTGCACCCCAGCCTGCACCCCCACCACCGTCACCTTCCTCTCCGGCACAACCATCCTCGGCACCGCACCGCTTGACGCCACCGGCCACGCCTCGCTGGCCCTCGCCCCCCATGCCGGCAGCATGGCCGTCATCGCCACCTTCTCCGGCAGCCCTCTCTTCACACCCAGCACCTCCACTCCCGTCACCTTCACCGTGGCGCCCGCGCCCACCACCTTGTCGCTCTCGGCCAGCCCCAATCCCCTCTTCCAAAACAACACCACCACCTTATCCGTCGCCCTTGCGGCCTCGCTCCCCTCCACCGTCGCTCTCCCCGCGCTCTCCAGCCCCATCACCCTCTCCGCAGGCGATGCCACCCTTGGCGCCTTCGCCACGGCTACCGGCACTCTCTCCTTCTCCCCCTCCACCCTCGGCCAGCTCACGGTCTCCGCCAGCTTCCCCGGCTCGCCCGATCTCGCCCCCGCCCACGCCACGGTCACCCTCTCCGTCCTGCCTTCCGACCTCACCCTTGCCGTGCGCGACAGCACGCTCACCCTCCCCACCACCCACCACACCACCACCCAGATCACCCTCGTCGCCACCGGTGCCATGACCGACACCGTCGACCTCGCCTGCCCAAATGCCCCCTTCCTGGTCGCCTGCACCTTCACCCCCGTCTCCACCCCGGTCACCGGCGACGGCTCCGCCCACACTATCTCCGTTGCGGTTGACACAGACTTCATCCACGACTGGGCCCACTCTCAAGCACCCGCTTCCACCCACACCGCCGCCCCAGTCTCCCTGGCCGCCGCCGGCCTCCCACTGCTTATCGCTGCCTTTGCCCTCTTCCGGCGCACCCGCTTTTGCCACCAACGGCCATCACCCCATGCACTGCATCCCCGCCACCGCCTCCCAAACCTCCTTACCCTCCTGCTGCTCGCCCTCTCCGTTGGAGCGCTCAGCTCCTGCAGCGGCCTGCAGCCCGGCCACACCCCGCCCGGCACTTACGCCCTCACCATCACGGCCCACGCTCGCGATCACGACCTGACCCGCTCCGCCCACCTCAGTCTTCACATCACCCAATAACTCAGCACGCCCTCTACCAAAAGACATAACTATGTCCGCGATTTCACCTTTCAGGAATGCAAACCCTCCTGCCGTGCTGAAATACGTGGCTATTATGGCCCTGAAATTGCATACTCGAAGATATTCCTACAATTTCGGGCGCCCCTCGCCCACCGGAGTCCCCCATCAGCAATCGAACACAGGTCCTCTCTCTCCTCGCCGCCGCGGCCCTCGTCTCCATCCCAAGCCAGGTCACCCTCGCCCAGACCAGCAAAGGCATCCTTTCAGGCGTTGTGCATGACTCGACCGGCGCCGTCATCAATGGCGCCGCCGTCAAGCTGATCAACGCTGACACTCACGAGACCCGCTCCACGACCTCGAAGGCAGACGGCTCCTATCGGTTGGACGCCCTGCAGCCCGGCCGCTACTCCCTGACCGTCACCCAGGAAGGCTTCCAGGCGTTTACCGTCGATAACCTGACGGTAAATCCATCGATCGTAACCAGCTACGACGCGAACCTCTCGGTTGGCTCCGCCGGCACCACGGTCACCGTGGAAGCCGAAAACACCGGCATCAACACAGAGAATGGCCAACTTGCCGGCGTCATCTCCTCCCGCCAGCTGCAAGACGTCCCGATCTTCACCCTCAACCCCGTTGAGCTCGCCCTCACAGTCCCTGGCGTCCAGCTCGTCAGCCAAAATAGCGGATTCTCGAACGGGATTAATATTGAAGTTAACGGTGCGCGTCCCCGCTCCAATAACTTTCTGTTGGACGGTCAGGAAATCAACGATGTAGGGATCGGTGGTCAGGCCTTTCAGCCGCAGATCCCTGACATCTTCCAAAGCGAAACCGTCATCACCAACAATGCCTCTGCCGAATATGGCCGGGCTGGCGGTGCGGTCGTCAATCTCGTCACCAAGGCCGGCACGAACCAGTTCCATGGCTCTGTCTTCGAACGCTACAACGGCTCCGGACTAAACTCCGTCGACGGGTACAGCCGTCAGCTCGATAACTTCCCTAAAGCTCGCTACAACCAGCATCAGTTCGGCTTCACTGCTGGCGGACCAATCTGGAAGGATAAGCTCTTTGGCTTTGGCGGACTCTTTATCTCTCGCTACTACGGCAAGGAAACCCCAAGCGCGCTGGAGCTGCCCAACACCGCCGGATTCGCGCAGTTGCAGGCTATTGGTGGTCCTCAGGTTGCACTACTCAATCAGTACTTGAATAACGGCAGCTATCTCACGGACCCTACTTACAGCTCGAGCACCGTTGGTGGCTCCACTATCAATGTCGGTGTACAAAACAACTGCCCTACAGGCTGCACGGTAAAAACAAGCTTTTATCAGCGCCCAAGTGCAAGTGAAAGCAGTCCTGATACTCAGTGGATGTATCGAATCGACTTCATCCCGCGTTCGCAGGACAGCTTCTCTTTCCGTTACCTACACGATCGTGCCAGTCTGAGCCCTGACTTCTTCAACAATGGCTATGCGCTTGCCGGGTTCGATACCGAGCAAGGTGGGCCTACAGAACTGGGCGCCGGTACCTGGACACACGTCTTCGGCCAGTCCGTCGTTAACGAACTCCGTGGATCAGAAGCGCGCCTTGGCTTCACCTTCTCACCTACGGCAGCCACCCTGGCGAATCCGTCCTATGCACTTCCAGTCCTGAGTATCGCGAACATCGCTCAGGATCGGAGCGGGAACAACGGTCTCGGCTTTGACCACGGCGGGTATCCTCAGGGTCGCAAAGAAGGCCTTTACCAGATTCAGGACACCGTATCGATCACTCGTGGACGCCAAACGCTGCGCGTAGGCTTTGATATTGGACGCCAGATCGAGACTGATCTCATCCCTATCAATACCTACGGCGAGATCGACTTCAATGCGGGAGGCTCTGGTGTTACTGCACTGGGTAACTTCCTGCAAAATCAGCTTGGACCTTCTGGCAGTGCAAACCGCGTCTTTGGCGATACTCGGGTCGATCCACACGGATGGCGCAGCGGTGTGTTTGCACAGGACGACATCAAGCTCAACTCCCAACTCACGGTCAACCTCGGTGTTCGCTACGACTACCTTACCAATCCCGAAAATTCGCTTCGGTATCCCGCGATCGATCCCAACGCCCCATACCAGGCGATTGATAGTGTGATCAAGGTAAGCAACGACAAAAACAACATCGCTCCCCGCATCGGATTCTCGTACGCTCCTGGTGGAGGCGGCTTCTTCGGCAATGGAAGGACCGTAATTCGGGGTGGCTTCGGCATCTTCTATGACAGCCCGTTCTCGAACTTTGTAACTAACGCGGGCGGCTCCGCTCCAAACGCTGTAACTGGACAGGCTACCGCTAGTCCGACCGCCGCACCCAACGGCTTAGCAAATGCCACAGGACTTCTAGCAACCCTCACGCCAGTGCTCAACCCGCAGTCCCCTGTCACCAGTGTCGTTCGCAATATGGTGAACCCTCAAACTTACCAATTCAACCTTGGAGTCGAGCGTTCCCTACCGGGATCGAATCTGATTGCTGTACGCTACGTTGGAAGCCTTGGACGTAAGCTGTTTGCCAATCGAAACTTTAACTACTTCGCCTCGGACGGTGTAGGCGACCGTCTGAATAGCACACGCGGCAGCATCGTAGCCCGTGGTAACTTTGCCGCTTCTTCCTACAACGCGGCCCAAGTGGAGTACACCCATAACTTCAATCGTGGGTTTCAACTTAGCGCCAATTACGTATTCAGCAAGAATCTCGATAATAGCTCTGAAATTTTCGCCACAGGTGCGAACCCAAATACCTCCTACCAGGCCGATCTTTCACCCCAGGGGATCGCACAGGAGTGGGGCCCTTCCGCCTATGATCATCGCCACTTTGTCTCCGTCTCCTATGTGTGGCAGCCAGCTGGCTTACATACCTCCGGTGCCTTCAGTAATGCGATGCTCGGTCTGCTCACGCGTAACTGGACTTTGTCCGGCGTAGAACAATTCCAAACCGGCGCATACAGCACCTTCACAACAGCGGGCTTCGACACAAATGGCGATGGCAACGCTTTCAACGATCGACCGCTTCTCAGCAATCGTCAGGCACCTCTTGCGACTGCGGCAATCGATGGTGGCAATCTGGACCCCTCTACCGGAGCCATCCCCGGTGTCTATTACAACGTAGCAACTGCCGTTAATGGAAATAGCCTTGACGTAGTCGCTCCAAGCTCTGTCCACTGGCTTATCCCCTACCAGCCACTCAACCAGAACCTGCGACAGGAAATCGGTCGGAACAGCTTCTCGAATCCTGGAACGACAGTAAACAACATCGCTGTGGAGAAAGGTTTCGGTACTTCCTACCTCCATTTGGACCGGGGCAAGGTCATTCTTCGCGGTGAACTCAACAATATCGGCAACCATAATGATGTAGGCATTCTCGATACCAATATCGCCGACATCGGTAGCTCCAACTTCCTCAACCGTTCTAACGCTCGGGTCACCAGCCCCCAAAATAGCGCGAATAGCGCTGCGGGCCGTTCCCTCGTCCTGTGGGCGAAGTTCCAGTTTTAACCCACACGCTCTGCAAAAGCAGAAGAGGCGCCCCACCGGGGCGCCTCTTCTGCATTAACCACCAGAAACTACTTCTCCGCCGGTTCCGTCATCTTCTCGTGCGCTGCGGCTTGCAGCCCTTCGGGCACCAGGCCCATCAAGGCGCCTTGCACCTTGGTCATCAGGCTTGCGGCGTACACATGCTCGTCACCGGCCATCAGCGCTTTGAAGCCCTGCTGCGCCACATCGTACGGCTCCGAGTCCTTCTTGCCATCGGTGCCCACCTTGGTCTCGCTCATCCCGGCACGGTCGAAGAACTTCGTGTCCACCGGCCCCGGCTGCAGTGCCGTCACCGTCACGCCCTTATCCTTCAACTCATAGCGCAGGCTCTTCGCCAGCGACAGATCAAATGCCTTGGACGCGGCATAGACAGCCTCCTTCGGCGCTACCATCTCGCTCACGATGGAGGCGGTCACCAGAATGCGTCCGCGCCCCTGCTTTACCATCGTCTTCGCTGCATGCCACAGCACATGCGTCGTGCTCTCCACATTCAGTCGCACCAGGTTGAGCTGCTTCTCCAGGTCTTCCTCCCAGAAGTAGCCTCCCACCCCGGAGCCGGCGTTCACCGCCACCGCCTCGACGGTCCGGCCTTCCCCTTCAACTTCGCGCCAGAACGCCATCACGTCATCGAACTTCGTAAGGTCTTTCTGGACCGCCTTGACCATGACCCCAATCGCTTCGAGTTCGCGCGCCGCATCGGCGATCGCTGCGTCCTCCGCCACGATCACCAGGTCGAATCCGTTTTCCGCGAACACCTTCGCCAAAGCGAAGCCAATCCCGCTTGAAGCGCCCGTCACCACTGCCAGCTGCTCTGCCATCCCAATCCTCCGTGCATCAGCACACAGGTGAGTCTGATGAGCGTCGGCACAACGCCGGGCGGCTAGCTCGCTGCATCGTCTTCAGCCCGCCAACATACTTTCCGCGATATCCAGCCCCACCCTACTGGAGCGCGGAGGTTGACTCAGCCGGCTGCGTTGCAGGCGCAGGCACCGCAGGCCCAGCGGGCTGTAGCACGCTCCCGCCAGGTGCTACCGCGATCTGCGGCACCGCCGCCAGCAGCGTCCATCGCTGCGGCACGTCAGTCCGTGAGGCGATGGAAAAGTTCAACGACTGATAGGAGGTCTCGTGCGTCTCCGGATCCGTCGCCTTGATCACCAGCCGATACGATCCGGGCGCCATCGTGTCCGTCGGAAAGTCTTTGCCGATCAGCAGATTGCCCGCCGGGTCAAAGCTTGCCCGCTCCACCGTCTGATCTTCTTCACGCTTCTGCGTCGCGTTCAGCTGCCCAATAAGGTAGTGGACCTCGACCAGGCCCGAGGCCTTGCCGGTCGTCGCCGGCGGCTCCCACAGCTGGTAGACCACACGCAGCGGCGTACCCTCGGGAATCACCGCGTTCTCGCCGCCACGCGGCGAAAGCTTCACGCCGTTGAAGCTGAACGGCTGCTTATCGCCCGGATCCATCAGCGGCGTCTGCGTGTTCGCAAAAAAGACCTGACTCAGTGTCAGCCCCTGGTCCGGCTTCGGCACCAGCACCGTGCGGCTCTGCTCAAAGCTCTGCTTGGTGACCTTGTTGGTCACCTCCAGCCGCAGCTCATACTTGCCCGGCGCCGCTGGCATCCGCCCTTCCAGGCTGAAGCTCTTCTGCTTCAATGCATCGATCTGCTTCTCGGAAAGATCGCCGCCCAGCGTCTGCTCCCCATGCTGCACCACCTTGCCGTCAGCATCGCGCAGTTCCGTATGCAATTGCAGCGAGTAGAAGTAGCTGCCCCCCGTCTTCTCACCGAACCCAAAATCCTGTGGCGACCGCAGGCTGAACAGGTAGTGCACACTTTCCCCGTTCGCCGCGTCCCGACTCGCCACCACCGTCATGTCGCTGAACTCCGATCCCAGCAGCAGTCGGTGCGAGACACCCTCCAGCGTCTCCCGCCTCATCTGCAGCGCGCGCAGCGTCGACGGCAGATTGCGATATTCACGGATGTTGTTGAGCAGCACATCCGAGGACAGGCTTGGCCGTGGATCGTTAAAGTCCACCGGCTCACCCGGGATCAGCGACAACGCCACATGCTTGGCCTCCACACCCAGCGCGTTGTCGATAAAGCGCAGCGCCACCTTGTCATTGTTTACCGCGTCCGTGCCGTCCACCAGCCGCTCCGGCCGGTCGCCATAGGGCGAGTACAACCGGTAGTCATCCGACCGATCCTTGCGATAGAACATCACGTAAAAATGCGTCGGCAGCCCGCCCGAAAGGTTCTCGTAAAACCAGATTTCAATCGGCCGAAGATGCGGCGACTCCGGATGAACCTCCTTCTGCTTGGGCGGCCCCAGAGTGATGTACACCATCCCGCGGTCCGTATGCACGCCGTCGCCGAAGTGCAGTCCACCAAAGTGCTCGTCCGCGTAGGCCAGCCGCTGGTATAGCTCCTGCTTTGCCGTGTTCGTCGTGGACGCCGGATCCGGGTTGCGAATGGCCCAGAAGTGCGCAATGAACTTGTCGCGCTCCGCATCCGTCTGCAGCGCCAAAAACTGCGCCTCCTCGTCCTTGGTGATCAGGTAGTTCACCTGATCATTCAGCCAGGCCTTGTAAGTAGCCGGCAGCGCCGCCTCCTGGCGCTTCGTCGCAGCTCCGCCCGTCCCCGTCAAGGCAAGGGCGAGCAGCAGCGCGGAGAGGCGCTTCCATCGACTCCTCGCCGAGCCAGAGCCGGTGGAACTAGAACCAGACGAGCGAAAACCAGATTGGACCAACACAGACCGCACCCCCGCACATGGCGGCCGCGCGCGGCGAGCCGTCGCTTCCAGTCTAAAGCGCTGCCCCACTCCGCGACACACCCGGCCGCTCCGGAGAAGCTGGCCCGTCCCCTGCACAGCGCCTGTTCCTACGCTTCTCCATAGATCGCCTCCGGCCCAATCCCGGCTTTGGAAGTACACCGAACTTTATTAGAGGATTGCCCCAAATCTATGCCACTTCTGCGTTAAAACTTGGCCTGCGACGTGCAACAATCTCGTTAACTCAACAACTCAGGAGAGATGCATGTCCTCTCGCATTCACCGTGGCCTCTTTGCCGCGGCGCTATTTGCAGCTCCATTCTCTGCTGGCGTCGCGCCCGTGGCTGCCCAGGAGATCTCAGCCGTCAAGGGTGGCCTGCAGGGCGTCATCACCGATGCCAGTGGAGCAGCCGTCCCAAACGCCAGGGTCACCTTCACCGGCGATGCCGACAAGCGCACCGTCACGGCAGACGCGGCGGGCGACTACTCCATCGGCGGCCTCACTCCCGGCCTGTACACCGTGACTGCTGAGCTCGAGGGCTTCCAGACCACCCAGGTTAAGGCCGTCCAGGTCGCCGTCAGCCGTCTTTCTACCCTCAATCTCAAGCTGACCCTGGGCGCCGTCTCCGACACCGTCACCGTTGACGCAAACGCCGTCCAGATCGAGACCACCTCCACCGCCATCGGGTCCAATCTCGACGCGACCTTCTACTCTCAGGTCCCCGTCGCCCGCAACGTTGGTAGCCTCTTCTACACCGCCCCTGGCGCCACCAACGGCGGCGGCACCGGCACCGCGAACCCCTCCATCGGCGGCGCGACCGGCCTCGAGAATCAGTACATCATCGACGGCGTCAACCTCACCGACGTCGGCTACGGTGGCCTCGGTGTCTTCAGCCCCACCTATGGCTCCCTCGGCACCGGCATCAATCTCACCTTCATCCAGGAAGTTCAGGTCAAGGAAGGCGCGCTCGAGCCCAAGTACGGCAAGGCCAACGGCGGCGTCGCCCTCATCGTCACCAAGTCCGGTGGCAGCGCCTATCACGGCGCCATCTCCGCCTATGTTGCTCCGGAGCAGTTCAGCGCCACCCAGCGCTACGCCGACAACTACTTCAATCGCGTCAACACCCACGGCCGCATCTACGCCAAGCCGGCTTTCGACGCTGCGGTGGAGCTCGGCGGCTACGTCCCCCACTTCAAGGATCACCTCTTCTTCTACGGCGCCTTCAATCCGTCGCTGAACCAGACCAGCTTCGTCGCGCCTGCAGGCATCGGCCTTGCTGCACACGGCCCCTTCTCGAACGCCATCACCACCTATGGCTGGGCCGGCAAGCTGACCTACAAGATCAACGACAAGGCCACGCTCGAAGGTTCGGCCTTTGGCGATCCGTCCTCCTCAAACTTCGGCTTCGGCCCGGCGAACGAGGACACCTTCCCGCTCTACCCCAACATCAACCTCGCCAACACCACGCCCTTTAGTCGCTGGAGCTTCGGCTCCCGCAGCGAAGTCGCTCGCCTGAACGCCGTGCCCAGCGCAACCTGGACCGTCAACCTCGCGGCCACGGCCAAGCAGAGCCACTTCGATGAAACCGGCTTCACCAACGACTACGCGATCACCAGCACGGTCAACACCGCCATCGACCCAACCACCAACCGGCCCTATGGTCCGCAGTTCACCGCCCAGGGTCTTGGCTTCGTCCAGAACCCCGACACCCACTCCTACACGGGGGCCTTTGATACAGAGAAGGTTCTGAAGCTCGGCCGCTTCGGCTCGCACTCCCTCTCCATCGGGTATGAGTTCGATCGCGCCATCTATGACCTCACCAAGTTCTATACCGGCCCCAACTACACCATCCCCACCACCAACGACATCGGCACCCCCACTGACGGTGCCGTCGCTGGCCGCAGCAGCAACGCCGCCTTCCGCCTCGCACCAGCCATCAACGGTGCAGGAGCAAACACCTGCCCTCTCACCATCTGCCCCTACGTCAACATGACGAACAGCGATGGCTCCACCCGTCGGATGGCTGTGTACCTGTTGCAGACCCGGGGCATCTACAGTTCGCCCCAGGCATTCACCAGCGTCAGCTACCACCAGATCTACGGCAATGACGACTGGACCATCGGCCGTCGCGTCACCCTCAACGCCGGCATCCGCTGGGACGAGGAACAGCTTAACGGCGTCATCCAGCAGTATGTCTTCAACGATAACTGGTCGCCACGCGTCGGTATCAACATCGATCCTTTCGGCGATCGCAAGTCGAAGATCTTCTTCAACTTCGCCCGTTACACCCAGGCTCTGCCTGCGGACGCTGCCGTCCGCGAGCTGAACCAGGAGTCTGACATCAACCGTGCCACCTTCGCTCCCGCTGCCAATCCGGACGGCAGCCTCGCACTGAGCGCAAACGGAACCGCCATCCCCATCCTCGATGCCGCGCACTTCCTCAGCGGCAACGCAGCAGCGGGTGCTCGCGCAGGCGCTTCCCTCTCCTACAGTGGTGGCGCTCCCGAGCTCATCGCGTCGGGTACCAAGCTCAACCTGGAGGAGGAGTTCGTCGGCGGCTTCGAACGTGCTCTCCCTGGCGGATTTGTGCTCAGCGCCCGCTACACCGATCGCCGCCTTACTCGTATCCTCGAAGATCTCTCCGGTGTCTCCCCGGAAGGCGCGAATGGCGGCCTCAATCAGCAGTTCCTTATCGGCAATCCCAACGCCAGTGCCGACTACTTCACTAACGAACAAGAGCGGACCTACACGCCGGACGCGGCTGGCAACCCACCCGCCGATTGCGCCCTGGATTATGGTGAGCAGCTCGACAGTGCCGGCAACTCCCTTGGCTTCGCCTGCGGTCTGAATCCGGATGTCGCCGGCATCACCGTCCCGGACGGCAAGTCCGATGGCTTTGCCAACCCACGTCGTCACTACCAATCCTTCGAGATTGAGGCAAACAAGAACTTCAGCCATAACTTCCTGGTCCGGGTGAACTATCGCTTCGCCAAGCTCTACGGCAACTATGAAGGTCTCTACCGCAACGACAACGGCCAGTCGGATCCGGGCGTCTCGTCCCTCTTCGACTTCACCCAGGGCATCCTTGGTGAGCTCGGTGGACAGTTCACCCCCGGCTACCTCAACACCGATCGCCGCCAGGTCGGCAACCTCTACGGCTCCTACGTCGTGCCGAAAAGCTTTCTCAAGAACCTCACCGGCGGAATCGGCATCCGTGGTGCCTCGGGAACGCCCATCACCAACCTAGGCGCGCACCCGGTCTACGGCAACGCGGGTGAGATCCCAATCGGCGGTCGTGGTGGTCTCGGTCGCATCGCCTCCAACTACACGCTTGATCTTCACGCCGACTTCCCCATCAACTTCAGCGACACCAAGCGCCTGAAGCTCACCTGGGATACCTTCAACGTCACCAACTCCCGCTCGCTCGTCTCGATCGATCAGGACTCCGCCCTCAACAACACCACAGTCAACGCCGACTTCCTCAAGCCCCTCGCCTTCCAGCGTGCCTTCTACGCCCGCGGCGCCGTGCGCTTCGAGTTCTAAACCAAACCGCACCACGCCTTACCAGCGCGACCGGCCCTCGGGCCGGTCGTTCTGTTTGCACCCACTAACCCATGCTCCAGGCCCTTGGCGCAACACGCCTCCCCGCCCGGCTACACTGACCACACATCCACATCGAGGCCAGTCAACCGTGCGCCTTTGCACCCACTAGCAGACCGTCCTGGTCCAGACCTAAATCACCTGAATGGAAGATTTTGCACACCATCGAAGGGGTGGGGGGTACCCCTCACCCGGGATGCATCCAACACGGCACAGGAGACTCATCCCAGTGCCCGACCTCGCCACCCCCGTCAGCCCCCAGGACCACACCGAAGGCCCCGCCTCCGCCCCCGTTACCCTCGTCGAATACGGCGACTTCCAGTGCCCTACCTGCGGGCAGGCCTACCCCATCGTCAAGCAGCTCCAGAAAGAACTCGGGGACAAACTCCGCTTCGTCTACCGCAACTACCCGCTCGAGCAGCACCCATTCGCCGAGCCCGCCGCCGAAGCCGCCGAGTTCGCCGCCACCCAGGATAAGTTCTGGCCCATGCACGACGCCCTCTACCAGCACCAGCGCCAGCTCTCCGAGGAGCTCTTCCCCAAACTCGCCAGGGAGCTCAGCCTCGACCCTGAAGCCCTCACCAGCGCCATCGAGGACCAGACCTTCGCCGACCGCATCGAGGCCGACATGCAGGGTGCCGACGACAGCGGTCTGCGCGGCACACCCACCTTCTACATCAACGGCAAGCAGCACACCGGCTCCTTCGCCTACGACGACCTGCTCGCCGCCATCCAGGCAGCCAGCTAGCACCCTCTACCGACTGTTCTCTTCCCCCGGCCACGGCTCTCCTGTGGCCGGGTCCGTGCCGCCATCACCCGCCACTGGATCTGGCCGCAACATCGCCGGTCCGTTGTTCCGCACATTGCCCACTGCCGGGTTCGCCTCGTCCGCCCGCATTGCCTCTGCCTCGTACGGCCGCAACAGGTCCACAGGGGGCCGCTCCGTCTCGTCCCGCGAAAGCCATCGCTCAAAGTCGCGTGCGTGGAGTATCACCGGCATGCGGTCATGCACCTCGCCCGTCAGCTCGTTCGCCTCTGTTGTCAGGATGGCGAAGCTCTGCAGCCAGTCGCCCGTCGCCGGATCCTTCCATGCATCCCACAGGCCCGCAAACGCAAACGGCGCTCCGTCGCACAGCGTATACACATAGGGCTGCTTGGTCTTCGCATCCAGCTTTTTCCACTCGTAAAAGCCGTCCGCCGGTACCAGGCAGCGCCGCCGTTCAAACGGCCGTCGCCACAGCGCCCGGCTTTCCACCGTCTCCGCCTTGGCGTTGATCGTGCTGAAGCCCTTAAACTCTGCTGCAGACTTGGCGAAGTAGGGCACCATCCCCCACCGCATCAGCACCAGCTCCCGTTCCGCAGTGTCTCGATGGAGCCGGATCACCGGCTGAAACGTCGTAGGAGCTACGTTATAGTCCGGAGCCAAAGGCAAAAGCTCCGGCACTCCTGCCACCCGAAATGCCTCGGAGATCTTCTGCTTGTCCGATCGCCGCAGATATCGTCCACACATGCACGCGCCACCAGCGCCGCGGGAGGCGCGAGCCCTTGGCTCAACGCCTCCCCACCCATCGCGTTAGGAGGCCGCTGCCGCTGCCGCGTTCTGCTGCTGTGAGATCTGCGTCAGCCGCTGGTCGGTCTGCTTCTCTTCCTCGAGCGTCCGCTCCAGAAGGGCAGCCTGCTCTGTCAGACCGAGTGTCTTCGCCCACTCGCGCGCCGAGCCATACGACGCGATCTCGTAGTGTTCGATCTTCTGCGCTGAGGCCAGCAGACCCGCGTCCCGCACCGGACCCTCGCTCGACTCACGCACAATATTCACGCCCGAGCCGATCAACGCCGCGGTCACCGGATCCTTCTTGTCGTCGTCGTCACCAGTCAGCTCGCTCAGGATGCTCTTCAGCCGCTCCGCCTGCTGCCGTGTCTGCTCCTGGTGCATCTGGAATGCGCGTTTCAGATCCGAGTCCTGCGCGTGCTCGATCATGCTCTCCAGACCTTCAACAATCTGGTTCTCGGTCGACAGCAGATACTGCAGCTGACCGGTGTAGAGCGACCGCAGATCGTCATAATCATTCGGCGTAATCAGTCCCATATCGACTTCTTCTCCCTTGTTCGTTCAAATCGTTGCTCTGTGACGCGAGCGCCCATAGGCAGTTCGCAGGAATCTCGACCCCGCATGCACCGGATCCGATCGTTGACGTGCGCCCACAAAGGGCAGGCCTGCCAGCGTCCGTCACGGGAGGCTCAGGTGACGACCACGCCCGGTGCTGACAGTCCGTATGAGGCCCCCCACTCCCGCGCTGTTGCTCCCTCTCGGAGACCTGCCGCCTGGCAGCATCGTGAAGTGCAAAATGCGTTCATCGCATCAAGCCCGCACCTTCTTCTTCACGCCAGCCCCGCCGGCTTCCTACTCCGGTCCCTCCCGTTGGAGCGAGCGATAAACGCCCTATAATAAGGAAGAATGGCAGACGATCAGAGCAATCTCCCGCTAGGCCCCAACGACCCGACCCCTCCCTCGCCCCAGGATGCCTCCGGCAACGTCCCACCCCCTGCCGGCTCTCCACCTGACGGCCCCGGCTCCACGGGTCCCGGCGCGCTCAATCTGCTGCCCATCAATATCGAAGACGAGATGCGCCGGTCGTATCTCGACTACTCCATGTCCGTCATCATCGGCCGTGCGCTGCCCGATGTCCGTGACGGCCTCAAGCCCGTGCACCGCCGGATCCTCTACGGCATGCAGGAGATGGGCCTCCAGTTCAACAAGAAGTACACGAAGTCGGCCAAGGTCGTCGGCCACGTCATGGGCAACTACCATCCCCACGGCGACTCCGCCATCTACGACACCATGGTCCGCCTCGCGCAGGACTTCTCCCAGCGCTACCCCATGGTCGACGGTCAAGGCAACTTCGGCTCTGTCGACGGCGATCCACCCGCCGCCATGCGCTATACCGAGTCCCGCCTTACCCGCCTCGCCGGCGAGATGCTGGCCGACATCGACTCCGACACCGTCGACTTCGCCCCGAACTACGACGAGTCCACCTCCGAGCCCACCGTGCTCCCCGCCCGCCTGCCCAACCTTATCGTCAACGGCGGCACCGGCATCGCGGTCGGCATGGCTACCAACATCCCGCCCCACAATCTCACCGAGGTCGTCAACGCCTCCATCGCCCTGCTCTCCAAGGAGAAGTCAGACGACCGCTCCGACCTCGATCTCGTCCTCGAGCACGTCAAAGGTCCTGACTTCCCCACCGGCGGCTACCTCTACGGTCGCGCCAACATCCCGCAGTCCTACCGCACCGGTCGCGGCCGCTTCATGATGCGCGCCAAGTGCTCCGTCGAGCAGATCACCGGCGGCCGCCAGGCCATCATCACCACCGAGATCCCCTACCAGGTCAACAAGTCCAACCTCATCAAGCGCATCGCCGAGCTCGTCACCGACAAGGTCATCGACGAGATCTCCGACGTCCGCGATGAGTCAGATCGCGACGGCATGCGCATCGTCATCGAGCTCAAGCGCGGCGCCGAACACCAGATCGTCCTCAATCAGCTCTTCAAGCACACCCAGATGCAGGAAAGCTTCTCCATGATCTTTCTGGCCGTCCACAACGGCCAGCCCAAGGAGCTGCCCCTCGCCGACGCCATCCACGCCTTCCTCGATCACCGCATCGATGTCGTCCGCCGTCGCACCGCCTTTCTGCTGAACCGCGCCCGCGAGCGCGAGCACACCCTCCTCGGCTACCAGATCGCCCTCGACCACCTCGATCAGGTCATCCGCATCATCCGCCAGTCGTCCTCCCGCGCCGACGCCCGCGAAAATCTCTTCAGCTTCTTCTCCGGCCGACGCATCGAACTCCGCGGCGCCGAAGTCGCCGGCGTCACCCTCGACGCCGCCAAGTACAACATCGACCTCCTCGGCGGCAGCGTCTCCGCCCAGCTCGCTGCCAACGGCGTCAACAACTCCGCCGCGGCCAACACCGGCACGCTCATCCTCTCCTACCGCCAGATCGACGCCATCCTCGAACTGCAGCTCTACCGCCTCACCCAGCTCTCCATCGACGAGCTCCTCAACGAGCTCCGCCAGGTCCGCGACAACATCGCCGAGTTCGAGTCCATCCTCGCCTCCGAGAAGAAGCTCCGCGGCGTCATCGTCAAGGAACTCGAAGACATCCGCGACAAGTACGGCGACGTCCGCCGCACCCAGATCCTCGACGAAACCACCGAGCTCACCCTCGAAGACCTCATCGCCGACGAGCAGGTCGCCGTCACCGTCTCCCACACCGGCTATCTCAAGCGCACCGCCATCTCCACCTACCGGCAGCAGCGCCGCGGTGGCACCGGCCGGCTCGGCATGAAGACCCGGGAAGAAGACTTCGTCGCCCAGCTCATCATCAACTCCACCCACGCTTATCTGCTCTGCTTCACCAACACCGGCCGCGTCTACTGGCTCAAGGTCTACGAGATCCCCGACGTCGGCGCCGCCGGCAAGGGCAAGGCCATGGCCTCGCTCATGGCCCTTCAGCCCGGCGAAAAAGTCGTCACCATCCTCCCCGTCCGCGACCTCGCCCACCCCGACGACGACAAGGAGCACTTCGTCCTCTTCGCCACCCGCAACGGCACCGTCAAGAAGACCCCCCTCAAGGACTTCTCGAACGTGATGGCCCGCGGCATCATCGCCATCAACATCGACAAGGAGGACGAACTCGTCACCGCCCGCCTCACCGACGGCCAGCAGGTCATCTTCCTCGCCACCCGCGACGGCCTCGCCATCCGCTTCAACGAGCAGGACCTCCGCCCCATGGGCCGCCCCGCCACCGGCAACCGCGGCATCAATCTCCGCAAGGGCGACTTCGTCGTCGGCGCCGCCGCCACCCCCTCCCACGAGGCACGCAACCAGGCCCGCCTCGAACGCGCCGCCGCCCTTAACCTCACCTCCCAGGTCCAGGACGCCATCGACGAGGCCACCACCTCCACCTCCACCCAGCCCCTCGAGCTCGCCCCCGGCGACGACACCACCGCCGCCCCCGTCGTCTCCGCCGAAGCCCAGGCCCGCCTCGACAAGCTCGACGAAAAACTCGGCCTCACCCCCTGCCTCATCCTCACCGTCAGCGAAAACGGCTACGGCAAGCGCACCGACGTCGACCGCTACCGGCTCCAGTCCCGCGGCGGCAAAGGCGTCATCAACATGAAGACCACCGCCTCCGACAAGAAGATCGGCAAGGTCGCCTCCATCCTCCTCGTCGACGACACCACCGAACTCATGGTCATCTCCCAGTTCGGCAAGATCATCCGCATCGACACCAAAACCATCCGCTCCGCCGGCCGCTCCACCTCCGGCGTCCGCCTCCTCAACCTTGACAACGACGACCGCGTAGCCGCCGCCATGACCATCCCCCCAGAAGACCCCAAAGTCCAACCGGAAGACGGAACGCTGCTGCAATAAGGATTGAGATGAGACGAGGACTGCACCGGGCCGATGATTAGTCGGCCCAGTGCAGTCTAGAGCAAACGTGAGTTTTTAAGCCATTCGTACCATCTCTGAATTTCTATGTCGGCAAACTTGTTAGCTTTGATGTCTTTAAATTGCCTTACTACTTGATCGTAGTCAGGCAGGCGTCCCAGCAAACCCTTCTGTTTAGCATTGACGAAGTGGAGTGTTGCAACCAGTTCTAAGGTAGCGGGACGCTCGCCCCCTAGAACTTTGACAATCGAATCGATGTGCCTACGTTGCGCGTCCACCTCACTCGTGAACTGGCCAGAGAACTCGTTTGAATTCGTATAAGGCTTGTAGGAACTATACTTGTCCGTGGCAGGACTTACATCCTGTATGGCCTCATCGGCAAGTAGACTGTTCACAGAACGACTGACTTCTTCTGAGTACGGACCAAAGTTATAGATTTCAAACGAGCACGGGACAGGTACCCCAGTGGCTTTGGTGAAATAGACCAATTTCTGCAACGCGGTCCTACCTAGATAGGCGTTCGGCTTAAGCGCTTGAAATGACTTGACTATCTCTACAACATAAGCCGAGCACAGATCATTAGAAAATAGAAGAGACATATTCATACCGCCATTTGTCGAGTTATAGCTACTGTTAGGTCATCTAAGTTCTGCGTGCCAGCTGACGCAAATACACGCACATTGCGGAATCTCTTTGGAATGACGCTTAGTATTTTACTTTCCATACCGATCGGCCGTGGGTTCTTACCACTTCGGTCAGCAACATACAACGGATCCCACGCGCTGTCATCCCTGTCGTCGTTGGGAACGATCTGCTTATGTATCGCCGTCTCACCAACGTCGATGAGCAAATCTACATTCGGGAACTCATGCTTAAGGTGCTCAAAAGCTCTCTTAGCTTTTCTCATTTGGAGCACGTCAGCACTGTCACCAGTCTCGTAGATCATCCTGTGGTGATCTCTCTCCAGGATTCTCTTTGCCAGCCTTCCTTGTTGACTATCAGCAGCTGATGCGCTTTTCATGCCAACTAATAGGTCCATGTCGTCATATTTCAGGATATCTTCGGGGTTCTTGTAATGCTCCTTAGCCCACTCTGTCACGTAATCCGTCAGGTACCTGTCATAGATTCGCCGTATCCTATGAAAGTAGACTTGTGTGTTCATCTGATACCGAGCAAGAATGAGAGCCTCGAATATGTGCTCCCCCCCTCTCTCGAGTCCGATTTGCAGTTGCTTTGTCTCCGGATTCTCTACAACTGTTAGCGCTTCTATAAGGCGTAGAAAATCGAAGTGACCGTAATTGACCCCGCAATGCAAAGAGTCTCGTCTTAGGTAGTCAGTCCTATCCATGTCAATCTCACTCACGACGAATTGCCTGAGGAAAGTGACCTCCGGCCCTTTCTGCATGAGCTTGACGAGCAGACTAGACATGCCTGCGAAGAATCGCTCCTCTAAAAGAGGAGCGAGAACATTCTGGATGATGTAGACCGACACGGCTTCATGGTCTTTCAATGGAAGGGCTGATTCTGCCGCGTGTGAGAAGGCTGGATGACCAACATCGTGCAATAGTGCAAGCATCCGAACGACCTGCCTGCCACGCACAATCGGATCGATGTTCAGCTCAGGGATGGTCGAGAGTTCCTCAGCGATCCTCGCCTCGTGTTTCAAAGCGAGAGCATCGAAGGCCCGCGTTGCCATTTCCATGACCCCGAGCGAATGCTCAAATCGGCTGTGCATTGCTCCCGGGTAGACGTAGAAAGTGAGCGCAAGCTGTTTCACATGCTTCAGTCGCCTAAAGACAGGATGGTCAATGAAAAGCCGCTCGTTTTTTGAGTAGTGTATGAATCCGTGTACAGGACAGCGAACCTTCTCGGTGGGGTAATCGCGTGTTGAGAGAAATGACGGCATAGCGAAGGAAAAACGAATACACCAAGAGCTTCTCTTCATTCTGCACGATTGTTGGTGCAACCGGAATTAGCTTTCTCGCCTTGGTGCCTCCCGTGCCTCTTGTCGTGCCCGGCATCACCGAGACCTGAGACGGCCTCACCCCTCCGCATCCAAGCTCGGATCACTGCCCAACCTGCATCGGCACCGTCGTCCCCACCTCAACCGGCACCCCATCGAACAGCACCACGCGATAGCTTGAAGCCTTCACCGCCCGCGCCGCCGTCTCGCGGAAGTTGTCCGGCCCCGCCATTCCCTGCGCCCTGGTCACCGTGCCGTCGCGCCCGAGCGTCATCTGCACCGGCACCATCCCGTGCGCTCCGACAAAGGGCGCCTGCGCAATCGTCGGCTTCAGCATCAGCCGCTGCACCACCCGCGTGGACAGCAGCACCGGCTCCTTCGGCGACGCCTCGTGCTCCGCGCCGCCCACCCGCACCATCACGTAAACCGGCATCGCCACCGCCTGCCCGTCGCGCTTGAAGGGCACATACACCCACTGCGTCGCAGCATCCTGCGCGGCCGTCGCCAACGTGTCCCCCGCCTCCACCGCAGCCAGGTCGTGCAGCTTCCCGTCCGACCCCAGAGTCCCCGTAAACGACACCAGGTGCGCCTCGGTCGCCTCCGCCGGCACTACCGGCTTCACATAGGTCGTCAGCTGCGCCGGCTCCACCTTGTGCTCCGCCGCGCGGCCCACCGCCGCGCCACAAAGCATCCCGATTACCACCAGCCTCACCAGAGCCCGCCGCATCACGCCGCCTCCCGTCCTTAATAGCCGTTGTGCGCCCGCCCCAGACGGGCGCTTACTTCTTCTTCTCCACTGCTTCCTTCAAGTGCTTCGCGCAAGCTTCCGCAGTGCTCTGATTACCACGGGCGGCGTTCGCTTTGTCCACGTTGTAGGCAAAAACCAGTGCTCCTGTGTGCGCGTCCTTAACTGCGACGCTCGCCTCTGCATGCGGAGCGGGTGAAACGAAGATGGTCTTTGCCCAGCCAGCTGCTTCCTTGTGCGAGCTTCCTGTCATCACGAAGTCAGCGTTGGCGCGGCTGTCGACGATGGTGAGAGGGACCTTCTTTTTCAGCATCGCTGCAGCAAGCGACGTCTCGAATCCATCCATCGGTTCAATGAAGAGCTTGGCGCCCGGAGCAAGCACCGAGGGTGCAGCTTGGGAAGCAGGCGCAACCGGAGCAGGGGCTGCTGGCTGTTCTTGGGCCAACAATGCGGAACCCGTCAGCAAAACACACGCGAGCGAACTCGCCAGAACACACTTCCTCATCAGAAACTCACCTTGGCAGAACGAAGGAATGGAACAGCGAAGCCACCGTATCGTGGCCCACCCCTTCCGCCAAGTGCCTATCTGGTAATTCCACACGGAAAAGACGCGGCGGTAACGGTACTCACGCCGCGCCCTGTCTACATGCCTGCCTGTCTAAAGCGTCGACACCCCATGCCGCTGCAGCCCGGCCTCTTCCAGCTCCTCAGCCGTCACACCCTCGAGCTGCACGCCCGTCCCCACCACCTCGGTCCCGTCCCCAACCTGCTCCCGCGTCAGCACGCCGGCGCTCACCAGGGCTTCGTTCGCCTCCTCCGCCGTCGGAAACACGCCCTCCCACATCTCCGAGCCGTTGTGCGCGTCGCCCACCCGCACCCGCACATTCGCACCCTTCTGGAACATGCTCAGCTGCATCCCGCCCAGCTCCGTCTTCGGATTGCCCCCGGGCAGGTTGTCCTCCGGGTGCCGCTCCTCGATCGACTCGTCCTTCTCCGTCTCGTAACCCGCGGCCATCTGCTGCGTCTCGTCAACCTTCTTCGCGCCGGAAGCCACTGCCTTCATCTGTTCCTTCGTCAATGCCATGCGCAGTAGGAGTGCCCCGACCCCCACCGGGTGGTCCCCCATCTCCAATTCGTATCCCAAACAGGTGCAAAACCCCGGCGGGGATGGCGCATCCACCCCCCACCACCCCCGTATCCTCACCAAAGCCCCTCCCTCACCCGCCACTTCCACAACCTGCAATCTGGCACATAGAAACCTCTTCCCGCGCCCTTAGGTCCGGACCTAACCCCAATCAATCGAAGATTTTGCGCAAGATCATAGGAGGGGGGTACCCCACCCGCATCCAACCCCTCATGACCGACACTATGAGCACCAAGCCCAACGCCCACACCCCAGCCCACGCGCACGACGCCGAAGAGATCAACCCCAAGGTCGCCGCCGACATCGCCCACTGGACCAAGGAGTTCAACGTCACCGGCCAGGAGCTCCACGAAGCCATCCGCGTCCACGGCACCAAGGTTGAGAAGCTCCGCGCCGCCCTGGCCCACCACAAGAGCTAGCTCGTCCCCCAAACGGCCCACCCGCTTCCCGCTCAAGGGCGCATACTGGACGGGAATGCCGGCCCACCCGCGGGCCGCATCCGGGAGCTCCCATGACCGTCCTCCGTGCCCTTCTCGGAGCCTTCAACACCGCCCTCCACTCCTTCACCGGCACGGTGCTGATCCTGCTTTCGGTGGTCATCACCGCCGTGGCCGTGCTGGCCCTCGTCGGCGCGGCCGGCCTCTCGGTCACTGGCCTGGTCGGCCTCCGCCTCCGCCGCCGCTCCACCCGGCCCTAAGCCCTGGCAGGCAAGCCCGCCAGGGCTGGACGGCTGGCTAGCGAGCCACCGGCGCCGTCCCCTCCACCGCGAAGCTCCCCCGCACCCCAGCGACCCCGTCCCCAGGCTGCCCCCCACCGACCGCCACCCCATACGCCCCCGCCTGCACCGACCGCACCCCCGCCCCATCCACTTCGCTCACGGTTCGTGCATCCAGCTGAAAGTGAACGGTTTTGGTCTGCCCTGGCTCAAGCGTGACGCGCTCAAACCCGGCCAGCCGCAGCTTTGGCGATAGCCCCTGGTTCCCTTCTGCCGGCGGCGTCAGGTAAAGCTCCGCCACCTCGTCCCCCCGGCGCCCCCCAACATTCTTCACCTCCACCCCCACATCCAGGGGGTCACCAGCTTTCACCTTGTCAGTGGAAAGCTTGAGGTTGCTGTAGGCAAACTTGGTATAGCTCAGCCCATAGCCGAACCCGTACAGGGGCTTGTCTGCGAAGTACCGGTAGGTCCGACCCTTCATAGAGTAGTCAGAGAACGCCGGCAGCTGCGCCACGGAGCTGTAGAAGGTCACGGGAAGTCGACCCGCGGGATTGTTCACCCCGGTCAGCGTGTCGGCGATTGCCTTTCCCCCGTATTCCCCGGGGTACCAGGCTTCGAGCACGGCGTTGGCATGCTCCTGAGCCCAGTTCACCGCGAGCGCTGACCCGTTCAGCAACACCACGATCATGGGCTTGCCGGTCGCCGCCACGGCCTCGAGCAGATGCTCCTGCGCCGCTGGAAGCTTGATGTCAGTCCGATCACCGCCGGCGAAGCCTTCCACGTGAATGGGCATCTCTTCGCCTTCGAGATTCGGCGAAAGGCCCATCATGGCCACAACCAGGTCCGCGTCTTTGGCAGCGGCAACAGCCCCTGGCTGCAGGAGACTGGAGTCAGGCATCCAGTCCAGGGCTACACCTCCGCCAAAGATCGGCGATCGATGGATGTAGTCGATCTCGATCGCGTGCGGCGCGGTATCTGCGAAGTGGAGATGAAAGGGTGGCATAGCTGTGTCGCGGGAGTCCTTTGCGTCACTGCCAGAGTGCGACACCTCTTTGCCGTCCACCTTTACGACCACACGTTCCACATCACCACAGGGGTAGCACTGCGCCAGGCGTGCCGCAAACTGCTGCTCGCCTGCCTCCAGGGGCACCAAAACGCCCGTCCAGCGCACGGCGTAGCTCTCGGCCTTGAGGCCGTCCACAGGAGCGGCAGCGTTCCAGTCGAAGTCGATCTGGTGATCAAGCCGAGTCACGACCGGCTTGCCCGTCATGGCCTCATCGGAGAAGTACTCCCCCTTGAGCCCCTGCTCGCTTGAGCCGGCGGTCGGGTGCAGCATAGTCCGTGGCACTGGAAGGGACACACCATCGGCATAGGGAGAGCCCTGGGCATAAACAACCCTGGAGCCCTTCAGCGCGGCCGCGATAGCGTCCACGGGCATCTGCGGATCTTTCGGGATTGCGTTGTAGTTTCCGGTGAGCGCAGCCAGCGATGACGCATTCGGTCCAATCACTGCGACCGTTTTGTACCTATTGGCGGCAAGCGGCAGCAGGCCATCATTCTTGAGCAGCACCATGGCCTCTTCGCTCGTCTTTGCGGAAAGCGCCAGATGCTCCGGGGCTCGGTTTTGGCTAAACGGAATGGCGTTGAACTTGACCGATGACGGCGGATCAAGGAGCCCCAGCCGGATGCGTGCCACAAAGAGCCGCTGCACCGTCTGGTCGAGCTCCGCCTCGGTCAACAGACCGGCCTTCACCGCGGCCGGCAGCACCTTGTAGGTGGATCCGCAGTTGGTGTCGGTGCCGGTCTTGATGCCAGCCGCCGCCGCGTGCTCTGCATCGGGCGACCACTTGTGCGCCGTTTTCTCATAGAAGTCGTCAATCGCGCCGCAGTCCGAGGTGACAAAGCCCTTGAAGCCCCAGTCTGTGCGCAGCACTTCCTTGAGCAGCAGATCACTGGCGCACGCTGGCTTGCCATCGATCTCGTTGTAGGCGCACATGATGGAGTCGGCCTTTGCGTCCACGATGGCTCGCCGGAATGCGGGCAGGTAGGTCTCCCACAGGTCATGGCGCGACGGCTCGACGTTGAAACGGTGCCGATCGCTCTCCGGGCCGCTGTGGACCGCGAAGTGCTTGGGCGTGGCGATGGCCCGGAAGTACTTTGGGTCGTCGCCCTGGATGCCCTCGATGAAGTGCGATCCCAGCGTGCCGGTCAGAAAGGGATCTTCGCCATAGGTCTCCTGGCCGCGGCCCCACCGGGGATCGCGGAAGATGTTGATGTTGGGCGACCAGACGGTGAGCCCGAAGTAGATGCTGTGAATGTCGTGCCGAATGGCCTCGTTGTACTTGGCGCGGGCTTCGGTCGAGACCACCGTGCCCACCTGCTGCAGCAGCGGCGCATCCCATGTTGCGGCCATGCCGATGGCCTGCGGAAACAGCGTGGCATAGCCGGAGCGTGCGATGCCGTGCAGCCCCTCGTTCCAGTAGTCGTAGGCCGGCACGCCGAGGCGCGGGATGCCGGGTGCAGTGTTTACGCTTTGCTCCGCCTTCTCCTCAAGCGTCATGCGACTGACCAGATCCTTGGCGCGTTCTTCAGGGGTCAGCGCAGGGTTCTGATACGGCAGGGTCTGCCCCACACCAAAAGGCGCGAGCGCCACACAGAAGACACCAGCCACCACCACACTACGCATCAATCGCGACACAGATTTTCTCCTCACCGTCAGACGACCGGAACCCCACCACAGCAGATGCGGCGAACCCAAGCGAGAGCATACATTGCCATGCTGTGCTCCTGCCTTGCGCCTCGCAACCGCCAGCTATTTGCCATGCGCTGGCGATACGTCATAGAAGCGACGAAGGGCCTCGTCATAGCGGGCGCGGGCCTCGTCATATGCTGCCCGGAGCCCTGGCCGTGGGTGCGCCGTGCCGGCCTCGGCCACACGCACGCAGCGCTCGGCCACAGCGGCAAAGCCTTCCGGCCTGCCCGCAGCAGCGGCAGCCGCTACCATCGCCTGCATCGCGGCACCCAGGCAGCCGCTTTCTTCCTCCTCCGGCGTACGCACCTCCGCGCCAGTGGCGTCGGCCAGCAGCTGTCGCCAGCCGCGGCTGCGCGCACCTCCCCCGATTACCTGCACCACCGTCGCCTGTTTGCCAGCGAGAACAAGGTCGAGTCCATTGAGCACACCAAAACTGACGCCCTCCACCGCTGCGCGGATCAGGTGCTGCGCCGAAAGATTGACTGCTGTGAGACCCACCAGCGATCCCTTCGCCTCCGGCAGATCCGGTGTTCGCTCGCCGTTCAGAAAGGGCAGAAACACCAGCCCATCCGCGCCGATGGGCGTTGCCGCGAGCGCCGGATCGATAGCCTCCACCGTTTGGCCCAGCAACGTTACGGTTCCTGTAACAACGTTGGTTGCATTCATGGTGCATACCAGCGGCAGCCACCCGCCGGTAGAGGAGCAAAAGGGCGCCACGTTGCCGGTTGCGTCTTTCACGGGTTGCTCGCTGAAGGAGTACACGGTGGAGGAGGTGCCAAGGCTGAGCGTCACCACGCCCTCACGCACGTTGCCCGTGCCGATGGCGCCCATCATATTGTCGCCACCGCCGGCCGCTACCAGCGCGCCAGGCGGCAGACCAAGCTCCGCTGCGGCCTCGGCCCGCAGGGGCCCGACAACGCCATCCGCGGCGACCAGCTCCGGCAACGCAGCCGCCAACTGCCCGGATCCCCCATCGATCGCGTCCAACACCTCCGTCCGCCAGCTGCGCGACCGGTTATCAAAAAAGCCTGTGCCGGAGGCATCCCCGGCCTCGGCTCGCATGGCGCCTGTGAGCCACCAGTTGAGGTATTCGTGCGGCAGCAGCACATGGCGGACGCGGGCAAAGTTCTCCGGCTCCCGCTCCTTGAGCCAGAGCAGCTTGGAGACCGTGTAGCCGGTGAGCGGGACCACGCCGAAGCGCTCAAACCAGGCTGCCTTGCCACCGAGCCGGCGCACTATCTCTGCGTTTTGTGGCGCTGTTTCGGTGTCGTTCCATAGTTTGGCGGGGCGGATCACGCGCTGCTCGGCGTCGAGCACCACCAAGCCGTGCTGCTGGCCGGAGACCCCAATGGCCCGCACCTCGCCAGCGCGCCCACCACTCGCTGCCACAGCCTCTCGCACGGCCTTGACCATCGCCTCAACCCACCAGGCTGGGTCCTGCTCCCGCGCCCCCGTCGCGCGCTCGATTAGTACATGCCGCGCATAGCCGCGGCCCGCTGCGAGGCCGGCCTCATCCACCAGCAGCGCCTTGGTTCCCTGCGTGCCGCAGTCCACCCCTAGAAACAGTGCCATCGCCCACCCCTTGTGCGCCTTGGATAGCGCCCGCCAGAGCAAGCCCGGGCGCCTCGCCCATTTTCGCCCCAATGCACCATGCTGCGCGAGCGCTCACCTTGAGGCAGGTCCACCTGCGGGCCCGGTACAATCATCCCGCAAGGCGGCTGGCCTGCTGGCACGGGCTCCGCGCCGGCGGCCCGAGCCCTCCGCTTTGTAACAACCTAAAGTACAGAAGCACACCTTTCTGATGATCGAACCTGGCCCGCCGCTCACGACTCTCCGCCGCACGCTGCGATTTCGCGACCTCCTGCTTTATGGCATTGTGCTGGTGCAGCCAACCGGCCCCATGCCGGTCTTTGGCGTGATCCACGAGCAGGCGCGCGGCCACGTGACGACGGCCATTCTGCTTGCGCTCTGCGCCATGCTGCCCACCGCCGTCTCGTATGGCTATATGTCGCGGGCCTACCCGGGCGGCGGCTCCGCGTTTACCTATGTCGGCCGCGAGCTGCACCCCATGCTCGGCTACCTTACCGGCTGGTCCATGCTGATGGACTACCTGCTGAACCCGCTGATCTGCACAATCTGGTGCAGCAAGGCGGCGGTGAACTTCCTCCCGGGCACGCCTCTCTTTCTCTGGATCGCCCTCTTTGCCGCGCTCTTTACAGCCCTGAACCTGCTTGGCATCGAGACCTCGGCACGTCTCAATCTGTTGCTCACGATCGCTCTCACACTGGTGATCGTCGTTTTGCTCGCCGCCTTTACGCACTACCTTCACGCGCATCTGCCGTCCGCGCCGGATCTTCTGCTGCCGTTGTATAACCGTGCCAGCTTCTCGTCCGCCGCCGTGCTGCGCGGCACCTCCATCGCAGTGCTCACGTACATCGGCTTCGACGGTATCTCGACCCTTGCTGACGAGGCCCGCGAGCCGGCCCGCGACATCCCCCGCGCCATTGTTGGCACGTGTCTCTTTACCGGCGTGCTGGCCGTGCTGCTGGTCTACCTCGCCCAGCTGGTCTGGCCGGCGGGCCAGAGTTTTCCTGACCTCGACACCGCGTACGTCTTTGTTGCGGAGCGCGCTGGCGGCCATGCCATGTTTCTTCTGCTCAATGGCGCGCTGCTGGTGGCTACTATCGGCAGCGGCATGGCATCGCATCTTGGGGCCGCGCGCCTGCTGTTCTCCATGGGCCAGCAGGGCGCTCTGCCGCGCCGCTTCTTTGCGGCTGTACATCCGGTCTCGCGCATTCCGCGCAACAACGTTCTGCTGGTTGGCGGAATCATCCTGGTCGGGGCGCTTTTGCTCTCATACCAGACTGGCGCGGAGCTGCTCAACTACGGCGCCCTGCTTGCGTTCATCGGGGTCAATCTCGCCAGCGTTGTGCGCTCCTGGCGGCTCCCAGAGAAGAACCCCACGGCCATCGCGCTGGGCCTTGCAGGTGCGGTGGTTTGTGCCGCGCTCTGGTGCAATCTTGGCCACCTCGCGCTGGCTGCCGGCTCGGCGTGGGCGCTCTCCGGCTTGCTGCTGTATGCCTGGTCGAGGTCGCGCCGGGCCTCGCTCACCACCGTCTGAAGCCCGGCGTACTCCGCGCCGTCTGGCTCGCCGCATACACTGGAGCCTCGGCTCGCACGACGCGGGCCACCCCATCCCGCATCGCGAAGGACTGCCCCTGTGATCGCTCTTCCTCGTACCCTGGTCTCCGTCGCCGCGCTTGCCCTGCCCGCTATGCTCTCGGCCCAGGCCACCTCGGCCCACGACGTGGCTCGCCTCCGCCCGGAGAGCCCTGCGCAGAAGGAGTCAGCCACGAGCGGCCCCGCCCATGATGAGGTGATCGCCTACCTGTTTCCACGCTCGCTGCCTGTGGATCTCGCGACCGTTCCGGCCAACAAACTTACCCGGATCAACTATTCCTTCGCCAACGTGGTGAAGGGCCGCATCGCCCTGGTCGACCCTGTCGACGCCCCAAACCTTGTCGCTCTCGGCACGCTGCGCCAGAAGAACCCGAACCTGCAGCTTCTCGTCTCGGTCGGCGGTTGGGAGTGGTCCGGCCACTTTTCGGACGCTGCCCTTACACCCCAAAGCCGCGCCACCTTTATCGACAGCGCCGTCATGCTTCTGCGCGAACACAAGCTGGATGGCCTCGACATCGACTGGGAGTACCCCGGCGTCGCGGGCTCCACCAACAACTTCCGCTCGGTCGATGGCGCCAACTTCGCCATCCTGTTGCGCGATCTGCGCGCCCGTTTTGATCGCGAGCAGCCCGCAGGCAAACACTGGAGCATCACAATCGCTGCCGGCTCGTCTGCGGAGTACATTGCTCACTCGCCACTCGCCGACTACGCCCCTTCTCTCGACACGGTCAACCTCATGACCTACGACATGTATGAGCCCTCGAGCGACAAGATCACCGGCAACCACGCACCGCTGCACACCGATCCGCTGGATCCCAAGGCAGTCTCCACCGCCACCTCCGTGCGCGCCTTCCTTGCTGCGGGCGTGCCCGCCTCCAAGCTGGTTGTGGGTGTGCCGTTTTATGGCCATGTCTGGAAAGACGTGCCGCCGAAGAACTTCGGCCTTTTCCAGCCCGGCAAGAGCGTTCCGAATAACTTTGCCCCCTACAGCGCCATCCGTTCCAGCATGCTTGGCCACGGCTTTACCCGGCACTGGGACTCAGTAGCGCAGGCGCCCTTTCTGTACAACCCCTCATCGCGCGTCTTCGTTTCCTACGAAGATCCCGCGTCGCTTGCGCAGAAGTGCGCGTACATTCACCAGCAGCACTTGGCCGGCGCCATGTTCTGGGAGCTCGGCAACGACCCCTCCGGCACCCTGGTCAACACCCTCGCCGCCGACCTCCACGTGCGCTAGATCGCGCCGAGCACGGGACTCAGCCAGGGCTCAGGTGTGAGCCCCGGCCGCGGCCTAGTCCCGGCTCCCGCCCGTCGGCAGGTTGATGGTGGTGGAGTCGCTCCCGGTGCTCAGCGGCTGCTCCAGCCCGCGCATCAACGCCGCATCTTCGAGTGCAATGACCGCTTCCCACTCCTGCCGGAGCGCCTCCACATAGCCCAGCTGCAGCTCAAACAACATGCGCTGCGCGGCAAGCACGTGAGGGTAGGCCAGCGCCATCTGCTGGTACTTCATTGCCTCCAGCTGGAAGGCCCGGCGCGCGCGCGGCAGCATCTCCGTCCGGTACCGCTCCGCCCGGAAGCGCGCTGTGCCGTACTGCTGGGCGAAGGGCTCGGTCTCCTTCTTGGTCCACAGCTCGGTCCGCGTCACCTCGTGCTGCGCCCGTACCAGCTCTGCCTCAGCCGCGCCCACATTGCCCTGATTGCGGTTCCATAGCGGCAGCTGCACGCCGGCCTCGGCGAAGCTCATCCAGCCTGCCTTCAGGTTGGTGGACCCGACGGTCTCGCCCGAATACCATTCGCCCGCCTTGACCGTCAGGTTCGGTACCGGCTCGCGCTTGGCCGAGCGCACCCGCGCCTCGGCAACGCCTACCTCGGCCCTCGCCTGCGCCACTGCCGGACTTTCTTTCACATCCTTTGCCACCATCTCCTCGGGCTCGATCGCCGGCGGTGCGACCAGCTCGCCCGTCAGGGGCCGGGCCGGCATGGCCCCGTCTCCGGCGTAGGCGGCCAGCTGGGCAAAGTTCGCCAGAAACAGGCGCTGCGCCTCCACAAACTCCACCTTGGCCTGCTCCGCAGCTACCTCCGCCGTCAGCACGTCGCTCGCGTCCGCCTGGCCCACCCGCTCCAGCTCATGCGCGTTGGTCTGTGCGTCGATGGCCACCTTCAGCAGCCGGTCGCGCACTACCACGCTTTCCTGCGCGGCCAGCGCGTCGAAGAAGGCGTGCGCCACATCGTTGTGCACGCGCGCCCGCTGCACTTCGAGGGCAAAGTCGTTCGCCCGCCCTTCGGCCCGGTAGACCTCCCGCCGCAGCGCCAGCTTGCGGCCCAACACAAACTCCTGCGCAAAGAACGCACCCTGCTCCCCGCCGTTGAAGCTGCCACCGCGAATGTGCTCGGCCGAGTAGCCCACGGTGGGATTGGGTGGCAGGCTGGCCTGTCGCGCCTGCTCGCCCGACCGATCCACGTTCCGTGCCGCCTGCGCGAGCGTCGGGTTTTTCGCCTCTGCCGCACTCAAGAAAGCGGGAAGTCCCATCGGCTCGGCATCGACGACGTCCTTTAGCAGCTCGGGTGCAGGCAGGTCCGCGCCCGTCCGCAGACCGATCGCCTCCGGCTCCTGCAGCTCCGCAAACGGAATGGTGATGGAGGTGGCATCGCTCCCCGCGCCCCGCTTTGCGTCGGCGGGCCCGCTCTGCTGCGCCGCCGAGTTTGCCTCACTCGCTCCCGCCGCCCTGGCTTTCTTGTCTCGGCCATCCATCTGCATGCCCTGCATGCCCTGCATGTCCGGTGGCATCGGGTCCGCCGACTGCCGCCCCCGGTTGGGCCTGGGTGCCTCCTTGGGCTGCTGCGCCCTGGCTCCACTCGCCGCCGGCTTGCCCATGTCCATCCCCGGCATGGCGTCCTGCGCCATCGCCGTCCCTGCCAACACCACACCCAGCACTGCGACTCGAATCACCATTCTGAAGCTCCCTTGCTTCCCCTGGTTGGCTGCACACCCGTGCTCTGGTCCACGCCTTTGCCCTTCGCGCGTGACCGCCTCTGCGCAACCCGGCCGTTAGCCCTCCGCGTCTCCGCCCGTGCCCCGTCGCGCCATCTCCGCCGCATGCGCCTCGATCACCGAGGCATACGGATCTGCTGGTCGCCGCGCCTGCGCCATTGCCCCTACCACCCGGTCGTATTGTTCCGGCGGCAGAACGCGCACGAACGTCATCATGCCCTGCATGAAGCGCGTCCAGTTGGGCCGCAGCCCCAGGTTCTCCGGCCGCTCCACCAGCGCGTCCATCTGCATCATCGGACCTTCCATGTAGGCGTCCTGCGGGAAGTTGGGCACGCTGTTTGCGTTCGGCGCCGGATCGCTCTGCTGCGCCGCCATGCTCTCGTGCCCCATGTTGAAGGCGTCCAGGTTGCGCTGCTGCAGCTCGCTCAGTTTCGGTTGCTGTGCGGCCTTCGATGCGCTCTGCTCCTGCATCATGCCCATCATGCCAGGGTCCGTGTGCGTGTTGGCCAGCGGGCCTTCGGCCTCCGTGGCCTCGCGTCCTGCGGCGAGCTCGGGCGCTGGAACTGCAGCGTTGGGCCTGGTCATGGGCGGCATCGCCATGCCACCGCTCATACCCGCTGTGCGCGTCATCGGCCCCACCTGTGAGGCCATCTGGTTCATCATGTGGTGCGGCAGGTGGCAGTGCAGCATCCAGTCGCCCGGGTTGTCGGCCACAAACTCCACATCGCGCGCCTGCGCCACCCCTACTAACACCGTGTTGCCCGGCCACCACGCCGTCTCCGGAATGCGCCCACCCTCCGTGCCGGTGGTGTAGAACGTATGACCGTGAATGTGCATGGGGTGGTGATCCATGCCGAGGTTGATAAATCGCACGCGCACCCGGTCGCCCTGGCGCACCACCAGCGGCGTCGTCGCCGGCCCGGCCTTGCCGTTCAGCAGCAGCCAGTTGAACTCCATCATCATGGTGTCCGGTGTGGTCGCGTTCGGCAGCACGGCGTACTCCTGCAGGTGGATCACGAAGTCCTTGTCGCAGTGCGGCCGGTAGGGCACACGGGGGTGCATCACGAACGCACCCAGCATCCCTGCCAGCTCCTGCATCGCCATGTGCGAGTGGTAGAAGAACGTCCCTTCCTGCCTGATGGTGAAGTTGTATGCAAAGCTCTCGCCCGGCTTCACCGGCTCCTGGCTGATGCCCGGCATCCCGTCGTAGCCAATCTGATCTTCAAAGCCGTGCCAGTGCATGGAGGTCGGCTCCGGCAGCTCATTCTTCAGGATCACGCGCACCCGGTCGCCCTGCGTGACCTGAATCGTCGGCCCCGGCGCTGAGCCGTTGTAGCCCCATACATCGATCGTCTTGTCCGGCGCAATCTGCCGCTTCATCACGTGCGCCGTCAGCCGAAACACCTTCACGTCGCCGTCCATCTCCCACGGGAGGTCGCCTACATCGGTCGTCACCACCGGCACTGTGCGCGTCGCCGCCGCGCGCGCATCCACCTTGCTCAGCGACCCGCTGCTCACCCCCAGGTACCCACCTTTGGCCGCGACCTGGTGGCCCTCCTCTGCTGCCCCGTGGACCATTGCCGCCCCACGAGCATCTGCCGCCTGCGCCGTCTTGCCCGCAAACAGCCCCGCACCCAAAGCCGCTGCACTCTGCAGAAAACTTCGCCTATCCGCCATCGCCCATCTCTCTTCCGTCGTTGCGCGCTGCACCACTGAAAGCCACAGCCGAAGGGAGCAAGACACAGCTTCCCCGCCTGGACACGCCATCAGGTCATGGGCCTTTCGGCCCCCATGCATCTCGCTAGACTCGGAGAGGAACTCGCAGTGGCGGCGGAGGCAGCGCTTGCCGGCGTTCCCCATCCTGCAGGCCACCCGGCAAAACACGCTCCACGGCGGGCAGCCGCATCCACACCGCATCCACTGGCACTTCAGCAACCGGCCAGACCACCTGCAGGAGCGTTGCTTCAGCGCGCCCGGCACAGTGCATTCCCGCACAGTGCAGCGCCGCCTGCTGCCCGGGCTGGCCCAGCATCGCAGCATCATGCATGGACGTTCGGGTCGGCGCATGGCTCATACCCGGCATCGTCACCGCCATGCCGTGGCATCCACCACGTTCGGCCCACACCCCACAGCTCGCCGCACACACTGACGCCATGCTCGTCACCAGCAGCAACAACACCGCCAGGCAACTCAGCAGGGCACGCACGGGATTGGACACCAGGGACACACCCTTATAGATAGTCGTCTCCCGCCAAAGTCGCAACCAGCCGGCACCTGAAGTCTCGCCGACAGATGCGCCGAACACCAGGAAGGCGCTACACCGGCAGGATCCCGCCCTTGTTCACTTTTCAGGCGGAACATGGGGCTTACTTCATCAAGGACCAGAGTGGTCGTATATGATGGCTTTGATCCAGGGAGAGAACTCCAGACGACTGTCTTTGGCGAGCGATCGGCCGGAGCTCCCTTTTCTGGAAAACACAAGATCCGCAACCCGTATGGCCGCCCTGATCTCGTCCTGTAGGACGCTGCATCGGCTCGACGGGTCGCGCTCGAGGTGACCTTTTGTTGTTCCGCAGCCCGTTGCGCCCCTTTCTCGTCTGTGCGGCCCCCGCTCTTTTCGCGTCCCACGCCCTAGCCCAGGCCGCGACCCTCGCCGGCACCGTGCGTGACCCCTCGGGCGCCGCGCTCCCCGGCGCCAGCGTCCAGGCTACGGACCAGAAGACCGGCCAG
Source organism: Acidobacteriaceae bacterium (assembly GCA_965199635.1). Classification (GTDB taxonomy): domain Bacteria; phylum Acidobacteriota; class Terriglobia; order Terriglobales; family Acidobacteriaceae; genus Edaphobacter. Next base: position 360,067 of record CBDASL010000001.1, on the reverse strand, counting down.
ACCGTCTCAACGCGCAGCAACGCCTCTGGCGTCTATACCCTGCCCGCCCTCCAGCCCGGCGTGTATACCCTTCGCATCGCCGCCACCGGGCTCGCCACCGAGTCCGTCCGCGACCTGTCGCTCGACACCGCCGCCCGCCTCACCCGCGACATCACCCTCCACCTCGGCTCCGAGTCCGAGACGGTCCAGGTCGATGGCGCCGCCGAGCCCATCAACAGCGTGGATGCGACCGTCTCCACGGTGATCGACCGCCGCTTTGTCGAGAACCTGCCGCTCAACGGCCGCTCCTTTCAGTCCCTGATCAGCCTCGCCCCCGGCGTCTCGGTCGTGCCCTCCGCCGGCGTCGGCTCCTCCGGCGAGATCTCCGTCAACGGCCAGCGCACAGAAGCAAACTACTACACCATCGACGGCATCTCCGCCAACACCGGCGCTACCGTCTCCACCGCCGGCACGCCCGGCGCCGGCTTCTCCGGCTCCACCCCACAGGAGTCCGCGCTCGGCACCACCCAGTCCATCGTCTCCATCGACGCCCTCGAGCAGTTCCGCGCCTCCACCTCCACCTATGCCGCCGAATACGGCCGCACCCCCGGCGGGCAGTTCGCGTTTTCCACCCGCTCCGGCACCGACCACTTCCACGGCACCGCCTTTGATTACCTCCGCAACGATGCGCTCGACGCCCGCAACGCCTTTGACACCACTCGCCTGCCCGAGCGCCAGAACGACTTCGGCGGCACCCTCGGCGGGCCGCTGCTTCCCTTTCTCGCCCACAACCGCACCTTCTTCTTCTTCTCCTACGAAGGGCTGCGCCTCACCAACCCCGTCGCCGCCGCGCTCTACCAGGTGCCGTCCAACGAGCTTCGCGCCGCCGCACCAGACGGCCTCAAGCCCTTTCTCGCCGCCTTTCCCGTCTCCCCCGGCCCGGACCTCGGCGGCGATCTCGCTGGCCTCGCCAACTACACCGCGGGATACTCCGCTCCGTCCCGCCTGGACACCACCTCGGTCCGCGTCGACCACGCCCTGACCGAGCGTCTCCACCTCTTCGGCCGCTACTCTGACGTCCCCTCGCAGTCGGCCTCGCGCCAACCCAGCGATCTCGCCCAGCTCAACACCACCGTGCGTAACGTCAAGACCGGCGTCCTCGGCCTGGATGCGCTTCTCTCCCCTGCCTTCTCCAACTCCTTCCGCGTCGGCCTCACCGCCAATGACTACCGCTCCGACCGCTCACTCGACAACTTCGGCGGCGCCACCCCGCTCAGCACCTCCGCCGCTCCCGGCCTCGCCAATGGCGACTGGATGACCTTTTTCCTCTTCTACGGCCTCTACCCCTACTACCTGCTCGAGCCGCAGTCCAACCGCCAGCGGCAGGTCAACGCGGTCGACACCCTCACCGAAACGCTCCATCGCCACACGCTTCGCTATGGCGTGGACTACCGCCGCCTCCTGACCTCCGAGCGCCTGCCGCCCCTTTGGGAGGTCGGCTTCTTCTCCGATCGCAACTCCGTCCTCACTAACGCGCCCACCGGCCTGTATGTCTACACCCAGAGCATCAACATGAAGGCCCTGCAGCACGAGTTCTCGCTCTTTGCCGAGGACGAGTGGCGCGTGACCGATCGCCTGTCGCTCTCCTACGGCCTTCGCTGGGACCTGAATCCGCCGCCCACCGACCGCAACGGCAACACTCCCTACACCGCCGATCAGGTGACCAACCTCGCCACCGTTGCCGCCGCTCCACGCAACACCGCGCTCTGGCACACCACCTACGGCAACGTCGCCCCGCGCGTCGGCTTCGCCTACCAGATCCATCGCACGCCGGGCCAGGAGACGGTGCTCCGTGCCGGCGGCGGCCTCTTCTACGACACCGGCGTGGCCCTCTCCACGCAGGGCTACTACGGCATTGGTACCACCGGCTTCGCCAACTACACCGCAGGCGTGGCCCCCGCTGGCTCCTCGACCTCCTTCCCCGCCACCCTTCCCCAGGTGCAGAACACCCCCAGACCCTCCGCAGAAGCCCCCTACAACGCCCCGATCTACGCCTTTGATCCCAACCTCCAGCAGCCCTACACCGCGCAGTGGAACGTCGCCGTCGAGCAGGCCCTCGGCTCCGCCCAGACCCTGACGCTCAACTACGTCGCCTCTGCCGGCCGCCGTCTCCTGGTGCAGCGCTTCGTCCACCCGGAGACCTTCGGCAACATCGCCTTCGCGCAGGGCAAGGGTCTCTACATCACAAACAACGACGCCTCCTCCGACTACAACTCGCTCCAGGCCAAGTTCGAGCGCCGCCTTTCCCACGGCTTCCAGGTCCTCGGCTCCTACACCTGGGCCCACGCCTTTGACAACGCAACCTCCAACTTCACCGTCTACACGCTCCGCCGTTCCGTCTCCGACTACGACATCCGCCACTCCTTCCAGGCAGCCGCCTCGTATGACATCCCGGCCCCCGTCCGCAACCCCGCGCTCGCCTACACGCTGCAGCACTGGTCGCTGGACACCCGCATCTCCGCCCGCTCCGCCCTCCCCGTCGATGTCGTCCAGGCCCAGACCATCGACACCGGCTCCGGTGCCAGCGTCCAGTTCCACCCCGACCGCATCCCTGATCAGCCGCTCTACCTCTACGGCTCCGAGTACCGCGGCGGCCGCGCCATCAACTTCAACGCCTTCGCCCCCACCACCAACACCACCGTCGACGGCTCCGCCGGCCGCAACAGCGCCCGCGCCTTCAACGCCGTCCAGACCGACCTCACCCTGCGCCGCGACTTCCCCATCCACGAGGGCTTTGGCCTCCAGTTCCGTGCCGAGGCCTATAACCTCTTCAACCACCCGGTCTACGGCAACGTCCGCAGCAGCCTGTCCGACGGTGCTGCTCTCTTCGGCCAGCCCTCCAACACCCTCAACAACCAGCTCGGCTCGCTCGCCGCCCTGTACCAGACTGGCGGCCCACGCTCCCTCCAGCTAGCCCTGAAACTCCACTTCTAACCCACACCGCGCGAGCATCCACCAGAGTCCCCAAGCCCGGCCCGACCTCCAACCCCCACCCATGTCCACCACCGCCCCAACTCGCCCCTCCCCAGCCCGCGCCACCTGGCTGCGCCACCCCCAGCGTGTCTTTCTGCGCCGCGCCCTCTTTCAGATCCACCTCTGGCTCGGCCTCGCGCTCACCCTCTACGCCGTTGTCATTGGCCTTTCCGGCGCCGCCCTAGTCTTCCGCCCGGAGATCGAACAGCGCCTCCACCCCGCGCTCTTCCATATCGACCCGCGCGCTCCCCGCCTGCCCCTCGCCCCCATCCTCGCTGCTGTCACTACCGAGCGCCCCGGCTGGGTCGTCACCGGCCTCGAAGACCTCGACAAACCCGACGAAGCCACCACCCTGCTTCTCCGCCGAACGGACGGCACCCTCTCCGGCAACTACCGCCTTGTCGCCATCGACCCCACCACCGGCCGCGTCCTCGACGACACCCTCCGCTTTGCCGGCCCCCTTGGCTTCGCCACCAACCTCCATTTCTATCTTTGTGCCGGCAAGACCGGTCTGCTCGTCAGTGGCTGGGCCGCCCTCGGCCTTCTGCTCCTCGCCCTCACTGGCCTCGTCCTCTGGTGGCCCGGCGTCGCGCGCTGGCGCTCCGCCCTGCTCTTCCGCCCGCGCGTCCGCCTTCGCCGCCTCATCTGGGAGCTCCACACCGTCGTTGGCTTCTGGACTCTTCCTGTCCTCATCCTGCTTACCGTGACCGGGCTCTACTTCGCCTTCCCCAAGCCCGTCACCAGCATCAGCCTGGCCCTCACCGCCTCGCACCCCGCGCCCACACCGGCCCCGGCTGCACTCGCGCCCTCCACCGCCCCGCTTCTCACCGTGGACCAGGCCCTTGCCCGCGCCCGCGACATTCTCCCCGCCAACGCCCAGCCCAGCTACTTCGCGCTCCCTGCCCGCCCCGGCGCCCCCTTCTATACCACCGGCTATGTCACCGGCGCCGCCCCCTTCTCGCAGCTCATCTCGCTCACCCTCGACCCCCACACTGGTGGCCCGCTCAGCCGCACTGACACCCGCGACCTCCCGCGCGGCAACCGTCTCATCCAGCTCTTCTTCGCGCTGCACTTTGGCTCATTCGCCGGCCCCGGCCCGCTCGGCACGGCCATCAAACTCCTCTGGGTCCTCGCCGGCCTCACCCCTGCCCTGCTCGCCATTACCGGCGCGCTCATGTTCTACAACCGCAAGCTCCGCCGTCTCGTCAGCCGCGCCTAACTCCGCGCCTGCGACCCTCGTCAGTCCGTCCGTACCAGGTATGGCTGCGCTGCGTCTGGCAGGTGGATATGGTCCATGGCCTCCTGCGCTGCTGCCCGGTCCCCTGTCATCGGGTTCAGCCGCACCCACCACCCGGTCGGCCCGGCAAACGCCAGCACGCGCCCGCGCGGGTAGCGCGCCTGCAGCTCCAGCTTCTCCTGCCGTGCCTCCGCCTCACTCGGAAACGCCCCCACCTGCACACACCACCGCCCCCCCACGGGCAGTCCCGCCTTCAGCGCCGGCTCGGAGAACGCCTCCACCCGCACCTTGGCCACCCCAGCCCGGTAAACGCCGATCTCCTTGGCCGCCCGCAGGCTCAAATCGATGATCCGACCGCGCACAAACGGCCCCCGATCGGTGATCCGCACGACGGCGTTCTGCCCGCTCGCCAAGTTGGTCACCCGCACCACAGTCCCCAGCGCGAAGCTGAGATGCGCCGCCGTCATCGCATTCTGGTCATAGACCGTTCCATCCGCACCTTTGCGACCGGAGTACGGCGGACCATACCAGCTCGCCAGACCTTCCTCTGTGGCGAATGGCCGCCCGTGCACCTCGAGCGATCCTGCAGCCGGCGCACTCGGCATACCCGCCGGCGGCGCGGGCACGCCCACCACGCGCCCGTCCGCGTCCGTTCCCTTTTCTGTCCGTCGCCCCACGGGCGCTGGCAGCGGTGGCGGATACGCTCCGGCGCGCGGTCGCCGATGGTGGTGATGGCATCCCGCCAACCCAAGGACGCTCACCAGCCCCCCCGAAAGCGCCACCGCCCGCCAGCTCCCTCTCACCGCGCCGCGCCGTCCAGGCGGTCCGCCAGCCGGCGCAGTTCCGCCGCCAACCCCTGCATCGCACGCGCGCTGTCCCGCCGGATCTCCGGCACTACCTCATCGTTCAGGTAGCTGATCGCCCGCTTCACCTCGGCCTCCGCCTGCGCTCCCACCGCCTCCAGTCGCTGCTCCCACACACTCTTTGCCGTTGGTTCCGCCATGGCACACACCTCCGCCTTCCCTTCCATCATCCGTCCAACCGCTCCCCGCGACGGGCATTCCGCAGGCGCGGCCTCCCGGTATCGAGCTGGTAACGGCCTTACTATCGTGCACTTTCTTGCAGTATCGTAAGACAACAAGCCACTCTTTCAGCTCGTCCCATGGAGGATAGCCAACCGGCCACGCGGAGGGCATCAAGCCCCATCTTTGACCACCGTGGCAGCGCTGCTGCCCCTTCCGCGTCTTACTAGTTACCGTCGTTCAAAGAGGTCCATTGCACACTGCCCTTGCCCTTTCTCGCCTTGCCTCCACCTTTGGTCTGGCTTTCTGCGCCGTGACCCTCGCGTCCCCGGCATTTTTGGCTGCACAGCAGGCTCCGCTCCTGCTTGCCTCCGCCGCGGCACCCGCATCCAGCTCTTCTGCGTTGCCGGATGCCCCGTCGTTTAGCGCGGTGCAGGAGAGCACGCCGCAGGACAGCGTGCCAAAGACCGCCGAAACCTCCCGCCCTGTCGCGCGAGCCACCCCACGCGTTGCGAACCCGTATGACATGACCGTCGGCCCCGGCCAGGTTGGCCCGCCCCAGACCCGGCGCGACCAGGTCATCTCCGGCATCAAGGACTCCATCTCCCCCTTCACCTTTGGTGGCGAGATCATATCCGCCGGCTATTCGCACCTGACCAACGGCTCCCCAAACTACGGCACCAACGCCCCTGCCTTTGGCTCCCGTGCCGGGGCTTCCTTTGCCCGTGGCGCCTCGCAGAACATCTTCAGCGAGAGCATCCTTGCCCCGCTGCTCCGCGAAGATGCTCGCTACTACCAGCTCGGCTCCTCCGTACCCTTCTTCCACCGGGTCGTCTACGCTGGCACCCGGCCATTAATCACCCGCACCCAGTCCGGCCACCAGACCCCCAACGTCTCGGTGCTCGGCGGCTATCTTGGCGCCGCGTACCTCACCCGCACCTACAACCCCGTTCTGAACCAAAGCACGACCGAGGTCTTCAAAGCCTATGGCACCTCGCTTGGGGGCGCCGCGCTCGGCTACGTCGTTGCGGAGTTCCTGCCAGACACCCTGGCCTTCCTCCATCTGAATCACGAGCGTCGCTAGCTCTCGACCACCTCGCATCAGCCCTTCCTGGTTACTGCACGACCGGGGCCGTTCCTGGCTCCGGCGGTCTCCCCCTCAGCCCTCCCCGGTCTTCTCAAGCCTTCTCCGACCGTCCAGCAGGCCGGATAGCCCTCTGCCCGGCTCCCGCATCTATAGCTTCCAAGCCACACGAGGACCGCCGATGAGCCCAGATCCTACCTCCCCCACTCTTCCCTCAGACCCTAACCCGAATCCCGACCTGCCCGGTACTGACCTGCCAGATCCTGATATCCCCACGCCCGGAACAGACCTCCCATCAATCTCCCCAGGAGGCCCCCTGTCCGATCCCGCGCCCGTTGCCCCCGTGGTGATGCATGAGGGTTCCGCCTACCCGGAGCCCCCGCCCTCGTACGAAAACTCCCCGGCCACCCCGCCGCCCCGCAGCCATGGCGACTTCGCCGGCAGCCCGTTCTCCTCTCAGCCGAGCTACCAGCCTTCCTCCGTCGCCTCCCCGGACCCCGGGGCCGACAGCCAACCTGCGAGTGACGCTTACCCCAGCGCCCCACCCGCCTATGAGCGTCGAGCGACCGACCGCGATCCCAACGCCCCAACCCCCACGAACCCGCCCAACTTCGGCCGTCGCCACACAGATCACGGCACTCCCACTTCACCCGGTGGTGGCTCTGGCTCCCGCCGGGGCGGGGGCCGCGCACCCACCCTTGTTGTTGGCGCTGTCATCCTCGCGGTGGTCGCCATGGTTGCCGCCGGTGCGTGGTACTTCCTTCACGCCGGCGGCCACGTCATTACCGCCGGTGGGGAGCTCGCCGCAACTGCCGCCGGCCTGCACTACGAGAACGGCGGCGAACACATCGCCTTCACCGCCCCGGGTACCTGGACTCGGTTCCCCGCCTCCACCGCCCAGGTTATGGTTCGCGGGGAGGGCTGCTCCTTTGGCCTCCTGGAGCAGCGAACCCTCCTCTCCGCCCAGCAGCTCGCCAATGCCGAAGCCCAGGATCTGCACCATCGCCACCCCGAAGCGTCCCCGGTGATCACTCCCAGGACCCTCGCCGGCCGTGATGCGCTCACCTTTTCTGGCACCTACACTGACTCTGAAGGGCAGAGCATGACCCAGACCTACATCCTGGTCGATCGTGGCTCCAATCTTCTGACCCTGATTGAGACCGGAACTTCGGCGGCCTGCCCCCCGTCCTTCTCTGCCCTCGAAGACAGCCTCCGTATCTAGCCCACGGCTGGTCCCGATCGCCGAGGTCCGGTACGTCACTGCCTGGGCAGAACCACCGCAGTAACGGGACGCGCCGCCCATCGCTCCCTGGCCCCCATTCGCTGCAGGATCTCCCCGTTCACTCAAAGGCACTTCTGCAATCGTTAGCCGTCGCCTTACACTTTCATGGCAGACCCGAAGGCAGGACGCCAGGATAGATCCCCGGTCCTCCTGTTTGAGCCCCGCGACGATGAAACCGTCGCCCTCGCTTCGGCATCAAGTTCGAGACACCCGTACGCATCTCCTGGGAGACCAAACACACACATGGCTAAGGCATCCAAGCTCGTCGAAAAAAGCATCACCGCAGTCGCCAAGGGCGGCTGGGCTATCTTTGATCGGCTCAATTCGATCAAGCCCAAGGCGTCCTTTACCCCCAAGTGGTCCGACAAGCCGCTGCTCAAGAGCTACCAGAAAGAGAAGCCGCCCCTTGGCTGGCCCCGCACCACAGACTCGCTCTGCCCGCGTTGCATTCCCGAGATCCGGCAGCAGATCGTTGATGGCAAGCTCCCCCACGAGATCCTGCTCAACGAGAAGGTCGGCGAGATCAAGGCTCAGATCATCGAGCGCGACGGCAAGATCCTGATGGTCAAGGACTGCCCCATTCACGGCCACTTCGAAGACGTCATGTCGATCGACCCGCCGATGATGAAGCACCTCGAGGACGTCTTCCCGGGCCGCGACATCCGCGCCCACAACGATGAAAAGCTCCACAACCACGGCACCTCGACCGTCACCCATGGCCGTGGCTCCGTGCTCACCATTGATCTCACCAATCGCTGCAACATGATGTGCGATCCCTGCTTCATGGACGCCAACCAGGTCGGCTTCGTCCACGAACTCACCTGGGACGAGATCAAGACCATGCTCGATAACGCGATCACCATCAAGCCGCGTCGTCAGATGAGCGTGCAATTCTCCGGTGGTGAGCCCACGCTCTCCCCCTACTTCCTCGACGCCGTCGCCTACGCCCGCAAGGTTGGTTACAACTCCGTTCAGGCTGCCACCAACGGCATTGAGTTCGCCAAGTCCAAGGAGTTCGCCAAGGCTGCTGCCGAGGCCGGTCTCCGCTACGCCTACCTCCAGTTCGATGGCATCGGCAACGCTGCCAACTCGCACCGCAAGGTCGGCAACTCGTTCGACGTGAAGCTTCAGGCCATCCACAACCTGCATGAGGCCGGCGTCGACATCGTCCCGGTCACCTGCATCATCAATGGCATCAACAACGAGCAGGTTGGCCGCATCATCGAGTTCGCTCTCGACAACCCGAAGAAGATCAACTTCCTCTCCTTCCAGCCGGTCTCCTTTACCGGCCGCGACGAAGAGGTCTCGGACGAGCGCCGCATGGCGCAGCGCTACACCCTGTCGCATCTCGCGCACGACGTCCGCACCCAGACTGGGCTCGGCGAGAGCACGCGCGATTGGTTCCCCATCTCCTTCATGAGCACCTTCTCCGATTGGGCTGATCTCGTCCACGGACCCGACCACGACTGGGGCCAGCTCTCCTGCGGCTGCCACCCCAACTGCGGTATCGGCATGGCTCTCATGATCGACAAGGAAACCAAGGAAGCCGTGCCTGTCACCGCCTTCCTGAATGCCACTCAGCTCGCCAAGGACGTCGCCCGTGTCAACGACGCCGCCCGCGGCAAGTTTCTGTCAATCCTCGGGGTCTCGCTCGCGCTGCTTCGCAACTACGACCCCACCAAGGCACCCACCAACTTCAAGATCATGGATCTGCTCCAGAAGTTTGATAAGTGCTTTGGCGCCACCGGCCGCAACTACGGCAAGGTCACGGCAGACCGCACCATGGCCGATATCGAGAAGCGCCGCGGCGATCGCTGGAACTTCCTCTTCATCGCCGGCATGTGGTTCCAGGATCTCTTCAACTACGACTTCCGCCGCACCGAGCAGTGCATCATCCCTTATGCCACCCAGGAAGGTGAAATTTCCTTCTGCGCCTACAACACGGGCGTGGGCTGGCGGAACATCATCGAGAAGATGCACATGACTGCCTCGCTCACCAAGTGGTACGAAGAGCACGGCCGTCACGAGATCTTCGCCGGCGGCAAGAAGGTCGCGATCGAGAAGCAGGAGAAGTACGATCTCGTTCTGAACCAAGAGCACGTTGACGCTGCGGCGAACGACACCTTCGACAAGTCCGGCATCGCCAAGAACGCCCGCGAGGAGAAAATTCGGGCCCGCGACGCCAAGCTCAAGCAGGATGCCGAAAACGCCCGCATGGCCAAGCTCTACCGCAAGGAGATCCTGCAGGAGCCTGAGCTTCCCGGTGGCTTCGTCGCCCTCGGCGAAATTGGTGGCCTCGGCGGCATCAAGCCCGCTGCTCCCGCCCCCACCAGCAAGGTCGAAGTCGTCAATCACATCAATGACGAAGAGACCGTAGCCGGCGACTAACTTTCGCCGTCACGTACGTTGATGACAAAGGCCGCCAGCAATGGCGGCCTTTGTCATGCGGTTCACTGCCGCTCAGCGCCCCGAAACGAAGGGGCGTCTGCTATCGAGGAACTCCTCTACCACCTGCCGCGTCGATATTGGCTCGCGCCCAAGCGACCGCTCCAGCGTCGGGCCCACCACGGCTACCTCTCCGTCCCGCGCTGCCGGCAAACAGGCTTACCAGCAGGTCCGCGTAGACGTCAGGCACCCGCTGTACCAGCGTGGTGCGCAGGTATCAGCGGGCGAGGGTACCCCGCCGCACATACACGCGATACCCCGGCGGCACACCCTCCGGCGCAGCCTCCCCGAACTCCTCCGGGACGTCGCGCTGCGTTACCAGGGCGTAGTCCGCCCCGAGTTCCTGGGCAAAGTCTGGCCACTCCTGCACCTTGCTAAAGGAGTTCCGCCGCCCAAACCACTCATTCGACACAACCAGCACCGCGGGCTGACCGTCCCGCATCACCCGTCCAAACCATGCCCTGTAGAACGCCCGCGGCCCACTCGGCATTGGCTCCCACAGCATCAGGTCGCCGGTGAAGCCCGCCGTCTCCTGCACTCCCATCTGGTCCAGCGCTGCCAGGCACCCGTACACCAGGTCCAGGCACATGACGCGCCCGTCCAGCCGCTGCGCTGCCGCAGCCCCGTGCGCCCCCGCCACCGCCTCCAGATCGCCCACAATCCCTTCCATCAGGGCATCGCGCGCCGGCACCGCATCCAGTGCCTGTACATAGTGCGGCACAATCCCGAAGCAGACCAGCAGCACCGCGGCCGTCGCCACCCAACGCCCGGCCCGCACCCTCCCGCTGCCGCCCTGTCGCCGCAGTGCTCCATCAATGGCCACGCCCGCCAGCAGCAGCAGCAGCACCTCGGCCGTGTAACGGTGGTGCAGAAAACCCTTCCCCTGCGTCCAGTACGACACCATGCCCCACCCTGCTCCCAGCAGCACCGCCCCCCATTCCCACGCGGCCATCCTGCCCTCGGCACCGCGGCCCAGCCACCACAGCGCCGTACCCAGCCCCACCAGCACCAGAGATCCCGGACTTAAGGCGTGGTCTACCAGCAGGCTGAACCCTGCATGGCCCATGCCCACGTAAGCCGGTGTGATGTGCCGCAGAACAAACCACCACGCCCCCACGGCGTGCCACTGCACCAACCAGCCCAGCACCACGGCGCCGGCTGCCGCCATGCCTGCCGCACCCCAGCCCAGAAAGCGCACAACGCTTACACCCTGTCGCCAGAGGTGCCGCGCGACCCACGCGAAGACCAGTGCGCCGAGCGGCAGGAAGGTGGGCTTGATGGTGCCGGCCAACCCCATCGCAAACCCGGCCACACCCCACATCCAGGCCCAACCCCGCCGCACCCCGACGAACACACACCCATACCCCACCAAAAGAAGCGTGGTTACGACCTGCTCCCGTTCCACGGCGAACATCCACCCTGCTGCGCTGTTCATCAGGGCGAACAGCCCCGTCGCCAGCAGGGCGGCCCACCACCGACGTCGCCCCACAACGCCCACCATCCCCACCGCCATCGCGATCAGCAGCGCATCATTGTAGAGACGCCAGCCCATGTCGCCGCGACCAAACAGCAGCATCGCCCAGCGCTCCGTCAGGTACGCCCCGGGCATGTTGTTGTCGGTGATCTCGGCATATGGCCGCAGGCCACGGTCCATCAGCAGGTTCACGTAGTGCATCACGGCAGCATCGCCCACCACCGGCCATCGGCAGGAGCGAATGCCGGCATGCACCAGCATCCAGACAAAGACGCAGATTAAACTCCAGCGCAGCACGGCCCCGGCGCGTTCGTCCCAGCTCACACGACCCCTTCGCAGGTGCTACAACGCCCCGTCTAACGCAACGACCCAGGCGTCTTCCCCTGTCCAGGACCCCGCTGCGGCATCAAGGCGCAGGGCGCCCGCTGTCGCTTCAACCTTCAATGACTTCGAGCCACCCAGCACCCGAGCATGCGCTCCCGCCTTGATGGCAACTCCCTTCAGAACCACGGTGCCAGCTGACGGCCGATCAAGGAACGTAACGAAGAGAGTTGCATCCTTGCGCGTGAAGCGCACCGGGATCTCCTTGCCGTCCGCTCCGGTCGCTGTGCCATCGGCACGGGTCCACGGCTGGGTTCCGTAGATCGCCTCGCCATTTTGCGTCATCCACTTGCCCAGCGCCACCAAACGTTCCATCTGCACGGGCGGAATGGTGCCGTCCGCCTCCGGCCCTACATCCAACAGCAAATTGCCGTTCTTACTCACCACATCGACAAGCAGCGCCACAAGATCTTTGGGTGAGATCGTGTCGGCCTCGCCTTCCGCACGGTTGTAGCCGAACGACTCACCCAGCCCACGACACTCTTCCCACTTTGTCGGGCTGATGTGATCAAGCTTGGAGTATTCGGGCGAGGTGAAGTCGGAGTGCTTCACACCAAACCGGTCATCTACTACGCCATCCGGGATCGCGTTGTAGAAGTCGGCCATCACCTTGAGAGCGTTGCCGCTTTTGGGCCAGTCGATGTCATTCCAGAGCAGCGCCGGCTTGTACTTCGCGATCAGTTCCTCGGCCTGAGCGTCTGCGTAGTTACCATACGCGACGGACTGGGGCTTCACAGTGTCATAGTCCTGCTGCTTCTCGATCGGCCCCCGGCTGAACGTCCAGTCGTAGCCGCCGGAGTAGTAAAGGCCCATTTTCAGCCCGGTTGCCCGTACGCTTTGGGAGAGCTCCCCAACGATATCTCGCTTGGCATGAAGTCCCGCCTGGTTGGGATTTGTAACCTCCGTCGGCCACAACGCATACCCTTCGTGATGCTTGCTGGTGAGCACCACATACCGCGCGCCCGCCATCTTGAAGACCTGCGCCATCGTGTCAGGGTTCCACTTCGCTGTCTCGCGGTCGAAGTCCTTGGCAAAATCGTAGTAGTTGTAGATCGAACCGTAATGCTCTATCTGGTACTTCTGGGTCGGCGAGCCCGGTATGCGCATGGTGTTGTAGTACCACTCGGCATACGGATCATCCTTGATGTAATCGCTTGAGCTGTAGTCATGCGCATGGCGAACGGGCGCATAGCCAGGAACGGAATACAGGCCCCAATGCACAAAGATGCCCAGCTTGGCGTCGGCGTACCACTGTGGAAGCGGGTGCCGGTTCAGCGAATCCAGCGTTGGTTCGTAGTGCGTCGGTGGGGTTTGTGCCAACGCCGCGCTGCAACTGCTGCTCAACACCAAAGCTGCTACACAGTGCTGCCAGATCGTCATTCTTGTCTCGCCTCGATTCGTTCTACTCTACCGAACCGAGGCGATCTCAAGCCAACGAATCGCATGGCACCGGGCCAGGCAGCATACAGCGCCGCCGGCCTTGGCCAGTGCAACTGGTACGGCTCTACTGCAGCCGTACCGGCCTTTCCCCGGTCTGGACGCGATACATGGTGTAGGGCTTCAAACGCTCGTCCTTGCCGTTGTGCATCGTTGGCTGCCGGTTGAGCTGGTTCGCGTTGACATAAAGGTAACCGTCGTCGGCCAGGCTCATCGTATCCGGCCAAAGCAGCTTCGGATCGTGCACGAGGGTTTCAATCATGCCCGACGGGGAGATCCGCTCGATCGAGTTCGAGGAGTAATCGCCCGCGTAGATGTTGCCGGCGGCATCCTGCTCCAGACCGTCGCTCGGCCCCTTGCCCGTCACCAGCTTCACCGTGCTCTCCACCTGATCGTCAGACAGGGCGAGGTTACGCAGCGCGGCGGTCGACACCTCGTACAACTTGGTTGAGCTCACCGTGCAGTAGAAGAGCTTCGATCCATCGGCCGAGATGGCGATGCCATCGGCGCCAAAGCGTACGGGCCGGGCCGGTCTCCCAGGCTCAGTCTGGTAGAGCGGCTTGCCTTCCGCAACCGAGACGAAGCCCGGCTCGGGCAAGGTGGAGAAGTGATTGTTGAGCCTGCGCCAGCTCTTCCCACTCGTCAGATCGACGACCACGATCCCGTTCGGCCCTTTGTCGCTTGAATCCGTAATGTACGCAAAGCCCGTCATGCTGGCTCCCTCCGCCGTCGTTCCAGCCGGGCCATCGCCGGCGATCGGGGCGTAGGTCTCGATCATCTTGGAAGGGTCGCCTGCTGGCGGATCACCATGCGCTGTGTCGTGCGTGGTCGACGAGCTTCGCAGGTCGAAGCGGATGTCGTTCATGTAGCTGTGAAGCCCGGCAACCTCGACCGGAAGAAGAATGGTCCGGACGATCTTGTTGGTGGCGAGGTCAATTGCAACCAGCTTCGGTCCATTCTCCACCACGTCTTTCAGCTTGGGCGCACCAGTGTCCAGCACCCAGAGACGGTCCGCAGGGTCCACAACGACGGACTGTACCGAGATAAAGTGCGCCGCGTTCGCCGCCTTATCTTCGAAGTGGTTCGGATCCGCTGCTGCAACACCGGGCCAGCTGTTCACCGCAGCGTCCGGGAACGCAACCGCCTTGCCCTTCACGATCTCCGCCACCGTAAACGGCACATCGTCACCCCAGCGCGGGAAGTTGACGAAGATGCGCCCCTTGCGGGAGACGGTAACGCCGGTCGGCATGGGACCAGAGAACGTCGCAACCGGTTCGAGCTGGCCAAAGGCGTGGTCCGGTGGAGCACTCGGCGGATTAGCAGAAAGCGCGTTTTGGGCGAGGGCTAATCCAGACACACCGAATACAGCAGCAGCAGCCAGGGAGACAGGTAGAAATCGCTTCATTCTCGCTAGGATGCGGACCAGCGAGGAGCCTGCATTGCCTTCCATGAAAGCCAGTTTGAGCCCACCATTGCAGCACCCGTCTATACTTCTCCACACTGCGCCGGCACGCATGGGGCGCACCTCCAGGAGACGCTGCAGCCTTGCCTAAGCCTACTGATTCCTCGATCTCTCGTCGTACCTTTGGTCGCCTCGCTGCCACCTCCGCCGCCAGCTTAGCGGCCATGCCGCTGGCCGCCGCTGCCGAGCCCGCAGCCGCGGCGCAGGCAGCCCCGGCCACCGCCGCTGCCGAGCGCACCTTTCCGCAGGGGTTCCTGTGGGGTTCCGCCACGGCCTCCTACCAGGTGGAGGGCGCGGTCAAGGAAGACGGCCGTGGCCCCACCATCTGGGACACCTTCTCCCACACGCCCGGCAAGACGCACAACGGCGACACCGGTGACGTGGCGGACGACTCCTACCACCGCTACCCGGAAGACATCGCGATCATGAAGGACCTCGGCCTCAAGACCTGCCGATTCTCTATCGCCTGGTCACGCATCTTCCCAACAGGCACCGGCCAGCCCAACCAAAAGGGCATCGACCACTACCGCAAGTTCGCCGAAGCGCTCCACGCCGCGGGCATCGAGCCTTTCTGCACGCTCTTCCACTGGGACCTGCCACAGGCCCTTGAGGACAAAGGCGGCTGGCAGAATCGCGACACCTCCAAGGCCTTCGCAGATTACGCCGGCTACTTCGCCGGGCAGACCTCGGACCTGATCCAGCACTACATGACGATGAACGAGATCTCCACCTTTGTGGAGCTCGGCTACGGCAACGGCATGCACGCACCCGGGCTGAAGCTGTCGCGCAAGGAGTTGGCCCAGGTGCGGCACAACTCGGTTCTGGCGCATGGCCTTTCGGTGCAGGCCATCCGCGCCAAGGCACGGGCCGGAACCAAGGTCGGCTCTGCCGAGAACCCGATTGCTACCGTCCCGGTCTTCGACGCGCCGGAGCACGTCGCCGCCGCCAAGAAGGCCTTCGTGGAAGAGAACGCCGGCTACCTCACCGTGATGCGCACCGGCAAGTACACCCACCAGTACCTCGCCAGCCTTGGCCCGGACTCGCCCGACTACACACCGGACGATCTGGCTGCCATCGGCAGTCCGCTCGACTTCCAGGGAATCAACATCTACACAGCGACCCCGGTCCGCGCGGACGACAGCGAGAAGGGGTACGCACTTGTTCCCAACCCAAGCTCCTACCCGCACATGTTCAGCCCATGGCTCACCGTCGGTCCGTCCGCGCTCTACTGGGCGCCGCGGCTCGCCAACGAGGCCTTCAACCTCAAGGAGATCTACATTACGGAGAACGGCTGCTCGTCCGACGACAAGCTCGCCGCCGACGGCCAGATCTACGACACTGACCGCGTCATGTATCTCCGCAACTACCTGACCCAACTGCAGCGGGCCGCCGCCGAAGGCGTTCCGGTAAAGGGCTACTTCTGCTGGTCGCTGCTGGACAACTACGAGTGGGCGGACGGCTATGAAAAGCGCTTCGGCATCACCTATGTCGACTTCCAGACGCAGAAGCGAACCCCGAAACTCTCCTCGCACTTCTACAAGCAGGTAATCCGCACTAACGCTCTGGCGTAGGCTCGCGGGCGGGGTGGGTTGGATGCCAGGTTCGGATCCAGCCCACCCCGCGAAGCATCAAGCCAGCTAACTCCAGCGACGCAGATGCTGCACGATCTCGGACGCCACGCTGTCCGGATCTTCACGCTGCACAAAGTGTCCTGCCCCTGACACAAGGCGCAGCTCGTACGGCCCGGTGTGGTACTTCGCCGCGTCCGCCGTCATCTCGGGCAGCACGCAGCCATCCACGGCACCGTGCAGCAGCAGAGTCGGCGTCTTCAGCGTCCGGGTCGCGGCAAAGATCTTCTGCTGTCTTGCATAAGCCGGATCGAGCGGTGCATGTCCCCAGCGTGAGCGGTAGGCCTGTAGCACCACATCTCGGAATGCCTTGCTCTTCCAGCTCTTCGCGGTTTCGGCGAACTCCTTCTCCGTGTACCAGCCCTTCGGACTCCATGCATCCCACTGCGCCCGGCCATACGCCACAGGGTCTTTGCGGAACGTGCGCTCCCCGGGCCCGGTGCACAGCAGCCACTGGTACCAATAAGCCTGCGCCTGCGGGAATGGCGGCACCTCCTCGCTGACTGGCTGGAATGGCACCGAGATGGTGACAAGAGACTTCAGGCGCTCCGGGAAGAGCGCGCTGAAAGCATGCGCCGCTCGCGCGCCCCAGTCATGGCCAACAAAGTGGAAGCGCTCCATCCCAAGCCTGCTGGTGAGCTCCAGCATGTCCTGGGCATACGCCACAGGCTGCCCGGTGTGCCGCGGGCTCCGTCCCAGCAGCCTTGTCCGGAATCTACTTGGCCCATAGCCGCGCAGGTAGGGCACCACCGTGCGGAAGCCCTCGGCATGCAGCTGCGGCAGTACCTTGTCCCATGTGCGCGGGCTGTCGGGCCAGCCATGCACCAGCAGCACACGCTCCCCTTCTGATGGCCCGCTTTCCTCATAGGCCTGATGCAACATCGGGGTCCTGATCTTCTTCACATCTGCCATCGTCGAACTCCTCTCATGACAACAGGAAGGGGCCGCGATCTCTCGCGGCCCCTCCCTGCATTCGGAACAGATTGCTTACTTCGTCGAGTCGCGGTACGCCTTCACCTGGTCATGCGACGCCAGAATGTGCGTCTGCTGCCGGGCCAAGAGCGACTTCACTTCGGTCGGAATGGCGCTGTCCTCTAGTGCCTTCTCATATGCCTTCTTTGCTGCGTCCTCACCCTGCTCGGCAGTTTCCAGAAGCGTGTGGTCGCCGCCGCCCAAGTTAGCCTTGAGGTCGCCCCACACGCGATGCACGGTGCCAGTCGCCGTTCCACCCACATCACCACTGATGCCGCTCGCCGTCTCCAACTCACGCGCAAAGGTTCCACGCGTCTGTGCTTCCTTCAGGAAGAATGCCTTGACGCTGGGATCGTTGAGCTTCTCCCCGATGTCGGCAAAGCCGCGCGCGCCATCATTCAGTACCTGGATCACAATCTTCACAAGCTCGTTCTGTTCGGCCATTGGTATCTCCTGTCCGTATGAGCCCCCGCATGCCACGCGGGGTTGCCGCAACGCCGCGGATTCATCGCCCATACACAGTTCTGGCGCTCGCGTCTCTGGCTCCTGTGCAGACGCCTACGGCTTCGGCACATCTTCCGGCATGGCTGCGCCGGCCTTCACCCAGGCAGTTACCGTCGCTATATCGTCGTCCGAAGTCTTGGGCCGCGGAGGCGGGGGCATCGGCATGGGATCATTCGCCGGGCCTTCGTGCCGCATCAGCCGCACCAGCAGCGACTTGTCCGGATCGCCCGGCACAATGGCTGGCCCATCGTGCCCACCCTTCAGCAGACTCGCGCGTGTGCTCATGTTGAACCCACCGCGGTGGTTCATGCCCAGATGGCAGCTGCCACAATTCTTCTCAAGGATGGGCTGCACCCTGGCCGTATAGAACTCTGGCTTGCTCGCATCCTCGCCGGCGTGAACGCTACAAAGGTCGTTCAGGCCCACAACAGCAATAACTCCGACACCGACAACGATCGCAAGTGGCCGCATTTTGCTGGGCTTCTCCGGATACCTAGTATAGCCACTCTCGAACCGTGGCGGTTACTCCCACGAAGCCGCTCGCCTGCATAGACTTGGAGTTGCTCTGGACGGCTCCCGCGGCCGCCACCCACAACCCATGCCTCGCTTGGCTCACGCCACTGTCGCCGTCGTTCTGGCACTCGGCACCTCTGCCTTTGCCGCTCACCCGGAGCGCTCCCGCCTGCTCGCGCACCAGGCTGAAACCCACCTTGCGCCACACCACCTGGCGGTACAACACGCCTCCGCGCACCATCCCCTTCCGCAGCATGGCGCCGGCCACACATCCCGCGCCCACGTGGTACCCGTGGCAGCTCGCGAGCGCACGCACCACTACAGCGCGACGATCACCGAACCCCGCACACGCCAGGTGAAGGCACACGGGCGCGACCGCCATGGCCGAACTCTCATACAGGAGGTTCGCCTCCACGAGCACCTGCACCGCCTCCCACGCATCGCGGATACTGCGGTGCCCACATCGGTTGTCTCTGTAGTGCGCCCAGCCCACACACCCCGGCCCCAGCTGCTGCCCCTGGCGGAGGCTGTCACCGAGCCCGTGGCCCTGCCCAAGCTCTACAACGAGCGCGGCCGCCTGATCATGCCTGCGGCCCTGGTCGGCTCGCACGAGATCCTGCTCCACCAGAACGTCATGGCCGATCAGGATGGCCTGGGCCGCATCCAAGACGACGCCGACCTGGACGCCATGCGAGAACGCGGCATCCTGGTGGCGCTTCCCGCCGGCCCAGCCCTGGCCGTCGATGAGCGTCTGCCCGGCAACCGTCGCTGCTCCCGCCCCTGGACCGCGCAGTTCCTCACAGATCTATCCCGCGACTACTACCGGCACTTCCATGCGCCGCTGCAGCTCACCTCCGCGGTCCGCACTGTCGCCTTCCAGCAGCGACTCATCCACCACAACGGCAACGCCGCCCCGGCCGATGGCGACACCGCCTCGCCCCACCTCACCGGGCAGGCCGTCGACCTCGGCAAGCGCGGCATGTCGCTGGTTGAGATTGCCTGGATGCGCGGCTACCTGCTGCCCCTGATCCAGTCCGGAAAGATCGATGTGGAGGAGGAGTTCAAGCAGTCCTGCTTCCACATCAGCGTGTATCGCACCTATGCGCCACCGCTTGCGGATCGCTACTCCGTCGCAACTCGCGGCACCACCGGCAGCCTGGCCACCGTGCTTCCCTAGCGCTAGGGTCGGACCTGCTCCGTCCGACCGCTCTTCCACCCACGGTATGCGGCATCAAGTAGCAGCATGTTCGTGACGCCGTTTGCCGCATCCGAAGCAAACGGCGCGCCGCCCCGCACCGCCTCGGCAAAGTCATCCAGCATGCGGGTAAAGCTTCCGGCATTGTTGATCTCAACCTCTTCCACCAGGTGCCCACCCTCGCGTAGCTGGACGGTCACGGGCTTGTCCGACGTCAGGGCGTTCTCCCCCACGAGCGCCCCTTTGCTGCCCAACACCTCCACCTGCGTGCGATAGGCCGCCATCGCCGAAACCGCGACGTTCACCAGGCACCCACCATCCATCACACCCTGCAGGCTCGCCATAGCCTCCATGCCCTGGTAGGCGCCGCCCTCGCGCGCCACCGTCTGCAGGGACAGCACCTCGCGCCCGAGCACAAAGCGAATAGCGTCCAGACAATGCACCCCGATGTCGCCAATCGGTCCGCCGCAGGCCAGCGTGCCATCGGCGATCCAGCGCCGCGGGCTACGCTCCCCAGGCATGGCAAACTGCACATGCGCCAGCTGCGGCTCGCCGATCCGACCGGCTGCAATGGCGTCGCGCATCCACTCAAGCGAGCGATTCCAGCGCATGTTCTGCGCCACGCCCAGCAGCACACCAGCCGCCTCCGCCGCCGCCCGCATGCTCTCGGCCTGCCGGGCATCCATCGCCATCGGCTTCTCGCACAGCACGGCCTTGCCCCCGCGCAGGGCCAGCAGCACATCGTCATGGTGCATTGCATCAGGAGACGTTACAAATACGGCGTCCACGTCAGGCGAACTGCACAACTCTTCCCTTGTCTGAAAGGCGTGCGCCACCCCGGCATCCGTCGCGTTCCGCTTCGCCTCGTCGAGGTTGCGTCGCCACAGCCCTACCAGCTCGGTTTCGCGCGATGCCGCAAAGGCCGGCAGAAGGCGCTTCGCCGCATGCAGCCCAAAACCCAGAATCGCAAATCGCACCACGTGGCTATCGGACATACGGTCTCCTCAGCACTGCACCGTAGTATGGCGCGCGCTAGTGCGCGTCGTTGACCAGCACCTGTTCGGCAAAGAAGTTTTCCACCTTGGCCTGATCGCGCAGCACCTGCAGGTAGGCGTTCTTCAGCAGCTGCGACCGTGCCTCGCGCAGCTGCGACCGGATCGCCTGCTGCACGCTGGGGTCACTCAGGTCCCGCTGCCCGGCCGGCTCCCGCGCGATCAGCCGGTAGATTGCGTAGCCTATCGGCTTGCGCGTCTGCTCATCAAGCAGCGGCAGAATATCGCTGATCTGCCCGGCCTTGAGCTTGGTCACCGCGTTATAGACCGCCGGGTCCGCGCGCATCTGCGACTCCGGCACAAAGCCCATGTCGCCGCCGTTGGACGCCGTCTCCGGCCGCTCGGAGAAGTTCATCGCCAACGCGCCGAAGTCCTCGCCCGCGTCCAGCCGATTCTTGATCGCCTGGATCTTCTTCTTCGCCTCGCTGTCACTGGTCGCCTTGGATCCCTGCAGATTGCCCGGCTGCGACGATGGTCTGTCCGTCACCAGAATCTGCGCCAACCGGAACTGCGTCTCCAGCAGGTTGTACTCCGCCTTATGCGAGTTGTAGTAGTTCGCCACGTCGGCGTCGGTCACCGTGATCTTGGAGTTGATCTCCTTGTTCAGCAGCTTGTCGATGGTAATGGAGCGCCGCAGATCATGCTTCACATCCTCCAGCGTGTGATTGCTGGAGCGCAGCCGCTGCGCGAACTGCTCTTCGGTATAGGGCGCCTTCATCTCGGCGATGCGCGCATCCACCTCTTCGTTGGTGGCGGTCAGGTTCATCTTCGCGGCGCGCTGCTGCACGATCTCTTCATCCACCAACTCGCGCAGAACATTGAGCCGCAGGAACTCTCCCTGGTCAAATGACGGCTGCCCCTGGCCCTCGCCCATCTGCGCCTGGTACGCGCGGTCCACCTCGGCCTTCATGATCGGGCGACCGTTCACCGTCGCCATCACGTCCGCACTGTGCGCCCGGTGGCAGCCCGTGAATGCCAGCAGCATTGCCACGCTCGCCGCGCCAGACAGCAGCCCACCCTTACACCCTGTGCGGCTCCGCGTACTCCCTGTCATTGCAGCACCTGGTCGCATGCCCATCTCATCTCCCAGCCTTGGTCGGCTCGGCCGCCGGGGGTGCCTCGCCCGGAACCGGCGGTGGCGGCGTCACGCCCTGCGCCAGCAACGCGCCATCCACCATCCGGAAAAGGTCCACGCTGGGATATGCCCCTTCGAACTTTTCCCCGTTCACATAGAGGACCGGCGTGGAACTCAGCCCGAGTGCATCGGCCTCCTTCACGCTCGCCTGCACGGCCTGCCCATCCTGCTTGGTGATGCAGGCCTGCAGCTTGGCTTCATCCACATGCTGCTTTTTGCCCTCGTCGAGCGTGATGGTGTCCAGCGCGTGGTTCGCCGTCTCCAGGCTCTTCTCCGCGCCACCCAACTCACCGGCATGCGCGTGGATGTGGTCCACCTCGTCCCAGTAGCCCGGCACGCTCTGCGCCCCCAGGCAGTTCACATCAACCGCTGCCCGCATCGCCCACGGATGCATGGGCAGGGGATAGTCCTTGTAGACAAAGTGCACCTTGTCGCCGTACCGCTCCAGCAGCGCGGGAAAGATGTTCGCATGCAGCCGCGCACAGAAGGGGCACTCCAGATCGTCAAACCCGACGATCGTCACGGGTGCCGTCTCCGGTCCCCCGCGCCCCGGTCGACCTGCAGCAGAGATCGCGTCCTTCGGGTCCGCGCTGAGGTCGTATTTGCTGAACTGCGCGAGCGTCTTGCCGTCATCCGAGATCAGGAAGTTCACCGGCCGGGTTCCCTGCCCATCCGGGCCCTGGAAGAGCACCGTGACCTGATTGAAGCCGGGCACGTCACTGTGTGTCATCGGGCTCATGGAAACGGAGTAGTTCGGCGGCACACCGCCCCGGCTCCGGATCAGCACCTCGGCGCGACGCGCCAGGCTGGGGGAGAGAGGCATGGAGGCACCTGGTGCCACGGCCTGCCCATGGCAGCCCAGAGGACCAAACGAGAGAGCGAGAAGAGAAACCCACAGACGACGGCGCACGATCGACACTTTCTCGATTATCACACGCAGCCCGCGTTCCTTTCAGTTCGCCTCACCCGGGCGATGGCGCCACCATCCGCGTCAGACTCGCCCTGGAAGCGACAGCGTTCTGCTTCCTAGAACAGCCGCTCCGCCCGCCGCAAATTCCCCGCCGTCCCAATGTTTGCCAGTGTGAAGTTGAAGCGGTACGCGTTCTCGTTCCGCACCGACCCCAGCTCATACTTCCGGTACTCCACTGCAAACCCGCAGCAGTTCCAGTTGTACGAGGTCTGCAACGCTGCGTATTGAATCTGCGTCCGGTCCAGGTCCAGCCCGGCGTTGGCGGCCACGCTCAGGCCACGCTTCATCGGGCTGCCATACCCCGCCAGCACGCGCATCTGGTCGAAGTCCGAGGTCAGCCGGTTCACTCCCTCCACATACGACCGTCCCGGCGCATTCAGCCGCGCATAGCTCAACCCCGCAAACGTGACGCCGCGGTGCACATCCAGAAGCACGTTGTTGCTCGTGAACTTCTTGGCTCCTGTGTCCAGGTCAAAGTCCCACTCAAGGTCCAGAAACTCCGTGCTGCGAATCTGCAGGCGCGACACCAGCGGTGAGATGTTGCGCGGCTCCGTAAGAAACGCCACGCCGGACAGGTCCAGCGTCGACGCCAGGATGTTGCGCCGGCCAGAGACCACCGCCCCGCCAAAGCCGGGGTTGAAGAAGGTCTTCTGCGCCAGCGTCCAGCTCACCAGCTGCCGTGTGGTGCACTGCCCGGCGGTCGAAGCCACCGCGACGCCCGGCAAGGCGTGCCCGCTGCCCAGCGCCGTCGGGATCGCGGCCGGCATGGCATTCTCGGCCGAACGCGCCTCGCCATCCTGCTGCCCGTCACCACCAAGCTCCTCGCCCGCCGTGCCGCATCGCCTGCTGCGGCCCCCAGAGCGTGCAAATAAACGCTGCGTCAGCCCGTACTCGAGCTCGTTGGTGTCTGACACAACATCGCGATCGTCAAATCGCAGCACCCGCTGGAAGTTGTCCACGCCTGCCACATACCGGTAGTCCAGAAATGGCTCCACCGTATGCTTCACCGGCCCCCGCGCCACCCTGTCCCAGAAGGGCGTGTGGAACACCCGCTCCACCACCGGCGCACGCACCTCCACACCGGCCTCCACGTCGGCCCGCCCCAGCGCATGCTGCACCTCCACCGGCCGCAGGGAAGACTCGTCAACATCCGGCACCGGCTCGCCACTCCGGCTGTACACCGTCTCCCGGCCGCCCAGCGATGGCCTAAACCGCCAGCCACCCGCGCCAAACGGCATCGCCAGCGTCGGATGGAGGTCCACCCGCTCCACCACGCCGCCGGTCGCGAAGTTCGGCTGCACCCGCTTGAGACCCGCCGCCTGCACGTTCGCCGCCCACTCCAAAGGCGTGCCGCCGAGCCGATGCTCCGTCGCCCCAAGCTCCAGCGCCGGCACATGGAACAGCCGGATCTCCTGGCCCGGGATCGCCACCGCCGTGTCTGTCGCCGGCACCTCCACCCGCTTCAGCCCCTGGTACCGGTCCGCCTCCAGCGAGGCCGTATACCCGTCCCACGTGGTCTGACCAAACGCCGTTGAGACGATATCCGTCGACACCGCCTGGTTGAAGTTTTCTGTAAAGGCCTCGCGATACACATACGAGCTCAGATATTCCAAATCGGAGGCGATCCGCGTGCCGGGCGAAAAGTCGTGCCGCCCGGAAAACACCAGGTCCTCGCCTCCCTGGTTTGTGTAAACCCCGTTTGCCGGTGTAAAACCGCGATCAAAGAGCTGGCTGTAGTGCGCCTGCGCAAAGTCATCACCCCGGCCCACATGACGAAACGTCACCTGGTCCAGCCATCCGCGCATCGAGAAGTACTCCGCCCCGACCGTCAGGTCGCTCGATCGCCCCAGCACAATGTAAGCCTGCTCGCCCAGCACCGTTCCCTTGGTCGATGACTGCCCGATTACCGGGATCAGCAGCCCGCTCTGCCGGCCTTCCGTGTCGGTCGGATGCGTCACATAGGGCAACCACAGCAGCGGCACACCCAACAACCGAAACACACCGTTCTTCGCTCTTGCCTGTTCGCCGTCCACCTTGAACAGCCCCGCCGAAAGCAGCCAGTCCGGCCGCGGCAGACGGCAGGTGGTCACAGTTCCGCCTACGATCGCGTAGCTCTCCGGCCCCGTCTTCCGCACCTCACGCCCGGTGAACAGAAACGGATTGCCCGACAGGTACACCATTCGGCCCGCCGTCCGCTTCAGCCCCACCGAGCCCGAGACGTCATAGAAAGTCCCTACCTGCGACCGCAGGTTCACCTCGCCGTGGCTCGCCCGAATCTCCTCATGATTCTTGCCGCCGCTCGCATGCAAATGCCCCCGCGCCGTCAGCTCTCCCGTGTCGCTGTTGTACTCCACGTGGTCTGCCTCTACCCGCCGGTCGCCATACCCGAGCACCACGTTGCCATCGAGCACAATCAGCGGCCCCGTACGGCTCTCGGTGTCGGCCTCCGTCGTCACCCGCATCCCGGTCGCCGGCTCCTCCATCACCGTCGCTACCGGCAGTCCCGGCGCGCTCGGCAAGGGCGAGGAAACGGTATCCGCAGCCCCCTGTGATCCTCCCTCCGCAGCGCTGTTTGTGGAGCTTCCCGCAGCCGTCTCCGCACCCTCCGCCGCTGGTACCTCCTTCGACACCTGCGCACCCGCGCGGCCGAGCGAAAGAAACCCGAAGAGCATGGTAATTCTCAGGAGAGCCACCAGAGCGTTAGGGCTTTCTAACCAACGCACCCCACAACTCACCCACAAGACCCGAAGTCGGCCCCCCTGCGATCCAGGTCCTGTTGTTCCGTTGCCGCTACGTTCCACCACATCACCAAGCGTATCCGAACCGGGCTGCACCAGAGTCCAAACACCAGCAAGAGATACAGCACCATCCGTACCAGTACCATCAAGACTTGGGAGACGGCCAGACCATGAGCGCAGCCCGGCTCGAATCGAAGATCGAACTCGACGACCTTTCCCCCACCGCGTCCTCGGCCGCCCTCGCCTCCGCCGCCGGCCAGCCCGCGCTCAAGCAGCAGATGGCCCAGCGCCTCGCCGAGCACCGCGCTCGTCGCCGGGGTGCCGAGGCCACACACACCGAAAACACCGCCCCCCGGCACCCCGGTGCCGAGCCCGCGCTCGGACGCTCCCGCTCCGCCGAGATCGCAGCCGCCGTCGCCCGCCGCTATGCCGAGTCGCCCTCCTATCGCGCCGTGCTCGCCGCAGAGTCCGCCCGCTCCGTCCGCGAAGCCGAGGCCGCCGCTGAGGTGGCGAACATCAATGCTCGCGCCATCGCCCGCGCACAGCACGAGCTGCTGCAGCAGCTCGGCGACTGGGGCTCAGAGCCCGCTCCCCTGCAGCCCGCCCACACCGTCCCGCTTGCCGGTCCGCTGCCCCCGGCCGAACCCGCCCGCGCCGCCGCCGCCATCATCGCCCAGCAGCTTGCGCAACGACAGCGCGCCGCCGCACCGCCTGCGCCAGAACCCCTGCAGCACGCCGCCCCCGCCACCGCCGCCCGTCTGGAAAGCGAGCTCTTCGGCCGCGAAGACGCGCCCGCCCGTGCCGAAACGCCCAGCATCACAGAGATCTCGCGCGCCGGCCTCACCGTGCGCCTGTTTGAGGAGGTCGCCCCGCCCATTGTGCCCCGTGTCACCCGGCCGGTCGCCTCGCCCTTCGACGAGAACGAAGCCTTTCTGCTCGATGAAGAGATCCTCTTCCGCAACGACCCCACCTTCGACGAGACCCGGCCGCCCGAGCCGCTGCCCGCCAACCTCATCGAGTTCCCTCGCCAGCTCGTCGCCGCCCGCAAGGCGCGTCCCCGCTTCGCCGAAGGCCCCCTGCGCGACGAGGCCGCCACTGCTGCTCCGCAGCTCCGCATCTTCGAGGTCGAAGCCGACCACATCGCTGTCGCCCCCAGCTTTGCCGCCACCGCGGAGGCCGCACCCGAGTGGAGCTCCATCCTCCTCTCCGCCCAGCCCGCCAATACCTTCTTCGACCCGCTTGACTCCGACCTCGTCGCCCTGCTCGCCCCGCAGACCGCCCCGCTCAGCCGGCGCGTCATGGCCGGCCTGTTGGACCTTACGCTCGTCTCCGTGGGCACGCTCGCCGCCACCGCTGTCTTTGTACGCACCGCGACCGCGCTCACCGGCCAGCCCATCAACGCCCCGCACCTGGTCGTCGCCGGCGCCGCCGTCCTGGCCTTTGCGCTCTTCTTCGCCCTCTACCACCTGCTCTTCTTCACCTTCTCGACCGCCACACCCGGCATGCGCTACGCCCGCATCGCCCTCTGCACCCTGTCCGACGACAACCCTTCCCGGGCCGCCATGCGCGCCCGTCTCGCCGCCATGTTCCTCGCCGCCGTTCCGCTGGGCCTGGGCTACTTTTGGGCGCTGCTCGACGAAGATCGCCTCGGCTGGCATGACCGTATCTCCCGCATGTATCAGCGCGCCTACTAGCCACCTTCAGAGATCAGGCCCCTTGAAGGCCGCCGCTGATACTCTTCCGCGATGCTGCCACCCTCCCGTCATCTCTCTCCGCTTGACCGCGCCCTTCTCTCGCTGGAAGGTCTGAGCACCGGAGACGCCTTTGGCGAAAGCTGCTTCTTGCTCACCCTCCCTGAGCGCGAAGCCCGCGTCCTCCCGCAGCCACCCTGGCCCGTTACCGACGACACCCTCATGGCCATCGATATCGTCGAAACTCTGGCGTGCTATGGCGCCGTCCCCGAGACCGCCCTCGCTCAGCGCTTTCTGCGCAGCTTTGATCCTGCCCGCGGCTATGGCCCCGCCATGTTCTCTTTCTTTGCCCGCCTCGCCCGCACCGACGGCGCCGGCTGGCAGGCCGAGTCCCGCGCCCTCTTCGGCGGCAGTGGCTCCTTTGGCAACGGCTCCGCCATGCGCATCGCGCCGCTCGGCGCCTTCTTCGCAGAAGACACACCCGCCCTCCTGCGCGCCGCCGCTGCCTCCGCATCCGTCACGCACGCCCACCCCGAGGCCACGGCCGGCGCGATCGCCGTAGCCCTTGCCGCTGCTCTTGTCGTGCAGACCAGCACCGATCCCGAGCCCCCATCGCCCGCAGACTTCCTTGCCGCGGTTCGTGACAGTACACCAGCCAGCGAGGTCCGTGACGGGATCGAGCGGGCCCTGGCCTCCCCCGCAGAGACCGACCCCCGCTGGGTGGCAGCTCTGCTGGGCAGCGGCGGCCGCACCTCCTGCCCAGACACCGTCCCCTTCACGCTGTGGAGTGCCGCCACCTCGCTGCACAGCTACGAGCAAGCCATGACCCGCACAGCCTCGGGCGGCGGCGACATCGACACGACCTGCGCCATTGTCGGTGGCATTGTCATCCTGCGCGCCGGCCTTGACGCGATTCCTTCAGTCTGGCGTGAGCGCCGCGAGCCCCTCGCCGGCCTGCTTACCCCGCCCTTGCGCGTTGCGCTGGCCGGCCTTTGCTCCGTGTGACCTCGTCCGCAGCGGTCGTTTGCCCCGCCCCCCCGGCCCTCTCAGCGTTCACCAGGCGCTCCACCTTCATCACGCCAAGCCGTTGCAGCACCTTGCGCGCCAGCCCCGTCAGCGGATACCGCGCCAACCGCCGCACCGGCACCCAGTGCAACACTCGCCCGTCCGCCGGCACGGCATCGTGCAACGCATGGTCCGCCCGGCCCTCCGGCCGAAATACCCGTACGTAGAAGTTTGTCGTCGTAATCGCGTGCCGCACCCGCAGCGCCGGCTCCCGCCCCTCCACCGCGTCCTCCGGCAGCGCCGGTAGCTCATACATGCCGGCCATTAGCGAGGCTTCGGCATCCCGCTGTTCCAGCAGCACCTCCGTCGTCACGCCGTTCTTGCGCACATCCAGCAGATAGGCGATTGGCCGGCTCTTGGTCGCCTGGCGCGGCAGCGTCCGATGTTCCCCTTTGGTCCGGCAAAGCGCATACACCGGGCAGTGCAGGCACAGCGGCCCCCGCGGCAGACACACGGTCGCTCCCAGCTCCATCATCGCTTGATTCCAGTCCCCGGCCGGGTTTGTCCGCGCCGTCTTCCGGCCCCGCGGCACCAGCGCCTGCGCCAATCGCTCCACCTGCTGCCGCGCTGCCGCTGACTTCTCTTCCGGCTTGCCCGTCACCCGCAGCAGCACACGCTCCACGTTGCCGTCCACCACGGCCACCTGCTCGCCAAATGCAATGCTCGCAATCGCTGCCGAGGTATACGCCCCGATCCCCGGAATGGTCAGCAGCTCCGCCCGCGTCTCCGGCAGCACACCGCCCCGCTCCTCCACCAGGAACTGCGCCGCCCGGTGCAGCATCCGCGCTCGCCGGTAGTAGCCCAGCCCGGACCACAGCGCCAGCACGTCCGCCTCTTCCGCCAGCGCCAGCGCCACCACGGTCGGAAACTTGCCCAGAAACCGGTGGTAATGCTCAATCACAGCAGCCACCCGCGTCTGCTGAAGCATGATCTCTGAAACCCATGTGCGATAGGGGTCATGCACGCCGCGCCACGGCAACACGCGCGCATGCAGCGCGTACCATCGCGTCAAACTGGCCCGAAACTGCTGATTCCGCTCACTATCCGGCATCCAATGCGGATCATACGCTCACCTGGCCACCTCGGTCCGGTCAGGCGCTCCTGCCGGGCAGCTCGCGCCTGTACGCTTCGGGTCGTCCCTTTTCATCTAGCCGCAGATAGGCCGCAGGCATCGCGTGATCGTGCGGGAACAGCACCAGCGCACCTTCCCCCACCGCCCACCGCAAAAACCGGTGTCGCTCCTCGATCACCCGCAGTGGGTCAAGATCAAACGCCATGCACCAGGTCGGCTGCAGGTGCGCCGTCGTCGGCATCAGGTCGCCCACAAAACACGCCCGCTCCACCGTCCCACCCGCCACCCGGCTTTCCAGCTTCACCCCCACCATATGCGCCGTGTGCCCCGGCAGCAGCTCCAGCCTCACCCCCGGACACACCGCCTCGCCGCTCCGGATGCGCTCATCCGTCCACGCCTCCAGCTGCCCGGTCTCCACCATGGGCTCGTAGTTGTCTGCCAGGTAGCTCACCCGGTCGCGCTCCATCTGCCGCCGAGCATGCTCCAGCTCCCCCGCCGCCACCACATAGCGCGCCCGGGGAAACGTCGGCCGCACCCGCCCCGCCGCATCGCGCGTCGTGTTCCACCCGCAGTGGTCGAAGTGCAGATGCGTGTTGATCACCACATCCACCTCCTCCGGCCGCACTCCCGCGGCAGCCAGCGACTGCGGCAGCAGCTCCCTGTTCTCCAGCACCTCGCGCATCTTGGCCGGTGTCTTGTTCCCGATGCCCGTCTCGATCAGCACCGTCTCCCGCCCCGTCCGCACCACGGCACAGTTGGTCCCCAGCAGCACACGGTTGCTCGCATCTGCCGGCATCCTGCGCTCCCACATCGTCTTGGGCACCACGCCAAACATCGCTCCGCCATCCAGCCGGAACGAGCCATCGGTGCAGTGCAGGATCTCCATCGCCCCCAGCACCGACCGCCCACGCAACAGCGCGTCACCGTCCAGCAAGCCCCCTACATCGCCACCGTTCATCTCCATCCAACGAGCGTAAAGCGTCGGCAGCTAGGCCATCAGCTCCGTGCGGGCTGGCTGCAGCGGCTGCTGCTGGAAGCACTGTCGGCACAGCACCGGCCTGCCCTGCGTTGGCTTGAAGGGAACCGTGGTCTCTACCCCGCAGCTGGAACACACGGTGCGGGTCTCTGTGCGCGAAATGCCAGCAGCAATCGGACCACCACCGGCGACCGCACCCAGCCCGGCACCTGCTCCCGTAGAGCGCCGCCCCTTGCACGGCTTGCAGCGCTTGGGATCGTTCTTGAACTGCTTGTCGTGGAAAAACAGCTGCTCGCCAGCGGTGAAGATGAACTCTCGCCCACAATCGGCACACATGAGGACGCGATCGAAAAACTCCATGAGGCAACTCCCTCTTGCGCAAAGAAGCAGGGGCCCGGGTGTTACACCAACGACGCTTTTTCGGCCGGTCAGGGC
Source organism: Acidobacteriaceae bacterium (assembly GCA_965199635.1). Classification (GTDB taxonomy): domain Bacteria; phylum Acidobacteriota; class Terriglobia; order Terriglobales; family Acidobacteriaceae; genus Edaphobacter. Next base: position 329,285 of record CBDASL010000001.1, on the reverse strand, counting down.
CCGCGCGAACGATCGCTGGGGAGGAGGGTCGATCGTAGCTGCATATCCGAAACACCAGGGTCCGTTGTGCGCTCCCTGGCGGCGCGTGGTGACGCCAGGAAAACCTCCGCAACAACATCCCACATGGCTTGAAACAGCCCGGCCGTGCCGCAACGGGCGACGGCCGGGGTCCTGCTCCGGTCAAGAACTCTGACCGGTTAGTCCTGCTCCTTGCGGATCTTCTTACGATTCCGCTTGCGCGCCAAAGCTTCCTTGACGCGACGCTTCTCTCCTGGCTTCAGGTAAAACGAGTGGCGCTTGACCTCCTTGATGATGTCCTCGGTCTGCACCTTGCGCTTAAAACGACGAAGCGCATTCTCCAACGGCTCGCCTTCCTGAACTCGAACTTCTGCCAATGAAATACACCTCCCAACTGCCCTGACGGGACGCCCACACACCCCCGCCAGCTATCGCTGGGAGGGAGAGGCTCCTATCAGCGTACCCTGAAACGGTTCAAACGGTATCCCCCTTTCTTGGGGCACGCTCTTTCCTTTTTTTGGAAGAGCTTTTCTTGGCCTGTGCATTCGTTTGCATCCGGCGCGTCGCTGCCCGTCTGTGAGCTCCGAGACTGTCGAAAAGCCAAGCGGCAATACCGTTCGCCATGCCATGTACGACACGGCTGCCTCCCCCCTGAACGCCTCCACCTGCGTGCACAACAAAGTTCGGCAATGAAGCCAGCAGTGATGACATCGCCAGCCCGGGCACGATCCATGGCATGCAGTGCGCTCCCAGGTAAGCGCTCAGCCCTGGGCAGCCCCCGAACAGCGGAGACTTGACGTCCGGCAGAACAGAACGCTAGCCTCCACCCCGTGGAATCGATACCAGGCCGGGAGAGACAGACCATGCGAGGAGCACGCGTTGCAGAAGCGATCGGAGCCGCTGGTGCCCCCCGCGCAGCGGGAACCCTCAGCGTAGCTGGAGCCCTCAGCACAGCCGCGCTGCTCTGTGCCGGCGCCGTCGCAGCAGGCGCAGAGCAGCCCGCAGTCTCGCTGGCATGGGCTGAGCACGCCTCCACCACCTATGGCATCGAGGCCAATATCCAGTACGGCACCTTTGGTGGCGCCCCCGTACGGCTGGATGTATGGCACAACCAGGCCAGCAAGCAGCCCAAACCAACGCTGCTTTACATCCACGGCGGGGGCTGGGTCTTCGGCGACAAGGGTGGCGCGGCCAACGCCTTTCTGCCCTTCATCGCCCACGGCTGGAATGTGGTCAACGTCGAATACCGCATGGCCGGGACCGCCCTCGCCCCGGCCGCCGTCCAGGACGTCCGCTGCGCGCTGCGCTGGGTCTACCAGCACAGGGAGCAGTACCAGATCAACACCAGCGAGATCGTCGCCATGGGCCACTCCGCCGGCGGACATCTCGCCCTGATGGAAGGGATGGTCCCCTCCGGAAGCCCGCTCGACGACGCCTGCCCCGCCGACGCCGGCGACCCGCCGCTGCGCGTAGCCGCCGTGGTGAACTGGTTCGGCATCACGGATGTCGCCGACCTGCTCGCCGGGCCAAACCGCAGGACCTACGCCGTCGCCTGGCTGGGCGGTCAGCCAAATAGCGCTGCCATCGCCAGGGAGGTCTCACCGCTCACCTATGTGCGCGCCGGCCTGCCTCCCGTCATCACGGTCCACGGCGACCACGACCCGACGGTGCCCTACACCCACGCGCAGCGGCTGGATGCGGCGCTCGCCACAGCCGGTGTGCCGCATGAACTCGTAACCATCCCGGGCGGGGGCCACGGCGGCTTCTCCCCTGCCGAACTCGAGCACGCCTACAGCGAGATCTGGAAGTTCCTCGCCGCACACGGTGTCCCCGCCACGGCGCCACAGTAGAGCGCAAAGCCGGCTGCCTCGCTGCGCCCGGGCTCCGCTGGGTGCAGCGAAGGGCGCAACGGTATCGCTCCATCTTCCCCGGCACCCCGGATCGGCCTACAAACGGGTAAACTCTCCCTTCATATGGCAGTGATTCTCAAGATCCGAGGCACACGCGACCTCCTCCCCCCGGAAACTGCGCTTTGGGCCCGCGTGGAAGCAACCGCCCGCGACATCTTCACTCGCTACGGCTTTGGCGAAATCCGCACTCCCATCTTTGAAGCCACCGAGCTCTTTGCCCGCGGCGTCGGGGAAGAAACCGACATCGTCTCCAAGGAGATGTACACCTTCACCCCGGCCGATGACGTCGGCCGCAACGCCGGCTCCGCCGATCGCGGGGAAGACCGCGGCCAAAGCCTCACGCTTCGCCCGGAAAACACCGCCGGCGTCGTCCGCGCCTATATCGAGCACAAGCTCTACGAGCCCGGCACCCTCCAAAAGCTCTTCTATATCGGCCCTATGTTCCGCCGCGAGCGCCCCCAGCGCGGCCGCTATCGCCAGTTCTGGCAGATCGGCGTGGAGGTCCTCGGCCCTGCCTGGTCCGGCGCCGACAGCCCCATCCGCGACGCCGAAGTGCTCGAGATGCTCGCCACCCTGCTCGACGCTCTCGGCGTCAAAGGCTGGCAGCTCCAGCTCAACTCCATCGGCTCCCCGGCCGACCGCCAGCGCTACGCCGAAGCTCTGCGTGCGGCCCTCGCCCCGGTTCGCGCGGACCTGTCCCCGGAGAACCGCCGCCGCGCCGAAACCAACCCCCTTCGCGTCCTCGACTCCAAAGACCCCGCCGACCAGGAGGTCATCAACAGCCTCCCCCGCATCGCTGACTTCCTCGATGCCGAATCCCGCGAGCACTTCGACCAGGTCAAGGCCGCCCTCACCGCCTGCGGCGTCCCCTTCACCGAGAACCCCCGCCTTGTTCGCGGCCTGGACTACTACACCCGCACCACCTTTGAGTTCACCGTCCCCGACGGCTCCGGCCTGGGCACCCAGAACGCCCTCCTCGGCGGCGGCCGCTACGACGGCCTCTCCGAGATGCTCGGCGGCCCTCGCGCCCCCGGCATCGGCTTCGCTATCGGCGAAGACCGCCTTCTCTTGCTGCTGTTGCAAAATCAACTCGAGCAGGAAGCTCCCACCGAACACCGGCTCGACGTCTTTATCGCCCCCATGGGCGTCGCGCAAAATCCACCAGCCCTCCAACTCGCCCGCGAGCTCCGCGCCGCCGGCCTAACCGTCGAGCTCGGCGAAGGCGCCTTCCGCCTCCGGCGCTCCTTTGAAACCGCCGACAAGCTTGCCCACCGCATGGTTATCGTCGGGGAAGACGAACTCGCCTCCGGCATCTTTCCCGTCAAGTACTTCGCCCGCGGCGAGCAGGAAAAGGTCCCCCGTGCCGAACTCGCCGAAGCCCTCCGTCGCTAGCGACGCTACCCCGCCCTTCAGCGCACCGCGGCCAGACGACCCAGCCTGGCTGCGCTGGAGCCGCGAGCTCCAGGCCATCGCGCAGAGCGGCCTCGCCTACACCCCAACGGAGTACGACCGCGAGCGCTTCGAGCAGCTCCGCGATCTCGCCTCCGAGATCATGGCGCGCTACTCCACCACGCCCGCCCCCGTCATCCGCGACCTCTTTGCGCACGAAACCGGCTACGCCACGCCCAAGATCGACGTCCGCGGCGCCGTCTTCAACCCCGTCGGCGAGCTCCTCCTCGTCCGCGAGATCGCCGATCACGGCCGCTGGACTCTCCCAGGTGGCTGGGCCGACGTCAACTACACCCCGGCCGAATCCGTCCTCAAAGAGATCCGCGAAGAAAGCGGCTTCGAAGCCGAAGTCACCAAGGTCGCCGCTGTCCTCGACCGAACCCGCCAGGGCCACGCCCACGCCGTCTTCTCCTGCACCAAGCTCTTCTTTGTCTGCCGGCTGCTCGGCGGCACCGCCCGCCCCAGCTCCGAGACCTCAGAAGTCGCCTGGTTCGCCGAGTCCGACCTCCCTTCGGACCTCTCCACCGGCCGCGTTCTCCCCCAGCAGCTGCATCGCCTCTTCGCTCATCACCGCCATCCCGAATATCCCACCGACTGGGACTAGCGCCTCCCACCCCGGCCGGGAGCATACTAGAGGCAACGGCCATCTCTGGTGCATCTCGCACCGTCTCACCGGCCGGGAGACTCCTTTGCACCCCGATCTCGAAAAGCTCGTCATTCTCCAGCGCCTTGACCTCGAACTCCGCAAGCTGCGCGAGGAAGTAGCCGCCCAGCCCGCTCGCATCGCCACTCTCGCCGCCCGCTCCGCCGAAGCGCAGGCCACCCTCCTCTCCCTTGAGGAAACCATCGTCCGCGAAGACGCAAAGCGCCGCGCCCTTGAGCTCGAAATCACCACCATCACGGATCGCGCCACCCGCCTGCGCGATCAGTCTGCCTCCGTCACCAACGAGGCCCAGGCTACCGCCCTCGAGCACGAGATCATCTTCGCCGCCGCCGAAGTCAAGCGCCTCGAAGACGAGCAGATCAGCTCCATGGAACGCACCGAGGCCGCTGACGCCGCTCTTCCCACCGCCCGCGAGGCCCAGGTCGGCACCGAAAACATCCTCGAGCAGACCCGCATCACCAGCGGCGATCGCGCCGAATATCTCAACAGCCGAATCGCCGAGCTCGCCGTCGAGCGCGACGCCCTCCGTCCCACCATCGACGAGTCCCCGCTCTCTACCTACGACCGCATCAGCAAATCCCGCGGCACCGCCGTCGCCGAAGGCACCAACCAGAAGTGCTCCGCCTGCCAGATGCTCATCCGCCCCCAGCGCTGGAACGACATCCGTGATCGCTCCCAGGCGGACGCCATCTTCACCTGTGAAAGCTGCGGCCGCATGCTCTTCTGGGATCCCGCAAATGACGCACCCCAGCCCAAGGTCGTAGCCCCTGCAGCGAAGACCTCCGGCTCCCCCGCACGCTCCGCCCCCGCCACCACCTCGGCTCGCACCGCGTCGCCGCGCGTCAGCCCCTCTCGCGCCGCCGCGCAGGCCGCTGCCCTCGCTCGCCCCGGTGCCCCCAAGCTCGGCGAAACCAAGGCCGCCGACGACCCCAAGGAGTCCATCGCCGCGCGCATCGTGAGGGGCGGATGAAGCGCATCGCCGTCGATATGGATGAAGTGCTCGCCGACGCCGTCGCCGAGCACCTCCTGCGCTACAACCAGCACTTCAACGAGTCCCTCACCAAGGCCGATCTCGAAGGTCGCTGGATCTGGGACATCGTCCAGTCCGATCGGCACGAAGCCCTCGCCGACATGATCCGCTCCGAAGACTTCTTCGCCGACCTCAAAGTCTTTCCGGAAGCCGCCCGCGTCCTGCGCCGCCTCAGCGATCACTTCGATATCTTCATCGCCACCGCCGCCATGGAGGTCCCCACCTCCTTTACCGCCAAGTTCCACTGGCTCGCCCGCCACTTCCCTTTCATCCCGCCGTCCAACATCGTCTTCTGCGGAGATAAGAGCGTCCTCCGCACGGACTTCCTCATCGACGACAACCCACGGCAACTGCGGCGTTTTGCCGGCGAAGGCATCCTCTTCGCCTCACCCACCAACCGCAACGTCACGGAGTTCCGCCGCGTCGAAAACTGGCTCGACGTCGAACAGCTCTTTCTTGAGTAGCTTCCGTCCTGCGCAACAGCCCTAGCGGTAGAGCGCCGTCTCAAACTGCTCCAGCGCCGCCGGGTCCCACTCATGGTTGCTCGCCCGCCAGCGCTCCCCATTCTGCGGCAGGAAGTTCGGGAAGTTCGACCGGCAAAAGCTCAGCCGCTGCCCAAAATCAATCATCGCCTGCGCCGTGCCGTCCAGGTAAAACACCGCCTGCAGCCCGTCCCGAGACCACTCCACCGTAGCAATCCTCTCGGCCACTGTCGCCGCCCCAGGCTCCCCACCCGCGTGCTCGGCCTGCGCCGCCTCCAGGCTCGCTACGTTGTACAGCAGCATCGCATCCAGGATCCCGTGCTCCCCCGGCCCCATCGATCGGTCGCACGCATAGAGATACCCAGCCACACCCTCGTCCTCAAAGCGCACTGCCCATGGTTCCACAGGAGAAATCGACTCCAGCAACGCACTTCCGGGCACAAATGAGAGCGACTCCATCTCCCCACCATACACGCCACGCTACACTCAGAACGAGCCCACGCCCCATCCTGCTTCCTTCCCATAAACGCCGCGTTCGTCCTCCCGCACACCCCATCCGCCGCCCTCACTCAGCCCGGCCCGCACCCTTCTTACTCGCGCGATCTAGCCCATGAAGCACCTCCCGTTCGTTCTTGGCCGTCCCCAGCGCCTCGCCGCCCTCCTTCTGCTCTTCTTCTTCGGCGAGTGCCTCTTTGTCGTCTCCCATCAGCAGCTCTCTACCTCGGACTTCCGTTACGCCCAGTGCGGCCGCGAGATGTGGGAGCGCCCCTCGCCCCTCGCCGGCTACTTCACCTCCTGCGGCAATCTCAACGGCGACGGCCTCTTCGCCTACCGCCTCGCCGGCCTCCCCCTCACCCTGCAGCGCCTCACCATGCTCGGAGTAGACCACCTCCGCAAGCCGGAAAACCGCCTCTACGCCGGCAGCTCCCTCAACGGCTCCACCTGGGAAGCGCGCCATCAGCTCACGGACGTCAAGCTCCTCATCCACCTCCCCTTCGTCCTCTTCGCCGTCTGGCTCGGCGGCGGCCTCTGGTGGGTCACGCGCCGCCTCTTCGGCAATGAGGGTGGCACCCTCGCCCTCGGCCTCTACGTCCTCTCCCCTACCGTCATCGCCTCCGCCGTCCGACCCAACAACGACCTCCTCGCCATGTGGGGGCTCTACGGCCTGGTCTACACCGCCATTGGCGTCGCGCACGCCATGTATGGCCCCCGTCGCAAGTGGCGCCCGCGCATCATCCTGCTCACCGCCGCCCTCGGCCTCACCGCCACCGCCCACCTCCTCGCCGCCGCCCTTGGCTTCCTGGCCTCCCTCCTCTTCATGTTCTGGGTCGCCGAACGCCGCCGCTCCTTTGTCATGCAGATCCTCGTCTACGCCGCGCTCGGAGCCCTCTTTATCGAGCTCGCCTTCTTCTCCTTCCGCCTCCCTGCCTTCACCTACGTCTTCACTGGCGGCAGTGCCCGCTTCAGCTTCTCCACCTTTGCCGCCCGGCAGTTCTTCGGCGCTCTGCCCAACGCCCCCATCACCCTCGCCCTCGCCGTCTCTCTCATCCTGTGGCTCACCAGCCGGCGCTCCCGCTTCTTCGGCAACACCGCTCCTCTCCTTGTCGCCATCCCCCTCATCCTCCTCCAGCCCTCCCAGCTGGCCATGGCCCCCTGGATCTGGGCCATCCCCTTTCTCCTCACCTTTATTGCCGGCGTCTTTGCCGACGCCCTCGAAACCCGCCAGCGCCGCCTCTTCCTCGCCCTCGCCGCCGCCATCCTCCTCACCGCCGCCGTCACCACCCTCCCCACCCTCGCCGCCATCGCCCGCCTCACCTAGCTCCCGACACATCCTCCCCTTCCAACCAACGGCCAAACCTCCCTAAGCCACAACCCTCCCTTTCCATGTCATCCTGCAGGGATCTGCTGCTCCACCTCCCCAGCACCACACCAGAACTGCACGCCCCGTAACCCCTCCAGCCACGCAGAACCGCACACATAGCAGGGCAAACCAACCCCGCTTCCTATAAGCTCAAACACAATCCATGCGGCCCCCACGCACGCCTTCTCTTCCCTTCCCCATCCGCCGCCCCCTCGCCGCGGCAACCCTTCTTCTCCTCCTCGCTGCCGGCTGCAAGTCCAAGCCCAAGTCCTCCACCGGCAAGCCCATCGCCGCCCCCAACACCGCTGAATTCGCCGACGCCCTCAACCCCCGGCTCGGCCAGCCCCGCCTCCCCTCCCTGCAGTACCCCGGCCTCGGCACCTACGCCCAGCCCCTTGCCGACTTCTATCGCAACCGCGACCTCCAGATCGCCTGGAGCCACGGCGGCAAGCCCGGCTCGCAGGCCCTTGCTCTCATCCAGGCCTTTGGCGACGCCGAGTCCCTCGGCCTCCGCCCCGCCGACTACGACGCCGCCGCCGACAACAATCGCTGGCCCGCTCGCCTCCAGGCCCTCTCCACCCGCTCCCACGCCGCCGTCGCCGACTTCGACCTTGCCCTCACCGTCTGTGCCATGCGCTTCCTCACCGACGTCCATAGCGGCCGCGTTCCCCCCTCCCACTTCTCCTTCGAGATCGATCGCGCCTCCAAAGCGCTCCCCTTCCCCGGCTTCCTCAACGATCGCGTCATCGACGCCTCCGATATCCCCGGCCTCATCCACTCCCTCGAGCCCGACTCCGACGACTACCGCCGCACCCTCGCCGCCCTCCGCACCTACCAGGCACTCGCCAAGCAACAGGGCGACAGCCCCGAAGAGCTCCCGCCCCCCACCGGCCAGCTCGGCCCCGGCAGCCACTACAGCCATCTCGCCGACCTCCGAGCACGCCTCGCCCTCGAAGGCTATGGCGACGCACCCGACCCCGACGCCAGGCCCTCCACCACCCTCACCGAAGCCGACTCCGATGCCATCAAGGACTTCCAGGCCCACCACGGCTTCACCCCCGACGGCAAACTTGGCCCCGCCACCGTCCGCAGCCTCAACGTCCCTATGAGCACTCGCGTCACGCAGCTCATCGACTCGCTCGAGCGCTGGCGCTGGCTCCCCGACCCCTATCTCAAGCCCCGCCTCCTCGTGAACCTCCCCGAGTTCATCCTCCGCGGCTACTCACCCGTCGAAGAGGGCCACCAGCTCGAATGGAACATGCGCATCGTCGACGGCAAATCCGAGGGCAATCACGACACCCCCGTCTTCGTCCACATGATGAAGTACGTCGTCTTCCGCCCGTACTGGAACGTCCCCATCTCCATCATCAAGAAAGAGCTCGTCGGCCACGTCTCCTCCAGCCCCACCTACCTCGAGGACAAGGGCTACGAAGCGCTCACCCGCAACGGCAAGCCCGCCACCAACGTCACCGCCAACGGCCTCGAGCACGGCCTCTTCCTTGTCCGCCAAAAGCCCGGCCCCACCAACGCCCTCGGCCTCGTCAAGTTCATGTTCCCCAACCAGTACGACATCTATCTCCACTCCACCCCGGAGATCGGCTTCTTCAGTCGCCAGCGCCGCGACCTCTCCCACGGCTGCATCCGCGTCCAGCACCCCGATCAACTTGCCGTCTGGGTCCTCGCCGGGCAGGACAACCCCAAAACCCATGACGCCTGGGACCTCGACACCGTCAACGAAGCCTTCAATGATGAAGACGCCAACAACAAGGTCGTCGGCCTCAAAACCCCACTCCCCATCGACGTCTACTACCTCACCGCCTTCCCCGACGAAGACGGCAAGACTCGCTTCTTCGACGACATCTACGACTACGACACCGATCTCAACACCACCCTCCAGCAGGGGCCGCCCTACCCCGCCAAGCCCCTCCCCCCACGCGTCTCCGCCCCCGGCGACACCGTCTAGCCCCGACCACCGCCTAGCCCCGACCGCCCCCAGCCCGACCACTCCCAGCACCGACCGTATAGGTCTGAACCCTCACGTCGCGTAGTGCTCCACTGTGCCCCTCGAAGGTCGTACCACCAACGCTGTCATCCTGAGCGAAGCGAAGGACCTGCTTCTCCCGCCCAGATTGCCCGCCCCTAGATAGCCCGTGCCCAAACAGCCCAAGCCCGCGCCGGGCAAGGATCCCGCGTCACCACATTCTCTCGCCGTACCGGAGGCACAACCAGGAAGACTCTCCAACAATCCCACCCTGCCGCCCAAGCAGCCCCACAAACGCAGAAAAGCTCCGCGCACCCGCGGAGCTCTGCTGCAACCTACAACTCGACCTACATCGCCCTAAACAGCAGGCTCAATCGAAACAAACCGCCCAACCTGCCCGCGGTTCTGGAACTTCACCACACCATCGATCTTCGCAAACAGGGTGTCGTCCTTGCCCCGGCCAACGTTCAGCCCGGCCTTCAGCGGTGTGCCACGCTGCCGCACCAGGATCGAGCCACCCGTCACCACTTCGCCCGCGAACTTCTTCACGCCCAGTCGCTGCGCATTCGAGTCGCGCCCGTTTTTAGAAGATCCAAGACCTTTTTTATGTGCCATCGTTCCCTCTCATCTCGGCAACGTCGAACGTTGCGCCAAAAATCTAAGCCTTGGCCTCGTCAGCCTTGAAGCTCTGCCCGTTCACCAGAATCTCGTTGATGCGCACCTGCGTGAAGTTCTGCCGGTGACCCTGCATCTTCTTGTACTGCTTCTTGCGCTTCAGCTTGAAGACCAGAATCTTCGCCGCGCGACCCTCGGTCACAACGGAAGCCAGCACCTTGGCGCCGCTCAGCTCGCGCTCAAATTTGCCCGACTCCGCACTCACCGCCAGAACCTCACCAAACTCAACCGCGCCGTTCTCATGCGCGAGGGTCTCCACCCGAAGCGTGTCGCCCGGCTGAACCCGGTACTGCTTGCCACCTGTGCGAATCACTGCGTACATATGCCTGCCAACCTCACTCAACAGCGCACCCGCAAACCCTCGCCAGCGTCGCCGAACTTCCAAAGATGTCGTATGGTCGCCCCGGCCGGAAACTCCAGGCCCGCGAACCCATCCACCTACTGTACCGAACCGCCCCAACAACACGCGATCCAGGAAGCAGAGACAGACCCACCAACCCCCTCACAGGGGCGCTGCGCCAAACCAGTCAAGTGTACCCGCTCCCCCCACCCCCGGTCAACGCATCGCCCGGCTTGACTTTCAAGGTCACCAGAAGCGAACGGCGCAAGACTCAATGGGTGCGAAGGATCGAAACCTACCTCTGACGTCGCTGCAGCTCCCGCACCATCGCCAGCTTCAACGCCATATACGCACACATCCCCGCCAACGACACCATCCACACAGCAACTTCGTTTCTTGCTTTCACAGCCATACCCTGATCATTGCATTTCGGATCCCTCAGGCAATCACCCGAACGTACCTAAGCCACCCCTCACTCCGAAAACGGTACCCCAAACGCAATCACCGACCCAATCGGCGGCCGATGCCGCTCCCCCACCACCTCCGCCTTTTTCCCCATCGCCCGCCACACCTCCAGCGCCTCCCGGTTCATGTACAGCACCCGCGCCTCCTCCGCCGTCTTGCCCCGCGTCTGGTACACGCTGATCCGCCGAAACCGGTCCATCTCCCCCACCCGCTCCAGGTACACCGGCATGCTCACCCACGGCGCATTGTCCAGATCCCGCAGCTCCTCCACCCCCTGCCGCACCACCATGTAGTTCATCGCCGCATCATTCATCCCTTCACCCTCTCACCCCTGCGGCCTCTCGCGCTCACGAAATCCATTTCAGAAGCCGAATCACCCCCATCGCCGCCGGCCGCGAGTGTGCACTCACACCCTCCCGGTTCTGCTCCAACTCCTTCCGCTTCGCCGCGTAGTAGCGGTAGGCCTTCACCATCATCTCGCCGTTCGTCACCGTCGGCCGCCACCCCAGGCGCTCCCGGATCCGCGTCGTGTCAAACACAAAGCTCTCCGCGATCATCCGGTAGTGGTACGGCCCCAGCGGCGACACACCCGCCCGGTGCGCCAGCTGCATCGCCGCCACCGTCGCCCCGCGCGGCAGCTCGGCCACCCGCGCCCGCGTCCCCGCCGCCCGAATCACCTCCTCGTACACCTCCCGCAGCGTCGGCACTTCGTCCGACCCAATGTGGAACGTATCCGACCGCCCGTACTCCATCGCCTGCAGACACGCCGTCGCCAGGTCCTCCGCATAGATGAACTGGTACCGGTTGCCCCCGTCCCCCACCACCCAAACCCGCCGCCCCTCGTCGATAAACTCAAACAGGATCGCCAGCAGCCCTAGCCGCCCACTGTCGATGATCGTCGGACACCGGATGATCACCGCCGCCATCCCCTCCCCGGCCGGCTGGCCCTCGTCGCCGGCCCCGCCCTCCGGCGTCGCAATCTCCCGCAGCACCCGCTCGCCTTCCAGCTTCGACCGCCCATAGAGCTCCACCGGCTTCGGCACATCGGCCTCCGTCACCGGCCGCCCAAACCCCTCCGCCCACAGGCAGTTCGTCGACGTAAACACCAGGCTCCGCACCCCGTGCCGCCGCGCCGCCTCCGCCACCATCCGCGTCCCGTCCACGTTGCTCGTCCACAGCTCGCGATCCGCGATCTTCTCGTGCGCCAGCATCGCCGCACAGTGCACCACGCTGCTCACCCGTTCGCCCCGGGCCTCCTCCTCCGCAAACAAGCGCTCCATCAGCGCCTCGTCCCGGATATCCCCCACAACACTCCGCAGCTCCGGGTGCGACCCCGCATCCGCGTCCGCCACCAGGTCCACATTCACTACCCGAAACCCTTCGCGCAGCAGGCGCCGCTTCACCACCCCACCAAAGAACCCCGACCCACCCGTCACCAGCACCGTCTTCATCACGCGCACACACTCCACCAACCAGTCTCCTATGCCCGGCCCTCCCCTGTCTCGCTCACGCCTTCCAGCTCCATCTCCATAAACACATCCGCCCGCGCATACGGCATATCCGGCAGCTGCTCCCGCGGGACGTGCTGAAACCCGACTGCCTCATACAAATGCACCGCGTTGGGGAGCTTTGTGCTGCTGCCCAGAAACACCCGCCGCGCCCCCATCGCCCGTGCCTCCTCCACCGCCGCCAGCAGCACGCGCCTCCCCAGCCCACGTCCTCGCTCCTCCGGTGCCACCGCCATCTTCGACAGCTCCACCACCCCACCGTCCATCGGGATCAGCGCCACGCACCCCACCACGGCGCCATCCACCTCCGCCATCAGCAGCCGCCCACCCTTTGCCAGGATCGTCCCCTCCGGATCGCCCAGCGTCGCCACATCCTTCGCCTCCAGTGCAAAGTGCCGCTCGATCCACTCCTCATTCAACATCCGGAACGCCCGTGCGTCCGCCCCGCCCGCGGCATACGCCCGCACCAGCACAGCCTCGCCCTTTACCAACTCCGTCATCGTCCTCACTCCTCTTCCAGCAGTCTCCCCGCGCGCCGTCCATTCGTCCAATATCCTGTTCCTTTCGACCGATAGCATCGCCCTATGGATCAGGATCTAGAGCTCCGCCACCTCCGCTACTTCGTCGCCGTCGCCGAAGAGCTCCACTTCGGTCGCGCCGCCATGCGTCTCCACCTCGCGCAGCCATCCCTCTCCCAGCAGATCCGCCGCCTCGAAGAGATCCTCGGCACCCCACTCTTCCATCGCACCTCGCGCTCCGTGGCCCTCACCCCCGCCGGGCAGGACCTTCTCGTCCGCGCTCGCCGCACCCTCCAGAACCTCACCCGGGACCTTGCCGAAACCCGCACCGTCGCCTCCGGCGAGGTCGGCACCCTCCACATCGGCTTCGTCGGTTCCGCCATGCTCACCACCCTGCCCTCCGTCTTCCGCGCCTACCGCCAGGCCGTCCCGCGCGTCCACCTCCGCCTCCACGAGTCCTTCACCTCCCAGGTCACCGAAGGCCTCCTCAACGGCTCGCTCGACGCCGGCATCCTCCGCGACGCCGACCCCGACGCCGCGCTCCACCTCACGCCGCTCTTCTCCGAGCCCTTTGTCGCCATCCTCCCCGCCACCCATCCCCGCGCCCGGCAGAAGTCACTCGACCCAGCCCACCTCCGCGACGAGCCCTTCGTCTACTACCCCCGCTCCGCCGGCGTCCGCGCCTTTGAAAAGCCCTTTGCCCTTCTGGCCCAGCACGGCTTCCGCCCCAACATCGTCCAGGAAGCCACCCACTGGCTCACCATTCTCCGTCTCGTCGCCGCCGGCCTCGGCGTCACGGTCGCCCCCGCCTGCGTCCGCCACATCGCCTCACCCGAGGTCGTCTGCCTTCCCCTCCGCGGCAGCGCCCGTATCCGGTCCGAAGTTCAACTCGCCCACCCCTCCGCCCCACCCCGCCCCCTCGTCCAGCGCTTTGCTCAGCTCGTTCGCAGCCGCGCCTCACCCGCCCGCCGCCGCCCCCGCTCCGCCGCCTGAAACAGCCACACCGTCACCACGCAGATGATCGGCTCCAGCGGGTGCCGAAACCGCGCCTGCACCGTCACCGCGTAGTACACCAGCGGCTGAATCACAAAAACACCAAGAAACATCCACGCCCCCGGCACCCGCCGCCGCACCGCCAGCAGCACCCCCAGCCACCCCGTCACGCTCAGCAGCCCAAAGTTCGCCTCGCGCACATACTCCACCCAGGGCTTCCGCTCCAGCGGGTGCGGCACACTCGCCCAGAAGAAATACACCCGCTCGAGCATCCACCGCCGCGTCCGCCCCGGGTTCTCCCGGATCCGCTCCCGCGCCCGCTCGCCCTGCTCCCGGCTGTACCGGATCTCGCCCTCGCGCGCATACCGAACCATCTCCGGCGCCGTCTCCGCCATCGGCAGCGTCGCCCCCCACGGAAAGCCGTTGTTTGACTCCCGCGTCGACTCGTACAACTCCGCCCCCAGGTTCCCCCGCGTCGGCACCCACGCCCCAAACACCCGCCAGTTCCGCCACACCCACGGCGCCACCAGCAGCACTACCATCAACCCCGCCAGCACCACCCCCCGCACCGCCACACCCACCTCACCGCGCCCCCGCCAGCACCCCCACACCATCCACCCGCCCACCACCGGCAGGGTCAGCAGCAGCGACGGATTTGTCAGCCAGATCAGCCCCCAAACCACCCCAAACCAAACCCACCGCCCCACCCGCTGCCCATCCCCGGCAACCTCGCCTTCAACCGACACCGCACGCGTCCGCAGCGCCAGCACCAGCGCGCCCGCGAACAGCCACGCCGTCAGGCTCATATCCCAAACCCAATGCACCGCATACTGCATCGCCGCCGGGTACAGCGCCCACACCCACCCCGACCACCGCCCCACCCGCCGCCCAAAACACCGCGCACCCATCTCCCACACCAGCATCGCCGTCGCCGCAGAAAACACCGAGTTCAGCGCAAACACCACCCACGCCGACAACCCCGTGTACACCCCAAACACCTTGAACACCGACGCCACCAGCAGCGTGTAGAGCGGCGGAATCCACGCCGTCGGCCCCGTATGCCCCAGAAACGGATCCGCGTACTGCCCATGCAGCGCCACGCTCCGCGCAATCCGCCCCAGCTCCCACCCAAACTGAAAGTGGTCCATCAAAGGCCGGATCCGCCACGTGTGCGCCAGTGTCATGTACACCACGCGCACCACGAACCCGACCCAGAACACTCGCCACGGCGCCCGCACGCCCGCCGGCTCCCACCCAAACCACGCCCGCACTTTAGCCCACATCACCCGCCCATTCTAGGCTGCACCCTCCAGAAACCGGTCCGCCGTCCGCAAACTCAGCGCCATGATCGTCAGCGCCGGATTCGCCGGCAGCGCACTCGGAAAGACCGAGTTGTCACACACCCACAGCCCCGGCACCTCCCAGCTCTTTCCAAACGAGTCCACAACCGAACTCTCCGCCGACGCCCCCATCCGGCACGCCCCGATCGTGTGCGCATTCCGCTGAAACGTCCACGTGTCCTTCGCGCCCGCCGCCTTCCATATGTCCAGCATCACCCGCTCCGCGTGCGCGCTCATCCGCTTCTCGTTGTTGCCGTACCCAAAGGAGATCCGCGGCTTCGGCATCCCCGTCCCCCGCGCCGCCGGGTCCGCCTCATCGCTCAGCACCAACTGGTTGCCGTTATGCGGCAGGCAGTCGCCATTCATCCCAATCCCCGCTACATGGTTGTACTGCTGCAGGTAGTCCACCAGCCGCTGCCCCCACAGCCCACGCCCCCGCGCCACCTGCGCCGACCACGTAATCGGCACAATCCCCAGCGGCTGGATCAGGTACCCGCCCGCAAACTCCGCGTCCTTCACCCGGATCATGTCTTCCGTGATCAGGCTCGCCGGAAATCCCTTGTTCGGCCGCATCTCCTCCGCAAACGTCCCCCACACCTGCGTCGCCACATGCGCCATGAAGTTCCGGCCCACCTGCCCGCTCCCGTTCGCCAGCCCCGTAAACAGCAGCAGCCGCGCCGTCTCCACCCCACCCGCGCACAGAAAGATCGCCTTCGTCCGCTGCCTCTGGTCCACCCCGTCCCTGTCCCGGTAAATCACCGCCGTCACTGCCCCCGTCGCATCCCGCTCAATGCCGTGCACCAGGCTCTCCGGCCGAATCTCCGCGCCGGCCCGCACCGCCACCGGCAGATAGGTCACATCCATGCTCGCCTTCGCACCGTTCCGACACCCCTGGTGGCAGTACCCCCGGTTCACGCACGCATGCCGCAGCGGATAGCTCTCCCCTCCACCATCCAGGCTGCCCGGCCCACTGTAGTCCCGCGACACCGCCGCAATCGGCGCTTCGCTCCACCGGATCCCCAGCTTCTCGCACCCATCCCGCATCGCCTGCGCCGCCGCATTCAGTGCCACCGGTGGCAGCGGGTAGCGCCGCCCCTGCTCCCACGGATACTCCGCCGGCCCACTCACCCCCAGAAAGCTCTCAATCGCCTCGTAGTACGGCAGCAGATCGGCGTACTCCAGCGGCCAGTCCTCCCCCACCCCAAACTCCGTCCGCACCCGCAGGTCCCGCGGATCCACCCGCGGCACATACGCCCCCCAGTGCAGCATCGACCCACCCACCCCCGTCCCCGAGTTGTTCGCCCCAAACGCCACCGGCATCCCGCCGTCGCTCAGCCGCTCACCCAGCCAGTACAGCTTGCTCTGCTCAATCTCGTCCGTCGCATAGTCCACCCCGGGATCCCAGTTCCGCCCCGCCTCCAGCGCCACCACCCGCAGCCCCGCACTCGCCAGCTTCGCCAGCAGCGGAGCACCCCCTGCCCCCGTCCCGATCACCACCGCATCAACCGTCTCGTCCAACCCGTACTGCCGCATACCATCCAGCTGCATCGTTCTCGTACCTTTCCCGTGCTATCCCGCCAGCAACTGCTTCCGGCAAACAACCGCAGCAGCCTCAACCTTCAACAGCTGGCCTCCCGAGCAAACCAACTCCGAAAGCCTCTCCGCCGCTGCTCTCACTTCCGCTGTCGCTGTCGCTACTGCCGTTGTCGCTTCTGCTGCCGTTGTCGCTTCTGTGCCTGTTCATTTTTGGTTGTCATCCTGAGCGAAGCGAAGGACCTGCTCTTGCTGTTGCTCCAGCTATCGCTTTCGCTCGCCCCCGCTGCTCCCCGCCCCTAACGCCCGCCTCCGCCCACCTCCGCCTCCGGCTCCCACGCCTCCACCGCCCCGCGCCCGATCTGTACAAACCCCACACCCGGCCGGCTCTCCGCCCCATCCGCGATCCCGCTATAGCCCATCCGGTCCAGCGTCGCCGGATGGCACACATAGACCTTGGTCGCCTCCGCCCGCACATCCTCGAACCACAGCTGCATCTGCTCCGCACTCAACGGCGGCTCACCCTCCGGCCCTCCGCCCAGCATGGAGCCAAGCCGCTCGCGCAGCGTCCGCCCCAGTCGGCCGGCGGCCACCCGCTCCAGCATGCCGTCCTGAGCATCGCCCTCCAGCGCCAGCCAGCCCTTTCCCTCTTCGGCCCGCGCATGCCACTCCAGCGTCGCCACCGCAGCCTTGCAGGCCGCCGCATCCGGTGGCAGCTCCGCATACCGCCAGCCGTCGCCGGGCATATCCGCCATCTGCCGGTCCAGCCGCCCGGCAATGTCAATCTGCACCGCGCCTCGCTGCGGCACCACCCGCTCCGTCACCCCGCGCAGCTGCACCAGCTCCAGCACCGTCAGCGCTCGCGGCGGCTGCACCACGTCCGCCTCCGCCCGCACCTCCAGCACATCGCGTGTCTTCCGGCTCACCCGGTCGCTCAGGATCATGTCCACATACGACCGCCGCATCGGGATCTCTTTCCCGTCTCGCTGCACTCCCGCCGACCGCACCCCCTCCCCTTCCACCCCGCGCACAAACTCAGCAATCAGTCTCGCCAGCTCCCGCGGCTTCTCAAGCGGCAGCAGATGGCTCGCATGCAGCCGTGCCAAACGCCCATGCGGAAAGTGCGGCATCGTCCAGCACCGCTGCTCATCCGGTCCCAGCGCCTCGTCCTTGTCCCCCGCCACCACCAGCACCGGCAGCGGCAGCACATTCACCCGCTCGCTCCAGTCCTCCTTGCTTCCCGCCTCCAGCCACGCCCGCCACGCCGCCCGGTTCATCCCGAGCACGTCCTCAACCGCCCGCTCCTTTGCAGCAGCAGGCAGGTCCCCATCTGCGTTGTCTTCGATATAGCGCTCAGCCGACCGACGCTCCCGTGCCCGCGCACGCTCCTCCGCCGTCGTAGCCGGATCCGCCCCTCCATCCCCGGCCGGCTCCCCGGCAAACATCTCCAGCATCTCCCGCCGCTTGCGCTCCCCCATCGGCTCCGGGGAAGGCGGCGACGGCGCCACCAGCACCAACCCCCGCAGCCCCGCCAGCCGGGAGTCTCCGTCCGCCGCCCACCGCGCCAGTACCGCAGAAACCTTGCCCGCCATGCTGTGTCCCACCAGCACAAACTCCTCCAGCACCCCCGCCACCCCGGCCAGCGTCCGCACCACCGCCTCTGCCATCTCTTCCACCGAGAATCCGCTCACCCCCGCCGACCCGCCAAACCCCGGCAGGTCCACGCACACGCACCGCTCAGCCCCTGCCAGCTCCTCCACCACCGCGTCCCACTCCCGGTGGCTCCCTCCCAGAAACGGCATCAGCACCAGCGCCAGCTGGCCCGTCCCCTTGCTCTCAACAAACAACCTGTCCTGCCCTGCGCCTCGCCCTACCCCCTGCTCCAATGTGCCTTGCTCCATACCGTGCATGGTTCCTCTCAGCAGGCTCAGACGCGCCAACTACGGAAACACCCCAGAAATGACCGTCAAATTCCGCACGGAAGTCACCGGGCGCAAAATCCGCCCCATGCTGTTTACCTCTCCAACGTCCCGCCCGACTCCTGACCCGAGCGGCAGCTGAACCGCAGCGCCCGCACCCCGTCCCGCATACCGTCCGCCCCGCCGCCCGCCTCTCTCGTGGCGCATCCACCCCCATCACCCCGGTAAGCTGCATGGAGCCATCCCGATCCGACAGCCCACTCCGGTGGCTCACCCCACTGCTACAATCCAGACCTAACTGCCGTCGTTTGAAGATTTTGCACCAATACCATACGGGGGGGTACCCCCCCCACAGGACCGCCCACCATGCCCGACCCCACCATCCGCGTCCAGCGCCTTCTCCCCTCCGCCCAGCTCCCCCGCTACGCCCACACCGGCCCGTTCGGTGACCTCGCCGCCGATCTCTTCGCTGCGGAAGCCGTCACCCTCGCCCCCATCGGCGAGCCCGGCTCCACCCTCCCCGTCCGCACCGGCCTCGCCTTCGAGCTCCCCTCGACCCACGGTGCCCTGGTCGAAGACCGCTCCGGTCTCGCCGTCCGCGGCCTCACCACCCTCGCCGGCGTCATCGACTCCGGCTACCGCGGCGAACTCAAGGTCGTCCTCACCAACCTCTCCCCCGAGCCCCACATCATCGCCCCCGGCCACCGAATCGCCCAGCTCCGCATCGTTCTCCGCATCCAGGCCACCTTTGAGGAGACCGACACCCTCGCCGAAGCACCCCGCGGCGCCGCCGGCTTCGGCTCCACAGGACATTAGCCGCCACTCATCCCCCTCCCGCCATGCGACAATCGGGTTAACGCAGCCATGCCCAATCAGCAAGTTCAGCCCTCGGCGGCAGCCCCCTCCCAGCACAACGTCCCACCCCCCTGTACCCCCACACCGGAGCTGCTCAAGCAGCACTCGCTCACCGGGGATGAGTACAAGAAGATCGAAGGGCACCTCGGCCGGACCCCGTCCCTTACCGAGCTCGGCATCTTCTCCGTCATGTGGTCCGAGCACTGCTCGTACAAGAGCTCGCGTGTCCACCTCCGCCGCCTCCCCACCAAGGGCACCCGCACCGCCGGCCCCGGCGCTGTAGTTCAGGGCCCTGGGGAAAACGCCGGTGTCATCGACGTCGGTGACGGCTGGGCCTGCGCCTTCAAGATCGAGTCCCACAACCACCCGTCCTATATCGAGCCCTACCAGGGCGCCGCCACCGGCGTCGGTGGCATCCTTCGCGACATCTTCACCATGGGCGCCCGCCCCCTCGCCGTCATGGACTCCCTCCGCTTCGGCCCCCTTACCGAAGACGCCGAGCCCGACGAAGCCCTGCGCAACAGGAATCATCACGTCGCCAACGGCATCGTCCACGGCGTCGCCGGCTACGGCAACTGCTTCGGCGTCCCCAACCTCGGCGGCGAAACCCGCTTCGATGCCTGCTACTCCGGCAACCCGCTGCTCAATGCCTTCGCCCTCGGCCTCGTCCGCACCGACGAGATCTTCTACGCAGCCGCAACCGGCGTCGGCAACCCCGTCTTCTACGTCGGCGCCAAGACCGGTCGCGACGGCATCCACGGCGCCACCATGGCCTCTGAAGAGTTCACGGAAGGGTCTGAGCAGAAGCGCCCCAACGTCCAGATGGGCGACCCCTTCCTTGAGAAGCTCCTCCTTGAAGCCTGTCTCGAAGCCATGAAGACCGGCGCCGTCCTCGGCATCCAGGACATGGGCGCCGCCGGCCTCACCTGCTCCACCTGCGAGATGGGCGCCAAAGGCTCCCTCGGCGTCTCCATCGAACTCGATCGCGTCCCCCAGCGCGAGTCCGGCATGAGCTCCTACGAGATCATGCTCTCCGAGTCCCAGGAGCGCATGCTTCTCGTCGCCGAGCGCGGCCGCGAGCACGAGGTCATCGAAGTCTTCTCCAAGTGGGGCCTTGACTGCGCCGACGTCGGCACTGTCACCGCCGACAACGTCATGCGCGTCACCCACCACGGCGAGCTCGTCGCCGAGATCCCCAACACGGCCCTCACCGATGACGCCCCCGTCTACCACCGGCCAGTTGGCGTCTGGGAGCCACCGGTTCCCAAAGCTCCCCCCGCCGATATACTTGCAGAGTTACAGAAGCCCCGCGACTACACCGCTGACCTCGTTCAGCTCCTCGCCAGCGCCAACATCTGCGACAAGCGCTACATCTTCGAGCAGTACGACTCCATGGTGCAGACCAACACCGTGCAGGGCCCGGGCTATGAAGCCGGCGTCATCCGCATCAAGGGCACCGGCACCACCGATGCCGACGGCACCCGCCACGAGCGTGGCCTCGCCATGGCCCTCGCCGGCAACGGCCGCCTCTGCTACCTCGACCCCAAGCTCGGCGCCATGCACGCCGTCGCCGAAGCCGCCCGCAAGGTCGCCTGCACCGGGGCCACCCCTGTCGCCGCCACCAATTGCCTGAACTTCGGCAACCCCGAAAAGCCCGAGATCATGGCGCAGCTGTCACTCGCCATCGACGGCATCACGGAAGCCTGCACCGCCCTCAACACGCCCGTCACCGGCGGCAACGTCAGCCTCTACAACGAGACACGCGGTGAAGGCATCTTCCCGACTCCCGTCCTCGGCATCGTCGGCATCCTCGATGATGTAACCAAAGCCGTTCCAAACTTCTTACAGCGCGCAGGTGAGACCATTCTGCTCATCGGCCCTGGCCTCGGCGCCGAGATCGGCCCCATCGCCCTCGCCGAGTTCGGCTCCTCCGAGTTCGCCAGCACCGTCCTCAGCACCACATGGGGCAAGCCCGCAGAGCTCTGGATCGAAGGCGAAGCCTCCCTCCAGCGCTGTCTCGCCTCCCTCGCCGAGCAAGGCCTGGTCACCTCCGCCTTTGACGTCGGTGATGGTGGCCTCGCCACAGCGCTCGCCCGCGCCACCTTCCGCAACGCAGTCGGCGCCACAGCGGAGCTTCCCTCCGCCGCCGAGGGCTCACCCGCCGAGACCTTCTTCGGCGAGCACGCCTCTGTCGCGGTCGTCACCTGCAGCCCCGAGAACGCGCAGAAGGTCCTCGACCTCGCCTCCACCTTTGACACGCTGAACGCCCTCAGCATCGGCGAGACCGGGACTGACACGCTGTCGCTCCGTCGCGCCGAGGGCACATCGCACGGCGGCCCAGGTGGCGAGATCCAGGCCTCCATCGCCGACCTCCTTGCCGCCTACACCGCAACCCTTCCCACCCAGTTGGCCGCCGAGGTCGTCACCGCATGATCGACCTTAGCCCACTCGCCAAGGCCTCTGCGCAACTGCAGAGCGCGCTGGAAGAGCAGGCGCTTGAACCAGAACGAGCGCTCCTGCGCGCCGGTCTCATCCAGACATTCGAATACACCTTTGAGCTCTCCCACAAGATGATCCGCCGTTACCTCTCCGCTACTGAGCCCAGTCCAGACGCCGTCGCGGAGCTTAGCTTTGAAGGCCTCATTCGCCGCGCCGACGAGCTACGCCTCGTCGCCTCTCCCGTTGCAACGTGGAGAGACTTTCGCCAGGCTCGCACCGAGACCAGTCACACTTACAATGAGGACAAGGCCATCCGCGTCGTCACACGCATCCCCGCCTTCTCCCAGGAAGTGAAGTATCTTCTCGCCCAGCTCCAGCAGAGGACTCAATCGCATGCCTGACTCCGCAACCATTGAGATCGCTCCGGAAGAGACCAAGGTCGTCCTGTCCATCCTGAGGGCCCGCATTCCGGATCGTCCGGTATGGGCCTTCGGCTCACGCGTCAACGGGAAAGCACGACGTCGGTCCGATCTGGACCTGGCCGTTGGCGGGCCCGAGCCGCTCCCCCTGCGCACTCGTGCCGAGCTCGCGGACGACTTTGACCAATCAAACCTGCCCTACCGCGTGGATCTAGTGGACCTCAACGAAATCACACCTGACTTCCGACAGCGAATCGAAGCTGATCTCATCCCAGTATCCACTCCCGCCGAGTCGATCGACGATGACGCAACCCCCTTCGACAAACTCCGCGAAGAGTGCGGCGTCATGGCCATCTACAATCACGCCGACGCCGCCCGCATGACCTACTGGGGCCTCTACGCCCTGCAACATCGCGGGCAGGAGTCGGCAGGCATCGCCGTCTCCAACGGCGCCGAGCTCAATGCCATCACCGACTTCAAGGGCATGGGTCTGGTCTCCGAGATCTTTACCGACCCGGTGCTCGCCCGCCTGCCCGGCCACATCGCCATCGGCCACACGCGCTACTCCACCACCGGCGACTCCGCCCTGCTCAACGCGCAGCCCATCTCGGTGGAAAGCACCCGCGGCCTCATCGCCATCGCGCACAACGGCAACCTCGTAAACCTCGGCACCGCACGCGAGCGGCTCGAGCGCGACGGCGCCGTCTTCCAGACCACCTCCGACTCCGAGATCATCATCCAGCTCATCGCCCACTCCTCCCAGGGCACGCTGGTCGACTGTATCGCCGACTCCCTCGCCCAGGTGGAAGGTGCCTTCTCCATCGTCATGATGACGCGCAACCGCATCTTCGCCGCACGCGATCCGCATGGCTTCCGTCCGCTCTCCATGGGCCGCATCGTTGGCCAGAACGGCGCTCCAGACACCTTTGTCTTCGCCAGCGAAACCTGCGCCTTTGACCTCCTGCACGCGAAGTACGAGCGCGACGTCGAGCCCGGCGAACTCGTCATGGTCTCTGAAGACGGCGTCACCAGCCGCTTCTTCAATCGCGACACGCCGCAGGCCTCCTGCGTCTTTGAGCACGTCTACTTCGCCCGCCCCGACAGCCGCATCTTCGGCCGTCCCGTGCAGCAATCGCGCGACCAGATGGGCCGTCAGCTCGCCCGCGAGTCCGCCGTCGCCGCAGACCTCGTCGTCCCCGTGCCCGACTCCGGCGTCACTGCCGCGCTCGGCTACGCCGCGGAGTCCGGCATCCCGTTCAACTTCGGCCTGATCCGCAACCACTACGTCGGCCGCACCTTCATACAACCCGAGCAACGCGTGCGCGACTTCGGCGTCCGCATGAAGCTCAACCCGGTCCGCTCGCTGCTTGAAGGCAAGCGCGTCATCCTGATCGACGACTCCATCATCCGCGGCACTACCTCCCGCAAGATCGTGCGCATGTGTCGCGCCGCCGGCGCAGCTGAGGTGCACATGCGCATCTCCTGCCCACCCACGGTCTCCCCCTGCTTCTACGGCGTCGACACCCCGTCCAAGAAGGACCTCATCGCCGCCAACAACTCGGTCGAGGAGATCCGCCAATTTATCGAAGCCGACTCCCTCGCCTACCTCTCGCTCGTCGGCCTCACGCACGCCTGCACCACCGGCGAGCCCGCCCATGGCCTCTCCCCCGCGAGCTTCTGCACCGCCTGCTACACCGGTGACTACCCGACGCAGCAGATCGACGTCCGCGAGATCCTTCCCGCAACAGTTCTGGCCTAAGCGCCGACCGCTTGCTTCGCTGCAGCGCACGGTGATACAAGCACAGCAAGGCATGTGCACCGTTCTCCATTCCGCGAGTCTGCGTCTCCTGCCCGTGCGCCGTTGTTGTTGCTCCTGCTAGCGACAAACCCTTTTCGCACCCCTTACCTTCCCATCTCCATGCCCCACCCAAGGAGCCCCCATGCCGGCCGCCCCGCGCCGTCTTTCTCCGGATACCGCTGCCGTCCTGCTCGCGCTGGCGCTCGCCGCGCTAGTCCGCTTCCACATCCTCCCCGTCGTCCCCTGGTAGACCGGAGCGCCCCATGCCCCCACTCAACTCCTCCGGCCTCGCCGCAGATGCAGTCGTTCTCCCTCCCTCCGCGAACCCCAACCGACTCCGCGCCGCGCTGGAACTCATCCCTGGCGTTGCACTCCTCGCTGTCGTCGGCTTTGCCGGCAAGTTCACCGAGCAGAGCATCGCGCGCTACGGCAAAGCGCACCACCTCATCCTGCCCAACATCGAATACGTTCTCTGGGCCATCCTCTTCGGCCTTCTGCTGACCAACATCTTCGGCCTGCCCGCCATCTTCCGTCGCGGCGTGGCAACCTACGAGTTCTGGCTCAAGACCGGCATCGTCCTGCTTGGCGCCCGCTTCATCCTCGGCGACATCGCTCGCCTGGGCGGCATCTCGCTCGTGCTGGTCCTCTTTGAGCTCGCCATCGCGCTCACCTTCATGACGTGGCTGGGCCGCACCTTTCGCCTCTCGCCCAAGCTCACCACCCTGCTCGCTGTCGGCTCCTCCGTCTGCGGCGTCTCGGCCATCATCGCCACGCAGGGCGCCATCGACGCCGACGAGAAGGACTCCTCCACCGCCATCGCTGCCATCCTCGCGCTCGGCGCCATCTCGCTCGTCTTCTTCCCCGTCGTGGGCCACGCCCTGCACATGAGCGACCGCGCCTATGGCCTCTGGACCGGCCTCGCCGTCGACAACACCGCGGAGGCCACCGCCGCCGGCGCCCTCTTCTCCGACGCCGCTGGCAAGGTCGCCGTGTTGGCCAAGACCTGCCGCAACGCGCTCATCGGTTTTGTCGTCCTTGGCTATGCGCTGGCCTGGGCGCGCCGTGGCCACACCGCCGCAGTCGGCAACAAGGCCGCCTTCCTGTGGCAGAAGTTCCCCAAGTTCGTCCTCGGCTTTCTGCTCATCTCCGCCCTCGCCACCGCGGGCGTCTTCGCGAAGCCGCAGCTCACCGCGCTGGGCAATCTCTCCCGCTGGGCCTTTCTGCTCACCTTCGCCGGCGTCGGTCTGCGCACCAGCCTGCGCGACCTCAGCCACCAGGGCATCCGCCCCTTCCTCGTCGGCGCCATCGGCGAGATCGTGATCGCCATCATCACGCTCGGCCTCGTCCTCGGCGCCGACCACGTCTACGGCCTCTAGCCGCTGCAGCTACTCGGCGTCACTCTGCGCAGGCTGCTTGCCCGTGAATGGCGAGCAGCACGGCTCCTGCACCGGCTTGAACTCCATGAACTCGATCCGCGACAGGTCCGGGTCAAACACATTCAGCTGCCACTTGCCATCCTTGCCGATCTGCGACTTGCGCTTGCTCGGATCCGCAAGTCCATTGGCAATCAGCTGCTTGTCCGCGTCCTGGATGTGATCCACCCCCAGGCTCGCGTGGTCCAGCACGCCCAGCCCGCGCGCATCCGGGTGTGCCCCGCCACCCAGCATGTACTCAATCCAGTCCGTCCCCTCCGGCACCTGCAGGCTCACCCACTCCACCTCGCCCGGCTTCATGCCGCCATACCAGTAGGGCCGAAAGCCCAGCACCTCCTTGTAGAACGCGTCCTCCTTGGCCCGGTCATGCACCTGGAAGCCCGCGTGGATCATGCGGCTGGAGGTCGGCGCACCGGCCGCCCCCGCCGGCTTCATCTGCGTCGCTCGCCCTCGTCCGCCCTTGCCCGCCGTCTCTTCGGCATCGCGGCTCTCCCGCACAAAGGCGATCAGGTTCCCCTCCGGGTCATGCACCCGAATCTCGTTCGCGCTCACGCGTTCCGTCTTGATGCCGTGCGCCGCAAGGTAGCGCTGCATCGCCGGCAGATCCCTGGTCAGAAAGCCCACTGCCTGCAACCGGCTCGGCGTGGAGCCGTCTGCTGCCTGCACCAGCTCGATGCGCTGCACCATGCCCACCGCGTAGCTTGTGCTGCCATCCGGCTGCGTAGTTGGCTTCAGCCCCAGGTAGCCGCCGTAAAACTGCTGCGCCGCCGGCATGTTGCCCTCGTAGAAGCGCACATAGGCCAGCCCCGTGATCGCCGGCCGTGTTCCCGCATCCGCTGCCACTGCCGCCGTGGCACATCCCACACTCACCGCTGCACCCACCACCGCTGCCCATCCAGAAAGTCGCATGCCTCGCACTCTAGAGGCTTCGCGGCACGCTCGTCAAAGCAGAAAAGGGGCGGCAGCGCCGATGCGCCACCGCCCCCTTGATCCCAGCAAACTAGACTCGCTTCATCTCCGGAAGCTTGGCACCCGGCAGCAGGTCTTCGATCATCACCGGCAGCTCGCGCACCCGCACCCCCGTCGCATGGTAGACCGCCGCGGTAATCGCCGAAGCCACGCCGGCCAGGCCAATCTCGCCCACGCCACGCGAGCCATAGCTGTTCACCACCAGGTCCGGGTAGTCCAGGAAGTGCACATCAATCTCCGGGCAGTCTGGCGCCGTGCTCACCAGGTACTCCGCCAGGTTGTTATTGGTGGGGTGCCCCGTGCGCATGTCGTAGCGAGCCTGCTCCAGCAAGCCCATCCCAACACCCATAACGATCGCTCCCTCCACCTGGTTGCGCGCCGTCTTGAGATTGATGATCTTGCCCACATCGATCACCGAAACCACACGGCTCACACGCAGTCGCGCAATCCCCGGATCCCACGTCACCTCCGCAAACTGCGCGCCGTAGGAGTGGATCGAGTACTTCTTCGCCTCGTCGTCCTGGTGCGTCGAGCCCGAATCGCCCTCTGCCGAGACAAACCGCAGGTTGTTCGAGCTCACCAGCTTCTCAAAGGGCATGCCCGCGCTCAGCGGTTCCCCCTTGCGGTGAATTCGTCCTTCGGTGAACTCCAGCTCCTCTGCCTTCGCCTTGGGGTAGGGTCCCGTCTCCGCCGACGCAAGCTTCTTCAGCGACGTCACCGCCGCCTTGGTCGCCGCATCGATCGCCGGCAACACCGTGCTGGTCGCCATCGATCCGCCAGACATCGGCCCATCCGGCAGGTCGGAGTGCCCCAGCACCACACGGATCCGATCCATCGGAATCCCGGTCTGCGCATGCACCGCCTGCGCAAACACCGTGTAGGTCCCCGTGCCAATGTCCTGCGTCGCGCAGGAGATCGTCGCCGAGCCATCGTCGTTCAGCGCCACGGAAGCTTTGCAGTCGCCACGGCCCGCAATCCACGAGCACATCGAAACGCCCCAGCCCAGCACCAGGTCGCCCTGCTTCATGGAGCCGATCCCCGGCGTGCGCTTGGCCCAGCCAAACCGCTCCGCACCCACGCGCAGACACTCCGCACTGTGCCGCGAAGAGAACGGCTTGCCCGTGCTCTCGTCGAGTTTGGGCTCGTTGAGCAGGCGCAGCTCCACCGGGTCCATCTTCAGCTTGTCCGCCAGCTCGTTCATGGCAGACTCCAGCGCATACAGCCCCGGCACCGCGCCCGGTCCACGCATTGGCGCGGGTACGCCGATGTTGCGCTTCACCCGGCTTGACCGGATCCGCAGCGAGGGCGAGCTGTACAGGTAGGGCGTCGCCTCCCCGCAGTTCTCGCCAATGTCTTCGAGGATCGAGGTGTCGTTCGTGTAGTCGTGCTGCACGCTCGTCAGCTTGCCATCCGGCGTCGCACTCAGCCGGATGCGCTGCTCGGTCCGCGGCCTGTGCCCGACGTTGGTGAACATCATGTGGCGATCTACCACCAGCTTCACCGGCCGGTTCAGCTCACGCGCAGAAGCCGCTGCCATAAACGTGTGCGGCCACGGAAACAGCTTGCCCCCAAAGCCCGACCCGAGATACTTCATCACGATCGAGACCTTCTCCGGCGCCACGCCCAGCATCTGCGAGACCACCGCCTGGTGGTTCACCACGCCCTGCGTCGACTCATAGAGCGTAAAGGTCTTGCCGTCCCACACCGCGACCGAGGCATGCATCTCGATCGGGTTGTGCACCTCAACCGGCGTCACGTACAGCTCGTCAATCGTGACCGGCCCGGTTGCAAATGCCTTGTCCACATCGCCGCGCTGGTTGTCCACGCTCAGCGCCGGCACCTCCAGGCCCTCCTGCAGGTTGCGCGTCATCACCATCTTGGCCGGCGTGTACTTGGCCGTAATGGTGGAGGCGGCCGCTCGTGCCTGGTCCATCGTCTCGGCCAGCACCAGCGCAATGTACTGCCCGCTGTAGCGCACCGTGTCGTCTTCGAAAGGCGGCCGCTTCTCGTCCAGGTGGCCGTGCCCCGCGGGATTCGCGCGGTACACCTTGGGGAAGTTTGCCCGCGTGTACACCTTCACCACGCCGCGCATTCCTTCGGCCTTCGCGGTGTCGATGCTGGCAATCTCGCCCGACGCCACAGACGCCCCCACCGGAATCGCATACAGCATCCCCGGGAAGTTGTGGTCGGACGAGTACATCGCCCCGCCCGTCGTCTTCCACGGCCCATCGATCCGCGGCACCGCCGCGCCGATGATCTTCTCCGGCGAGCTGTACGTCATGCCACCCGACGTCGGCTCAACGGCCTGTACCCCTGTCTCCCAACCCTGATCTGCAACTCGTGCCATAGCGCCCTCGCCCCTCTTACGCCTGTTCCGTTACTGTTCGCAGTGCGCGCTGGATAGCCAGCTTGGCCAGCTCAACCTTGAAGCCGTTTTCGGTCTGCGGGTGCGCCCCGTGGAGCGCCGCCTCGGCCGCGTGGCGAAACAGCGCCGCGTCCGGTGCCTTGCCCATCAAGGCCTTCTCCGCTTCAGGCGATCGCCATGGCTTGGTGCCCACGCCGCCCATCGCCACGCGCGCATGCCGTATGCGGCCGCCTTCCACCGCCACCACCACGGCCGCGGACGCCAGCGCAAACTGGTAGCTCGCCCGGTCCCGCAGCTTCAGGTAGGTCGACCGCGCCCCGGTTACCCGCGCCGGCAGCGTCACATGGGTGATCAGGTCGCCCGGCTCAAGCGCGTTCTCGATGTTCGGGGTCGACCCGGGAAGCTTGTGGAAGTCGGCGATCGCAATCTCCCGCGGCCCCTTCACCCCTTCCACGTGGATCGTCGCCTCAAGCGCAGCCATGGCAATCGCCATGTCCGAGGGGTGCGTCGCGATGCAATGCTCGCTCGTCCCCAGAATCGCCAGGTTGCGATTCTGCCCCTTGATGGCCGCACAGCCAGAGCCTGGAACGCGCTTGTTGCACTGCTCAAACTGCACATCGCGGAAGTACTGGCAGCGCGTCCGCTGCAGCAGGTTGCCCGCCGTCGTCGCCATGTTGCGCAGCTGCCCGGAGGCCCCGCTCAACAGCGCCTCGCTCAGCACCGCATAGTCTGCCTTCACCACCGGGTCGTGTGCCAGGTCGGAGTTCCGCACCAGCGCGCCAATGCGCAACGAACCGTCCGGCTGCTTCGCCGTCTCGGCCAGCGACAGGCGGTTGATGTCCACCAGGCGCCGCGGCGTCTCCACATCCAGCTTCATCAGGTCCACCAGCGTCGTGCCGCCCGCGATGTAGCGAACCTCCGCTCCCTGCTGCACTGTCTTCGCCGCACTGTCCAGCTTCACCGCGTCTGCCGGTGTCGCCGCCTTGCTCAAGGCAAAATCAATCACGCCAAACCTCCCCCGCGACGCACCTGCTGCACCGCCGCCACAATGTTCGGGTACGCCCCGCAACGGCAGATGTTGCCCGCCATCGCTTCCTTCACGTCCTTGTCGTCCGGACCCCACGGCTCCTTCACCACCGCCACGGCAGACATAATCTGCCCGCTCGTGCAATACCCGCATTGGTAGCCGTCATGCTGCACAAAGGCCGCCTGCATCGGGTGCATCTTGGTCGGCTCGCCCAGGCCCTCGATCGTCGTAATCTCGTCGCCCTCGTGCATGGCCGCAAAGGTCAGGCACGAGTTCACCCGGCGCCCGTTCACATGCACCGTGCACGCTCCACACTGCCCGTGGTCGCAGCCCTTCTTTGTGCCGGTCAGCGACAACTCTTCCCGCAGGCAGTCCAGCAGGCTCACCCGCGGCTCCAGGTTCAGCCGGTGCACCTCGCCGTTCACCTTCAGCGCCACAGCCTGCGTGCCCGCCTTGGCCGCAGGCTCGGTCGGCGCCTCGGCCACGGCTGCGCTCGCTGCCACCACGGCAGGAGCCGTCGTGACCGCCGCGCCCACCACGCCCAGCGACCCCAGAAACGACCGCCGCGACCATCCCCGGCCGCGGGCCGTCCCCTGCTCCTCATCCGCTTGAACCTGCGAATCTATCCGCTTAGAATCGTCCACAGCCATCCGTTCTCCTGCTTTCCTGGGAACGCCCGTCCCCGTCCTGAGTCGCAGCTTGGGCGGCATCGCTGCGCCCACGCATCATCCTACGCATAGCAGACGATCCCTGGCTGCGTCGGGACGCACACCGCCTCGACACCGTCAAAGCGCGGCGACCTCGCTCAGCTCTGGAGCGGCCCTACTCCCGAGCCCCGCCCAGCGCCCGATGGCCAATATCCCGCCGGAACTGCATCCCCTCAAACTCGATCCGCTCCACTGCGGCGTACACCCGCCGCAGCGCCTCCTCCAGCCCCGCCTCGCTCGCCGCACTCACCGCGAGCACGCGGCCCCCCGCCGTCACCACGTCGTTCCCGCGCCGCGCCGTCCCCGCGTGGAATACCTCCACGTCCCCCGGCACCTCTGCCAGACCGGAGATCGCCTTGCCCTTCTCATAGCTGCCCGGATACCCGCCACTCGCCAGCACCACGCACGCACTCGCCCCCGGCCGCACCGCCACGGCAAAGTCCTTCAGCCGCCCATCCACCGCCGCCTCAAACATCGCCAGCAGGTCCGTCTCCAGCCGCAGCACGATCGCCTCTGTCTCCGGATCGCCCCACCGCGTATTGAACTCCAGCACCACCGGCCGCACCGTGCCATCGCGCTGTGGCACCAGCATCATCCCGCAAAACAGAATGCCCACAAACGGCGTTCCTTCCGCCGCCATCCCGTCCACCACCTTCTGCGCCACCTCGCGCAGCAGCCAGTCGCGCATCGCCGGCGGCAGCAGCGCATCGGTCGAGTACGCCCCCATTCCGCCGGTGTTCGGCCCCGTATCCCCCTCGCCCACCCGCTTGTGGTCCTGCGCCGCCGCTATCGGCACCGCTGTCGTGCCATCGCACAACGCGAAAAAGCTCAGCTCCTCGCCCGGCAGAAAGTCCTCCAGCACCACCTCGCCCGCCGCCTCGCCCAGCATCGCGCCATTCAGCATCTCGGCCGCCGCATGCACGGCCTCCCGATGCGTCGCCGCAATCACCACACCCTTGCCCGCCGCCAACCCATCCGCCTTCACCACCACCGGCACGCTGAAGTTCGCCAGCACCGCCTCGACCGCCTCCACCGTCGTCGCCCGCGCAAACGCCGCCGTCGCAATGTCGTGCCGCTGCATGAAGTCCTTCGCAAACACCTTGCTCGACTCCAGCCGCGCCGCCTCCCGCGTCGGCCCAAACACCCGCACCCCCGCCTTGTGCAGCGCATCCACCACGCCCAGCGCCAGCGGCACCTCCGGCCCCACCACCACCAGCTCCGGCCCTTCGCGCCTGGCCAGCGCCACCGTCGCCGCCACGTCCGTCACGTCCAGCGCCTCACATCGCGCCAGCGCCGCAATGCCGGCGTTCCCCGGCGCGCACACCACCTCGTCCACCCCAGCCGACCGCCGCAGCCCCCACACCAGCGCATGCTCCCGCCCACCCCCGCCAATCACCAGAACCTTCACGCCGGCACACCCTCCTCAATCCTCCTCCGAGGCTAGCATTCAGCCGGCGCCCCTCGCCGACCGCGCGGCAGCCTCCCTATACACTCTCTTCAATGAATTCCAGCGACGCCCACCATCAGCCTGCGCCGCCATCAGTCTCGCTCGCCAGCCCCGACCTCGCGAGCCAGCACGACCAACTCCCTCCCGCACCGAAGCGACGCCGACGCGAGCTATGGACCTTCTTCGGCCCGGCCTTTGTCGCCTCCGTCGCCTATATCGACCCCGGTAACTTCGCCACCAACATCCTTGGCGGCTCGCAGTTCGGCTACCGCCTGCTTTGGGTGCTGCTCTGGTCCAACGCCATGGCCATCCTCATCCAGTACCTGTCGGCCAAGCTCGGCATCGTCACCGGCCGCACCCTGCCGCAAAACTGCCGCGACCACTTCTCCCGCCCCTGGGTCTGGACCCTGTGGGCCGCCGCCGAGATCGCCGCCATCGCCACCGATCTCGCCGAGTTCCTTGGCGCTGCGCTAGGGCTCGATCTGCTCGCCGGCCCCTGGATGCAGGCGCACGGCCTTTCGCCCACCCAAAGCCTGCTCGCCGCGGCCTTTGTCTCAACCATCGCTGTTTTCGGCATCCTGGCGCTCGACCTCGCCGGCTTCCAATATCTCGAGCGCGGCATCATGCTCTTTGTCGGCGTCATCGGCCTCTGCTACGGCTTTGAGGTCCTGCTCGTGCATCCCGACTGGCACGCCGCCGCCCTGTCCACCCTCGTCCCCACGCTGGACTCCAATCACTTCCGGGGCTCGCTCTATGCCGCCGTCGGCATGCTCGGCGCCACCGTCATGCCCCACGTCGTCTACCTCCACTCCGCACTCGTCCAGCCCCGGCTGCAGCAACTCGCCTCGCCCCATCGCGAGTCCCGTCGGTTTCGCCTGCGCTTTCTGCAGCTCGAAAAGATCGACGTCCTGGTCGCCATGAATGGCGCCTGGCTCATCAACTCCGCCATGATCATCATGGCCGCCGTCGCGCTCGCCCGCACCGGCCTCGCCGAACCCACCATCCAGGACGCCTACCGCACCCTCGGCCCGCTGCTCGGCCGCGCCGCCGCCGTCGTCTTCGCCGTCGCCCTTCTCTGCTCCGGCCTCGCCTCCTCCACCGTCGGCGTCCTCGCCGGGCAGGTCATCATTGAAGGCTTTCTGGCCATCCGCTTTCCCATCTTCCTCCGCCGCGTCATCACCATCATCCCGGCGCTGATCGTCATCGCCGTCGGCCTTGACCCACTCAGGATCCTGGTTCTCTCGCAGGTGGTCCTCTCCTTCACCCTTCCCGCCGCACTCATCCCGCTGCTTCTGCTCACCAACCGCACCACGGTCATGGGCGACTTCGCCAGCGCCCGCCACACTCGCATCGCCGGCTGGGCTATCGTCTCGGTCATCCTCGGGCTCAACATCGTCCTGCTCGGGCAGCTCGCCTTCGCCTAAGCTCAGCAACTGTCGTCCATCAACTCGCCCGCCCGACCCCGCATCGCAGCGCGATGATCAGCGAGCTCCGCACGAGCCAATCCGCAATGCAGGGCCACGCGCCAGCAGACCCGGTGGTGGGCCCGCTGACCCTGCCGTGGCAGCTGGCGCAATCCACCCACCCCCAGCGGTACTCTCTCCCTGGAAGCAGTCTCGCCCATGCGACCGTGAGTGAGGACGGCCCCCTGATCCCGACCGGGAACGCCCCGTCTACCAGCCGTGAAAGCAAGCCAGAAACACCAGGGAGCGACATATAAGTCTGCCCTAAAACCTCTGGAATGAAGATTCTGCGCAAATTGTAAGGGGGGGGGGGAGGGGGTACCTCCCTCACCGTTGTGGGAAGTACCTCATGCATGGCAATCGGGTCAGCCCCGACCGCGCGTCGGTTCGGTCAGGGGTGAGAGCGCCAACGGAGCCGCTCTCACCTCACACCCCAAGAAGAAGCCAGGAATCTAGTGGTGTCCCTGGTCCCCTCCGCCGTGGTCCCCGCCCCGCTGCTCACCACCCCGCTGCTCACCACCCCGCTGCTCAGACGGAGCAGGGCGCTGGGCCTGCGGAGCCGATCGCTGCGCTGCCGGGGCGCGACCCTCCTGCGGAGCTCCCTGCTGGCGCGACCGGTCCGCCTCGCCAGGGTTCATGCCCGCTCCGGGAAAGCGCTGCGGGGCCGCCTCACGCTGCACCGGTTGTTGCTGCTGCGGACGCTGCATCCGCTCAGCCTGCTGGTTGCGCTGCAGCATCTCCTGCTGCTGTGCCCGCTGCTGCTGCTCGCCAACAGCCCGCTGCTGAGCAGCCTGTTGCTGCGCAGCCGCCTGCCGCTGCTGAGCTGCCTGCTGCTGCACCGCCGCCTGCCGCTGCTGCTCGGCCTGGTCCGTGCGGTTGGGGCCGCCCACCGGGGTGCGCTGCCGCTGCTGCTCCGCCGCTGCCTGCCGCTGCTGCTCGGCTGCCTGGGCCTGCCGTTGCTGCTCCGCCCCCTGGGCCTGATGCTGCTGGTCGGCAGCCTGCCGCCCCAGGTCCTGCGTCTGCCGCTGCGCCGGCTCTCCCGGGCGCTGCTGCGTTGCTACGCCGGGCCGCTGCTGGTCTGCCACTCCCGGCCGCTGGATCTGCCCAGGAAGCTGTCCAGGAAGCTGTCCAGGAAGCTGTCCAGGAAGCTGTCCAGGAAGCTGCCGCTGTACCGTCTGCGGAGCCACCTGGCCAGGCCGCTGCTGCTGCCCGCTCATCTGGCGCTGCCGGTCTGCCAGCTGTTGCTGCTGCTGGAGCTGCTGCTGGCGTAGCTGCTGCTGCGAGTTCTGCGCCATCTGCGCCACCCGCTGCTGTTGCTGCTGCAAGCCGCGAGCCTGCTGCGCGAGCTGCGCCGCTCGCGCCCCATCGCCGCCCTGCATGGCCCGCTGCTGCGCCGCCTGCACCGCGCGCTGCTGGGTGCCAAGCTGTGTCTGCAACGTCCGCGCCTGCTCGGGCGAAAGGGTGCTCTGCGGCAGCCGCGCAGCACCCTGCTGCCCCGCAAAGCCGCCCTGCTGCCCCGCGGGAACGCGACCTGGCTGGACGGCTCCGAAGCGACCTTGTTGCCCGGCTGCAACGCTGCTCGGCTGCCCGGCCACGTTGCCCGGCTGCCGACCCGCCGCAAAGCCCGGCCGGCCCGCCGGCTCCGGTGTGATCCCCGGGATCCGGACCGGCGTCCGCAGCACCGGCGGTGCCTGGATCCGCTCAGTCGGCAGCGGCCGCGCAACCGCCGCCACCTGCGGCCTGCCCTGGTTTGCCGCAAAGAACTGCGTCCGCACGGACGCCGCCTGCCGCTGATTCGCCAGCTGTGCCGGCAAGGCGGCGTGGCGCTCGGTCGTAAATGCAGCCAGCTCGGCCGCCACGGGCCGTGCCTGGATTCCGCCACGACCGCCGTTGTAGCTCACCCGCCGGTCGATCGAGACGTTGTTGACATAGTTGTTGGTCACCGCGTTGTTGATCCGGATGTTGTTCACGATCACCGTGCGGTTGTAGACGTTGTGCACGTTCACCACGTTCACGTTGGTCACAGCGCGGTTGTAGGCAAAGCGGTCGCCCTGCCAGTACCCGCCGTGATAGCCCGTGCCGTAGTACCCAAAGCCGTACGGCACGCCGCCATAAAAGCCCACATACCGGCCCCAGTAGCCATGGTGAAAGCCATAGCGGCCACGGTACGGTCCCCACCAGCCAGGCGTCCACAGCGCCCCGGTATACGGCGCGGCCACCCACACGCCGGGCACCCAGTAGTAGCCTGCCGGCGCATAGGCCCAGTAGCCTGGCGTCCACAGGTAGTTGTCCGCCGGCGCCGGCGGCTGCTGGTAGACCGGCAATGGCGGTGGCGGCGCTTCGGCCTCCTCGTTGGGATCCACATCGCTGTAGATCTGGTCATTCAGCTGCTGCGCGTCATCGCCCTGCGTTTGCCCATCGGTGCCGTTGTAGGCTCCCGGATCGGCGTCCAGGCCGGCCTGCATGGCACCCACCGCCGGCTGGTAGCCGGGCTCCGTGCCGTAGCTCCCGTCGCTGTTCTCCGGCGCTTGCCGCACCACCGGCGCAGGCCCCTGGCCGGCCCCTGACGCACTCTGGCCATAGCCCTGCGCCGCAGTCTGGCTCTCGTTCAGTGACCCCTGCGACGCCGTGCCCGCAGCCGGATAGGCCGCAGCAGACGACCGCGTGCCGGCATACGGGCGGCTGCCATACGCCGCCGCAGCCCCGGCCACCGGAGCCGACGTATAGAGCGGACCAGGCGCCACCCCTGTCGCTGCCGCCTCGCCATCCGCGCCCTCTACCGGCGCCATGTTGGCATCCGCCGGGTCGGCACTCTGGTCGGCCACATCCACCACCTGGGCACCCCCCTTGCTGTGGCAGCCACTTACCCCAGCCACCAGGCCGCCGCCCAGCAGCGCTGTGAAAGCAACCGCCGCCCACGTCGGGCGCACTCGCCGTCCTGCCTCTCCCGCTTCCGAAACATCTCGTCCGGTCGTCATCACGCACACCTCTCATCCCTGGCTCGCCCCGTAGGGCAAAGCTTGGCTACCCAGTTCAACCCACATTTCTGCAGTTAGCTTCGATGCGGCCGCTCTCCGCCGCTATATCGGACGACCTGCCCTGTCCGCCCGTTCGTAACCTCCATGGACCCGTCCCGGCTCGCATCCACCTCCAGCCAGTTCCCGTCCTCACCCGCCCGGTTCGCCATGCGCTCCTGCACCGTGTTCAGTTCCGGCCCGACACTTGCCGCCGCATGCAGCTGCCACACCGCGCCCACCCCGTTCGCTGCGTTCTCCAGCGTCTGCATGGTGGCAGCCTCCGCCCCCTTGCGCTCCCCGTTGTCGACCACCGCCACCTCGGGCGCCAGCGCCGCGATCAGTGCCGGGCTGTTGCTCCGCGCCGTCCCATGGTGGCTCACCACCATGAGGTCCACCGTCCCCAGTCTGTTGACAGGGCACACCAGCCCCCGCTCCACCCCCCACGTGAGATCACCCAGATCTACCGCCCTGAAGCGGCCGAACTGCACAACTATCCCAACGGACTGGTCGTTCTCCGTCCCTTCTGCCGCCCGCTCAGGACTTCGCTCACACGCCTCGTTCTCCTTGCCGAGATTCCTGTCCTCACCGGCCAAAGGGGCTGGCAGCACATCCTTCGCCGCGCTCACCACAGTCGCTACCACCCCGCTGCCTCCCCATCCTGGCAGCACCTCCCCAACCTTAACTGTGGAGCGACCGACTTTGCGCCCCACCATGGCCTTCCGATACGCCGCGTAGGCCTTGGCCGTCTCCGCATCGGCAGGCTCCGTATTCGGACCGTGGTCCAGAAAACGCCCCACCCGAATCCTGTGGAGAAGATCGGGCACGCCGCCCGCATGGTCCACGTGAAAGTGCGTCAGCAGCACGGTATCAATCTGCCGCAGACCGGCGCGGTGCGCCAGAGCGACGATCCGGTCTGCATCCCGCCCACCGTTGCCGGGCCACCCAGTGTCCACCAGAAGACTCTTGCCCGCGGGCGTCACCCACAGCGTCGCCTGGCCGCCCTCAACATCGGCGAACAGGATGCGCAGCTTGCCCTTGGTTGCTGCCGCTCCCTCCACCGCCACACCCTCGCCAGCATCCTCCCCCATTGCGCCGGTCGGCTCCAGCATGGTGTTCGCCGCGCGGCTGCGTCCCTCCTGCCCCCAGGCCAGACCTCCCGCGATCGCCGCCATCATAACCCCGCCACGGCACACACGCTTCACAGCAACTGATCCCAGCCCCATCCCGCCTCCTGTCACGCGCCGATCCCGACTTCGGTGGCACGCCACCACAGGTAGGACGCCTTCTGCCCCTCCCTCGGCTACTCTGGGGACAACCCAGCACCCCAGAAGGTCTTTCGCCGCATGCCCCTGCTCCGTCCCGCCCTCCTCGTCTTCGCCTCTCTTGCTGCTGCCCTGCCTGCTCAGCAACAGCCCGGCCGCACCCTGACCGACGCCGACTATCGCTTTGCCGAGTCCCGCCTGCTCTACCGCACCGAGCCCCTGGTGGCGCACACCGTCGCCCACCCCACCTTTCTGCCTGGCAATCGCTTCTGGTACCGCGACAGCTCGCCAGCGGGCGACGGCGCCGTGAAGGTCACCTTCGTGCTGGTCGACCCCGCTAGCAAGACAGTCTCACCGGCCTTTGACCACGCCGCCCTCGCGCAGGCCATCGCCGCCGCCGGCGTCACGGACCAGCCCGCCACCGATCTTCGCCTCGACGACCTGGCCCTGGCTGACGTCGATGCCGCCGGCCACCCGCGCACCGCGACCTTCTCTGCCTCCGGTGTCACGCTCCGCTGCACCCTTGGCGCGGCCACCACCTGCACCAAGGAGACACAGCACGAACCCGAAGGCGTCCTCTCGCCCGACGGCACCCACGCCGCGTTTATCCGCAACTGGAACCTTTGGTTGCGCGACACCCACACCGGCGCCGAGTCGCAGCTCACCCATGACGGCATTCCCGACTTTGGCTACAGCACCGACAACGCCGGCTGGAAGCACACCGACAAGGCCATCCTCGTCTGGTCCCCTGACTCACGCCACATCGCCACCTTTCAGCAGGACCAGCGCAAGACCGGCATGATGTACATGGTCCCCACCGTCGTCGGCCACCCCACGCTTGAGGCCTGGCGCTATCCCCTGGTCGGCGACAAGGACGTCACCACAATCCAGCGCGTCCTCATTGACGTGCCCTCCGGCCACGTAATCCGCCTCAAGATGCCGCCAGACCAACATCGCTCTACCCTCTGCGACGACGTCTCCTGCACCGGCGACGGCTGGGACGACGTGGAGTGGGCACCCGACTCTCGCTCGCTCGCCTTTGTCTCCACCTCGCGCGACCACAAGGATGAGTGGCTCCGCACCACCGACCTCGCCGGCACCGTCCGCACCGTCTTCCATGAGTCCGCTCCGCAGTACTTTGAGTCTGGCGACGGCAAGGTCAACTGGCACTACCTCCCTGCCTCGAACGAGTTCCTCTGGTTCTCCGAGCGCTCCGGCTGGGGGCAGATGTACCTCTACGACCTCCGCTCCGGGCAGCTGAAGAACGCCGTCACCATTGGCGACGGCAACGTGACGCAGGTGCTCTCGGTCGACACCGCCGCCCGCCGCATCCTGTACCTCGCTGTCGGCAAGGTCCCCGGCGAGAATCCCTACTTCGCCAACCTCTACAGCAGCCCCTTCGCCGGTGGCCCCGCCACCCGCCTGTCTCCCGCAAACACCGATCACAGCGTCACCCTCTCGCAGGATGCCTCCACCTTCGTCGACGTCAGCTCCACCCCCTCCACCCCGCAGACGACGACGCTGCGGGACACACGCACCGGCGCCGAGGTGATGCCCGTCGCACAGCAGGATCTCTCACAGCTGCTCGCCACTGGCTGGCACCCGCTTACCGAGATCACCGTCAAGGCAC
Organism: Acidobacteriaceae bacterium; assembly: GCA_965199635.1. GTDB lineage: Bacteria > Acidobacteriota > Terriglobia > Terriglobales > Acidobacteriaceae > Edaphobacter. The sequence goes on along the minus strand of CBDASL010000001.1, from coordinate 289,768 downwards.
GGGATGGCAAGACGGACCTCTTTGGTTACATGTTCAAGCCCACCCACTTTGACCCGTCGGTGAAGTACCCGCTGATTGACTACATCTACCCCGGCCCGCAGGTCGGCTCCTGCGGCTCGCGCGCCTTCTCCTCGGCGCACAACGACAATCAGGCTCTCGCCGAGCTCGGCTTCGTTGTGATCTGCATCGACGGCATCGGTACCAATCTCCGCTCCAAGAGCTTCCACGAGGGCTTCTACGCCAACGACCCCGCGGACAACACCCTTCCCGACCAGGTTGCCGGCATCCGGGAACTCGCCAGCAAGAACAGCTTCATCGACCTCGATCGTGTTGGCATCTGGGGCCACTCCGGCGGCGGCAATGCCACAGGAACCGCCATGCTCCGCTACCCCGACTTCTTCAAGGTCGGCATCTCGGAGTCAGGCAACCACGACCAGCGCGAGTATGAGGACGACTGGGCCGAGAAGTGGGCCGGCCTGGAGCGCAAGCTGCCCGGCGGCACCACCAACTTCACCGCGCAGGCCAACCAGCTCTACGCTAAAAACCTCAAGGGACATCTGCTGCTCGCACACGGCACCATGGATGACAACGTCCCGCTTAACAACACGCTTCTGCTCGTCGACGCCCTGATCAAGGCCAACAAGGACTTCGATCTCATCCTCATTCCCAACGCCCACCACGGCTATGGCGCCGCCAGCCCGTACATGATGCGTCGTCGCTGGGACTACTTCACCCGCTACCTCGCCGGCAACACGCCGCCGCACGAGTACCTGCTCACCCCCTATGCCGAGGCCCGCAAACTGCTCGGCCACTAATCGCACACTCCACGTCGGGTGGCTCACGCATGGCAGTTTTCCCGCCATCTGTGAGACGCCCCGGAACCCACGCCGCCACAGGCCACACTCACCCACCGCCGCGTCCACCACGAATCGACTTATGCGCCCTCTCTTCCTCGCCACCCTCGTCCTCCTCACCTCGGCCGCCTTCGCGCAACAGCCCGTCGTGCACCGCAACCTCTACCCGCCTGATGCGAACGCGAACAAGGACCTCCAGGCCGCCATCACGCGCGCCACACGCGAGCACAAGCACATCCTGCTTGAGTTCGGCGGCAACTGGTGCTCGGACTGCATTCTGCTTGACCTGATGGAGCAGCAGCCGCAAAACGCTGCCCTCCTCGCATCGAGCTACATCACGGTCCACGTCGACATCGGCCACATGGATCGCAACACCGAGATCGCCGCGCGCTTTCACACGCCGATCGCACACGGCGTGCCCGCCCTCGCCATCCTCGACGCCCGCGGCCACCTGCTCTTTGCCGAACGCGAAAAGGAGTTTGAGCACCCCACGCCCGACTCCCTGCACGCCCTGCTCGATCGCTGGAAGCCGTAGCACCACACAGAGACCGAACGGCTCGCCGCCCCTGAGCGCACCGGCCCACGGCTGTGCGGAGGACGCGGCAACACCTTCGCCACAGGCACCACGCCCGAGCAGGCCACCGGCTTGCTGGCAGGCCCTTGTGCGTCTCATCGCCGCGGGAAAGCACTACATGCTTCTCCGCTAGAGAACTCTGCATCGACCTCTTGTTTCAATAGATAAACAATTTGATTCTGTTGACAGGGCCCGTTTTCGCGGCATATGGTTCCCCCGCATCGCCAACCTCTCGGACCCGTGTTCCCAACGATTCTGTGGCGGCACGTCAGCAACAGGCTCGTCTGTCTGTTCCAGGTGTGTGGCGACCCTGCGGAGGATTTCATGATCAAGCGTTCCAGCAGCCTGCGCGCCATGCTGCTTTCCACCACTCCGGTTCTGCTCGCGGGCGTGGCTCTGGCTCAGGGCAACCAGGGCGCCCTCCGTGGCACCATCACCGACGAAACCGGTGCCGCCCTCGCCGATGCTCAGGTCACCGTCACCAGCGAAGCCACCGGCGTCTCCAAGACGCTTTCCACCAACGCCAGCGGTTTCTTCACCGCAGAAGCCCTCATCCCGGGCTCCTACACGGTGCGCGTCACGCGCGAAGGCTTCAACCAGACCAGCATCACCCACATCACCGTCGATCCCGGCCAGACACGCGAAGCCAGTGTCTCGCTCAAGGTCGGCAGCACCAACGAGCAGGTCAACGTAACCGCGGACGCCCTCGCGGTAGAGACGCAGGACTCCGGCTCCGGCGGCACCATCACCTCCAAGCAGGTGGAAAACCTGATGCTCAACGGACGCAACTTCCAGTCCATGGGCCAGCTGATCCCGGGCGTCTCGTCCACCGCGGGCAACAACGCGCAGTCCGCCGGTGGCCTCACCGGCGGCACCACGCTGATCGTCAACGGCGCCTCGATCGAGTACTCCGTCTACACGCTTGATGGCGTCTACAACATGAACACCGGCAACCTGGCCAACATCAACGTTCTCCCTATCGTCGATTCCATTGACGAGTTCCGCATCCTCAAGGACAACTACAGCGCCCGCTACGGTCTCGCTGGCTCAGGCCAGGTAGTGGTGCAAACAAAATCAGGCACAAATACGTTCCACGGCAGCGCCTGGGACTACTTCCGCAACGACGCCCTCGATGCGAATCCTTACTTCGCCACAGTCAAAACCAAGCTGCGGCAGAACATCTTCGGCTACTCCTTTGGCGGCCCGGTCCGCATTCCGCACGTCTACGGCGGCGGCCAGCCCAAGACCTTCTTCTTCGCCTCGAATGAGTGGCGCCGCATTACCACCGGCTCCACTGCGCAGGGCATTGTGCTCACGCCCGCCCAGCGCGCCGGCAACCTGACCAACACAAACGCTCTCGCGCTGGACGCCGCCGCAGTCACGCAGCTTGCCGCGCGTGGCGCCACAAACTGCGTTCTTGGCCCGGACACCCTTAACCCGGCCTGCATTGATCCCAACTCCATCACCCTGCTCAATGCGCTGAGCGAGCTGCCCAACAACCCCAACAGCAAGCTCAACTACATCAACCAGAACCCACAGACGCTCGCGCAGGACAGCTACAACTACCGCATCGATCACTACATCACGCCAAACGAGATCCTTACCGGCCGCGTCTCCTACGAGCAGGTCAAAAACGGTATTCCGTATAACTCCTTCGGCACCGGCATCTTCCCCGTCACACCCACCACCTACTACACCACCGGCATGAACATGATGGTGCGGCTCAGCTCAACCATCACGCCCAGCCTCATCAACACCGCCACCATCGCGGAAACCTACGACAAGCCCCGCATCAACACCACCGGCTTTCAAACGCCGGCCGGCGTGTCCATCAACCAGTTCTTCCCGGACGCCAACGTCCTCAACAAGGCACCGCAGATCAACTTCAGCGGCGGCTACACCGGCTTTGGCGCCGGCACCCCACCCATCCATGCGTCCGACGGCGAAGGCATCCTGCAGGACGACGTCAGCTGGACTCGGGGCTCGCACGTCCTGCAGTTCGGCGCGCTCTACATCGCCGGCATCAAGAACCAGAACGTCTTCACCTACCCCGGCGGCCAGTTCACCTTTAACGGCACACGCTCCGGCGATCCCGCCGCCGACTTCCTTCTCGGCCTTGTCGGCTCCTACCACCAGGACAGCGGGCAGCGCAGCGGCTCCTTCCACTACCGGCAGGGTGAGGCCTACGCGCAGGACGACTGGCGCGCCACCCGGCGGCTCACCATCAACGCCGGTCTGCGTTGGGTCTACTTCTCGCCCAACACCAGCTCCGGCGACCAGGTCTCCTCCTTCTACGCCTCGCAGTACAGCGCCGCGCAGGCTCCTGTCGTCACGCTCGGCGGTGGCTTCCTGACGGATGCCGGCGGCACACCGCTCACCTCCAGTGACGCCCCTGCCAATCTCCAAAACGGCCTGGTCTTTGCCGGGCAAAACGGCGTGCCGCACGGCTTCTTCACCGCCGGCCGAAAGAACTTCGCCCCGCGCGTCGGCTTCGCGTACGACCTCACCGGGGATGGCAAAACCTCTATCCGCGCCGGCTACGGTATCGGCTACTCCCGCCTTGCAGTGGAGGCGATCTATAACGCCTTCGGCCAGAACCCGCCCTACACCCAGAGCTCAAACATCAACTCAGGCACGCTGGAGAACCCAACCATCGGCACCGCCAGCGGCCTCACCCCGCAGACGCTTGACGCCGTCGGCCCCACCTTCACCCCCACCATGCTCCAGTCCTACAGTGCCACCGTGGAGCGCCAGCTCTTCCCCAGCGCCGTGCTGAGCGTCGCCTATGCCGGCTCGCAGTTCCGCCACATGGACACCTTTGGCTACGACCAGAACCAGCCCCTGCCCGTCTCCGCACCGACTCAGGCGGGCTGCCTCGGCGCCAACCAGGCACCCTCCGCCGCCTACGACTTCGACCCCTGCATCAACCTTGGCAACTCCACCAGCGCCAACTACACGCGCCCTTACCAGGGCTACTCCAACATCTACACCGAGGCCGGCATCGGCTCGGGCAATTACAACGCCCTCCAGGCCGGCTTCGTCTACCGCAAGAACAACGTCAACGCCACTGTCGCGTACGCCTATAGCAAGTCCCTCTCGCAGTTCGGCCACGCCAGCAACACCGGGGGCGGCAGCATCGCGGGCGGTGGCGGCACCGGCGTCCAGGACTGGCGCAACCTCGCTGCGGAATACGGTCCCAGCAACTTCGATCGCACCCACGTGCTCACCTTCTCCGGCGTCTATGACATCCCGGGCTTCCGCAACAGCGGCAACTTCCTCGAGCGCCAGCTGATCGGCGGCTGGAGCCTCGCCACCCTTAGCGTGCTCGAAAGCGGCTTCGCCTTCACGCCCGGCCTGTCTACCGGCACCAACGGCATCGGCACGCGCCCGGACCAGGTCGCGCCTGTCCGCCTGCTCCGCACCAAGGCGGAGTGGTTTGACACCGCATCCTTTGTCGCGCCGGCCAATGGCTTCTTTGGCAACGCCCGCCCCAGCACCATCCGCGGGCCGCGCGAGATCTCCTTCAACATCGCCACGTACAAGACCTTTCCCCTGCGTGAGCGACTCAATCTCCAGTTCCGCGCAGAAGCCTTCAACTTCCTCAACCACCCCAACTTCGGCAGCATCGACCCTGGCGTCGGCTCCGGGACCTACGGCCAGGTCACCTCTGCGCTTGATCCTCGGATCCTGGAGTTCTCCGCCCGCATTCTCTTCTAACTCCACCTCTCTCCCATCCTGTGGCGTTGCGTCCTTCATCGTCAGCGCCACAGGCTTCTTTCCTGTCCCACCTCACGCTTCGCCTCAACCAGACCACCCGGAGACCGCAGATGCCTGCCCGCACCCGCACCCACCTGCCCCGCGCTTCTGCCCTCGCCCTCGCCGCCTGCCTCGTCTCCTCCGCTGCCCTGCCCGCGCAGCAGGCCGCCTCCGATCCCCTCGGCTCCAACTTCGCCGACCCACCCGCCACCGCCCATCCGCGCGTCTGGTGGCACTGGATGAATGGCAACATCACCAAGGAAGGCGTCACGCAGGATCTTGACTGGATGCACCGCGTCGGCATCGTCGGCTTCCAGAACTTCGACGCCGCGCTTTCCACCCCCAAGGTCGTCGACCAGCGCCTCATCTACATGCAGCCCGGCTGGCAGGACGCCTTCCGCTTCGCTATCAACAAGGGCGACAGCCTCGGCTTCGAGATGGCCATCGCCGGCTCGCCGGGCTGGTCCGAGACCGGCGGCCCCTGGGTGAAGCCTGAACAGGCCATGAAGAAAGTAACCTGGTCCGTTACAACCATCTCAGGCGGCCAACCCTTCCACGGCACCCTCGCCGAGCCACCACGCCAGACCGGCCCCTTCGGCAACCTTTCCCAGCAGGACCTCATGAACGGCATGTCGGGCACGGACAACTCCACCGTGCCCGACTTCGGCAAGGACATCCTCGTCCTCGCCCTTCGCGAACCCGCCGACGACCATCCCATCGCCTCACTCCACCCCACCATCACCACCTCTGCAGGTGCCGCGGCCGACTCCGAACGACTCTTCGATCACGACCTCAATCAAAGCCTCTCCTTCCAGGCCAGCAAGGCCGGCGAAGTTAGCTGGGTCCAGTACCAGTTTCCGGAGCCTGTCGCCATCCAGTCCGTCACCTTCGCCGAAGGCCCCCCGCGCGATCCCCTCTCCCTCTTCCGTGGTGAATCCAACGATGGCCCCGTGCTCCAGTCCTCCACGGACGGCACCACCTTCACTGACGTCGCCCGCTTCCCGACCGCCGGCGCCGTGCAGCACACGCTGGACTTCGCCCCCGTCACCGCTCGCTTCTTCCGCCTTGCCTACACCGAGAAGGAACGCAACAACAGCCTCGCCGGCATTGACCCCAGCGACCTCGGGGTGAAGCCCGAAACCGGCCCGCCCATGCACCACATCGCCGAGTTCGCCCTCCACACCTCCGCCCGCGTCAACCGCTTCGAAGAAAAAGCGGCCTACGCCCCCACCGCTGATCTGTACGGCTTCGCCACACCCGCAGCCGCTCCCTCCTCCGTCACCCCCAAGTCCGACGTCATCGATCTAACCGGCAAGGTCAAGCCCGACGGCACCCTCGACTGGACCGCGCCCGCGGGCACCTGGACGATTTACCGCTTCGGCTACTCACTCACCGGCATCACCAACCACCCCGCTCCGCCCGAAGCCACCGGCCCCGAAGTCGACAAGCTGAACAAGGCCGATGTGACCGCCTACTTCAACCACTACCTCGACGGTTACAAATCTGCGTCCAACGGCGACATGGGAGCCACGGCCCACAGCAACCCCGCCGCCGCCCCCGCTCCCGGTGGCACCCCCGGCAAGGTCGGCCTTCAGTTCGTCATCACCGACTCCTGGGAGGCCGGCACCCAGAACTGGACCGACACCATGCTCGACGACTTCCAGCGCCTGCGCGGCTACGACCCCCGCCCCTGGATGCCCGTCCTCGCCGGCCGCGTCATCGGCTCCGCCGCAGACTCCGACCGCTTTCTCTGGGACTACCGCCGCACTATCGCGGAACTCCTCGCCGTTAATCACTACGGCACGCTCAACGCCATCCTCCACCAGCGCGGCATGGGACAGTACGGCGAGTCGCACGAGTCCGGCCGCGCCACCATCGGCGATGGCATGGAGATGAAGCGCTACGACGACGTCCCCATGGCCGCCATGTGGACCCAGAAGCCCGGCACAACCGACGATCTCCCCACCCCCAACGCCGACATCCGCGAGTCCGCCTCCGTCGCCCACATCTACGGCCGGCCATACGTCGCAGCCGAGTCCATGACCGCCGGCCCGCAGGCACCCTGGGGCTGGTCGCCAGCAACCCTCAAGCCCACCGCCGACAAAGAACTCGCCATGGGCCTAAACCGTTTTGTCATCCACTCCTCCGTGCACCAGCCTCTGGTCGGTCCGGGCGACGGCGACAAGGGCAGCCCTGCTCCCGGCCTTACCCTGGGGCCCTTTGGCCAATGGTTCAATCGCAACGAGAACTGGGCCGAACAAGCCAGTCCGTGGATCACCTATCTTTCGCGCGCCTCCTTCATGCTGCAGCAGGGCCGCTTCGTCGCCGACATCGCCTACTTCTACGGCGAAGACTCCAACGTCACCGCCATCTTCGAGCACCACAACCCGCAGCTCCCCGAAGGCAACAACTTCGATTTCGTCAACGCCGACATCCTCGAGCACATGCTCCGCGTCGACCACGGTGACCTGACGACGGCCAGCGGCATGCGCTATCGCGTCCTCGTTCTCGACCCCTACGCGGTCCATATGTCGCTTCCTGTTCTCCGCCGCATAGCGGAGCTCGTCCGCCAGGGCGCTACCGTCGTCGGCCAGGCCCCCAAAGATGACCCCTCGCTCGCCGACAACCAGGCCGAATTCACCAAGCTCGTCCACGAACTCTGGGGCGACACCTCCACCCCCGGCACGCCGCGCAAGATCGGCAAAGGCCGCGTCGTCGCCACCTCCCCGGCTGACCTTGTCGACTCGGTCACCGCCGCCTTCAACTCCATCGACATCGCGCCTGACACCACCTACACCAAGACCTCGCCCGACACCGAGGTCCTCTTCGTCCACCGCACCCTACCCGGAGCCGAGGTCTTTTTCGTCGACAACCGCTCCGATCGCCCGCTTACCACTAACGCCTCCTTCCGCGTCACCGGCCGCGCCGCCGAGCTCTTCCATCCGGACACCGGCGCCATCACCCCCGCCTCCTTCAGCAGCAGCAACGGCCAGACCACCGTGCCGCTCTCGCTCGAGCCCTGGGGCACCGTCTTCGTCGTCTTCCGCCACCCCACCACCGAGACGAATCACGCCCTTCCTCGCACCACTGAAACCGAGCTCGCCACCCTTTCCGGCCCCTGGGACGTTCAGTTCGAAGACCGGACCCCCAAGCCGGAGGGCGAGCCCAGGACGCTTCACATGGACCATCTCGCCTCCTGGTCGGATAGCGCCGATCCCGGCGTCAGGTACTTCACCGGCCACGGCACCTACACCCAGCACCTCCAGGCCGAGCCTGCCTGGCTCCAAAGCAAGGCTCCCGTCTTCCTCGACCTCGGCGACGTCCGCAACCTCGCCGAAGTCACCGTGAATGGCAAGTCCCTCGGCATCGTCTGGAAGACGCCCTTCCGCGTCGACGTCTCCTCCGCCCTCAAACCCGGTGACAACATCATCACGGTCCGCGTCGCCAATCTTTGGGTCAACCGCCTCATCGGCGACGCCCAGCCCAACGCCCAAAAGGTGACCTTCATCACCATCCACCCTTACAAGGCAGACTCGCCCCTCGTGCCCGCTGGCCTCCTCGGTCCCGTCCGCCTGCTCCGCGAGACTCCCGCACCTTAAAACGTGACGGGCAGGGCATACTAACCCCGCCCGCGCGCACACCTTAGGACACCGCCTCAGAATCAAACGCCGCGACAACAGCTGCTAAATCAGCAGCCCCGGCCGCCTGCTGCTGCTGCACCGTGGCTAGTTCCTGGCGCAACCTGGCCAGCGTGTCTTCTCCGGCGTTCAACTCGCCCGTGTAGCGCCGGGCCAGCGCGCGCTCATCCAGCGTGCCCTTGAGCGCCGCCAGGTTGTCCCGCAGGCGCTTCTGGTCCTCCACCAGAGCACGAATCGCGCTCCGCTTTTCCTCCGAAGCGACTTCCAGCGTGGTCACCCGACGCTGTGCCGCGAACACGGGCGTCAGCTTCTGCAGCAACGCCGGGCTCGCTTCATGCTGCCGCAGGTACAGGCTCAGCTCCGTCTCGTTTGTGTTCACCAACCGGAACAGATCCTCAAGCGTGTGCCGCTGCGCAACGTGCAGACGCACGCTCCCATGCGGAATCGCGATCACGCGGAAGCGTAGCGCCGTCGGCGTCGTCTCCACGGGCTGCACCGGGGAGTCCAGCGTCCAGTCCACACGGCGCGGCTCTTCCAGCAACACCGTCCGGTCCTCGGCACTCGCGTTGCTCACCACGTAGTCCGCCTCGGCGATCTCCAGGTTCGTCGCGTGCAGCACGCCTTCGTGCACGGCAAGCCGCGTCACCCGCCGCCTCTCATGCTGCTGCTCCACCGCCACACGGATCGCCTGGTCCGCCGCAAACGAAAGCAGCCGGTGCTCTCCGGGATGAATCGTGTCCAGCAAACCTTCCCCCGCAAAGCTCCCATCTTCCACAACCGAAAAGGAGCCACGATCCAGCGTCAGCGCCGTGGCGTTGATCAATGAAAGCGCCCGCAACGGCGTCGGGTTCGCAGCGGACCAAAGCGTCACCGACTCTGCCGGAAGACTCGCCGTCAGTATGGGCACCAGCGCCGATCCATTGCGCGGAATCGAGATCGGCTCCGACAGGTTGTACGCGAACATCGTCTCCGTGGCGCCTGTGGTCGCACTCGGTACCGTCGTCGCCTGCGCCAGCGTGGCGTACGGCACCGCGGCCATCTGTGTCTGGGCATCCGCCATCACCACCGGGGGCGACGACGACCCCATGCCCCCGAACACGCCACCTGCGACGCCTCCAGCGGCCATCCCGGCCATCCCGGCCACGCCAGCCGTTTGTTGCAGCGGCCCATCCTCCTTCAACATCTTGGTCGGCGCAAGCAACTCCCCCGCATCATGGGTCTGCGGCGTCAGTTGCGCGTCCTCGGCAATCGGAATCTCCGGTCGCCGCGTATAAATAGGCTGCGCCAGCGGCTGCAGAAAACTCTGCGGACTCCCTGCAATCAGCGACAGGTGAACACTCTTCCAATCCTCGCCGGTGGTGTTGTCAATTACCGAGAAGCCCTGCAGCGTGGTGGTGCGGGCTGCGGCATTTGCGGCCCGCGACTGATCCGTCGAAAGCAGAACCCGGTACGTTGACTTCCACACCGGGACCTCGGAAAGAAAGGACACGCGGAGCTCGCGCTGGCCCGTTGCGTTCGGCGGAGCCTGATCCGTCAGGGTAAGGTGCCGCATACCCTGGCTGCGGCTCTGATCCAGCAGCGCAAGGTAGGTGTTCAGGTTCGCGCGCAGCCCGGCGTCAAGCAGCCGCACCGTGGTGCCAGAGGTAAGAGTCAGCGAGCGTGTAGCGCCCGTACTCCCAACCACCGTCAGCACTCGCTGCTCCAGTGCCGTCGGACGCATCTGGTCGCGACTGCCGGTCTCCACCCCTGCAGGCCCCGAGCTTGCGCCACGCACCTCCAGCGAAAGTATGCGCCCGGTAAGTACCGGACCAGCGCCCGTCACCTCTACCCGTGCACCCCGCAGCGCGTTGTAGAGATCCTGTTCCGTAACATCTGTCGTGCTGCCGTCCCCAAGTGAGAAAGGAAGACTCGCAATCTGCTGCGCCAGCGGCGTTGTGGAGTTGAATTTGGCGCTTCCAATCTGGCCACCCCCCAGGTCCACAGCCGTCAGTGTCTGCAACACATCGTTCAGCTGGGCCGATGTGAAGTCCAGCGTCAGAGTTCGTGTGCCGGTCAGGTGGGCCGTGTGTTCAAAGAAGCCGACACCGCTCTTGTACAGCGCCACGCGTGTAAGTGGCAGCGCAGGCGCATCACCTGGCCGTGACTGTTGCGCATGGAGCGGAGAAGAAAGGAGCAAGGCAGAGAAAACAGCGGGCAGAAGGGATCGCATGGAACGCTCCAGATCGTCATAAGTTGCCCACAACATACTGCTGGCGACTTAGACCCTGCAGAGCCCCGATTTGTTCCCGAGCCTCCATCTCGCGGCCACTCAGGTCCTTCCGTCCTGCGCGGTGCGACCTCCTCACCAACCAAGTCGGCCTGGCTAAAAGATCGTGACGCTGAATGTTGTCGTAGCGGCAGACCCAGCGTCCGTACCTGCCGGCGAACTCGCCGTCACGGTAACCACATAGGTGCCGGCATCCGCCGGAGCACTCGTCACCGCAGCCTCCCGCCGGCTGCCGCCGCCGCAGCCACACAGCCAGATCGAGGGCAGCAGCAGAACACAGAGCAGACCCGGCCTGATCCGCCGACGCCCAGGGGCCACCCAAAGCAGCAAGCAACCCACCCCTCCCAGCGCGATTGCCGCTCGGCCTCCGCCCTGTCCTGCTGCGGCACTTCCCTGCCTGGCGCTGGAGTGAATTCCCACGGCAACCGTGGCAGTTCCACCGGCACTCAGGTCTACCGTGGAAGTCCCGAGCGAGCACGTCGGCGGTATCGTCCCGGAGCCCTTGGTCACAGCGCAACTCAGCTGCACAGCCCCGGCAAACTCGTGCTGTGACATGACGGTCAACTCATTCGTCGTGCCACCAACTGCGCCCGAAGCGAAGCTCACAAGCTGCGAGGCCACCTGCATCCCGACCCCCGGTCCCATGACCGTGATCGGGATAGCCGCAGACGTGGCATCGTGAAAAAAGGTGTCACCGGAATAGACTGCCGTCGCTTGATGCGGGCCAGTCGTCACGATGCCGCGCAGGTCGCTCACCGCCGTGCCGCGTGAGACAGGTGCCGGCGTACCCACTGCCACGCCGTCGACATAGAACGTAACCTGGCCAGTCGGCGACACCACTGACGTCCCCTGCAGCGTCGCCGTGAGGCGGACCGTCTGGTCCGGGTCGATCTCGTACGCACTCGCCACAAGCGTCAGGCCCGTCGCCACAGGATGAGCCGCCGCCGCGAAGTGCGCCACATCAAGCGATCCCCACCCCGTCGCCTGGTCATAGCCGACCCCGGCCGCATACCCCGCAATGCCGCCAGTTAACGACGACGCAGACGGCGTGCTGTTGTTGCACGGCAACGCGACAAGAACATCGCACGTCGCCACACCCGACGTTGCCAGCGTCACATCATGGAAGATCAAAGGCGCGGCAGGCGAATTGGCCAGCCGGTAGAGCAACGGGTTCCAATTACCTTGTCGCGTGCCGGCTGCCGTGTTGACCAGAGCTGCAACCGCAGCCGCAGACGGCGCGGCTGCCGACGTTCCATACAGCCCTTGCACCTTGCCGTTCAGCACAATGTAGAACGGGTCATTCCCCGCAGCAGGAAATGCAATGTCAGGAAGGTCGCGCACGCCATCTGCAGGAACGCCGGGCCCCACCTGCCACTCCGGCTTGCGCGTCCGTTCACTCGCCCCCCCGCCCGTGCCGGCAAGAACGTAACTGCCATTCTTGGCCACAGGTTCGTTCCATACGCCCTCTGGAATGTAGCTGCGCACAGACTCGAGCGCACCCGTATTGTTGCTGTTCCAGAAGCGGGCGGCGTCTCCGTCATGCAACATCGTTCCGCCAACGCAGGTGATGTAAGGCGAAGAGCAATACGCGTTGGTGTCCTTCAACTCGGTCCCGTTTGGAACGTGGAAGTTTCCTGCGCCTCCGCACACAGCGCCCGAATCCCCGGAAGAAAAGAAGATTGAGATCCCTTCGGCCGCGGCATCTTGTGCAAGAGCGTCGATCTGCACCAGCAGCGCATCGGAGGCTGCGCGACCACACAAGTGGTAGGAGACAGAAAGCACCGGCGCCCGCAGCGTGGTGTTGTTGTAGCTGATCGCCTGGGGAATGCTGTTGGATAGGATCAGGTCGGCCGCAACGCCGGGAGCCTGCCCAACCACCCGTTCCACATCCAGCATTGTCTCGCTCGCGGTCTTCAACACACTCTCATTCGAAGCGTCGGCTTGGTCGCCGGTACGGTAGGTGGTTACCTGAGTCGCAGGAAGCTTCACAGCCGCTGCAAACAGCGCAAGATCACTTCGTGACGCGTCAAGCTTGCTATAGATGGCGACGTGCTGCTGCGTTCCTTCCACCGTCTGCCCGGTGTTCCCACTCGCATACAGCGGCGCGACATCAAAGATTGTGGCGAAATCTGCAGGGGTCAACAGATGGCCACCGGCCTTGGTGGTGAACGCTGGCGTCAATGACGAGTGGAACTGTGGCGTCGCAGGTTCGTCCGACAATCCCAGAAATGACGCAACGATGGGTGCAAGCGCGTTCGGCACAGCGGGCGCCGTTGTCACGCCTAGCAACTCTTCATCGCCAACCGCGTATCGCGCAAAGTCGATTCCGAGCGCGGCTTCATACTGCGCTAGTGTGCCTGAGGTCGCGACCGCCGTACGCGTTGGATCAACCTGGGCCGTCAGCCCCGCCGCACGCAGCCACGCCACCACGGCCGCAACGTCATGCGCCGTTGGTCCGTACAGGGCACCAATCTGCTCAGGCCGTAGCCAGTGGTGATACATCGCTGAAAGGGGATCCTGCTGCGCCCTGGTTAAAGCGTTAAACGCCTGCTGCGCCTCTGGCGCACGCAGCAGCATCACTGTCACGTGGCGTTGCTGCCTGGCGTCCACGGGCTCATGAATCTGGCTGGAGATACTCGCCCATCGAGGCATCTCGCCTTCCAGGCGCGTCAGCCCGGCACTCCGTGCCGCATGCACCCGATCGGCCTGCGTTACCGCTCGCAGCGGCAGAGGTTGTTTTGGTGTAGTCCCACCTTGCGCACCGGCGCCGCGCCATGCTCCCGAAAGCAGCGCCGCTGCATAGAGCAGCAACACGACCCGCCCCCACACAGCATCTTTGCTGGCCCACAGTGTCCGGGCCTTGCGCGTACCGTCTCCCACTCTGCGTGCTCGAGCCATCTCCGCAGCTTCGCCCGATCCGCGCCGTCTCGAAACACAACCAAAGGGTCATTGCCACCCCAGCTCGCCCGCAGACCCTGCAAGGAGAGGCGCGCCTGTCCAACCATTTCTCTGCACTAAGCGCCGCCCGAGCCGGGAGCACGGTCGCCACCACTGTCGGTCACCCGGCCTTTCTCTCGGCGTCGTGTCATCCAGAAACAAAGAAGCCTCGCACATGGCGAGGCCCCTTCGATGAACTTACTCAAGCGTTAGCGAACAACTTTGCCGTCGGCTGCAGTTGCCGGTGCATCACTATCGCCGCTGTCGCTGCTGTTCGGTGCGCTTGTCACCTGCCAACCGTTGCTGGTGTTGGTCAGTGTCGCCTGTGCGGTCTGCTGCCCGTCCAGGTTCGCCTTCACCGTCGGGTACGCCGTCTGTGTCTCCGCGGCCTTGGCCCAGTCGGGTGCACCATCAATCGTGTACACGTACACGATGTTGGCAGTCGCGCCCACGTCGCTCGTCGTCGGGGATGCACTTGTGATCGTCGCTACCTTGCGGTGCCCGTAGCAGAAGTTCCCATAACCCGGCTGCGTCTGGTCCGCCGTCCAAGCCGACCGGCCCTTGTCCGACAGGTCATAGTTGTTGGCCTTCTGGTTCAGCACCAGCAGCTTCTTCTTCTCCACCGCCATCCGTGTCAGCAGCCCCTGGTCGACCAGCGCGTCGTAATCCTGCGTCTTGTCCTTATCATCCTGGTTGGCCTGCACCGGAAATTGCTTCGGGCTCTTCCACAGGCACACCGGTCGCGAGCTGTAGTACGTGTCGACCGCGCTCTTGAAGTTTGCCGTGTTGTCCGCCTTCTTGTTGCAACCCACACTCACCAGGCTCAACACAGCGGCCAGCGCCGCGCTCTTCACCATCGTCGTTCCCAAAGCCACTCGCATCGCGTAACTCCTTCAAGTCCTCGGATGCAACGAAGCTCTCCCGCGTCACCGCGCCAGCTCTCGAAACCCGGTCAGCCGGTGCTCCCCCTCGCCAAGCGACGCACTGCCTCCGCACTCAGCCCGCTCTCCCGCAGCGTCCGGAGCGAGAGTGCATCATGCCGCTTCGCCAGCCGCACCCCCGCGTCATCCACCAGAAGGGCCGTATGGAAGAACGCGGGCGCCGCGGCCCGCAAAGCACGCCACAACAACAGTTGCCGCGCCGTCGAGCGCAGCAGGTCCCGCCCCCGCACCACCTCCGTCACCGCCATCTCCGTGTCGTCTACCACTGTCGCCAACTGGTAGCTCGGCAGTCCGTCCCGCCGCCACACAAGAAAGTCGCCGAAGTCCGCTTCCGCATCGCACCCGCACCGAAAGCGCTGCGGCCCACAGCCGGCATCGGCAAACTCCACCCACTCATCATCCGGCACCCGAAAGCGGTAGTTCACCCCCGCGACCAACTCCGTCGCCGGCCCACCTGCCCGGCACCGCCCGGGGTAGATCGGCTCATCCGTCTCCTCGTGCGGCGCACTCACCATCGCCGCCAGCTCCCGTCGCGAGCACCGGCAGGTATAGACCATCCCCATCTCAAGCAGCCGCTCCATCGCCGCCCGATACAGCCCAAGCCGCTCCGTCTGCACCACCACCGGCCCGTCCCACTCCAGGCCAAGCCACCGCAGGTCTGCAACCATGGAGGTGGCAAACTCCGTCCTCACTCGCGCCCCGTCCAGATCGTCGCTTCGCAGTCGCAGCACGCCGCCGCGCGCCCGCTCCGCCGCCCGCAAGAAAGTCGCCGCATGCCCCAGGTGCAGCAGCCCCGTCGGCGACGGCGCTAGCCGCCCCACATACCCCGCTCCGCCGCCGGCCGTCACTGCACCCTGCTGTGCCGATACCCTTCCCGGTCCAGCACATCCAGCAGTTCCGCCAGCTGCTCCCGTCCCCGCGTCTCCATCGTGATGTCGATCACCGTGTCTCCCAGGTTCACACCGTAGTACGCCCGGTTATGCAGCGTGTCCACAATGTTCACCCCATGCGCCGCAATCAGCTTGGTCAGCTCCGCCAGCGCCCCTGGCTTGTCCAACAGGTGAATACGTAACCGAATCAGTCGCCCATCCTGCACCAGGCCGCGCTCGATGATCCGGCTCAGCAGCGTCACATCGATGTTCCCGCCGCATACCAGCACACCCGTTACCGCGCCCTCCGGAATCACCGTCGTCCGTCCCTGCAGCAGCGCCGCCAACGCCGCCGCGCCTGCACCCTCTGCCAGCGTCTTCTCTCGCTCCAGCAGCATCAGGATCGCGGACGCAATCTCATCCTCCCCCACCGTCACAATCTCGTCCACGTACCGCTCCACCACCGGATACGTCACCGAACCCGACCGCCGCACTGCAATGCCATCCGCAATCGTCGTCGCCGGATCGATCGTCTTCGGCCCCCCGGCGTCCATCGCCTCCACCATGCTCGGCAGCCGCACCGTCTGCACCCCCACCACCTTCACCTCCGGCCGGCTCTCCTTAACCGCGCACGCGATGCCCCCAATCAGCCCACCACCGCCGATCGGCACCACCACCGCCTCCAGCCCTGGCATCTGCTCCAGCATCTCCAGCCCAATCGTGCCCTGCCCCGCCATCACCGCCGGGTCGTCGAATGGATGGATAAACGTCATCCCTTCCACGTCCTTCAGTCGCATCGCCTCCGCAAACGCCTCGTCGTAGTTCGCCCCATGGAGCACCACCTCCGCCCCAAAGTTCCGCGTCGCCGTCACCTTCACCAGCGGCGTCTGCTGCGGCATCACGATCAGGCTTCGGATCCCGCGCTTGGTCGCATGGTGCGCCACCCCCTGCGCGTGGTTCCCCGCGCTCGCCGCAATCACGCCCCGCGCCGCCTGCTCCGCCGTCAGGAGTGCAATGCGGTTTAGCGCACCGCGCTCCTTGAACGAGCCGGTCATCTGCAGGTTCTCAAGCTTCAGATAAATCTCGCGCCGCGTCAGCTCGCTCAGCATCTGCGACCGCGGACACGGCGACAAATAGATCGACCCACGCAAACGTTCGCGCGCCGCCACCACATCCTGCAGCGCAATCGGCAACCCAGTCTCGCCCATCGCTCTAGCGTACAGCGCCCGCTACGCTTCTCGCAGGTTCTCGAGCAGCTGCTCCACCACGCGCATGGCCACCCGCGTCTCCGCCGCCGGCACACCCTTCCACGCCCGCTGGATCACCTGCGCAAACACCACCTCTGCCTCCGCCAGCAGGCCACGGCCCCGCGCCGTCAGCCGCCACAGCACCAGCCGCTCATTCTCCGGGTCCACCCCCCGCCGCACCCAGCCCGCCTTCTCCGAGCGCACCAGCTGCGCCTGCATCGTCTGCGGCGTCACCCCGCACAGCCGCGCCACTCCCGCGCTGCTCACCCGCCGCTGCTCCCCATCCGCCGCTGCAATCTGGTGCAGCATCTGCAACTGCGCCGTCGTCACTCCCATCGGCTCCAGCCGCTCATCCAGCCGCCCGCGCACCCGCTGTAGCAGCGCCTTCATCTGCCGCAGCGCCTGCTCTTCCTTCGGCATCCCGTCAAAACTTTGCATCCCCAAAGCCTGTATCGACTCCATATCAGCGTACTGATACAGTATCAGGAACCTGACATGGCACGATCGACCCCTGACGAAGCGGACTGGAAGCCGAGGCACAATCCCTGGGCCATCGCCCTCACTGTCACCCTGGCCACCTTTATGGAGGTCCTCGACACCTCCATCGCCAACGTCGCCCTGCCCCACATCGCGGGCTCCCTCGGTGCCAGCCAGGAAGAGGCCACCTGGGTCCTCACCTCTTACCTCGTCTCCTCGGCCGTCGTCCTTCCCATCTCCGGCTGGCTTTCCAACCGCTTCGGGCGCAAGCGCTTTTACATGACCTGCGTCGCCCTCTTCACCATCTCCTCGGTGCTCTGCGGCTTTGCCCCCACCCTCCCCATCCTGATCCTCTGCCGCATCCTCCAGGGCGCCGGCGGCGGCGGTCTCGCTCCCTCCGAGCAAGCCATCCTGGCCGACACCTTTCCCGTTGAAAAACGCGGTCAGGCCTTTGCCCTTTACGGCATGGCCGTCGTCGTCGCCCCCGCCATCGGCCCTACCCTGGGCGGATGGATCACGGATAACTACAATTGGCACTGGATCTTCTTCATCAATCTGCCCATCGGCCTCTTCAGCCTCTGGCTCACCAACATCATGGTGGAGGATCCGCCACAGGCCCCGTCACAGCGCGCCGCGAAAGGCCGCGTCGACTTCCTGGGGCTCGCCCTGGTCGCCTCGGGCGTCGGCTGCCTGGAGTTCTTTCTCGACAAGGGTCAGGAAAAGGACTGGTTCGGCAACCCCGAGATCCGCGCCGCCGCCCTCGCCGCCGCCCTTCTGCTCGCCTTCTTTGTCTACTGGGAGTGGCGCCACCCGGACCCCATCGTCGATCTCAAGCTCCTCAAGAACCGCAACTTCGGCACCGCCGTCTTTCTCCAGCTCATCCTCGGCATGGTGCTCTTCGGCTCCACCGTGCTTATCCCGCAGTACCTCCAGATTCTTCTCGGCTACACCGCCGAGCGTGCCGGCATGGTGCTCTCCCCGGGCGGCTTTGTGCTCATCATCATGATGGTCGTCACCGGCCGCCTCATGGGCAAGCTCGACCCGCGACTCATGGTCTCCATCGGCTATCTCGCCACCGCCGCCGGCCTCTACAACCTCACGCGCCTCTCGCTGGACTCCGCCTTCGGCACCGTCACCCTATGGCGAGCGCTCCAGGTCATCGGCCTCCCCTTTGTCTTTATTCCCATCTCCACCCTCAACTACGTCGGCGTCCCCCGCTCCAAGTCCAACCAAATCTCCTCCCTCTCCAACTTCGCCCGCAACATGGGTGGCTCCGCCGGCACCGCCCTGCTCACCACCTTTATCGCCCGCACCGCCCAAACACATCAGGACCACCTCGCCGCCCACGTCGTCCCCGGCTCCTTCGCCTACCAGAGCTATATGGCATCCCTCACCGGCATCCTCCGCTCGGCCGGCATGTCCGCCGCACAGGCCGGGCAGATGGCCGTCGGCTACGCCTATCAGCAGATGCTCCGGCAATCCAGCATGCTCAGCTACAAAAACGCCTTCGCCGTGCTCGCCTGCGCCATCGTCTGCCTCACCCCCCTGCCCTTTCTCATGCGCCTGCCCTCCAAGGCGGAAAAACCCTCGCCGGAAGAGGTCGCCGCGCACTAGCCGGCTGCCTGCCGGGTCGCTCACCCCTCATCGAGAGCCGCCCGGGCCGGCCGCCGCCCCATCGAGCGGCACCCCTCCGCAGGGGCGCGGCCGCTCCCCTTTCTCCTCGCCTTCGCCCTCAAAAGATTGTTCCCCGCACGCCCTCCTCCAGCCGCGTCTCATATACTGTGGAAACCTCTGATCACTTGTGCCGTTCCGGGTGGCCGCGCCCCAACAGCGTTCATCCATTGCTTGCCTATGTAGCACTGTGGAGGAACGACCGATGAGCCTCGTGTCACCAGGGCAGATCCCCTTGCACCACACCACATCCGCTCTGCTGGATGATGCTCCAGAGTCTTCCCGGGCCCCGCTCCACTCACAGGAGTCGTCTGCTCCGGGGGCCTTCCCTGCAGACCCCCAGGTGATCTCCCGGCCAGCTTCCACCGTGCAAGCCCCCTCCATTCCTTCACCCTTCTCCATGGCCTTTCAGCCCATCGTGGACGTCGAGCACCGCTGCGTCTTCGCCTATGAGGCCCTGATTCGCGGCCTGCAGAATGAGTCTGCCGCTTCCGTCCTTGAATCGCCCTGCGGCCTCTCGCGCGAGCAGACCTTCGACGAACGCTCCAACGCCCTCGCCATCCAGCTCGCCGAAGAACTCGGGCTCCACAGCACCGGTGCCGCCCTCTTCCTCAACTTCCGGCCTTCCAGCACCGGCTCTGTCGCCGACCGCCTCGCCTTTCTTCTGGAAGCCGCCGAGCGCTCCGGCTTTCCGCTCAACCGTCTCGTCATGGAGATCACCGAGTCCGAACCTCTCTTCGATCCCGCCAGCCTCGAACGTGTCTTCGCCCGCTTCCGCTCCCGCGGCGTCCGCTCCGCCATCGACGACTTCGGCGCTGGCTTCGCCGGCCTCTCCCTCCTCTCCGCCTTTCACCCCGACCTGCTCAAGATCGACATCTCCCTCATCCACGACATCCATCTCCTGCCCCGCAACCGGTCCATCGTCCGCGCCGTCCACACCCTGGCCCAGGAGCTCGGCATCAGCGTCATCGCCGAAGGCATCGAGCACACCGACGAAGCCAGGGTGCTGCGCGACCTCGGCATCCACCTCATGCAGGGCAATCTCTTCGCCGAACCCGGCTTCGAGTCCCTCCCGCTCTGGCCCACCCACCCCTGACCGTCCCACGCAACTGGTCGCACAGATGGCGCAAGTACCCTCGAAGCTTCGGTAGTCTGACCAGGGCAAATCTTCCGTCTGCCAGGTTGACTCCCCCCACACGGCATCCCTCGGTCCAGACCTAATCGCTTTCGTTTGAAGATTTTGCGCCGGATTGTAAGGGGGGAGGGGGACCTACTCCCGCCGCAAGCGCAATCGGTTCGCACTGCGAAACATCTCCCGCAGCTCCGGCCCGCGGAGGTTCTCCCGCAGGTGCGCCATCTGTTGCTCCAGCGCCTGCAGCACCCGCGCGATCGGCTCCTCGTTGGTCATTGCAATGTCACGCCACATTGAGAAAGGGCTCGCTCCCAGCCGCGTCATCTCCCGGATCGCCCGTCCGCCTACCGCCCCCACCACCGGGTCTTCCCCAAACCGCTCTTCCAGAAGAGAAGCTAACGCGGTAGCCACCATCTGCGGCAGGTGGCTCACCCACGCACACACCTCATCGTGCCGCTCTGGCTCCAGGTCTTGGGTGTGTGCGCCCATTCGCCGCACCCATTCCCGCCACTCCACCGTCTGCTCCGTCTCCTCGACCACGGGCGTGAACAGCCAAGTCGCCCCCTGGAACAGCGTGGCATCTCCCATGGCCGCCCCGCCCGACTCTCGCCCCGCCATCGGATGCCCGGGCAGAAATGAGCGGCCAAACAGCTCTACCCCTTTGCGTGTAATCAGCGCCTTGGTGCTGCCCACATCCGTCACGAGCTGCCCGGCCCGCACCTCTGGCGCCAGCCGCTCCATCCACTCGATGATCGCCAGCACCGGCACAGCGAGCACGATGACGTCCGCTGCCCGCAGCACCTCCCAGCACACCGCGTCGGTGGAGGGCACCACCCGCCCCCATCCACCCCTCCGCCGCGCGGCCTCACACTCCTCTACGCTGCGGTCAACACCATCGATGGCTCCAGAGAAACCAGCCGCACGGAGCGCCAGCGCAATCGAGCAACCGATCAGCCCAGTCCCGACGATGGCGATGCGCTCCATGCTCGTGGCCTAGGCGACCGTTCGCCCGATCACGCCAGCAATCCCGCGCAGCTTGCCGACCAGGTCCGTGAGCTGCGGCGGCGTCATGCTCTGCGCCCCGTCGCTCATGGCCTTGTCCGGGTTCGGGTGCATCTCCATCAGCAACCCGTCCGCACCCGCTGCCACACTGGCCATCGCCATGGCCGGCACAAACTCCCGTATACCCACCCCATGGGACGGGTCACCAAATACCGGCAGATGAGTCAGCTTTTTCAGGACGGGAATGGCCGAAATATCCATCGTGTTGCGCGTGTAAGTTTCAAACGTTCGCACGCCGCGCTCGCACACGATCAGGTCGTAGTTGCCTCCGCTCAGAATGTACTCTGCGCTCAGCAGCACCTCTTCGATCGTGGCGGAGATGCCGCGCTTCAACAGCGCGGGCTTCCGAACGTGCCCGAGCTCTCGGAGCAGGTTGAAGTTCTGCATGTTCCGGGCGCCGATCTGGAAGCAGTCGATATAGGGAAGCATGAGCTCGATCTGCGAGATCTCCATGACCTCCGTAATCACCAGCAGGCCGGTCTCATCGGCTACCTCGCGCAGCAGCTTCAGGCCGTCCAATCCCATGCCCTGGAAGCTGTAGGGCGAACTGCGCGGTTTGAACGCTCCTCCGCGAAGGAACTGCCCGCCCGCCGCCTTCACGAGCTTGGCGCTTTCAAGAATCTGTCCGCGTGACTCGACCGAGCATGGCCCTGCCATCAGCACGATCTCGTCGCCACCTACAACTACGCCATTGGGAAAGGTGATCTTTGTGCCTTCAGGCCGGAAGCTGCGGCCAGCCAGCTTGTAGGGCGACGAGATGCGATACGCGTCATGAACGCCGCCCAGCATCTTGAACTCAAGGACGTCGAACTTGTCCGGTGTGCCAACGCCCGCGAGGATTGTCTGGGTCTGCCCCGTGGTGCGGTGCACGTTGAAGCCGAGCTCCACCATCCGCTCGATCACTGTTTGAATATGTTCTTCCGCCGCCGCGTCCTGCATCACTACGATCATGTCTTCGCCTGCCGTTTCCTTCCTGAGCTGTTCGCCGCGTTCCAAAGCGGCCTTCTCGTTACCGCGCGTCTCGCCGTTGCAGACCCCGCATCACATCGATGATTCGCTCATACACATGAAGCATGTCCGCGTCGGTTAACGGACCCGAGTTCATTCGCTTCACATTGCTGAACACATCCTGCTCGCGCCTGGGTTCATAGACCGGCAAATCGGCTGTCTGTTTTGCGCGGCCGATGCGATTGGCCGCATCGGCTCGTTCGTTGATGAGCCGTACGATCTCTGCATCCAGCTTGTCGATCCGATCGCGCAACATCTCGATCTCCCTTTGTTCATCCTGTCCCAACGTTGCCTCCCCATGCGGAACTCCGCGGCCTGCTATACGGGTTCCATACTATCTGTCTCCCTTGCCACAGCCTCATGGCTGCACCCTCTCGCCGCGCAACTCCGTGATCAGGCGGCCGACGGCCCTGGCCGCTCCTGCCGGTCCTGCCTGCTCCACAGCCGCGACCACGGCGCTGCCGACGATGGCGGCGTCAGCAAAGCGGCCGACGTCGCGCACATGGTCCGGCTTGGAGATACCGAAGCCCACGGCGATGGGCAGATCGGTATAGCGCCGGAGCTTTGCAACCAGTGTCTCCGCATCCGAGGCGACCGTCTCCCGTGCACCCGTAATGCCAACACGGGAGACGGCGTAGACGAAGCCCCGGCTCGCTTCAGCGATGGCCTTGAGCCGAACGTCGGGGCTGGTGGGGGCTGCGAGAAAGATTGGCGCAAGCCCGTGCTGCGCCATCAGGGCCCGGTACTCGTCGGCCTCTTCGACGATCATGTCCGTGAGGAGAACGCCATCGGCACCGGCCTCTGCGGCCTCCGCGCAGAAGCGTTCCATGCCCAAACGCACCACAGGGTTGAGATAGCTGAACAGGACAAGACCGGCCTGTGGCCTGGCGGCGCGAATAGCGCGGGCCAGACCAAGCACATCGCGCAGCGTGACACCGCGTCCCACGGCTCGCTCGCTGGCTCTCTGGATGACGGGACCGTCTGCCAGCGGGTCTGAGAAGGGGACGCCGAGTTCGATCACCTCGGCACCGGCGTCGATGGCGGCGAGGACGATGTCCTGGGTTGTAGCAAGGTCCGGGTCGCCCGCGGTCACGTACGCGACCAGACCTGGCCGATGCTTGAATGCGATGGCCACGTCTACACCTTCCCTTCGGACTCGCCGCGGTTTTCCGCCGCGTGGACTGGCTCGGCTCCGCCCAGATGCAACTCTCGGGAGAGGATGCCCATGTCCTTGTCACCGCGACCGGAGAGATTCACCATCAGCACGTCGGACTTGGCCATGGTTGGGGCCAGGCGCAGAGCTTCCGCGATGGCGTGTGCACTTTCGAGCGCCGGGAGGATGCCCTCGGTTCGGCTGAGCATCACGGTAGCGGCAAGGGCGTCTGCGTCCGAGCAGGAGGTATACGTGGCTCGCCCGGAGTCGTGAAGCATGGCGTGTTCCGGGCCGACGCTCGCATAGTCCAGGCCGGCACTGACGGAGTGCGTCAGGCTCACCTGGCCGGCATCATCTTGTAACACGTACGAGTACGTTCCCTGCAGCACACCCGGCACACCGCCACCCTGCTCCTGGAAGCGCGCGGCGTGCTCGCCAAGGCCTGAGCCACGACCGCCGGCCTCAACGCCAATGAGCTGGACCGCCTTGTCGTCGAGGAACTCGTAGAAGGCGCCGATGGCGTTGGATCCGCCCCCAACACAGGCGACGATGGCTGTTGGCAACTTGCCTTCCTGCTCCAGGATCTGCTGTTTGGCTTCGCGGCTGATGACCCGGTGAAAGTCGCGCACCATAGTTGGGTAGGGGTGGGCACCGAGGGCAGAGCCCAGAATGTAGAAGGTGGACCGGACGTTCGTGACCCAGTCCCGCATGGCTTCGTTGATGGCGTCTTTCAGAGTTGCCGAGCCTGCACCGACCCCGCGCACTTCGGCTCCGAGCAGGCGCATGCGGTAGACGTTCAGCTCCTGCCGCCGCATGTCTTCTTCACCCATGTAAATGACGCATTCCATACCCAGCAGAGCGCAGATGGTGGCGGTGGCCACGCCGTGCTGCCCCGCACCTGTCTCCGCGATGATGCGCTGCTTACCCATGCGGCGGGCGAGCAGGCCCTGCCCCAGGGCGTTGTTGATCTTATGTGCGCCGGTATGTAACAGATCTTCGCGCTTGAGATAGATGCGTGCGCCGCCACAGTGCTCGGAGAGGCGCTTGGCGAAGTAAAGCGGGGTAGGACGACCGCAGTAGTGGTGCAGCAGGTCGGCGAGTTCGGCCTGAAAGGCCGGGTCGGCCTTTGCTGTTTCGTACGCGGCCTCAAGCTCTTCCAGCGCGGCCATCA
The DNA here is from genome assembly GCA_965199635.1 of Acidobacteriaceae bacterium. Classification (GTDB taxonomy): domain Bacteria; phylum Acidobacteriota; class Terriglobia; order Terriglobales; family Acidobacteriaceae; genus Edaphobacter. The sequence goes on along the minus strand of CBDASL010000001.1, from coordinate 265,012 downwards.
GGGTTTCAGGAACATAGCGTCCGCCATACTTGCCGAAGCGCCCTGTTCGCGCTTTGACCGGATCCGTCATCACTGCCGCTGCACTCATCTTGATCTCCAGTTACTGCGACACACAAAGCAAAAGCCGCAACCTTGGCGGTTGCGGCTCGTGGGGTCCTTCTGATCCTTGGGCGACGCTACTACCTATGGCGCCTCTGATGATCGCAACCCGCCGAGACCGCTACCGGACGCCAGTAGCGGAAGCTAAACCAAAATCGGCTGGCCTGTGAAAACGTCATCGTGCCCTTCACGATACATGCCGCGGGGACGCCGCGCAACCCACCATCCTGCGGGGGAGTGCAGGGTCGCTCCGTAAACCTTCTGCATGCGCTAGACCTTCTGCATGCGCTGCACGTCACGGACGCCGGGCACGCGACGAAGGTTTTGGATGAGCTTGTTGAGTTGCCGGACATCGGGGATCTCGACGACAAAGTCCACGACGGCGCTGCCGTCGGCCGCCACGCGGGAGTCCACGCTGCGGATGTTGGTGCCCTCATCCGAGATGATCGCGGTGAACTCGCGCAGCATGCCGGTGCGGTCGTCACACAGCACGGCGAGCTTCACGGGATAGGTCTGCCCCTTGCTGATGCTGCCGGCTTCGCTGGCGGCGTCGGACCACGCAACCTGGATGCGACGGTCGCTCTCGTAAAGGAGATTCTGCACATTGGGACAGCTCCGGGCGTGCACCGCTACACCCTTGCCGCGGGTGACGTAGCCGACGATCTCTTCGCCGCGGATGGGGTTACAACAGCGTGCGCGGTAGACCAGGAGGTCGTCCTGCCCTTCTACCTGCAGGGAGTCCGAGCCGCGACCGAAGAAGACGCGCTTGACGGCGTCTGACATCTGGCCGGTGCTGGAGGGCGCCCCTGGCGTGCCGTCGACCGTGGTTTCGGCGGTAGTCGCGGCTTCCGGCGCGAGCTTGAGCAGCACCTGGTGGGCGGAGTATTTGCCGAAGCCGATGCCGGCCAGCACCTCACGCTCGCCACCCTGCCCATAGTCGTTGGCGACGCGCTCCCAATCAGCCGCGCTGAAGCGATTGAGGCTGATCTTGCATTTGCGGGCTTCGCGCTCGAGCAGCTTGCGGCCCACCTCGAGAGCGCGTTCCCGCTGGTGCTCGGTGAGCCAGTGTTTGATCTTGTTGCGGGCGCGGGAGCTCTTGGCGAAGCTGAGCCAGTCGCGGCTGGGGGTGTGCCCTTCTTTCGTGAGCACTTCGACGATGTCGCCGTTGCGCAGGCGGGTGCGCAGCGGCACCATGCGGCCGTTGACCTTGGCTCCGGTGGTGGTGTGACCGACCTGGGTGTGGATGGCGTAGGCGAAGTCGACCGGGCTGGCGTCCTTGGGCAGCACGACGACCTTGCCCTTGGGAGTAAAGATGTAGACCTCTTCCGGATAGAGATCCATCTTGAGCGTCGACATGAACTCGTTCGGGTCGCTCATCTCCCGCTGCCATTCCATAACCTGCCTGACCCACTTGAGGCGCTCTTCTTCGCGTGCGGAGACGGAGTCAGTAGCCTTGTACTTCCAGTGCGCCGCGATGCCTTCTTCGGCGACGGTGTGCATCTCTTCGGTGCGGATCTGCACCTCGAACTGGTGGCCACCCTCGGCGATGAGCGTGGTGTGCAGGGACTGGTAGAGGTTGGGCCGCGGCATCGCGATGAAGTCCTTGATGCGGCCTGGCACGGGGCGCCAGATGGAGTGGAGCAGGCCGAGCGTGGCGTAGCAGTCCTGCACCGTGCGACAGATGACGCGGACGGCGAGCAGATCAAAGACCTGCTCGACGGGAATGCCCTGGGCTGAAAGCTTCTGCTGAATGGAGTAGAGCCGCTTGATGCGGGACTCGACCCGGCCTTCCAGTCCATGCTCGCGCAGGCGCAGTTCGATCTCGGCGACGACGCCATCGAGGAAGTGTTCATTGGCACCGCGCAGGGCATCGACCTCGCGCTGGAGCGAGTCGTAGGCAAATGGATCCGTGTAGCGAAAGGCAAGGTCCTCAAGCTCGCCGCGGAGCTTGCCCATGCCCAGCCGGTGGGCCAGCGGCGCGTAGACGTCCAGCGTTTCGCGCGCGATCTTGGCCTGCTTTTCCTGCTTCAGGTGTTCCAGCGTCCGCATGTTGTGAAGCCGGTCGGCGAGCTTGATGATCACGACGCGGACGTCTGTCACCATGGCCAGCAGCATCTTGCGGATGTTTTCGGCCTGGTGGTCTTCCCGGTTGGCGAACTTGATCTTGTCGAGCTTGGTGACGCCTTCAACGATGTGGGCGACCTGCTCGTTGAAGCGCTTGGCGATCTCCGCCGAGGTGACGTCAGTGTCTTCGACGGCGTCATGCAGCAGCCCTGCAGCGATGGCGGTCGAATCCATCTTGAGCTCGGCGAGTACCTGTGCAACTTCGAGCGGGTGGATGATGTATGGCTCGCCGCTGGCGCGTTTCTGCCCCTGGTGTTGCTGCTTGCAGAACTCCCATGCCTTGCGGATGAGGCTGAGGTCATCGACCGGCCGATTGGCGTGCACGGTCTCGAGAACGTGTTCGAAGCGCGCTTCGACGGGATCGCCGGCGGTGGCGCCTGCTGCGCTGGCCTGGAGGTCCGCTCCCTGAGCGGCGACCGGCGCCGGCGTGGTGGTGTCCGATGCTCCCTCAGGCGTGGAGAGACGACCGGCGTCTGGGCGGAGGGAGATGACCTGTTCGGCGGAGGGCATGGCGGCCTCGAGATCGATTCCGGCCTCTGAGCTGCCGCTGCTGTTCAAGGGGCTGCCAGCGCCGTGGAGACCAGAAAGCGCAGATTCCCCGGGCGTGCTCCCCCGAGCCTGCACCCCATCCCCTTGTCGCTGCGCCATGGTTCATTATAGGCAGCAAGCGCGGCTTTCGCGACGCTGTCGACACCATCAAAGCCCAGAGATGCTGAGACGAGACGCCCGCTGCTTCCGTCTCGTCTCTCCATACAATGCCCCTTGCTAAAACCTGCTCCGCCGTTCCTTCACGACTTCTCGCAGCGCTGCTTGCCGTACTGGCCTGCCCCGTGTGGGCCCAGGCGCCCGCGGCCAAGCGCACCGAGGGCTCGCCGCTGGTGGTTGGCTACTTTGGCCAATGGGGAGTTTACGACGGCATCTTTCCCCGCCGCCTGGTGAGCTCCGGCGCGGCCGAGAAGCTCGACCAGATCAACTACGCCCAGGGTTTCGTGACAAATGGGCGATGCACGGTGGCCGACCCGAATGCAGACCTGAACCTGCCGTTCGCCGCGGCGGACGCGGTGGATGGCACGGCTGACGCCCCGGGCAGCGCCTTCCGGGGCGACCTGCACCAGATGGCGGAGCTGAAGCGACTGCACCCCCGGCTGAAGGTACTGATCTCACTCGAGGGCAAGGCGACCGACTTCGCGGCGGATGCGCAGCCGGCGAACCGGGCGGCGTTTGTGGCGTCGTGTATAGACCTGTTTGTTCGCGGCAACCTGGCCCCGGGGGTCTCCCAGCCAAGGCTGTTCGACGGAATCGATCTGGATTGGGAGTATCCGCACGATGAGGACGGGGCCAACTTCCTGGCGCTGCTCACGGACCTCCGCGCGGCGATGGATGCCGTCCGGCCCGGTCTGCGGTTGACTGTTGCAGTTGGGCCCTCACCACGGATGTACCCCGGCGTAGATGTTCCGGCGCTGGCGCACCTTGTGGACCAGGTAGGGGTGATGAACTACGACTACCATGGGCCCTGGAACCCGACGACCAACTTCATCGCTCCCCTGGTCTCGGACTCGGGCGGCAGCGTTGCGGTTAGCCTTGCGGAGTGGGCAGCTGCGGGCATTCCGCGTGAGCGCCTATTGATGGGCCTGCCGTTCTATGGCTACGGGTGGCAGAGTGTGCCGGCCACGAACCACGGCCTGCTACAGCCAGGGCACTCGCTGCATGGGGACCGCCCCTGGAGCTTCTTTGCCCCGCTGGTGGCGGCAGCGTTGAGCCCCGCGCCCGAGCCCGAAGCAGCGATGCAGGCGGCCAGAGAGAGCGGCCCGGCGAGGGTGGCAGTCCCGGGCGCACCGACAGACCCCGCGCGCAGCTCGCCACCGGCCGGTACTGCACCGCCGCCGCCAGTGCCTGATCCGGCAGCGATGAGTGGCGCCCCAGCGCCCGCTGCCGGAGGTGGACCGGCCGCCTTTACCTTGTTTCGTGACCCGGCCTCCCAGGCGCCGTGGCTCTTCGACGGGAGCACCTTCTGGACCTTTGAAGACCCTGCCTCGATTGCTCACAAGGCACGCTTCGCGCGCGATCAGCAGCTAGGGGGTGTGATGATCTGGGAGCTTGGGGAGGACGCCACCGACGGGGCGCTGCTCCATGCGGCGGAGGCCGGCCTACGGCCGGTTGCTGCGAAGGGGTCTAAGAAGAAATGGTCGGGACGACTAGATTCGAACTAGCGACCTCACCCACCCCAAAGCGAGAATCAACACTAAATGAGCAACTTACGCTCATTCTGATGTCGATGGAACACAGTTGAAAACGCTAGAAAACGCTTAGTGGACCTTTGCTGGACCCGCGTGGGTCCACGTAGGAGCCCTGACCCACACCTTGTGTGGCATGGACGGCACCTCCTCGCAAACCCACGACATGCACCCACTTCGCATGCGATCTATCTTTCTTGTGCCATTTCCTACCCTTAGCTCTCAAACTCCTGTAGACGTGCTGTGTTGTACGGTGACAGCATGACTGAGTGACAAGGAAAAAAGGCAAGACTCGTAATCAAAAGAAGAAAGACCAATCGACTCAAACTCAATCGGTCACAAACCCTTCTCATTCAGGCAGCGTCGCCACGTCTATGCCTCTCACCGATTCTTTTGCCTCGGGGCTTGCAATCGAAGCACCTGCTTCCGTAAATACGTCACTCCCTAACAAGACGGAGCCGTCCACAACACCTTCAGTTCCGGCCCAGACGCTCCCCTCGCCTGCCTTCACGGAGCCTGCTCTCACTCCGACTGAGAGACCACAATTGGGGAGAAGCTCGATTGAGGCATACATTTTCTTCATTCTGTGTGGCGCCGCCGCTACGATGGCTGCGTGGAACATCCCGGTAAACTTCTGGGTCGGTTGTGTTCTGGCGATTGCTGTTGCGCTCTGTGCTGCTGACTTGCTCTGGAAATCGCCTTTTACGCTGACTTGGAATCTTCCATCGAAGACGGTCGGCACTCTGATCATCTCTCTTCTTCTTGTGCTCGCGGTTAATCACGGCTATCGGACTACCCACGTCAGGCCCTCCATAGATGATGCTTCGGCCATGTCAAACCTCGCGAGCGCAGTCGGTGCCCTGAAGTTAGAGGTTGAAAAGCGCCTGACACCTCCCCGAAGCGCCCCGCTCGTGCCTGCTGTGGAGAAGGTACACACTGAAGCGTTGGTGCCGGATATCAAACCTGCAATCCTGCAAGCCACCTTCATCGATGATCCGGATCATTCTGGTGTCAAGATCATCGCTCGAGCAAACTTCGCAAATAACGGTACGCCCGGCACTGTGCACAGACTTCTCCTGGATGCCGTAGTCGACGGTAAACCGATCACGGGGACGTATGTGGCAGAGCCAAGACCGGGCGTCGCTTTTAACATTCACGACGAAGTGTCTGGTGAGGCGCAGTATCTACTCGGGAATGAGTACTGGAGCTATACAGTGGGTAGCAATCCGATAGCTCAAAACACCTCAGCATTCGGGTGGACAGTTTCGGAGTTTTCCGGACTGACAACGGACGAGTTGGTGGCCAGGCATGCGGTGCTCATCCTCAGGTGTTATGACACCAGAGAGCACATGAGGAGTGCCACTCATCAAGTGGGACAGAAGCCTGGACTTCCCCCTATCTTGGGGGACGGCGGAGGAAGCTGAATCGGAGTCGAAAGGGTAGATTCGGACCGCATCTCTGCTGAGGCTTGCTTTAAGCGTTTAGACCGGCGTGATAAAGCTCCCGTACCAACTCAAATGCCCTTTCGGGACAACACGCCGGGTCACCTGGACAATGCCGACAGATTGATTCTTTCACAGAAAAAGCAGCGTACTGCTAGATGTTCGGCAAGTTGAGCTACACCGCATAGGAGGCAAGTGGGATCGGAGCAGGTGAATGCTTCGTGTTCTTCGTTAAATTGCACACCAGGGATTGTCATGTGATCCACCGTCACGTACTCGGGGAGTTAAGTCAATGAGAAACTCGCACATATTGAACAGTGTCAAGTAGCTATTTGTGGCAAACTGTCGTACCGGGTGAGTGGCCGGGGATTGGCCATGCCAGCACGAGCAAGCTGTTTTTGAGCGTTGTTCACGCTTTATCGCTCATTTCTCCAGCATTCCTCCCGTCTGTTGGTTCCAGACTCGCCGGGGTGCATTCCTGTGCGCTAAGCGTAATGATTCGAATTGTGTGCGAATCGCATTTGCCGGAACTTAACTCGTACCCGACATGTCGGGCTGACTTGAACTTAACCTATTTCGATCGCAAGCACAGAAATGCATTAAAAATGCTTGACACGACATGCTATAATATAGCTAGTGGTTTCGTCGTGACTTAGACGCCACTAAGCGACTGCTGCCTGTGCGGTCTCCCCCGGAAGCAAGCTCCCTTCTGCGTGGTAGGAGACGCCAGGCATCCAGCGCAACCCCTGACGGAGCAGAAACATGAACGAACCAGAAGCCCCTCAAGCAGAGGCCCGAAAACTCCTGCGTGAAGAAGCGATAACTGAAGCCTTTGAGATACTTTTCGCTCGCCTGAGCGACATAGACCAGCAGCTAGAAGCTGCTCTTACTTGGCGACATGAAACCGAAAGAACGATAGAGGAATTGAGAGAGGAGATAGCCAAGTCTTACATCTCTCCCCTGCCGATCTCGCTGATCTCATTCAATTCGGAGCCTTCAACATTTCAACCAAAAAGGACCGAACCTCGGTCACAACGTCCATCGGGCAGATTCAGCAAGCCGCGATGGTAAGGAAATCTATGACAGATGAAAAAGCATTCAACCCAACTCAGGGTATGAACTCAGAGGCAAAGTCGATACACGCAAGCTTCGATGAGTGCGGTATTACCTTTAGCGACCGGGCCGAAGCGATCGCCGAGTTCGGACGAGCCATCACCTTCGACCCAGAAACCGGAAATGCCGAGGCTGATTATGATGGCGAACGTTTGCCTCTAAGCGAGTGCCTGAAGCGTTTCGCGTTTGACCGTCGCGATCTCGTAGATGGCAGAACCCTACCACCGAATGGACTGGGCAACACTCGGCAAGCTCCAATGTCGAAGGAGTCCTTCAACTCGCCTTCAGAGAAGGTCGCTTTCATCAACGAGTTCGGGTTACAGGCTTGGACCGCGCTGCCTACGAAAGCACCCGCTTCGAGAGAGGTTGTTACCAAAGAAGATTGGCGCACGCTTTCAGTTCAGGAGAAGTCCCGGCGCTTGCGGGCAAATCCCAGGGCTTATGACGAATTGCCCAGCGCGCCTAAGGTCCCCTCCTCCTTTGCAAAGGTCAATTGGGACTTAATTCAGAAGCAGCGGGTTGGTTCGGGTTCACGCTAGGCCGGTGTAGCACCGTCGTGCTAGGCGGCAAGGGTGCTTGCTGCGGCTTTATCCCCCTTCGAGCTTCGATGGAGCACTCTTTGCACTTGAACTGCGGACCACTGACCACCGCGTGGGGCGTCCATGCCACGCTCGTTTAGCTCCGCAGCAACCGCACGCAAAGTTACTGCCCCGCCGTTCTGCATAGCCCGGATCATCGGGAGCAGGTCGTCTGCGGCCTTCTGTGCTCGTTTGGAGCGCTCCGCCCTTGCCATCGTCACAATCTCAACCTGACGCTCGGCAGACACTCGCCGACCACCCAAGACGGTTCCACGCGCCTTCGCAGCGGCCAAGGCAGCAATGGTGCGCTTGGAAATGGCATCAGCCTCTTGCTCAGCCACAGCAGCCATAATGTGGATCGTGAACTTGGTGGCAGACGGCATATCAACGGCGACGAACTCCACACCGGACTCCATCAACGCGGAGATGAAGGCGACGTTGCGAGCGAGCCTGTCCAGCTTGGCCAGTACTAGCGTCGCCCTCTGCTGACGGCACAGACGAAGCGCCTGAGCTAACGCTGGGCGGTCATTCCGCTTGCCAGACTCAATCTCGATGACCTCACGGACAAGTGTCCAGTGACCACCGTTCAAGTATCCCGCAACGTCGGATCGCTGCGCTTCCAAGCCAAGCCCACTGTGTCCCTGCTTTGCAGTAGAAACCCGAAGATAGGAGACGAAGCGACCGTTTGCCATGACGTTCAAACCCCTTTGTTACATTCAATCAACCACCGTAGATACAATGTAGCAGACAATGCTTTGGCATGAGAGAGCTTTTCTTGTGCTTTTTTGGTCTTCACGAGGGGTGCAGCTTCCACTACTACGCTGTCCGGTAGCCAAGCCAGCAAACCCCAGTCCGGCCCGACTGTGACATCGCTTTAGCTCTCGCTAGCAAGAGGATGGTAGGGCGGTGTGACTGTCAGAAAACAGGGTGGCGGTCGATCCCGAAAGTTGGAGCGAACGGCTTTGTATCCAGGTTTTTTCCTAAGTCTCGTGTCCCAGCCGTGAAATCGATCTCACTACATTATTCAGAAAGGTAAGAAGAACAATGCACAACGAAGTCTGGGCAGCACAACGGCTGCTCTTTTCGCGTTCAGAAGCCTCCAAGCTGCTGGGCGTATCAGAACGGTTCATCGATTACGCGATTGCCAACGGTCGTTTGTCCTCTATTCGCAAAGGTCGCCGTCGGCTAATCAGCCGTGACTCGCTCCTCAATTTCGCGTCGACAGATCAACGCGAGCGTATCTCGCTCTGAGACGATCTGCTCTCACGATATAGGGGAGCAGTGCGCCCGTAAACGTCGGACGGTGCATCCAGAAGGGCTACCGAATGGACCGCGATCCGATGCGATGACCCAGAAGATACAAATTGGCGTGGACAGCCGGTAGTGGTCACCTTCTTATGCGATGTCCTACACCTACAAAAATACAGCTACCTTGGAAAACAAAGAATGAACTTGAAAGACCTGTCTGGAACAACGGTTGGGAAGCTCACTATCTTAGGAAGAGCACCCTCTAGAACCGGACATACTTATTACTCATGCTCCTGCTCTTGCTCTCCTGATAAAAAGTTCGAAGTGGCTAGAGCCAATCTCACCTCCTCTCCTCCCAGAAAGGCAAGCTGCGGATGCAAGCTCGATTACATGAAGCGGGATTCACTTCTCTACATGAGAAATCGAAGGTATGGCTTCCTCACTGCAGTCCTGTATGTCCCTAAAAGCCATCAGACCGGGCAAGTTGGACCGGCCTACTGGGAGTGCTCCTGTACCTGCGGAACCATTTGTAAGGCAAGCACAACAGCACTCAAAACAGGAAAGGCCATCTCTTGTAAGGGGTGCCGCCCGGAGGCTCTGAAACTGGAACAGGAGAACACACTCACCGGTATTGAGGAGCAGGAGAGATTCGGAATAAGACGCCAGCACATCACCCGCATGCGATATGACAACATGCTCAACCGATGCCGCCACAATCCCCGGTATGCAGATAAGGTTTGTAGGCGTTGGCTAGAGCCAAACAAGAAGGGGTTCAGAAACTTCGTGCAGGATATGGGCTTGTGCCCTCACAGTGGCATGACCCTAGACCGTTTGGACGTGCTGGGGAAGTATGAGAAAAGCAACTGCCGATGGGCGACTGACTCAGAGCAGCGTCGGAACAAAACCACTAGCCGCGTTTATATGTTGCCAAACGGTTATCGAGTGAATCAGTGCGACCTTGCTATGCAGGTAGGGCTTACAGACAGGCAGCTCTCCCGAAAAATCGAACGATTCGGAGACGATGGTTGGAGTGAAACAGAGGCAGTCGAACGTATATTGGCAGACATTTGGATACCCGCACAGTGTGCGATTTAGCAAGCAGGAGACAAAACATATTAGGGAAAATAGCTCTCGAACTTCTTGATTGTGTGCTCGACAGCTGCGAGAAACCGATCCAGTTGCACCATGACATTCTCCCCGTCACATGGCTGGACACCCTCTACTGTAATGTCGAAAACTATTTCCGCCTGAAATCGCACATGGTATGGAAGCAATCCACCGTCGCACTCTATTCTTAGCCGGACGATATCGCTTTGACCATTAAAAAGATCACATCGTAACGATTCGTGCGCAACGATCTTGCCACCTGGGGGCTGAGTAAAGACCGTTAAACTTAAGTCCTGCGGAATGGCTGCGACAACGCGAAGGCGTCGATGCCGATCCATTCGGGCCAGATCATGAATCTCCCCTAAGACAATGCCCAAACCTCGATCTGGGTCACCGACGGGCTTCTGAGCTGAGCCCGGCTGTATGAATTCCAACCAGTTCAGCAATTGTGAAGGAATAGGGAATTTCTGCAATCCACAATCCTTAAACTGTTTTTTTCCTCCGGTGAGGATCGGAAAATCCAGGCCGTTGGCGGCGTCGACGGGCGGCTCAGCTCCCTGTACCCTGGTAACGACATCCCAAATTAGACCATCTAGGGCCGCACGCAACTGATAAGCCAGTTCACCTAACTCGAGTGAGAGAGTATTCTTCGACACTCTCTCCTGAACGTCAGGATTGAAGTTGGCCACGATAATGGTCCATCCAGGGACGGTATCGTTGCGCAACTCCGGCCGTAAGGCGTCGCCGTCGAAGAGGGCATCCCACTCCGCCATGAAAGCTCGGGCGTGATCTGCCGCTCGCTGTAATCTATCTCGACTATTTTTGAACAAGCTTGTCATCAATCGGCATCCTAACTTAGAGGTTGCAATATGGCAACTAGCACAATTAGCTCTTGACGTCAACTCTATTCTTGAGTATGATTAAGCAAGTGATCGAGATAAAGCAGTTGCCTGCGGCTCCGAAGGAGTTCGAATCGCAGGCGGCCAAGCAGCAAGGCCAAGTTGAACTACTCACCCCACATACCATCGAGTTACTCACAGCAAAGCAGGCAGCCGAGCGCCTGCATGTACACCCCGTTACGCTGCTTCGTTGGGCCAGGGAGGGATGTGTCCCTCATTGCCGTCCAAGCAAGCGGACGGTTCTGTTCCCTGTTTCTGAGCTAAATGCTTGGATCAGGTCGCGTTATCATGTCTCTGCCGTCCATGCCGCCCCAACCCCGATAGGAGTAGGCGCATGAGACACAAACGCAATAGCTATCAGACTGGCTCTTTGACAACAGAACCGCGCAAGAACGGACCCGACATGTGGGTGTTCCGCTGGCGCGAGCAGACCACAGATGGAAGCATCGTTAGGCCCAAGGAGGTTGTGGGATCAGTCAAGCAGTTCCCAACCAAGGCGAGCGCTCAGAAGGCTTGCATGGGCCTCCAGATGGCTGCGAATACGGCATCGACGGCGAAGCACAGCCCAAGCCTCTCTTCGATCGCCGACCACTACCGCAGGGAAGAATTAATCCCGGAGAAGGGCAAGAGGCAGCGTACCCGTGAGGTGTATGAACACCAACTGAGAGACCTGATTCTGCCTACTTGGGGCTCCCGTCGCGTGAGCGAACTGAAGCCTGCAGCGATTGAGAAGTGGTTGCAGAGTATGAGCTGTTCAAATGGCTCGAAAGCCAAGACCAAGGGGGTGTTCAGCGCACTCGTTCGACATGCTGTAGCCCACGACTGGGCTTCCAGCAATCCTCTAGAACACGTGAGGCAGAGTGCTGTCTCATCACAGGTCTACCAAACCCTCAATCCAATCCAGGTGCAGGCGCTTCTAGTTGAGCTTCGAGGCCCGTTTCGATGCCTCGTTTACACCGCAGCCGTAACAGGTCTTCGTCGGGGAGAACTGTTTGGGTTGCGCTGGGAGGATGTGGATTTTGCTAAGCAGGAGATTCATGTTCGGCGAAGCCTGGTGGACCAAGTCGAGGGTCCTCCGAAGACAGTCGCTTCACGGAAGCCAATTCCGCTTTCTCCTGACCTCGCCGAAGCCCTTCAAATATGGAAAGCAGTGAGCAAGTATGGAGCAGAGCAGGATTGGGTGTTCGCTAGTCCTCACTCGAAAGGACGACTTCCGTACTGGCCGGACGCCGTTCTCAAGAGGCATGTGCGACCTGCTGCGATACGAGCCGGTCTCACAGAGCACATTGGATGGCATTGCTTCCGCAGAACGCTAGCAACTCTGCTGGTAGCCAATGGAGAGAACGTTAAGGTGTCTCAGGAGCTTCTTCGTCATTCCTCTGCGGAGACAACACTCAGCATCTACGCGCAAGCGGTAGACGGAGCCAGACGTGACGCCCAACAGAAAGTTGCGTCTATGTTTAAACCGGCTTCGGTACTCGCGGTCGCTTAGTGGACCTCTGTGGACCCTCCGTATCGGGAAGGGTCCAAATCAACTCTGCTAAATAACTGAAAGAAATGGTCGGGACGACTAGATTCGAACTAGCGACCTCACCCACCCCAAGGGTGCGCTCTACCAGGCTGAGCCACGTCCCGACTTTGAAGCGTCGCCGGCGTTGCCGCCCGCGACAGGGTTTCCTGAGTTTACACCACAGTACGGTTTGCTCGAAAAGCTTGTCCGAACGGGGTGCCCGCGTGGTGGCGGAGTGGGCACCAACCTACGTTGTGGGCGCGACGTACTCCTTGGGCAGGGCACCACCTTCACCGAAGAAGAACTCGTTCATCTGCTCCACCAGGAACTCCTGCGCCTCGCGCGTCCAGGGCTGCAGGCGGTACTCGTTCAGAAGCATCTTCTGCCGTTCCACCCACTCGTCCCAGCTCTTTTTAGAGACGCTCTTGAAGATCTTCTGACCAAAGTCCGAGTCAAACGGGGGCTCATCCAGACCTTCCATCTCCTGCTTGTACCGCGGATCAAACACTGTATTCGCCATCGTGAGCAGACTCCTTCGAGGTTCATTCTATAAGTGCTGGCCTGCGGGGCAGAGCGCCGCTGCTGCTTTTTCGACGCAGAGGCCCGCGTAGGCTCGCCGGGAGGCGGCAAGGTGACGGGCTTAGCCGCGGCGCTTTCCCTTGGCCTTCTGGTTGCGGAGGCGGCCCTTGCTCTTGCCGGGTTTCGCTCCGCCACCGCGCTTCGGGCCTTTGCCTGCCTCATCGCCGACTGCCTTGCGTGGTTTGCCGCTGCGAAGCGATCCCGCACCGGTCGGCACACGCTCCTGATCGCTGAGCACCTCTGTTACTGCAAACTGGAGGCGGCGCTGTTGCCGATCGATGCAGTCCAACAACACGCGGACGCGCAGGCCGAGACGGAAGACACGGCCGCTGCGCTGCCCCACAATGGTCCGGTCCGTGTCGCGAAACAGATACCGCTCGCCCTCGCGCCAGCCACCAAGGGCTTCCAGCGAGCCGATGGGAACAAGCCCTTCAATGAAGAGCTCGTCCAGCTCGACGAAGAAGCCGTACTTGGTGCAGGAAAGGATGGTCGCGGGAAACTCTTCGCCCACCCGGTCCTCCATGAACTTCAGCTTTTTCCACTCGATCAGCTCGCGTTCGGCGTCGTCGGCCCGACGCTCGGCCTGGCTGGATTCCGTGGCAATGGCTTCCAGCTCCGCGGCGGGCATGGGACCGTGGTCTTCGACCGGGCGTCTCGCGGCGCCCCGGCCACGACCCTCTTTGGCGTCCAGTTCCTGCTGCCAGGGCTGGGCGTCGCCGGAACGGATAGGGCCGCCGGACGGGTCCGTTCCCGCCTGGAGCAGAGCCCGGAGCAGGCGGTGCACGATCAGATCCGGGTAGCGACGGATGGGCGAGGTGAAGTGGGTGTAGCTGGGGCTGGCTAGCGCGAAGTGGCCTTCGTTCTGCGCGGCGTAGCGCGCCTGTTTGAGCGAGCGCAGCATAAGGTAGGCGAGAATGCGCTCTTCCGGTGTGCCGGCGATCTTTGCCGCCAGCCGCTGGTACATCTGCGGCGTGACCGGGATGCGCTCGGCGACCTCATGCTGCTGGGGCGCGCGGCCGCGACCCCCGCCCGAGCTGCCGCGCTGCACATCTCGCCGATCACTGCGCATGGTGACGCGCTTGACCGGCAGATTGCCCACGCCGAGTGTGTAACCAAATCCGGCTGCGGTCTCTTCGAAGTCGACGATCCGTTTGGCATCAGGCATCTCGTGGATGCGGTACATGCTGGGCACGCCCACGTCCTCAATCCAGCGGGCGACGCACTCGTTTGCCGAGAGCATGAACTCCTCGATGAGCCGGTGAGCCCAGCCACGCTCGGAACGTACGATCGCCCGCATGTTGCCCTGCGGATCGAACTGCACCACTGGCTCGGGCAGATCGAAGTCGATCGAACCGCGGCGCCTGCGCTTTTTATTGAGGCGCAGCGCCAGATCGTACATGCGCTCAAACTCCGGCACCAGGTCGCTGAACTCGAGACGAGCCGCCGTGTCTTCGGGTGTGGCGCCCTCTTCTGCGCCGTCCAGGATGTGCTGCACCGCCGTGTAGGTCATGCGTCGCGCGCTGCGGATGATGCCCTCGCCTACGCGGTAGCCGGTGATCTCACCCTGCCCGTCGATCTCCATCACGCAGCTCAGCACGAAGCGGTCTTCATCTGGCCGAAGGGAGCACATGCCACTCGACAGGGACGGCGGCAGCATGGGCACGGCGCGATCCGGGAAGTAGACACTGGTGCCACGCAGGCGGGCTTCCAGGTCGAGAGCCGTTCCGGGTTGGACGTAGTGACTGACATCCGCAATGTGAACCTGCAACTCATGGTTTCCGTTTGCGAGCTCGCGAACCAGCACCGCATCGTCGAAGTCGCGCGCCGTTTCCCCGTCGATCGTTACGATCGGCAGACCGCGAAAGTCTTCGCGGGCCGCGAGGGTTTCCCCGTCAGCGCGCTCCACAGTTTGCTCGGCACTGGCTGCGGCCTCCGCCAGCACATCCGTCGGAAAGACGTGCGGCAGGTGGTGCTTACGGATGACGATCTCGACATCTACACCGAAGGCATCCGGTGGGCCAAGCACCTCGATGACGCGTCCACGGGCCGGCTTACCGGCGGAGGGAAAGTCGGTGATCTCGACGTCAACTGCCAGACCTTCGAGCGGCCTGTATTCATCCTGGGGTGTCCAGGCTGCCCTGGCTGCCTGCACCTCTTCCCCCACCACACGGTCGGTCGTTTCGTCCCGCTCCGGCGGCAGCTCGTCCCCTTCCGCAATCAGCACCGGCGCACCAAGCCGCTCGTCCAGCGGCGTGACGTAGTTGCCCTTCACCAGCGATCCCTCGACCCACTGGCTTTCGCGCCGGCGCCGCGAGTCCCCGTGACTTCGCGCGTAGTGGAAGATGCCCACAACCGTTGGGTTGCGGCGCGTGAGCACACGCACCACGCGACCGCTCCTTCGACCATCGCGTCCGGGTGGCGCTTCGTCGACCAGCACCTCGTCCCCCTGCATGGCGCCGTGGAGCTCGGGCGGCGGGATGAAGAGGTCCTCGTCCCGGCTTGTGCTGCCGTTGGGCCGCACAAAGCCGTAGCCATCCCGGTGCAGATCCAGCCGGCCGGCGATCAGGTGATCGCGATTCCCCCCCAGTCCCCTGGAGGCAGTCTCCCCGGCACGCCGCTCGCCGGGCAGGCTTTCGCTCCGTGGGGCACGCGCCGTGCGCTCGGGCACGGCGGATGGCAACGACCACAGCTCGTCCTCCACCCTGACCAGCTCGCCACGCGCAGTGAGACGCGCAAGTTGCTCCAGCAGCAGGCGGCGCTCTTTGCCGCCGCCCAGCCCAAGCTCCCGCACCAGCTGCTTGTACCCTGCGCGCTGCCCGGCGGACCGCGTTACCCGGCCGACCAGCTCAGCGTCTGTCCTTGCTTCCGCGCCCTTCTTCATGATTCCAGCCTACCTGTTGCGGGTGCTGCCGGACCGTCACGGCCGGGTGCGTGCTGCGCGTGGCGATCGTGTGCGTTCCCATGCGTGGGTTGGGCTTCAACCACCGGAGATGGTGGCCCGTGGAACTAGGGTGTGGTGCTCGTCAGTGAGCGGGACAGCTCCACGGCTCGCTCCAGTGATGTGCCGTTGGGGATCTGGGTCCAGTCCGTCTGGATCTCGTCCTGCTGCTGCCCGATGGTCTTGAAGAGCAGCGCCTTGCCGTCGATGTGGACGTGGGTCTCCGTAATTTGCCACAGCCCTGGCTTCACCTCGCGACGCTCGACCCGAAAGGTGCCGCCGCCGCGCAGACGGCCTAGCAGCCCAAAGCCGATTGTCACGTCCTGGGTAAGCCGGCCGCTGAGCGTGACGATGCGGTGCTGCGCTAGTTCGACCAGCACCTCACCAGCCATGGCACCCATGACGCGCGCCTCCATGTCTGGTGGACTAAAGGCCGAGTTGGGCGCGAAGCTCAACAGGACGTTGGTCTCCGAGACCTTTTGCACCTTCCACACAAAAGCCTGCGGCATCATGGCCAGCAACTCGGTCGCACTCTTGTCGTCCGACTCCCCGTCCTTGCGCTGCTTGGCGAGCTTCGCCGGGTCGTGGATGAACTGCACCAGATTCTGCTGCACGGTGGCCGACTCTTCGGCGGAGATGGGCTGGCCATTGCGTCGGATGAGACGCTTGACGGAGCCTGCGTCGGTTTGTACCACGATGGACTGCGTGCCCTTGTCCCGCTCGTCATCGAGGTAGCGCCAGCGTGTGCGATCTTCCCGGTTCATCTTGAGTTCGGTCTGCACGGCATCGCGAATGATTGCATTGGCGTCCTGCGCAGCCGACCATACCGTGCTTCCTGCGCTCAAGAGCAGCCCCAAGGCGAGGGCTTTCCACCGGCTGCCGCCATGACGGGCGGTGTTACGACCCGCGGAGGTGGCGCTCATCGTGAACCTGCAGTCCACTTCACCTTGACGGCGCGCTTGCCAAGCCGAAGCACAGGGGCTTCGCCAAGCACCGCGCGCTCGAGCAGCCTGCCGTTGCACTTGGTTCCATTCACGCTTACGGCGTTCTCCGCAAGCTTGCGATTGGCTTCCCCGGCGGAGCTGGCAAGGCCTGCCGCGACCAGCAGCTTGGGCAGGCGCACCATTGTGCCCTCGCCGGCGGAGTCCTTCGCAAGGAGCTCCTCATCGTCAGCTGCAATCTCAACCACGGGCACATCCTCGCTCACGCCGTGCTGCTGAAACTGCCGGGACCAGCCTTCGGCGACCCGCGCGGCGGTCTCTGCCCCATGAAAGTCGGTGGTGATGGTGCGGGCAAGCTCCTTTTTCACCTCCATAGGGTGCAGGGTGCCGGCCGCAACCTGGCCCTGCATGGCGTCGATCTCGCCGGTGCGCTTGTCGGTCAGCAGCGTCCAGTACCGCCACATCAGCTCATCGGAGATCGACATCAGCTTGCCGTACATGTCGGGCGCGGGCTCCTGGATGCCGATAGCGTTGCCGAGCGATTTGGACATCTTCTGCACGCCATCAAGGCCTTCCAGAATGGGCACCATCAGAATGCTCTGGGGCCGCTGCCCGGCGTCACGCTGCAGGTCGCGACCGCGCATGAGGTTGAACTTCTGGTCCGTGCCACCGAGCTCCACATCACACTGCAGCGCGACCGAATCGTACCCCTGCGCCATGGGGTAGAGCAGCTCGTGCACGCTGATGGGCTGCTCTTCCTGGAAGCGCTTGTGAAAGTCTTCCCGCTCCAGCATCTGCGAGACCGTGAACTTGGCCGCTAGCCGAATCATGCCTTCAAAGCCAAGCTCACCCAGCCACTCGGAGTTGCGGCGCACCTCCGTCCGCTCGGGGTCCAGGATCTTGAAGACCTGCTCGCGGTAGGTCGTCGCATTGGCCTCGATCTGCTCGCGCGTCATAGGCGGCCGCGTGACACTCTTGCCCGTCGGGTCGCCGATCAGCGCGGTGCCATCCCCGATCAGAAAGATCACAGTGTGGCCGAGATCCTGGAAGTGCTTGAGCTTGCGGATGAGCACGGTGTGCCCAAGGTGCAGATCGGGCGACGTTGGGTCGAAGCCGGCCTTGACCCGCAGGGGAATGCCCCTGGTCTGAGACTCGGCCAGCCGCTCGCGCAGCGCCTCAACGGGAACGATCTCCGCCGCTCCCTTGCTGATGAGGTCCATCTGCTCCTCGACCGGGGCAAAGAGCACGGGAACCGCTGTATCGCTGCCAACAACCATCATGGACACAGTATAGAAAGGCGTGAGGCGCTTGCGTCCGGATTGCCGCGCGAGACCTTTGCTCGATACCTCCCACCCGGTTGCCGGCCGGGCCGCTGCCAGGCGCAACCTTTTCAGCGAACTCGCGTCAGCACAGACGAAAGAGTCGTCCCCGCCCCCCATGATCCTCGGTTGCTCCCATCGTGTTTCGCTGGCCCGCTCCCTGGGGAGGGCGATCCTGCTCGCGGCGCTGACCGCATTGAGCCTGTCCGCGCAGGCCCTCGCACAGCCTCTCGTGCAGGGAAGCTCGGCGCAAAGGCTGCTGGAGCTGGCGAACGCGGATCGCGCCGCGCATGGGCTCCCGCCGCTCGCGTGGGACGCTGCGCTGGCCCACGCCGCGCTGGCTCATGCGCGGCAGGTCGGGACCTCGGGCCAGCTGGAGCACCAGTACGCCGGTGAGGCACCTCTGCTGCTTCGCGCGGCCAACGCCGGGGCTCATCTTTCTGCCGTCGCCGAGAACCTGCTGCGTGGCACCCCGGCTGACCTTGCCGCGGTGGAGCAAAGCTGGCTCCACTCCCCGGTGCACCGCGCCAACCTGCTGAACCCGCAGTTCAACCTTGCAGGCATAGCCGTCGTGCGCCTGCCACGGGGAGAGTGGATTGCCGTGGAGGACCTTGGCCGGGCAGCCAGCGCGATAGACTTCCGCGCCACTGACGGCTCGCTGCTCCGCATGCTGCGGGCTCACGGCCTAGCGGAGGTACAGACGACCGCATCGGCCCGTGCACTCTGCGAGCAGCACCTCGCTGCTCCCGTCGCCGATCCTCCCGCAACCGTTGTGCAGTGGGACGGCCCGGAGCCCACCGCTCTGCCGCCGGCGCTCTTGTCGCTGCTGGCGGATCAACGCTTCCACCAGGCTGAGCTGGGGACCTGCCCCGGCACAGATAGCGCCCAGGGCTTCTCCACAACGCGGGTGACCCTTCTGCTCCGCTAGGGCATCGTTCACTTGCCTGACAGGCAAACCCGGCGCGCTACGGTGCATGCAAACGAACAGGCGCGAAGGCTGCGCCGTCTTCGCCTCTGGCGGCGTCCAATGCCCTGTGATGGCACGCTCCAGTCCGCAACGCACCGCCCCACCCGAAGCCAAGACCTGCGCGGCGTGTGGCCGGACGATTGAGTGGCGGAAGAAGTGGGAGCGGGACTGGGCCAACGTCCGCTTCTGCTCGGACTCCTGCCGCCGCAAGAAGCCCTCGTCCACCGATCAGGCGCTGGAGGAGACGATCCTGCGCCTGCTGGCTGAGCGCGGTCGCGACAAGACCATATGCCCATCCGAGGCAGCGCGCGCCGTTGCCGCCGCCGCGCAGCCTGAGGGATCCGCCGATGACCCGGCCCGCTGGCAGCCGCTGATGGAACCCGCCCGCGCCGCAGCTCGCCGGCTGGTCTCCGGAGGGCGCATTCTGATCACGCAGGGCGGCCACGCAGTTGACCCATCTACCGCTCGAGGACCCATCCGGCTGAAACTCCTCTAGCCAGGTGCACCCGCCCAATGAACGTCGACGCCGCACGCACGTTTCTGCTCAGCCTGCCCCACGCTGTTGAAACCCTGCAGTGGGGAGAGACGCTCGTCTTTTGGGTGGGTGACAAGGCGATCGGCGGCAAGATGTTTGCGCTGCTCGCACTGGATGCCGGGGCAGGTTCACGCCAGCGGCCGGTGGTCTCGTTCTCTGCCGGGCCGGCGCGCTACGCGGATCTGCTGGAGCGCGAGGACCTGATGCCCGCGCCCTATATGGCGCGCATCCACTGGGTAGCCGCGCTGCACTGGCAGGCGCTGTCCACCGCAGAGTGGCAGGAGCTGTTCCGTGCCGCGCATGCGATCACCGACAGCAAGCTGCCAGCACGGACGCGAGCTGCGCTGGCGCTCCCGGCGACGCAACAGCGCCGGCTGATCGCTGAGCAGCGCCTTCTGCTGCAGCAAAAGGCGTCCGCCCACGCAGCTAGCCAACCTCAGGCGCGGCGTCGAAGAGGCCCCGGAAGCTGAGCCGGTACGCCCAGATGAGAAACAGCGTCAGCACGGCCACCAGCAGGCCCGGGGCTATGCCGGCGCCCCCTAGAAACAGCAGGTGAAACATCAGGATGTTGACGACTATTGGGGCGAGCAGCACCAGGGCTAGCGGCACATAGCGCCCCACCAGAAGCAGTAGCCCGCCGACAATCTGCAGCAGCCCCACCACCTTCATGAAGCCGTGCGTCGCCAACACCGTCGCGAAGACGCCGGCGTCCCCGGTCGGCGGCGGCATCTTCAGGAACTGCAGGATGATGTTGAGCCCAAAGAACAAAAAGAGTGCACCCAGCAGAACGCGCGCTACAACGATTGCCATCTTCATCGTCACTGTCTCCTTGCCGTCGCGCGCCGGCAGCCTGGAACGATTTCTGCTCCAACCTGCGTGCGCGATCAGCTGTGATCCGGACCAGCATACCCCGGCTCCCCTTTTGCGCTTCTTTCATCTGCGGCGAACGGCCGGTCCGGTCCTGTCATCCCACCTCCATGCCATCCAGCGTTTCCCTGCCCGAAGTGTCTGCCGTTCCCCTTTCCCTTGCGGGCCGCTCTGCCCTGGTTACGGGCGGCTCCCGCGGCATCGGCGCCGCAACGGTGCGCCTGCTGCACGCCGCCGGAGCGCGCGTCGCCTTCAGCTACAACACGGCACGGCCCCAGGCCGAGGCCCTCGCCGCCGAGCTGAACCAGCATGGCCGCCCCGCCAGTGCCGTTGCGCTGCAGCAGCCGCTCCACACCGCTGCGGATGGCCGGGCCCTGGTGACCTCCGCCCTGGCCGCACTAGGCGGGCTTGACCTGCTGGTGGTCAATCACGGCGTGTGGCCGGCGCACGACCAGCCGATCGCCACCATGCCGGAGGCGCAGTGGACCTCTACCCTGGCCATCAATCTTGAAAGCGTCTTCGGGCTTGTACAGGCGACCGCAGCTCACCTGCTGGCGCAGCCGCGCCCCGCCGCTGGCCCGCGCGGCCACATGGTTCTGGTGGCCTCCACGGCGGCACAGCGCGGCGAGGCCTTCCATGCCGACTACGCCGCCTCGAAGGGCGCGCTCATCTCCCTTACCAAGTCGCTCTCCTCGGAGCTCGCGCCACAAGGCATTCTGGTCAACTGCGTGGCTCCGGGTTGGGTAGCGACCGAGATGAGCGCGGCGGCGCTCCAGGACCCCGTTGTTCTCGGCAAGGCGACCTCCCTGATCCCGCTTGGGCGCGTCGGTTCAGTCGAGGAGATCGCCGGCCCGATCCTCTTTCTGTGCACGCCGTTCGCCGGCTTTATCTCGGGTGAGATCCTGAACGTAAACGGGGGCGCGGTCCTGGTTGGCTAGGCAGGGTGGGGAGCCATGACCGGCTCCCACGCGTGCCGGTGCTGGTCGAGCGCATCCGGCGCCGCCTGTTGCATCGTCTAACCTCCAGCCATGCGTCTCCGCAGCCTCCCCGCCCTGTCGCTTCTCGCTTTCTCGCTTCTGCCGTCCAGCCTTTGGGCGCAGGCGTCGGCCTTGCCCAGCGCCGCGCCATCCGCCTCCTCCGCCGACCCCGAGCAGCGTGGCCGGCAGCTGCTGGACGAGATGGTCACGGCACTCGGCGGACCCGCCTGGCTTAATCGCCAGACAGCCTCCACGCTTGGCCGCACCGCCGCCTTCTTTCGCTCACAACCGACCGGCGTGACGATCAGCTTTGCGGAGTTCTTCCAGTTCCCGACGGCGGGCCACCCTGCCGGCGAGCGGATCGAGTTCATCAGCCCCAAGGGGGCCATCCTGCCCGGAACCAAGCGCGACGTCGTCCAGGTCTGGACCGCGGACCAGGGGTATGAGCTGACCTATAAAGGCAAGGCCATCCTGCCCGCGGAACAGGTAAAGGACTACATCCGACGCCGGGCCCATTCCGTGGATGCCGTTGTCGCCACCTGGCTGAAAGCACCTGGAGTGGTGGTCGTCTACGAGGGTCCCGTCGTCTCCGGCCGCCGCGCCGCCGACCAGGTCACCGTCCTTTCGGCCAACAACGACGCCGTCACCCTGGAGCTCGACAGCTCCTCGCATCTTCCGCTGGCGCGCACCTTCCGCTGGCGTAACGACCAGTTCAAGGATTACGACCAGGATCGGGAAGAGTACGACAACTACCAGAGCTACGACGGTGTGCAGACGCCACTTACCCTGAGCCGCTACCGCAACGGCGATCTGGTCAACCAGCGCTTCTTCTCGAGAGTTACCTACAATCCCACGCTGCCTCCGGGCACCTTTGATCCGGACGCTCCACTGCAGCAAAAGAAGTAGGGAGCCGGCATGCGGCTCCCTCGCTGTGTCTCCGCCTCTGTCTGCACCCGGAGACCGAGTGCGTTGGCGAACGTCTAGTGCACCCGCCTGCGGAGCATGGCCACGGCGCTCAGTGCACCTGTTCCCAGCAGCGCCAGCGACGCCGGTTCGGGCGTGGATGCCAGCTTGGAGGAGAGTGCGGTGAGCACAAAGGTGTCACCCGAGGCGGCCAGTTCCACGTGCTGGCGTGCCAGCGGCGCGGCAAAGCCGGACGCCTCGTCAGCTGCCGCAGTGGAAACGACCATGGCATAGGTAGCGTGCGGCGCTGTCCCGTAAGCCTCTGAGAAGTAGCCCCCGCTCTGCGGCCCAAAGACCAGGGCACTCGCATCGGAGGTATGCCGTGCGGTTAGAGATCTGTTCTGCGTGCCACGGGCGTCTGGCTGCTGGGCGCTGCTGCTGCCCGACAGAACCCCTGCTGCCATGGAGTCCACGCCGGATTCGCCTACAAAGGTGCCTGCCTGGCAGGCAGGAGCCCAACCGGACGCCAGCGTTACGGCCGCTACAACATGCAGGATCCTGAACATGATCGTCTTCCCCGGCTAAAGCTCTACTAACCTTGCGAGTCCTACAGTGAAACAGATTGGGCAATTAATCAAGTAAATTCTTCCCTAGTGGGAAGCAAACCGGGAACTT
Source organism: Acidobacteriaceae bacterium (assembly GCA_965199635.1). Classification (GTDB taxonomy): domain Bacteria; phylum Acidobacteriota; class Terriglobia; order Terriglobales; family Acidobacteriaceae; genus Edaphobacter. The sequence continues at coordinate 241,957 of CBDASL010000001.1, read as the reverse complement.
TTTTCTCACCTTAGCTTTCTACTAAGGTCCACCGGGGGTAGCAACCGAAAGGCGTCAATGCGCCCACTATACTGATTCAGCCATGCCGTCCACGCCAGCACTACAGGAATCCGGTGCACCTCCTTCTGAAGACACCGTCGCCCCAGAGGGTCCGGTGGCTGCGTCACCAGTCCAGTCCCCCCCGCCAGCAAGCCAGACGCTCGACATTGTCGAGATTATGGCAATCCTTCCCCATCGCTATCCATTTCTGCTGATCGACCGGGTAATCGAGATGGAACGCAAAAAGCGCATCGTCGCCCTGAAGAACGTCACAGCGAACGAGCCGCACTTCACTGGCCACTTTCCCACCTACCCCATCATGCCCGGCGTCTTGATTGTCGAAGCGATGGCGCAGGCTGGCGGTGCTCTGCTGCTTACGGAGATCCCGGACCGCGACTCCAAGCTGATGGTCTTTACCGGCATCGACCAGGCCAAGTTCCGCAAGGCGGTCACCCCCGGCGACCAGCTTCGGCTCGAGATTACGGTCGTCAACTGGCGAACCTCGGCCGTCAAGCTCCATGGCCTTGCCACGGTGGACGGCAAGGTCGCCTGTGAAGCCACGATCACCTGCATGCTGACCAACCGTCCCAGCTCCGAGCCCGCATCCGTGCAGGCCGCGCAGTAGGGCCGCCCGTGCCCGTACACCCCACAGCCCTGGTCTCCCCCGCAGCCAGGGTGCCTGCCAGCTGTACCGTCGGTCCTTTCTGCACTGTTGGTCCGGACGTCACCCTGGGTGAGGACTGCACCCTTGTCTCCCACGTGGTCCTGGACGGCCACACCACGCTTGGCGCGCGCACCACGGTCCATCCTTTCGCCTGCCTCGGCATTGCTCCCCAAGACCTCAAGTACCAGGGCGAGCCGACCCGCCTGACGATTGGGGAAGACAACTCCATCCGGGAGTACGTCACCATCTCGCGCGGCACGGCCGGCGGTGGGGGCCACACAACGGTGGGCGACGGCTGCCTGATCATGGCCTACGTTCACATCGGTCATGACTCACACATCGGCAACGGCTGCATCCTGGCCAACGCCGCGACACTTGCGGGCCATGTCACGGTTGAGGACTTCGCGGTTGTGGGCGCGCTCAACCCCGTTCACCAGTTCTGCACCATAGGGCGCTACGCCTACATCGGCGGCGGCACCACGATCACCCAGGACGTGCTGCCCTTCTCCCTTACCAGCGTTCGCCGGGAGAACCGGGCCTTTGGGCTGAACCGGATCGGCCTCTCCCGCCGCGGCTTCTCCACCGAAGAACTCGTGCAGCTGCGGCAGGCGTATCGCCTCCTTCAAACCTCGCACCTCAACACCACGGACGCCCTCGCCGCCATCCGGGAGCGCATCACCGCCGGCGAGTTTGGGCCGCATGTGCAGTACCTGGTTGACTTCGTCACCCGCTCCGAACGCGGTGTGATCAAGTAAATCCAGCTGTCTGGAAACGATCCCTGCGCAGCGCGTACCATCACTCCACCATGCGACTTCTCTCCGCGCTTGCCGCGTCCCTCCTTCTTGCCCCGCTTCTTTCCCCACAGGCCCGGGCGCAAAGCCCCACACCGGTCGCCATCGTCGGGCTCACCCATGGTCACGTTCTGGGCTTTCTGCACAACCTTCCCAATCACCATGAGATAGCTCTGGTCGGGATCTCCGAGCCGGACGCCGCGCTGCGCGACAAATACGAGAAGCAGTTCCACTTCGACCACAAGCTGCTCTTTGCTTCGGAGGCGGAGATGCTTCGCGCCACCCACCCCAAGGCGATCCTGGTGTACACCGCGCCGGCCGGCCACCTGCAGGCGATCCGCGTCGCCGCGCCCATGGGCATCGCCGCCATGGTCGAGAAGCCGCTGGCCACCACGGTGGCCGACGCCCTCGCCATCCAGGCGCTCTCCACCGAGCACCACGTGCCCGTCCTCACCAACTACGAGACCACCTGGTACGCCTCCAACAACGATGCCATCCACCAATATGACCAGGGCAAGATCGGCCCGATCCGCCGACTGGTCTTCCACGATGGCCACCGTGGGCCCAAGGAGATTGGCGTAGACCCTGAGTTCCTCAGCTTCCTTACCGATGCCAAGCAGAATGGCGCTGGCGCCCTGTTTGACTTCGGCTGCTACGGCGCGGACCTTACCACGGTGCTCATGCATGGCGAGCTGCCGCAGTCCGTCACCGCCGTCACCCACACCGACAAGCCCAACGTGTATCGCAACATCGACGATGATTCGACCATCCTGCTCCAGTACCCCACCGCTGTCGCGGATATTGAAGGCTCCTGGAACTGGCCGTTTGACCGCAAGGACATGGAGCTCTACGGAGCCACCGGCATTATTGACACCGTGTACGTCTCCACCCAGGTCACCGACCACATGCTCGTCCGCTACGCCGGTGACAAGGAGGCGCACCCTGAGACAGCCCCGGCGCTGCAGCAGCCAAATAATGACTCGCTCAGCTACCTGGTTGCCGTCCTGAACGGGACTCTTCATCCGGAGCACGACCTGACCAGCCTGGACACCAACGTAAAGGTAGTCCAGATCCTGGATGCGGCCCGTCGCTCCGCAGCGGAGCACCGGACCGTCTCAGTGGTAGCCACCTCGCACCTGGCCAGCACCAAACCCTGATCCGGCTCCACTCCGCTCCTCTCTCATCCAGAAGGCAGGAAACGATAGCGGGGCCGCGCACAACAAAATGCGGCTCCGGCGCTTCTCACCAGAGACACTGCCACAGGAGTACCTGCACCACGATGTCCAACGCACCCGACCAGCTCGTCTTGGCCGACTCACACAGCAGCGCACCGAGCACCGACGAGTTCGGCACCTGCTGCTGGCATCGCATGCCCTTTGGCGCCCAGCTCCAGGCGAATGGCTCTGTCCTGTTCCGTGCCTGGGCGCCGGAGGCGGAACAGCTCCACATCGCGCTGGACGGTCAGGCGCAGCCACTGCTTATGCGTTGCGCTCACGATGGCTGGCACGAGCTCGCAACACCGCTCGCTTCTGCCGGCTCTCGCTACCGCTATGTTCTGCCCAACGGCCTCCACGTGCCAGACCCTGTCTCCCGCTACCAGCCGGAAGGCATCAATGGTCCGTCGGAGGTGATGAACCCTCACTCCTACCAATGGCAGCATCCCGCCTGGCGCGGCCTGCCGTGGGAAGAGGCCGTGCTGTACGAGCTGCATCTCGGCACCTTCACCCCGGAGGGAACGTTTCTGGGTGCCATCGAAAGGCTGGACGATCTGGTTGCGCTGGGCGTCACGGCTATTGAGATCATGTCGCTCGGCGAGTTTCCCGGCCACCACAACTGGGGCTACGACGGCGTCCTGCTGTACGCACCGGACTCCAACTATGGCAGGCCGGATGACCTGAAGGCCCTGGTGGATGCGGCCCACGCCCGCGGCCTGATGGTCGTGTTGGATGTGGTCTACAACCACTTCGGCCCCGAAGGCAACTACCTCCCGCAGTTCTATCCGGATATCTGCACCGATCGCTACCAGACCCCATGGGGCCAGGCACTCAACTTCGACGCCGAAAACGGCGAGCGCACCCGCGAGTTCATCCTCCACAACGCCCTCTACTGGATCGAGGAATTCCGCATGGATGGGCTGCGTCTCGACGCCGTTCACGCCATTATCGACTCGTCCGCGGTCCACATCCTCGATGAGCTGGCAACCTCGGTTCGCGCTGTTGCGGGTCATCGCCATGTGCACCTCATCCTCGAGTCTGACGAGGTGATGTGGAATCGGCTGACCCGTGACAATCGCCAGAACCCTCTCTTCAGCACGGCACAGTGGAACCACGACGCCCGGCAGCTGCTGGCGCTGGGGCTCACGACCGGTCGATCGGCGGAGACGGATGCACGCGATACAGCGCTGCTGGGCTCGTCCCTTACGCAGGGCTTCACCTCGGTTCCGCCGACCAGCGTCATCGTGAACGACGAGGTGGTCTGGTCGCCGCCCGATCTGCCCACGCATATTCCGCCGGGCGGCTTTGTCTCCTTCCTGCAGACCCACGATTTGGTGGGAAATCGTCTGCGGGGCGAACGCGTCTCGCACCTTGCGCCGCCGCACATCCTCCATGCGCTTGCTGCCGTGTACCTGCTCTCACCGCAGATCCCCATGCTCTTCATGGGCGAGGAGTGGGCCGCCTCCAGCCCTTTCCCCTATTTCTGCGACTTCTCCGGCGAGCTTGCCGAGGCAGTGCGACGCGGTCGCCTGGAGCAGTTCGCCACCGAAGCACAGCGCGTGGACCCCACCTTTCTAGCCTCCGTTCCCGACCCTCTCTCCCCCGCAACCTTTCTGTCTGCCAAGCTGCACTGGGACGAGCGCGCCCAGACTCCTCACGCCGAGACGCTTGCCGTCTACAAGATTCTTCTTGCCATTCGGCATCGCCACATCATTCCGCTTCTGCGTGGCATTCCGGATCGCGCCGGGACCTATGACCTACGTGGCCCCCGCACGCTTGAGGTACGCTGGTCCCTCGTCGGTGGAGAACTCCGCGCCGACACCAACCTCAATGATCTTCCCGGCATGCCGCTCACTCCATTGACCGGCGACGTGCTTCATCTTCAGGGAGGCATGGTCTCCGCAACCGAACTCGCCCCGTGGTCTGTTCGCTGGTCTCTCCACCCCAAGCCATAGCCATACGGCATCGCGCTCCACCATGCTTGTAAGCTTGCTCACAGCCGTCGCCTCATCTACCCCGTACGAAACAGGTCGCCAGCATGAAGCTGAACCGCCGAAAGCTGCTGGGTATAGCGAGCAAGGCTGCCGCCGGTACCGCCGCCCTCGCTCTTACCTCCCCGCCAGCTGCCGCCGCAACTCGCCGACTGAAGATCGTAGTCACCGGCGGCCACCCTGGCGATCCCGAGTACGGTTGCGGTGGCACAATCGCCAGCCTCACACGCCTGGGCCATCAGGTCGTTCTGCTCTACCTCAACGACGGCGCCTGGCAAGACAACTCCAGCGCTGTTCGCACCGCAGAGGCTCGGCACGCGTGTGACGTTCTGCGCGCGACGCCGGCCTTTGCAGGCCAACAGAACGGCTTCGCGATCGTCGACGCGGATCACTATGCTGCCGTTGCACAACGCCTAGAGTCCCTGGCGCCCGACGCCGTCTTCACCCACTGGCCGCTCGACCACCACCGCGACCATCGCGCCATGGCAATGCTGGCCTTTGACGCTTGGAGCCGCTCCGGCATGAAGTACCCGCTCTACTTCTACGAGGTCTCCACGGGTGAGGACACACTTCAGTTCACCCCCTCACGCTACGTCGACATCACGGCCACGGAGCCCACCAAGCGCGCTGCCTGCTACGCCCACGCCACCCAAACTCCGGTTCGCTACTACGACCTGCAGGATACTGTGGCGCGCTTCCGTGGGCTGGAGTCCGGCCACGCCCGCGCGGAGGCTTTTCTCCTCCAGGCACAGAGTCCCTTCGATCTTTTCGATCTCTTCGACCGCCCCGAACTCCTGGCAGGCACCTAGCAGCAGCACGGGAATCGCGCGACAGCATGCCGCGTTCAGCATGCGCTGCTAGGCCCCCGAGGTGGACCAGCGAACGCTCCACGGTCCCAGGCGGTCGCCCTGCGCCCAACCCTCCAGCCAGAACTCTTCTCCCTCGAGGGCTGGAAACCCGCTTGTTTCGGCGCCGCACAGGTTGGCCGCCAGGTGCAGCTTGCGATCGCCAGCCAGAGTCCAGCGCACGGTCAGCGCACCGGGCCCGATCAGCTCAACGTGCCCGCAAGAGCGCACCAGCCCGCGCAGCAGCGGGACCACGTGTTGGGCGCGCGCGTGGATGACCCTGCGGTACCAGTCCAGCAAGGTGGCATGGTCGCCTTCTTCGATCTCCTCCCACCGCAGCTGGGCCATTCGCAGGGTCGACTCCGCCTGCGGGTCCGGTGCGCGCTGCATCTCCTCTTCACTCGGCTTCGGATCCTGCTTGGAAAGCTGGTCGTAGCGCCCCTTGCGCACCGCCTCCGCCAGGTCGCCGTGGTAATCACAGAAGAATGGGAAGGGTGTTGTCGCGCCCCACTCCTCTCCCGCGAAGATCATCGGGATCTGCGGGAGCAGAAGAGCGATCGACGCCACGGCGCGCAGTGCCTCACGCGAGATCAAATCCGACAGGCGATCGCCAAAGATGCGGTTGCCCACGAGATCGTGGGTCTGAATGAAGGCGATGTAAGCAGTGGGCGGAATCTCACAACACAGCTCGGTGCGTCCATGCTCCTCGGCCGCGATGACAAAGCCGTTGGCGAGCGCCTTGCCAAGCTTCTCCGTCTCCCCTCCGTCCTTGGCGCGCCAGTCTTCGCCGCGTCGCTCCTCGCACGGTTTGCCCAGCACCGCCGCCAGCAGATGAGTGATGTCGTGATTCCACTGGGCCGTGTAGTTCTGTGGCTGGCCCTGCTCATCGCGGTGCAGCCGCTCGGCGATGTTGTCCTCGTTCTCCAGGATCAGGTGCACCGCGCGCCCGGGCGTCGCCTCCACAACACGGTCTCGCATCTCCTCGAGCACATGCCGCTCGCTTTCGTCGATCATGGCATGCGACGCGTCCAGCCTCAGCCCATCCATGCGGAACTCCAGCAGCCAGTAGAGAGCGTTCTGGATGATTAGCTCCCGCACCTCGCGGGAGTGGTCTTCGCCGGGCATATTCTTGCCGTCGAAGTTCAGGCTTTTGCCCCACGGTGTCTCATGCTCGCGACTGCATATCTGCGGGAAGTACTGCGGAATGTGGTTCCCTTCCGGCCCAAAGTGGTTGTAGACCACGTCAAGAATCACCATCATGCCGCGCGCATGCGCCTCGTCCACAAATCGCTTCACATCCTCGGGCCGACCGTAGGCAGAGTCCGCCGCATAGAGCATCACGCCGTCGTAGCCCCAGTTGCGATTGCCGGCAAAGTCCCACAGCGCCATCAGTTCAATCGCTGTCACACCCAGCCGCTGCAGGTGATCAAGCCGGGCAAGAGCGGCAGTGAACGTGCCCTCCTGGGTGAAGGTGCCAACGTGCAACTCGTACAGAACGGCCTCTTCCCAGGGGCGTCCCCTCCAGTTTTGGACGCGCCACTCGTACGCCTGCGGTTCGATCACCTCACTCGGCCCGTGAACGTCTTCCGGCTGGAAGCGTGATGCAGGGTCCGGGACCTCGCTGCCGTCGGGCAGCATATAGCGATATCTCGTGCCAGCCTTGGCCTCTCCAGTGGTGAGCTCGTACCAGCCGTCACCTGCTGTCCCCATCGGCAGCACACCATCCCTGCCATCCAGCTTGAGCCCCACGCTTTGCACCGCCGGCGCAAAAAGACGAAACCGAACCCCGCCCTTTCCCTCGATCTCTGCCCCGAAAGGCATTTTGTAGCGAAGGGGAACAGCAGCCTGCAGCGCCTGGTCGTTCATACACCGTCGGATGCAGAATCCGTGAGCGGGAACGGACACCGATTCGAGGGCAGCCTCCGCCCGTAACTCTCCCCCATTACCAACGCGCATGATCGAAACGCCTGCACTGGCTTCTGCACGCACTAAGATTGGGAGCGTGCGTCCTCAGCCCGCCACCGCAGACACGCCCGCAACTCCCTCCGGAACCCTTGGTCTGATCGCCGGCAATGGGCGCTTCCCTTTCCTTCTGCTGGAGGCGGCGCGCGCTCACGGCCTTCGCGTCGTCGTCGCCGCCATTCGAGAAGAGGCGGATCCGTCCATGGACGAGCGCGCCGCCGCGGACCCGGAGATCGTTGTCCACTGGCTCTCCCTGGGCGAGCTATCCCGGCTGATCCGCATCTTTCATCAGGAGGGCGTCGCGCGCGCCACCATGGCCGGACAGGTGCGTCACAAGCAGATCTTCTCCGCCATCCGGCCAGACCTCCGCCTCGCCAAACTCCTGCTCTCGCTCACCACACGCTCCACCGACTCGCTCCTCGGCGCTATCGCACGCGTGCTCGCCGAAGAAGGCATCACGCTCATCTCCTCCACGGAGTACCTTGAGCCTCTGCTCGCCCGTCCCGGTGTGCTCACCGCACGCGCACCTACGCCGGATGAGATCGCAGACATCACCTACGGCCGATCCATCGCACGCCACCTCGCCGCCGTCGATCTTGGGCAAACCGTGGTCGTTGCGGCCCGTGCCTGCGTCGCCCTTGAAGCCATGGAAGGCACTGATGCGGCCATCCTCCGCGCCGGCGACCTGCTGCGCTCGCAGAACGCTGCTGTTGCCTCTACCCTTCATCCGGCTCTCACGGTCGTGAAGGTTGCGAAGCCCAACCAGGACATGCGCTTCGACGTTCCTGTTATTGGCGTCAGGACCATCGACACCATGCGGCAAGCCGGTGCGACCTGTCTCGCGCTGGAGGCACATCGCACGCTGCTCTTTGATCCCCAGGCGATACGGGCCGCTGCAGATCGCGCGGGCATCGCCATCACCGCGGAGTAAACTGATCCGGCAGTGTGCCCAGCACCTCTGCCGATCTCAGAAAGGTCTCCGTCCCCATGCGCTTTCCTCTTGCCGCGGCCTTGCTCACCAGCCTCGCGCTTACGCCATTCGCCGCCCACGCCGCGGATACGCAGCCTGCCCCCGGTGCAAGCGCCCCCGGATTCACGCTTCCCTCGCAGCTGAACAAGCCCGTCTCGCTTTCAAGCTTCAAGGGCAAATGGGTCGTCCTGTACTTCTACCCCAAGGACATGACCCCCGGCTGCACGCTGGAAGCGCATAACTTTCAGCGCGATGAGAAGCAGTACACCGCCCTCCACGCGGCCGTGGTCGGCGTCTCGCTTGACACCGCTGCGTCACACAAGCAGTTCTGCACCAAGGAAACGCTCTCCTTCAAGCTGCTTGCCGATCCGGATGGCAAAGTCGTTGATCAGTACGGTGTTCCCATCTCGGAGCACGACGGAACCCGCTTTGCCAAGCGGGAAACCTTTCTGATCAACCCGAACGGCAAGATCGCCAGGGTCTGGACGGACGTCGACCCCCAGAGCCACAGCGCGGAAGTGCTTGCTGCGATCAGACAGGAACAAGGGAAGTAGCCCCTTTCGCATCCGCAACAGACACAAAAAAGCCCGGCTCGCCATGGTGGCGTCCGGGCCCTTTTGTTTGCCTTGCTCTGCGAGTTATTTGCTCGCGGAAGCGGTCTTCTTTGCGGTGCTCTTCTTTGCCGGTGCCGCCTTCTTGGCCGGTGTTGCGGTCTTCTTCGCTACCGTCTTCTTCGCCGGGGTCTTCTTTGCTGCGGTAGTGGACTTCTTCGCTGCGGTGGTGGACTTCTTTGCAGTCGTGGTTTTCTTTGCCGAAACAGCCGTGCTCTTCTTCGCCGGCGCTGCAGCCTTCTTGGTCACTGCCTTCTTCGCCGGGGCCTTGCTCCCTGCGCTCTTGGCCGTGCTGCCTTTGATCGTGGTGCTCTTTGTTGATGCGCTCTTTGCTGTGGTGCTCTTCTTTGCTGGAGCCTTCTTCTGAGTTGCCAAAGTCGTACCTCTCACGGATGAGTTTTTGCTGCCTGTTGTGCTGCCACGTCCAGCTGTCTCCTTCTTCGAGACCGCCTTCCCGCCGCGCGGTGCACTAGCCTTCGCGGCAGATCCTTTGGTCGCCTTGGCGCTTCTCCCGCCCTGCGCACTACGGCCGGCTGCCTTGGTAGCTGCAGCAGACCGGGGAGCCTGCCTTGCCTCGATCCCCTTCGCTGCGACCTTCCGTTCTGGAGCCTTCGGCGAGGTCCCTGCGCTGGCTTTCTTTGTCACCGGCTTCGCAGACGTCTTGGTCGCTTCCGTGGAGTTCTTACCCTTGGCAGCAGATTGCTTCGCCGCAGCCGGTCGGCCACCCTGCGTCTTGGCACGCATCGTGCGTGCCACCCGATCTTCCACTTCCATGTCTTCCCGGCTGTTCACCACCAGGTCACCAGCTTCAACTGGCGGCTCCACTTCATTCACCCGCGGCTGTGCGGACCGCCGCGCAGGTGGCTGGTAGGGCGACTGCGCTGTGGATGGCATGCTGAACATCTGCGCATCTTCCGCATGGGTGTCGCGACGCAGCAACGGGTCTTCCTCTTCGACGTCCTCGCCCGGCAGATCCACCTCATCTGCTCCGCTGATCGTCGCCTCCACCTTCTCGTCCGCTACGTCGTCGTCACCCTCGTCTTCATCAACGTCATCGGCAGCCTGCTCCTCCACGCTCTCTTCAAGGGCGCCGGAGGTCTCATCCTCTGCGGGATCGCCGTCACGGTCGTCCCCGCTGGCGTCATCCAGGTCATCGTCCTCGTCGTCCAGCGTCTTTTCTTCATCGTTCACGCCGTCGCTGTAGGCAGCCATCGCGTCGTTGTCTTTCGAGTCGAGCTCGACCGTTGCCGGGATCTGATCCTCAGACGTAGCCGAAGTTCCGCGCTCTCCCGTCTCCGCATCCTCATCGTCGTCATCAGGATCGGTAGCCCGCCCTGTAGCAGGACCACTGGCTACTTCGGTTTCGTCATCGTCCTGCGCTGCTGCGTAGACCTTGATCATCTCGTCACAAAACATCGTCGCTCACCCTCACGGCACACGTGCCAACAACCAATCCGTACGATGCCGAGAAACAACTTCGCGCTGCGCCACAGCAGATCTTCCAAACAGAATGCATGGCGCGCATCGCACACGCAAGCGTTGTTTCCGTTGCGTGGGTCGCGATGTACCGACCTAGTGTCACCCGCTCAGCTCGCGATCACGCAACGCACCAAGAACAACCGCGCTAGCGATGATGCTTGGCCCGTGTTCCCGTCGCGTGCGCGCCGGCTGCAGGCGTCGTCTGCGACGCGCTGTGCCGGCCAGTGCCCTTCACAGAAGCGGGCCTTGCTGCCGCGCCACCGCGCACGTTCCGACCGCGTCGTCCAGTCATGCGAGAAGCGCGGGCACGTCCTCGCCCTGTAGGACCGAGGTGCAACGGCTCGTTCACGCGGATGGACCGCCCCGGTGTGATCGCGCTGGAGCGCAGGTTGTTCCACTCGCGCAGCTGTTCCACGCTGACGTTGAAGCGGTCTGCCACTGTCACCAGCGTGTCCCCGCGCCGCACCCGGTAGATCTGCGCCCGTGCACTGGCAACACTCACCGCCGGAGTTACCGGAACCACCAACTCGTCGCCAACAGCCACCGCGTCCGTAGCCTGCAGCCCATTCGCTTCAGCAATCTGGCTCACGCGCGCATGCAAGGAAAGCGCGATTCCATCCATCGTCTCCCCCGGCCGCACCACGTGAAAGCGCCAGCTGCCACGGTGCTCCACGGGAATCTCTTTCATCCGGTCGGTGTACAGCTCCTTGGTGCCCGGCGGTATGTGGAGGTCGAAGCTCATCTCCTGCGGCGTCGTCGCACGCAACAGACTGGGATTCAGCGCCACGATGTCAGCCACGCTTGCGTCTGTCACGTCTGCAACCAGGCGCAGATCCACCGTCGTCTCCGTCTGCACCGTGTCATAGATCAGCTCAGGTTGGGGCCGCAACTCCTCCAGCCCATACTGCGTCGGGTTCTTCGCCATGATCGCGGCGGCAATAATGCCAGGGACATAGTTCTTCGTCTCGCCCGGCAACACGCCGCGCCGGTAGAGCTCCCAATAGTCTGCATAGCCCGTCTTCATCACGGCCCGCTGCACATAGCCCGGACCCCAGTCGTACGCCGCCATCGCAAGATACCAATCGCCAAACTGCTGGTACAGCGACTTCATATAGCGCGCGTAAGCCTTGGAGCTCTTCTCCGGATCGAAGCGCTCATCCACATAGCCGTTTCGCGCCAGCCCGTACGCCCCCTGGAAGGGCATGAACTGCCACATGCCGCCCGCGCCACTTTTTGGGTTCACTACCTGCGGCCGAAAGCCAGACTCAGCGACGCCCAGGTAGATCAGGTCCTGCGGCACACCAGCCTCGGCCAGGTCCTTCTGGATCATCTCCTTGTACTTGCCTGCCCGCTCCAGCGAGCGCAACAGGTTCGCGTGGCCCACCGGGTTGTTGGAGTAGTAGTTGATAAAGCCCGTCACCAGGTCGTTCACCACCAGCGGCAGATCCGACTGCGTCGTCTTCAGCTGCGTCTCCACCTTGGCGGTCAACGCAGCATTCGGTGCAAAGGTCACCTGGTCCGCAGCCGCCAGCGGCGCATCCTCGGGCGCTGGCGAGAACCCGTTTCCGGTCTTCAGCGCGGCCACCTCCAGTGAGTTGACCGCATTCAGCAGCCGGTCCATCTCGTCAGAAAGCGCGGCATCCGCCTTTACGTCCACGCCGCTCGTCAGCAGACCGTCCACAGCCGCGTCAAAGTCGTGCCGCGCTGCGTCCAGATGCCCCGCCCGGTAGTTCGTCACACCGCTGGCATAGGTCCGTTCCGCTGTCGCAATCAGCGCCTGCACCCGCGCCGCGTCCTTGGCACTCTGCGTCGTGTCCGGCGTTGCCGCCGCTGCAGAGGCCGGTGTCTTGGCTGCGCTCACTGCAGATCCGCCACCACTATGCGTCGCTGCTGCAGGCGTGGCCGGTGTAATGGTGGGCGCAGTCTGTCGCGCCGTCGGCTGCTGCAAGGGATCGGTCTGCGGGCAGCCCACCAGGATCAGCATGGACAGTGACGCCATCGTGGAGCGCAGCAGCAGACGACCCCACCTCGCTTGCCCCGGCTTCCGCTTCGATCCGTCGTGCACCGTCATCCCTTCACGATAGTATCCCGCAGCCCGGGAGCGCAGACTCTCCCCCGCAACCTTGCGCGGCAGCACGCCTCGGCTCCCTGCCGCCGGGGTCGCCCTCCCGTGCCTGTAAACTAGACCCTGAGCCCCCATGGACCCCCAGCACATCCGCAACTTCGCGATCATCGCGCACATCGATCACGGCAAGAGCACCCTCTCCGACCGTCTCCTCGAGCTCACCGGCTCACTCTCACATCGCGAGATGCAGGCCCAGGTTCTGGACGCGATGGACCTCGAACGAGAACGCGGCATCACCATCAAAGCCCACACCGTCCGTATGATGTACAAGGCCGCCGACGGAGAGCTCTACCAGCTCAACCTCATCGACACCCCGGGCCACGTCGACTTCTCCTACGAGGTTTCCCGCTCGCTCGCCTCCTGCGAGGGCGCCCTCCTCGTCGTTGACGCCAGTCAGGGTGTGGAAGCGCAGACCCTCGCCAACGCGTACCTTGCCATATCCAACGGCCTCGAGATCCTGCCCGTCATCAACAAGATCGACCTCCCCTCCGCCGACATCGCGCGCACCAAGGAGATGATCGAAAAGTCCGTCGGCCTTCCCGCCGACGACGCCATCGCTGTTTCCGGCAAAACCGGCCTCAACGTCGAGCAGATCCTTGAAGCCGTCGTCACGCTCCTGCCGCCGCCGCAGGGCGACCCCGAGGCCCCACTCCAGGCCCTCATCTTCGACTCCTGGTTCGACGCCTACCGCGGCGTCATTATCCTTGCCCGCATCATCAACGGCCGCCTCCGCAAGGGCCAACGCATCAAGGTGATGTCCAACGGCAAAATCTTCGATGTGGAATCTCTCGGCGTGATGACCCCCAAGCCGGTCGAACTCGAAGAGCTCACTGCCGGCGAGGTCGGCTTCTTCGTCGCCACTATCAAGAACGTCTCCGACACCAAGGTGGGCGATACCCTCACCGATCCCGAGCGACCCGCCGCCGAAGCTCTGCCCGGCTTTGAAGACATCAAGTCCATGGTCTTCGCCGGTCTCTACACCGTTGACTCTCACGAGCACGCCCTGCTCCGTGACGCTCTTGAAAAGCTCCGCCTGAACGACGCCAGCTTCAACTTCGAGCCAGAGTCCTCCGTCGCTCTTGGCTTCGGCTTCCGCTGTGGTTTCCTCGGCCTTCTTCATCTCGAGATCATCCAGGAGCGCATCGAGCGCGAGTACAACCTCGACCTCATCACCACCGCGCCTGGCGTGCGGTATAAGATCACCCTCACCGACGGCACTCTCCTTGAGGTGGACAATCCCTCGCGCTGGCCCGATCCCTCCAACATCGAACAGATCGAGGAGCCCGTCATCATCGCCAAGATCCTCACCAACGAGGAGTACGTTGGCGGCATCCTCAAGCTCGTCGAAGACAAACGCGGCCGTCAGCAGAACTTCGAGTACGTCTCTGAAACCCGTGTCCTGCTCACCTACGAACTCCCCCTGAACGAGATCGTCCTCGACTTCTACGATCGCCTGAAAAGTGTCTCCCGCGGTTACGCATCGCTCGACTACGCGCTCGCCGGCGCCTGGATCTCGCCCATGGTCAAAATGGACATCCTCATCGGCGGCGACCCGGTCGACGCGCTCTCCGTCATCGTCCATCGTGACTCCGCTTACGACCGCGGCAAGGCCTTGGTACACAAGATGCGCGAACTCATCCCGCGCCAGATGTTTGAGGTCGCCATCCAGGCCGCCATCGGCTCCAAGATCATCGCCCGCGAAACCGTCACTGCTATCCGGAAAAACGTCATCGCCAAGTGCTACGGGGGCGACATCTCCCGCAAGCGCAAACTGCTTGAGAAACAGAAGGAAGGCAAAAAGCGCATGAAGCGCATCGGCAAGGTCGACATCCCCCAGGAAGCCTTCCTCGCCGTCCTCAAAGTGGGTGAGGAGTAGCAGCAAGGCGGGTCACCGCCCCCACATACGCCACCCCGGGACACGGTCGCGTCAATAGGTCGTTACAACATCGCCATGGCGATCTGTGGAAAGCTCCAGCCCTAGCACACAGCTCCGCCGAACGGAAGCGAATCTCATGCAGAATTTGCAACGACCTGGCCTATGTGGCTTGGCTGCAATGACTTAGCTGCACTCGCGACGTCAACAGGCCTGCTCTCCAGAGCTCTCTATACGCCAGAAAGACCATCTCGCTTCCTGAAACGATCCACAGAGATTTCCACAGGCGAATGGGCTTAACCAGGAAAACAAAGCAGGAGGGCCGAAGCCCTCCTGCTTTCATAATTCCACATGCTGCCGCAGTTACTGTGGCTTCCGTGGCGTCGTCGGTCGGGCAGCTGCGCCCGCCGGTCGGTTCGCCGTGGGTGCAGACGGTGGCGGTGCCGCAACTCCCGACTGCTTGTTGTAGGCCTCGATCGCCGCCGCGGTAATGTCCGTCGACTGCAACGCCCACATCACCGGGCTCTGCTGGCTGCTCACGTCCAGCAGCAGCGTGAAGCCGTTCTGCTGGCAGTAGGTCTTCATCACTGTTGAGAACTTCTGCGCCACCTTGCCATACGCCTCCTGCAGATCGGCGTTGTACGCATTCTGCGCATCCTCGGCATCGCGGTTCAGCTGCTTTTCTTTGGCATCAATGTCGCGCTGACGCCGCGCACGCTCTTCTTCGCTCGCGGTCGCCGGTGCTGCCTGCGACTGCTTGCGCAGCGTGTCGATCTCGTTGCTCAACACATCGATCTGGGATTTCTTCGGCTCGTACTTCTTTTGCACCGTCTGCACTGCCTGCTGTCCCTCGTTGGTCGAGAAGACCGCCTGCTCAAACGCGATCAGCGCCACCTTGGCGTCAACGGCCTGCGGCGGGGCTGCGGGAGCTTGGGTAGCCGGCGACGCGGGTGCTGTCGCAGGTGGGGCGGTCTGCGCCATGGACAGGGCAGATGGAACGACGGCGCTCAGCGCCGTAGCCAGGATAAGAGTGCGATTCATGGCGGGTGGAATGCTCCTTGCGGTGGTTGCGGGTAGTTCGATCCTGAAGGTCGATCGTCATGTTCCGTCCAGATAGACGGTGTGTCGCTGCTAGTAACCCCGGAGCGAACCCAGGGGCGAACTCACCCGCGTATCGTCCCCGGGGAGCCGCATCGTCTCTACCCACCATCACGGGCAGACAGTTCGATCAAGCCCACCGTTGCTTTCGCGGGTACCAGGACACGACAAATTATAGGAGTGACCCAACAGGCGGTCAAACCGCTGCATCGCCACCTCGTCACCACCTGCCTCTCGCGACCCATGTCTTTTTACTGCGATCCACTGCCGCAACCCTCGCGCCTCTGCGGGTCGCCGCGGAGCTTCCAAGATTCATAACTGCGCTACGACACTCTTCCATATACCGGAGCCGCCGCGGGCTGGAGTGCCACTTGCACCGGAATATCCCTACATTCACGTTTGGCCACGGGCGTGCTCTTACCTCAGCAACGTCCATATCACCGGACACCGATCGCCTCGGACGAAGTCACTCCGCATCAGACAGGAGCTGGCCGCCGGGACCGGTCGCTCCTCAGCGGAGCACACTTCAGGAGGCCAGTGACTGGCCATTCGCATCACGCTTCGCAATGCGGCGCCGACCATCGGGGCCGCGTTCCGAGGACATCATCCCATCCAAGCTTCGATCTCTCCGGACTCCCTTCTCGGAAGGCAGCGCCGTCTGCTCGTCTCCCCTTCATCAGGACCGACGCTGAGAAAGTACTTGCGTGCAGGCCACGACCGGCGTACGCTGTGGATGTTTGGCGTTCTGCGCAGGCGCAGGTCTTATGTACACCCGCCCGCATCAGGAGTAATTCCAAGCACTCACAATCGGCGGTGTGGGGTCGCACAACGGAGCGACCATGCCGATCCAGCCTTCACCCAGGCCGTCCGCCTCGGCAAGGCAATCCCCTTAACATCGGAACACGCGATTGGTAGCTGTCGCACTGCCACCACAGATCACGGGCTCGCAGCACTCCCGGAGATCTCAAGGGTAGGCCGCTCAGGAAGCATTGAACCGTAAGGGTCTTCAACCGCAGACACACGCTGACCAGGCCCGCAGGCCCTCGTATCGCCTCGGCGCCTGTTCTGTCGCGCGACTCGCGTCTTCTTTGCACTATCACCAGCTCTACCCCCAGTCCAAACCACATCGCGCAAGGAAAGTGGAAGCATGAGTTCAGAGCAAAACGTCTCCGAGGCGCCGGTTTCCCAGGCTCCTCCCTCCAGGGATGCAGGCGACTCCGGCACAGGGCCGGGGATGGGGCAGTCCAAAAGCAGCCGACGCCGACGCCGCAAGCGCAAAGGCGGCCCAGAGATGAGAGGAGACGCACAATTGTCGAACCAGTCCAGTCCCGGCACACTGCCCGCCGTTCAGGCGCAGGCGCCACAGACCTTTAACTCACAGCGTGGCGACGGTGGGGCCTACCCCCGTGAGCAGTTTCAGCCCCGCGAGCCCAGAGAGTCCTTCGTTCCACGGGAAAGCCGGGAGAACTTCGCCCCCCGCGACAACAACTTCGCCCCTCGCGAAGGCTTCAGTGGTGGCGCAAACGGCACCGCCAAGCGCTGGAAGAAGCGCTTTCGCGACCGCGATCGGCCGCGCGACGGCTTTTCAAATGCCGGCAGCGGCGGCGGCAACGCCGGCTTCTCCTCGCAGCCCTCTGGGCCGTCCATGCCCCGCGACACCAATACCCACCAGTTCGGCAATCGCGCCGATGGCATGAAGCGCAAGAGCAGCCCGTCCGGCGGATCCAAGCGCGATCGCGGCCCGCGAGGCTTTGTTGGCCCGATGGATCACAGCTATCGTGCCCTCCACGGCGCCGTCGAGCACTCGCCTTCGACCATCGACACCTCACTTGGCTGGTCCCGCTCGCATGACTCTTCCCCCATGGACTACTCCCAGGGTCGTGCACAGCCGATCGACGAGAACGCTCCGTCCCGGATCTATCTCTTCATCGAGGATCTCTTCTTCTACGCCAAGATCAACGAGACCACCCGCAAGCTGGGCGTCAAGGTGACCTGGATGAAGAATGACAAGGAAGCCATCGCGGAGCTGCTCGCCCTCGAAGAGGACAACCGCCCTGGCCTGATCGTCTTCGATCTCAACAACTCCAGCGCCAAGCCCCTTACCCTGATCCCCAAGCTCAAGGCCAAGTTCAAGCGGCACACCTCCATCATCGGCTTCATGTCGCAGCTACAGGGCGAGGTCCGGGCCAAGGCTGTTGAGGCAGGCTGTGACACCGTCATGCCCCGCTCGGCCTTCTCCCAGAACCTGCCTAACCTCCTTCGCCGCTATGGCATTGAGGACGAGCAGGACGAGGATCACTTCAACTCCTAAACAGGGATCGCTCCAAAAACAAAGGCCCGGCAGCTCGCCGGGCCTTTGCTCGTTTCGTACTAGCCCGGGGGCCACGCCATCGCTCGCCCGCCAAGCAGGTGCAGATGCAGGTGCTGCACCGTCTGCCCTCCGTCCGCACCCGCGTTGATCACCAACCGATAGCCATCGCCCAGGCCTTGCTGCTCCGCAACCGCGCCCGCCGCCACAATCAGCCGCCCCAACATGGCCTCATGCGCAGCCACCGCCTCCTCCGTTGAGCTGATGTGCTGCTTGGGGATCAGCAACACGTGCGTCGGAGCCTGCGGCTGGATGTCTGGAAACGCCAGCACCATCTCATCCTCATAAAGCCGTGTTGTGGGCAGCGTTCCCGCCGCAATGCGGCAAAACAAACAAGTACTCGCTTGAACATCCTGCATGGGGTCATTTTACCCACCACTCCCTCTGCACGAGGAGCTCACCAATACTGTCGCTCCGGTCGCCTCGCCCCCGAGCCTCTCCCTGTTAATGCCCCGCGGGCGCCGGCACCATCACCGCCCCGGGGTCAACCTTGGGAATGCCAAAATGCCCACTCAGGTGCAGCAGGTCCAACGGCTTGATCATCCCGGAGACCTCCACCACGTTCATCTGCCGTGCGCCCCGCAGCAGCACCGTCACCCCTTCCACATCCGTGCCCTGGAACAGAAGCCAAAGGTCAGTCAGCGTACCTGCCGGCTGCGCACTGAGCGCCGGACCTGCATTCGCGTTTACCAGGTGCTTCCATCCCGCAGCCTGGTAGGTCGCCACCAGGCTGCCGAACGCCTCAGGGTCATAGAAGGCCGGCTGCTGAAACCGATACGTCTCGACCGTCACCGAGTCCAGCGTGGAGGCCGAGGTCGTCCCCATCAGCTGCTGCGCCTGCGCCAGCTCCGAACGATCCAGCGTGAAGGAGAGATGAGACGCTGGCTGGTTCGCCAGATTGCCCAGCGTCTCCGAAACTCCCGGCGGCTGCTGTGCCGCAACTGGGAGGGCTACACAGACGGACAAGAGCATCACGGCATAGCGCAGCATGGGGAGTTCCCTCACGCCATATCAACCCGGTCCTCTCCTGAAAGTTACGTGCGTCTGCGCAAAGCCAAGCCGCTACTGTGCCGGCCGTGGCGCGAAGTAGCCCTTTCTCGTTCGCACCACGTAGCGCGGATCCAGTGCCTGCAGATAGATGGTGCGGAAGCTTCCGTCAGCCCGGAAGTCCGACGGCCGATACTGCAGCGAGTACTGCGAGCGCAGCTCCTGCTCAATGTCGTGAAAGCCGTTCGCCACATCCTCGATCTTGTTCGGGAAGAACGTCCGTCCGCCCGTTGCATCCGCCACCTGCTGCAGCACCTGGTCGCCCTTATCCTTGGTCGGGCTTAGGTTGGTCGAAATGGCATACACAATCGTCTCCGCCCGCTGGCACATCTTGATCGCGTCCGGCAGCTCTGAGCGCGAATAGTTGTCGTCTCCATCCGAAACCAGGATCAGCGCCTTGCGGATCGCCTCGTCGCCACGCAGGGTCAGCATCTCGTCCCGGCAGGTCTTGTAGAGCGAGTCATACAGCGCCGTGCCGCCACCTGGGCGTAGCTTCTGGATTCCCTGGTTCAGCGCGTCAACCGAGTTCGTGTAAGGCTGCGACAGGTTTGTCTGGATGTCGAACCCCTCCACAAACGCCCGGTCATTCCGATGCATGATCTGCAGAAAGAACTCCACCGCACTTTGCTGTTCGAATTGAAAGCGCGACCGGATCGACGACGATGTGTCGATCATCACGCCCACCCGCAGCGGCAGATCCGTCTGCTGGCGAAACCCGATCACCGCCTCCGGTGGCCGCCCATCGTCGAGCAGCCCAAAGTTCTGCCGCTGCAGCCCTGTAACGAACCGGCCCTTCTTGTCCGTCACCGTGAAGATCAGATTCACCTCGTTGGACTGCACCCGAAAGGTCGTCGTCGGCACGTCTCCGGGCGGTCCGTCTTCCGCCGGCCGCTCCTGGAGCCCACTCGCCGCCGGCGTGGGCTCGGTCGCCGCGGGCGCGTTCTGTGGCGCCGCCGACGGTGCCACCTGGGGTGCAACGGTCGGCTGGCTCGGCGAAGTCACCGGTGCAGGTTGCTGTGGCGCACTCGGCTGCGTCACAGGCGCGGACTGCGCCGGCTGAGGTTTTGGCGCAGGCTGCGGCGCTGGCCGCGCCGGAGCAGGCGCCGTCGGCACCGCTCCGGGAGCATCCGGGAAGTCCTGCTGCTGCTGTTGTCCCAGGGCAACGCCCGTCACTCCCAGGGCAACGCCCGTCATCCCCAGGGCAAGCACACAGCATCTACCAGCCACGGAACGCGAAGACCGATGCGCCAGGAGGCGCACACCAAACGAGCGAAGGGCAGCGACGATCACCGCTCGATTCTAGCCGGTCCCCCCGCTCCCTACACGGTCGCCCCCACATCGCACGCCCGGCAGTACGCCCAGCGCCCGCCCTCAGCCCTGCTCCTGCATCCGGCGCAGAAACGCATTAAGCTCCTCCGGCATCGGCGCCTCGAGTTCCAGCATCGTTCCGGTCTGCGGATGCTCCAACCGCAGCGACCGCGCATGGAGGAAGTTCCGCCCCAAGCGCAGCCGCTCCGCATGCTCCGCCGCGCGCGCCGGCACACTCGCCCGCCGGCCCACCCCCACTGTCATCGCCCGCTGCGATATCAGCTCCGGCGCTCCGTAGGTCGTGTCTCCCACCACCGGGTGCCCCAAAGCCTGCAGGTGCACGCGGATCTGGTGCGTCCGCCCCGTCTCAATCCGCACCTCCACCAGCGTGAACTCTCCCCACACCCCGTCGACGCGCTCCATCACGCGCACGTGCGACACCGCATGCCGCACCCCCGGCGCATCCAGCGGACGCCGCGTCGTCATCCGTGTCCGCCGCACCAGATCCCGCCCAATCGGCAGATCCACCCGCTGCTCCTCCTGCCCTGCCCGCAGCCGCAGCCGCCCGTGCACCAGCGCCACATAGCGCTTCTCCACCCGCCGCTCCGCAAACGCCTCGCCCAGCCGCGTATGCGTCCGGTCATCCTTGGCCACCACCAGCAGCCCGCTCGTCTCCTTGTCCAGCCGATGCACAATGCCCGGCCGCAGTTCGCCGCCCACACCGCTCAGCTTGCCCGCAAAGTGGTGCAGCAGCGCATTCACCAGCGTTCCACTCGTTCGCGGATCCGGCGCCTCGCCCGCGCCCTCCTCGCCGTCTCCGTCCCCTTCCTCCTCCACCCGCGCCTTCGCCGCCCCCGCGTGTACCGTCATACCCGCCGGCTTGTTGATCACCGCGAGCCAATCGTCCTCATAGACCACGTCCAGCGGCACCGCCTCCGCCTTGGCCTCCAGCGCCGGCGGCGTGGGCGATCCCTCGATCACCAGCACCTCGCCACCCTCCATCTTGTACTTCCCCTGCTCCAACTTGCCGTTCACCCGTACCTGCCCACTGTCAATCAGCAACTGCACCCGTGAGCGCGAGATCTCCGGGATCGCCCGTGCCAGGTACAGGTCCAGACGCAGGCCCGCCGCCTCCGCCGGCACCACCACCTCGTGCCGTGTCGTTGCCGCGCCAGGCGCATACGGATCCAGCGCAAGCGAAGGCACCGTCACCTCACGTCGCACCGAGACCCGTCGCTTCTCCATAACCCGGGGTTCGCCCCATCCATTCAGCTCTGGCTCCTCCGCAGCAGGCTCTTCGACCTCTTCCACGACCGGGGCTGCACCAGACTCCCACTGCGCCGCGGCCGCAGCCTCAGCAGCCTCTGTCTCCTTGGTGCGGTGCTCGCGATACTCCGCCCGCACCGAGTGCCTCCGCTTTCCCTTGGGCAACATGTTCTTCGACGGCATCGTTAGCTCTCCTTCACCAGCTCTCCCCCGCGCTTCACCCGTTGCTCCACCCCTGCTTCACTCGCCAACCACACCGCCGCGCCGGCCAGCACCATGGCCAGCGCCGCCCACTCAATCGGGTCCAGCACCATCCACCATCGCGTCTCCACCATCGCCCAGATGTAGGGCTGTCGCACAAAGCTCAGCCCAAACTGCGCGATGCCCGCCCCCATCAACCCCCAGGCCGCCAGCCTGCCAGCCCTTCCCGGCTCAAGCGCCCGGTCCAGCAACAGCCCAGCCAGCCCCAGCGCCAGCAGCGTGGCGTAAAGCGCCACCGGTTGCTCCCGTCCGCCTGTCACCCCACGCACGCCCCAGCCCCGCGTCGGCATCCCGGGGTCCGATCCCTCCAGGAAGTGTCCTATCGCCAGCGCCGCCCACAGCACCATTCCCGGCGCCGCCCACGCATCCATCGCGCGCAACACCGGCATCCCCTTCCACCGCAGGTACCCCAGCACCAGCAGCACCGTCAGCCCCATCCCACCCACCGTCAACGATGGCACCGCAAGCAGCAGCAGTGGCGACCCGGCAAACCCCCGCAGATTCGTTAACAGCAGCAACACCCGCGACGCCACAAACGCCGCGGCAACCGCAAACAAACCAGCGTCCCACATGGCATTCCGGTCCAGCCCCAACATGCTCGCCGTCCGCTCCGAAAGCCGCAGCGCCGCAAAGACGCCCAGCGCAGCCAGAACGCCAAAGCTCGGCAAGACTATATGTCCAAATCGAAGAAAGACCGGGTGCATCGCATCTCCAGCCTATCGTGCCCACGCATCGGGCATCTGCTCATCTCTCGCGTCGACCGCCGCGAACTGGACTACCTTACGCAGCTCGCGGTGTAAACCTCAGCGGGGCCTCACAGGGGCTCCGCTGTTCGAAATCCAGACGGGATGCTGCGGTGGGATGGAGCCCAGCGGCTCTTGAGTCGAAGAAATGGTGATTCGTAGAAGAGGAAGCTCAGCTTTGCCGTCGCGTAAACCGCAACAAAGATTAGAGCAACGAACAATGCACTAAGGTGATACCGCCTTAGGTAGAGCGAGTTAAAAGCACTCAGATTTGACAAAAGCATAGCGTGAAAAAAGTAGAAACCGTAGCTAATAAGCCCTAGGCTCGCGAGCGGCTTGTTTTTAAGCCAGCGATGAAGCAGAGTGCGGTCATCAATCGCCAAGAGCAAAAAGCCAAAAGCAACCAGGTCAACAACCGTATACCCATAGGTACAAAGAAGCGGGTTGACCTCGTTGTTGGGCCAGCGTTGTCCGAAAAGGAAGTAGCCCCCGAAAAGAACGCTCATGCCCGCCAAGATCAGGGTGCAAGAGATCCGCCGAGTCTGTGCAAGCGACAGCTCCGTGCCTCTCAGCCAGAGCGACATCCAGGCACCGAGAAACAGTGCATCGCAATGCGCGTAAGTCATGTGATACAGAAAGTGCGTCTCTGCCACGGCTGCCGGGTTGTGAAAGTAAACAAGGCATCGGACAAAGATGGTAAGAAGAATAGCTGCGACACAGAAGCGCATGGTAGCCCGCCGAGAAGGTAGCAACCAGATCAGAAGGGGCCAAACAAGGTAAAACTGCTCCTCAACACACAACGTCCACAAAGCGGCTAACGAGACGGGATGACCAAACGCCAGGAAGAACGTGGGATTGTGCTGCGTCGGGTGGTTCACGGCGAAGTTGGCGACGTAAAGGTAGTGCCACCAGAACCACGGATCATGCCTGAGATGGAAAAGCAGAATGCACACAGTCGCCAGGATCAGGAACCCGTAGTAGAGCGGGAATATACGCAAACTCCGGCGAATGTAGAAGTCTCTGAAAAAACGCTCCGACCCTTTCGCGTCAACCAGAATGCCGGTGATCAGAAAGCCGGACAGGACAAAAAAGAGACTTACGCCCGTCCAAAGAGGTTGAACCAACCAGAGAGGGACAACGAAATTGCCGAAGTGGCAAATAAACACCATCAGGATAGCGACGCCGCGAAGGCCATCCAAGCCAGCGTAGCGAGGCCGAACCAGCGACCGCTGATCGCTGGGAGTTACTGCAAGGGTGTTCATCGCTCAGATCTCTCAGTAGAGTGCTGCTGAAACCACGCAAGTGTAACACCGCCGATTCAGAGACCAATCAGTGCCCCCGAAGGGCCAAACGGGACCGTTTGCCCGTTCCGGGGAACCCCGGATGCTCGACCTGGTTGAGTGGTTTGGCCGTGCTTCGCCTGCAGGGGTGGCTATCCTCTTAGCTCAGCAACAACACGCTCTGATCGTTGTCTCTGTTGAGTGAGGGCACCAGTAGCGCGATGCAGAAAGCCGACCCGCTTGGCCGTAAGACGAGGCGCCGGTGAACCCGTCCTAAGACGGCGGGATCCGGCCGTGGCTCTTTAGGCATTCCGAACTGGCGGACACTGCACACCGAGCCATATATACGAGCTAGATCCCTGTTCAATGAATGTTGGTTCAACCAGCGTAATTCGCCCTACCTGCTTTGCAGGCCGGTTTCTTCTTCGGATCCTACTGGCCCATCAGCCTCTTTGCAAGCGCCCATCCCACCTCTCGTGACGCCATGGAAATCCCTGCAGCGACTCAGGTTACGAGCGGCCCTCCCCCGCCCGTAACCTTGACACGCCTGCCTTACAGGCCCTTCCTGTTGTCCGGCACCGCGACCTCGCCGAAGCGCGCGCGCAACGTCTGCAACTCCCCGGCTACGCCCGGCCCTGAAAGCGGCTTGCCATGCCCTACCGCCACCGTCTTCGGCTGCAATCTCGCCAGCCGTTCCACTGAGTCCCCGGCCGCCGTCCAGTCCGGCGTCAGGTAGGCCGGAGGTCCATGCAGCTCCGGGTGCTGCGCCAACGCCGCTTCAAAGAAGCTCTCCGCCTTGGTCGTGCAAAAAGCATCGCCCACCAACAGCACTCCATCGCGCTCGCGCCAGAACGACACGTGCCCCGGCGTGTGCCCCGGTGTATGCACCAGCGTCCATCCCGGCATCTGCGCGCCCGTCAGCTCAGCACCATCCGCGGGCAGCTCTCGCAGCCGATCGCCCATCTGGAACGGCCCTCGCTCAAACACCGGCGACAGCAACGACATCATCCCGCCACCGGCCTTCCAGTTCGGCGCCTCGTACGCCTCCCGCCCATCCAGAAACGGCAGCTCCTCCGCGTGCGCAAAGACCGGCACGCCCCATCCGTCTGCC
Organism: Acidobacteriaceae bacterium; assembly: GCA_965199635.1. Lineage (GTDB taxonomy): Bacteria > Acidobacteriota > Terriglobia > Terriglobales > Acidobacteriaceae > Edaphobacter. The sequence goes on along the minus strand of CBDASL010000001.1, from coordinate 216,911 downwards.
AGCTCCTTCGCTGAACCCGAGTGGTCGAAGTGTCCATGTGTCAGCACAATCGCGCTCGGCGGCTGATGGAATGTCTTATCAGCCCACTCCCGAATCCGTGTCGCCGCATGCCCTGGGCCGGCATCGATCAGCGTCCACGCCCCGTCCGGCTGCACCACGCCAAACACATTCACAAACACGATGCGCAGCCCGTGCACACCCGGCGCGATCTCATCCAGCGAAACAACCTGCTCCTCAGGAACCAGGATCTTGTCCATTAGCGTGTCTCTCCTCCCACCTGTTTAGGTGATTAAGATGCTCACGCTCACCCGCATACAGCTTCTCGCCCGCGCGCCCCGGCTCGGACTCTCGCCCTATCAATACCCCTTCCACGAAACCTCAGCCGTTCAGCGACTGGCCTGCTCAACCCCCGCGATCTGCGACTCCCGCGCCTTCGCCACCAGCTTGCGCAGCCGCCCCTCCAGGTTCGCCCCTTCCCCAATCTGCTCCGCCTGCAGAACTCCATCCGAATCAATCGTGAAGTAGTGCGGAATTGCATTCACTCCGTACGCCGTGGACAAGGCATGATCCGCGTCCCGGTACTGGTTCCACGTCATCCCGTTCTTGGCCACAAAGTCGCTCCACTTCCCCGCATCGCTGTCCCACGACACACTGATCAGCACAAACGGCTGACCCGCAAACTCCTGGGCAATGCGCTTGATGTGGGGCAGCTCGCGATTGCACGGCCCGCACCAGGTCGCCCAGAAGTCCACCAACACCACGCGCCCGCCCATCTCGTCCAGCGAGATGCGCTTGCCATCCGCTGTCTCGACCGTGAATGGCGGTGCCATCGACGCCTTGGCCAATGCCGGTGTCGCGGCAAAGTGCTGTGCCCGTGTGCGCAGCCTGTCTGAAGCCGGCACAGCCTCGACATACTGCTCAAACTGCTTGCGAGCCTCCTCTTCCTGCCCCAGCAGCGCCAGCGTCCGCCCTTCCATAAAGAGCGCCGTCACCAACTTCGGGTCGTCCTTCTCCGCCGCCAGGAAATCCACTGAAGCGGCCTGCAGCTGCTCCGGCTTCGGCTTGTCCCGGTTCGCATGAAACAGCGTGCTCGCCCGCACATACTCCGCGGCCGCCCTGGTCTTCGGCGTTGTCGCCACTGCCCCCAGCTGTTGCGTGGTCGCCACCACCGCCTTCAGGTCTCCCATCTGGCTTTGCAGCTCCGCCATCTCAAACAGGCACTGCACGCAGGCGCCACCCGCTATCTTGTTCGCCTTCTTCCAGTGCTCCAACCGAAAGACCGCCTCTTGCCTGGGCTCTTTCGCCGCCGCTAGCTCCTTCTGGAACTTCGGGTCCTTCTCGTAGGCAGGCGCTTGCGCCCGCACCAAGCCTGCCTGCAGCAACAAAACCAGCATCACCTGCAACAGACCACAGCGCATCGCAGCACCTCACCTAGAATCGTCAACAGTCTGCCTACCGGCCCGCTGCATCGCAAGCAGATTCCTTGTTGCAGATCACCCGGAAGTACCCAGCCGTGTCTCCGCCAGCTACTGCACCGGCACCTTCTCCAGCTTGCGCCGCGGATGCGCCTCCCCCACGGCCTTTGCGATCAATGTCCTTACCCGGCCTTCCACGTCATCCGGTCCCACCCCCACCACCTCCGATACCAGCACCCCATTCGCATCGATTGTGAATGTGTGCGGCAGCGCATCGACCCCGTAGATCTGCGACAGCGCGTGGCCCTCGTCCCGTACCTGCGGCCAGCTCATCCGGTGCTCCGCCACATAGCGTCGCCACGCCGCCCCGTCCTCATCCCACGAGACGCTGATCACCGTGAATGGCTCCCCCTTTAAGTCCGTCGCCATCTGCTGCAGCCTCGGCAGAAATTGCTGGCACGGCACACACCAGGTCGCCCAGAAGTCCAGCAACACCACCTGCCCGCGCAACTCGTCCAGCGTCACCCGTCGTCCATCCATCGTCGTCACGGCAAACGGCGGTGCCATCGTCGCCCGCGCCAGCTGCAGGTCCTTCACGTACTGCTCGGCGCGCGCGCGATACTTGTCGTCCGCTGGCGCCAGCTCCAGATAGTGCACAAACGCCACCCGCGCCGCATCATCCCGGTGCAGCGCCGCCAGCGTCCGTCCGTCCAGGTACACCGCCGTCCGCAGCGTCGGGTCATGCTCCACCGCCGCCCGAAACTGCTCGTCCGCCTCACTTAGCTCGTTCTGCGTCGGCTGGTCGTCGTTCAGGTGCATCGCCGCCGAGCCATGCAACAACTCCGCATAGCCTTTGTCTGCCGGCGTGGTGCTGATCGCCTCAAACGCCGTCGCCCCGCGGATCGCCCCTTCCCAGTCCCCGGCGCGGAAGCTCAGCGTCGCCAGCCGCTCCAGGCATTCCGCGCACTGGCCACCCGCCATCGCACTCGCCTGCTGCCAATGCCCAATCTGCTCCGGCAAGGCCGTCCCCGCGACCCGCGCCGCCGCCACCTCTGCTTGGAACGTCGGATCACTCCGAAACTGCTGCGCCCCACACGCGCGCAGCCCTGCCCCAACCAGCAGCGCCAGCAACACCCATCTCTGAATACGATCCAGTCCCATCACCCGCCGTCGTCTCCGACCGCGAGCCTACCCTACCCGCCGCTCCTCGAGCGATCCCCCATCCGGGGCATCCTCCATCGCCTCGTCCAGCACGTGCGACAACGACCCGGCACGCGACCGCACCGTCCGCTGCGCCTGCGTCACCGAGCTCGCCAGCTCCGCATACCGCTCCCGCACTTGGCGCAGCTCATCCGCAATGTTCAAGGCCGCCAGCACCGCTACCCGCAGCGAGTCCACCGTCCCGCCATGCGCCGCCACCGCCCGCATCTTGCCGTCCACCGTCCCCGCCAGCTCCTGCATATAGGCCGGATCCGTCCCGCGCAGGTGGTACGTCTGGTCGTAGATCTCTACCGCAACGGACTCCACAAAAGTGGTGTGGGGCGGGCTCTGCACGTCGGGCATCAGCGTTCCTCGTTCATCTCTCGCACAGCGTCAAACAGCGTTCATCGCGGACTTACAGCAGCTCGTCCATCTGGTGCAGCATCGTCTCCACTCGCTGCCGCACCTCGCCCCGCTCGCGCCGCATCTCGTCCATCTCCGCCGAGCTCATCTCGATCAGTTCTGTATGCTCGCGCCGCTCCCGCTCCAGCGTCTCGCGCAGCCGCGCCACCTCTGCCTCGGCCGTCGCTCGCCCGTCGCGCTCGCGTCGCAACACCTCAACCGCGCGCAGCACCTTCTGCTCCAGTGCCTGAAACTCGTCTCCCGCTATCGGGGCAAAATCACTCATCGGGCCAGCCCACCTCGTCTTCCCGGTGCTGCCTCAAAGCGAGTGCAGCCCCTCGCAGTATAAGACGGCTCTGCGCCCGTCTCGGCACCGCAGGAATCGCCGCTGATCCCTCTCCGCCCCAGCTCCCTCACGCCCGATGTACCCCACCCAACGCCTGCAGCGCCACAATAATGCGCTCGCTCGCTCCTGCCAGATCCTCTTCCGTTAGCGTCCGCGTGGCTGACTGAAAGGTCGCCCGCAGCAGCAACGAGTGCTGCCCCACCGGCACGGCCTTGCCCTTCGCGTCCCGGAAGATCTCCACCGGTCCCAGCCGCTCCAGATCCGGCAGCGCCAGCGCCCGCACCGCCGCCTCCACCGTGTGCCATTCCACCGCATCCGCAAACAGAAACGAGAAGTCGCGCTCCACCGCCTGGAACCGCGAGATCTCCCGCGCCGTGTGCTCGCGCAGCGGCAGCTGCAGCAGCTCTGCCACCCGCACACTGGCCAGATACACCGGCTGCCGCAGCTTGCGCCGCCCAGCCTCCGCCCGGTTAAACTCCCCAAACACCGCCAGCGTCTCGCCATGCAGCGTCGCCACTCCGCCGCGTCCCGCCTCCACCCACGCCGGCACACCTTCCGTGCTGAAGCGCAACGACGCCGCTCCACCCGGCAGGGCAAACAATCCCGCCAACGACTCCACCACGCCCTTCAGCACAAAGATCGGCGCATCCTCCGCGCTCAGCAGCGCCGTCCCTCGCGCCTCGGCCGTCATCAGCCCCAGCGCCAGCTCCGGCGTCTCCACCACCTCGGCGATTCCTCCGGACTCCGCCGGCGTCGTCCCCAGAAACGTGTGCCCCTGCTCAAACAGCCGCGCCTCCCGCACATCGCGGTGCAGATTCGCTCCAAGCGCTGTCACCATCCCCGGCAGCAGCGACGGCCGAAGGATCGACGCCTCCTCTGACAAAGGGTTCTCCATTGGCACCTGGTGCACGCCCTCGTTCGCCCCCGCAAACATCACCCCTTCGTTCACCGAGGCAAAGGTCGACGACAGCATCTCGGAAAAGCCCATCGCCAGCAGTCGCGCGCGCACAGCCCGCTCGCCAGCAGCCGTCGCGCGCTCCTGCACCGGCAGCGGCGTCGGCAACGTGTTCTCAAAGCGGTTGTACCCAAACACCCGCGCCACCTCTTCAATCAGGTCGATCTCGCGCTCGAGGTCCAGACGCCACGAGGGCAGCCGCACCGAAAACGTCCCCTGCCCCGCCTCCACCAACTCACACCCCAGCGACCGCAGGTACTGCGCCACCAGCTCCGCCGTCAGCGCCGAGCTCCCATCCTGGTCCGCCACCGTCCGTCCCAGCGTCTCCTGCACCGTCCGCACCCGCAGCGCAATCGTCGGCCGCACCGCCGTCCGAGCCTCCACCGCCGCGTCCACCACGTCCACCAGCGCGCTCGCCACCCGCCCGCCACCGCTCGCCAGGATCATCGCGCTCACTAGGTCATTCGCCAGCGGCGCCGAAGCGAAGTCCGCCCCGCGCTCAAATCGGTGCGACGCATCCGTGTGCAGCCCATGCCGTCGCGAACTCCGCCGGATCGCCGCCGGATCAAACCACGCGCTCTCCACCAGCACATTCTTCGTCTCCGCCGTGATGCTCGACTCCACCCCGCCCATCACCCCGGCCAGCGATAGCGCCTTGCGCTCATCCGCGATCACCAGGTCGTCGGCCTCGAGCACCTTGGTCGAACCATCCAGCAGCCGCAGTGTCTCGCCCTTCTGTGCCAGCCGCACCACAATCCCACCCTCAACCTTGTCCAGGTCGAAGGCATGCGTGGGGTGCCCCATGCCCAGCAGCGTGAAGTTCGAGGCGTCCACAGCGTTCGAAATCAGCTTCGCGCCGATCCCGCCAAACCACTCCGCCACCCTCCCCGTCGACGGCCCAATCTGCACATCGCGCAGCACCCTCGCGGTAAAGCGCCCGCACAGCCCCTGCGCCTCCGGCGCAATCCGCACAGATACACCCTCGTCCGCACCCACCGGCAGCGCCGCCGCCAGCGGCTCGAGCGGCAACGCATACATCGTCGCCACCTCGCGCGCGATCCCATAGTGGTTCATCGCGTCCACGCGGTTGGTCGTGATGTCCATCTCAAACAGGTGCCCCGCCGCAGGGTCATCGGCCCGCAACGCATGCACGCCCTCCACTGCGATCCCGCGCAGCGTCAGGTCATCCGCCAGCTGGCGGTCAGAGACAGAAAGTGTGGGCAGGTACGAGCGAAGCCAGGGTGTCAGAACATTCATGGGCGGCTTCCCTAGTCTACTGAAAGGCTTTCTGCCCTCGCACGACAGCTCCGCCGTCGTCAGGTGACCCAGACAACGCAGGCCGGCCCATCAGTGGGTTGCGGCCTAGGCGAACTGCTCCAGGAACCGCATGTCCCCGCTATAGAAGAGCCCGATATCCGACACCCCATGCAGGATCATCGCAATCCGCTCTACCCCCATCCCGAAGGCAAAGCCGCGCACCCGCTCCGGCGCATACGGCGTCGGGTCCAGGCCCAGCCGCGCTCGCTCCGTCGCCACTGCCGCAAACACCGCCGGGTCCACCATCCCGCAGCCCAGCAGCTCAATCCAGCCTGAGTGCTTGCACTTCCGGCAGCCCGCCCCACCACAGAAGATGCATGAGATCTGCACGTCTGCCGAAGGCTCGGTGAACGGAAAGAAGCTCGGGAAAAACCGCGTCCGCACGTCCGCCCCAAACAGCGCCTTCATCGCGTGATCCAGCGTCCCCTTCAGATCCGCAAACGTGATCTCCGGCCCTACCGCCAGCCCCTCAATCTGGTGAAAGATCGGCGAGTGCGTCGCGTCCGCCGCATCGTTCCGGTGCACCTTGCCCGGAATCACAATGCGCAGCGGCGGCTCCGCCTCCAGCATCGTCCGTATCTGCACCGGCGAGGTATGCGTCCGCATCAGCAGCCGGTCTCTCCCTGGCTTGCCACCCTGGTGCGCCACCAGCAGCGTGTCCTGCGTGTCCCGCGCCGGGTGGTTCGGCGGAAAGTTCAACGCCTCAAAGTTGTGGAAGTCTGTCTCCACCTCCGGCCCCACCCGCACCGAAAACCCCAGCTGCTCAAACACCCGCACCACCCGCTCCGTCGCCTCCACCAGGGGGTGTGCAATGCCAGGCTGCTGCACCAGGCCGGGCAACGACAGATCCAGCCGCCGGCCGGACTCCACTTGCGACGTCGCTCCCGCTGCCGGTGCCTCCAGCGCCTGCTCGATCGCCGCCTTCAGATCGTTAAACCGCATCCCCAGCGGTCGCCGTGCCTCGGCCGGCGCGCCCTTCAGCCAGGCCTCGCTCATCAGCTTCAGCCGGCCCGCCTTGCGGCCCAGCCAGTGCAGCCGAAACTCCTCCCGCGCCGCCTCGCTCGCCAGCCCGCCCGCACCGGCGCGCACCTCTTCCGTTATGGCCGCAAAGGCGGCATCGAGACTCGCTTCGTCGTATCCAGGCAGCTGGGGCAGGGGTGCACTCACGTCTCTACAATAAACCGCCTGTCACGCCTTCCCCGCCGCCCGCAACACATGCACAATCCCTGGTCCCCAATAGTCCTTGGTAAAGAAAAACGTCCCAACCCCCACCAGAAACGAACACACCCCTAACACCAGGTACGCTCCCAGCCGCAGCCCGCGTGAGGCCGGCCCGCGCCGTGCCCGCACAAGTAGCTCCACCACCAGCAGGTTCGGCAGGTAAAAGAAAAACGCCATCAACGCGTCAAACGGCCCGGAAAACGCCTTCGTGTGTCCCGCGCCATGCGCCAGCACCAGCCAGAACCCATAATCCATCCGGTACAGCCACGATCCGATCGCCAGCGCAAACAGCCGCATCCCCCACGCCCGGTGCGCCTCCATCCGCCCCCCGCGCGCCGTCCTGTAGGTCATCACCGCCGCCAGCGCCATCAAGGCCCCGTACAGCCCAAACCCGGCGCTCATCATGCGCCCGCCGATCGTCCCCTCCTTCATGATGTAGAGCAGCCCGCCAGCCCCCGCCACCAGCGCCGCTCCCGCATACACCCGGCCCAGCCATCGGTGCGTCCTGAGCGACCACCGTCGCACCGCATCCGAGAGCTGCACCGGCCCCAGCAGCAGCAGAATCGCCCCGGTCAGAAAGTGAGCCGCGATTGCCGCCGTCGCCACCGGCGATCGCCCGTCATACAACCGCGGCAGGTTCTCGTTCCACTGCGCCATCGCATGCCGCGGGATCGCCCCCACATAGAACGCCAGGATGTAGGCGCTGAAGATCCCCGCGCTCACCCAGCACAGCAGAACCAGCAAGCCGCCCATCCACCGCAGGCCCCGCCCCGTCCCACCCGCGGGCCGGTCCACTCTCTCCATCAAGCGATCCATCTCTCCATGCTGCCATCGCTCTCGCACGTCCCTGTAGCCGTACCCGCTACAGCGCCGACAGCACGATCAGCAACACCACTGCGCCCAGCGCCAGCGAACGCCGGTCCGTGATCGCATACACCACCGGGTCCTCATGCAGCTGTCCCCGGCTCGCCAGCAGCCACAGCCGGCTCAGCCACAGCAGCAACACCGGCACCAGCAGCCACAGCCGCTTGGAGTGGCTGTACAGCTCCTGCGCGTTCGACAGGTTCGAGATGTACAGGGTGAACACCACCACCGAGGCATACGCCGAAGCCGACCCGAACGATCGCAGCTGCTCCAGATCCTCCACGTGGTACCCGCGCCCTTTTGGCGCCACCCCACCCCGCGCCTGCAGGCTTTCCAACTCCGCAAAGCGCTTCACAAACGCCAGGGACAGGAAAAAGAAGATTGAGAAGCCCGCCAGCCACGTCGAAACTTCAACCCCTGTCGCCGCCGAACCAGCCAGGATCCGCACCGTGTACAGCCCCGACAGCACGATCACATCAACCAGGATCGCCCGTTTAAGTCGCAGCGAATACGCCATCGTCGTCACGGTATATAGCAATAGCCAGCCTAGAAAGGCATGCGGCCGCGAAAGCGCCGACTCCGGCGAGATCGCCCGAATCACCACCGGCACCAGCAGCGCCAGCACCACGGCAGCCACAAAAAACAGCGCCACCACCGCAACACCACGCTGTGCCGGCAGATCGCCCGAGGCAAACGGCCGCTTGCGCTTTCGCGGGTGCACCCGGTCCGCCTCAATGTCCAGCAGGTCATTAATGATGTAGGTCGCCGAAGCACACAGCCCAAATGACAAGAACGCCACCAGCGCCCCGGCCGCCAGGCCAATCGAGCGCACATGCGCCAGCAGCAGCGGCAGGAACAGCAGCACGTTCTTCGCCCACTGGTGCAGCCGGATGGCCTTCAGCCAGGCCTTCAGCCACGAGGCCCGATCCTCAAAGATGCGCGTCGGCACCACCTTGGCGCCGCGCAGACCGCCGCGCAGACCGCGCGTCGGATTCGCCACCAGCACCTCGGCCCCCGCCGCATGGCAGGCCTGCAGCAACGGCACATCCGGGCTCGCATTGCCGATATAGCAGAAGCCGCCCGGAAAGCGCTCGCGAAAGGCCGCCAGCTTGTTCTGCCCAGCCAGGTTGTGCTCACCATCTGAAGCCAGCACCCCGGAAAAGAGTCCAACCTGCGCCGCCACCCGCTCCGCCAGCCGCCGATCCGCTGCCGTCGCCAAATAGATGGGCCGACCCAGCGCATGCTGCTCCTGCAGGTACTCCACCAGCTCCCCGTTGTACGGCAGGTGCACCACATCCAGTTCAACCGCTTCGGTGATGTGCCGCTTCAGCGCTGCCTTGCCCTGCATCAGCCAGCCCGGCAGCTTCAGCAGCTGCGCCGGATGCTGCCGCGCCAGCGCCAGCGTCGAGTCCACCAGGGTGTCGGAGCGCACCAGCGTCCCGTCCAGATCCACGCACAACGGCACCACGTTGCCCGTGCCACTTCCCCCTGTCGGCGGATCTGCCGTCACCATCTCCTGCGATCCCATACCGGTCTCTCCCCTTCAGCGTTCCAGGTCTCTGCCCGGCCCAGGCAGCCCACATGCCGCTACCCTGCCCGACTCCAGCCAGCCAGCAAATCCGGAAAAGTTCCGAAGTTCGCATCTCCCCGGTGCCATGGCAGTTAAGTCCTTCCCCGCCGCGGCCCGCCTATCATCTCACGTCAACTTCTGGCTTCTGTGAAACAGAATCCAACAATGAAACCTTGCAGACGGCCCGGACGTCTCTATCATGATTATTCCAAGCCTCCCCAGCATAACTCCGCATGGTGGCAGGTGACCTGACCAACAAAGGTGATTGCGCGCATGGCGTCTGTCGGTAGCGAACGGGAAGCTCTGGCTCAGCAGGAAAGGGACCAGGCAGGCTCAGGCCCGGCATCAGTCCACGCGCAGGATGGTGCTTCGGCCGCCGCGCTCCACCAGGATCGGCTTGCACCAGATCCCAGCCACGCGCTCCCCGCCCCGGGCAATACCTCCGGCAACGGCAACCCACCGCCCCCCAGCCACCACGTCCCTCCGCCCACCAGCCGGGCCGGCTCCATCATCCGCACCGTTCTGATCGTGCTCGTCATCCTCGGCGCCGTCGGTGCAGCCATCTGGAAGGTGCGCTCCAACCGCGCCGCGCAGGCTGAGCAGGCCCAGCGCATGGCCGCTGCCGCCGATCGCCCCGTCCCCGTCTCCACCACACCCGTGCAGCAGCGCACCATGCCGATCTACCTCACGGCACTCGGCACCGTCACCGCCTACAACACCGTCACCGTCCACTCCCGCGTCGACGGCCAGCTCCTCCAGGTCACCGTGCGCGAAGGCCAGTCCGTCCGCAAGGGCCAGCTGCTTGCCATGATCGACCCCCGCCCCTACCAGGCCGCCCTCGAACAGGCGCAGGGCCAGCTCGTCAAGGACCAGGCCAACTCCAAGAACGCGGAAGCCGAGGCCAATCGCTACACCGCCCTTTACAACGCCGGCGTCGTCTCTCGCGAAAGCCAGCAGGCCCAGGTCTCCACCGCCGGCCAGGCTACCGGCTCCATTCAGGCTGACCAGGCGGCCATCAACGCCGCTCGCGTCAATCTCGTCTACACCCGCATCACCTCACCCATCGACGGCGTCGTCGGCCTGCGTCAGATCGATCCCGGCAACATCGTCCACGCTGCCGATACCAACGGCCTGCTCATCATCACCCAGCTCCAGCCCATCTCCGTCATCTTCACCCTGCCCGAGGACAACCTCCCCCGCGTCCTTCCCATGCTGCGCTCCGGCCGGCACCTGGCCGTGGAAGCCTATGACCGCGGCGACACCACCCATCTCGGCACCGGCAGCGTCCTCACCGTCGACAACCAGATCGACACCACCACCGGAACCGACAAGGTCAAGGCCGTCTTCTCCAACGCCGACCACGCTCTCTTTCCCAATCAGTTCGTCAACGTCCGCCTGATCCTCGAAAACCGCGCCAACTCCATCGTGATCCCCTCCGCCGCCGTGCAAACCGGCTCCCAGGGCAACTTCGTCTATGTTGTGCGCGACGGCAACCCACCCGCCGAACTCGAGCAGGCACACGCCGCCAGCCGCAACGGCGGCAAGGGCCGCAAGCTGGAAAACGGTGGTGAAGCTGGAAGCGAAACCGGCGGCGCCGCCCCCCGAAACAACCAGCCGCCTCACTACGTCGTCGCCCAGCCCATCAAGATCGACACCACTGAAGGCACCAACGTCATCATCGACGAAGGCCTCAAGCCCGGCGAGCAGATCGTCATCGACGGCCAGGAAAAGCTGCGCAACGGCAGCCGCGTCGTCCCCCACGCCGCCCATCCCACCCAAGGCACCGGCAACCCCGTCGCCACCGGCAATCCACCACCCGCCAACGGCCAGGCCAGCGACTCCTACACCCCGCCGGCCACCACCACCCGCCGTGAACCCTCGCTCAATGCCGCCAACCCCAATCGCCAGCGCAGCCACGATGCCAACAACTCCAACAACTCCACCCCCGCGACCGGCCAGCCGTCCGGCGAAGGATCCCATCCATGAGCCCGTCGCGGCCATTCATTCTCCGCCCCGTGGCCACCTCGCTTCTGATGGTGGCCATTCTGCTTGCTGGTTTCGTCGCCTACAAGCAGCTGCCCGTCTCCGCCCTTCCTGAAGTCGACTACCCCACCATCCAGGTCATGACCTTCTACCCCGGCGCTAGCCCGGAGGTTATGGTCTCCTCCGTCACCGCGCCCCTGGAGCGACAGTTCGGCCAGATCCCCGGCCTCGCCCAGATGACCAGCTCCTCCTCGGGCGGCGGCTCCGTCATCACCCTCCAGTTCGATCTCTCCGACTCCATCGACGTCGCCGAGCAGGATGTCCAGGCCGCCATCAACGCCGCCAACTCCTACCTCCCCAAAGACCTGCCCAACCCGCCGGTCTACAGCAAGGTCAACCCCGCCGACGCCCCCATCCTCACCCTCGCCCTCACCTCCGACGTCCTCCCGCTCTCCAAGGTCGAGGATCTCGCCGATACGCTGCTCGCCCAAAAAATCTCCCAGCTCTCGGGAGTCGGCCTCGTCTCCATCAACGGCGGCCAAAAACCCGCCGTCCGCATCCAGGCCAATCCCACCGCCCTCTCCAACTACGGCATCGGCCTTGAAGACGTCCGCACAGCCCTCGGCACCTCCAACGTTGACCAGGCCAAAGGCTCGCTCAACGGCTCCCGCCAGGCCTTTACCATCGGCGCCAACGACCAGCTCCTCTCCTCCGACGGCTACAAGAACGTCATCATCGCCTACCGCAACGGCAACCCCGTGCGCCTGTCCGACGTAGCCAATGCCGTCGACTCCGCCGAAAACCTCTACCAGGCAGCCTGGATGGGCTTCGCCGCCCAGCCCGCAACCGACGACGCCCCCGCGCGCGACGCCTCGCTCCATCCCGCCGTCATCGTCAACATTCAGCGGCAGCCCGGCGCCAACATCATTGGTGTCGTCGACGAAGTCCAGAAACTCCTTCCCCAGCTCCGCAACACCCTCCCCGCCACCGTCACCCTCCAGGTCCTTACAGACCGCACCGGCACCATCCGCGCCTCCGTCAAAGACGTCCAGTTCGAGCTCGTCCTCACCATCGGCCTCGTCGTCCTTGTCATCTTCCTCTTTCTCCGCTCTGTCGCCGCCACCATCATCCCCTCCATCGCCGTGCCCCTCTCCATCGTGGGCACCTTTGGCGTCATGTACCTGCTCGGCTATTCGCTCAATAACCTCAGCCTGATGGCCCTCACCATCTCCACCGGCTTCGTCGTCGATGACGCCATCGTCATGATCGAAAACATTAGCCGCTATCTCGAGGAAGGTGACGACGCCCTTACTGCCGCCCTCAAAGGCTCCGAGCAGATCGGCTTCACCATCCTCTCGCTCACCGTCTCGCTCATCGCCGTTCTTATCCCCCTCCTGTTCATGGGTGATATCGTCGGTCGCCTCTTCCGCGAGTTCGCCGTCACCCTCTCCGTCACCATCCTCGTCTCCGCCTTTGTCTCGCTCACCCTCACCCCCATGATGGCGGCCAAGCTCCTCAAGCACACCCCGCCCGAGCAGCAAAGCCGCTTCTACAAGGTCTCCGAGCGCTTCTTCGAATACGTCATCGCCCGCTACGCCACCGGCGTCCGCTTCGTCCTGCGCCACCAGGTCCTCACCCTCCTGGTCACCCTCGCCACCTTTATCCTCACCGTCTTCCTCTACATCATCGTCCCCAAGGGCTTCTTCCCCGTCCAGGACACCGGCGTCCTCCTCGGCATCACGGAAGGCCCCCAGACCATCTCCTTCGCCGCCATGGCCACCCGCCAGCAGGCCCTCGCCCGCTCCATCCTCGACGACCCCAACGTCGAAAGCGTCTCCTCCTTTATCGGCATCGACGGCACCAACACCACCCTCAACTCCGGCCGCATCCAGATCAACCTGAAAGACCGCGAGTCTCGCTCCAAGTCCGCCACTGACATCATCCGCGATCTGCAACCACGCCTGGCACAGATCACCGGCATCCAGTGCTACCTGCAGCCCCTGCAGGACCTCACCGTCGACGACCGCATCTCCCGCACCCAATACCAGTACTCCATCGAGGATGCCAACGCCGAAGAGCTTGCCCTCTGGTCCGGCCGCCTCGTCGACAAGCTCCGCACCATCCCCATCCTGTCCGACGTCGCCACCGACGCTCAGACCGAAGGTCTCGAGTACAACCTCGTCATCGACCGCGACACAGCCTCGCGCCTCGGCATCACCCCCCAGAACATAGACGACACTCTGGACGACGCCTTCGCGCAGCGTCAGGTGTCCACCATGTTCACCCAGCTCAACCAGTACCACGTCGTCCTCGAGGTCGAGCCCAAGTTCCAGCGCGATCCCTCCGCCCTCAACAACATCTACGTCCGCAGCTCCAACGGCACTCAGGTCCCGCTCTCCACCTTCACCCACTTCGAGCAGCGGCCCAGCTCGCTCGTCATCAACCACCAGGGCCAGTTCCCCGTGGTCACCGTCTCCTTCAACCTCGCTCCCGGCAAAAGCATCGGCGACGCTGTCGACGCCGTCACCAAGGCACAAAAGCAGTTACACATGCCGGCCAGCGTGAATGGCAGCTTTGAGGGCACCGCCAAGTCCTTTGAGGCCTCGCTCCAGAACGAGCCCATCCTCATCCTCGCCGCTCTCATCGTCGTCTACATCGTCCTCGGCGTCCTTTACGAGAGCTACATCCACCCCATCACCATCCTCTCCACCCTCCCCTCCGCCGGCGTCGGTGCCATCCTCGCGCTGCTCGTCTTCCATATCGATCTCTCGGTCATCGCCCTCATCGGCATCATCCTGCTTATCGGCATCGTCAAGAAGAACGCCATCATGATGATCGACTTCGCGCTGGAAGCCGAGCGCGATCACGGCATGGAACCCGAAGAGGCCATCTACCAGGCCTGCCTTCTCCGCTTCCGCCCCATCATGATGACCACCATGGCCGCCCTGCTCGGTGGTGTTCCCCTTGCCCTCGGCTCCGGCACCGGCTCGGAGCTCCGCCGACCCCTCGGCGTCGCCATCGTCGGCGGCCTTATCGTCTCCCAGATTCTCACCCTGTTCACCACACCCGTCGTCTATCTCTTCTTCGATCGCATCGGCCGCAGGTACCTCCACACTGCCGAGGCTGACGCCGAGTTCCGCGAACACGAGCACATGACCGTAGGCGCCGATTAATGGACATCCAGCCGAGCAACAACCAGCAGGGCAAATCCGACCGCAGCAGCTACACCCATCAGGACCACAAGATGGCGACCGCCCAAAAGGACGTCGCCAGCAAGGTCAACGACGTCGGCGTCCACTTCTCCGCCCCCTTCATCAAGCGGCCCGTCGCCACATTTCTGCTCTCCGTCGCCATCCTGCTCGCCGGCGCTGTCGCGTACAAGCTCCTCCCCGTCGCCAGCCTGCCCGAGGTTGAGTACCCCGTCATCTCCGTCGGCGCCTCCTTCCCAGGTGCCGATCCCGAAACCATGGCCTCCGCCATCGCCACCCCGCTTGAACGCCAGTTCGCCAAGATCGCCGGCGTCAACGAGATGACCTCCTCCTCCTCCGCCGGCAGCACCTCCGTCACGCTCCAGTTCGACCTCAGCAAGTCTGTCGACGGCGCCGCCCGCGACGTTCAGGCCGCCATCAACGCCGCCCGCTCCCAGCTCCCGGCCAACCTCCCCAACAATCCCACCTACCGCAAGATCAACCCTGCCGACTCCCCCATCCTCATCCTTGCCCTCACCTCCGACACCCTTAAGGTGCCGCAGATCTACGACGCCTGCGACTCCGTCCTGGCGCAAAAGATCGCGCAGATCCAGGGTGTCGGGCAGACCTTCTGCGGCGGCTCCGCCAAGCCCGCCGTCCGCATCGAAGCCAACCCCATGCAGCTCGCCAATACTGGCATCGGCCTTGAAGCCCTTCGTGCCGCCATCGGCAGCGTCAACGTCAATCAGCCCAAGGGCTACTTCCAGAACAACAACCAACGCTGGAGCATCGGTGCCTCCGACCAGCTCTTCGGCGCCGCCGCCTACGCTCCCCTCATCATCGCCACGGACCGCGGCCCCGTCTCCAATGCCGTCGCCAGCTCCGGCCTCCCCGCCTCCGAAGCCTCGGCCATCTCCTCCACCCCCACCAGCTCCACGGCCAATGCCAGCGCCTCCACCACCTCCGCCGCCTCCGGCCCCACCGCCAACAACACCTCTACCGGCGCCTCCGCCGCTCGCAACGCCGCTACAACCACCACCGGCTCCGCCACCGGAGCACCCGACGCCGAGCACGGCATCGTTCGCCTCCGCGATGTCGCCAGGGTCGTCGACGACGTCGAAGACATTCACACCCTCGGCACCTACAACGGCAAGCCCGCCATCCTGGTCATCGTCTTCAAATCCCCTACGGCCAACGTCATTCAGACCGTGGACAACATCATGGAGCTTCTCCCCGCCCTCGAAGCCTCCATCCCCCCCTCCATCCAGCTCCACGTCGCGCTCGACCGCACCACCACCATCCGCGCCTCCGTCAAAGACGTCACCCGCACCCTCATCATCTCCATCCTTCTCGTCATCCTGGTCGTCTTCGCCTTTCTCCGCGAAACCCGTGCCACCCTCATCCCCTCCGTCTCTGTGCCGCTCTCCCTCCTTGGCACCTTCGGCGTCATGTACATGCTCGGCTACACGCTGGATAACCTCAGCCTGATGGCCCTCACCATCTCCACCGGCTTTGTTGTCGACGACGCCATCGTCGTCATCGAAAACATCTCCCGTCACCTCGAAGACGGCCTCTCTCCCTTCGACGCCGCCATGGTCGGCTCCAAAGAGATCGGCTTCACCGTCCTCTCCATGAGCGTCTCGCTCATCGCCGTCTTCATCCCCATCCTGCTCATGGGTGGCATCGTCGGCCGCCTCTTCCGCGAGTTCGCCGTCACCCTTTCGGTCGCCATCGCCGTCTCGCTCGTCGTCTCCCTCACCACCACCCCCATGCTCTCCGCCAAGTTCCTTGAGGCTCACAACGCCCGCGAGCACGGCGCCCTCTACCGCTTCGGCGAGCGCGTCCTCGCCCGTCTCTCCTGTGAGTACGAGCGCGGTCTCTGCTGGGTGCTCGAGCACCAGCGCATCACCCTGCTCATCACCGTCCTCACCTTTGTTCTCAACATCTACCTCTTCATCCTTGTCCCCAAGGGCTTCTTCCCCGAACAGGACACCGGCCGCATCGGCGGGCAGATTCAGGGCCAACAGGACGTCTCCTTTGAAGCCCTGAAGCCCAAGGTCCTCGAGCTGGCCAACATCGCTCACCAGGACCCCGGCATCGAGAACGTCATGGCCTTCGCCGGCGGTCGCGGCTCCGTTAACTCCGGCTTCATGTTCATGGCCCTCAAGGATGACGCCGCCCGCGAGAAAAACGGCGACACCGCAGACGCCATCATCAAGCGCCTCCGCGGAAAAACCTCCAACATGCCCGGCGTCCTGCTCTATCTCATGAGCTTCCAGGACCTCCACATCGGCGGCCGCAATACCCCCACCGAGTACGTCTACTCGCTCACCTCCGACAACCTATCCGATCTCGACGAGTGGGGCCCCAAGCTTAAAGACGCCATGGACAAGCTCCCGGAGATCAAGGACGTTGCCAGCGATCAGATGAACTCCGGTCTCCGTGCCCAGGTCGTCATCGATCGCGACACCGCCTCCCGCCTCGGCGTCTCTCCGCTCACCATCGATAACACCCTCTCCGACGCCTTCGGCCAGGCCCAGGTCTCCACCACCTACATGCCACTCAACCAGTACCACGTCGTCATGGAAGTGGATCAGCAGTACCAGCGCAATCTCGACGCGCTCAAGAACATCTACGTCAAATCCACCACCGGCGCCATGGTCCCCCTCACCGCCGTCACCAAGGTCGTCTCGCAGCGCATCCCGCTCTCCGTCAACCACCAGTCCCAGTCCCCCGCCACCACCCTCTCGTTCAATCTCACGCCCGGCGTCGCCCTCTCTGACGCCACCGCCGCCATCGAACAGGCCCGCATTCAGATCGGCATGCCCTCCACCATCCATGGCGGCTTCCAGGGCTCCGCCCAAGCCTTCAAGGACTCCCTCTCCTCCGAACCCTTCCTTATCGCCCTCGCCCTCTTCGCCGTTTACCTTGTCCTCGGCATGCTCTACGAGAGCTTCATCCACCCCCTCACGATCCTCTCCACCCTCCCCTCCGCCGGCGTCGGCGCCCTCATCGCCCTCCTCATCACCAAGACCGATCTCTCCGTCATCGCCATGATCGGCATCATCCTGCTCATCGGCATCGTGAAGAAAAACGCCATCATGATGATCGACTTCGCGCTCGCCGCCGAACGCCAGGGCGGCAAGGATCCGCAGGACGCCATCTACGAGGCCTGCCTGCTTCGCTTCCGCCCCATCATGATGACCACCATGGCCGCCCTCCTCGGCGGTCTCCCGCTCGCCCTCGGCCACGGCACCGGCTCCGAGCTCCGTCGCCCCCTCGGCATCACCATCGTGGGCGGCCTCATCGTCTCGCAGTGCCTCACCCTCTTCACCACACCCGTCGTCTATCTCTTCTTCGATCGCCTCCGCGGCCGCTTCGCCAACCGCCGTCACGTCCCGGACGCCGTCCCCCACCACGCTGCCCAACCCGTCGCCGGCGACTGATCCCAACGCCGCTCCACTGACAGCAACGGCGCACACCTAAGGTGTGCGCCGTTCCCGTTCCGTCCTGCTGGACGCTCGTCCGTTACTTCTTTGCGGAAGACTTGCTTGCCCCCTTCTTCGCTGCCGGCTTCGCATCCTCCTCGTCGTCCTCTTCCTCGGCGTCGTTGATCGCCTCGGTATTCACGCCTTTGGCGACCTCGGTCAGCTTCTGGTCCGTCGTCTTCTCCTCTTCCAGCGTCTGCTGCAGCAGCTGCTGGATCTCGGTCTGGCCCACTGCCTCGGCAAGCGCAATCACCGTCCCATAAGCGGCAATCTCGTAGTGCTCTACCCGCTGCAGACCGCCGATCAAAGCCGCATCCAGAATCGATCCGCGCTCAATCTCTTCCACGTCCTCCGCGGCCTCTTCCAGCAGTCCCTTCATGCCCTCGCAGGTCTTGCCGCCTGCGCGCTTCTCCAACATCTCAAACGCACGATCCAGCCGCTCGATCTGCTGCTTGGTCTGTTCCAGATGCTCCTGCAGCGCCGCCTTCAGCTGCTCGGACGTCACCGCCTTCACAAGTCGCGGGTAAGCCCGAACGGCCTGCTTCTCAGCCGAGTAAATATCCTTCAGTTCATTCAGGAAAAGATCATTTGCTGATGCAATCGCCATAACATTCCTCTTTGCTCATACATGCTGTCGTCCCGTCACGCCACGCCACTGCCAGGCCCGTACTCCCTGGTCGGCATCGCAGGACGCGTTGGCTTTCAAAACGGGGTTCCCACGTACCCACACCCGAACGTCACATTGCTTGTCGTTCGCTCGTGCCTCTTTATTGGATGGGAGATCCATCATCGCTGTTGTGCTTCCGCGCAGAAGCCGACGCGCCCCCGCCCCGGGGGCCCCACACCCTCTCCTGTCTCCCTTGTCTCCTCGCCCTGGACCCCTCGTCGTCTTCATCAGCGCCGCCCGGCGCAAAGCGAAAGACCTATACCGCAATAGCTTGCCTGTTCCCCTTTTGTTCGCCTACACTCAACGCCGTGCTCACCCCCGCCAACCTCCGCCGCGAGCTCTCCGCCCGCAATCTCGCCCGTGCCGCCGGCCACCCCCACGAGCACACCTCAGGCACCACCCCCTCCGTCCTCTATACCCCGGATCGCGCCTCGGACAGCCACGGCAACTTCCTCGACGCGAGCTTCCGCCGCATCCAGGCGAACCCAGCCTGGTCCGCCCGCCTCACCAAGCCCTACACCGGCTCGCGCCGCATCCCCGGCCGCCGCTTCCTTGCCGACGATCTCCCTACCCACACCCGCCGCGAGCTTGACTGCGCCAACAGCTCCGACGCCCTGCTCATGAACATCCTCTGCTACCCCGGCCTTCTCGCCCGCCCCGCCGTCCAGCACCTCCTCGGCCTTGCCGCCCCTGCCACGCCAGCCTTCGGCGTCCCTATCGGTGTCCCGCTCCACCCCTCCCCCGCCCAGCTCAAGAATCGCAACGCCCCCGCCGCTCACCCCGACCGCACGGAGATTGACTGCCAGCTCGCCGATCTGCTCCTCGAAGCCAAGCTCACCGAAACCAGCTTCCAGCAGGCCCCCGCCCGCCTTGTCCTCCGCTATCGCGACCTCGACGACGTCTTCGACCCCGACGACCTCCCTCGCCATCCCGCCACCGGCGCCTTCCTCTCCTACCAGCTCCTCCGCGGCGTCCTCGCCGCCCACGCTGGCTCCTGCCGCTTCGCCGTCCTCTGCGACGCCCGCCGCCCCGATCTGGCCGAGGCCTGGTTCAGCGTCCTCCGCGCCGTTCGCTCTTTCACCCTTCGCTCCCGCCTCCAGCTGCTCACTTGGCAGGAGCTCGCCACCGCCTGCCCCCCGCGCGTGCGGCACTTTCTCTCCACCAAATACGGTATTCTCCCCGCGTAGCACCTCGGCAGACAGAAAGCCCCCGCCCCGGATCACACCGGCAGCGGGGGCTTCACATGTCGTTCAACCATCACCTAAGTTCTCTGCTTTGAAGATTTTGCGCAGGATTATAGGGGGGAGGGGGGTACCCTCCCAGCCCTACTTCACCGGCACCGAGGCTGCAGTGGGCAGCTCCGCCTGCCGCGAAAACTCCACCAGCTCCGATACCTCGCCAACCTCTGCCGGTGGCAGGTACGCATTGTCGATGTACTGCGCCAGCATCCGGTGCGTGTTGAAGAAGCTCCCGTTCATCGCAATGCAGTGCTGCTGCATCCGTGCCCAGGCCGTCTTGTCCGCATAAAGCGGCGCAATCCCGTGCTCCAGCTTGTCGTAAAGGCTCGCCGCCTCTTCTTCCGCCGTCTCCCGGTCTTCAATCGCCCACCCCGTCACGCCCTCGGCGCAGCCCTCGATCCACCAGCCATCCAGCGTCGACAGGCTGGGCACCCCGTTCAGCGCCGCCTTCATCCCCGACGTCCCGGATGCCTCGTACGGCCGCAGCGGCGTGTTCACCCACACATCCACACCCTGGGTCAGCTGGGCCCCCAGCCCCCAGTCATAGTTCTCGAGATACACAATCTTCAGCTTGTCCGAGTTCAGGTGCGCCGCAGCCGCAAACACATCGCGGATCAACGCCTTGCCACCCTGGTCCGCCGGATGCGCCTTGCCCGCAAACAGGATCTGCAGGCCGCCCATCTTCTCCGCAATCGCCGTTAGCCGAGCCGGATCGGTAAACAGCAGGCTCGCCCGCTTATAAGTCGCCACGCGCCGTGCAAACCCCAGCGTCAGCACCTCCGGGTCAAACGTCTCGCCCGTCCGCCGCGTCACCTCGTCGAGCAGCTGCGTCTTGCCAACGGCATGTGTCTCCGCGATCTGCTTCGGCGCAATCCCATAGACCGACCGCAGATACTGATTATCCGTCCGCCACGATGGGATCTCATGGTCCAGCAGCTGCGCGAAAGGCTTGGACAGCCACGTCGCCGCATGCACGCCATTGGTCACCGCATGCACGGCGTAGTCCGGGAACATCTGTTGCGACACCTTGCCATGCTGCATCGCCACGCCGTTCACATAGCGCGAGAACCGCAGCGCGAGGTAGGTCATGTTCAACGCGCCATTGTGCAGCGCGCCCGCTCGCTCGATGGTCGACGTACGCTCGTGCCCCAGCACCTGGCGTACCTGGTCCATGCCAAACTGGTCGTGCCCCGCCGGCACCGGCGTGTGCGTCGTAAACACGCTCACCTGCTTTACCGCGTCAAAGTCTGCCTCCGTCGCCGTCGTTACCGGGCGCCCGTCAAGGTTGCCCAGCCGCTGCTCCAGCAGGCCGATCGAGAGCAATGCCGCGTGCCCTTCGTTCATGTGGTGCACCTCCGGCCAGCACCCCATCGCATGCAGCAGGTGCACCCCGCCCAGCCCAAGGATCGTCTCCTGGCACAGCCGGTAGAACGTGTCGCCGCCATACAGGTAGTCCGTCAGGTGCCGATCCCACTCGTGGTTACCAGGCAGGTCCGTGTCCAACAAAAACACGGGGATCACGTGCCCCGTTACACCGGTCACGTCAAAGCGCCACGCCCGCACCTCCACGTTCCGCTCGTTCATGTAGATGTTGACCGTGTGCTCGGCACTCGGCAGCATCGTCTCCGGCGACCACGGCACGTCGGTCTCCGTCTGCTGTCCCGCCGCATCCAGGTGCTGGCGGAAGTACCCCCGCCGATGCGCCAGCGAGACTGCCACCATCGGTGCCGCGGTGTCCGCCGCCGACCGCAGTGTGTCGCCGGCCAGAACTCCCAGACCGCCCGAATACGTCGGCAACGCGGGAGACAACGCGATCTCCATGGAAAAATAGGCAACGGTGCGCTGGGAAAGGTCAGGACAAGCAGTCTGCTGCGGTAGGTTCATCGATCAATATTCCTTTCGTCACTCAGCGTGCGAGCGCTTGGGGCGAGGTTCAAGACTACTGGAGCCTACGGGGGCAGGTCGAGCATGCCAAGCGCAAATCGGGGCACATTGCTCCCCCTCACGGGGTATCGACGCGCGCCCACTCTCACCCCACATCCCCGCCCCGATGCCTCTATTCAACCGAGAGATCATCCTCCACACCCTTCACATCTCGATAAATTCACCCGTACCAGTCGCAATCGTTTGCGCAATTCACCCCACATCGGCATCCCGCCCGCTCTGGTGAGCTGCCGCGTCGCCGCCCAGCAACACAGCAGCCGTCTCTTTCCACCTCACCACGCGCGCGGTATCCTGCAGCACCCTCCCGGTATCTACTGACAACAGCCCTCCCCTGCCCAGCATCTGCCACCCAGGAGAAAACCGTCCCATGCCCCTCGTCCGCCGTGTCTCCTCCCGTATGCTCCTCGCCGGAATTCTTGCCGGCCTCCTCGGCGGGCTTGCCGGCTCCGTCGCCAAGATCGTCGGAGAGGTGATCTATCCGCCCCGTACCCTCGGCCAGGTTCCCCCGCCCCTGCTCCTTGCCGAACGCATCGCCGGTCGGCCGCTCAGCCACACCGAAGGGCAGGTCGCCATTCAGGCCATCCATTTCACCTTTGGTGCCGTCGTCGGCGGCATCTATGGCGGCGTCGCTGAAGCGGTCCCGCTAGTCACCGCCGGCTCCGGCGTCGTCTTCGGCCTCGTGCTCCAGCTCTTCACGCACGAGAGCGCCGTTCCCGCCCTCGGTCTGGACGTTCCGGCGCCGCAGCAGCCCCTGCGTGAACACCTCAGCGAGTTCTTCACCCACGCCCTCTTCGGCCTTGCCACCGAACTCGTCCGTCGCCGCGTCCGGCGCCGTCTCGCCCCCGCCCCGCTCCAGCCCTGAGGATGCATCCGCCCCTGCGCCGTGCGGAGTTCCGGGCTCCTTGAGCCCTCCAGTCATCCGTAATCCCACAGCCACTATCGCCAGGGCGAGCCGCAGGCGTACTCGGCCCCGGGCCGGGCTGGGGCACCACCTCGACTACCGCACAGACGCCTCAAACGCCACCAGTCGCCGTTCCAGCTCCCACTCCTGCCGCGCCCGCGGACTGCTCGCCAAAAGCTGCCCACACGCCCCGGCCGGCGTCGCCGTCGTCTGGCCGCCGCACTCCGGCACCATCCGCCCAAAGTCATCCATCGTCCGCCATAAACTGCGCCCTGGCAGAAAGCTGTGCTCCAGCGAAGCCCGCGCCATCTCCTTCAGCTCCCGGTAGCCGACATGCTGCTCCATCACGGCGCGCTGGTACTCATGCGTCAGGTCGATCCGGCTCACCCCTTCGTCATCGGTCGCCAGCGCCACCGGCACTCCCGCCGCCATGTACTCCGCCAGCGGATGGTTCGTTCCCTTCACATTGAGAATCACGTCATTCGAGGTCAGGTTCACCTCCTCGAGCACGTGCCGCTCCGCCATCTCGCGCAGCAGGCCGTCCGCGTTGTCCTCAAACATCACATCCACCCCGTGCCCGATCCGCTCCGCATGCGCCACCTCCACTGCCTGCCGTATGTGGAAGCGCAATCCCTCCGGCCGCACCATTCCCTCGCCCAGCTCCCCCGCATGCAGGCTGATGTGGACCTGCGGGTACAGCCCGTGCAGGTACCCGATCATGCGCATCTGCCGCGTGTACTCCGCCATCGACATGCGCCAGTCCTCCGGCTGCACGAAGTTCAGCCCCACGACTGTCGCCGCCGCCCCGCGCGCGCGCTCCTGCTCCGCCACCTCAAAGGCCAGCAGCGTCTGCACAAACACCTGCGTGGTCGGCAGCGCGCGCAGCACCTGGAAGAGAAAGTGGATCTCCACCCCGCAGCCCGCGCTGCTTTCCGCGGCACCACAGTGCTCTCGCTGCTGCCGTGCCGCGAGCATGGTGGCAAACTCCGCACGGTCCTGCTCCACGGTCTTCTGGAAGTCCGCATCCCCCAGCAGCTGCCTGCGTAGCGCCGTCATCTGCTCGTCGCCGGTGCCCGTCACGTCCTGCCCGTACGCTCCCTGCACCACGGGGGCCTGCGGCCATTGGATCTGTTGTGCCGCGGCAAATACGCCACGGAGATCCGGCGTGTGCATGATCTCGAGGTACTGCTCGTTCTGCGCCGCCGCCCGCGTCGCCACCTCGTCCAGCCACTCGCCGCCATGCCGCTTTCCGGCCGAGTGCGTCGGATCGTACCGGTCAAACGTCGCAAAGAAGTGGTCATGGCCACTTGTGCCGGAGACGGGAACAAAGGTGCGCATCGAAAAGGCATCGATCAGCGCGTCGTAAAGCGCCTCATCCGACCACGCCTCCGCGACAGAGACCGTCGGCGCCACGCAGCCTGATCCCGCGCTCACGACTAGCTTGCGGCTCGCCTTGTCCACACACAGTCCGTCTTCCCGCGCATCCCCCAGCAGCGTCTCGGCATAGACCGCGCCTGAAAGGTGCATGTGCAGGTCCGCCCCCTTCGGCATTCGCTCCAGCAAGGCCCGCAGCTGCGGCGGCTGGGCGGCAGCTTCACTCATCCGCTGTGCGACCCGGCGCTCCGCCGCCGTAGCTGGTGTTGAGGGCGCGGTGGGGCCCGCTGCCACGGGCCGTCGCCCCTCGCCCCATCCTGAAGCCGCACACGCCACCACACCAGCAACCACGGCCACCAACGCCACACGCGAAGAGTAAGCAAACATGCAAGGGTCCCTGTACAAAGAGTTCTCCCGAGCATAGCGCCTCACCCGCGCCGGCCCCGCACATCGCCCACACCACCTGCCCGTCCGGTCCCGCCTCCTGCTCGGCCAACGGCCGCCGACAGCTTCGAGTTGGCGACACCCATTCCTCGTTGCTATACTCGACCTACGTTTGAGCTGCTGGTCTGGCTTCCTGAACAGGGAGGCCAAGGTACGGTGTTTCAGGTGTACGTTCGGGAAGAGCTTGGCAGATCCCGTTCCGAGGTTCACTGCCAAGGCCAGATAGCTCAGTGGTAGAGCGCGGCCCTGAAAAGGCCGGCGTCGGCGGTTCGATCCCGTCTCTGGCCACCACTCTTATCAACAACTTAGCGACAGCCAGTGATCAGGTGCTGGGAACAGATAGGAACAGCCCCTACGGGATGGTCCGACTGCGCCATTGCGTTGCTGAGCCCGGTCTCAGCTATCGCGGGAGTGATTTGGTTGATTAATCGACCCTGTGCAGCTTGCTTCCGCTGGAGGTTGGATTGGGCGTAAGTGTCAAGGGTCATCCGGCTGCTGGCGTGTCGCATGGACTCCTGCATCACCTTGATGTCTTCCCCATTTGCTACCAGGAGCGACGCGAAGGTGCGCCTGAAGGTGTGGAACCCCACAGAGCCAACGATGCCAGCACGGCGCGCTGCTGGCTGAATGTGGCCCTTTAGCAGCGCACCGGGAGTGAGCGGCTTCGTCCCATTCATGCGTAAGCTCGCGAAGACCCAATCATCAGGGCGACTGTACGGAGCACCTACTCTGTAGGTCCGCAGAGCAGCCGCAAGCTGACCGTGCATGGCAACCGGCTTGCGCGACTCAACCGTCTTTGTTCTTCCAAGCGTGCCCTCTACTATGGCGCGCCGAACGTGGATGCACTCTTGCTGGAAGTCTATGTCCCCAGCGCAGAGCCAGCAACTCGCTTCGGCGTAGTCCGGTGAACGCGTCGAGCAAGACCATCACACGAACGTGCTCCTTCAGTTCGGCCAGCAAGGCGCCGACCTGACTGGAAGACAACACCGTATGGAGGGTGTCAGATGAGGCGCTCTGCCGAACATATTTCATCGGGTTAGCAGCCTCCTCGCGTGGGAGAAATCCATGCCGAATCGCATGGTTGAAGACAGCACTCATAATGTTGCGGATCTTGACCCTGGAACCGTTCGCGAGAGGCAGCGACCCCAGCCACTCCTCAACGCGTATTGGCGCCAGAGAGTCGATCGGTGAGACGCCCCAACGAGGCAAAATCCATTTCGTGAGGTATCTCCGGTACGCCACCGTCGTCGAGTGTGCCTTCGGCACGGGACCGCCAGCATTTTCCCCGGCGGGAAGCTCTCTCAGCAGATAGTGGGCTACGAGATCATCTACGGTCATCGACGTCCGTGCCCGTGATGCTCCTCTGTTGACATCTACGCGAAGGGAGGCAGCGGCTTTATTCGCCGCCGCACGGGTAGGTAGTTCTTTCAGTGTCCCGAGGGTGTTCTTCCTGTGAATCGTGTTGCCCTGAGCGTCGATCTCTCGCCACCGGAAGCACCACACCTCTCCTGCCTTTCGCTTCTCCTTGTACAAACTTCCGTTCTGGTACGTGTCTCGCTTGAAGATCATGCTTACTCCGAGCGAGCGGATTGGCTTGCAATATTTGAACCGAACTTGAGCCAGTCGTCCAGCTCAGATTCACGGAAGAACCTCCGGTTAAAGACGCGGTAGGACGGCAGTTCGCCGGATCGCGCCTTCTTCAGAACAGTCTTGGGATGCAGGCCACCAAGGAAGCTGGCTGCCCGCACGCTATCAATCAGTGGTTCTAAGGCCTGGTCCTCGGCAGCCACCAAACGTTCACTTCCCTCAACCACGAGGATGTCGTGGTGAGGGGCTGGGGCGACAGTGCGTTCCGCCCGACGCTGGGGTGCTTTCTGCTTCGCATCAATGATGGTCATGGGTTCTCCAAAAGCAGTTATGCGGGACGTCGTGGGCTGGTCAGAGAACAGCCCGAGACGGAGCACCCTTACAGCTAGCTTGAGCCGCCACCTCTGCTCTCAGCTCGTTTCAACTGACTCATCATTCCTGCGTACTTGTTCTTGTCGTACTGAGCTACCTTCTCCGCGATCTCCGCTTCCAGTCCTGGATGCACCAGCACTGACATGCCGCCCACGGTTCGCTGCTCAAACTCAGCTAGGACAAGCCCGACACTAGTCTCGAACTGCTCCCTCGTAGCAGCACCAGCGAGCCTTGAGAGGCTCTGGATATCTGCAGGCAACATCCCGTTGTTGGAAAAGGCACGTACCTTCAAGCGCATGTACCAGCCAAGCTCTTCGGCGCTCATCAGAGCCACCTCCGTGCTTGCGTTCCAGTGTCGTGTGCTCAGCTTGAACCACCAGAGCGGGTTCTCTGCACCCCGCCCGACTTGGCGTTCGGGTATCGAGACATCGCCCTTCGGGTACTTCGCGACGCTGCGTGAGATCGCGAGCACTTCGGAGTGAGCCAAGGGAGGTGAGCAGTTCACATCATTGTGATCCAGAAGCAACTCATAGATTCGCTCCCAATCATGTCCCGTCGCTCGGAGTTTCCCTGCGTACCGAGTCAATTCGTCATTGCGCGAGCCGAGTGGGACATGTGCTGCTCCATGAGTGAGTGCGAGATCGCAAGGTGATGAACCTTGGATCCGAGACATAAGCCAATCCGGTGCTCGTAGAATTGGCTGCCCTGCCTCTACGAAGGCATAGCTGCGACCGCATCGGTGCAGAGAAGGCGGAGCTACTACGCAACCCCGCTCTGCCCGCACATCAATGCCTCGTCCGAGTAGACCAGCGCTGGACTGAACCTCTGCATCCGGCAAGCGGAAGTAGTAATGGACACCGTTCCCGGTGGTTGCGGAAAGAGTCTCGGGCCACAGTTGACCGGCATTTTCAAGCAACGCGTCAAAGGAGGCGTCGCCACCATTACCAAAATCAACGTCGATTACTAGCAAGTTGCTGACGCGACCAGTCGCGATCCCAATGTTTGCCTGGGGGTGTTTTCCCCACCACGCCCTGATCTTCTTCGGGTCGAGCGAGGAGGCATTGAAGCCGCCACGAATCACTGGGTGCTTACCGATTGCAGAACACGACGGCTTATTGCAGGAGCACCCCGCATCAGGGCCAAGAGGGCGGTGCATGGGAAAGACGCTAAAGCCGTTATCTGCAAGTGCCAAGGCCGCAAGCATAAAGCGATCCTGACGGGCAGGATCATCCTGCAGAGTGCAGGCTGACGTTGCAACATTCTTCTGCATTGCTTCTCCAGATGGATGGATTACCCTTCCAGCTGCCGCGCAGGGGAGCGCGGATCGAAGCGTGTACATACGCCACAACCACTTGTACACTTTTCCGATCTCCTGACGCCCAACGGAACTAGAGGGAGAGCGTCAGGAACAACCAACATAGGAAAGCAAGCATGGGTATGGTATAGCTCTGCGGAGAGCAGTTCGCCATAACCCGGAAGGGGCAGAACAGGAGGCGGAGGGTGTAGGACTTCCGCCTTCTGCTGACACGTGGGCGGAAGTTCCGGCAGAGATGGCCTGCAGGATACTTCATGAGTGCAAGTGGCATGCAATGAAATATTTGGGAGTTCCTGATCCAAATCGAAACGTTCTACAGCGAGAGCTTTTGCTCACATTACCTGCTTTATGTCAGACATTTCATACAGCCATATGCTCATCTCAGGGAGAGAAAGTAAGGATGGTTGAACTCGTCTCATCTAGTCTGCTCTGATCTGATCTTGTGGTTGAACAAGTGTTGAGCTTGCGTTCAAGCACCGTGCTACCAAGCTCTCCTACCTTGACGCGCACTTGTGGCGCTTAGGACTGTGCTGGCTGGGCTGAATAGTTCTTCTGACATTACGGTACTGCCTGGTCAGAGCGCGCATCACCAGCGTGAAGCGCAGCTTCATGATGAGCGAAAGCAGCCTACCGTAATTAGCGAGGCACGCTCCGGGAGGCTAGATACACCCGTAGCGCCTGCCTAGGGTCGATGTAATGGATCCATAGCTGCCGTCACTGGCCAAGCGTGCGCAGTTCTGCTTTGGCTACAAGCAGCTCATGAAGATTTCCCGGTCCAAGCAGTATCTCTTTCAATCCAGCCCGCACATGCTCTGACGCGAGCGCTTGCATTGTCATTGACTGATTCGCAGCGCGGGCGTCCATGATGGCGTCCAGAATGGAACCGTCCAGGTCGGGAGAATTCGCGAACTGCTGCTTTGTGTTGTTTGCTGCCTGTTGCATCAGTTCCTCAGACTCCAGCAGTTTGCCCTTCAGCACGTTGTTGACATAGATGAGGCGGTCGCCTTCCGTCGTGTCGGAGCCGAAAAGATCGTTCACTCCAGCGAGGATCGCGGCCAGGAGAGCCTTCTCCTTCTCTTGCACCGATCCAGATCCAGCTTCGCTCATCGGCTGAAGCAGCTGCGCGTCTCCCTCGCTCAGTGACAAGGCCTGTTTACCTTTGTTCCGCAGAGCGTGGTGCGTCAACACTACCTGCGAAAGGTCCACGCCCTCTCGCTCACGTTCGAACTCAAGTGACGGTAGCAGGCGTTTGTAGAACAGTGATCGTTTCTCAAGCGCGGTATTGCCGTAGTCGAAGATCTGCGAGAGGAACGTGTAAGCGTGTCCGAAGCTCGAAAGGTCCTGCCTGAACAGTAGAAGTGCTTCCTTCTCCCCATGTGCCTCATCTGCCAGCGCATCGTCGTGGTTGGCTTTCGCAGCCTTCCATCGTTGGTGGGCTGCCCTGAACTGTTTTGTCAGACGGTCAGCTACTGGATAGACCGCCCTCTGGAGGTCGCTCGACTTGGACGCAGGGTCGAGCTCCACGGCGGCCACTCTATCCACTTCGGGTTCATCGTAGTAACCAGTCGCGTCCAGCTTGGCCCGCATGTTGTAAACCAGGTTCGGGTCAGTTACGGCTTCCAGCGTCGCCGTCTCGTAGTACATCTTGAACGCCGCCAGGATCGCTGGGCCTTCATTCACGAAGTCCAACACATAAGTCGTGTTCTTCTGCCCGTACGGGCCGCTATACGAGCGATTCAGGCGTGACAGCGTTTGCACCGCCTGTATCCCGTCCAGCCGGCGGTCAACGTACATGCCGCAGAGCAGCGGCTGATCGAAGCCCGTCTGGAACTTGTTTGCCACTAGCAGGATTTGGAACTCGTCTTCGGCAAACGCGTCGCGTATGTCCCGCCCGCGCAGGGTAGGGTTCAACACCCCACTTGTCTCGCTCAGCGGCTCGGTGCCCGACTCGGTATCAAGAACTTCACCAGAGAACGCCACCAGCGCCCGCAGGGCATAGCCACGCCGCTGAATGTAGCGCTGTATCGCAAGCTGCCAGCGCACGGCCTCGAGCCTGCTTCCCGTAACCACCATGGCTTTAGCGTGGCCCTGGAGGAGCGGCTGCACGTTCTCTACGAAGTGCTCCACCACGATCTCCACCTTCTGCGAGATGTTGTAGGGGTGCAGCCTCACCCACCGCATGATCCCCTTCACCGCAGCAGACCGTTCCACCTCCGCTTGGTCGTATTCCTTCCCCTCATGCGCCAGCCGAAACGCCAGCCGGTAGCTAGTGAAGTTCTGCAGCACATCGAGAATGAAGCCCTCTTCAATCGCCTGCCGCATGCTGTACACATGGAACGCCTCTGGCAGGTTGTCCGGTCCGGCTGCCTCATCTGGCTTCGGCTTGCGCCCAAACAGTTCCATCGTCTTGCTCTTCGGCGTCGCCGTGAACGCAACATACGTGATGCCGGCATCCGCCTTCGTCCGACCCGTCATGCGTGCCGTCAGCACATCCTCTGCGCTCACCTCGCCACCGTTCGCCTCTATCTCCTTCCACTCCTCAGCAGTCAGGACCTGCTTCAGCTTGGCCGCTGTCTCGCCCGTCTGCGAGCTATGCGCCTCATCCGCAATAACTGCAAATCGCTTGCCCTGCGTTGCGGCGAGTTCCCGCACCTTCTCCAGCGCAAACGGAAACGTCTGGATCGTACACACCACGACCTTCTTGTCTCCGCCTAAAGCCTCGGCCAGCTGACCGCTTTTGCTGCCACCTTCGCTCTTGATCGTCGTGACCACACCCTTGGTCCGCTCCAGCGCGTAGACCGCATCCTGCAGCTGTCCGTCGATCACCTTCCTGTCACTCACCACCAGCACCGAGTCGAAGACCTTCCGGTGCTCCGCATCATGGAGTTCTGCCAGAAAATGCGCCGTCCAAGCAATTGAGTTCGTCTTCCCTGAACCCGCCGAGTGCTGGATCAGATACTTCCCGCCCGCGCCCTCTGTCCTCACCGCTTCCAGCAGCTTCCGCGTCGCCGCAAGCTGGTGATAGCGCGGAAAGAGATACTGCTTCGGCTGTTTCTTCTTCTCATCCCGCTCCAGCACTAGGTAACGCCCCAGAATGTCCAGCCAGCTCTCCCGCGCCCATACCTCATCCCACAGATAGCTCGTCGGGTGCCCGCTCGCCGAAGGCGCATTCCCTGCGGCTCCGTTGTTCCCCCTATTGAAGGGCAGAAAGCGCGTCGCCATGCCCGCCAGCTTCGTCGTCATCCGCACTTCGCTGTTCGACACAGCAAAATGCACCAGAGCACCCCCAGGGAAGCTCAGCAGCGGCTCCGCCGTAGCCTGCCCCTTCGGCTTCGGGTCGCGATCCATCCGGTACTGGTCCACCGCGTCGCCTACGCTCTGCGTAAAGTCGCTCTTCAGCTCCGCCGTCGCCACCGGCATCCCGTTCAGGAACAACACCAGGTCAATCGAGTCCTCCTTTGCCTCCGAGAACCGCACCTGCCGCAACACCCGCAGCCGATTCGCCCCGTACCGCGCCGTGATCGCCGGGTTCATCCCGCTCGCCGGCCGGAACTGCGCCATCTGCAGCGTCCCGCGCACCGGGTGCATCTCTAGGCCGCCCCGCAGAACCTCCAGCGCCCCACGCGTGTCCATCTGCTGCCGCAGCCGGTCCAGCAGCAACGCCCCGGCCCTCACCCCAAACGCCTTCGTCAGCGCCGCCCAGGCCTCCGGTTGCGCCTCCTGCACCCACTGCAGCACGTCCTCCGGAAACAGCGCCAGCTTGCGGTCATACTGCGCCGAGACCCCCGTCTCATACACCCACCCCCGCGCTCCCATCCACTCGCAGATCTCCTCCTCGAACCGAACCTCCTTATGCAGGCTCATACGCCTCCTCCTTGCTCGACTTCCGTGTGTGCGTTCCCCAGCCCGTAGGCACGAGCCCCTTCTGCCTCATCCAGCCCAGCGCCGCCATCCACTTTGCGCGGGGCGTCCGCTCCTTGCTGGCGTTCCAGCCTTCCGCTGTCGTAGCCTGCTGCAGAATGGCCTCCTCCGTCGCGTCCTCCCCATTGAGGAGCAGGTCGTTCCATGCGGCATAGAGCGTCGCCACCAGCTCGCACCACCGCATCGTCCGCGACCCCAGCAGCCCTAGTACCTCGTCAATGCGTGCCTGCCTGTCCGCCCACACCGTCAGGTACTTGGTATGTTCCCCCTTCTTCTCCAAAGGCACATACCGGAACCGGCTTCCCTGCCTCTCCTCCCGAAACCAGCCCCGCCGCTCCAGCCCACGCGGAAGCCGACGCATCATCGCCCGATCCAGCGGCCCAGCAATCTCCCGCGTGTACTCCCCCTGAATTTCGCTAAGCCGCGCATGGTGCTCCGCCAGGTAGATCAGCTTCTGCAGCTTCGTCCGCCCCATATGCGCATCGTTGCATTGCGACAGGATCTCCCCTCCCAATACCACTTGCGCCAGCCCCGTGCTGTACCGCCTCACACTCGCCACGGGCTTCGCCGCGTGGGCCCGGACGTCGATCTTGCCCGTTACCGCGGATGAGATTAGCGCGGACCGACGCTCCTTCAGAAGGTCAATAGCACTGGAGGCTTCTCCAACAAGCGCCCTTGACGATTTCATGAAGGAATCCAGAAACATGACAATCCGTTGTTGCTCATCTTGTGGAGGAAAGCCGAATCGGTACGTCCTAAGAGTTTCGGCAGGAAGGTGCCCGATAGTTGCCTTGTTCTGGCCGGCGATGAAGCGGGCCCTTTGGGCAGAATCCCAGAGTAGGTACAGCATAAAACGGGGTATGTCTCTGCTCGGCAGAATCGGCCTGAGTCGATGAAGGGCTTTCTGATAAAAAACGGAAGCCACATCTTCCTTGACAAGTGCCGCTCGCCCCAACTCCCCACCCTCGCAAACGAGCAGGTCCCCTCGGCGCAAGCTGTACTTTGCGATTTCGCCACTATCGAATGGCATGGTAGGGAGGTCGCCGTAGTCTATTCGGTCCCATTGCACGTCAACGTTCCTGAGATAAGGAAACTGATCGATTCCATGATCCTTTTTCTCGTCCAGCATCTTGCCAAGAGCAACTTCGTACCGGTACCGGAGAGGGCAAACGACCCAGCTTCTTGGGACGTCTCCAAGCCAGTCGCATGATGAGCTCTGCAGCTGTGCCGTAGGGTCCAGTCCCTTGGTGACGGCGTGCGAGATGACCGCTTGACGCTTCTCCTTCAGCAACGCGATGAGCCGCCGCTGCTCCTCAATCAGCGCATCAATCTTCGCCGTCTCCCGTTCCAGAAACGCCACGATCCGATGCTGCTCAGATAACGGCGGTACCACCATGGGTATGTTCTGGAGCGTGGATTGGGTCATGGAGGGAAGGGCTGTACCAGTTGCATAGAGATCGAAAGGAATACCAACGCACTGATAGAAGAGGTATTTTGCAGAGGTGCTGTCGCGCACGACTGTGTAGAAGCACGTGTCAACCGTCCAGAACGGCGTGTCAACGAAGAGTGGCTTGTCTATAGTCCCTTTCCGTCCGAGCAGCACAGACGGTCCCGTATATAGGTATCGTTCAGCACGGGCGAAACTGCCTCCACTCCCAAAGACGGGGAACCCACCGGCTTCAACCTCGACCTGCTTATAATCGAAGCCATTTTCAATGCGGGCAGCGTTGCATAATCTCACCAGTGTCCAATGCTCCGGCACCTCGCCCAGCCACGCCACCCCACTCTCCCGATACCGCTCATACCGCGGAAAGCTCATGCGCTCAGCTCCGCTAGCATCCGCTGGATATTAGCCGTCACCACCTTCAGGTCCGCATCGATCTCCGCCAGCTCCCGCGGTGGCTGGAACACATAGAAGTGCCGGTTGAACGGGATCTCGTACCCCACCTTCGTCTTCTCGTGGTCGATCCACGCATCCGGCGCATGCGGCAGCACCTCTCGCTTGAAGTACGCCTCCACCTCCTCGCCCAGCGGCACGTTCTCCGTATCGCGCAGCGCCGGGTCCGGCATCGGCTTGCCCTTCATCTTGCCCTTGGTCCCCCGCACCACCACGCCCGCCTCATCCCGCAGCGGCCGCTCTACCGTGATCGTCCGATAACCAAAGCTCGCGTTCGGCAGAATCAGCGACACCGGTACCTCCGGCCCCTTCCCCGGCGTCCCATCCGCCGCGGGCGTCGGGGGCCGCCGTACCTCGACGGCATCCCCGAACAGCTTCACGATCTCTGCTGCCTGCGCCTCGGAGATCTCCCGTCGCTTGCTCCCCAAGCTCTTGCGCATCTTCGTGTAGAACCCTGAAGCATCGATCAACTGCACCTTGCCCTTGCGCCGCTCCTCCTTGTGGTTTGTCACAATCCGTAGGTACGTCGCGATCCCCGTGTTGAAGAACATCTCCGTCGGCAGCGCCACAATGGCCTCCACCAGATCGTTCTCCAGCAAGTGCATCCGGATGTTTGACTCGCCCGACCCTGCACCTCCGGTAAACAGCGGCGACCCATTCTGCACAATGCAGAAGCGCGCTCCACCCTCCGCCACCGGCCTCATCTTCTCGACCAGGTGCAGCATGAAAAGCAGCGATCCATCCGAGATCCGTGGCAGCCCCGGCCCGAACCGCCCGCTGTGCCCCTTCTCTTCCGCCTCCCGCCTCACCGCCCGCTCCGACTGCTTCCACTCCACCCCAAACGGCGGATTCGACAGCATGTAGTCGAACTTCTCTCCGGCATGCCCGTCACTCGCCAGCGTGTCGCCCGGCTTGATCCTCGATACATCCTGCCCCTTGATCAGCATGTCCGCCTTGCAGATGGCATAGCTCTCGTCATTCAGCTCCTGCCCAACCATGACGACTCGCGCCCCGTATGCCTCCAGCCGTTCTCCAGCTACCGTCAGCATGCCGCCCGTACCAGCCGTCGGGTCGTAGATCGTGCGCACTGCCCCGTGCCGCAACTCGTCGCGATCCTCCACCAGCAACAGATCCACCATGAGCCCAATCACATCTCGCGGCGTAAAGTGATCACCAGCTGTTTCGTTGCTCTGCTCCGCGAACTTGCGGATCAGGTGCTCGAAGATCCTGCCCATCTCATCGTTGGGCACCTTGTCCGGATGGAGGTCAATCGTGCTGAACTTCTCTGTGATGAGGTACAACAGCTCCGCCTTCTGCAGCCGATCAATCTGCCCCGGCATCTCGAAGCGCTCAAAGATGTCTTCCACGTTGCTGGAGAACGCATGGATGTAGCTCAGTAGGTTCCCGGCCACGTTCGCCGCATCCCCAGCGACCATCTTCAGATTCATGGGCGACGTATTGTAGAAACTCGTCCCTGCGGCCCGTCGCAGGTAGTGCTCTGAAGGCAGCCCCGAACCCTCAAGCCGCTCGATCTCAGCCAGCACCTTCGCCTTTGAGGGCTCTAGTACACAATCCATGCGCCGCAACACCGTAAACGGCAGGATGACCTTTCCATACTCGTGCGGCTTGTACTTCCCACGCAGCAGATCAGCAACGGACCAAATGAACGACGAAAGACTCATTTGGCGATGCTAAGGCCTCCGAGCAATGCCCGCCTAGTTACCGCCGGGTAGCACCGGGACGTGCGGACTGCACACGTTGCACTCGATCTTGCGATCCCATCGTGCCGTCTTCCCATCGGCCAAAAGAGCTTGCCCGCACACTGTGCAGCTTGGGTGCTCACCTGAGAAAACTTCCGGGCCACCCGCGCCGCAGTCAGCGCCAGCTCGACGCCACACCATCACCCCTAAAGCATGCGAATCAGCCAATCCGCTCACTCCGGTTATGTTCCTGCGAGGAACAATCTGGGAACATCTGGCGTTCCTTGGGGTGCTTTGTTGTGCCCCTGAGCGCCTTTAGCTCCCCAGAATTCCCCCGGTTTCCGATCACCTCTACCCTGAAAAGGCCGGCGTCGGCGGTTCGATCCCGTCTCTGGCCACCACCTCTTCCAACAACAATCTTCAGAAAGCTCCCGTCGGCTGGCGTCAGTCATCCTCGGGTGTCAACAAGACCCGCGCGCGGGTCTTAGGGGCGCCTCATCAGCCAAGCGCTCTGCGGATCCCGCCTTCCCGCGATCGGAAAGCCAGCCCCTACTGCAGCCCAATCAGCAGCAGCACGCCCGCTGCCAGCACCGCGGCAGGCACCCAGAAGTGCACATCCCCCAGCACCGCCCGCACGATCTCCCCATTCGTCCGCCGCATAACCCTCCCGTCACCAGGCGCAAGAGTACCGCAGATCCGCATACCTCGGAGATTCCCCTCGCCCATCGTCCTTTCACTGCGATACCATCGCATCCACTCGCTGCCCTCCAGGGCGACGAGCTGGCGCGGAGGACACAACAATGGGCGCAACCATCATGGCTGGACACGACAACCCCCTCGGGGACCTTGACGAGTGGGACGACTTCCTCGAAGGTCGCTACAAGGAAGGCAAGTCCAAAGAAGAGTTCCGCGTCTATGACGCCAAGGCCACCCCCGGCGTCGCCGAGTTCTATCGCCTGAACCACGAGAACCAGACCGTCGACTACGTCCTTGACAAGGAAAAGACCTACTTCAGCCTCCAAAAAGGCCAGAAGACCGTCTGGGAGGCCGCCGAGTTCCTCAACACCCTCGTTGACGACTCCGACCCCGACACCGACCTCACCCAGATCGAGCACCTCCTCCAGACATCCGAAGCCATGCGCGCCGATGGCTGCCCCCGCTGGATGATCCTCACCGGCTTTATCCACGATCTAGGCAAGTGCCTCTGCCTTTACGGCGAGCCCCAGTGGGGCGTCGTCGGGGACACCTTCCCCGTCGGCTGCGCCTGGTCGCCCGATATCGTCTTCCCCGAGTTTTTCCGCAACAATCCCGATCGCCACAACGCGCTCTATCAGTCCAAATACGGCATCTACAAGCCCAACTGCGGCCTTGAGAACCTCCATATGTCGTTCGGGCACGACGGCTACATCGGCGAGGTGATGAAGCCGTATCTCCGCCCGGAATCGCTCTACATGCTGCGCTTCCACTCCTTCTACCCCTGGCATCGCCACGGCGCCTACGATCACCTGTGCACTCCCACGGACCGCGCCATGCTCGAGTGGGTTCTCAAGTTCAACCAGTACGACCTCTACTCCAAGTCTGACTCCAAGCCCGTCCTTTCCGAGCTCAAGCCTTTCTACGACGACCTCTTCGCCGAGTTCCTCCCGCCCACCCTCGCCTGGTAGTCCCGCGGCGCGCTGCCTGATCTCCCCGGCGGCGCGCCGCGCCCGCGTGCCCCTTCCCTTCCCTTCCCAAACCTCGCGCGCAGCACGTAAGATCGCAACGCGTCCCGGTCACGAGCCGTGACACACTGGAAACGATTCCAACACATATAGGACCCCGATTGCCCAACCTTCGAGTTGCTCTACTCGCCCTCGCTGCCGTCTCCACGTTGGGGATGAGCTCGCCCGCCATCGCCCAGCTGTTCGAAGCCCAGCATCCCGGGTCCACAGCCACCCAGCTCTCCCCCGCGGAGCAGAAGACGCTGGACACCCTGGACTCTCTCCAGTCCCTGCCCGATGGCCCCTGGCGCTTTCACGCCGGTGATCTCCCCCACGGCGAGTCCCCCACCCTCGACGACAGCTCCTGGACCGAGGTGCAGCCCAAGTCCACCGCCGGCAAGGAAGCCGTCTGGTATCGCCGCACCGTTACCGTTCCCAAGACGCTCCACGGCTACGACCTCGCCGGCACCTCCATCTCCTTCCGCTTCCATGCCTACGGCAATGGCCCCATGCCGCAGATCATCTACTTCAATGGCCGGCGTGTCGCCCTTGGCGACGACCTTGAAGCCATCGATCTCTTCACCGATGCCAAGCCCGGTGAAAAGGTTCTGATCGCCGTCAAGCTCCTCCCGACCGTCGATGACAAGCACTTCGACCACGTCAGCATGAAGATCACGTTCGCGCCCAACCGCCCCAACCCGGCGGACGTCCGCGAGCAGCTCGTCAGCTCCCTAAACCTCATCCCCTCCCTCGCGCCTGACTCCGCGGCCGATCGCAAGACCGTCACCTCCTCCATCGCCGCCGTCGATCTCACCGCGCTCGCCAACGCCAACCAGGCCGCCTTCGACGCCTCGCTCAGGAAATCCCTCACCACTCTGTCCACTCTCCGCCCCGCGCTCCAGGGCCTCAACTACAACCTCACCGGCAACTCCCACATCGATGCCGCCTGGCTTTGGCCCTGGACCGAGACCGTCGACGTCGTCAAGCGCACCTTCGGCACCGCCGTCCAGCTCATGGGCGAGTACCCCACCTACACCTACTCGCAGTCTGCCGCGGTCTATAGCCAGTGGATGGCCGACAAGTACCCGGAGCTGAACGGCCAGATCGCCCAGCGCATCAAGGAAGGCCGCTGGGAACTCGTCGGCGGCATGTGGCTTGAGCCCGATCTCAACATGCCTGACGGCGAATCGCTCGTCCGCCAGATCCTTGTCGGCCAGGCCACCTTCAAGAAGCTCTACGGCGTCACCACCCGTATCGGGTGGAACCCGGACTCCTTCGGCTACAACTGGCAGCTTCCCCAGGTCTACAAGCGCTCCGGCATCGACTACTTCGTCACCCAGAAGATGACCTGGAACGACACTAACCAGCTCCCTCTCAAGCTCTTCTGGTGGGAGTCCCCGGATGGCTCCAAGGTCCTTACCTACTTCCCCCACGACTACGGCAACAACAGCCTGGACCCGATTCGCCTCGCCAAGGACATGGTCGTCGCCCGCGAGCGCGCCCCCGGCCTGGACGACATGCTCGACCTCTACGGCGTCGGCGATCACGGCGGTGGCCCCACCCGGCAGATGCTCGACCAGGGTCTCCACTGGATGGAAGCCGGCAAGGTCATCCCCAAGGAAGAGTTCCGCACCGCCCAGCCCTACTTCTCCAAGGTAGAAAAGGAGATCAGCCCCGAGTCCCCCACCTGGAACTACGCCTCCATGGCCAAGGGCGATACCAAGCTCCCCACACCGGCGGCCGGTCAGGTCTCCGTTCCCACCTGGAAGGATGAGCTCTACCTCGAGTTCCACCGTGGCGTCTTCACCACCCAGGCCGCGCACAAGCGCAACATGCGCGACAGCGAAGAGTGGGTCCTCAACGCGGAGAAGTACGCCTCGCTCGCCTGGCTCGATGGGCAGCACTACCCCGCCACCGAGATCACCGACGCCTGGAAGCACGTCCTCTTCAACCAGTTCCACGATCTCGCCGCCGGCTCCGGCATCGGCATCATCTACAAGGACGCGCAAAAGGACTACGACCAGGTTCACTGGGCTACCGACCAGGTCAGCGCCGAATCCCTCAAGACGCTCTCCTCCCGCATCGACACCCGCGTCAAGGATGGTGTTCCCGTCCTCCTCTTCAACCCGCTCGCCTGGCAGCGTGGCGGCAGCGCCGAGGTCTCCGTTCAACTGCCCTCCGGCGATACCGACAACCTCGTCGTGCTCGACAGCAAGAACAAGGTCGTGCCGTCTGAGGTCCTCTCAC
The DNA here is from genome assembly GCA_965199635.1 of Acidobacteriaceae bacterium. GTDB lineage: Bacteria > Acidobacteriota > Terriglobia > Terriglobales > Acidobacteriaceae > Edaphobacter. The sequence goes on along the minus strand of CBDASL010000001.1, from coordinate 177,655 downwards.
ACGACGCCGCCACCCACACCGCCAGCCTGCTCATTCACCCGGAGTCCGTGCCCTCCATGGGCTACCAGGTCCTCCATGTGACCGAGGGCAAGAAGAGCTTCCCGTCCGATCTCAAGAGCTCCGGCACCACGCTCGAAAACAGCAATCTCAAGGTCGTCATTGACCCGCAGACTGGCTGCATCACCTCGCTCTTCGACAAGAAGTCCAGCTTCGAGTCGCTGGCGCCCAACTCCTGCGGCAACGAACTGCAGCTCTTCAAGGACAACCCCAAGGAGTACGACGCCTGGAACGTCGACCCTGGCACCTTTGACGTTCCCCCCACCACCCTGCACACCGTGGACTCCATCCAGATGACGGAAAATAGTCCTCTGCGCTCCACCGTGCGCATTACCCGTCACTGGCAGAGCTCCAAGTTCGTCCAGGAGGTCACCCTCTATGCCGGTGCCGATCACGTCGCCGTCAAGAACAACATAGACTGGCACGAGACCCACATCCTGCTGAAGGCTGCCTTCCCTCTCGCCGCCACCTCGGACAACGCCACCTTCGAGATCCCCTATGGCTCGATCGAGCGGCCCACCACGCGTAACAACTCCTGGGAGAAAGCTCGCTTCGAGGTTCCCGCTATGCGCTGGGCCGACCTCGGCGACGGGCAGCACGGCTTCTCCCTCATCAACAACGACAAGTACGGCTACGACGCCGTGGGCAACCAGCTGCGCCTCACGCTGCTGCGCTCCCCGGCCGCGCCGGATCCTGATGCCGATCGCGGCGAGCAGCGCTTCACCTACGAGCTCTATCCCCACGCCGGCACCTGGCAACAGGCCGCCACCGTGGAGCACGGCTACAACGACAACTACAAGCTGAAGGCCATGCAGGTTGAAGCGCACGAGGGTTCCATGCCTACCGAGCACTCCTTCCTCAGCACGGACTCCGACCATGTCGTTGTCACCGCCATGAAGAAGGCGGAAGACAGCAACGCACTGGTGATCCGCTTCTACGAGTGGGCCGGCAAGGGTGGCAACGTCACCCTCACCCTGCCCGCCGGTGCCACCAGCGCGTCGCTCACCAACCTCGTCGAAAAGCCCGAAGGCTCACCCCTCTCGGTCTCCGGCGACAAGGTCACCGTCCCCGTCACCCCGTTTGAGATCCAGACGGTCCGCGTGGACTACACCCCCACCGCTTCCGCCAGCACCAGCGGCACCATGTAACGCCGCCCCAAATGGCACCACATGGGAAAAGGCGTCGCGCAAGCGACGCCTTTTCCGTTCCCCCGCCCTCCCTGTTTCCGTCAACTCCAACCCACCTCTCTGCCCTTAGCCTCAGCCCCTGGCTGTCATCCTGAGCGAAGTGCAGGACCTGCTCTACCCACCGTCACCCCGCCACTCGCCCCAAGCACAGCAGCCCCGCCCCGTTCGCCACCCCCTCATGGCGCAACTACCCCTCGCTTTCCCATACCGTCATCCCAGCAACACTCCCGTGCCTCCACAGCGCATACCGCGCATACACCGGAGGTCCGGACCTAACCCGCTTGCTTTGAAGATTTTGCGCAAAGTGTAAGGGAGGGGGTAGGGCCCCACTCCGCTCCCTATCCGAAGATCGCAGCCGCAACGTACAAACAGCGCTATCCTGAACCATTCCTTGAGAAGCCCTTCAGAGCCCTTCCATGCCAGAGCTGCCCCTACCCGCCGTGCGTTATCGCCCCAAGCTCAGCGACGTCGCACGTCTCGCCGGCGTGGGCAATGCCACCGTATCCCGGGTCCTCAACGGCGGCCAAAACGTCAGCCCGGAGACCGCGCGGCGCATCGGGGAGATCATCCGCGAGCTCGGCTATAAGCCCAACCGGGCCGCCCGCAGCCTCAAGGGTGCCTCCTCCGGCATCATCGGCATGATCGTCCCCAGCATCTCCGACATGTTCTTCTCGCGCTGTGCTGAAGCCGTTGAAGAGATCGTGCGGGAAAACGGCGGCATGCTGATCGTCACAGCCTCGCACAACAACTCCCTCGCTGTGCTCGACAGCTTTCACCAGCTCATGCTCCACCAGATCGACGGCCTCATCCTGGTGCAGTCCGCCCAGCACGAAGAGTCACTGCTCCACGAGCTCGAAACCGCCAACATCCCCGTCGTTGGCATCGACCGTCCACTGCCCGGCAAGCGCTTCACCTCCGTCGTCTGTGCCAACTTCGAGGGCGCCCGCTCCGGAACGGCGCACCTCCTCGAGCACGGCTACGTCCACGTCGTCAGCGTAGGCATCAACTCCGGCCTCTACACCATGCGCGAGCGCCACCAGGGCTACCTGGCCGCCATGCGCGAAGCCGGCCGCTCGCCCGTTCACTCCGAGGTCTCCGACCTCGCCAGCGCCCGCGAAGTGCTGGCCCGCGCACTCTCTCGCGGGGAGCGGCCCGTCGCCATCTTCGCCGGCAACAACCTTACCGCCCGCTACCTGCTCGAGGCCGCTACACAGCTGCGGCTCCGCATGCCCCAGGACCTCGCCATGCTGAGCTTCGACGACTTCGACCTCGCCGACGCCCTCAATCCACCCATGAGCGTCGTCCAGCAGCCCGTCGACGACCTCGGCCGGCAGGCCGCCAAGCTACTGTTCCGCCAGATGGATGGCGGCGGCAGTGGCACGCCCGCCGCCACCGCCGAAGATCCCGGCCCCACGCTCACCCTGCCCACCCGCCTCGTCCTCCGCGGCTCCTGTGGATGCCACCTCCAGCCAGACCAGGCCCCTCTCCGCCCCTAGGTCCTCATAGAAGCGACGCTGCCAGCCGACGCACCTGCGTCCATCGCCAGGAAGTGAGCGCGCAGGCTTTCATCCAGAAACGCCTCCGTTCCGCCGAAGGACTGCGTCGACAGGGCTCCTGTGATCGCCCCCAGCTGTGCCGCCGACACAGCATCCCGCCCACCCAGCCAGGCATGGAGGAAGCCGGCGTCAAAGCTATCCCCCGCGCCGATGGTGTCCACCGGCGTCAAAGCCACGGGCTCCACGGCAACGCGAGTCGTCCCCTGCTGCACCACGGCTCCCCTGGCCCCACACTTGACGACAACCACCGGCACCCCCGCCACCCGGTCCAGTGCCTCCTCCAGCACCCGCGAGCGCGTCATGCGCAGCAGCTCATCTTCGCTGGGCAGGAAGATATCGACGTGGTTAAGCACCCGGTCAAGAACGCCCTCCCAGCGATCCTCCGGATCATCGTTGGTGTCGAGCGAAACGGTCAGTCCGCGTGCGCGCAGGTCGGCGAAGAGCCCCGGCACATCCTGCCGCAACCCCGTTTGCAGAAAGAGCGAGGAGAGATGAAAGTGGGGTGCGGCGGCCTCCACTGCATCCACGTCCACGTCCCCAAGGCGGAGGTCTGCCATCACTCCGGGGTAGGTCAGGATGTGACGATCCCGGCCATGCGGCAGCAAGAGGGTCAGACCAGTCCTGCGGCCTTGCAGGCGCGTGGCGCGACTGAGATCCAGACCAACACGGGACAGGCGCTGCGCGGCCAACTCGCCCATCTCGTCATCACCCAGAAGGGTGGAGAACCAAACCCTGCTGCCGAGCACGGCGAGATTATGCGCCAGGATAGAGGACGAACCACCCATCGTCATCCTGAAGTCCGAGGCGAGCAACTCGCGCTCCACTGGCATCTGTTCCGGTAGCCCATAGACGATCAGGTCAAGATTTGTTTCGCCGGCGATGGCTATGTTGAATGGCTTGCGACGGGCCGTTACTTCCATGCAGTCTCCCCTGGATTCCTGAGCCGATCCTTCTTGCCTCGTGATCAACGCAAGGCTATTATCACTTCTGTTTGTTTTCGTTTGCTACTGTTTCATTTCGACTTTGCGAAGAGGATCCCCCCGTGCCTACCCTGACGAGCCTGCTGGAGCTGAGTTCTGACGAACAGCGGAACCGTGGTCTGCAGTTCACCCCGCAAGAGATCGCCCAGCAACCCGAGACGTGGCGGCAGACCTTTCAGCTGTTCAACCTCCATCATGAGCGGATCGCGGCGTTTCTGGATGGGACTGGTCTGCGTCAGCCGTTGACCGAGCGACCGACCGTTGTGCTGATCGGTGCGGGCACCTCGGACTACATCGGGCATGCGCTGGTGCTGCTGCTTCGCCAGGCGTGGGGCTGCGAGGTGATCGCGCTGGCAAGCACGGACCTGTTGCTGAACGCTGAAGAATGGCTGATCCCGGGCCGGCGCTACCTGTGGATCTCCTTTTCGCGCTCGGGAAACTCCCCGGAAGGGGTCGCTGTTCTGGAGCATGCCATCCGGTTGTACCCCGAGATCGCTCACCTGGTGATCACCTGCAATGCAGAGGCGAAGATGATCGGGGTCGCTGAGCGGGCGCAGAGTGCGTGTGCTGTAGTGCTCAACGACGCAGTGAACGACCGTAGCCTGGCCATGACGAGCTCTTTCACCAACATGGTGATCATGGGCCAGTGCCTGGCGCATATCTGGTCGGTGGAGGAGTACTCCCGTCTGCTCGAAGATCTGGTCCAGGCTGGAAGCAGGATGCTGGTGAGCGCCGCGGAGATAGCAGATCGCATTGCCGCATCGGGTGTGCAGCGTGCATGCTTTGTGGGTTCGGGCGCGCTGGCCAGCGTGGCGCGGGAGAGTGCGCTGAAGCTGCTGGAGATGACGGCCGGACAGGTGGCAACGATGTCCGAAACTGTGCTGGGTCTGCGCCATGGTCCGATGGCCGCGCTGAACAGCGACACACTGTTTGTCTGCTTCGCCTCGGGGGAAAGCCGGCGAAGCCAGTACGCCCGCGACCTGCTGCGTGAGATCGGTGAGAAGCATGTTGCCTCACAGCGGGTTGTGCTCGCGCCGGCAGAGGTCCGAGACTCCTTCGCGGGCTGCGCCGAGCAGTTCCTTTCCATAAACGGCGACGTGGCCGGCGCGATGACGATCCCGGATGTGTACCGGCCGCCACTGGACGTGATCTTCGGCCAGATGCTCGGGCTGCTGTGTTCCGTGACGCGCGGGCTTCACCCGGACGCACCCAGCCCGGGCGGGGTCATTCATCGTGTGGTGCAGCCCTTCCAGATCTACTGAGGTGATGCGGTGTCGAATCAGCTGAGAGAGCATCTGACCAGGCGTCCAGGGGCAGCGTTCCGCGGTGTCACCTCGGTCTGTTCGGCACATCCGCTGGTGCTACGTGCGGCGGCAGAGCAGGCGCGCGAGGCGAACAGCCCGCTGCTGATTGAGGCGACGAGCAACCAGGTCAATCAGTTCGGTGGCTACACCGGCATGCGCCCGGCAGACTTCCGTCAGTTCGCCCGAGATGTGGTGGACAAGGCAGGCTCCGGCGCAGCGCAACTGACGCTGGGCGGAGATCACCTGGGGCCGAACCCCTGGCGCACGCGGCCAGCGGAGGAGGCGATGCGCCTGGCGGAGACGATGGTGGCGGAGTACGTCTCTGCCGGCTTCACCAAGATCCACCTCGACGCGAGCATGTCACTCGGCGGCGACCCCGAGGTGCTCTCGGATGAGCAGGTGGCGGCACGGGCGGTGCGGCTTTGCCAGGCTGCCGAGCAGGCCATCCTCCCCGGTGCGGAGAAGCCGGTTTATGTCATCGGGACCGAGGTGCCGGTGCCGGGTGGCGCCACGCACGCGCTCCACGGGGTAGAGGTGACCTCCGCCGCTGCCGCAGGGAAGACGATTGACGTGCATCGCGAGGCTTTCCTGGCAGCCGGGTTGGACGAGGCGTGGGGGCGCGTGCTCGCCGTGGTGGTCCAACCTGGTGTTGAGTTCGGGCACGATTCGGTTGTGGAGTACGACCGCAACCGCGCGCGAGCGCTTACGGCGATGCTCGCCGACGCGAGCGAGGGCAGGGTCTTTGAAGCGCACTCGACGGACTACCAGCGGCCCAGCGCCTACATGGAACTCGTCGAAGACGGCTTCGCCATCCTGAAGGTCGGGCCTGCGCTTACCTTTGCGCTGCGCGAGGCGCTGTTTGGCCTGGCCTCGATCGAGACCATGCTCGTCCCTGACGCGGCACAGTCGCACCTTGCGGCAGTGGTCGAGGACGCGATGCTGCGCGAGCCAAAGGACTGGCTGGCCTACTACCCGGGCGACGCGGCGGAGCAGCGCATGTTGCGGGTCTACAGCTACAGCGACCGCATGCGGTACTACTGGAACCGGCCGGAGGTGACGCGCGCGGTGGAGCAACTGCTGGCTAATCTCTCCGGGGTGTCACTCCCGGAGACCATGCTGAGCCAGCATATGCCGCTGCAGTACCAGGCCGTTCGCGACAGACGCGTGCGCGCCGAGCCGGTCGCCCTGGTGGTGGATGCGGTGCGCGATGTGCTGCGCATGTACTACGCCGCATGTGGCACAGCCGCATAACCTCTCGAGAAACCGACGAAGCCGGCCCACGCTCGCCCCCTCAGGAGCTAAGCGACGGGCCGGCTTGTTCGTGTGCGAAAGGAAGATTCGGTCAGCGTGCGGGCGTGGCTTCTAGCGTCAGCACCTGAAAGGGCGCGAGATGGAAGGTGTGTGGGTGCCTTCCCTCCAGCGCTGGCGTCTCGGACTTTCCGGTCTGCCCCGCCCAGGGATCTATCGTGGTGAAGCGTGTGGGAGCGTTTGCCGGCAGATTGAACGCCACAGCGGGATCGAGGGTGATCTGCTGCGGCCTGGAGGAAGGGTTGCGGAGGGTGAGTATGGCCTTGGCTGGCGACCAGGACGCCCATCCATAGGCCTGGTTGTTGCCAGGGTCGCCGCCGACCCAATGAGTGTCAACCAGCGTGGAGGCGTTGCTGCGCGACCAGCGGGCGGCCTGCGCGAGTGTATCCCAGTCAGTTGCAGATAGCAGAGATGGCGTGATGTAGAGCTCCTGCAAGTTAGTGCCAGAGCCGAAAAAGGAGTGCACCTCGTCGGCAAAATCGTGGCCAGGATCGTCGCCGAGGTGCTCGGCCTTCTGGGCATAGATGATGCCGTGGACCATGAGGGAGTTGAGCGGAAAGAGAGGCCCTTTCTGCACGACATTCCTGTAGGTCTGCTCATCCCGATAGGTGATCCACTTCTGGCGCCACGTGCCTTCGCCGGCGAAGGAATGGTCCTCCCCTGAGCGGAAGATGGAGTCGGCATACCGCAGCCAGAATGGTGATGGCTTGGTGCCGGTGGTGAGATTGATGAAGAGGTTCGGCTCCTGGTGGCGCAGGCGCTCGATGAGGTGGATGGCAGCGCTGAAATCGGAGTCAAAGAGACTGCCAGGAAAGACCGAGCCAGCGTTGCCCGTGCCGTCGAGCTTGAACTGGTTGACGCCGTACTTGGTCACAAACTCCAGGCAGGCCTTCTCAAAGGCGGCGTAGTATTTGGGGCCAGACAGGGCGTAAAGGTTCTTGATGAGTTCGTAGCCGTTGGCGCGGCCGAAGGCGGTGCGCTCTTTCTGCTCCTTGTCGTAGCCACCCCAGGGAGAGAGCCATACGCCAAGTCGGAAGCCATATTTCTCGGCGGTCGCCTGCAACGGCGTAAGCCCCTGGGGAAATCCCGGGTTGAAGCCCCACAGTGACTTGGTATTGTCCCAGCCGTCGTCCATGAGGTAAGAGTCCATGGTGACGTGGCGTTTTGTAACGAGCTCGGTCCCGAAGCTGGTAAGCCGCTCGTTGACCTGATCTGCGGTGTAACGCTGCCCTTCGCCCAGGTCATACCAGGTGTTGGGGTGCAAAAAGGTGTGGTACGGGTGGGCCCGCTCGAGCTCAAGGTAGGCGAGGAAGTCGCGTCGCATCTGGCCAGGGCGCGCCACCCCCACGACGGCACTGTAGGTAATGGACTGCGAGGCGGCGAGGGGCAGAGTGCGCGCGATGGATGCGGTCGCAAGGCCGTTCGTGACGGCGGCCTGCGAGAGCGGGTGCTCAAAGCCAAGGAAGTAATTTCCAGCCACAATGGGCGAGCCGGGCACGGTGCCCACCACATGGGCGGAGGGCGCGTGCAGCGTGAGCAGCGTGACGCTGGTCAGTGGGACGGGCTGCTGGGCTGCCGTGATGGTCAGCTCCTGGCGAAGGTAGGACGCGGTTGTCTGTCCGCCGATCCCGCTCTGAGCGCCGCTGCGGGCGACCAGGCACCAGTGGGCCGAAAGGCCGGTCCGGGCCTCCTCAAGATCAGCACATAGTTGCTGGCCAGGGGTGCGGGCCGCCGCGCGTGAGGCGTTGGGTTCGGCGGCAAGTGGCGAGAGAGTGGGCGTGCGACGAAGGTGCATGGCGGAGGCCGGGAGCGTGCGGCCGTCGGCCAGCGTGAGCGTGAAGGCCTCCTGCAAGGTGGGTCCGGGCTTCCCTGCCTGAGTGAAGACCGGCGCCGCGAGCCGACCATCCCGCACAGCCAGCGTGGCGTTCAGGGTGCCGGCGGTGAGCTTCTGCTGCGCCGGGGACGGCCGGTGCTGTTGCGCCGCGAGCGGCAGGATCAGAAGTGGAAGGGTGAAGACGACGGCAACAGGGCGCACGGAAAGGACCTCGGGATGAACGCTTGCGCGATGCGGGTGATCTTATACGTAAGTTAGCGAAAGTGATATACGGCTTGCAACGCAAGCGAACGTAACCCATACTGGGTGCTCCCAAACAATGAAGCATCCCTGGTGCGTGAGCCCGTGGGGTCTTCTATGATGCGCGCGACGCGCGAACTCGCTCCAGGAGGGTTGCCCCCCGATGCCCACACGTAAGCTGTCTCGTCCCCGCCGCCACCTCTTAGCTCTTCCGCAGGTTGTAGGTGCAGCCATTCTGCGCAGCGACCGGCGTGCGCTGGCAGCCGCGGCCACCATGGCCCTGCTGGCGGGCGCCGGTGTCGCCTCCGCGCAGACCGTGAATGCCACCCTGCGCGGCACGGTGACGGATGCAACCGGAAGCGTGGTGGCGGCAGCCCATGTGCAGTTGCTTGAGCCCGCAACCGGGCAGGTTGTTCGTGAGAGTGAGTCGCAGTCGACCGGCGACTACGAGTTCGACGAGATCAAGCCCGGCTCGTACAAGGTCCGCGTCACGGCGAGTGGCTTCCGAGCGTACGAGGCAAACATGGTGGTACTCGATAGCGGCCAGGTGCGCCGCGTCGACGCCGTGCTGGCCACCGGCGAGGTCTCGGATACGGTCACCGTGACGGAAGGTGCGGCCGTCATCAACACGGAGTCAGCCACCATCTCCGACCTGTACACCGCGCGCATGCACGATGAGTCGCCGCAGGTGCAGATCTACCCCTCGACCTACTCCATGCTGACCACCTTCAGCGGTGTGCAGGGTGGATCGGGCTCCTACCCCGTGGTGAACGGACAGCAGCAATCGCAGCAGTCACAGACCTTTGACGGTATTCCGAACGATCTCCAGGGGCAGCAGAGCAACAACGCCAACTTCTTCGAGCAGGTTGCGGCGTCGCTGGTTAATGCTCCGGCCGAAAGCCCCGTCCCAGCGGTCATCAGCCAGGTGACCAAGCGTGGTGACAACACCTTCCACGGAAAAGCGACCTACCGGATCTATGACTCGGTGCTGGATGCGGCGAACTACTTCTCCCCGCAGAAGACGCCCTACCTGCAACACGAGTGGGACCTGGAAGGGTCGGGCCCTATCTGGGAGGACCACACCTTCTTCTACGCCGGCTGGTTCGCGCAACGGATTCCGCTCGGCTACACGTACCAGGCCGTAGTACCCACGGCAGCGATTCGATCCGGCGTCTTCTCCACTCCGATCACCGATCCGCAGACTGGCCTTCCCTTCGCGAACAACACGATTCCGCAGAACCGTATCAGCCCGGTCTCGCAGGCCATCCTCGCGAACTACTACCCACTCCCAAACCTGAGCGCAGGCACAAGCGGGCTGAACTACTCCACCCACTTCCCGTTCAATAGTGATCTGTACCGTGGCGACTGGCCGATCGTGCGGATCGATCACAACCTCACCAAGACCAACTCCTTTTATGGTCGCTGGCTCATGCGCCAAACACCGTACGTGCTGAACAACGGTCTTCCTGCCCTTACCTGGACCCGCTTCCGTCGTCACCAGCAGTTTGCCGCCGGCGATACGCAGCTCTTCGGAGCCCGGATCGTGAACAACCTGCGCTTCGGCTACTCCACCGACCACATTGCCGACGGGCAGACCGAGGCAGGCCAGACCCCGCAGAACGGCGCCGACGTCCTCACGACCATCGGCCTGCAGGGGGCCAACCCGGGCAACACCAGTGGCCAGGGCTTTCCCACCATCAACATCGGTGGGGGCTACACCACCCTGAGCAACGTCTCAGGAGGCATCAAGGCCCACAACCACATCCTGAACATCAACGATGTGGTGGACTGGCAGCTCGGCCGTCACGTCCTGCGCATCGGCGGCGGGGTCCAGCACTTCAGCAACTTCCAGGGCTCTGTTCCCGACTACGGCGAGTTCGACTTCTCGACGAACTTCACCGGCAATACCTTTGCGGACTTCCTTCTCGGCCTGCCCAGCACCGTGACACGACAGGCGCCGCTTGGCCCACGCGAGCTCACGCTCACCGAGTGGAACTGGTTTGTTGAAGACACCTTCAAGATCTCGTCACGCCTCAGCCTCAACTATGGCCTGCGCTGGGATCTGTATGGCACGCCATCCGCCTCCGACCACCTGATGTACAACTTCGATGCTGCAACCGGCGGCATCATGGTGGACCCACAGGCGATCAACAAGATCAGCCCGTTCTTCCCGTCCAACATCCCCATCACCTCCGGTCCGGTCACAGCCATCGCCGACAAGACCAACTTCGCACCGCGCGTCGGAGCGGCCTACCAGCTCGGCGGACACCAGGTGCTTCGCGGTGGCTACGGCCTGTACACCGCTCGCTTCAATAACGGAGGAGGTCCCATCTATGGTGAGGCCTTCAACAACTTCCTTCCCCTGAACCCGCAACTGGGCCAGGCCGGTCCGTTCTCCCAAAGCGAGACATACAACAACACCGACCCGAACGCCCGGCGATCCTTTCCGAACCCGTTTCCAGCCACAACAGGCGAGGGCTCCGGGGCCTTCACCGTTCCCAGCCAAAGCCTCTTCGGATACCCGCGCCAGGTCCGCCATGGACACATCCATCAGTTCAACGCCACGTATGAGAACGAGATCGCTCACATCGGCATGCGCGCCTCCTATGTGGGTTCCCGCACCACCGGTATCAATTACCTGCTGAACGTGAACAAGCCGGCGCCGAGCACCACAGACTTCAGCTCCGCACGCCTGCCCTACCCACAGTTCCAAGCCCTCAACAACCTGCGCTTTGACGGTGGCGCCCACTACGACGCCCTGCAGATCGAAGCAAAGCGGCGCCTTGGTGGTGTGGTGTTTGACGCCAGCTACGCCTACTCCCGCAGCCAGGCCAACTACCTGAACACCCAGAACCCCTACGATGTTCTGAGCCGGTGGGCGAATGACGGCGTCACCCGTCGCCACTATGCCACGGCCAGCCTTTTCTGGGCGCTTCCGTTTGGCAAGGACAAGGCGATGTTCGCCGGCGTTGGACCCGGCGTGCAGCGATACATCGGAGGCTGGTCTATCGGTGCCATCACCTACCTCGCCTCTGGCCTCTACTTCTCCCCTTACTTCGAGGGCCCCGACCCGTCCCACACCGGAACCATCGGTGGACTTCCTGATCTGGTGGGCGATCCCAACGCGGTCCCCGGAGGGAAGTCGATCACCAACTGGTTCAATCAGGCCGCCTTTGCCACCCCGCAGTCCGGACACTTCGGCAACGCGCTGCCCAACAGCCTCGAAGGCCAGCATCTCTACCAGACGCAGGTCTCGCTCAACAAGTCCTTCAACATCACTGAACGCGTCCGCTTCAACTTCAACTCACAGATCTCCAACCTCTTCAACCATCCGCAGTTCCTCAATCCCAGCGGAGACATCACGCCGGGCAGCCTGGGCAACCAGTTTCAGAGCCAGTTCGGCACCTTTGATTCACTTGAAACCGGGCAGCAGCGGCAGATCACGTTTTTGGGTGGCTTCTCGTTCTAGCGCCCATCCAGCCTGGAACAGAAGTTTGTGGGGTACGCCCAAGGCGTACCCCGTTCTTTTTGCGCCCATGGGCTCCACCGCGAAACTGCGCTCGATACCACCCTGGGCCAGGCTCCTGCGATCCATCGCCATTTCAGCCTGCCCGCGACACGGCCGCAGGCAGAATTCATATTGACATTGCATGGACTCTGCTAGAGACTTTGGCAACATAACGAAACCAAACGTAAGCTAAGGCGGGTTTCGATTCGCCTTCGGCTGCGCCAAAGGAGTCCGGACATGCGTCTGTCTCGCAACCCAGTCCTGCGTGTTGCCCTTGCAGAGGTCGCCCTGCTCACAGCCGGGGTCGTCCCTGTTGTTGCCCAGATTGACACCGGCGCCGTCGCCGGCCGCGTCGTCGACTCCACAGGCGCCACCATCCCGAATGCGCAGGTGGAGCTCACCAATACGCAGACCAACTTCGTGTACCGGACCAAGAGCAACGGCGCCGGCGAGTGGGCCATCAGCCCCGTGCATATCGGCACGTATCGCGTTGCCATCGTCGCAGAAGGCTTCCGCCGATCGGTCGGCGAGCCCTTCACCCTCAGCGTGCAGCAGCGTCAGCAGGTGGACTTCACCATGCAGACGGGCGAGGTCAGCTCCACTGTGGAGGTCACTGGTTCCGCACCCGTACTCGAGACGGCAACCAGCGAGCGCTCACAGCTGATCGACAGCGAGACGATGCGGACCCTGCCGCTGAACGGCCGCAACCCGGTGCAACTTGCGCAGCTCACCGCCGGTGTCACCGTCAGCGAACCGGGGGCGCGTGATGAGGGAGGCTTCGGTTTCTCCGCCAACGGCGCTCGCTCGCTGCAGAACAACTTCCTGCTCGACGGCATCGATAACAACTCGAATCTCCCCGACCTCCTCAACGAAGCCAACTACGTCATCATGCCCTCCGTCGACGCGCTCGAGGAGTTTCGCGTGGCGACCGACTCCTACTCCGCCGAGTTTGGCCGCGCCACCGGCGCCGTCGTGAACGCCACCACCAAGAGCGGCACCAACAACTTTCACGGCGTGCTCTACGAGTTCCTCCGCAACCAGGCCTTTGACGCTCGAAACTATTTTGATCCGGCACTGCAGCCCTACCACCAGAACCAGTTCGGCGCCACGCTCGGCGGCCCCATCCTCAAGGACAAGCTCTTCTTCTTCGTCGACTACGAAGGCCTGCGCATCAGCCAGTCCCAGACCCTCACCGCGGTCGTCCCTACGGCTGCCACCCGCGCCGGCGACTTCTCCAACCAGCTTGACTTCACCTCTCCCACCGGCGTGCGCGACTGCAATGGCCAGATGACCTACGCCGGCGAGCTCTTCAATACCAACCTGACGCAGAAGTCCGCAGCCTCCCCCACGGGCTACTGCGGCACGCCGTTTGGCTACAACGGCACGCAGCCAAGCAACATCATCCCGGCCGCGCAGCAGGATGCACTCGGCTCCAGGCTGGCTCAGCTCTTTCCGCTCCCCAACGTCAACGGCAATGGTTACAACTTCGTCTCCAACCCGAAGACAATCCGCACGTCCAATCAGGGCGACGCTCGCGTCGACCAGGTCTTGACCCGCAAAGACAACATCTTTTATCGCTTCGGCATGAGCCGCCAGCCCTCCACCATACCCGGGCCGTTTACCGGCTTTGCTGACGGCGGTGGTTTCTTTACCGGTGTCGGCGACAACCGCGCCTACCTCCTCGCCGTGAGCGAGACGCACGTCTTTTCCCCCACCCGGGTGAATGAGATCCGGCTCGGCTATAACCGGCTCCACACCAGCCGGTCGCAGTTCAACAGCGGCACCGACGTCTCCTCGCAGGTGGGCTTTCCCGGCGTTCCCTTTGATCCCGGCACCAACAATGGCGGCCTCCCGCAGATCTTCTTCAACGATGTCGCCACAATTGGCAGTCCCACCTATCTGCCTTCAAACGAGATACAAAACACCTACCAGCTGTCGGACGTCTTCACGTTCATCGTCGGCAGCCACAGCCTCAAGTTCGGTGGCGAGATTCGGCCAGAAGAATTCACCATCTTCCAGCCTGCCGCGCCCCGTGGCACGCTCACCTTTGGTCCGCAATACACAGACAATGCCGCCGCGCTGGGCACCGGGGGCAGCGGCCTGGCCTCCCTGCTGACAGGCCAGACCGAGGGCGGCTCGATCAACAATATCAACAACGTCGACTACAACCGCCGCATCTACGGCGGCTTCATCCAGGACGACTGGCGTGCCACGCCCAAGCTGACCATCAACGTCGGTGTGCGGTACGACTTCTTCTCCGCCATCCGCGAGCGCCACAACAACCAGGCAAACTTTAACCCGGTCACCGGCGCGCTCGACATCCCCAGCAGCAGCAACGTCCAGCTCACACCCACGCTCGCCAGCACCATTCCCGTCAACCACACGGCGTCCAAGGGCCTGATTCCGCCCATCTACACCAACATCTCGCCCCGCTTCGGTCTGGCCTACCAGTTCGCCCCGCGCTGGGTCCTGCGTACAGCCGCCGGCCTCTTCTTCAACGGCGAAGAGAGCGGCCCGTACAGCAACCCCAGCCCCGGCTTTAACCCACCCTACTTCGCCTCGCAGAGCTTCACTGCGAACTGCAGTCTGCCCAGCTACAACGCCGCCGCCCAGGACTGCTCCGTGGGCGACCTGCGCACCCTCGCGAACGGCTTTCCCAGCACATCGCTCACAGATCCCAACACGCCCAACCTCTTCAGCGAAGACAAGCTCAAGACGCCGTACGTGGAGCAGTGGCATCTGACCGTGCAGCACGAGTTCGGCTCTCGCACCACTGCCGAGATCGCCTATGTCGGCTCCAAGGGCACGCACCTCTTCACCACAAGCAATCGCAACCAGGCCTATCCCACGGCCGACCTCAACCTCACCTACGCTGAGCGGCGCCCGTTCCCCTACGTTGACACGGCCATCGGCTGGCTCCGCTCCAACGGCTTCTCTAACTACAACTCCGGCCAGGTTAAGGTGGAGCAGCACCTGAGCCACGGCGTCGCTGCCATCGCCAACTACACCTACAGCCACGGCCTCGGCAACTCATCGAGCGCCAACCTCGGAGCGCAAAATAACGACGGCTTCCGCTATAGCCTTGGGATCCCGGAATACGGCAACCTCGACTTCGATGTGCGGCACCGCTTCACGGCCGGCTACTCGTGGGACCTCCCGATCGGTCGCGGGATGCTCGTCGCGGGCGGCATAGGCCCTGTGCTGGACCACATCATCGGCCACTGGCAGCTCTCCGGCGTGGCCACACTCTCTTCGGGCACCTGGTATACCGTGACAGCCGCCAACAGCTTCGCCAACTCTGACGGGCAGCAGCGACCCGACTTCACCCCCGGGCAGAAGAGCTCCGACCGCCCCTGCGTGCCTGGTACGTTCTTCAACACCTGCGCCTTCCAGAACCCGCAGCCCGGCTCTCTCGGCAATGTCTCACTGAACACCGTGAACGGTCCGGGCAACAAGAACTGGGATATGTCCCTGCTCAAAACCGTTCCGCTCCACGAGTCGGTGCGGCTGGAGCTGCGCGGGGAGTTCTACAACACCTTCAACCACCCCAACTTCCTCTTCGCCGCACCCGGTCCGCAAAACGGCAACAATGCCACAGTCTTCGGCTCCGGCACCTTTGGCTACGTCACAGGTGCCCGCGATCCACGGCTCATCCAGATCGGGGCGAAGATCTACTACTAGAACGCCAGGGGAACCGGCTGCTGCGCGCTTAGGCCAGCAGCAGCCGGCAACCACAGGCACGTACCCGCTCCTGCAACTCGGCCGGCATGCCCACGTCCGAGATCACCAGATCGATCTCGGTGAAGGTCGCGATCAGTGACATGCTGCGTCGAGTGAATTTGCTCGTATCCGCGACCAGGATGATCTCCCGCGCCGCGCGCAGCATCGCTCGGTTCGCCATGGTCTCCTCAAGATTCGTTCCAGAGACGCCAAACGCTGGATCGCAGCCGGCACCGCACAGAAACAGCTTGTCGGCCGAGAACTGCTCAAACATGTCTTCGGTCGCCCGCCCCACCACGGACGCCGAATCGTTACGAATCGTGCCCCCCATGATGATCGTCTGCACCGAACGCGCCGCCAGCAGCTCCACCGCGATATTCAGCCCGTTCGTCAGCACCTGGATGTTGCGCGCGTCGCGCAGGTTGCGGGCAATCTCGAGTGTCGTTGTGCCCGAGTCGAGGATCACCGTCTCACCCTCGTGAATCATCGTGGCTGCCAGAGCGCCAATGCGCTGCTTCTCGAGCGACTGCCGGCTGCTGCGCTCCTCTACCGGTGACTCCCGGAAGACCGTGTTCTGGATCACGGCGCCACCATGCGAGCGCTGCACCAGGCCCCGGCCATGCAGCTCGTTCAGGTCCGATCGGATTGTCACCGCCGAGGTGCCAAATCGAGCAGCAAGCTCGTTTACCTTGGCACGCCCCTCCATGCGGATCAGGTGCAGGATCTCCATCCGGCGCTCTTCCGCCATCATGCCATCGGTGCTCGGCTCAACGGCAGAGGTGCTTGCAGCGGTGGACGCGGCCAAGCCCCGCGCGGGAGCTTTGGCGAGTTCAGACGAAGTGCGCTTCATAGTGTGTGTGGGCCGTGCCTGACGCGGGCAGAGGGGCGAGACGATCATAGCCTGCGCCGCACTGAAAGGGCACAGCCGCAACGAAGGGTCGGCAACACGGCCCTCCGTCACGGCCTCACAACCCGGCTTCCTCAGATGCGTATGTAGATCTTGTTCTGGTACATCCACCGCAAAATCAGCCAATAAGCCGCCAGGGTCAGCGCCCCAACAACCAGCGGCTCAAACACTGGGCCAAACACGTGGAAGATGCCGAACGAGTTCGTCCGCAGGTTGCTCTGGATGAACTCCTCAAACAGGTGCGCCATCATGTACGCCGCGATCGAGTTCATCCCCACAACGATCAGCGGGTACGCCGCCCGGCGCATCCCCTTCACATCCACCAGCCAGGAAAACGCAATCAGGTACAGAAAGCAAACTCCGCCGCTCCATAGCACCCAGGCCGGCGTCCAGATGCGCTTCACAATGGGACAGATCCCCGTGAACTGCAGCAGCAGCGCGCCAGCGATCAGCGCTCCAGCCGCGATTGCGAACGTGCGGAACGGGATGCGGGGAGATGCGCCAATCAGCCACTGCCCGGCAAACAGCCCCAGCAACATCGTCCCCAGCGTGGGAATAAACGACAGGGTGAGATACCCACCATCGTTAAACAAGAACGGTGTCGGACGCGGGAAGCGATTCAGAAACCACACGTCAAACGCCTGCCCAAGGTTGCTGTTCTTGTTCCAGTGCGCCGCGAAGCCGGAGTAAAGGTGTCCGTGCCAATCACTCGGCACGCCGACCGAGTTCCACGGAAAGTTCGGACCCGGCGCGGGGTACATCGCCCATGCGAGCCAATAGCCAAACAGAATCACACCAAACGCCGTCCACTGCCAGCGCGGTCTCAAAAAGCTGATCAAAAAGGCAAACGTATACCCCAGGCCGATCTGCGTCAGTGTGTCTTCAAAGGTGAAATTCGTCATCGGCGAGTTGATCGAGCGGAGAAATATGCCCAGCGCAATCAGCAAAAACGATCGCCAGATCGTGTGGCCCAGCATGCTCTGGAAGGTCTTGCCACGCTTCAACCGAGCCCGCAGGGAGTACGGCATGGCCACTCCTACCAGAAACGTAAACGAAGGCTGAATCGTGTCATGCAGGCTCATCCCGGTCCACTCCACGTGGCTCTGGTTGTACCCGAGAATGTTCCAGAAGGTGGAGTTGGGATACGCCCTTGCGACATGCGCGAAGCCGAGCACCTCGCCCATCATCAGCAGCATCACCAGCCCGCGGTAGGCATCCACGGCCAGGTTGCGCGTCGTGGGCTGCAGCCCGGTGGCGGGGTCGGCTGCTGTCGGTCGGGTCGGTGCCGGGGATAAGCCGGGGGCAATGACGGAGCTGGAGCTCATGGAGGTGCCTCCAAAATTCTGTGGTGCCGCAGGCGTGGTGACCCAGCGTCGTTCGCTTTCGTTTTCCTACGTCTGGTGTCGGCGCGGACAGTGTAGCAGGGCGGAGGTTCGCTTGCCACAGCCCTCACCGTCCGCAAATAAAGTGCATTGGTAGCAGCTTTTCCTTTGACAGCGCACCTCCTCCCTTTCTACTCTCAGCGGACCGGTAACACTTGCGTATGCTTTCGCTTGGGAAGTGCTGTTTCTAGCTCGCGCCTTCCCGCACCACCGTGCAAGCACCGGCATGGAAAGGACACACAGGGGATGATGAGCGAGATGCTGGGAGGATGGAGCCGCCGTCGGCTGCTGCAAGTAGGCGCCGCAACCGCGGTCGGTGCGGGGCTGAACCCGCAGGTACGGGCCGAGGCAAAGCCCGGCGCAAGCTCAATGGTCGGCGTGGCCTATGCCAAGCGCGAGCCACGCATCGGCATGATCGGTGTTGGCGGTCGCGGCACGTCCCTGCTTGGCAACCTGCTCGCCGCCGATGCACAGATTGTTGCTGTCTGCGACATGTCGCCTGAAAAGGCCGAGCATGCCGCGGGCCTGATCACCAAGGCCGGGCAGAAGGCGCCGGAACTCTTCACCAAGGGCGACCACGACTACGAGCGGATGCTCGGTCGCAAAGACATCGATTTCGTCCTTGTTGCCACCCCCTGGACCTGGCATGCCCCCATGGCAATCGCCGCCATGAAGCAGGGCAAGGACGTCGCCGTGGAAGTGCCGGCGGTGCGCACCCTCGAAGAGTGCTGGGCTATCGTCCGCACCTCGGAAGAGACGCAAAAGCACTGCGCCATGCTGGAAAACTGCTGCTATGGCTACAACGAAACCCTGGTGCTGCGCCTGACGCATGCGGGGCTTCTTGGCGATCTGCTCTACGGTGAAGGCGCCTACCTCCACGATCTGCGCGAAGAGCTCTTCTCCAACAAGGGCGAAGGCCTGTGGCGCCGCAAGGAGCACACCCTGCGCAACGGCAACCTCTACCCGACCCACGGCCTTGGACCAGTTGCAAACTACATGGGCATCGAGCGCGGCGACCGTTTCGGCTATCTCGTCTCCATGAGCTCACCCGGGGGAGGACTTGACCTCTACCGCAAACAGCACCTCAAACCAGACGACCCGCGCATGGCCGAGAAGTACGTTACAGGCGACATGAACACCAGCCTGATCAAGACGGCCAATGGCTTGAATGTAACCGTCAAGCACACCGTCTCAACACCCCACCCGTACGACCGGATCAACCTGATCGCCGGGACCAAGGGCATCTTCGAAGACTACCCGCCGCGGCTGTATATCGACGGTCAGAACGAGGACGAAAGCTGGGGCGATCTGAAAGGCCAGAAGCAGTACGAGTACCCCCTCTGGACTAAAGAAGGTGAGATCGCCAAAAAGGTCGGCGGCCATGGCGGCATGGACTACATCATGCTTTACCGCCTGCTGCAGTGCCTGCGCGAAGGCCTGCCGCCCGATATGGACGTCTACGACGCCGCGAGCTGGTCCGCGGTCGGTCCGCTCAGCGTCACCTCGGTCGCCAAGGGCAGCGCGCCGGTCGAGTTCCCGGACTTCACGCGGGGCCGCTGGCAGCAGCGCAAAGCCTCTGCCATCGCAACGCTTGGCTAGACCATGTCACAACCGCTGTTCCTGTCTCAGCCGTACGCAGAGGTAGATGGCAGGCCTTTGGCCGGGTGTCAGAGACGCGTGGTGTCACGGTGATCGCCTTTGTCGCACGACCGCTTGACGCCACGCACCGGAGGCCTGCCTGCTATAGTCCCGGCATGGAACCGCGTCAACGGGCAAGCTCCGCGGAGATCGCCCTCTACGTTCTGACTGCCCTTCTCTTTCTTCTTATCGCCTGGACCTGGGGCCGCACCAAAATCCTGGGTGGCCACGGCTTCTTCTGGGACGCTCAGGTCTACGCCAGGGCGATCACCACCTGGCGGTCCGGCGGTGATCCTTATAGCTCCAACGCGCTGCCCTTCCTCTACCCTCCGCTCTTTCTCCGGGCGGCGACCCTGCTGAGCAGGGCCTTCCCGGGACACAGCGGGTGGTACCTCTATCTCACGCTCACCGTGCTCGCCACCCTAAGCCTTCCCTGGCTGCTCGCGACCTTTTACATTCGCAGCCCGTGGCTCACTCCCGTGCTCGCTCTGGCCTTGTTCACCTTCCAGCCGCGCTTCATCGAGCAGCAGATGTTTAACACCGGAAACATCGCCCTGCTGCTCTATGCAATCACTCTCCTCGCCGGCGTAGACGGGCTCAGGCACAACCGCTGGGGCTGGTTCTATGCAGCCATCTTCTTTGCCGGCGCCATCAAGCCGACGATGCTGGCCCTGCTCCTTCTGCCGTTGCTGGCGGGGTCCACGCCGCAGCTGTGGCCGTCTCTCGCCACCGGCGGCACCGTGTTCCTGTTGTACGCCGTGCAGCGGCTCTCGATGCCGCAGCTCTATGCCGCCTTCCAACGAGCCTCTTATCAACGGCTGGTGGTGGAGCACGACATCGGCACCGGCATCTACAGCCAGCTCGCGCGGGTTGGCCAGCATGTCTCCCTCCTCCGATCGCCGGGGGCGGACCTGCTGGTGCATCTCTGCCTGGCAGGAACGCTTGTTGCTGGCCTGATCGCAGCTCGCGGGCAACGCGATCACCCGGCGGTCAGCAGGCTATGGCTCCCGGCCCTGCTCGTCGCCATGATCCTGGTCAACCCGCGCATGTCTGGGTATGACGAGATCGTGGCCATACTTCCTACGCTCTTTCTGAGCGTGGAGGCGGTGCGCTCTGCCGTGACAACCCGCAGCGGCCTGCGGGCCGTCGCCATTGCGTTCGCCGCCATACTGTTTGTCTTCACAACCGACTACAACCTGGGCATGTGCCTGCTGTTCGTTGCGGTCATTATCTTCACCCTGCTCACTGCTCTGCGACAGCCCCGGGGCGGAGTACGCACCGTATCGTCGTTCGAGCCGCTATGACGTAAGGGGCGACAGATAAAGCCGGGCACACAACCCCAAGCCTTGCGGCAGACTGTCTGCCGGGCAAGGCCCCATCTCAGAGGAGGAAGGTAGATCAATGAGCAACGAATCTGGTGACAAGTTTGTGGACATGGTTAGCGCGCGGGCTGTGGTCACCCTGCCGATAGGGGAATTCGAACCGCGCTGTGCGCTGACACGTCCGGAGACGGTTGTGGAGCGGCCGAAGTTCTCGGCGATCGACTACCACAACCACCTCGACTCCGTGCCGGCCGGGGAGGCTTTGCGGGTGATGGACGCCTGTGGGGTGGAGCGGGTGGTGAGCATCACGATGCAGGTGGGGGCGGCCGGGCTGGCGCAGATGGACCGGCTGCGGACGGCGGCGGCGGACCGGTTTGCCACCATCGGGTGGATGGACTGGGACGGTGTGGAGCGGGCAGACTTCGTTCGCGTGAGCTGCGACCGGCTGGAGCAGATGGTGGAGCACGGTGCGGTGGGGCTGAAGATCTGGAAGGACTGCGGGCTGACGGTGCGGGACGCGAGCGGGGAGCTGCTGCGGATCGACGACGAGCGGCTGGCGCCGATCTTTGAGAAGGCTGGCGAACTGAATCTGCCGGTGATGTTTCATACAGCCGATCCGACGGCCTTTTTTGATCCGATCGACCGTTTCAACGAACGGTATGAGGAGTTGGCGGCGCATCCGGACTGGGGGTGGAGTGGGTCGCCGGTGGGCAAGCGGGCGCTGCTGGAGGCGCGGAACCGGGTGATCGCGCGACACCCGCAGGTGCAGTTTGTGGGGGCGCACCTGGCGGAGTCGGGAGAGGATCTGGGGTTTCTCGCCGAGACATTGGATAGCCTGCCGAACTTCATGATCGACATCAGCGCGCGGACGCCGGAGCTGGCGCGCCAGCCCTACCGGGGGCGGGAGCTGATGGTGAAGTATGCCGATCGCATCGTGTTCGGCACGGACCTGTTGCCGGAGGTGGAGATGTACCGCGGGTACTTCCGCATTCTGGAGACAAAGGACGAGTTCTTCGACTACCCGACGCATGCTTCGCGGCAGGGTCGGTGGCAGGTGTATGGGCTGTATCTGCCGGATGATGTGCTGCGCAAGGTGTACCGGGAGAACGCCCTGCGGCTACTGGGCGGGCGGTAGAGCCCTCCCCCCCTCCCCCCCTATACATTCTGCGCAAAATCTTCAAAGCAAAGATTTTAGAGGTGGACCTCAGGTGCCGGTACGGGGCACCTAAGGTCCACCTGCGCCCCCGCTTCACCGGATGGTGCGATGACAGGCTACGGGATGGCGCGTGGGGGTTGCGCCATCAGGCGAGGCGGAGGTGAGGGAGGGAGGACAGAGCGGTCAGGGCGGACGGAGAGGACGGTCTTGCCGAGCTTTTCCCGGCTGTCGGCGAGAAAGCGCATGGCCTATTTTCGCTCGAAGGGGCGCGCCGGCGATCGGGCTAGCGTTCGGGGGTGGGGGCCGCCGCAGGGCTGCAGCGGTTCTGGGTGTCGCAGGCGCGGACGCCGAAGAAGACGTTGTCCTTGGAGATGGGAAGGGTGGCGGCCAGGGTGGCGGGAGGCGGGGCTGTCGCGGAGGTGGCGCTCCCGGCGGGGTACTGGCTGGCGTTGGCGGCATACTGCCAGTCGTTGGCGGTGGTTTCGCGCCAGACGATCTGGTAGTGAAGGTTGGGCGCGGAGGCGGAGGGGGCTTGCCAGCGGAGGGTGGTGTTGTTGTCGAGGTCGCGCGTGACGACGCGCACCTCCGTAGGGGTGCCGGGGGCGCTGGCGAGGGTGGCAAGTGTGGCGGCGTTGAGCCGGGCGACGCGGGCGATGTAGCGGAAGTCGTCGAACTGGAGGAGGTCGCCGAAGACGGTGCCGTGCTCGGTGCGGAGATCCTGGTGCTGATGATCGAAGTTTTCACGCCACTCGGTGAAGCGGACGGCCGGGAAGCCGAGGGCGGAGAAGGAGCTGTGGTCGCCGCCGCGGAGGTAGCGGTCGAGGCGGAGCTCCATCATGGGGCGAAGGGTGTTGGGAGACGCGCTGGCTCCGGCAGGGCTTGTGTAGGTGCGGGCTACGGCCAGGACCTCGCGGGCGAGCTGACGGGAGGGGGTGTCGGAGTCGGCGCCGGTGATGAGAGCGGTGCGGAGCTCGGGTGCGGGGGTGGAGGGGAGGAGGCCCTGCGAGAAGACGCGGACGACGGACTTGTTCTGGAGGGTGTCGCCGGGTGTGGTGTCGCCGCCGACGATGTCGTTGTTGAGGACGGCTTCGAGGTTCCAGCCCTGTTGTTTGGCGAGTTCGGCGAGGTGGTGGGAGCCGGTAAGGCCCTGCTCCTCGCCCGCGACGGCGACGAAGATGATGGTGCCGGGGAGGTGGGTGCCGGCGAGGACGCGGGCGCACTCGAGCGAGACGGCGGTGCCGGAGGAGTCGTCGTTGGCGCCGGGGGCGGGGTTGCGGGCGTCCATGACATCGGTGCGGCGAGTGTCGTAGTGGCCGGTGACAAGGACGATGCGGGCGGCCTGGGCGGGGTCGGACCCGCGGAGGATGGCGTAGACGTTGCGCAGGGGTGTGGGGCCGTTGAAGCGGGACTGCTGGACGGTTTCGCCGGCGGGCGGGGTGAAGGTGAAGTCATCGTCGTGAACTTCGAGGCAGCCGTTGCAGGTGGCGGCGATGCGGTCGAACTCGGAGTGGATCCAGGTAGCGGCGGCGAGGATGCCCTGCCCGGCGGGGAGGTCTTTCTCGTTCGAGGAGAGGGTGTTGCGGGTGCCGAAGGAGACAAGCTTGGTGATGGTCTGCTGGATGTGCTCGGGGGAGATCTTCGCCAAGGCAGCGGCAATGGCGGGGTCTGCCGGGGCGGGAGCGAGGGGCTTGCCGGCGCGCTCGAAGTCCAGCTGCTGGGCGGGGGCGAGCGGGGCGGCGAGGGTGGCGATGAGGAGCGCAGTGAGGAGGTGGCTGGGCATGCGGGCTCGCTTTGTGGAGGGGGTTGGACGGTGAGAGCAGGTATAGGGGTGACGGTGCCTTTCAGCCGCAACACCGTCCCTTTTGGCCAGCCTTCCTTGCCTCCTGCACTGGCGGTGTGTTGCTCGCGCGGTGTGTGGTCGAGGTGGCGGCTGGAGGCTTCTGCGGCGGCCTGGGGCTCAGGCTACGGCAGCGGCGTGCGGCTCGGTTTCAGAGGAGGTGGTGGCGGGCAGCTCGCGCTCCTGGAGGGTTTTGAGGGTTTCCTTGGAGAGGGGGCGCTCGTGGAGGAGGAGCTCGGCGGCGCGGACGCGGGGGTTGGCGTGGAACCAGTGCTGGAAGAGGTTGTTGCGGAGGACGTTGGTGAGGGCAAGGAGGCTCATGCCCTGGTGATGGGCCATCCAGGAGCGGACGAGGATGGGGGTGGCAGCGGGCTTGCGGCGGCCATTGGATGAGTTCTTCGCGGGGGAGTCGGTGGCGGCGGCGCGGCCGGAGAAGTCGGCGGCCTCGATCATGCCGTAGGTACCAGACCAGTCGAGCTCGGCCATGCGGCGAAGGTTGCGGATCGACTCCTGGCGGGCGAAGGGCAGGGCCAGAAAGGTGGAGTAGGGGCTGATGACGGGGCCGTCTTCCGCGCCGTACTTGAGGGCGAGCTGCGGGATGCCCCAGGCCTGGTAGCCGTAGCGGCCGTTGGGGTCGGTGACGCCGAAGCCGGACTCCGAGATGCCCCAGGGCATGTTGCGGACATGGCCGCGCTGGATGGCGATGGCGGACGCAATGGTGCGAGAGATAAGGGTGTTGGGGAAGGCGCGCATCCAGAGGGCGGGCATGAGGAACTCGAACATGGTGCCGGTCCAGGAGAGGAGCGAGGCATGGCCGTGGACGAGGACGTGCGAGCGATCGAGACGGAACCAGGACTGCTGCGGGATGTCGCCCTTGGCGACGGCGAGGAAGAAGGCGATGCGGGCTTCCGACGCGAGGAGGTCGTAGCAGGCGCCGAAGAGCTCGCCAGTGTTGGCGTCGTAGCCGATGGAGAGGAGCTGGCGCGACTCGACCAGGAGGAAGGAGTAGTCCATGGCGTGCGCGTGGTGCTCGGCCGCTTCGAGGACGCCGACGGTGTCGGCGACGAGCTGATCGAGTTGGACGGCGGCGCGGGAGAGCTCGGCGTGGAGCTCGGAGGCGAGATCGTGCTCGGAGGAGCCGACGGCGCAGGCGGCGAGGGTGGCCTCGCAACGGGAGATGAGATGGCGGGCGTAGTCCGGCGCGTGCTGAAGGGTGGGGAGCTCGCGGTGGGCGGGGTCTTCAAACTGCGGGATGTCGCGCAGCGAGCAGAAGCGTGGGTGAAGCCAGGGGGTGTAGGTGTGGACGAAGTCGAGCAGAGCGCGCTGACGGGCGGCGGCGTCCTCCGCGCGGCGAGCGTCCGGGGAGTTTGCGGTGGAGGCCGTGGGTTCGGGGAGGCGGAGCAGCCAGGCGACGGCGGCCTCGGTAGCGGGCGCGAGGCGTTTGGGGTCGGTCGCCTGCTCGTTCGTGTCGGGCTGGCGCAGAAGGCGGCGCAGACCGGCGAAGGAGGCGGGCGAGAGGATGGGCTGCTTGAGGAGATCGAGGGCACCGCCGTGGAGTGAGTAGAGCGAAGCCATCAGGTTGCCGCTGTCGACGGCGGAGACGATCTTGGGGTTGATGGGCTGGAGGGTCTCGATGTCGTACCAGTTGAAGATGTGGCCGCGGTGCTTTTCAAGGCGGTCGTAGGTGCGGAAGGTGCCGAGGGTGAGCGCGGTGAACTCGGCGGGGGTGAGCAGGCCGAACTCGAGCGCAGCCTGGCGTGCGTTGAAGAGCATGCCAAGGTTGGTGGGGGAGAGTTTGCGGATCTGGAGGGTGTCTTTTTCTTCGACGTTGTCGGGGATGAGGAAGTGGTTGGACTCGCCGCCGAAGTCGGCGAAGTAGCGCCAGGTCAGCAGAAGCTGCTCTTCAAGGAAATCGCGGTCGGTGGCGGAGAGGGGGCCGAGCTCGCGACGGGGTGAGCTGTTAAGCCACGCGGCGATGGCGGGGGCGAGCGCCCACAGGACGAGGATGGGGGCGGCGGCGACCAGAGCGCCGCGGTGGGCCGGAGCGATCCAGAGCAGGAGGGCGATGGCGGCGGAGACGAGGGGGGAGATCTGGAGGTAACGGTCGAGCTGGGAGCTCTTGCGGCCGGCCTCGGACTGGGCGGCGGTCTCCCACTCGAGCAGGCGCTTGCCGGTGACGAAGCGGCGGGTGAGCGAGCGGCCGATGGCGTCGATGGCGAGCAGGGTCTGGTGGGGCAGGAAGGCGAAGTTCAGCACGGCGAAGAAGAGCGAGGTGCCAAAGGTCTTGAAGCCTTCGCCAGCGGCGACGGGAGAGAGCTTGACGATGGCGCGGCCGAGATTGAAGAGCAGCTGCACGAGGGTGGGGAGGAGGAGCAGAAGGAGGGTGACGACGGTCCAGTAGAGGGCGCCGCCGGGCAGGAAGAACCAGCCGCAGACGAGGAGCAGGAAGGTGACCGGCTCGACGAGGGAGCGGCGGAGATTGTCGAAGATCTTCCAGCGCGAGACGGTGTTGATGGGGTTCGGAACCTGGGCGCCAGACTCATCGGGAACGCGAGAGGAGAGCCACTGGACGATCTGCCAGTCGCCGCGGACCCAGCGATGCTTGCGGCGGGTGTGGGCGGAGTGGTGCGAGGGGTAGTCGTCGATGACTTCGATATCGGTGACGAGGCCGGCGCGGGCGTAGGCGCCTTCGATGAGGTCGTGGGAGAGGAGGGCGTTGCGCGGGAAGCGGCGGTCAAGGACCTGATGGAGGACTGAGACCTCGTAGATGCCCTTGCCGGTAAATATGCCTTCACCAAAGAGGTCCTGGTAGACGTCGGAGACGGCGCGCGTGTAGATGTCGAAGCCAGTTTCGCCGGAGTAAAGCGCGGCGAGGCGCGAACGCGCGGCGGAGGAGACGCTGACGCCGACGCGGGGCTGCAGGATGCCGTAGCCGAGGGTGACGACGCGCAGCTCGGGATCCACGATGGCCTGATTGAGCGGGTGGGCCATGGTGCCGATCATGCGGGCGGCGGTGCCGCGGGGCAGCTGGGTGTCGGAGTCCAGTGTGATGACGAAGCGGACGCTGTGGAGGACTTCGGTCGGGCCGGCCTTGGTGGGAAAGCTGTCGTAGGTGTTGAGGATGTATTTGTTCAGGTCAAGGAGCTTGCCGCGCTTGCGCTCCCAGCCCATCCAGGCACCCTGGCGGGAGTTGAAGACGCGATGGCGGTGCAGCAGGAGAAAGGCGCCGCCGCGCTCGCCGGCGTACTTCCGGTTGAGGTCATCGGTAAGGCGAATGGCGAGCTGGACGAGAGGGTTCTGCTCTTCTGGCTCGGGGCGAGCTTCGGAGTCGGGCAGATCGGTGAGCAGGCCGAAGTGGAGGTGCGGGTCCTGGTTGGCGAGATAGCGGGCTTCCAGGTCCTCAAACATCTCGCGCACGCCGTGCTCATTGAGCAGAAGCGTGGGGACGACGACGAGGGTGGAGAAGTTGACCGGGATGCCCTCTTCGAGATCGAGCTTGGGCAGGGCGCGGGCCTGGAGGATGGCCGTGACGATGTTGTTGACCAGATCGGCGGCGCCCTGGGTGGCGGGCAGAAGCGCGAGAAAGAGCGCAAAGATGACGGCGGGGAAGGCGGAGTGCGGGACCAGCGGCGCAATGAGCGCGACGATGAGCAGGAGCGACAGGATAAAGATGCCGAGGATGTAGAGATCCTCGCCGCGCTCGTGGACCAGGGTGCGGAGGCGATCGGCAAAGGGCGGGTGGTAGCCGATCTTCGCGGCGAGATCCGGGAAGCCGGCGTCGACCAGGTAGTAGCCGACGTGCGACAGGCGGTGCGCGAGACGCGGGTCTCCGTGCTGGCGGGTGGCGGCGGCGCGGGCGAGACCCAGGGCGGCGCTGGCGACCTCGCGCTCGGAGGCGTCGGAGTGGGCGGCGAGCTCCGCCACGCGCAGGCGGTAGGTGTAGCGCGTCTCCTCTTCCATCGAGGCGAAGGTGCCGGAGGGGTCCTGCGCGAGGAGCGACTGGAAGGGGACGAGCGGCTCCAGGATCTCGGGCCACTCGAACTGGCCGAGACGGCGCAGCGAGTGAAGCGGCGCGGAGAAGGGGGAGTGCTCAATGTCCGGAATGGGCTGGCCGGGCGTGAAGACCTCATCGGCGCGGTCGAGGATGTATTCGAGCTGGGCGATCTTGAGGGCGGCAGGCAGCAGCAGGATCTCGCCCAGGCGGAGGTCGTCGTGGCTTTCTGCGGCCTGAACAAAGGTGGTGAGCGAGGCGGCGGACCAGATGCCCTCGGCGGCGGCAAGGTAGCCCTCGGCGAGGTTCATGACGCGGGGGATGGACTGGGAGGTGGAGGCGGCAGGCGGGGCGGTGCTGGCCGGCGCCTGCTGCGAGCGGCCGGCGGTGGCCACCAGGACGTGAGGCTGCTCGCGGAGCTCAGGGATGGCGGCCTTCATGCCCTGCAGCACGGCTTCGAGTGCGCGGGTGCTTTCGAGCAGCTCCAGCGGCGGCGTGAGGTCGCGGGGGTTGGCGATGCGCTCGCAGGCTTTGAGCCGGGCAGCGAGGCGAGTCTTGAGCGAGCTCATGCGCTCAGGCAGGCTGTCCGTGCCGGGCTTGCCATCGGTGTCGCCCTTGGTCATGCGCCAGCCTGAGGCGAGGGTGCGGGCGGCCGTGCGGAGCTGCTCGTCGGAGACGGGAGGATGCTCGGGGAGCCGTCCACTGCCCTCGAGAACGGGCGCGGTGAGAGGCATTGTGGGCTCGATGGAAGATGTGTGCTGGTCGTGCTGTTGTAGCTCCGCCATGTGCCTCGCCTGGAGATCGGAATGTGAAACCGGAGTGCATGCGAACCGGGTGCCCGGCCCGCGCAATGCTGCTGTTAACGATAGCTCGCCGCCTGCATCTCGAACATTTCGGCATACAAGCCGCCGGCGGCCATGAGCTGCTGGTGGTTGCCTTCTTCCGCGAGCCGGCCCTGGGAGAGGACGACGATACGGTCTGCCATGCGGACGGTGGAGAAGCGATGCGAGATGAGCAGGGCCATCTTGCCCTGGGTGAGCTCGGCGAAGCGTTCAAAGACTTCGAGCTCGGAGCGGGCGTCAAGGGCGGCGGTGGGCTCGTCGAGGATGAGGAGCTGGGCGTCGCGGAGATAGGCCCGGGCGAGGGCCATCTTCTGCCATTCGCCGCCGGAGAGTTCGACACCGCCTTCGAAGCGGCGGCCGAGCGTCTGGTCGTAGCCATGCTCGAGCTTGCCGACGACGGTGTCGGCGAGGGACTTGTGCGCGGCAAACTCAATCTCTGACTGCTCGTGCTCCCACTCGACGCGGCCGACGGCGATGTTTTCGCGGGCGGTCATCTCATAGCGCATGAAGTCCTGGAAGATGACGCCGATCTCGCGGTGGAGGTCTTCAAGGGCGTACTCGCGGAGGTCCTTGCCGTCGAGCAGGATCTGGCCGGTGGTGGGGTCGTACAGGCGCGTGATGAGCTTGACGATGGTGGTCTTGCCCTGGCCGTTTTCGCCGATCAGCGCGATGCGCTCGCCGGGATGGAGGTGGAAGTTGAAGTCGCGCAGCACGGTGCGGTTCGTGCCGGGGTAGGTGAAGGAGACGTTGCGGAACTCAAAGCCGGTGCGCACGGGACGCGGGGCGGGCAGGCCGTTGGGGTTCTGATCGACCGTCGGCTTCATGTCAAAGAAGGCGATGAGGTCGGTGAGGAAGAGGGCCTGGTCCGCGATGCCGGAGGCGGTGGAGAAGACCTGCTGGAGATTGGTGCTGGCCTGCTGAATGGAGGTGGTAAGCAGGGTAAAGCGGCCGATGTCATACGCGCCGTGGAGCGTGCGGAAGATGACGTAGATGTAGGCGCCGTAGTAGCCGAGCGTGCCGATGATGCCAAGCAGGCCGCCGACGATGAGCTTGGAGCGGGAGAGCTCGACATCTTCCCGGTAGATCTGGGCGGCGAGCTCCTGGAACTTGGCCGTGAAGAACTTCGACAGGCCGAAGAGCTTGACTTCTTTGGCGCCTTCGCGTGAACCGGCAACCTGGCGGAGGTAGTCCATCTGCCGCTTGGCCGGGGTTTGGCGGAAGTTCTTTGCGTAGCCGAGAAAGGCGTAGTGGGTTTCACCGAGGAACGACGGGAGGACGCCGAGGGCGAGCAGCAGCAGCAGCCAAGGGCTGGCGAAGGCGAGCACCGACGAGAAGATGAGCGTGGTGATGACCTGCTGGAGCAGGCGGCCCATCTGCTGAATCATGACCAGGCGATCCGTGGCCTGGACGCGGGCGCGCTCCAGCCGGTCGTAGAAGACGGGGTTCTCGTAGGTGGTGAGGTCGAGGCGGGCGGCCTGGTCCATAACGCGTACGCTGACGTACTGCGTGTAGGAGTTGGCGAGCAGCGAGTCGGAGTAGTCGATGGCGCGGGTGATCAGGCCGCTGGCGACGTTGAGCCCGACTTCGGCGCCGACGAGATACCAGAAGCGCGCATCGAGGGACTGGCCGTGGATCCTGTCGACGATGTCCTTGACGATGCGGGCGGCGACGACAGCGGCGCCGTATGCCAGGCCGGGCACGATGAGGCGGAGCAGGATGCCCCAGGTAACGGCGGCTTTACTCGACTGCCACAGAATGCCGAGAACAGGGGGCAGGTTTTTGAGTGCGCGGAGGCGCTCGGTCCAGGGGCTTTGGGCGCTCATCCTCGTACCTTGGCCGTGCAGGCGGCCGGAGTTAGGGTATGGTGCAGCTTCAGGGTTTTTCTTTGCGATGCGAGGCGGCGCGGATGCGTTGGCCAGCGGATCGAAAGAGCGTGTCTCCCTCGGAGGCGGTGTCTGGAGGGTCGGCGGCGATCAGGACGGGTTGCGGAGAGGTGCCAGAAACTGCACGGTGGCCACCATAACGACGACATTGTCCTGGTTCAGGGTGGTGGTGCGGGAGCGGACCAGGCCGAAGTTGGGACGGTTGCGGGAGCGGCGCACCTCCAGCACCTCGGCTTCGGTGCGGAGGGAGTCGCCGGGGCGCACGGGCTCGGTCCAGCGGATCTCTTCCACGCCAGCGCCGATCATGCCGCCGGCGACCCGGATGGAGTTGACGCGCAGGCGGGCGGCGATGGCAGCGGTGAGCCAGCCGGAGGCGGCCAGGCCCTTGAAGAAGGAGCTTTCGCCGGCGGCCTCGTCGATGTGGAAGGGCTGCGGGTCGTAGCGCTGGCCGAAGTCCTTGATCTCCTCGGCGGTCACCTTGTAGGAGCCTTCGGAGTTGAAGCGCTGGCCGAGGTGGAAGTCTTCAAAGAAGAGCTCGTGCGTTGCAGGGGCAGCAGACATGGTGTGTCTACGGTAGCAGGCCGAGGCAAGGGCCGGCTTGGGCTGGAGGGGAAGGTGGCTGGGCGGGCTAGCGGGCTCCGGGCTGGTGGTCGAGCAGAAGGGTCCAGCGAGCGACATAGCGGTGGAGATCCATGTGGAGGCGAAGGATTGAGGAACAGGCCCGGCAGCCGAAGTCGAAGTGCTCGGCCGGCGGGAGCTCGTGTGCCACGCCGGGCGGAGCCTGGCCAATAAGGACAGGCCACAGGCGATCGCCGCGCAGCAGCTCCAGGCGACCCTCGTTGACGCCGTAAAGCAGGCGCACCAGAAGGGCAAGCAGGGCCTCACCGCGGAGCTCGGGCTCCATGTGCCAGAAGCTGTCGAGCGTGGATAGCTCCGCGGGCGGCAGGGCTACGTCACCGAGTTGGGAACAGAAGCCACACATAGGCGAGGATCACTCCGGGCAGGCGATCAGGAGCACGGTGATGTTGTCGTAGCCGCCGTGTTCGTTCGCGGCCTGGACCAGGGCCTGAGCGGCGCGTTCGAGGTTGGTGGCCGAAGGGGAGCCGGTGGGGAGATCGCGGTCGAGCAGGGCGCCGAGGGTGCTGTCGTCGAGCTCGCGGGTGAGCCCGTCGCTGCACAGGAGATAGAGATCGCCGGGCTGCGTGCGGTGCGCCTCAACATCGGCCTCAATGTTAGGGCTGGGGCCGACGGCGCGGGTGATGTAGTTGCGCATGGGCGAGCGAGCGGCCTGCTCGGGGGTGATATGGCCGGCGCGCACCTGGTCTTCCACAAAGGAGTGATCGGTGGAGAGCTGCAGCAGCGTGCCGGCGCGGCGACGGTAGCAGCGGCTGTCACCGACGTTGACGAGGTAGAGGTCGGGCGGGGTTTGAAAGCGGGACGGCCGCGGGCGGGCGCGGCGGTCGTGCGTGGGTGGCGGCAAAAAGAGCAACCCAATCAGGGTGGTGCCCATGCCTTCCAGCTCGGGCTGCTGCCGTGATCGGTTGTGCACGGCGTGGTTGGCGGCCTGGACGGCGTCGTGCAGGCGGGCCTGCGGGGTGGCGGACGGGGCGTTGTCTGGCCGCGCGAGCCGGGAAAGCGTGGTGCGGAGCGATGCGAGA
Organism: Acidobacteriaceae bacterium; assembly: GCA_965199635.1. Lineage (GTDB taxonomy): Bacteria > Acidobacteriota > Terriglobia > Terriglobales > Acidobacteriaceae > Edaphobacter. The sequence continues at coordinate 145,345 of CBDASL010000001.1, read as the reverse complement.
AAGGCCTGGGCGGCCAGCTGCGAGGCGAGCTCGCCGGCGGCGGCTCCCCCCATGCCGTCGCAGACCAGAAAGGCGCCCAGCTCCGGGGCAAATGCGGCGGTGTCCTGGTTGGCACGGCGGACGCGGCCCTGGTCGGAAAGCGACGCGGAGACGAGATGGAGGGTCGCGGTGGGCACAGGGGCGAAGAGGAGACGAGGCAGTGATTTCAGTTGATTGACTTTACATGGCAGGGGCAAAGCTCGACCACTCCCCAAGCGGGCCAGAAGTGCCGGCCTTTGCCACTCTCCGTTGCGGCGCCGCGGCGACGTACGTCCCGGGAGGTGCCGGCATGTAGTCGCGCGGCTGAGGTGTTTCGACCGGACGCAAGCCGTTGCCGAGCCGGCAGCCGCCACTGTGCCGTGGCCCGAACCTCCAGGCTGATGGAGCGCGTCGAATAGGAGAGACGAGGTGAGCAACAATGCGCGTGCGAGCGACAGTGCGGATGGCAGTGGTGGCGGTGAGCTTGGCAGTAGGCGGCACGGTGGTGTTGCCTGGGCAGACCGTCCGGGTGAACTGGCGGGAGAAGGCGGCCTTTGGCGACTTTCGGACGTTTCAGATACTGCCGGCAAAGCCGGAGCCCAACGTGGCGGACCCGTTCTGGACGCAGTATGTGCCGAAGTATCTGACCAGCGCGCTCGAGGCCAAGGGGCTGAACCCGGTGGCCGCGGGGCAGGCGCCGGATGTGAAGGTTGCCTTCCACTTCCGCACGGAAGAGGTGAAGGATACGCAGACCACGGTGGACGGCTTCGGCTGGGGAGGCGGTCCGTGGGGTGGGTGGGGCGGCTGGGGAGGATGGGGCGGCTGGGGTGGCTACGGCGGCCCGGAAGAGGCCACCACGCGGCAGGTGCCCCGGACCCTAGGCGTGCTGACGGTGGACCTGGTGGAGACGCACTCAAACCAGGTGGTATGGCGCGGGCAGGCGACCGAGGACAGCGTCAAGGAGACGCGGCACGGCGACGAGGACCAGGTGTGGAAGTCGGTGGGCAAGATGTTTGAGCACTACCCACCCAAGGGCGGCGACTCCGACAAGCCCGGCAAGTAGGCATCCTCCGCGCGACACGGAACCGGGCTAGCCACCACGGCGCAGGTGGTCCGTCTAACGGCGCAGAGACCGCTGTGCCGCGAGACGGCTGCCGCGGCTCTAGAATGGGCGGTGTATGCGTTATCTTTTGGCGTTGCTGGCGCTAGCCGGAATGTTTGTCAGTGTGCTGGCGTTGCGGGTGCACAACCAGGACCCAACGGCGGTGCCGCCCTGCGCGGTGACGGAGCGGTTTGACTGTGGCACGGTCAACCATTCGCGTTTTGCGGTGTTTCCGCCGCGTATGTTTGACGAGGACCCGCACAGCAGCAAGTTCCACATTCCGGTGGCCACGATGGGCATTGCGGGCTATGGGCTGATGGCTGCGGCCGCGCTGCTGGGGCAGATGGGTGTGCTCCTGGTGCTGGCGGAGGTCGGCTTCTTTTTTGCCGCAATGCTCACCTACCTGGAGGCCTATGTGATCCAGAAATGGTGCATCTACTGCCTGTGGTCGCAGGGCATTGTGCTGACGATTCTGGTGCTGACGACGGCAGTGATGACGACACGCTGGATGGCCGCGCGACGGCTGAGCCGGCGGCAGCTGTAAGCGAATGGCAGAGGGTGAGGGCAGGATGTGGCCGAAGCTGTTGTTGCAATACCTTCCGCAGATTGTGGAGCTTTTGCCGCAGGTGCGGCGCATGGTCCCCGTGGCGGACAAGCTGATGGAAGGCAGGGCCGCGCAGGAGCGCAAGCTGGACGAGCTGGCGGCCGGCATCCGCGGCGACCTGGGCAAGGTAGCCAAGGCGCACGTGGAGATGGCCACCCACCTGGACGGCTTTGCCGGGCACGTGGCGGCCATTGAGCGCGAAGCCAAGACGGCGACGGCGGCGGCACAGACTGCCGGGCGCGAGGCCGAGCGGACGCGGCTGGCGACGGAGACGATGGAGGGCCGGCTAGCGCGCGTCGAGAAGGGGCTGGCGCTGCAGCGGATGTTGGCGCTGGTGGCCGTTCTGCTGCTTGTCGTGGTGGCGATTCTGCTGGTGGTAGTGCTCCTGCGGCAGCGCTAGCACTGTAGTTTGGCAGGGCCACAAGCCGGGCGCCGGAAAGCGCTCGGCCGGGCGTAAACTTTTGCCATGGGCATTACGCGAGACCAGGCGCTGGACTGCTTCAAGAGCGACGATCTGATCGGGATCGGGATGGAAGCGGACGCGGTGCGGCGACGGCTGCACCCCGAGGGTGTGGTCAGCTACATCATCGACCGGAACATCAATTACACGAACTTCTGCACGGAGTACTGCACGTTCTGCGCGTTCTACCGGCCGCTCAAGGGCAAGATGGCGAGCGAAGGCTACATCCTGGACTTCGACACGATCTACAACAAGATCGCGGAGACCGAGGAGATGGGCGGCACGGGCGTGCTGATGCAGGGCGGCATTCACCCGGACCTGAAGATCGACTGGTTTGAGGGGCTGTTTCGCGGCATCAAGGAGCGCTTTCCGAACATCTGGCTCCACTGCCTGAGCGCGAGCGAGATCCTGGCCATCGCCGAGTACTCCGAGATCAGCCTCCGGGAGACGATTGCGCGGCTGCGCGACGCGGGCCTGCAGTCCATCCCTGGTGGCGGCGCGGAGATCCTGGACGACGATGTGCGCAAGCGCATTGCGCGGCTGAAGTGCCGCACAGAAGACTGGGTAAGTGTGCATCGCACGGCGCATGAGCTGGGCATGCGCACCACGGCCACCATGATGTTTGGCGTGGGCGAGACGATGGAGCAGCGCGTGAACCACTTTGAGGTGGTGCGCCGGCTGCAGGAAGAGACCGGCGGCTTTACCGCCTTTATTCCGTGGAGCTTCCAGCCCAACAACACGGCGCTGGGCGGGCGCGGTTGGGATGAGGCAACTAGCGTCGAGTACCTGAAGACACTCGCCATCAGCCGCATGTACCTGGACAACATCGAGAACGTGCAGTCCAGCTGGGTAACGCAGGGCCTGAAGGTGCTGCAGATGGGCCTGCGCTTTGGCGGCAACGACGTGGGCTCGGTAATGCTGGAAGAGAACGTGGTGCGGGCGGCCGGTACGGCGAACTGCACCACAGAAGAAGAGCTGCGGCGCGTGATTCGCGATGCGGGCTTCCGGCCGGTGCAGCGGGACACGCTGTATCGGACGATGTTCCTGAACTAAGGCCACCCGGACGCGACCGCTACCCTCCGGGTTGCGTCCCTCTCTGCCACACCGGGCACCGGACTGGAATGACTGCAACACGCAACGCCCCAAGAGCACCCGCGCCGCTGCAGGAACAGGTCTATCTCGAACTGCTGCGCACGGTTTCGGCCCTGTCCCACCAGGCCGACGCCTTTTTTCGCGAGTTCGGTATCACCCAGCCGCAGTACAACGTGCTGCGTATTCTGCGTGGCGCCGGTCCTGCGGGTCTTGGCCGCAACGAGATTGCGGACCGCATGCTCACCGTAACGCCCGACATGTCACGCATGCTGGATCGCATGGAGCATGCGGGCTGGATCACACGCGCACGCTCCATCGCAGATCGCCGGCAGGTGTCTACGGTCCTTCACACGGCCGGCCTCGCCCTTCTCACGCGCATTGAGAAGCCGCTCCATGCCCTGCAGCAGCAGCTGTTTGCCGCCTGTCAGGAGACGGATCTGCGCCAGCTGCTTTCGCTGCTGCGTCAGGTCAGCACGAAATAAGTTGTATCCGGGTGGACGTTGTCACACTCTTAATGCGTGTTCCAACACCGATATTGCTTTGGCCGGCGCTTACGTCAAGCCATGGGCAACCTCTCTTATCCCGGAGCTTCGATATGACCCGTTTCGTCCGCACTCTCGCCCTTTCCTCCCTGCTCGGCCTTTCGCTCGGCGCCTTTGCCCAGGCCACCACGTACAGCATTGACCCCGCTCACTCCAGCGTTGAGTTCAGCATCCGCCACATGGCCATCACCACGGTGCACGGCCGCTTCGGCCTGAAGGGCGGCACCATTGCCCTCGATCCCAAGGACATCACTCATTCTTCCGTCACTGCCGAGATCGACGTCACCTCCGTAGACACCGGCACACCCCAGCGCGACGCTCACCTGAAGAGCCCGGACTTCTTTGACACCGCGAAGTACCCTACCGCGACCTTTAAGAGCACCTCGCTGACACGCGCGGGCGACGGCTACGACGTTCTCGGCGATCTGACCCTGCACGGTGTTACCAAGCCCGTCACGCTGCACATGGACCAGCCCAGCAAGGAGCAGGTCGGCATGGACAGCAAACTGCACCGGGGCTTCAGCGCCACCACTACCATCCACCGGCAGGATTTTGGCCTTACTTGGAACGGCACGGTGAAGTCAGGCGACAGCGTTCTTGGCGACGACGTGAAGATGAGCTTCGATATCGAAGCGGGACAGCAGTAGATCAGGAGAGGGCAGTCGCAGCGGGAGCGGCTGCCCCGCAGTACCGGACGGATGCCGCCTCCGGTTCGTGCCGGGGGAGACGATAGAATGACCACGTCGCCCGAACAGGGCCGGAGGTGTGGTCCTGGTCGATCAGCTGTGGAGCAGAGGCTCGCTTCTTGCGACAATGTTGCTGGCGGCGCCGCATGGTCTCGGCCACTACTGGAAGACGCACTACGCTGACAAGACCTTTGAACACCTCTACCGGTGGAACCTGTTTGACACGTTTCTGCTGGTTCCCTACTTCATCGTGATGATCGTGCTCGCCTTTTACGGCGTGCACCGCTACCAGCTGGTGTGGCTCTACTACCGCAACAAGAAGAAGGAATCACGCTCTGCCGAGCCGCCGATGCGCTGGCCGGAGGGCGAGCTGCCGCGTGTCACCATCCAGCTGCCCATCTTCAACGAGCAGTTTGTGGTGGATCGGCTGGTGGAGTCGATCTGCAGGCTGGAGTATCCGCGCGATCGCTTCGAGATCCAGGTGCTGGACGATTCGACCGATGAGACGCGCGAGGTCGCTCGCTCCATCGTGGAGCGCTACGCCGCGGGGACCAACGGCCTGCCGCCGCAGCCGATAACCTACCTTCATCGGTCGAACCGTCACGGTTACAAAGCCGGTGCGCTCGATGCCGGGCTGGATACGGCGACCGGTGAGTTCGTCGCGATCTTCGACGCCGACTTCCAGCCGCCGAGCGACTGGGTGATGCGCGTGATCGACCACTTTGCCGAGCCCGGAGTCGGCATGGTGCAGACACGGTGGACGCACCTGAACCGCGATTACAGCTTTCTCACGCAGGTAGAGGCCATTCTGCTGGATGGCCACTTCGTGCTGGAGCATGGCGGCCGCTCGCGCGCAGGCGTCTTCTTCAACTTCAACGGCACAGCGGGAATGTGGCGGCGGCGCGCCATCGGCGAGGCCGGCGGCTGGCAGCATGACACGCTGACCGAGGACACCGACCTGAGCTACCGCGCGCAGCTGGTCGGCTGGAAGTTTAAGTACCTGCAGGATGTGGAGTGCCCGGCCGAGCTGCCGATCGAGATGACGGCCTTTAAGACGCAGCAGGCGCGCTGGGCCAAGGGCCTGATCCAGACCAGCAAGAAGATTCTGCCGCGCGTGCTCAAGAGCGACGCCCCCTGGCACACAAAGCTTGAAGCCTGGTATCACCTGACGGCCAACATCAGCTATCCGTTGATGATCGTGCTCAGCACACTGCTGATGCCGGCGATGATCATCCGCTCGTGGCAGGGCTACCTGCAGATGCTGCTGGTCGATATGCCACTCTTCATCGCCAGCACGATGAGCCTGTCGACCTTCTACATGGTGAGCCAGAAAGAGCTCTTCCCGAAGAGCTGGTGGAAGTCGATTGTGTATGTGCCGTTTCTGATGGCGCTTGGCGGCACCGGTCTGACGATCACCAATACCAAGGCCGTGATGGAGGCACTCTTCGGTGTGCAGTCCGCCTTTGCCCGCACGCCGAAGTACCGCGTGAAGGAGAAGGGCGAGAAGACGCAGGCCAAGGTGTATCGCAAGCGCCTGGGCTGGGTGCCGTGGGTCGAGTTGCTGATCGGCTGCTACTTCGCCTGGACCATCGTCTATGCCATCGGCACGGAGAACTTCTTCACCATCCCGTTCCTGGTGTTGTTCGCGTTTGGTTACTGGTACACCGCGCTGATGAGCCTGCTGCAGGGGCGCTTCGAGCGTAGCGGCGGCCAGCCCATGCACGAGAAGCCCTTCCCTGTCGGCGTGTAACACGGCCTCAAGTATTCTGGATTCCTAGATCGCAATGGGAGAGCAGGATGCGCGTGGGATTGCTGCGGGGGGTTGTGGCTGGCGCCATGCTGGCGCTGGGTGTGCGGGCGCAGGCGCTCGATGGCGTGCCAAAGGCGGAGTTCCATGCTCGTCGTGAGGCACTGGCGGCGAAGCTCGAAGGCGGCGTGGCCGTCTTGTTTGCCACCGAGGAGCCGACGGACGAGCTGACCCTGTACCGGCAGGACTCAGACTTCTTTTACCTGACGGGCTGGACCGAGCCGGGCGCCGCTCTGGTCGTCATTGCGGCCAGCCCAGCCACCACGGCCTATCGCACGGGCGAGGCCGTGCCCGCGCAGCCCTACCGCGAGATCCTCTTTCTGCCCGAGCGCAACCGGGTGATGGAAAAGTACACGGGCGAAAAGATGAACGCCGTCTCATCAGGTGTCACCACGGCCACCGGTGTGGACGAGGTGAAGCAGGTGAGCGAACTGCCCACGGTGCTGGCGCAGTATCTCGGAGCCAACCGCTACGAGCGTCTGCGCCGCGTGTATGAACAGACCGACATGCCGCAGGCGACAGCCGTGATGAGCTTCGTGGGAACGGCGCTGGGGTCCTCGGCCCCACCGCCCGAGCATGACGTCCGTACACTCACCATGGCGCTGCGCGAGGTGAAGAGCCCGGCTGAGCTGACGCTGCTGCGCGAAGCCGCAGAGGCCTCCATCGCCGGACAGCTTGCGGGCATGCGCGCCATCAAGCCCGGCGTCCTGGAGCAGGCCGTGGCGGGCGCGGAGCTTGGCACCTTTATGGCGGAGGGCTGCGAGCGCTGGAGCTATCCGCCCATTGTTGGCTCGGGCTTTAACTCCACCGTGCTGCACTATTCCAGCAACAGCCACACCATGGACAAGGGCGGCTTGGTGGTGATCGACGCCGCCTGCGAGCGCCGCATGTACGCGTCAGACATCACGCGGACCATGCCGGTCGACGGTCACTTCACCGCGCGGCAGAAGGAGATCTACGAGATCGTTCTGGGCGCGCAGCGAGCGGCGGCGGCGGCTTTTGTGGCCGGCAAGTCTCGCATGGGTAGCCTCGCCGACCGCACGGACCCCGCCGTGACCGACTCGCTCGACAAGGTCGCCTACGACTACATCAACACGCACGGGAAAGACCTGCACGGCGAGCCGCTGGGCAAGTACTTCGCGCACGGGCTGGGCCACTCGGTCGGCATCGACGTGCACGATCCGATGGACTACGCGCACACCAGGCTCGACAAGGGCATGGTGTTCACCATCGAGCCCGGCATCTACATCCCGGAAGAAAAGCTGGGCGTCCGCATTGAAGACGTCTTCTACGTGGATGACAACGGCAAGCTCGAGGAATTCATCGCCAAGCTGCCGCACGAGCCAGCGGATGTGGAGGCCGCCATGCGGCACTAGGCCGCGCACACCGCCATGATGAACTTTGTCGCCACGTTACTTGCAGCGCTGGCTGGCTATCTCCTGATCCTGCTTCTGGTCCTGGCCGGCACCATGACACTGACCGCCTCTGCGCCACAGCTGGTGGCCTCGGCCGACCATCGCCTGCGTCCGGCCTACAAGGCAGCACAGCTGCTCCTCTGGACCGTCTGTGTGCTGGTCGGCGCCTTTGCCACCGCGTGGCTGGGCAAGCGCTTCAACCAGACGGAACAGGCGATCGCGCTGGTAGCGGTTCTGCTTCTGGTGCTCTGGCGCAACACCTGGGAGGCGCGGCAACGCGGCACAGCCTTCCAGGTGCTGATCAGCCTGTTCACGGTAGCTGCCGTGGTGGGCGGATTTGTGTTGCAGAATGTGGCCACGCCCAAATAGCTTCTCAGGAAAACATGAAACGGCCCGAGAGATCCTCCTCCCGGGCCGTTCCTCGTTCTGCTGGCAAGACTTTGCTAAAACCGAACGCCGAAGGTGATCGGAATGTAACTGGTTTCGTTGCTGTTTGGCGGGTACAGATTGTTGGGTGCACCAGCCGGGTTGTTGGTCAGGCTGGGATCGCCATAACGCACCTTGTTGAAGGTGTGCACGTAGCGCGCTTCCGCAAAGAACTTCGTGCTGGAAAAGCGCGAGAACTGATAGGTGACACCGATGCCACCTGTCACACCCGGGGCGTTGCTGGTGTAGGTATCGAAGTTCTGGTTGGTCTGGTACTGGTAGGGGCCGTAGTAGTAGTCGTACGCCACACCAATTGCAGGGATCGTGAAGTTGGTGACCTTATGGTAGAAACCGCCGCCCACCACAGCGTAGGCGCCCACCTTTTCTGTTTGGTAGAAGGTCAGAGTCGGGTTCAGGGTGAAGGACCAGATGTGCGAGTTGCCGTCCAGTCCACTGAAGTCGACAGGGTTGCCATCCTGGTCGACAAAGATGGCGCTGTACAGGTTGCGCTGGTTGGTGAGCACAGAGCCCGGCAGCCCGAACTGATCCCAGTCAAACTGCGTCAGAACGGCGAGTTTGCGGCTGAAGTTGATGCCGGCACCGCCCTCAAAGCGCCATGAGGTCTTCATGTAATCGGTGCTCTGGTCGGTCACTGGCAGATTGAATCCGCCGCCCACCACGAAAGCCAGACGATTCGAGCCATCAGCGTTGTGGAAGCGATCGCTGTAGCTGGGCCGGCCGTAGCGACGCCGGCGATATGGCGGTGGCTGCGCGGCGGCGCCGCCACCCGGGTCCCCGGCAAAGCTCGCGGTCGCCATGGCCGCGCCGTCATCGGTGGACGACGAGGACGATCCGGGCGCGCCAGGAAGGTTCACAGGGGCACTCAGCGCGGCGTGCAGATCGAGATTCAGGGTAGGCTGCTGCGCGGGCACTACCGGCGACGGGGCGAGCTGCTGGGCGAATACTGCGCCGCTGAGCGGACCCACTACGGCAGCGCAGGCAGCCGTTTGGACAAACGAACGAAGGCGGGGAAGAACGAACAACTTGGCCATGTACACATCACTCCTGGATCACAAACCTGGACCCCAATCGCTGATCCCGGAACGCGGATGCCGTCTCCTAGGGATCAACCCGGCACCGGCGTCAATGTTGTGTATGACGCTGATTCGCTGGGAAACGACACAACGGCTGCCGCCGCCGAGCGCGATTGTGCTTGACACGGCAACAACTCCAAAAAGATTGAGCACGCACCCCTTGCAGGATGCGTGCTCGGTCGGCTCTGACGCGCGCCTCTACGTCTAGTGGATGTCGAACTGCTCGGGATGGAGCGTCGGGTCGGACTTGATCAGGATCGTCCGGCCCAGCATCTCCTCCATCTCCTGGAGCCAGCGAGCCGTTGGGCTCTTCAGCTGCTTGACGACCTCCGGATTGACCCGCAGCATCACATCGCCGCGGTCCAGATGCTTCTGCATCTTGCGCATCTCGACATAGATGTCGTTGCACACCGTGACCGGTGACTTCACCATGCCGGTGCCCGTGCAGATGGTGCAGGGCGTCGACAGCGTGCGCTCCAGCGACTGCTTGACGCGCTTGCGGGTGATCGCCACCAGGCCGAAGTCGTTGAACTGCAGCACCTTGCTCGGTGCGCGGTCCTTCTTCAACTCCTCCTCGAGCGCAGCCAGCACGCGGTGACGGTTCTTGCGTTCATCCATGTCGATGAAGTCGATGACGATGATGCCGCCCAGGTCGCGCAGGCGAATCTGCCGCACAATCTCGGGAATCGCATCAAGGTTCGTCTTCACGATGGTGTCTTCCAGACGCGCCGTCTTGCCCACATACTTGCCGGTGTTGATGTCGATCGCCACCAGCGCCTCGGTCTGGTTGATAACGATGGAGCCGCCACTCTTCAGCCACACCTTGGACCGCAGCGCCTTGTTGATCTCCTCCGAGATGCCGAACTGCTCAAACAGCGGCGTCTCCTTGGTATAGAGCTTGACGCGTCGGATCAGCGAGGGCTGGAAGCGCTGCAGGAACCGCAGAATGCGCTCGTAGTCGGCCTCGCTATCCACCCAGATGGCCGAGAAGTTGTCGGTCACCTGGTCGCGCAGGATGCGCTCCACGAGGTTGAGATCGTGGTAGATCAGCGCCGGCGACTTCGAGCTTTCGCTGCGCTGCTTGATATCCGCCCACAGGTTCAGCAGAAAGCGGAGATCGTTGCGCAGCTCTTCTTCCGTCGCGCCAGCCGCAGCTGTGCGGACGATAAAGCCGCCCGTCGCCTCGCCCTTCTCCGAGAGAAGGATCTCTTTCAGCCGGCGCCGCTCGGAGTCAGACTCGATCTTGCGCGAAACGCCCGTGTGGTTCACCGTCGGCATAAAGACCAGGAAGCGACCAGGGAGCGCAATGTGCGAGGTGATGCGCGCGCCCTTCTTGGCAATCGGCTCCTTGGCGATCTGCACCAGCAACTCCTGGCCTGGCTTCAACAGGTCGCTGATGGCCGGCAGGTTGGTGGTCTGGGCCGAGCGATGCCCCTCGCGCCGGCCACCGCGAAAGCGGTCTCCGGAGGAGGTGCGTGCCCCATCGCCGCGGTCGCCGCCACGGTCGCCGCCGCGCTCACGATCCCGTCCACCGCGACGGCCATCCCGCCGGCCGCCACGCTCCCGGCCTTCCTCACCGCCAGGCATGGCCGCTGCCGGCGCAAAGCCGGCTTCGTCCTCGTCCTCTCCGGAAGCCCCATCAAACGCCGCGACAGAAGGCTGCTCGCGCTCGTCCGCTTCACCCCCCGGCAACGGCGCCGGATCATCGAGCGAGTCTTCTTCCTCAAACGCGAAGTCGTCTCCTTCTTCTTCGTTGTCGGCGACCGGTGCAATCGGCCGTGTGATCTCGTCAATCGACAACTCGCGCAGCATGGTGCCCAGGTCCGCCGACGTCTCGATCGGCTCGTCGTCGTAGTCCATCTCCTCAATGCTGGCCGCATGGAGCGTGGTGGCGTGGAAGTCTTCCGTGTCGCCATCCTCCTCGTCCGCAAAGAACTCCTCGGTCTCGGCGCCCTCGATGTGCCCATCCTGCGCACCCGCGGCCTGCAAGCCCGCAACCGGGACTGCCCCGGCAAACTCGCGCTCCGCCTTATCCTCAAGCACAGCCGTCTCGTGCGCGATTGGCGCGCCCGGGTCGGTCATCTCCTCCGCAGGGGCCGGCTCGGGAGCCGTCGACACCATCTCGCCGCCGTCTGAGATCAGCGTTGTCTCGTGCTCTGCCGTCCCTTCGTGCGCCGCCATGCTGTCCGCGCCGGACAGGCTTTCCGCTTCGCCAAACTGGATCGGCGCCAGCGCCTCACCCACATTGGGCGTGATCAGGTGCGCGGATGACGAAGGAAAGGCGCTTTCCGCCGTGGTGTGCTCGGCTTCGCGGTGCTCGCCGTCGCTAATCCGGTCCGCCGGCGGCACGCCTGTGCCCTCGTCGTCGCCAAAGCCTGCCGGCAGGCGGAACTCACGCGGTGGGTCCGGATCAAAGCGATGCGAGGCCTGCCCTTCACTCGGCTCATAGCCGCTCTCTGGCCGGGGCCGGCGATCTGCCTCCGCCCGTGGGGCGCGGTTGCGATCGGGTGAATCTGTGCGGGGGCTCGCCAGGCGAGACCGGCCGCCGTCGCCGCGACCACCGTCGCTCCGTCGGCCATCGCCGCGCGGCTCGCCACGGCCATCTCCACGCGGGGCTCGGCCGCCGTCGTCACGACGCGGCCCACGCCCGCCATCCCGCCGGCGCTCCCCACCCCGATCCCGATCGCCGCCCCGGTCGCGCGAGCGCTCCGGGCTTCCGGCGGACCGGCGCTCCTCACCATCTGCTGACGGCGTGCGCGGGCGCAGCGTCTCGCCCGGCAGCACATTGCCTCCATCCCATGCACCAGGCAGTCGAAACTCCTGCACCGGCGCGGCCACAACGGGCGCGCTCGGGGCTGCTGCTGCTGTTTCTGGCTCGCTGCCGCCGCGGTACTTCGCCAGGCTCTCGCCCGGCAGCACGATCGGCTCGGCGGGAGCGGCAGCCTCGGCCACGCCCTCGTCGCCGTACCCGCCGGCAAACGGCGTTCCCCGCGGGCTGAAGCCGCGCGGCCGCTGCATCTCGCGCCGGCCCTCACGTCCACGCTCCCGGCTCCGCTCGCCTTCGGCGGGCTGGTAGCCCTCGTAGATCTCAACACCCGGCTCCAGCGCTACCGGCTCCTCTTGATCGACCGGCAGCTCCACCGGCGCGGCAGAGACTGCTGCCTGCTCCGGCGCGCGCCGGCTTCGGCCGCGGCTGCGGGTCCGCCCACGGTTCTGGCTCTCCACTCCTGGCGTCGCCTGCTCCTCGCTGGCGGAGATCTCCGGCGCGATCGGTTCCTGAAGGTCGTAGCCCGACGACAGATCGGGCGTCTCTGCCAACTCATCCTCGCTGCCACCTACAGGCTGTTCGCCCGGCAACCCGGCTGTCTCCACCTGGGACTCGCGTCCACCACGGCCACGGCGACGGCCGCGACGACCGCGCCAGCGGCGGCTGCCCTCTGCTCCCGGTTCCCCTTCGCCCAGGTCGCCGGCATTCAGCAACGGCTCCGCCCCTGGGACGCCCAGCATCTCGGGCGAGTCGCCGAATGGCGACAGCTCTTCGGGAGCAGCAAAGGCTGCCGGCTCGCCAAATCCTGCTGTGGACGCCGCGGTCACCACGGGCCGACGCCCTTCCCGCTCCTCACCTGCCTCGCGCGAGCGGCCACCACCGCGCCCGTCCCGGCCGTCCCCACGCGATCGCCGGCTACCCCGGTCCCGATCGCCACCACGATCCCGTGAGCGCTCCCCACCACGTTCCCCGCCACGTTCAGACCCACGTTCCGGGCCCCGCTCCGGCGCGCTCAGCGACCGGCTCTCGCCAGCCTCGGCTCCACCCAGGCGCTCACCCTCCACAACCGGCGAGCGCTCGTCTCCCCGGGGACGAGCTTCGCCTCGCGAGCGGTCGTCGCCCCGCGGACGATCGCCCTCGCGGGGACGCTCGCGCCGGCGGCCATCGGCCGAATCAAAGTCGGCCGACTCCCCTGCTTCTTCCAGAAAGTCCGTGATGTACAAGAACGCATCACGCTCGAGCCCAATATCCACAAAGGAGCTCTGCATGCCGGGCAGCACGCGCGTCACACGCCCGTTATAGATCGATCCCGCCAGCGTGTATTCATTCTCACGCTCGTAATAGATCTCTGTCAGTTCGTCATTTTCAACAATCGCAAGCCGCGTTTCGTGCGGCGTAGAGGAGATGTAGATCTCTTTAGACATCCGTTCGTGCTCTTTCTGCCCGGCTCCACTCAGGTGGGCACGGGCGACGGCAGGACGAACAGGGAGATCTTTCGGCGGGGACGCGCTAAACCAGAAGGTCCAGGCGGCCACGCAGCAGGGCGGGCAGGGGCGGTCGTGTGCTGTTCATCGTTTCGGCGGTCGCGCAGCGGCGACCCGGCCTTCCCCTGCCGCGATCAGGCAAGAACGGGGACAAACCGGAGTGGAGGACGAGGAGGGGCAGCGGACGGTGCGCGGGCGAGCATGCGGAGGAAAAAGCCAAAACGCCACCGATCGGTCGGTGCGGGGCTGTCTGCCTTCCGGATGCGATCATTCGCCAAAACCTGCCCGGCCAACGGGTCTGAAAGAGCTCTCTGGCTGGCCGGCCTTTTCTCAAAAATCGTGGAGGTCCACTGCAGCAGCGCCATCGCATGCGGCAGCAGCCGTTCAGGCCAGGAGGTCGGCTGCGCATGCAGCACCTCCCCCGGCTTGCCCCTAGTATGGCACCAATGGCGGTCGAGAGCCAGAAAAGCATTCAGACCGCCACACCCGCCGACCTCCCGGTGCCACTACCCGCCTAGTTCACAAACCGCCGCATCCGCACATTCATCACCATCCCCAGCGCCAGAAACGTAAAGATCACCGAACTGCCGCCATAGCTCATCAACGGCAGCGGAATGCCCGTCACCGGCATCAGCCCCAGCACCATTCCCACATTCACGGCGATCTGAAACAGGATCACCGCCACCACCCCCATCACCAGAAAGCTGCCCGGCATGTCGGAGGCCGTCTGCGCGTTCTGGATCAGCCGCATCAGGATCAGGAAGTACAGCAGCAACACCCCTACTGCGCCCACAAAGCCGTGCTCCTCGCAGAACGCCGCAAAGATGAAGTCCGTATACGGGATCGGGAGGAAGTCGCCCTGCGTCTGCGTCCCGCGGTTCGTCCCCTTGCCCCACACCCCGCCCGAGCCCACCGCAATCAGCGACTGCCGGATCTGGTAGCCCGAGCCCTTGGGGTCCGCATCCGGGTTGATAAAGCTCGTCAGCCGCGCCTTCTGGTACGGCTTCAACAGCTTGCCGCTGCTCCACCCCACCCCGATCACCAGCGCAAACCCAAGCAGCAACAGCCCGGCCTGCTTCGCCTTCAACCCGCCCAGCAGCAACCCCGCCAGCAGGATCGGCAGATACGTCAGCGCCGTGCCCAGGTCCGGCTGCTTCAGCACCAGCAGCATCGGCACGCACACCAGCGCAAACGCCTTGCCAATATCCGCCCACCGCAGCTCCCGCCCCGACAGGTTCCAGAAAAAGCGCGCCACCGCCACGATCAGCACCAGCTTCACCCACTCGGAGGGCTGAAAGTGAATGCCCCCCGGGAGCTTGATCCAGCGCCGCGCCCCCAGCACCTTGGTCCCCGCCACCAGCACCGTCAGCAGCGCCGCCACGCTGATCGTGTAAGCCGGCGTCGCCACCTCGATCAGCTGGTGGTAGTCCACCATCGACACCAGAAACATCAGCACGAGGCCCACGACCAAAAAGCCGATCTGCTTCAGATCAAAGCCATGAAACTTCGTGTGCGCCGTCGCCGACCGGATCTCCAGCACGCTGATCACCGACAGCACGAGCACAAAGCCCAGCAGCACCCAGTCGAAATCACGTATGCGGAAGAGACGAGGCATCGCTGAACCCCAGTGTAGCCTCGCGCTGCCCCGCTACTGCGCCGGCGGCAGCCGCAGCGCCTCGGGCGTAAACGTCGTGCTCAGCAGCGCCGTGTCTTCGAGCAGGTAGTAGGTCGGCAGCTCCGGGTGCTGCGCCTGCACCAGCAGCAGCGTGCGGAAGTCGAAGCTCTGGATCTCCGCTCGTTCCGTCATCCCTTCCCGCTTCACCGCGCCCACCAGCGTATCCACAAACACCTGCGGCCCCACCGTATGGTTCGGCTCCAGGCCCGGATGCGGCGGGTTCGTCGTCCCCACAAAGTTATCCGGCAGAATCTTTGTCTCCAGGTTGAAGCGCACCGTCGCCCCCGTGTGCGCGCGCTCTGCCGCCTCGGGCATCGCCTTGCCCGGCCCCGTCGCGTACCAGGCTGTGTAGAACTTCACAAACCGAAACAGCTGCGCCGCGTTGGTCGGCGCATACGGGCTCCCCATCCCCTCCTGCTTCGCAAAGGCCACCGCCACCGGGCTCAGCGCCAGGTCGTTCCGCTGGTCCGGAAACTTCGGGTGGAGCTTGTCGCAGATAAATGTCTTCTGCGCGTCCACGTTGGAGATATCCCGCGTATACACCCGGTTCGCCATCGTGTAGGGCGTCCCGTCTGCATGCCGGCACGACTCCGGATTCAGAAACTGGTCGTGCCAGATCAGCGACACATGGTCCGTCGTCACGCCCGTATCCGTCTCCAGCGTCGTCGCCCCCTGGTCCATCCCGCTTTCAAACGACGGCAGCGTGTTCTCCGGCCGCAGCCCGCGCCCGCCCCGGTGCGCCGCCATGTCAAACCGCGCCAGCGCCTCCCGCTGCTCGGGCGTCATCGCCGCCGCACGCTCCTCGGTCACCACCCGGTGCAGCAGGTCCGGCCGGTCCGAGATAATGCCGTCCACCCCCGCCCTGATCAGCTTGCGCATCGTCTCCGGATCGTTGCTCGTCCACGGCACCACCTTGAAGCCCTCGGCGTGGAGCGCCTCCACCGGAACGCTGCCGTTGAGCACCATGCGCTCCTCAGGCGAAAGCACCGGCTTCTGCTTCGCGCCGTGGGCCTCCGCATGCACCCACGCGCGACGCATCAGCTCCAGCGTCGGGTTCGCCGGCGCAGCGGATGAAGCGGTCTGGTGCAGCATCGGCATCGGCATGGCCACACAGGCAAGGGCAACAACAGCGCGCAAAAGCATCGACATGGCTCCACCATGCCCGGCGCAGATCACACCTGCGTGAAAAGCGCCGGGCCTGGTTCCCCTCTAGTGCTGCGTTCCCTGCCCGGCATCCCCCGCCGCGCGCTCCCGCCACTTCTCGGCCAGTGCCCTGTCCGCCAGCGCCTTGATGTACACACCGCCCACCACCGACCGCGCCTGGAACCCCGACTGCTCGCCCGTCTTGGTGTCATACCAGTCCGTCAACGGCACACGCGTCGGCGTCTCCTTGATCCACAGCGTGATCGGATCCATCAGCGCGTTGAAGTCCGCCGCGTTGTCGGCAAGCGTCGCCGTCCACAGTGTCCAGTCCAGCTTCGTGTAGTCCTTCCGGCTATCAAGCGGCAGCCCATACTTGTTCAGCTTCGTCTTGTAGAACGCAATCTCGCTCTGCCGCAGCGACTTCGGAAACAGGTTGTAGCCCAGCACCTGATCCCACACCAGGTTGTACTTCTGGCTCCACGTGCCCGGCGAGTTATACGCCAGCTTGGTATGGTCGCCCTCGCGATCCATCTCCATCCACTTGGTTGCGTAGCTGTGCGCCGTCTTCGAGTACTCCTTCGCGACCGCGTCCTTGTGCAACAGCCGCGCCAGGTCCGCGTACGCCTCCAGCGCCTCGATCGCTTTCAGTGACAAATTGGCGTTGTGCGTCACGTGCCCGGCAAAGTCGTCCGTCGTCAGCTGATTCTCCGGGTCCAGGCCGTGGTCGCGCAGAAACTCCGCCCACTGCGTCAGCTTCGGCCAATACTGCTCGGCCATCGCCGTCCGCGGCTTGCCATCCGTCGTCAGCCGCGCCAGCGCGTCCACCAGGATCAGCATGTTGCCGCTTTCTTCCACCGGCATCTGGTCTTCTTCCGTCAGCTCGCCGCCGCCATACTGCTGCCCGTTGGCCAGCGGATACTGCCCCAGATCATGCGGCGCAAATGGAAACTTCCACCGGTTCGGCAGAGCCGTGTACTCCATCACCGGCCGCACCTCGGCCTCAAGCAGCACCGGGTTCAGAAACAGAAAGAACGGCGCCGACGGGTAGAACACGTCCACCGTGTCGATGCTGCCGTTCGAAAAGTTCTCCTTGCCAAACAGCATCGGCTGCCCGCTCACATCCGCTACCAGCCCATGCGCCGCCATCGCCTGTCGATACGCCAGCACGCACAGGTCCGCATAGTTCTGCCCCGCCAGCTTCGCCAGGTCTCCGGTCAGCTCCGTGTCCAGAGCCGTGCCGCGCTTTTCAATCGCTGGCATCTCGCGCTCGGCCTCGTCCAGCATCGTCGCCACCGGCTTGCCCGTGCGCTGCCAGTAGGGCCGCAGGTTGCGCTGCAGGTACTGGATCGCATAGCTCTCCGTGTAGGAGACCAGCACGTGCCGCGTCACCGGCGTGCTGCTTACCGTGTGCATCGGCAGCTCCACCGCCAGCTCCGTGTCATCCCGACCCACCGTCTGCGGCCCATCGATCGCGTCCGTCTTCGGCAGCGTCCCCGCCGTCACAAAGCCGTCGAGCACATTCTTCGCGATTGCCGTGTCCGACTCTTCGTCCTTCGGCACCGACAGGTGGAAGTAGCCCCAGTCAATCCGCAGATCGTCGCCCGACCGGTTCAGCACCCGTTGGTCCTGCGAGCCCACACTCAGCACCGTCTGCGTCTCCGTCCGCTCGCGCGCATAGGTCACACGCTCGCCCGGCGCATTCACCGCAATCAGCGGATCCACCGTCAGCAGCACGGACACATCATGCGACTTGCCATCCGTCGCGCTGCTCGTGAAGCTCACATACGTCACCGGCCGCGACAGCAGATCCAGGTCCGACAGGATCGTCGGCGTAAAAAACGTCAGCTCCAGCTTCACGCCCGCTTCCGTAAACGCATAAAACGTATGCGTCGGCGTCACCCGGTGCTCCACCTGTTGCATCGCATCGGTGTGCCGCGGCTCGTTGCCCATAAAGCGATACGGCTTGCCATCAATCCGCACCACACCCGTGATCGGCTGCGGCTTGCCCGTCCAGTGCTTGGTCGAAGACGCCGTCAGATCATCGGTAAACGACCACACCGAAAAGTATGGGTTATGCGTGATCAGCGGCGTCGCCGGCAGTCGCTCCTGTTGTTGCTCCTGCTGCGCCCCCGCGCCCGCGCTCATCAACCCCACGGCAGCCACCGCAGTGCACACCACAGCCATCGTTCGCTTCAGCAAAGCGATACCCCCAAAGTAAGTAGTCGTTCGCCGCCATGGTAAGCGCTCCGCCACACCGTTGGGAAACTACGGCACCGCCACCGCCGCCATCCGCGGGTTGGCGTGGGGCCGCTGCCGGCGCGGCTTCATCGTGCCCACCCCACAGGCAGCCGGCACGTTCGCCATCTGCTTGCGAAACACCCGGTAGCTCAGCGTCCCCGGCTGCAGCGTCGCAAAGTAACTGGATCGACTCACCAGCGGCTTGCCCTGCCGGATGATCTGGTTGTCCAAAATGTGCACACCGCAGGTCAGGTTGCGCTCTGGCGTCAGAATCGTTCGGTCCGGATCCTTGCGCGCCAGCCGCTTGTCATGGTTCCAGTCAAAGTCGCATCCATACCGGATCTGATCGTCATAGGTCAGCTGCAGCAGACCCTCCTGCCGCACCGTTCTGTGGGTCACCCGGTCTACCCGCTGCAGCACGGCGTCCGTGTGGTGCACGGTGGTCGTCGGGTCCAGTCCAGCCTCGGCTCCCGCCAGCGCCTGGAAGAGGTACGCCCAGAACGCCCGCTTGTCGGCTTCTTTCTCCCGCGCAAAGTTCGGGCAAAAGCCCGCCACCGCGTGCGCCGCCTTGCCCGAAAGCAACTCCGCCGGCAGCGCCTTCTCCACTACCGCATCCCAGCCCGGGTCCCACGTCGCTCCGCCCAGCTCGTCCTTCTTTTCCGCAATGGGCGTCTGCGGCGCGGCCTTCAGCGCCGGCCCAGGTGGGCTCACCGCCGCCGGTGCCGCAGCCTTCGGCTCCGCCCGTTTGCACCCAACACCCACACAGACAAGGCACGCTGCCAGCAGCGCACTCATTCGCTTCATCACGTCCACTTCACCTCTTCGGGCGATCTCTTCCAACCGTCGCCCATCCTACGCAAGCGCTGCCGCCTGTCGTGGATGTTTCCCGAATCGTCTCCGGATCTCTGGTAACTCAGACGCCGCGACGCCGCTATCCGTCGTAACCCGGCATTCATCGCACCGAAGCTCTAGGGCGTCGGTGGAACCACCACCGCGGCCGCACCCGCCGCTCCTGTCGTGCCCTCGCTCCGCTGCTCCGCAGGCGTCGCCGCTGGCACACGCTTCGGCGCAGCAGGGGGAACCTCCGCAGGTACCTCCCCGCTGCCCGTCGCGCCCGGCTGCTCAGCCGCCGCCGGCGCCACCTGCGCAATCTCCCGCACATTGCCCGCCCGCGTCCGCTGCTTATTCACAAAGGCCTCGATCACCCGCGCCGCCAGCTTGGCCGAGTTCGACCCCCAGTCGCCGTTCTCCCACAACACCGCCACCGCAATATCCGGGTTGCGCCGCGGCGCCAGTCCCACAAACCACGCGTTCGGTACCGTCCGGTGCCCGCCGCCCGTGCGCGCCAGCGCATCATGGCTCATCACCTGCGCCGTCCCCGTCTTGCCCGCGAAGTCGATGCCCTCCAGGTGCGAGGCAAACGCCGTCCCACCCCCGTCCGTCGTCTGCGCCATCGCATCCGTGATGATCTGCCACGTGTCAGCCGACATCGCCACCTCGCGCCGGCCCGCGCCCGCAAACGTCTCGTGCACCGCCTCCAGCTCCTGCGGCGGCACCTCGTTGGGAAACACCACGTGCGGTCGCTGCAACACACCACCCGACGCGATCCCGCCGATCGCCCGCGCCAGCTGCAGCGGCGTCGCCGCAATCGCCCCCTGCCCAATCCCCACCGAGATCGTCTCGCCGGCATACCACTTCTCGTGGAAGTTCTTCATCTTCCACGCCGTCGAAGGCATCGTCCCCGCCGCCTCATCCGGCAGATCAATCCCCGTCCGCTGCCCAAAGCCCAGCGACGTCGCATACCGCGCAATGGTGTCGATTCCCAGCCGGTTCGCCAGCGTGTAGTAGAACGTGTCGCAGCTCCACGGAATCGCGTGGTAAATGTCCACCATCCCGTGCCGCTTGTCGCACTTGAAGTAGTGCCCGTAAAAGTCCGCGCCGCCGTTGCACATCACGTGCATCGTCTGCGCCACCTGCTCCTGCAGGCCAGCCACGCTCATGATGATCTTGAACGTCGACCCCGGCGCCAGCTGCGCCTGGATCGCCTTGTCCAGCAGCGGATGATCCGGATTGTTCAGGATCTCGTTCCAATACGCCTTGGTCAGCCGCACCGAAAACTGGTTCGGGTCAAACGTGGGCCGGCTCGCCAGCGCCAGCACCTCGCCCGTGTGCGGATCCAGCGCCACAATCGCGCCCACCTTGCCTTCCAGAGCCTTCTCCGCCGCCATCTGCACATCCAGATCGATCGTCAGCCGCAGATCTTTCCCCGCGATGGGTGGCGTGATCCCCACATCGCCCAGCTCCTCGCCATGCGAGTTCACGATCACGTCCCGCGAACCGTCCGTGCCCCGCAGCAGCGCATCATAGCTCTGCTCCACACCCGACCGCCCCACCACGTCACCCGGCTCATAGAACGCATAGCGCGAGTCATTCAGCATCGACTCGCTCACCTCGCCGACATACCCAATCAGGTGCGCCGCAAACCCGTCCCGCGGATACAGCCGCCGCTGCTCATCCCGCGTCTCCAGCTCCGGCAGCTCGTCCCGGTGCGCCTGGATAAACGCCTGCTCGTCCGGCGTAATGTCCTGCTTCAGCGGCACGGACTGGTACTTCGGCGAGGTCTTGAAGCGATGCAGCGTCAGCTCCACCTGCTCCACCGGCAGATGCAGCCCTTCCGCAATCAGCGGCAGCTCCCGCGCCGCATCCCGCACCTGGTCGCGCAGCAGGTAGCACGTCACCGACGGGTAGTTGTCCACGATCAACCGGCCCTCGCGGTCCAGCAGTCGCCCCCGCGGCGCCAGCAGCGGAATCTTCCGGATGCGGTTCGCCTCCGCCAGCATGCGATAGTTCGCCGCCCCCGCCACCTGCAGCCGATACAGCCCCGCCACCAGCGTCACCAGCACCACTGCTACTGCATACTGCATCGCGTGCATGCGGCCCGGCGGCAGCTTCTCCTCCCGCCCGCGCCGTCGCCGCACCCCCTGCGCGGGCGCAGGCGTTGGCAACGGATGCGCCTGCGCCGCACTCTGCTCGTCTGCTGCTTTCTCGATCTCGGGCGTGCTCATCGTGGGCTGGGGAGAGGGCCTGCCACCTCAGTCTATCCCCGCGCCCACACCGCGGCCGTCCGCCCAGGTAGCCGCGTCGTCACTCCGTCCGCTTTGCCCGGTCCAGCAAATAAAAGAGCGGAACCCCCACCGCCGTCGTCACTGCCGCGCGCAGCAGCTCATGCCCCCACAGCATCTGCTCCGTCTGCACATTTAACAGCCGCCGCACCACCCCGTACAGCAGCACCCCATTTGCCAGCGAAAACACAAATGTCATCAGCACCCGCGTCGGCAGCGCATCCACATCCACCCGCAGCCCAATCGACGCCCCAACATACCCCACAACCGTCTTGACCATCCCGTTCACCCCCAGCGGCTGCCCCGTCAGCGCATCCTCCAGCAACCCAATCGCCGCTCCCGTCACCGCCCCCGCAATCGGCGATCGCCGGCTCACCGCAAAGAAGATCGTCACCAGCAGCGGCAGGTCCACCAGCAGCGACGCCGGCACCAGCCGCGGCAGCAGCGCCTGCAGCATCACCGCCACAAGCGGCACCAGCAGCGCCACCACCAGCGAAAAGCTGTGCTCCTCGAGCTCCCGCCGCGAGGTATAGCTCCGTGTCGTCACCTGCGCCCCGCTCCCTGCCGAACTCTCTGCCCAACCATCATTCCAGCTCGCAAGCCCACCCCTCCCGTCTCAGACTCCCAACCCCTCACGGCTTCGCCTCACTCTCCGGCGCAGCGGCAGGCGCAGGCACCGTCGGCTCCGGCTCCCCATGCCCCGCGCCCGGCTCCAGCGCACTCGCCGGCGGCGTCCCGCCCGGACTGTACCGATCCGGTCGCTTCGTCTCGAGCGGCTTCGGCACGGTGCCGCCCGCCGTCTTCGGATCCACCTTCGCTCCTGCCGCTGTTGCCGCCCCCGCCTCCGCCGGCGCATTCGGGTCCCGCAGGCTCGGCAGACGGTCCGCCACAATCTCCGCCGCGCTCCGTGCCGCCTCTTCCCGCGCCGCCTCCTCAGCCGCCGCCCGCTCTGCCGCTGCCTTCGCCGCCGCGGCCCGGGCCGCCTGCGTCGCCGCCGCGCCTCGCTCCAGGCCCGCCATTGTCGCCGCCGGCAGCGCATTCGCCGTGCCCGTCAGCACCAGCACCTCCTCCAGCCGGTTCAGGTTCGCCGCCGGCTTAACCCGTCCCAGGCTGTAGGGCACATTCGCCGGGTCCGGCGTGATCGAGGCAATCGTCCCCACCGGCAGCCCCCGCGGAAAGATCCCGTCGCCGCCTGACGTAATCACCCGATCTCCCACCTTGAGCCGGTCGTCCGCCGCCAGATCCCCTATCTGCAGCTCACCACCGGTCGTCCCCCGCAGCACCGCCCGAACCCGCGTCTGCTCCAGAATCACTCCCGCCCCGCTCGTCTGGTCGTTGATCAGCAGCATCTGCGCCGTGTGCGGCGAGCTCCCCGGGTACACCGCCCGCACCTTGCCCACAATCCCGTCCGGCGTGATCACCGGCATATCCACTCTCAAGCCGTCCGCCGCCCCCTTGTCCAGGTAAAGCACCCGCGACAGCTCCGACCCGCTCGTCCCAATCACCTGCGCCGCCACCGTCGACCCCACATACTGCTGCTGAAACGCGAGCAGCTTCTGCAGCCGCTGCCCCTGGAGAGCATCCTCCGCCACCGCCGTCTGCTCCAGCCGCAGCCGGTCCAGCTGCCCCCGCAGCTCCGCATTCTCCCGCCGCGCTCCGCGCAGATCCAGGTAGTTGTGCCACACACCGCGCACTCCCAGCCCCGTCCCATGCAGCACCCGCTCCATGGGCGAAACCGCCCCCACCACCCACGACCGCGCAAACCGCGTGCCCGGCCCGTCCGGCGAGCCCGTCTCCGCCTCCCGCCGCACCTGCACCGCCAGCCCAACCATCTGCGCCAGCAGCAGCAGGGCCAGCACCAGCGGGTTGCGAAAGCGAAGGAAAAAGTCCATAAACTCCGGGGTTCGACTCCACGCCACAGCCCCTCGAGGCGCCGCAGCTCACATCGATCTTTCAGACGTCCGGCTCCAAAAGCCCGCGTCTCCGCCCCATTATCCCCCGCCGCGCCGCCCTGCCCCGCACGCCACCGCGCTCCCCCGCACCCACCTCCACACCCCTCTGCACCCGCGCCCCACCTGTTCCTTGCGCGCTTCCTTCTCCGACCGGCCCGGCTGCCTCCTCACCCCCTCCGCCCCCGGGCCGCTGTATCGTAATGCCGTATGCGCCCAGGGTCCCCCTCCTCCCCATCGCCGCTCGTTCCTTCCTCCGCCCCGCCCCTCGGCCGCCGCGACTGGCTCATCGTCTTTCTGCTCGCCCTCGCCACCCTCCAAACCGCCCGCGCCGACTTCTTCGTCAACGACAGCTTCATCAACTGGCGCCAATACGCCCTCGGCCACGCCCCTCTGCCCTACCAGGGCCGCGCCGCCCTTGTGCCCCTCCTCCGCTGGGCCGGCGACAACGCCACCTTCCGCCACCTCGCCGCCCGCTACGCCCGCACCGTCTCCGTCGGCACCCTCTACTTCGAGCCCATCGGCCCGGAAAAGTTCATGAGTCTCCTCGTCGGCGTCCTCTCGCTCTCCGCGCTCATGCTCGTCGCCTTCTGGTGGTCCCGTCGCCGCGCGCTCAACCCCTGGTGGCTCCCCAACGTCCTTTTGCTGCTCATCCTCGGCGTCACCGTCGCTCTCCGCTCCACCACCAACTACTGGTACGCCTACGACCTTCCCCACGCCGCCCTCTTCGGTATCGGCGCCATCCTCGCCCTCGAAGGCCTCTGGATCCCCGCCCTCCTCTGCTTCGCCGTCGACGTCCCCCTCCGCGAAACCGCCCTCTTCTCCATCCCCATGCTCGCCCCCGTCTTCTTCGTTCAGGGCGCCCACCTCCTTCGCCGCCGCACGCGCCTCACAGAAACTCACCCCTCCACCACACACCATCCATCCGTTGGCAGCCACCCCTCCGCCAGTCATCAGGCCCCGGCGGTTGTCAGCCCGCAGGGATCCGCTTCTTCCACCACCCCCGCATTCCTCTCCCTCCTCCGCAGCCCGCCTCTCGCCCCGCCCTCCTCCGCACCACCGCCCTTATGGCCGCCATGGGCCTCTTCTGGGGCGTCATCCGCCTGCTCATCGCCCGCCACTACGCCGGCAACGTCAACGAAACCTACCCCCGCCTCTCGCAAAACCTCCACGAGATCCTCTTCCCCCACCATTGGCCGCAGCTCTTCAGCGCCGGCGGCTATCTCGCCCTGCCCATCTGGCTCGAACGCCGCCGCTTAGGCCTTCTCGAGCGCGCCCTCCTCCTCGGCTGCGCGGTGTGCGTCCCCATCACCCTCTGGTTCGGCGTCTGGACCGAAACCCGCGTCTGGATGGAGTGGACCCTCCCCCTGGCCGCCCTCGGCAGCCTCGAAGCCATCCACTGGCTCCAAACCCGCCCTACCAACGAACCCGCCACCTAGCCACAAACTTCGCCACCACCCGGGCGCAGCAAGGGCCCGCCTCCGCCTGGCGCAAACCCTGACTCGACCCTCTACCCTGAAGCAGGGAACCAAAGAACGGGGATCGCCCCTGAGGTCGATCCCCGCTACAAACTCTCCATATAATTCAGACTTAACTCACCCCGAATGAATATTTTGCGCAATATCGTACGGGGGGGGTAGGGCCTGCCCTTATTTGCCCTGAAACAGCAGCGGCGCAAAGTGCACGAGGTTGTCCCGCCACACCATCCAGTCATGCATCCCGGGTGTCTCCACCGCCGTCACCGGCATGTTCTTGCTCTTCAAAAACGCCACAAACTGGCGGTTCGGCTCGATCAGGTGATCCTCCGTCCCGCACGCAATCCAAAGCACCTTCAGCTTCGCCGTCTCCGGCGTCAACCCCGCCAGCTTCGCCTGGTCGATGGACGCCGCTGCCGAGCTGAAGCCACCCACATACGCAAACTTGTCCGTGTTGTTCAAACCAATCGACAGCGACTCCAACCCGCCCATCGACAGCCCGGCAATCGCCCGATCCTCCCGCTTCTTGGACACGCGGAACTCGGTCTCCACCTTGGGCAGCACCTCCGTCAGCAGCGTCTGCTGGTAGAGCCGCACATTGCTCGCCACCGCCTCCGGCTGCTTCCATCCACCGCCACCACCCCGCACAAAGCTCATCTCGCCATAGCCCAGCGGCATCACCACAACCATCGGCTTGATCTTGCCGTCGGCGATGAGCGAGTCCAGGATCAGGTTCGCCTGCCCCACCGCCGTCCACCCCGAGGCGTCATCCGAAAACCCATGGAGGAGGTACAGCACCGGGTACTTGGTCTTCGCCTTCGGGTTGTAGTTCGGCGGCGTATAGACGTAGAAGTCGTCCTGGTCCTGCGCGAGCCCCGTCACCACGTGCGTCGTGTAGTAGAGGTGGTGCACCTCGCCGTGCAGCACCGGCCGCGCGTCCCACGGCTGCAGCCCCTCCCCCGGCACCTCCATCACATTCTCGATCTCCAGCAGATTCACCGTCGTGCGCGGGTTCTTCGGGTCCAGCTGCTTCCGCCCATCCACCTGGAAGGAGTAGCCGTAGATCTGCGGTGCCTGCGCTGGCGTCGTCGCCGCCCAAACCCCGTCCGCCCCCTTCGTCATGGGCTGCGGCGCCGCCGTCCCATCCAGCGCTACGCTCACCGCGGTCGCCGCTGGGTCGAGGTACTTGAACGTGATCGTCCGGTCCGGGTTGGCAACGAACGACTCAAACTTCGGAGTCTCGGCATCCTGCGCGCGGGCAAGCGGCAGGGACGCAAAGGGCAGCACAGCGGAGACAACAGCACACGCGGTTCGGAGAGAGCGAGGGATCATGCCCGGAAGTGTAGCGCAGCAAACTATTGCCGCGCCCTGCAGGACCCGCCTGCCCGCAACCCTCGGCTCACCAGGCCCGGGCCGTGAGCGATACTAACGGGATGCCCCTCCGCTCCGGCTTTGTCTCCATCATCGGCCGCCCCAACGCCGGCAAATCCACCCTGCTCAACGCCCTGCTCGGCCAAAAGCTCGCCATCGTCACGCACAAGCCGCAAACCACGCGCAACCGCATCCAGGGCATCCTCGAGCTGCCCGCACGCAAGCGCGAAAAGGGCCAGCCCGGCCGGCCCGCAGCGCAGATCATTCTGGTCGACACCCCCGGCGTCCACCGCCCGGAGACCCAGCTCGACCGCCGCATGATGCAGGAGGTCTTCGACGCCCTCGAAAGCCGCGACGCCGTGCTCTTCCTGGTCGACGCCACCCACCGCCTGCCCGAGCCCCGCCCCGCCGCAGCCGCCCTCGAGCCAGCAGCCGGAGCACCCGGCACGGACGCTCCCGAGCCAGAACCTGGCACCGACGTCTCCGAGATCTCCGCCGAAGGCGAGCAGCCCGCCACTTCGCCACAGCCCCAGGCCACCCACGCCGCCCCGCCCCTGCAGCCCGGCAAGCGCTTCACTGCCACCAAGCGGGCGAAGAGCGCCGCGGAAGACACCTTTGCGCTGCAGCTCGTTCAGAAGCTCGACTGCCCTGTCATCCTTGTGCTCAACAAGATCGACGCCGTGCGCAAGGAAGATCTGCTGCCCATCATCGCCCACTGGAGCGCGCTCCACAGCTTTGCGGAGGTCGTGCCCATCTCTGCCCGCAAGGAGGAGAACCTCGAGCTCCTGTTGGAACGCGTTCTGACGTTGCTGCCCGAAGGGCAACGCTTCTTTCCGCGCGACCAGATCACCGACCAGCCGGAGCGCTTTCTCGCCGCCGAGCTCATCCGCGAAAAGATCCTCCTGCTCACCGGCGAAGAGGTCCCCTACAGCTCCGCCGTCGTCATCGAGCGCTGGGAAGAGCCTACCGAGCCAGCCCGGCCACGCCGCGACACCCGCCCTCCCCTCACCCGCATCAGCGCCGCCATCATCTGCGAGCGCGCCGGGCAAAAGGCCATCCTGATCGGCAAGGGCGGCGAGATGCTCAAGCGCATCGGCACCACGGCCCGCAAAGAGATCGAGGCGCTGCTCGGCACACGCGTCTTTCTTGAGCTCTTCGTCAAGGTGGAAGAAGAGTGGCGCTCCTCGCGCAACTTCGTTGAAGACCTCGACTGGCGTCGGCAGATGGAAGATCTGGCCCAGAAGCAGGCGCGCGACCTGATGAACAACTTCGCCCAGGAGCCCTTTCCTGCCTCCGGGAGTGCAGCGGACACGGACGAGCCAGCCAAAGAAGAGCGGGCCACCCCGAAGCCATCGCAGGAGTAAACCCTACTCGCGCACGCCCAGGCCGAGCGACTTCATCTTGCGGTACAGGTGGCTGCGCTCGAGCCCCAGCGACTCCGCCGCCCGCGTGATGTTGCCGTGGTGCTCTTCCACCTTCTTCAGGATGTAGTCGCGTTCGTACGCCTCACGCGCCTCCAAGAGCGTCTGCGGGCTCTCCGGCACGTCGTCGCGGGTCGTCGCCCGCGGCCCTTCGCGCACCGTCAGCAGCGGCAGATGGCGACGCTCCAGCCGCTGCACCCGCGGGTTCAGGATCAACAGGCGCTCCACCAGGTTGCGCAGCTCGCGCACGTTGCCCGGCCAGCTATAAAGCCGCAAAGCTGCAAGCGCCTCGTCGCTCATCTCCACGTGCTTGCGGCCGTATTGCTTGCCGAAGTCGGCCAGAAACTCGCGCACCAGCAAGGGAATGTCTTCCTTGCGATCCCGCAGCGGCGGCACAAAGAACGGGATCACGTTGAGCCGGTAGAAGAGGTCTTCGCGGAAGTTGCCGCGGGAGATCTCCTCGTCCAGATCCTTGTTGGTGGCGGCGATCACGCGCACGTCCACATGCACGGGCTGCGTTGCGCCTACTGGCAGAAAGCGCTGCTCATCGAGCGCGCGCAGAACCTTGGCCTGGGTCTTGAGGCTCATGTCGCCCACCTCGTCCAGAAACAGCGTGCCGCCATCCGCCCGCTCAAATGTGCCCCGCTTCTCGGCCGGAGCCGCCGTGCCGGCCGGGGAGGCGCCATGCCGATAGCCAAACAGCTCGGAGTCGATGTGGTCCTCCGGGATGGCCGCACAGTTGAGCTCCACAAACGGCCTGTCCCGGCGCAGCGACTCCGCATGCATGGCGCGGCCGATCAGCTCCTTGCCCGTGCCCGATTCGCCAAAGATGAGCACCCGTCCATTGGTTGGCGCCATCAGCCGGATCTGCTGGCGCAGCGCCTTGACCGAGACGCTTTGCCCGGTGATGCTCGAACGGGCCGCCAGCTGCCGTGCAAACTCCTGGTTGTCCTCACGCAGGCGCCGTGCCTGCAGCGCATTGTGCAGCACGATCAGCGTGCGCTCCAGCGAAAGCGGCTTCTCGAGAAAGTCGTAGGCGCCCAGCTTGGTTGCGCGCACCGCGGCTTCGATGGTGCCGTGTCCGCTGATGATGATCACCTCCGGCACACGCGAGGGCTCGATGCGTGCGGATGTCGCGGAGGGCGTCAAGACCATCGCGGTCCGGCAGATACACGTCCAGCAGCACGACGTCGTAGTCGGCGTCGCGGATCAACTCCAGCCCCTCGCCCGCAGTCGCGGCCGTGGTGACGGCGTAGCCCTCGTCGCTCAGGATCGCGGCCAGCGACTCACGGATTTCCGCCTCATCGTCGACTATCAGAACGTGGCTCATGGCACCTGCAGCATACCTTCCGCGAGCGACGTCGAGCCCGGGCATGCAGTTCAATCCCCCGCCGCGCCGGCCGTCTCGCGCGCCGCAGCGGAAGGGCTCGCCCCGCCGGCCGCGCGCGCCGCAGCAGGTGCATCGAGCGTCGCATCGGAGTCTGGCACCGCCTCGGAGTCCGGCACCGCCTCGGAGTCTGGCACCGCGCAAGGGAGCGTCGACACAGGCCGCAGCTCGATGAGAAAACGTGCGCCAGCGGGGACGTTGCTCTCCGCACGAATGGTGCCCTGGTGCTCCTGCACGATCTTGGCCGCGATCGCCAGGCCCAGACCGGTGCCGCGCTGCTTGGTTGAGAAGTACGGCAAAAACAGCCGCTCGCGCATCTCGTCGGTCAACCCGGATCCCGGTGTCGGCCAGCAGAAGCTCGATCGCGCCACTCGGCAGCAGCGACGTGGCGATGATGCAGCTCGCGCACGAAGCGAGTGCCGCATGGCTTCAGCGGCGTTGTCGATCAGAATGGAGAGCGCACGCTTCATGGCCTCGGGGTCGGCCTGCACGGGTGGCAGGTCGGGTGCCAGCGACCGCACCAGGCGCACACGGTCGAGCCGGCCGGCAAACAGCGCCAAGCGACTGCCTCCACAATCTCGTTGATGTCGGCTGGCCGCGGCTGCGCGGTCGGGAACTCGGCGAGCGAGGAGAACTGATCCACCAAAGAGCGCATGGACTCAACCGAGGACGACGTCGTCTCCGAGCAGCGCCGGATGATGGCAATCGAGGGTGACTCGATGCCGTGCGCCGCGAGCAGCGCCGCCAGCCGGTCGATATGACGGCGTGTCTGCTCGGCGGAAAGCGAGATGGGCGTGAGCGGATTCTTGATCTCGTGCGCCACGCGTCGCGCTACCTCCTTCCACGCGGACTGCTTCTGCGCCCGAAGAAGCTCCGTCGCATCTTCCAGCACGACCACGTAGCCATGGTGTTCGCGGCCTCGCTCCGAGGTGGTCTCGAGCAGGGCCACCGTGCCCAGCAACTCGGCGCGTGTGCCGTCGCGTTCCAGATCCACCTCGGCCGAGGCAGAGCCCATGCGATGCGATCGCCGCAGCAGGCGGTCGAGCACATCCATCAGCTCAGGCGGCGTCACCGCGCCCAGATCCGAGCCCACAAAGTTGCGCTGCCCGCCGGGGTCCAGCATCTCCGAAAAGGCGCGGTTGGCGAGCACGATCTGCCGGTCGACTGAAAGCGTCGCCACACCGTTGGGAATGGTCTCGAGCATCGTCTCAAGCTCGCTTCGCCGCGCTTCAAGCTGCGCGTTGGCAGCCGAGATCTGCACGCTCGACTCGAGCACCGCACGCCGACTCTGCTCAAGGTCCGCCGCCATGCCGTTAAAGGACCGTGCCAGCTCCGCCAGCTCATCGGTCGGAGAAGCCTCCACGCGATGCGCATAGTCACCTGCCGCGATCTGGTCCATCGCGTCCGCCAGCGCCTCCACCGGCCGCGTCACCTGCTTGGCCAGGTGCAGCGCCAGCCAGCAGCAGGCGAAGAGCGCCAGCGCGGTGATCATGAGCAGCAGCAGGGTGTACACATTGCGGATCTGCCGGCGCGACCGGAACAGCACCCAGTAGGCGTCCGCATCGGCCCGCAGGCGGTCCACCGTGGCCGACATGCCCACGGGTGTTGGCAGACCAACCACTACCCTGCCGCCGTTCTGCAGCGCCGTCGTGCCCAGGGCGTATTCGCGGCCGCCGGCGCCGGTCGAGAACACCGGCAGATCCGGCCGCAGTGCGGCGGCCAGCAGCGCGCTTTCCACTGGCTCACGAGCGTTGTGCGCCGCAGGCTCCCCTGGGGTGCCAGCACCTGCCGCCGGTTGTTCGGCGATCCATGGCCGGGCCTGGGGCGTTACGCCGGTCGCGGTGGCCGTCGGGAGCTGAAAGGTGGCGATGGCCTGCCCGCCGCGAAAGACCACGGCAAAGCCACTCTGCAGCGTGATCTCGTGCCGCCGCAGCACGCCGCCGATCTCGCCACCGTCCTCGCCCGCAGCCTGTGCTGCGGCCAGCATGGCAGGCGGCAGCTCCGCCGCAATCGCCTCCGCCTCCGCCCGTGCATCGGCCGAGGTGTACTGCGACAGCTCCAGCGCCAGCCGGTCGCTGTCTTCACGCACCTGCGTAACGGGCTGCGAAAACCAGCGGTCCACCGCGCGGTTCATCAGCAGGTAGCTAAACGCCAGCATAAAGACGATCGGCACCAGCGCCACCAGCACCGATCCCCACAGCATGCGTGTGCGCAGCCGAAAGCCCAGCAACCGCGTGCGCTGCTCGGCGTAGAGCTTGAGCACGCTGCGCACCAGCAACACTACGACGGCCAGAAACAGCAAAAACGCCAGGGCAGAGAGCGCCGGATAGATAAACATCTCCGGCGTTGTTCTGGGGTTCAGAAAGCTGAGCCGAAAGGCATTCAGGGTGGCCAGCGCCGCCAGCAAGACCAGAAAGATGGCTCCCAGCGCGATCGAGAGCGTCTTGCGGCGTTGCGGACTGGTCATCGCCCTATCCCTCCGTTGCGGCCCCGCTGTGGTCGGCCTGTCGGCTACAGCACCTCGGCCACAGGCCGCCAGTCGCGGCCCTGTGCCTCGGCCACCGCATGGTACGTCAGCGCGCCACCAAAGGTATTCACGCCCTCGGCTATGCCGGGATCACCCGCTATCGCTGCCCGGGCGCCATGGCGCGCCAGCTTCATCACATAGGGGAAGGTCGCGTTGGTCAGCGCCAATGTGCTGGTGTTGGGTACAAGCGCCGGCATGTTGGTCACGCAATAATGCACCACGCCGTTCACCTCGTAGCTCGGGTCGGAGTGCGTGGTGGGCCGGGCTGTTTCGATGCAGCCACCCTGGTCGATCGCCACGTCCACCACCACCGCGCCCTTCTTCATGCGCTCCACCATGGGGCGCGTCACAATCTTGGGAGCCGCCGCGCCGGGGATCAACACACCGCCGATCACCAGGTCCGCCTCCGCCGTCGCTCGCTCCACGTTGTAGGCGTTGGAAGCCACGGTAAAGACTCGGCCGCCAAAGATGTCGTCCAGCTCGCGCAGGCGGTTCAGGTTCAGGTCCAGCAGGGTCACCTTCGCACCCAGCCCCAGCGCCATCTTCGCCGCGTTGGTGCCGACCACGCCGCCGCCAACGATGCAGACATTGCCTGGCGCCACGCCCGGCACACCGCCCAGCAGCAGACCGCGGCCGCCATGCTCCTTGGTCAGGTACTGCGCGCCCACCTGTACGCTCAGCCGCCCGGCCACCTCGCTCATGGGCGTGAGCAGCGGCAGCGCGCCGGTGCGGTCGCGCACCGTCTCGTAGGCAATGCCGGTCACACCCTTCTCCACCAGAGCATCCGTCAGCTCGCGCAGCGGCGCCAGGTGCAGGTAGGTAAAGAGCAGCAGTTCCGGCCGGAAGTAGCGATACTCCTTCTCGGTAGGCTCCTTGACCTTGACGATCATCTCGGCCAAACGCCACACATCGGGCGCGCCGCCCACAATCTCCGCGCCGGCATTCTGATACTCATCGTCCGGCATCGCGGAAAGCGCACCGGCGTTCTGCTCGACCAGCACCGTATGGCCCGCTTCCACAAGGGCTCGCACGCCACCTGGCGTTACGCCAACCCGACTTTCGTGATCCTTCACTTCCTTGGGTACACCGATAATCATGCCGCGCGCTGCCTCACTCTCTTCCCCTCCGATTGTACTGAGGGGGTCGCTCCGCATCCAAAGCCAGCTCCTCCCTCCCGCGCTCTTCCGTAACCCTTGCCGCTGTACAGCTTGGCAGACCTGGGCTACCCTCACACCGAGACTGGATACCCCTGCCCTTGCCCGCACACTCCGCGCCGTCCCCCTCCTCCCCGCCGCTCGCCCCCGACCGCCTGTTTCTGCTGCTCCTGCTCGTCACCGCCCTGCTCACCGTCGCGGCGACCCTGCTGTTTGATCATGCCGCAGCCCACCGGTCGCTCTTCACCCTCGGCAACCTGGTCGGCCCCACCACCGAATCCCTCCTCCATGGGCAGGGTCTGGTGACCTGTACCGAAGCCATGGGCACCCCGGGAAACCCCATCTGCTTCCACGCCGCGCGCATGCCGCTTCCCTCGCTGGTCGTCGCGCTGGGCGACCGCCTGCTGGGCAACCGCTACCTGCTGGTTGCGCTCGCCAAGGCCCTGCTGCTGCTTGCCCCGCTGGAGCTTGCCCTCCTTCTTGTCTGTCGCCGCGCCCTTGTACCCCGCCGGCGCCAGCTGCTGCTCGGCGCCCTGCTGCTCGTGCCCTTTCTGCTGACGCCCTTTCTGGCCGACGTCGTCAACCTCCAGGTGGAGGAGGGCTACACCTACTCGCTGCTCGCGCTCGCCTTTGCCCTGGTCGTCTTCGATCCGCCAGCCTCGGCGACCACAGGCTCCGGCCTGCTGTTCGGCCTGTCCATCGCCGGTCTTTACCTGTCCAAATCCTCCATGCTGCCCGCGGCCGCCCTGCTGGTGCTCGCCTTTCTGTTTCGGCAGCGCCGCCGGCCCACGCCCGCCGCCTTGGCACTACTGCTGGCGCTGCTTGCCCCGGCAGGTTGGACGCTGTGGCAGCACCATGCGAGCGGCCGCTACAGCCTGGGCACCTCGCTGGACGGCATCAACCTGCACAAGGGCAACAACCCCACCTTTCTGGCGCACTACCCGCCCGCGCCCGGGGAGACGCTGGACGGCTTCGACGCCGACCTGAACCGCGGCCACAGCTTCCCGGACGAGTGGAGCTTCAACGCCTTCCACCAGGCGGCCGCGCTGGTCTACATGCGAACGCATCCCGCTGCCACGGCCGAGGCAGACGGTCGCAAGCTTGTCGCCATCCTCTTCACCGTGCGCAAGCTCGGCTCCGAGCCCGCCCGCGGCGCCATGCGCGTGGTTGAGTTCGGCGGCATCCTGGTCTTCCGCCTGCTGCTGTGGGCGGCTCTTCTGCTCTCCGTGGCTGCCTTCTTCAGCCCGCAGCTGCGCGGTGCCCGTTTCGCCGCTGGCACGTTCCTGCTGCTCGCAGGAGCCATTGCGCTGCCCTATCTGCTCGGCTTCGCGTATACCCGCCACATCAGCGTGCTTATCTATCCGAGCACCCTTCTCTGCTGCCGCCTGCTGCTTCCACTCGATCCTGCCCGACCCCGAGTACACTAAAGTCACAAACCCCTCCCAGCCGGCATTTTGCCGGTCAGAGTCAAGGAACGATCGGCGCCCCATGCCCTCCAATGGCTTCCAGATGCGGTACAACCGCATTCACAACATGCGGTCGCTCTTTTCGCTCTTCTCAAGCGACCTCGCCATCGACCTCGGAACGGCCAACACCCTTGTCTTCGCCCATGGCAAGGGCATCATCGTCAACGAGCCCTCCATCATCGCGGTCAACCGCAACACCGATGAGGTTGAGGCCGTGGGCCAGGAAGCCAAGGAGATGCTCGGCCGCACGCCGGGCAATATCGTCGCCATCAAGCCCATGAAGGACGGCGTCATCGCCGACTTCAAACGCACCGAGAAGATGCTCAACTACTTCATTCACAAGGCGCACAACCGCAAGATGATGGTGCATCCGCGCATCGTCATCGGTGTGCCCAGTGAGATCACCCAGGTAGAAAAGCGAGCGGTTATGGACTCCGCCTACCGCGCCAAGGCCTCCGAGGTCCACCTCGTCGAGCAGGCCATGGTAGCCGCCATCGGCGCCGGTCTGCCCATCACCGAAGCCGGCGGCAACATGGTCGTCGACATCGGCGGCGGCACTACGGATATCGCCGTCATCTCGCTTGCCGGCATCGTCTACTCGCGCTCCGTCCGCATGGCCGGCAACCAGATGGACGAGGCCGTCTCCACCTATCTGAAGCGCAAGTACAACCTGCTCATTGGCGAGCGCACCGCCGAGCAGATCAAGATCGAACTCGGCTCCGCTTATCCGCTCGACAAGCGCCTCACCATGGACGTCAAAGGCCGCAACCTCATCGAGGGCGTGCCCAAGACCATCACCATCGAAGACTCCGAGATCCGCGAAGCGCTGGGCGAGTCCATCGCCACCATCATCAACGCCATCCGCGTCGCGCTGGAACGCACCCCGCCCGAGCTTTCGGCTGACATCTCCGACCGCGGTATCGTGCTCACCGGCGGCGGCGCGCTGATCAAGAACCTCGACAAGCGCATCCGCGAAGAGACCGGTCTGCCCGTCTCCATCGCCGACGACCCGCTCGCTTCCGTCGTGCTCGGCACCGGCAAAATGCTGTCGGACTTCAAACTCCTGCGCAAGATCTCGATCGACTAGAACGGCCGGCACCTCCGTCACGCTGGCCTACAGGGCGCTTCACCCATCGCCGCAGCCGTGCGCGAGCCAACTTGGACAGACAGCGCTTCTTCCCGCCGCAGGGACCGCCCGGTCTGTGTGCTAGAGTGGTCTCCGTTCCCGAGAGCCTTGGTTCCTCAACACCCACAGAGTGGCTGAGGAACCAGCGCCAGGGTGCAGTCTCCTCCCCTGGGCCATCTTGTCCATTTCAAGCAGTGGAGTCTCTCCTATGACACGTAAGCTCATGCTCGCCACGGCGGCTGCAGCCCTGGCCTCCTTCGCCTCGCAGGCGCCAGCCGACACCTTCCACTTCACCTTCGACGGCCCTGGCACCAGCGGCAGCGTGAACCTGACCTACGGCGGCGCAACAGACGCGAAGTACCCCGGCGCGTACGAAGCCACTGGCGTCAGCGGCTCGATCTCTGACAGCAAGCTGGGCCTCAACAACGCCCCCATCCTCGGGCTTGTGCCGATCACCCACGCTACCCCCGAACCGGACAACCACCTGGCGCCGGCCGACTTCAGCCGCTTCCCGGTCGCCTCCGGCACGGCGTATGGCTCGCTCTCCTTTGACAATCTCTTCTTCCCCACAGGTTCGCCGCAGACGGCCGATACCTACCCCTTCCACGGCGGCCCGTTTGATATCTACGGCCTGCTGTTCAGCCTCGGTGGGGGCCAGGTCGTCAACTTCTGGAGCAACGGCGTCCTGCCCGGCACCAACTTCGTCGACTACGGCGTCACCGTTGCCACCAGCGCAACAGCCCTGGACTCTGTCGGCAGCGGCGTGCAGGTGACACCCGAGCCCAACACCCTCTCCCTCTTCGCCCTGGGCGCGGTGGCCTTTCTGCTGTGGAAGCGTTCCGCGGTGAAGGAACTGCTCGCTTAGGAGCGCGTCGCCCGCGTTTTCTGCTTCTTTGTCTTTGCGCCGTTGACCGCGACCGCGGCTCGCACCAGAGCCGCGAGCGCGGCTTTGTTCAGAACATCTCCCTGGCGGAGGTCAACGGCACGCCGGACCTTGCCGTCCAAGCTGGAGTTGAACAGCCCCGCGGGATCCGGCAGTGAAGCGCCGTGAAGAAACGTCAGCTTCACCACGCTCTTGTAGGTCTCGCCGGTGCACACGATGCCATAGCGTGACCACACCGGCGTCCCTCGCCACTTGCACTCCTCTACCATCTCCGGATCAGCCGCGAGGATGACCTCGCGCACCTCTGCCAGCAGAGCACCGCGCCAGTCACCGAGCGCGCTGATCCTCCGGTCGATTTCTTCGGAAGCAGACTCCATGCTGTGCTCCACGCCACGCAGGGTGGCGCGGACACTCTAGCGTGGATA
This sequence comes from Acidobacteriaceae bacterium, assembly GCA_965199635.1. Classification (GTDB taxonomy): domain Bacteria; phylum Acidobacteriota; class Terriglobia; order Terriglobales; family Acidobacteriaceae; genus Edaphobacter. Next base: position 108,486 of record CBDASL010000001.1, on the reverse strand, counting down.
GCCGGCAACCAGCAACCGCATCCGTTTGGAGCCATTCACTCGCGCGCGCCCTCGGTCAGGGACACCCGTACCTGGTCGATCCGCCGGTCCGTTGCCTCCAGCACCTCGAAGCGGAAGCCGTCCCGCTCCACCACCTCGCCTGCGTAGGGAATGTGCCCGGAGATCTCCGACACCAACCCGCCCACAGTTGTCGCCTCGTACCCGTCCCCCAGGCGCTGCACGGTGTCTTCCCGCTCGCCCTGCCGCTCGCGCTCGTCCCGCGCCTCCGCATCCGTTCCGGGAGATGGCTCAACATTCTCCAACTCGCCACTGACGGAGGCATCCGTCTCCGTGGCGTCAGCGTCCTCGCCGCGGTCGTCCTCATGCCGCAGCCGCTCCAGCAGCACGTCTCGCAGGCGCGACACCTCAAAGCCGCCACTCGCGATCACGTCGCCCTCTTCCGTTACCAGCGCGTCGTCCTGGTCCTCTACCGTGTCGTGCTCGTCGGCGATCTCACCCACGATCGCCTCCAGCAGATCTTCGATCGTCACCAGCCCCGCCACTGCACCGTACTCGTCGATCACCAGCCGCATGTGCTGCTTTTCGCGCTGCATCTCGCGCAGCAGCTCGGCCACGTTCTTGGTCTCGGGCACAAAGGCCGCCGGCCGCTGCATCGCCGCCACGGTGCGCTGCGCCGCCTCGGTGTCCGGCACCTGCAGCAGGTCATGCGCAAAGGCAATGCCAGTCACCTCGTCCAGCACGCCGTGAAAGACCGGCACACGCGAAAACGCATGCTCCTCAATAGCCGCCGTGAAGCCTTCCAGTGACATCTCGCCGGGCACCGCAAAGATCTCCGGACGCGGCGTCATCACCTCGCGCACCATCTTGTCGCCAAACTCCACTACGGACCGCACCAGCTCGCGGTCGCCCTCCTCGAAGATGCCCTCTTCCTCGCCCGCCTCGAGCAGCGCCTCCATCGCCTCGGAGGGATGCTCCTCCTCGCCCTCGTCCTCCGGCTCTGCCAGCGCGGCGATAGAAAGCAGCAGCCCCAGCGCCAGCGCGATCGGCTGCATCAGGAAGAACAGCCCCACCAGCAGCGGACGCAGTCGCCCGATCCACTGCCCGCGCGTCCGCGTGAATAGCAGCTGTGGCACCAGCCGGTCAGCCAGCAGCAGCAGCAACAGCAGTTCAGCCACGGCCTGCGCCACACCCGCCACCGTCGGCCCCTGGAGCATACCGGCTCGATCCCGCCGGAACAGATGCGCCCCAAACAGCGCCGCCAGCGTCCCCCAGCTCACCTGCCGCAGCAAGGAGGCTGACAGTGCAATCGCATCACGGCCCAGCCGCAGCCGCGGCTCCACCTCGTGCTCCCACGCGTCGATGTTCTCCTGGTACTCCCGCGCCAGAAACCGTCCCATCTCCGTATAGACCCGATCCACATAGGCAGCCAGCGTCAGGACCGCGAGCACCACTGCCACCAGCACCACCCAGGCAAACGTCATGCGCGCACCCGCCTTCCGCGTGGCACCGCGGCCACGCCGGTCGTGCTCGCTGTTGCTTCTACCCGTCCAATCAGCCCAGCTGGCAACCGCAGCCGTCGCCGCAGCTCGCCCTCCCGCGCCGCCATCTCGCCACCGTCCGTCTCGTGGTCCAGGCCATACAGGTGCAGCAGCCCATGGAGCGTCAGTACCCGCAGCTCCACCGCCAGATCATGCCCGTGCTCGGCGGCCTGCTGGCCCGCGATCGGCAGCGAGATCGCCAGGTCCCCGGCGTGCCCCATCTCTTCCGGAAGGCCGGGCATGGGTGCGGCCGGAAAGCTCAGCACATCGGTGGAATTGTTTTTGCCCCGGAACTCGCGATTCAGCCGCCGCATCGTCCGGTCGTCCGTCAGCAGCAGATCCACCGATCCACGCAGACCCACCAGCCCCCGCGCTCGCCGCAGAAATCGCATCAGCGCGGGCCGCATCACGGACACATCTTCGGTCGGGAGACTACTTGGGGGGTCGATGGTAATCATCGGCAAACAAAAGGGGCAGGGCTCAGCAGCCCGCCCCTCGTTTGGATGCTACCGCAAGCGGTCTCCGACCCAAAGATTCCGGGTCGGATTCCCTGCTCCGCATGGCCGGTGCTCACTGCGGTTTGGGCGAGCTGCCCTTGCCGCCCACCATCGGGGTAACCAGCGATCCGCCGCCGTCTTCCCCCTGCATCTCCGCATGCGCCTGGCCCTGGCTCTCGTAGGCGCGCACGATGCGCTGCACCAGGTGGTGCCGCACCACATCCTGGTTTTCAAACTGGCAGAACTGGATGCCTTCCACGCCGTCCAGCACCTGCACCGCATCGAGCAGGCCGCTTTTGCGTGAATACGGCAGATCCACCTGCGTCAGATCGCCCGTGATCACCGCCTTGGACCCGTTGCCCAGCCGCGTCACAAACATCTTCATCTGCTCGACCGTGGTGTTTTGCGCCTCGTCCATGATGATGAACGCGTCGTTCAACGTCCGGCCACGCATAAAGGCCAGCGGCGCAATCTCGATCACGTTGCGCTCCAGCAGCTTGTCCACCTTGTCGGCGTCCAGCAGGTCATACAGCGCGTCATACAGCGGCCGCAGGTAGGGGTCCACCTTCTCCTGCAGCGTTCCCGGCAAAAAGCCAAGCTTTTCCCCGGCTTCCACCGCCGGCCGCACCAGGATGATGCGCGACACCTTTTTGGCCACCAGCGCCGCCACGCCCATGGCCACAGCCAGGTAGGTCTTGCCCGTACCTGCCGGCCCCAGGCCGAAGGTCATGTCCGCGGCCTCAATCGCCTCAATGTACTTGCGCTGGTTGGGCGTGCGCGGCTGCACCATCCGCTTGGCGCCGGCAGATCGCTGCTTGCCGCTTTCTGCCAAACCCTTCAGCGTGATGTTCGGGTCCGCCACCAGCAGCTTGAGCATGGCGTTCAGCTCGCCATTGCCCAGACCGCTGCCGGCCTTGCGCATGGCCTCGAAGTCGGCAAAGATGCCCTGCACCCGCGCGACCTCCGCCGCACCGCCTGACACATGCAGCCCATCCGACTTCATATCGATGCGCACGTGGAGGGAGTCTTCGAGCAGGTGCAGATTCTCGTCCCTTGTGCCAAACAACGCCTCAACTCCGGTAGTCATCGCGATCACGGTTCTGGTCAAAGGGAGCACATTCCTCCATCAAGGTGATGTGGGTTAGATGTTCTGGATTGTGGGAAGAAGCAGCCTCGCCGGGCTCGCTCTGGCTGGCGGCACGCCCGTCGCGTCGTGGCCGCACTCCCCGGAAGGGAGGCCCTCGAAGCAAACAGCGGGTTGGCGGGAACTGCCAATCGGAGGCCGAAGATGCGAGCAGACTAGATCGCCACTGAAGCACAGTCAAGCGCTTCCCCGGCGAATTTATCAGCGCGTCGCAACCCTGCCGCCGCTGCTCCACCTGGCACATCGCGCTTGACCCTGCCCGGCCCCCTCCCCTACACTTAAAGGGTTGTGGCGGAGTCTGGCCCGCCCCTGCAGCATCTCCGGGCAGCTTTCGTTCCAACGGAACTCCCTTCGCCAGGCACCACAACTCCGCGCTCTGCGCGACCCTTCCTCACCTTTCGTTAGAAAAGAGAGCTCCTGATGGCTAATCACGTATCGTCCCTGAAGCGCACGCGCCAGACCGAGGCCAAGACGGCCGTTAACCGTTCCAACCGCTCCAAGCTCCGCGGCGCCCTGCGCAGCCTGCGTGAGGCCCTCGTCAAGGGAGACCACGCGGCTGCCACCACCCAGTACCGCCTGACCTCCTCCATCCTGGACAAGAGCGTGCAGAAGGGCGTGCTTCACAAGAACACCGCCTCCCGCTACAAGAGCCGCCTGAACGCCCGCGTGAAGGCCATCGCCGCCCCCAAGGCCGCCTAGGCTCCTCCGCACCAGGCAAAACGGCTCGTGAGCCTTCGCTCCGGGCCGTTTCTGTCTTTGCCCCACCCGCCTACTTCTCCTTGCTCTCCGCGCCCGCGCCCGCCGCGCCCGCACCCTCAGGGTCGCCGCCGCCCTTTTCGCCCGGCTCATAGAGGGTCGGCCGCCGCCGCGGTGTCTCCGCGCCCATCTGGGGGTCGCCGTTCACCACAATGGACCGCTCCGGCGCGGTAGCCGCGGCTACCGTCGCCGACGCGGGTATCACGGCTGAGGCAGCCACGGGCGTTGCGCTGCCCGCCGCCGCCGCCGCACCGGCATCGGCCACCGTATCCGCCGCCCGTGCCCTCGGCTTTTCGTTCTTCGCTGCTATCGCTTCCGGCGCCGGCGCCGGCTCCGGGGAGCGCGATCGCACCGCGTCCAGCCGCACCGGCCCTGTGGACCGCTCGGGCACCAGCAGATCCGCTACCTGCATCGCCTTGCGCTCCTTGCCGTTCGGCTCCGGCAGCGCGTACACCTCGACCGCCCCGTTGTTGATCACCGCCAGCGCGCTCCCGTCCGGCGCCATCGAGAAGTTGCTCCCTGCCAGCAGCACCGGCGTCAGGTTCAGGCTCAGCAGCGGCCGCCCGCTTTCTGTCTGAAACACCGTCACCTGCTCGGCCGTAACCTCCCCCGCCCCCAGGGGGATGTCGCTGTCCGGCTGCGGCATCCCGGTCACCATGCGGCCCAGCGCAAACCGCCCACCCGTCGCCGGCAACGACAACTCGGGCCGCGTGTAGCTTTCAGGGAACATCTGCTCCCACATCTCCTCGCCCCGCAGATTGAAGCCGCCAATCGATCGCCGATCCTGCCCGCCCCGGCACCCAAACGCAATAAACTCGCTTCGGCTCACCAGCATCGGCGTGGGCCGGCAACTGGAGTCAAACGGCGACAGCTCGTCCACCTTGCCGTCATGCCGGTGAAAGTCAAACGCCCAGTGCCCCCTGCCCTGGTCCGTCATCGTCAGCAGGCCGGAGCCGTCCATTGGCAGCAGCACCATGGTGCGCGCCACCACGGCACCGGCCCGCTCCGTCGCCACCTCGTCGCCATCGCCCTTGGCCGCCAGCCGGAAGAAGTTGATCTGCACCGGGTCCGCCGCCGTCGCGCCACCAGCCGCCGCATCCCCGGCTGCCGAAGCCTGCGCCGCCGCGTAGGCCCGCGTCCCCGGGCTGGGCTGCCGCTCGCCTGGCGGATGGTCCAGCGTCTCCAAAGTCAACAGATCGCCGCTCGGCGATACCATCACCGCCCCGATCGCCCGCGTGCTGTCCACAAACGCATGCTCCCGGAACGCCTCACCATGCTGCAGCCCTTTGAGCGGCGCAATCGTCGTCAGCCGGTTGCGCACCCGCAGCAGAAACTCCCCATTCCCCAGCGGCCACAGGTAGTGGTCCGCATCGCGCAGCCGCCAGCTGGTGCGCGCCAGCACCTTGCCCGTGGGCAGTTCCAGCAGCAGAGCGTCCACGTTGCGGTCAAAGTCGCCCGGCTGCGCGTCCGCCAGTCGCGGCATCAGCCGTCGCCGGCTAAAGGTCAGCAGCAGGTGCGTCCCATCCACGTAGTGCAGCGTCATGGCCGCCACCCCGGCGTTCAACACCGTCGCTGGCAGGGGTTGAAAGTCCATGTCCTCGAGTGGCAAGCGCAGCGCCGGCCCTCGCCCGCCGGCCCGGCTCACCGCCGCGCTCCCCAGCAGCAGAGCTCCCCCCAGCAGCCAGGGCCCGGCGGCCCGCACCGTCGCCCCTATCCGTCTTCGCAGCCGTCGCCGCATCGCACACCCCAGGGTCGCTCCCGCAGAGCACGCCCACAAAAGCAGCTCGCCGCCCAACCACATGCAGCAGCCCCTCCCATAACTCTCCCATAGGTCACCAGCGGCTGCCCAGCCCGGCTGCCCGCACCACCTCCACCCCATCGCACAGTGCTCCATCCGGCTGCAATCTCCCCACACCCCAGGGTGCGGAAACCGCCTTCACCCGCCCCAGCGCTGCCCCGCTACCCGGATAATGCAAAGATCGGGAGTCGCAGGCCGGACGGTCTGCCGCCCCCGCCCCCGCCACACCCCTCCAGGAGCCTCCATGCACGCAGCACCACCCCGCCCAGCCCCACCCTCCTCCTGCCTCCGCAGCGCCGCCACCCTGCTCACCCTGGCCCTCCTCCTGCCCGTCACCCTGCTTTCCGCGCAGGAAACCCCGACCCCGACCACCGCAGCCGCCTCCACCGAGGTCTACAAACCCATCCCGGCCTTTGACACCAGCTCCATCGACACCGGCGTGAACCCCTGCGACGACTTCTACAAGTTCGCCTGCGGCCGCTTCGCCGCCAATCACCCCATCCCGTCCGACCAGGCCGCCTCCGACCAGTTCTACGCCCTCTACAACGTCAACGAGCAGACCCTCCACGGCATCCTGACCAAGGCCGAGGCCGGCGGCGCCTCCCGCTCCACCGACGAGCAAAAGATCGGCGACTTCTTCCATGCCTGCATGGATCGCCCCGCCATGGACCAGGCCGGCCTCACCCCCATCCAGCCGCTGCTCCATGGCATCGACGGCCTCGGCAACAGCTTCATGAGCAAGCGCGACCTTGCCCCGGTCGTCGGCACCCTCCAGCGCGTCGGCGTCAACGTCTTCTTCTCCTTCGGCGAAGAACAGGACCACAAGGACGCCACCAAGCAGATCGCCACCGTCGGCCAGGGCGGCCTGGGCCTGCCGGAAAAGGACTACTACCTCCGCACCGGCCCCAAGGACGTGGAGATCCGCAAGCAATACGTCGCGCACCTCGTCAAGATGCTCACCCTTGCCGGCTCCTCGCCCGCCGAAGCCCAGAAAGACGCCGACGGCATCCTCGCCTTTGAGACTGAACTCGCCAAGGGCTCCCTCGGCGTCGTCGACCTCCGCGATCCCGACAAGACCTACCACCTCCAGCCCATTGCCACCTTCACCTCATCGCTGCCCGGCGTTGACTTCAACGCCTTCGAGAAGGCTGTGCACTCCCCCGCGGTCACCGAGATCGACAACTCCACCCCCACCTTCTTCCCCGCCCTCCTGCTTGCCGTGCGCGACACCGACATGCGCACCCTCAAGGCCTACATGCGCGTGCACACCCTTCACACCTTTGCCCGCTCACTTCCGCAGGCCTTTGACGAGGAAGACTTCGACTTCTACAGCCGCAAGCTCCGTGGCGTCCCCGAGGAGCCCGTCCGCTGGAAGCGCTGCACCGCCGCCACCGACAACGCGCTCGGCGAGGATCTCGGCAAGGTCTATGTGCAGGATCACTTCCCGCCCGCCAGCAAGGCCAAGATGCTCGAGATGGTTCACGACATCGAGCAGGCCATGGGGCAGGATGTCGACTCACTCTCCTGGATGAGCCCCGAAACCAAGACCCGCGCCAAGGAGAAACTCGCCCTCATCGCCAACAAGATCGGTTACCCCGAGCACTGGCGCGACTACAGCGCCCTTTCCGTCTCACCGACCGATGCCGCCGGCAACCTCGAGCGCGCCAACGCCTTTGAGAACGACCGCCAACTCGCCCGCATCGGCAAACCCGTGAACCGCGATGAGTGGGACATGTCGCCACCCACCGTCAACGCCTACTACAACCCCAGCATGAACGACATCAACTTCCCCGCAGGCATCCTCCAGCCCGCCTTCTACGACCCCGCCGCCGACGACGCCATCAACTACGGCCACATCGGCGCCGTCATCGGCCACGAGCTCACCCACGGCTTCGACGACGAAGGCGCCAAGTTCGACGGCAAGGGCAACCGCTCCGACTGGTGGTCCCCCGCCGACAAGCAGCAGTTTGAAACCCGCACCGGCTGCCTGGTCAAGGAATACGGCAGCTTCACCGCCGTCGACGACCTCAAGGTCAACGGCGAACTCACCCTCGGGGAAAACACGGCCGACAACGGCGGTCTGCTGCTCGCTTACATGGCCTTCCGAGATCGCGCCAAAAAGGACGGCACGGACCTAGACGCCAAGATCGACGGCTACACCAAACCGCAGCAGTTCTTTATCGCCTTTGCCCAGAACTGGTGCGAAAACTCCCGCCCCGAAAGCGTCCGCGCCCAGGTGCTTCAGGACCCCCACTCGCCCGACCACATCCGCGCCAACGGCGCCATCGTCAACCAGCCCGGCTTTGCCGACGCCTTTGCCTGCAAGAAGGGCTCCGCCATGGCCCCCACCGACAGCTGCCGCGTCTGGTAGCACTCCAATCACCACAACCACCGCAACAAACCAGGAAAGGGCGGCCAATCCATCGGCCGCCCCCACCCACTCCTACAACCTACAACTTACAACCCCTCCCACCCTCCCCACCATGCGACCCTAGTCTCATGCCCTCTACCCCTCCCCGCTCCCGAGCCCTCGGCTTTGCCGCCTGCGCGCTCGCCAGCTCGTTCTGGGGCACCGGCTTCTTCTTCGGCAAGATCGCCCTGCGCGAGATGCCCTCGGCCTTTATGGTCCTTTACCGCTTCCTCTTTGCCATGCTCCCGCTTGTGCCGCTCCTGCTGCGCCGCCGGCCTGGCTTCTCCGCACGCGAGTGGCGCCTGCTCACCCTCGCCTCGTTCCTCGGCGTCCCACTCCAGTTCCTCATCCAGTTCTTCGGCCTCACCCTCACCACCGTCTCGCACGCCTCGCTCATGGTCGGCACCATGCCCGTCATCCTCGCGCTTGGCGCCACCCTCTTTGCCCGCGAACGCCTCCCGCTCGTCGGCTGGTGCGCCATCGCCGCCTCCACCGCCGGCGCGGCGCTGATCGCTCTCAGCCACAGCACCCCCGCCACCAACGGCGCTGCCGGCCCCTCGCTCCACGGCGATCTCCTCATCGTCTGCTCCTGCCTGATCGCCCTCTTCTGGATCCTGCTCAACCAGCGCCTGCTCCGCTCGCACGACACCCGCACCGTCACCGCCTGGGGCCTCTTTCTCGGCACAATCATGCTGCTAGCCTGGGTCCTGCCCACCCACGGCCTCCCTCCTGTTCGCGGCGTCTCCCTCGCGGCCTGGGCCGCCCTCGCCGCCTCTGGCATCCTCTGCACCGCCACCACCACCCTGCTCTGGAACTGGGGTCTCACCCAGGTGCCCGCCTCCCAGGCCGGCATCCTGCTCAACGTCGAACCCCTTATGGGCTCGGTCCTCGGCGTCGCCCTGCTCGGCGAGCGTCTCGGCCCCGCCGCCTGGGTCGGCGCCGCCCTTATCCTCTCCGCCGCCGTCGTCCTCACCTCGCGCCCACCTACACCCGCCACCAGCGACCCCACCCTCACAACCGCCGAAAACCCCGGTCTCCTCTAGCGCCTACGCCGCCCCGCAACGAAGCCGTCCTTCAAGCCTGAGACTTAAACCCTGCGACCGCCCCGGCTCACCACCGCCCACCGCCCCACCAGCACCACCCCCGCCACAATCAACGCCACGCAGATCCCCACCCACAGCCCCTGCGCACCCCACCCCCGCCGAAATGTCAGCCACCACCCCAGCGGCATCCCCAGCACCCAATACGTGCACAGGTGCGTTACAAACCCCGAGCGCGTGTCCCCCATCCCCCGCAGCGCCCCCAGCGCTGTCACCTGCAGACCGTCAAAGAACTGAAAAAATGCCGCCACCGCAAAGATCGGCACCGTCGCCGCAATCACACCCTCGTCCGGCGTAAACCCGCGCGCAATCAAGCGCGGCACCAGCTCAAACATCACAGACGAGCCCAGCATGAAGACTCCCGCCACCACCAGCGCCGCCCACCCTGCCGCTGCCGCGCCGCGTCCATCGCCCCGTCCCACCGCCTGCCCCACCCGCACGCTCGCCGCGCCCGAAAGCCCCAGCGGCACCATAAACGTGAACGACACACAGTTCAGCGCCACCTCGTGCCCGGCCAGCGCCTGCACCCCGATCATCGAGATCAGCACCGTTACCGCCGCAAACACCAGAATCTCCACTACCACCGTCCCGCCAATCGGCAGCCCCAGTCGCAGCAGCTCGCGTTGCCGCGCCCAGTCCACTCGCCGGCTCACCCGCCCAAGCCCGTACCCATGCCGCCGGTTCAGCCACCGCAGCGCCCCGGCCAGGCACGCGAACAGGTAGACCCGCGCCAGGCTCGTCGCCATCCCCGAACCCACCGCGCCCCACCCCCGCAACACGCCCCCGTGCGGGAAGATCAGTAACCAGTCAAAGAACACATTCACCACGTTGGCCGAAAGCAGCGCCGCCGCGATCCACCGCACATGGTTGAACGCCTGCAGCTGCCGCCGCAGCGCAAAGTAAAGCATCAGCGGCAGCACACCCAGCGCCAGCGTCCGCAGCGTCCGGATCGCCTCCGCGACCAGCACCGGGTTCGACCCCATGTGCCGCATTCCCACCGGCGCCACCACCAGCAGCAGCACGCTCAGCACCCCGCTCAGCGCACACGCCAGCAGCACGCCCTGCACAAACCATCGCCCCGCCTCCGCAAGCTCCCCCGCTCCATGCGCCTGCGCCACCACCGTGTCGAGCGCCAGCAGAATGCAGCCCAAGCCAATCGCCAGGGTGTTGAAGAGCACCTGCGCCAGCGCCACCGCGCCAATCGCCACCGCGGCGTTCGGCAGCCGGCCCACCATGACGGTGTCCACCAGCCCCATCAGCATCCAGCCCACCTCGGCCAGCACCAACGGCAGCGCCAGCCGCAGCATAGGCCGCAGCTCCGCCCGCACGTCGCGCAGGCGCAACCCGGTCGGAGTTCCGCCCTCTGCGTCCGTCATACCGGCGTGATGATCCCACCCACCGGCAGGCTCTTCGGCAGCATCGCTTTGGTCACCGGCCGGCGCAGCCCCATCGCCTCCGCCACAACATCGGTGTACTTCAGCCCCGCCCCGGTGTTGAACAGCACCACCCGGTCCGTCGCCTGCAGCTCGCCACTCCTCAGCAGCGCGTCATAGGCCGCCGTCGCCGCCGCGCCCTCTGGCGACAGAAAGATCCCCTCGTGCTTCGCCCAGTCCTGCAGGCTTTCGAGGATCACCGCGTCGTCGAATGCCATCGCCTGCCCGCCACTCGCGCGCACAATGTCCAGGATGATGGAGTCGCCATAGGGCTTGGGCACCCGGAGCCCACTCGCAAACGTGTCCGCGCCCTGGAAGAACTCGCTCGCCCCCTTGCCCTCGCCATAGGCCTTTGCAATCGGCGCGCAGCCACTCGACTGCAGCGCATACATCCGCGGCCGCTTGCCCCGCACCCACCCCAGCTGCTCCATCTCCTCAAACGCCTTCCACATCCCGATCAGCCCCACACCGCCGCCCGTCGGGTAAAACACCGCCTCCGGATACTCCCAGCCGCACTGCTCTACCAGCTCGTAGCCCATGGTCTTCTTGCCTTCCACACGGAACGGCTCTTTCAGCGTCGAGATGGCGAACCACACCTCCTCCGCCGGCACACCCTCCGCCTTCTGCGCCGCAATCCGCTCGCCCACCATCCGCGCGCAGTCGCTGATCAGCCCATCTACCAGCGTCACATCCGCCCCGTAGACCATGCCCTCCACATAGTTCGCATACGGCACATCCTTCGGCATGAACAGGTGCGCCTTCATGCCCGCCGCCGCCGCATAGGCAGCCAGCGCCCCTGCCGCGTTGCCCGCGCTCGGTACGCCCACCTCCTTCAGGCCGTAGTGCCGCAGCATCGTCACCGCCATGCCCAGCCCACGCGCCTTGAACGTCCCCGTCGGGTTGGTTCCCTCTTCCTTTACCAGCAGACCGGAGTAGCGCCGGCTCTGGATCATCGGTGTCCAGCCCTCACTCAGCGTCACCGGCTCCACCGCCGGCAGCACATCGCGGTAGCGCCACATGCCCAGGCTCCGCACACTCTCCGCCTGGTACTCCGCCGGCGCCTCGCGCCGTGCCGTCTCGCGCAGCCGGTCCATGTCGTACCGCACATACAACGTGCCCGCATCCCTGGGGCAAACCGTTTGGGGAACCGCTGCACTCACCCGCTCGCCGCACCGCGAGCACTCCAGATACGCAATCTCAGCCATCTGCCAATCCTACTGAAGCGGAGCCATCTTCTGCGCTCACCATCCGGCAAAGCCGTCAGCCGCGCCGCCGCTCCAGCAGCTCCAGCCCCACACTGCCGCCCAGCAGCCCCGCGCTGATCCCCACCACCGCCGCCGTCCATCCCCACTCCACGCGATGCACCGCCAGCAGCCGCTCCAGCAACCCCAGCACCAGCACCAGCACCGCCGCCTCCGCCAGAAACGCCGCCAGCCGCCGCAGCCCCAGCTCCGCCACATCCTCCCGCCAGCCCTGGGATCGCGACAGCTTCTCCGGCGTCGCCGGTGCGGGCGCCGGCAACAGCAACAACCGTGCCGTCCTCTCCGCCGATGCCCCGCCCTGAGATGGGCCCATCTGTCCTTCCGCTACCTGCATCTGCTGGTCAACGACCATAAACAACACCTTTCCCTGCTTCTTCTATGCTCCTCCACCAGGGTTGCTGCTGTCCAGTTAATTGACTGATAAGTGGCTCATACAAAACCACTTACGAATACTTATGCGCGCTTTGTGAGAAACTATGCACGTGCCCCCTTCCACCTCTGCCCAGCCCGTCCGCCTGATTGCCCTTGATATGGACGGCACCCTGCTCTCCCCCGAAGGCACCGTCTCCCCGCGCTCCCGCGAAGCCCTCCAGGCCGCCCTCGCCGCCGGCGTTGAGGTCGTCATCGCCACCGGTCGCCGCCATACCTACGCCATGCGCCAGCTGCGCGCCCTCGGCCTCCCGGAAAGCACCCTTCTGGTCTCCTCGAACGGTGCCGTCGTCCGCTCCCTCGCCACGGAGCTCGTCGAACGCGCCCACATGTCGCGCGAGGCCTCGCTCCGCCTCTTTGCCGCGCTGGGCGACTTTCGCGACGCCCTGGTCGTCACCTTTGACCGCGTCACCGCCACCGGCGACGATCTCCGCGGTTCGCTCGTCGTCGAAGAGCTTGAGCCCCTTCATGCCTCCATCGGCCGTTGGATCGAGTCAAACGCCCCCTCCATCCAGCACGTCCGGCCCATCGAGCAGTGTCTTGCGCCCACAGCCGACAACCCCCAGCCCGATCTCCCCATCCAGGCCATGCTCTGCGGCACCATCGCCCGCATGCGCGCTGCTGAAGCCCTGCTCCACACCATCCCCGGCGTCCAGGGCATGGGCGACGTCGCCCGGGCCCCGCAGCAGGCCCTCGCCGACATCAGCCGCACCCCCGCCGCCGACATCATCCTCCACCGCACCGAATACCCCGACCGCGATCTTTCCATCGTCGACATCCTGCCCGCCGGCATCAGCAAAGGCAGCGCGCTCAGCCGTCTGCTCGCCACCCGCGGCCTAACACCCGCCAACCTCCTGGCCGTCGGTGACAACTGGAACGATCTCCCCATGCTGTCGCTCGCCGGCACCCCCGTCCTGATGGGCAACGCCCCCGCCGACCTCCTCGCCCAGGCCCGCTCGCTCGGCTGGTTTGTCGCCCCCGGCAACGAGCGCGACGGCGCCGCCCACGCCATCGAGGCCGCCCTCGCCCGCAACGCCCGCCTCGCTGCCACCCCAGAACCCACCCCAGAGCCCACCCCAGAGCCCGTCCCTGACACCGAGCCCAACCTCGCCACCACGGCTCACTAGCCCCGCTCACCCCGGCCTCGCCCATCCGTCCCTCAGCCGTGTCATCCCCCATCCCCGCCCCCGGTGGTAGCCTCTCCTCGATGCCTGCAGTTCCCGCCATCCTGTTCCATCTCCCGACCCCGCGCCGCCGCCGCGTCCTCATCGGCAGCCTCGTCCTGCTCGGCATCTACGTCGCCGCCCGGCCTGTCCACGCCGCGGAGCGCCTCACCCTCCGCTCCGGCTTCACCCTGGACTGCCTCCGCCACGAGCCTGCCGCCACCCCAGGCCACACGCTCCTGCTCCTTCCCGGCGATGCGAGCAACACCATGGAGCTCCCGACCGCTTCCATCCAAAGCATCGATTCCATCCCCGATCCCGCACCGGCCGCCAGCAACGCTCCGGCCTCCACCGCCGTCTCTGTGCCACACCAGCCTCTTCAGCCCCTTCTCGCCGCCGCCGAGCAGCTCCACCACGTGGACCGCGACCTCCTCGCCAGCGTCGTCCGTGCCGAGTCCGCCGGCAACGCCCACGCCGTCTCCCGCACCGGCGCTCGCGGCCTCATGCAGCTCATGCCCGGCACCGCCGCCACCCTGGGCGTCCACGACAGCTTCGCCCCGGAACAGAACATCAACGGCGGCTCCTTCTACCTCGACCAGCTGCTCACCCGCTACCACGACAACATCGCCCTCGCGCTCGCCGCCTATAACGCCGGCCCCGGCGCCGTTGACCGCTTCCACGGCATTCCGCCCTTTCGCGAAACCCGGCTCTATGTGGCCCGCGTCATCCGCGAGTTCAACCGCCGCAAGCTGGCCGTCCAGCCCGGCATTCAGCCCGCGTCCCTCGCCACCGTGCACGCGCCCACCCTCCGCTAGCGCATGCCCACACCAGCCCCGCCGCCCCCGTCCGACAGCCATCGCGCCAGCCCCGGAAGCACCGCAGCCAGCCCCGTGAGCAAGCCCCAAAAGCCGTCAGACCGCCGCGTCCCGCTGCTCTTCGCCGCCGCCCTCGTCTCCATCCTTTTTGCGCTTCACCACGCCCACTTTGACTGGTCGGCCTTCTTTCGCCAGCTTCGGCAAGTCGCCTGGATCCACGTCGCTGCCGGCGTCGCCCTCATCTACAGCACCTACTGGCTGCGCGCCTGGCGCTGGGCGGAGCTGTGCCGCTCGCAAAAACATCTCCGCCCCGGGAGCCTGGTCGGCGCCCAGTTTGTCGGCTTCACCGCCGTCGCCCTCTTTGGCCGCCTGGCCGATCTCGCCCGCCCCTACATCCTCGCCCGCCGCACCGGCCTTTCCACCCCATCGCAGATCGCCGTCTACACCGTGGAGCGCATCTTCGATCTAGGCGCCGCCGCCGTGGTCTTCTCCTCCGCGCTCGCCTTCACCCCCGCCGGCCTCCCGCATCGCGACCGCTTCGTCCGCGTCGGCGTCGGCTCACTCGCCGCCACGCTCCTGCTCGCCGCCTTTGCTGTAGCGATCCGCCTCCGCGGCCCGGCTATCGCCGCCCTCGCCCGCCGCCTGCTCGCGCGCCTCTCCCCCACCTTCGGCGCGTCGGTCGAAGACAAGATCCTCGCCTTCCGCTCCGGCCTTGGCGCCATCAGCACCGCGCGCGCCCTCGTGCTCTGCGCGCTTCTGTCCCTCACCATGTGGGGCATCATCGGCGCGACCTACTGGCAGACCACGCACGCCTTCGTCCGCACCCCGGAGCTCGCCCACCTCTCCTTCTCCCGTGCCATGCTGCTCATGGCCGCCTCCCTCGGCGGCTCGCTCCTCCAGCTGCCCGGCCTCGGCTGGTTCACCCAGATCGCCGCCACCGCCGCCGCCATGCACGCCTTCTACGGCGCCCCGCTCGAGGCCGCCACCGCCTGCGGCGCCCTTCTGCTCCTCATCACCTCGCTCTCCATCGTCCCCGCCGGCCTCCTCTTCGCCCGCCTCGAAGGCATCAACCTCCGCGAAGCCACCACCCGCAGCGAAGCCACCGAAGCCGCCTCCCTTCCCTGAGCCCGACTCTGCTCCTTACCCGCATCTCCCCTAGTCAGCCCGCAGCACACCCCCGCATCCCCACTGCTAAAATCAACCCACCTCATGCGTTGCCCCTACTGCGGATTTAGCCAGGATCGCGTCGTCGACTCCCGCGAAAGCAAGGAAGCCGACTCCATCCGCCGACGGCGCGAATGCGAGCAGTGTCACAAGCGCTTCACCACCTACGAGCGCATCGACGAGATCCCCTACATGGTCATCAAGAAGGATGGCCGCCGCCAGCCCTTTGACCGCCAAAAGATCCTTGCCGGCCTCCTCAGCGCCTGCTCCCGCCGGCCCATC
The DNA here is from genome assembly GCA_965199635.1 of Acidobacteriaceae bacterium. Classification (GTDB taxonomy): domain Bacteria; phylum Acidobacteriota; class Terriglobia; order Terriglobales; family Acidobacteriaceae; genus Edaphobacter. Next base: position 92,695 of record CBDASL010000001.1, on the reverse strand, counting down.
CCCTCGCTCCGCCTGGAAGCCATCGTCGACGAAGCCGAATCCCTCGTCCAGGACTCCGCCGACCGCGAACGCTCCACCGCCGACATCGGCGAGTTCATCATGGATCGCCTCCGCGAGATCGACAAGGTCGCCTACATCCGCTTCGCCAGCGTCCACCGCGACTTCAAGGACGTCGACGAGTTCCAGTCCGAACTCGAAGGCCTCCTCGCCCGCCCCCGCTAGACCACACTCCTCGCGACAAGAAAGGCCCTACATCCCCATGCCCGAAAGCTCCTCCCGCACCCACCGCATCACCCTCGTCCCCGGCGACGGCATCGGCCCCGAAGTCACCGACAGCACCGTCTCCATCCTCGAAGCCGCCGGCAAAGCCACCGGCGCCACCTTTGACTGGCACCGCTTCGACGCCGGCGCCGACGCCTTCGCCAAGACCGGCGAATATATCCCCAAAGCCCTCTACGACTCCATCGAGCAGAACCGCGTCGCCCTCAAGGGCCCCGTCACCACGCCCATCGGCGGCGGCTTCTCGTCCATCAACGTCACGCTCCGCAAGAAGTTCGACCTCTATTCCAACTTCCGCCCGGTCAAGAACCTCCCCGGCCTCGAAACCAAGTACCCCGGCATCGACCTCATCATCGTCCGCGAAAACACCGAAGATCTGTACGCCGGCCTCGAAGTCATGGTCGTCCCGGGCGTCGCACAGTCGCTCAAGATCATCACGGAAAAGGGCTCCACCCGCATCGCCAAGTTTGCCTTCGACTACGCGCAGAAGCACGGCCGCAAAAAGGTCCACTCCGTCCACAAGGCCAACATCATGAAGATCTCGGACGGCCTCTTCCTCGATTGCTGCCGCAAGGTCGCCAAAGACTTCCCCGCCATCCCCTACGCCGAGCACATCGTCGACAACACCTGCATGCAGCTCGTCATGAACCCCTGGCAGTACGACGTCATCGTCACCGAAAACCTCTACGGCGACATCCTGTCCGATCTCTGCTCCGGCCTCATCGGCGGCCTCGGTCTGGTCCCCGGCGCCAATCTCGGCACCGAATGCGCCATCTTTGAGGCTGTTCACGGCTCCGCGCCGGATATCGCAGGCAAGGGCCTTGCCAACCCCACCGCCCTGCTCCAGTCCGCGGTCCTCATGCTCCGCCACATCGACGAGCCCGCCGCCGCCGACAAGATCCAGGCCGCCCTCGAAGCCGTCTACGGCGCCCGCAAAACCCTCACCCGCGATGTGGGCGGCTCCTCCTCCACCCGCGACTTCACCGAAGCGGTCCTCGCCGCCCTCTAACGCGCACAGTCCACCCGCGGGGGACCCCGCCCCCCGGGTGCCCAGGTATGGCAGCCCCATCGCCATGCCTGGGCCGGGGCCACCCCGGCTCACCGGACCACAGCATCCATCCTGGCGCACCCACACCTCCCGCTCCTCTATCCTCAAACCAGCCTCCCACACCTCCACACATCCCACCTCCATCCAGCACGTCCCTTTGGTCCAGACCTAACCCCAATGGATCGAAGATTTTGCATCAAAACATATAGGGGGTACCCCACCACCCCCGCAGGAGCTCCATCGTGTTGACCCGCCGTCCCTCGCTCGCCGCCGCCGCCGTTGCCCTCTCCCTTGCCTTCTCCGGCTGCAAGCCAGACCACCGCGGACAGACCGACGTCAACACCGCCAATCTCGCCGAAAAGAACGCCGAACAACAAGCCGGCCCCGGCGGCACCCCCGTCGATCCCGCCATCACCGGCACCGTCACCGGCACCGTCCACTTCGCCGGCAAAGCCCCGGAGCCCATTCGCATCGACATGAGCCAGGACCCTGCCTGCTCCCTCTCCGGCGACGACAACGTCTCCGAGCAGGTCGTCGTCCACCACGGCGCCCTTGCTAACACCTACATCTACGTCAAAAATGGCCCCACCGTGGCCATGAACGCCGCCCCGGCCGCCCCGCTCCAACCCGTCACGCTCGACCAGAAGGGCTGCCGCTACATCCCCCACGTCATCGCCGTCGAGCACGACCAGCCGGTCCGCTTCACCAACTCCGACCCCACCATGCACAACATCCACACCATGCCCACCGTCGCCGGCAACGAGACCATCGACGTCTCGCAGGGCCCTCGTGGCGAAGCCCAGGTCCGCCGCTTCCACGACCCTGAAGTCATGATGCCTGTGCGCTGCAACAACCATCCCTGGATGAACGCCTTCATCAACGTCTCCGCTACACCCTTCTTCGCCGTCTCCGCCGCAGACGGCACCTTTACCATCCCAAACCTCCCTGAGGGCACCTATACCCTCACCGCCGTGCAGGAAAAGCTCGGCTCGCAGGACATCCAGATCACCGTCAAACCGCACACCGCAACCACGGCCAACTTCACCTTCAAGACCACGCTCTAACGCCCATTTCGCCGAGGAACCACCGCGCATGAACTTCCCGACCCAGCTGGTCATCCACGCTCTTCCGCTTTGGTTCCTCGTCTTCTCGCTCTTTCTTCCGCGCATCGCCCTGGCCATCGCCTGGCTGCAGGGCGTGCTCCTTCCCTTTCACCTCGGCGGCATCGTTCCCCTGGTCATCGCCGTCCTCCTCCCGCGCGTCCTGATCCTCTTCCTCATCTACACCGACCAGGGCTTCAGCCTGTGGTTCCTCATCCACCTCGTCGCCGCGCTCCTTGTCTGGTCCGGCTCCGGTGGCTATGGCGTCCGGCGCCGGCGGCGCGAGCTCTGAGCGCGCCCGCCGGCCCTGTGCTCACCGCCCTGGCCCCACACGCCCCCACCCACGCGCTATCCTTGACAGATATGGAACGCCGCAAGGTAGGAATTCTCGGAGCCACCGGCACCGTTGGCCAGCGCTTCATCCAGCTCCTTCACAGCCACCCCTGGTTTGAGATCACCTGGCTCGCCGCCAGCGATCGCTCCGCCGGCAAGTCCTACAGCGAGGCCTGTCGCTGGAAGCTCGACACCCCCCTGCCACCCTCCATCGCCGGCATGGTGCTCCAGCCCAACCTGCCCGAGCTCGCCGTCGGTGAGCTCCCGAAGATCATCTTCGCTGCGCTTGACGCCGACATCGCGCGCGAGCTCGAGCCGAAGTTTGCCGCCGCCGGCTGCGCCGTCATCTCCAACTCCAGCGCCTTCCGCATGAGCTCCGACGTCCCGCTCGTCATCCCGGAGGTCAACGCCGACCACCTCGCGCTCGTCGAGCAGCAGTCCTGGCGCCGCGAGTCCGGTGGCTATATCGTCACCAACCCCAACTGCTCCGCCATCGGCCTCGTCCTCGCCCTCAAGCCGCTCCACGAGCGCTTCGGCATCGAGAAGATCTTCGTCTCCACCATGCAGGCCGTCTCCGGCGCCGGCTACCCCGGTGTCCCCTCGCTCGACATCCTCGGCAACGTCGTCCCGTTCATCAAGAACGAGGAAGAAAAGCTCCAGGAGGAGTGCGGCAAGCTCCTCGGCACCCTCGCCTCGGACCACGTCACCCCCGCCACCACCGTGGTCTCCGCGCACTGCAACCGCGTCGCGGTCGAGGACGGCCACACCGAGTGCGTCTCCCTCTCCTTCCGCACCAAGCCCACGCGCGAGCAGATCCTGGAGGCCTGGCACAGCTTTCAGCCCCTTGCCGCCTCGCTCCTGCCCACCGCACCCGACCAGCCAATCGAGTTCCTCACGGAGGTCGACCGCCCCCAGCCCCGGCTCGACCGCATGCGCGGCCGCGGCATGAGCTCCTCGGTCGGCCGTCTCCGTCCCTGCGCCCTCTTCGACTGGAAGTTCGTCGTCCTCTCGCACAACACCCTGCGCGGGGCCGCCGGCGCCGCCGTCCTCAACGCCGAACTCCTCGCCCGCCTTGGCAAGTTCGACAAGCTCGGTGTCCCCCGCGGCTCCCAATCCGGCGCCCAGCCCGCACCCCAGCTCACGGCGGCTGGCGCATGAGCACACCGCGCCCCAACCTCGTCGTCATGAAGTTCGGCGGCACCTCAGTGGAGGACGCCCGCGCCATCCAGCGCACGGCCGGCATCGTCGCCGGCCGCTGCGCCCGCGGACTCCAGGCCATCGTCGTCGTCTCCGCCATGGCCCGCGTCACCGACCAGCTGCTCGCCGCCGCCGCAGCCGCCGGCTCGGGCGATAAACCCGGTGCCCTCGCCATCGCCGCCCGCCTCCGCCACCGCCACGCCGACACTGCCACCGAGCTGCTCCCCGACGCCGACGCCCTCGGCCGCGCCCATCACGCCATTCACCACGACTTCGACGCCCTCGATGATCTGCTTCGCGGCATTGCCGCCGTTGGCGAACTCACCCCGCGCACCAACGACCTCGTTGTCTCTTTCGGCGAGCGCCTCTCCTCGCAGCTCGTCGCCGAGGCCTTCGCGCAGCACGGCCTGCCCAGCGCGCACCTCGACGCCCGCCAGGTCATCCTCACCGACGACCACTTCGGCAAGGCCGCCCCCCTCGACGCCCCCATCGAGCGCGCCCTCGAACAGCACGCCCTGCCACTCCTTGCGCAGAACCTGACCCCCGTCCTGGGCGGCTTCATCGGCTCCACCCTCGCCGGCATTACCACCACCCTCGGCCGCGGCGGGTCGGACTTCTCCGCCGCCATCGTCGGCGGCGCCCTCCATGCTGGCGCCATCGAAATCTGGACCGACGTCAACGGCATCATGACCACCGACCCACGCATCTGCCCCGATGCCCTGCGCGTCAAGACCATCTCCTTCGAGGAAGCCGCCGAGCTCGCCTACTTCGGAGCCAAGGTCCTGCATCCCGCAACTATCCTGCCGGCCGTCCAAAAGTCTATCCCCGTTTGGGTTCTCAACTCGCGCGATGCTGCCAACGAAGGCACCGAGATCACCGCCGTTGCGCCGCACTGCCGCAGTCCCTTCAAGAGCATCGCCGCCAAAAAGAAGCTCACCATCATCGACGTTGTTGCCTCCCGCATGCTCATGTCGCATGGCTATCTCAAGGCCGTCTTTGATGTCTTCGACCGTTACAAATGCGCCATCGACATGGTCTCCACGTCCGAGGTCTCCATCTCGCTCACCGTCGATTCCAACGAGCGCCTTCCCGAGATCTGTGAAGACCTTGGCAAGATCGCTGACGTTAAATACGAGGGCCGCAAAGCGCTCATCTGCCTCGTCGGCGAAGACATTCGCGGCCACAACGGCATCGCCGGCCAGGTCTTCACTGCCGTTAAAGACGTCAACCTGCGCATGATCTCGCAGGGCGCCAGCGAGATCAACATGAGCTTCATGATCGACGAAGATGACGTGGAGCGAGCCATCCGCTCCCTCCACGATCACTTCTTCGCCAATCCCGACCCCGCCATCTTCGACCTCGGCGCCCGCTCTGCCGCTCTCGCCGCCACGCAGGCCTAGGCTCGCCCCTCCATCAGTTCAGAAAGGACTCACCCCATGCGCATCCTTGTTCTCGGTCACGGCAAAACCGGCAAGCTCGTGGCCGATGTCGCCCACGAGCGCGGCCACGGTGTTCACGTCCTTGACGCCAAGGAGAACCGCGACTCCATGGCGCTCACCCCGCCCTTTGTCGCTGGCTTCGATGTCGTCATCGACTTCACCACGCCCGAGGCTGCGGTCCAGAACATGCGCGCCTGCCTCGCCAACGGCGCCCGCATGGTTGTCGGCACCACTGGCTGGCACCCTCGCCTGCCTGATATGCGCTCGCTCGCCGAACGCAAGGGAGCCAGCCTCCTCTATGGCTCCAACTTCTCCGTTGGCGTTCAGCTTTTGCTCAAGCTCACCGCAGAGCTCGGCTCCGCCCTCAAGCAGGACGGCTACACCTTTGCTATCGAAGAAACACATCACGTTACAAAACTGGATTCGCCCTCCGGCACCGCCCTTACGCTCGCGGAAGTACTCGCCCGCTCGGCCGGCCTCCCCACCAATCCGCCCGAGATCCCCATCACCGCTCATCGTGAAGGCGACCACGCCGGCGAACACACCATCACCGCCACCTCCGACGCCGACCAGATCACCCTGTCCCACACCGCCAGCTCCCGTCGCGGCTTCGCCGTGGGAGCCGTCCGCGCTGCCGAGTGGCTGCAGCACCACCGCGGCATCTTCGACTTCAAAGACATCTTCAATCAGCTCTAGCGAGGCGGCTACATCCCGCCCGGGAGCCAGGCCGCCTCTTGGTCGTCCCGCCGGAGTCCGTCTTGGCTCTCTGGCTGTCGCCCCAAGCCTGGCACTATCCGCCGACTGCACCGCAACACAAGCAATCAGGAGTTCCCATGGCCACCAGCACCGTTCCCGCCGCCGCTACCTTCGCCTCCCTCTCCTTTGAGGACAAGCTCGACCGCCTCGCCGAGGTCGCCGTCAAGGTTGGCCTCAACCTCCGCGAAGGCCAGGAGCTCGTCCTTTCCGCCCCCATTGACTCGCTGCCGCTCGTCCGCCGCATCACCGAGCACGCCTACCGCGCCGGCGCCCTGCTCGTCACCACCTTCTTCGCCGACGATCCCTCGATCCTCGCGCGTTACAAATATGCCGCCGAGCCCACCTTCGACTACGCCCCCGAGTGGCTCCAGCACGGCATCGCCACCGCCTTCAAATCCGGCGCGGCCCGCATGGCCATCGCCGGCGCCAACCCCGCCCTGCTCGCCGGGCAGGACCCCGCCAGGGTCTCGCGCGCCAACGTCGCCGCCTCCAAGGCCTCCAAGCCCGCCATGGAGCTCATCACCCGCCACGAGATCAACTGGTCCATCGTCGCCTGCGCCACCCCCGAGTGGGCCAAGCTCGTCTTCCCGGACGACCCCGCAGACGTCGCCCTCAACAAGCTCTGGGAGGCGATCTTCCGCGCCTCCCGCATCACCGGCGCGGACCCTGTGGCCGACTGGCGCGCCCACTCGAAGAACATCCAGACCCGCGTCGAGCTCCTCAACAGCAAGCGCTTCCACTCCCTCCATTTCCACTCGCACGACAACTCCACGGACCTCACGGTCGGTCTCGCCGATCAGCACCTCTGGGCCGGCGGCGGCTCCATGAGCGGCAACGGCATCTTCTGCAACCCCAACATCCCCACCGAAGAGTGCTTCACCACACCGCACAAAGACCGCGTCAACGGCATCGTCCGCGCCTCGAAGCCCCTCTCCCACCAGGGCACCCTCATCGAGAACATCCAGGTCCGCTTCGAAGACGGCCGCATTGTCGAGGCCCACGCCACCGCCGGCGAAGACTCCCTCCGCCGCCTCGTCGCGACCGACGAAGGCGCCGCCCGCCTGGGCGAGGTCGCCCTCGTCCCCCACTCCTCGCCCATCGCGCAGTCCGGCATCCTCTTCTGGAACACGCTCTTCGACGAGAACGCCGCCTCGCACATCGCCCTCGGCCAGGCCTATGCCACGTGCCTCATCGACGGCGAATCCATGCCCGAAGACCAGCTCGCCGCCCTAGGCGCCAACTCCTCCCTCATCCACGTCGACTGGATGATCGGCTCTGCCACCATGGACGTCGACGGCCTCCACGCCGACGGCACCCGCGAACCCCTCATGCGCGCCGGCGAGTGGGCGTGAGGAACTGGGCAAACGAACACCACAGTGCCAATCGCGAAACAGTGGCCTTCGCGTGACACCGCATGGTTGAAGCAATCTTGCACGGCTCCGAGCGAAAGCTAAGTCCGTCGGTCCTTCTTCTGGGCACCGTGTTGATCATCGGTACACTCTCTCTCGCCGCACGTCTGATCTGGGAGATGACCTGGTTGACGTGGCGTGATGGCCCGCAGATGATCGGGTTCTCACTCGCCCACGGTGACGGAGCCTTCCTTCTACTCTTTCCACCGGCGCTGCTCCTCTGGATATGTGTCGGTGCAGGTAGCGCCGCTTCTTGGAAGTGGAAGAACCAGGTTGTCGCACGTCAGACGTGGGTCTTCCTCATTTGCGCGTGTCTGGCGATCGGCACCAACTTCCTTCCTCAAAGCCTGTGGAACAATCTCTTCGCTGGACGCCTCGCAAGCAGCCCACACGCCGCTGACCTTCTTATCACCTTGGCAGGCAACGGAGAGGAACAACCACTCCGCGCAATGGTCCGCCGTGGAATTGCGGTGAACTCCACGAACTACGTGGGCGACACCGCGTTACATGCAGCTGCAAGCACCTGTCGGCCCTCCATCATGAGCTTTCTTATCGCAAACGGCGCGGACGTGAGCGCCACCAATCTCTACGGAGACAGTCCCCTTCAGAAGGCCTCTGAACGCCATTGCTCCAGCGGCGTCGCACTGCTGGAACAGCACAAAGCTCGCCAACTTAAGGGGACTCCGGAGCAACGCGCTCAGGCTTCTTCTGTCATCGTCAGAAGACAGATGGACAGATTGAGGGCGCGCGAAAACTCTAGATAGTGCGGCAAAGGTCACCGCGGCTAGACTTCCCATTCCCCACGTAAACTAACTCCCATGCAACTCCGCGGCTGCGGCACCGCCCTTGTCACCCCCTTCACCTCCGACTTGACCGTCGACACCGACGCCCTGCGCAACCTGGTCGAGTGGCAGATCAGCTCAGGCATCGACTTCCTCGTCCCCTGCGGCACCACCGGCGAGGCCTCCACCCTTTCTGAGCCCGAGTGGCTCCGCGTCGTTGAACTCACCGTCCGCACCGCCGCCGGCCGCGTCCCCGTCTTCGCCGGCTGCACCCACAACTCCACCGCCGAAGTCGTCTCTCGCGTCGAGCGCCTTTCCGCCACCGACGGCCTCGCCGGCATCCTTACCGCCAACCCCTTCTATAACCGCCCCGGCCAGGAAGGTCAGTTCCAGCACTTCCGCGCCATCGCTGAAGCCACCACCCTCCCCGTCCTGCTTTACAACATCCCCGGCCGCACTGGCGCGAACCTCGAGCCCGCCACCGTCGCCCGCCTCGCCGCCATCCCCAACATCATCGGCATCAAGGAGTCTTCCGGCTCCGTCATGCAGATCACCGAAGTCCTCGCCAGCGTGCCCTCCACCTTCACCGTCCTGGCCGGCGACGACGGCATGGCGCTCCCCGTTATCGCCCTCGGCGGCCACGGCGTTGTCTCCGTCGCCTCCAACGCCTTCCCCCGCCAGATCGCCAGCATGGCCCACGCCGCCCTGGCCGGCGACTGGTCTCGCGCCCAGGCCCTCAACCTCCGCTACTTCCGCATCATGCAGGCCCACTTTGCGGAAACCAGCCCCTCCCCCATCAAGGCCGTCCTCCACCTCCTTGGCCGTGCCGACGAGAACCTCCGGCTCCCCATGGTCCCCGTCTCCGATACCCTCCGCACCCGCCTCGCCGCCCTCCTCGACGACCTCCGCTCCGCCGGCGAAACTCTCGACTAGCCCCACCAAAGGACAGACACGCAGCATGCCGACCCACGACCTCCAGCAGCTCGAGCAGCAGATCGAACACCACTTCGCCGCCGGCCCCGCCGCGGTCGGCAACCCCGACGCCGAAGCCGCCTTTCTCCAGCTGCGGGACGCTCTTGAAGCCGGCACTGTCCGCTCCGCCGAGCCCGACCCCGCCGCCCCTATCGGCTGGCGAGTCAACCCCTGGGTTAAGCAGGGTATTCTCCTCGGCTTCCGCCTCGGCGAGCTCACCTCTATGAGCCAGCCAGACGACATCCTCTCCTTTACCGACAAGGCGACCTTCCCCATCCGCCACTTCACCCCCGAGCAGGGCATTCGCGTCATCCCCGGTGGCTCGGCCATCCGCTCCGGCTGCTTTGTCGCCCGCGGCGTCATCGTGGTGCCCCCGGCCTACATCAATCTCGGCTCATACGTGGACGAAGGCGCCATGGTTGACTCGCACGCGCTCGTCGGCTCCTGCGCGCAGATCGGCAAGCGCGTCCACCTTTCCGCCGCCGCGCAGATCGGTGGCGTCCTCGAACCCATCAACGCCACCCCCGTCATCATCGAGGACGACTGCCTCATCGGCGGCAACACAGGCGTCTACGAGGGCACGATCGTCCGCGCCCGCGCCGTCCTCGCCGCTGGCGTCATCCTCACCCGCGGCACCCCGGTCTTCGACCTCGTCCACAACACAGTCCACCGCGCCACCCCGGCCACCGCCGACACTCCGGCCCAGCCGCTGATCATCCCGCCGGACGCCGTCGTCGTTCCCGGCTCGCGCGCCATCAAGTCGGGCCCCGGCCAGGAGTGGGGTCTCTCGCTCGCCACCCCGGTCATCGTCAAGTACCGCGACGAGAAGACCGATCTCTCCGCCGCCCTGGAGCAGATCATCCGGTAGGGCGTGGAACCGGCGCACCCCGGGCAGCGTAGAGCCTCGTGTAGCTAACCCGAAGGAAACAAGGCCCATGCTCACGTTTCTCCTCTTCGCCCTGCTCGCGGTTGTTTGCTGGCCCCTCGCCCTTCTTCTGCTGGTTCTGTACCCCGTGGTCTGGCTGTTGTCCCTGCCCTTCCGCCTGGTCGGCCTTGCCGTCGAGGGTACCTTTGCCCTGGTCACAGCCGTTCTCTTTGCCCCGGTTCGTCTGCTGCGCGCGCTCTAGCTTTCACCCGCCCAAAGCCAGCTCACGCCCCACCCCTCGCCGCTGCTAGACTGAACGATGAATGGCTAACGATAAACTCCGCATTATCCCCCTGGGTGGCCTCGGCGAGTTCGGCATGAACTGCATGGCGATCGAATGGGGCAACGACATCATCGTCATCGACGCGGGCCTCATGTTCCCCGAAGAGGAGCTCCTCGGCGTCGACATCGTCGTCCCTGACATCACCTACCTCATCCAGAATCGCGCCCGCGTCCGCGCCATTCTGCTCACCCACGGGCATGAGGACCACATCGGCGGCCTGCCCTGGATCCTTTCCGAGCTCAAGGTCCCTGTCTACGGTACCGAGTTCACCCTCGCCTACGTCGAGGGCAAGCTCGAGGAGCACCGCCTCCTGGACGATGCCGACCTGATCGAGATGCTGCCGGCGCAGCGCTTCACCATCGGACCGTTCACCATTCTGCCGATCCGCGTCACACACTCGCTCGTCGACTGCGTCGCGCTCGCTATCGCCACCCCCGTGGGCGTCATCGTCCACACCGGCGACTTCAAGATCGATCTGTCCTCGCCCGACGGCAAACCCTTCGATCTTCAGGCCTTCGCCGACCTCGGCAAGCAGGGCGTCCTTGCACTCCTGCAGGACTCCACCAACGTCGACCGGAAGGGGTACACCCCCGGCGAGACTGCCGTGAAGCCTGCCCTCGACGACATCTTCTCGCGCACGGAAAAGAAGCTTTTCTTCTCCTGCTTCTCGTCTTCGATTCATCGCATCCGGATCGCCATGGAACTCGCCCACAAGCACGGCCGCAAGGTCTGCATCGTCGGCCGCTCCATCGATAACTCGACCGAGATCGCGCAGGATCTGGGCTACCTCGACCCGCCGCAGGGCCTTATCATCCAGCCCGGCCAGATGCGCGACGTCCCGGCCAACAAGCTGATGATCCTCATCTCCGGCACGCAGGGTGAGCCCATGAGCGCGCTATCCCGCGCCGCGGTCAACACCCATCGCTTCGCGCGTATCGACGCCGGCGACACGGTGCTGCTCTCCTCGCGCATCATCCCCGGCAACGAGCGCCCCATCGGCCGCGTCATCGACCACCTCGAGCGTCGCGACGCGAAGGTCATCTACGATGACGGCTCGAACGGTCTCATCCACGTCTCCGGCCACGGATCGCAGGATGAACTCCGCCTCATGATCAACCTCGTGCGACCCAAGTTCTTCATCCCGGTCCACGGTGACTACCGCCACCTGAAGCGTCATGCCGAACTCGCGCAATCCGTTGGCATCGTCCAGCAGACGTTGATCGCCGAAGACGGCGACGTCATCGAGCTTTCGCCCGACCGCATCTCCAAGGGTGGCAAGGTGCCGGTAGGCCGTATCTCGATCGACTCGGGCGGCTCTGCTGCGGACGTCGTGCAGGAGCTGGTCATCAAGGACCGTCGCACCCTGTCGGAGGATGGCTTCCTCCTGCCAATCATTGCGATCAACAAGCAGACTGGCAAGATTGAGCGCGCGCCGGAGATCGTCTCCCGTGGCCTCGCGGTGGACGACCAGCAGATCGTCGCGGAGGCGCGCAACACCATCGAACGCGCCCTCGAATCGCTTTCGTCTGAGGAGCGTGGGGATTACAGCATCGTCAAGGAGAAGATCCGCAACGAGCTGAAGCGCTACATCCAGAAGGCCACCAGCCGGCGGCCCCTGATCATGCCCGTGATTCTTGAGCTGTAAGCTCCCTTCTTGCGGCAACAACGAAGGCCAGCCTCGCGGCTGGCCTTTGTTGTTACTTGCGGAGCGGTAGTTCCGCGCGGCGGTGCGTGCTAGTACCCGAGGTGGTGGAGGTAGAACACCACGCCAGAAGCGACGATGCAATAGATGCCGAAGAGGTACCACCGGCCCGACTCCAGCCAGGAGGAGAGCCAGCGTAGTGCGACCAGGCCCGCCAGAAAGGCGAAGACCGCGCCCAGCAGCGACGACAGCACGGCACCAGACAAGTTGATCGGGGTGCCGGCGGCAGCGGCCTCATGCGTGGCGCGCACCAGGCGGAGAGCCTCGCGAATGACCACGGGTGGCGTGAGGATGACGGCGAGGGCGAAGGAGAAGCGCTCCGCTCGCTCGCGGGCAGCACCGCTGAGCATACCGGCCGAGATGGTCGCGCCCGAGCGGGAGAAACCACGGAACGGCAGGCACAGGCCTTGTACAGCGCCGATGATGCCGGCCTGGTTCATGGTGACGGTGGTCCGCAGGTCGGGGGTGAGCGAGGTGTGGGTGCGCTCGGCGACGGGCACGGTGGAGCGCTCGCGCAGACCTGCGATGAGGATCAGGATGCCGGCCGCCAGCAGCGCCGGGGCGACCAGATCCAGCCGGCCAAAGAGCTGCTCGATCTCGGCCTTGTTGGTGGTTCCGGCAAAGGCGACCTTCTCCACGAACTTGATCACAATCTCGCCGATGACCGCGGTGAGAACGGTTGCAAAGATCAGCCGGAAGGCGACCCGCTGAAAGGCGATCTTGTCGGCAAAGTAGGTGCGTCGCCAGACCTTCCAGAAGTAGACGATCACGGCGAACATGGTGCCGGTGTGGAGCATGACCAGGAGCAGCGTCATGGCGGGGGCGGAGGGATCGAGCCCCATGAGCTTTTCTGCAACCACAACGTGCGCGGAGCTTGAGACGGGGAGGAGTTCGGCGAGGCCCTGCACGATGGCAAGCAGGATGACCTTGAGGATGGGCATGGCCACATCCTACATGCCTCCCTGCACCAGCCCGGCCAAAAGTCCGCACCCGCTCCCGTCAAAGGTAACCGTTCATCCGACCGCGTCGCTGGACGCGCCTGGAGGACGGCTTAGTCGCGGTCGGAGCCGTAGAGCGCGATCCCCTGCTGCACCTTGTAGGCCACAGACAGCGCACGTGCCGTGTAGTCGGACTGTGGGAAGCGCTGCCGGGCGTCGTCGGCCAGGGCCTGCACCTGCTTGGCGGCAGAGTCCGCTCGCCTGCGCTCGTCCTGCACACTCCACATCGTCACGGTTACCGCCTCGCGGTAGGTGGCGTTGTAGAGCGCCTGTGCGGTCTTGGGCCCATCCGGGAACTGCTTGGCGTATTTCTCATAGAGCCCGGCTTCCACCTCCGGGCACTTGGGCAGCCCCTGCCAGTCACCGCAGAGTTTGTTGTCGAGCAGGTCAAAGGCGGCGAGGGCGGCGTACTTTGTACCGGGATAGGTCTTCATCACGCGCTTCAGCTCGCCTTCGAAGACCTGGGGGCGCAGATAGGCGTCCTGCTCCTTCGCGCTGGGCAGGGTGCGGATATCACGCTGGTCGATCTGCCACCGGATATCCGCGGATCGCCAGGCTGCTTCTGGCGCGAAGGGGGAGTTGGGGAAGTACTCGGCCACACGACGGTAGAGGAGGTGGGCGGCGGCGGCGGCATCGGCGGGGGCGTGCGGCTCGCTGGCGGCCTCTTCGGAGGAGGCTGCGGCGCCGAACAGGATGGCGTCGCCACCGGGCGTCTGCGGGGTGAGCACGCCCTTGTCGCGGATCCAGCCGGAGACGGGCTGTGCCTTCTGCGAGTCGTCGGTGAACTCGGGCTCCTGGTCTTCGGAGCGGGCGTCCGGGATGTCAGTGTTGGCGAAGACCTTGACCCACTCGCCGGAGCGCTCGGAGACGACGACCTCGTGGCCTGGGCCGACTGTGGCGACGCGCTGTGCGTTGGCGTCGGCCGCGATGTAGACCACGGCGTCGTGGAGCAGGGTGGCGCGATTGGCGCGGTCGTAGCCAGCCTTGTCGGCCTTTTGGGCGGGGGCGGCGAGGGCGGGAAGCAGGGCGGCGAGGAGGATGGCGGCGCGCATGGTCTGTGGGTTAGACGTGGACGTGGACGGGGCCGGGCGCGGAGGCGCCAGGGGCGAGCGAGTCACGGAGGGCCGGATCGATGTTGCCGCCCGAAAGGACGGCCACGACGGTGCGGGCCGGGGGGAGAAGGTGCGGGGTGAAGAGGGCGGCGGCGAGAGTGACGGCGCCGGAGGGCTCTACCGGGTAGGAGAGCAGACGGAGAGCGGCGCGGAGTGCCTCGAGGATGTGGTCTTCGGAGACGGTGACGATGCCGTCCACGTGCTGGAGGATGTGGTGGAAGTTGAGGGTGCCGAGGGACTCGGTGCGCAGGCCGTCCGAGAGGGTGCGGGAGGTCTGCTCGGCGGACCAGCGGACGAGGGTACGGGAGCGAAAGCTTTCCGCCGCGTCGCCGGCGAGCTCGGGCTCGGCGCCGATGACCTGGAGCGCGGGGTTGGTGCGGCCGGCGGCGGCGAGGAGCTTGAGGGCGGTGGCGATGCCGGAGAGCAGGCCGCCGCCAGAGACGGGGGCGAGGACGAGGTCGGGGCCGGCTTGCGGGCTGTTGGGGTGCTGCTCGGTGAACTGCTCCGCGATCTCCAGGCCGCAGGTAGCCTGGCCGGCGATGATGGCGGGGTGATCGTAGGGCGGAATGATGGTGTAGCCGTGCGCGGCGGCGAGGGCTTCGGCACGCTCCTTGCGGGCGGACGAGGCGGGGCCGACGAAGACGACCTCAGCGCCGAGGGCGCGGGTGGCCTGGATCTTGACCGAGGGAGCGTTGTCCGGCATGACGATGACGGCCGGGACGCCGAGGGCGCGGGCGGCGAAGGCGACGCCTTGCGCGTGGTTGCCAGAGGAGTAAGTGATGAGGCCGCGGCGGAGCTCATCGGGGGCAAGGCTCGCGGCCATGTTGTAGGCGCCGCGAAGTTTGAAGGAGCCGATGGGCTGGGCGGACTCGATCTTGACGTACAGGTCGAATGGGGGCGGCGTGAGGCCGAGGGCGCGGAGGCGCTCGGCCGGGAGGTGCTCGAGCGGGGTGCGGACGGCGGCGGGAGCGATGCGGCGGGCGGCGGCTTCGATCTCAGGGAGGGTGAGGAGCGTGGGTGCGGTGTGCATGATGTGGGGGTCCCCCCCTCCCTATCGATGTTGCTCAAAATCTTCAAAGCAAAGATTTTAGGTCTGGACCTCGACGTGTTGGCCGAGGCTGTTTCGGCCCGGAGCGTGCGGCCTGTCGCGATCCTGCCTGCCCTCCCATGATAGCTACCCGAGAGGGCTGCCACGCCACAGGGCTGGCGAGGAGAGGGGCAGGGCCGGACATCGGGTGGGGCTGACCACCTCGCAGCGGTGCTCACGGATTTGCAATCAGAGCTTCATGCTGCGTTGATCACCCGGGGGATGCGGCTGCGTAGCGTTGGCTGTCAGGAGCCATCATGCCCACCAAACTCATAGCAGCAGCAGCCAGCATTGCGCTGGCGACGACGAGCCTTCTTGCCCAGGGGAGCGCGCCTTCCGGCGGTGCGCGCAACATCATTATCTTTGTGGCCGACGGTCTGCGTTCCGGGTCGGTGAACGCGGCTGTCGCGCCAACGATGGTCTCGGTCCGCAACAACGGCGTTTACTTTTCCAACAGCCACTCGCTGTTCCCAACCTTTACGACGGCGAACGCCTCCGCGATTGCGACCGGCCACCAGCTGGGCGACACGGGCGACTTCAGCAACACGATTGCCTCGGGCTATCCGGTCTATGACACGGGCAACTTCGGCTATCTGCCAGGGACGCAGACGCCGTTTGTTGAGAATGACCAGATCCTGGCCGACCTGGACGACCACTTTGGCGGCAACTACCTGGACGAGACGGCGCTGATGGCGCTGGCGCGGCAGGCGGGCTACAACACGGCTTCGGTCGGCAAGGTGGGACCGGTGGCGATCCAGGATGTGTCGCAGCTGCAGCCAGTGGGCAAGACCTTTCAGACGCCGAACACGGTGTTTATCGACGACGCGACGGGTTCCGCGGCGGGCATTCCGCTGAGCCAACGCATCCAGACGGCGCTCACAGCGGCAGGCCTGCCGACGGTGGCACCGAACCGGACCAACGGCTGCGCGCCCACGGCGCAGTGCAGCAATGGCTACTCAGGCACCAACGAGATGCCGGGCACGCTGGCGGCCAACGTAACGCAGCAGAAGTTCTTCGCCGACGCGATGACCAAGGCCATTTTGCCGAACTTCGAGCACAGCACCAAGCCGTTCTACGTGCTGTTCTGGTCGCGCGACCCGGATGGAACGCAGCACAACCAGGGCGACAGCCTGAACAAGCTGTCGCCGGGCATCAACGGGCCGAGCTCGCTGAAGGCTATCCACAACGCGGACAACAACCTGCAGCAGATCATTGCCTATGTGCAGTCGCAGCCTGCGCTGCGCAACAACACGGATATCATCCTGACGGCGGACCATGGCTTTTCGACGATCTCCAAGCACCAGGTGAACGCGAGCGGCGCGGTGGTGAACGACTATGCCTCGACGATCACCTACCGGACGGCGACGGGCCGGCAGGAGGTGAACACGGGCTGGCTGCCGGTGGGCTTCCTGGCGATCGACCTGGCACACCACTTCGGTCTGCCGCTGTTTGATCCTGACACGGTGGTCACGACGGAGAGCGGCCGGAAGTACACGCCGGTGGTGCCGACCAGCGGCCTGCCGACAGCGACGGTGCTGCAGCACCCGGCCAGCGGCAACGGCCTGCTGGGCGGGACGGGCGCGGTGCTGGACAAGACGGACGCCAAGATCGTGGTGGCGGCCAATGGCGGCTCGGACCTGATCTATGTGCCGAGCCACGATGCGGCGACGGTGCGGGCGATTGTGGCCTTTTTGGCGCAGCAGAGCTATGTGGGCGGGCTGTTTGTGGATGACGCGTATGGCAGCGACATTCCGGGCGCGTTGCCGCTGAGCTCGATTGGCCTGGTGGGTAGCGCGAAGACGCCGCGGCCAGCGATCTCGGTGAACTTCAAGGACTTCTACCTGGATCCGACCAACCTGCAGACGGGCGTTGAGATTGCGGACAGCACACTGCAGGAGGGCCAGGGAATGCACGGCTCGCTGAGCCGGTCGGATACGTTCAACAACATCGCGGCGATGGGACCGGACTTCAAGGCGGGCTACAAGGACGCGGCACCGATGAGCAACGCGGACCTGGCGCCGACGCTGGCCTACCTGATGCATATCAGCCTGCCGTTCCAGGGCACGCTGGAAGGCCGCATTCTGCGCGAAGCGCTGAAGGGCACGACCGACCTGCCGGTGGTTCTGAGCGATCGCAAGACGTCGGGCTTTTCCGGCGGCCGGGCGACGACGCTCGAGTACCAGCAGATTGGGGACGAGCGCTACTACGACGAGGCTTGCCTGGTGAGCTCGGTGGCTGCGGAGGCGACAACTCCCTGCCGCTAGGGCGGCGTGATGCTGCAGGAGTTGGGGGGTGGCGCTTCGGCGCTGCCCCTCGTTCTTTTCGCGGGGATAGCCGGAGATCGGCTGCGCGAGGTGCCTGGACGTGTTTGCCTCTGCCTCGACGCCGACGACATCCCTTGACCCTGACTTCCTCACCACGCCGACCTCTGACGAGATTGCGACTTCCCGGTACTGCTCCGAAGACACCGTGTTGAACCTGCCGAGGATAGTCTTGCAGGATCGTCGCCGGAGTGAGGTCACCCCATGAACCATCCATCACCTTTGGCCTACCGCTGTATAGCTGTAGCCATCATCGGAGCGGTGCTGTTCTGGGTTTACTTCGATCCTTTTCTGCCGTACTCACAGCGCCAGCAGTTCTCCGCCAGCTGGTGGCCACTTCCAGTAACAATGCTGATCTGTGGATTCGTGCTCAGCATCGGCCTGACGCGTCGTCGTTTCTGGGTCCCAACCTGTCTGGTGCTGACGCTCATCGCTGGGGACGCCATTCTGATCGGATCAGATACCGTCACCGGCGCTGTCGATCACAATCTGTTCCCCATTGAGTTTTTATTGTTAGCTGTGCTGGCGTCACCTGCTTTTGTTGGAACATTACTCGGCTCCGTTTTTGATTGGCTTAGAGCTCGCGGGTGGACCACGTAGCTGCCTCAGCAGCAAAGGCGACCCCGGAACGGGGAAGTGGTATCGATCAACGCTGTTGAGGAAAGTTGGACCGGTCGGCCATTTTCTGAAGCAGAGGCCCCGGCGAGTGTCGATACGGCTCGTCCGAGGTCACAGGATCCGCTCTCGACAAGGCCGCGTCCGTAGAACGTAGCGGGCAGCTAGGCGAGAAGTGATGCGGCAGTTCACCGGGTCAAAGCTGCCACAGCGACGGTTCCCCCGGAGAACGGCTCGCCTTTCAGACGGCACTCAGGGTTCGAGGCGTGGCTGCTTTCCCTTGAGCTGCTGCAATAGGGCTTCTACCTGATCGTTTTGTCTCAAGATCTCGAAGCGGTCCTCCAATTGATCTCCGGAGGAGAGCGCGTGTGCAGCTTTTTCTTCCACAGCGGTATCTACTCCGGCCGTCACAGCAGATTGCAGTCGCGCTAGCCGGGCAGAGGCCGTCGCTGCAGAGGCAATTGGTTCCATTGGACGCCTGGCCGCTGCCGCACGGTGTCTGCGATGTTGCGCCACAAGTACCTCTACACGCGTCTGAGTTTCGGTGAGCTTCGCCTGCAACTTCGAGTAGGCTGTGCGGAGCGTGTCCGTCTCCGCTGTTTGCTCGGCATGCTGCTGCGCGAACACGACGGCGGATCGACTGTGAGACAAGCTTCGTTCCAGCGCAGTGCGGGCAAGGTCATCCTCTCCCCTGCCCACGGCGAGCTCTGCGTTTTGCCGCCATTTCGCCTCCTGTACTTCGTGTTCCCGCTGCTGCTTCAAGAGGCGATGTTGGTCTGCAATCGCAAACGCGACCTGCGTCTTGACCTGCAGCAGCTGGTTCTCCAGATCGAGGATAATTTGCTTGGCCAGCTTCTCAGGATCTTCTGCTTTATCCAGCAGGTCGTTGAGATTGGCACGAAGCAGGGTGGAAACACGTTCAAGAAGTGGCATGGCTGATTCCCTTCCGGCCTAAGAGGCCGCTACTACGGTTTTCGTATCCCATCCTCACTAGAGGCTTTGTCTTCGCGGGGCTTCATGGCTTTCACGTTGGACATAAGGTCGTTCATCTTCATTCCGCTCAGAGCCTCGAACAACGCCGGCACCTGCGCCGCGATCCTGGTCACGTCGCCCGTGATTTTGCTCGCTCCGGTATCTCCATCCGAACCTGTAGAGACAATGGTGATCTTGTCCACCTTCGACAGCGGCTCGGACATCGCGCGGACGACATCAGCCATGTTGGTGATGAGTTTGTCGACTACAGCTGCCTGAGTCCACTCCTGGTAGGCCTCTGCTTTCACGTTCATGGCCTTCGCCTCCGCTGTGCCTTTCTGCAGAATGATGTCGGCATCGGCTTCACCCTGGACACGGGTCACGGCAGCTTGTGCTTCGCCGGCGGCTCGTGTAGCCGCCGCCCTACCCTCAGCTTCGATCGTGAGCCGCGCCTTCTCTGCTGCGGCGATGTTCTGGATGCGGCGTGCCTCGACTTCAGATCCCTTCAGAATTGTCGATGTCAGCTCGGCCTCGTGCCGCAAAATTTCGGCCTGCTGCACTTTGATCTGCTGCTCTTTCTCGATCTGTAGAACCTTCACTTGCTCAGCAACGACCTTCTGCTGCATCACGTTGGTCTGCAGCTCATACGCCTTGTCTGCCTGCGCTTCCTGACGCCGCGACTGCTCCGTGTACTGCGCCTTTTGAATGTCGAGATCGCGTTGTGCCTCAGCCTGTTTGCCAAGTGACGCTGTTTCGGCGATCACGCGATCCTGGTCACTTGCCGCCTTCGCGATGGCTGCCTCACGCAATGCGTTCGCCCTGCGGATCGCTGTATCCCGCTCAGCTTCTGCACTTGCAATCTCGGCGTCGCGTCGAATGCGTGCCACGTCAGGCCGACCCATATTGGTTATGTATTCGTTCTTGTCGCGAACCTCGCGAATGGTGAAACTGATTACCTCAAGCCCCATCTTGCTCATGTCGTCCATGCATGTGGCGCGCATGCGCTCTGCCACCATCTCCGGCTCTTTCACAATCTGCTCGACCGTGAGCTGGCCGATGATGCCACGCAGATGTCCTTCCATCACTAGCCGGATCAGCGACTCGCGCTGGTCTGCGGACTTCGACAGGAACTGCTCTGCCGCTGTCAGGATGGACTCTTCATCGGATCGCACCTTGATCTGTGCCACTGCCTCGACAGTCACAGCCACGCCCTGCTTGGTGTAAAGATCCTGCTGCGGTGCCACGTCGAAGCTCATTAGCTCCAGCGTTAACTCGCGGTAGTTCTCAACAACCGGAAAGATGACGGCAGCGCCTGACTTGATCACGCGAGGCTTGCGAAAGCCATAAACAATGATGGCTTGGTTCGGTGCGGCTTTGCGGAACATACGGCCGACGGAGATCAGCAGAAAGAGTGTTGCAACCACGATCAGACCAACAACGATGAGCATGACGTGCATGAAGATGTCCCTTTCGAGAGACAGTTACGAGTGAATGGAGATGGGCTCCCGCGTGAGCTCATAGATGGGGCGAACATATGCGATGCCCCGTTCATAGCGAAGTACAACAACCTCAGTGCCACGTTCAATCGCAATCCTGTCCTCGCTTCGAGCTGCCGCAGACCGGAGTGTCCCGCTCTGCGAGAAGAGGATCTCACCGACGCCGTCCAGAGCGCGCACAGTATCGGAGACGCGTGCCAGCATGCCTTCCATCTGGGTCTCCTCCCGTGTCATCACGCGCTCCCTCGGCAAGAGCACGCGAAAGATCAGCCAGCTAATCAGCATTGCACCGAGCGCCCCTGCACCTGCGGCCACAAGAAAGCTCAGCAGATCGCCCAGAATGCTGAAGCGATCCAAGAGAAATCCCACGCCGCCGAACCAGCAGAGAAAGGCCGACAGGCTGAAGCCGTTCCATAAGGGCAGCTGAGATCCGCTGCCTTTCGCGTGCAACCGTGGATGCAGATGCACGTGACCGAGGTGGATGTGACCCAGTCCTGCAACTACGGTCAGCAAACTAAGAGCCAAGCCCACAACGAAGCCGGCGAGGTAGAGCGTCACCATGGCTGCCCTTCTGTCGTCCCACGTTGACGCCTTCGTGGTGTGGCTGTTCGCTTTATACCAAGTGATTCGACGGCACCCGCCGGAGTCGCCCGCAGAACCTGCATCAGGCGCTCAGCAAGGCCCTCTGTTTCTAGAATGGAGCGGAGTAGAAGTAGACAGCCGCGCGAGTCGGAGTGGTCTGCGACAGCCAGCAGCGCGCGCCCAAGCTTCGGATCACTTCGGCTGAAGCGTTCAGCACCCGCAATCAGCCAGAGGTCCAGCTTGCTCTCGTCCAAGACTTGAGCAAGCTCTTTCGTCCGCAGCTCTACCTGGTAGTCCTCCGGATCTTCTACGAGATAGCCCGGATGCACTTTAAAGAAACGCGCTAGCAGAAGCCGCGAGGTGTTAGTCAGGTGTGGGCGCGTGCCTGACTCAATCTGTGACAGATAGGACTGGGAGATCCCCTTGGTTCCCGACTCCTCAGCAATAGTACGCAGCAACTCCTGCTGAGTCATTGCTCGACCCATGCCTCTCAGCGTTCCTTCAACCTCACGCAGGTAACGAATCTTCTCTGAAAGCTTCATTTCGTCACCGAACCTCGAGAAAATAATATCACAAATTGCAATATCAAGGTGTGGAGCTCTTCGGCGGTGTGAAGGACAGCAACTCTGGGCGAAAAAGCCAGTGGTCGCGTCTTCGGGATCGACACCGAGAGCCGTGCCAGCTTCTACGATCTATCTTTTTTGTAGCGATCAGAGGTGTGCCGATGCGACGTTTCTGTTCCCTCGAACGTCGCTCCCGTATTACCTCTTGCTACGGCTTAGCTGTACAGCAGTGATCCAAGTGCTAGCTCCACTTTGGCTACGAAACACGTTGTTGGGCGGCACGGTCTGGCGTGGGCTAGATGCTTTGGCGCGCCCAGCGGCCCTGGAGGAAGAGCAGGAGGCTGAGAAGGACGATGACGACCTGGGCGACGACGGCGGAGACGAAGACGCCGTTGACGGCGAGGCGGGTGTGGAAGGCGAGCAGGAGGGCGACGGGGATCTCGACGACCCAGAAGCCGAGGAGGTTGACGAGGGTGGGGGTGCGGGTGTCGCCGGCGCCGTTGAAGGCCTGGAGCAGGACCATGCCGTAGGCGAAGACGATGTTGCCGCAGGAGAAGATGCGCAGGCAGCTGACGGCGGTGGGCAGGATGGCGGGGTCGGTGGTGAAGAGGCGCAGGATGTGTGGTGCGAAGGCGATGAAGAGGACGCCGACGGCGCCGAGGAAGAGCATGTTCCAGAGGCCGGTGCGGAGGACGGCGGAGCGGGCGCGGTCGGGGTGGCCGGCGCCGAGGTTCTGGCCGACCAGGGTGGCGGCGGCGTTGGACAGACCCCAGGCGGGGAGGATGGCGAAGATGACGATGCGAATGGAGAGGGTGTAGGCGGCGAGGGCGTCCGGGCCGAAGTGGGCGACGATGCGGACCAGGGCGATCCAGCTGGCCTGTCCGATGAGGAACTGCAGTATGCCGTTGAGCGAGACGCGCAGCAGCCGCCAAAGCACGGAGCCGAAGATGCGGAGATGGCGGGCGAGGATTGTGAGGCGCTCCGTGCCGCGGGAGAGCCGATAGAACTGGTAGAGCACGCCGATGCCGCGGCCGGTGAAGGTGGCGAGTGCGGCGCCGGTGACGCCGAGCTTTGGGAAGGGGCCGAGGCCGAAGATGAGGCAGGGGTCGAGGACGAGGTTGAGGATGTTGGAGAGCCAGAGCAGGCGCATGGCGATGGCGGCATCGCCTGCGCCGCGGAAGATGGCGTTGTTGAGAAAGAGGAGGACGACGACGCCGGAGCCGCCGAGGGCGATGCGGGCGTAGGCCGAGCCGACCTGGACGATGGCGGGGGTGGCGCCCATGAGCCGGAGCAGATGCGGCGCGAAGATAAGGCACGGCACGCCGATGAGGGCGGAGGCGAGCAGGCCGAGAAGGATGGCCTGGGTGGCGGCGGTGGCGGCGCCGTCGGTGTCTTTCTCGCCGATGCGGCGGGCGACCATGGCGGTGGTGGCCATGCCAAGGCCCATGCCGACGGCGAAGACGAGGGTGAGGACGGACTCGGTGAGGCCGACGGTGGCGATGGCGTCGGCGCCGAGACGCGAGACGAAGAAGACGTCGACCACGGCAAAGAGGGACTCAAGCACCATCTCGAGCACCATGGGGATGGCGAGCAGGAGGATGGAGCGGTTGAGCGAGCCGGTGGTGAAGTCCTGATGCGAGCCGCGGAGGGCTTCACGGATGGACTGCCACAGGGTGGGAGACGGTGGTGCGGGCGTAACGGCGGGGGACGGCATGGCGGTGGCGATCAGGGTACCGCAGCATGGCTGCAGGCAGGGCAAACCGGCGAGCCACTTTGAGCGCCTGCGCGGGTGGAGGCTAGAGCTCCGCCGCGTGTGCCCCGGGCGGGCGGGTGTAGCGCCAGGCCCACCAGAGGAGGGGCAGCTGCAGCGGCAGGCGGGCCCAGGCGGCCCACAGCGGCACGCCGGGAAAGCGGCTGTGGTCGGTGACCATGGTGAGATTGGCCGGGAAGACGGCGACCAGCAGCAACATGATGCCCCAGGCAGCGGCTCGTGCGGGCTGGGCGGAGCGCGTTTGAGGGACAAGCAAGCCGAGCCCGCCGGCGATCTCTGCCGCACCGCTGACGAGCACGCAGGCGTGGTGGGCTGGCAGGTAGGCAGGCATGATGCGCTCGTAGAGGGGCGTGAGCACAAAGTGCAGCGTGCCGGCGCCGAGGTAGAGCGCGCCCATGATCCAGCGGCCGAGCGGCATGCGAGAACTCCAAAAGTGTAAGGGCGAGAGGCCTGCGCCCCTCGCCCGTGGTGTAGCGACTTTCACCGCCTGCCGGCCGAGTTGCCGGCGAAATGATGCTTTGCCTTACTTGCGCTCGTCGCGTGCCCGCTTGACGTAGTCATGCGAGGTGAGCACGTGGGCCTGCTGGTCGGTGAGAAGCTGCTTGATGGGGAGCGGCAGATCGACCTTGAGGGCTGTCTCATAGCCCTTCTTGGCGGCATCTTCGCCCTGCTCCGCGGTCTCCAGAAGGGTGTGGTCGTCGCCGCCGAACTTGGCCTTGAGGTCGCCCCAGAAGCGGTGCACGGTGCCGGCGGTGGTGCCGCTTTCCTTGACGTCTGCCTCACCAAGACGGTGCAGCTCGTTTTCAATCTCGGCGCGGAAGTTGGCGCGTTTTAGGCTTTCCGCCAGGAAGTACCGCTTCAGGGTGTCGTCCTTGAAGTGCTCGCCGACGTCGGTGAAGCCCTTCTGGCTGTCGATCAGGACTTCGATGAGGCCGCGCAGTGCCAGCTTCGTCTCGTGGAGCTTTGCTTCTTCCGTTGCCATGTGTGTTCCCCTTCGTTGAATCGTTTCTCACGTATCGGCGCGGGATTGATGATGACCCGGCCGCTGCACTGGATGGAAGCCGCGGCGAAGCAAGCCCTGCCGCGACGCCAATGCTGGAGTCAGAGTGATGGATGCGCTCGCACCGGCCGGGTTTGTATCCTGATTCCAAGGAGCACCTCGTACGCCCTCCGCCGACCCTCTCTGAAATAATCACTGTCTGCCCCGGCCACGCCCGGGGCTTGGGATGCACGCCCGAGGATGTGCCAGCCGGGGCGTGCATGCGAGGTCACCCCGCCATGAAGAATCTTCGTCCAGGACTTGCCCCGACCCGCTCCCGCCGTTTGAACGAGCTGCTCGGCCTGGCCCTTATTGCCGGTGCCATTCTGCTGCTGCTGGCGCTGGTGACCTATTCCGCGACTGACCCCTCGCTCAACACGGTTGCGGCGCCCCATGCTGGCCGGCCGGCGCACAACTGGTGCGGCCTGCTGGGCTCCTACCTGGCGGACGCCGTGCTGCAGCTGTTTGGGATCGCAACGCTGTTTCTGCCGGTGCTGGCGGCGCGCCTGGGCCTGCGCTGGATGCGCTCGCGCTCCGCTGGCTCGACACTTTCAAAGATGTTCGGCGTGGCGCTGTGGCTTACTGCCGCGCCAGCGCTGCTGGCGATCCTGCCGGGTGGCCTGCTGTGGCGGCACGCTTTGCCGATTGAAGGTACGGTTGGCCGCCTGATCGCCGACGCGCTGGTCCAATATCTGAACCTGCCCGGGACCGCGGTGGTGCTGGTGCTGCTGGTGGCTACGTCGCTTTACCTGTCGACCGCGTTTGCGCTGGGCAGCGCGCGGCACTGGCTGGTGTCGCGCGTTGGGCTGTTCTCGTCGCTGCATGACCGCTGGAGCCAATGGCGGCTGGAGCGCACGAATGCCAAGGCCGAGCGGGCGGCAGCTCGGTTTGCACCCTCGATCCTGGAGGGCCCGACGGATGATCCAACCGCTGGCCCGGCGGTGGCCGGGGCTGCCCCGGATGTCGAGCTGCCCGCGATCCCGGAGCCAGTGGCCGAGCGCACGACGCTGCTGGGTGGGCTGTTTTCCTGGTTGTCGCGTCGCCGGGCGAATGCAGCCGACGATGACTCGCTTCCAGAGCCGGAGATGGAGCCGGTCGAGCCCGCCAGCGTGTGGGAGGCGATGCCGCGCACGCTGGTCGACGTGCCGGCAGCGACGGCGCTGAGCACGGCACAGGCCGCGGCAGCACCGTATAGCGAGTCGCTGGCGCGTGCGGCGGCGCCTTCCGTGCCCTACCCGGATGAGGAGGAGGAGGACTACACCAGCCCGGTGGCCACACCGTTGGCGAGCGAGCCGGCGCAGACCTTTGCCGAGCCGCGAACGCCGCAGCCGGAGGCTGTGCCACCGCCTGCGCGTGCGGCCCGGACGCGGCAGCCTGAACCGCCCGTGCCGGCTCCCTTGCCGGCAGCGGCTGCACCGCAGGGTGGGCAGGGTATCTCCTTTGGCCGGCGGGCGGACGCGAACATCAAGGCGGTGGCGATTACGCCACGCTCCATCCGCGGTTACAAACTGCCTCCTTCCTCGCTGCTCTTCCACTCCGAGGAGCATGCCTCCGTGCGCGAGGATGCGCTGCGCGAAGAGGCGAGGATCCTGGTGGAGAAGTGCGCCGAGTTCGACGTGGACGGCACGGTGACGCAGATCAACCCCGGCCCCGTGGTGACGACCTTCGAGTTCAAACCGGATGCCGGCGTGAAGTACTCCCGCGTGACCGGGCTGGCGGACGACCTGTGCCTGGCGATGGCGGCCGAGTCGATCCTGATTGAGCGCATGGCCGGCAAGTCCACGGTCGGGATCCAGGTGCCGAACCCGGAGCGCGAAACGATCTGGCTGCGCGACGTGATTGAGTGCGAAAGCTTTGCGCAGTCGCGCTCACGCCTGGCGATCGCGCTGGGCAAGGACATCGACGGGCGCATTGTGACCGCGGATCTCGCCAGCATGCCGCACGTGCTGATCGCCGGATCCACCGGCTCGGGCAAGTCAGTCGCGATCAACGCCATGATCATGAGTGTGCTGTTTAAAAGCACGCCCGAGCAGGTGCGGATGATCCTGGTTGACCCGAAGCGCGTGGAGCTGGGGATGTATGAGGGCATTCCGCACCTGTTTACGCCCATCATCACGGAGGCCAAGCTGGCGGCCAACGCGCTGCGCAACGCTGTGCGCGAGATGGAACGTCGCCTGAAGCTGCTGGCCGCGCACCATGTGCGCAACATCGACCAGTACAACAAGATGGTGCTGGAGATGACGCCGGACATGTTTGAGGATCCGCGCGACTCCGAGCCGCTGCCGTACATCATGATCATCATCGACGAGCTGGCCGACCTGATGATGCTGGATCGCTCCAACGTGGAAGAGGCGATCACGCGGCTGGCGCAGATGGCGCGCGCTGTGGGCATCCACCTGATTCTGGCGACCCAGCGGCCGTCGGTCGATGTGATCACCGGGCTGATCAAGGCGAACGTGCCCACGCGGATGAGCTTCCGGCTGGCCACCAAGGTCGACTCACGGACGATCATCGACTCCAATGGTGCGGAGTCGTTGCTGGGGCGTGGCGACATGCTGTATCTGCCGCCCGGATCGTCGCGCGTGCAGCGCGTGCATGCGCCTTTTGTGACCGAGAAAGAGATTGCGGCGGTGACGGAGTTTTGGAAGGCGCAGGGCGAGGCCGAATATGCCGAGGGCTTCCTAGAAGGACCCAAGGACGAACTGCTTGAGGGTGAGGGCGGCGCAGGCGGCGAAGAGAACAACGACGAGCTCTACAACGATGCGGTGCGGCTGGTCTTTGAGTTCGGCAAGGCGTCGACCAGTCTGCTCCAGCGCCGGTTACGTATCGGATACGGGCGAGCCGCGCACCTGATCGACATGATGCACCAGGACGGGCTGGTCGGCCCGGCCGAGGGATCCAAGCCACGCGAGCTGCTGAAGCCGGCGAGCTGGCTGAGCGAGATGGACGCGACGCTGCGGTAGCGCGCTTACCGCTGCAGCAGTTCCGCGACGATCGCTTCCCACTCCGCCCGCAGGTCGCCTGTGACGACGGGGCGGCTGGCGCGGCGGTACCAGTAGGCGGCGTTGCCGGTGTCGCCTTCCTTGCGGTGCAGGTAGGCGTGGACCCAGGCGCCGTCCTGTCCGGGCACGTCCTGCGCTACCTCGTGGGCGCGCTGCCAGTCGCCGCGGCCATCGTGCCAGAGTGCGAGCAACGCGCCGTGAAGATGGCTGTCGCTGCCTGCTTCGAACTCTGCGAGTGTCATGGGATGCCTCCTGAGATGGGTTAGACGCCGCGACGTTCCGCACGCAGCATCGCGCCGAGCAGAAGACAGCCAGCGAGCAGCAGCACCGCGTAGACCAGGCCCGGGTGCCGTTCGCGCAGTGTGAGGTCGTGCTGTTCGCCTTGATACGCCGGGTTGGGCTCTTCGCGCTCAAGCAGGGCCGGCGCGGCGCGGCGTTCCATCGCAAACTGCCGCGTGAAGTCGGCAGAGGCGGGTGCGTGGAGGTGGGGGTCGCCGTAGAAGAGTGCCAGCGGCTCGCCGCGGGTTGCCGCGTCGAAGCACAGCTGGCGCTCCCGCGTCTCAAGCTCCACGGCGCGAATGGGCAGCGCGGCTGTCGCGCCGTTGCTGATGGTCACGCGCACCTGCGCCGGACCCTGCAGGTTGGCGCCAAGCGTTGCCGGCAGCAGAAGCCGGTCTTCGTCGAGTGCGAGCCCCTCCCGCACCACATGGAGCCGGTCGATCTCCCCTGTAATGATTTCCGCATCGCCGGTGCCCTCGGGCCGGGCTTCGACTCGCACCTCCCTGCGAAAGTTGCCCGCGCCGGGCCCAAGCACCACGCGCAGTCGCTCAATCGGCACATGGGGCGCAAGCGACAGATCGGCGACCGTGGTGCCTCCTTGCTGCCGGATGGCCGTCGAGCGCACGGCCGGGGTGAAGAGGGTCTCTGTATCCCGCGTGGGTGGTACGGTGGCGCCGTGCACCTCCACGGGCCGCACGCTTCCGGCTACCGGATGCAGCTCGACGTGGAGTAGCGGCGCATGCAGCTCCTGCAGGTGCACGATGGTGCTGCGGCCCAGCCCCTCCTGGCGGAGGTTCCACACCGCATAGTGCCCGAGTGAGGCGGCGGGACCCACCGTGGAGGGCGCTGTGACGTCCACCCTCGCGATGAAATCCTTCGCCGTGGCCAGGTTGAGAACCACATCGGTATAGGCCCGCGCCGGCATGGGGAGGTCAAAGCTCACATCCGCGCCGTGCTCCTGCAGGGCCAGCACCGGCACGGTATCTTCTTCGGTGGTGCCGCTCAGCGTGAGCACAAAAGGCACCTCTTGTCCGTCGCCGCGGAGCAGCCGGAGATCGCGCAGCGAGCCCGTCGCATGCGCAAAGATGGCCGGATCCACCACGGCGCAGTTCAGCCCGGCGTGGGTCGCTTGCAGGGCGCGTTTGTAACGCAGCGCGGTCAGATCGAAGGCCGAAGCCGAGACCTCCGGAGGCGGCGGCCCGGTCTGCAGCACAGCCCACAGGCCCAGCAGGGCAACAGCTCTCACGCCTGCCCTCCCCGAGCCCACGCACACTGCAGCGGATCAGCCATGGAACCTACTCTATCCCCCACCCCCCGCCACTTTCCCTGTCGGCCGGCGCGCTTCGGCGTTACTCTCTCTGCACAGCATGACTCCCTCGCTCGCTGTTCTTCTGATCGACGACGACGATCTTAGCCGTGAAGTGATCGAGCTTTATCTCACGGCGGCCGGTCACCACGCGCTCCCTGCGGAGCACGGCGAGGCTGCGCTGGCGCTGCTTGGCACGCTGCCAGCCCCGCCGGACCTGCTGCTCACGGATCTGCATATGCCGGGGCCAACCGGCCCCACGCTGCTTGCTTTGCTGCGGCCGCACCTTGCTCCGGACGCGCCCGCCATCGCCATGAGCGCCAGCCAGCCCACACCCGCATTGATTCAGGGCTTTACCAGCTTTCTGCTCAAGCCGTTCACCCCCGAACAACTCGAGGACACCATGGCCACCGCACAGCAGCTTGCCCTCAACCCCCTTGGCGCACCGTTGGTCCCGAACCCTGCGGCAACCGCGATTGCCACCGGCCAGGGCGAGCAGCCGCTGCCCGTGCTCGACCCCACCATCTATGGCCAGCTTTCGGGCATGCTGCAGCCCGATCAGCTACGCGAGCTCTTTCAGCTGTGCTTCGCCGAGCTGGACAAGAACCTGCGGCGCCTCCAGCAGGCGATGGCCGCGGGCGATCGCGAGGCGATGCGCCACAATGCCCATACCATCAAGGGATCGTTTGCCGTGGTGGGGGCACGCGAGCTGCAGCAGCTGGGGGCCACGCTGGAGGCCGGGGCCGGCTCCCCTGCTGACCTTGAAGCTTCACTCGCTGAAATTCCACTTGCAGCAAAGCGCCTGCAGGGTATGCTTGGCACGCGCGGCATCCATCTTGAGCACTATCCCTCCCCCGGCTAGGAGTTCCGCAATGAGTTCAACCCCAGCACGACGCCCGTCCCCCGGCTTCGGCTCCCCCAACAACCCTATCCGTATCGTGGTGGCCGATGACCATCCTGTGGTGCGCTTCGGCGTGAAGCAGATGCTGCTCAGCGAGGCCGGCTACGAGGTTGTCGGCGAAGCGGAAGATGGCGACGACGCCATCACGCAGACGATCGAACTCGAACCTGACATCCTTTTGCTGGATCTGCAGATGCCCCGGCTGCCCGGCCTGGAGGCCATGCGCGCCATCGTCAGCCGCTCTTCCGGCGTGAAGATCATCCTGCTCACCGCCACCATCTCCACCCAGCAGATCATCGAAGCCCTGCAGATTGGCGCGCGCGGCGTGGTCGAAAAGGCTTCGGTCTCGGGCGAGCTATCGCGGGCGCTGCGGGCCGTGCAGTCCGGCGACTACTGGATCGGTGGCGAGCGCGTCGCCAACCTGGTCGCCAAGCTCCGCGAGCTGACTGCCAAGGCCGCCGCCAGCAATGAGCGCAAGACCTATGGCCTTACGCCGCGCGAGCTTGAGGTGGTCAACTCCATCGTGGAAGGCTGCTCCAACAAGGACATTGCCAAGACCTTCACCATCTCGGAAGAGACGGTAAAGCGCCATCTGTCGAACATCTTCGACAAGACCGGCGTCTCGACCCGCCTGGAGCTGGCACTCTTCGCGATTGCCCACAAGCTGGTCTCACTGGACGCCTAGCGAAGCTCCGGCATGCTGCACGCGAAAGGGCCGACGCAACGCGTCGGCCCTTTCTGGTCGTGACTAGCCTTTGGTCCTGACTAGCCCAGGATCTAGGGCTGCCCCATGCCGCCGCCTGCGCCATAGATGTTGCCTGTCGTGTAGCTCGCGTCCTGCGCCGCCAGCTGCACGTAGATGGACGCCAGCTCCGCCGGCTCGCCGGCACGCTCCAACGGGTAGTTTCCGCCGAACTTCGTGTACTTCGAGGCAGGTGCCCCACCGGAGATCTGCAGGGGCGTCCAGACCGGTCCGGGCGCCACACCGTTCACGCGCAGGCCCTTCTTCGCCAGCTGCTTTGCCAGCGACTTCACGAAGTTCATCGTCGCCGCCTTGGTCTGCGCATAGTCGTACAGGTTTTCCGAAGGGTCATACGCCTGCTCGGAGGTGGTCGCGATGATGGTCGCCCCTGGCGGCATATGCGGCACCGCCGCCTTGATGATCCAGAACGGCGCGTAGATGTTGGTTTTCATCGTCCAGTCAAAGAGCTCGGTGGTCATGTCCTCAATGCTTTCCACGGCATGCTGCCGGCCGGCATTTGAGACCAGGATGTCCAACCCGCCCAGCTCCGCGACGGCCTTGGCGACCATCTGCTGGCAGAAGGCCTCCTGCCGCAGGTCGCCCGGGATCGCTACCGCCTTGCGCCCGGCAGACCGGATCAGGTCGATGACCTCCTTCGCGTCTGGCTCCTCTTCCGGCAGGTAGTTGATGGCAACGTCTGCCCCTTCGCGGGCGTAGGCGATCGCCGCCGCGCGCCCCATGCCGCTATCCCCACCCGTGATCAGCGCCTTGCGGCCAAGCAGCCGGCCGGAGCCCTTGTAGCTTGTTTCCCCATGGTCCGGCCGCGGATCCATCTTGCTGGCCAGGCCCGGCCACGGCTGCGGCTGTTCCTTGTACGGCGGCTTCGGGTACTTCGTGCGCGGGTCGACCAGCGGCTGCGCCGTCGCGGTGGATGGCGTCTGCGCTTCAGCACCAGGGACAGCAGCCGCTGCGGCCACGGCACCAAGGGAGGTCACCAGGTGGCGCCGCGACAAAATCGGATTCACATCACTCATAAAAGCAGGATCTCTCGTGGGCAGTAGCCTTTCTCCTTGGAGAGATCCGTCAACTCTGGCGTTGCACCCGCGAGCACTCCCGGCCGCAATGCGGCTTCACAGGGTCGAGCCCTCTTCCACGCGGGCTGTTTCTCTTCCCCACACGAAACCTTGCCAGCGCCCGCGGACCGGCCGCTGCATCCTTTCCCGCCCCCACCCACTCTGTACCACCATGGCTCCCGCTTCTTCTGGCTCCACCTCATCCGCGCAGGCCACATCGATATCCGCCCCCGCTTCCCACCCTCCGGTCGACGTGCTGGTGATCGGCGCCGGCCCGACCGGCCTGGCCTGCGCCATCGAGGCCCAGCGCGCGGGTCTTTCCGTGGTGGTGCTGGACAAGGGCTGCCTTTGCAACTCGATCTACAACTACCCGTCGCACATGACGTTCTTTACCACGCCGGAGCTGCTGGAGATAGGCGACATCCCGTTTTCCAGCCCCAACCCGAAGCCCACCCGCACCGAGGCGCTTGAGTACTATCGCAAGGTCGCCCAGCACTTTCGGCTGAACATTCGCCAGTATGAGACGGTGCGCTCCGTTGCTGGCGATGATGAGCACTTCACCCTGCTCTCCGAAGACAGGTTTGGCCGCACACACACCTATGGTGCCCGCAAGCTGATCGTCTCGACCGGCTACTACGACCTGCCGAATCACCTCGGCATCCCGGGCGAAGAGCTGCCCAAGGTGCAGCACTACTACGACGACCCGCACCCCTTCTTTGGCCTGGACGTCTGCGTCATTGGCGGCAAGAACTCCGCCGCAATCGCCGCGCTGGAGCTGTGGCGGCACGGCGCTCGCGTGACGCTGGTGCACCGCGGCGGCGAGATGCACCGGCACGTGAAGTACTGGATCCTGCCGGACATTAACAACCGCATCAAGAACGGCGAGATCACCGCCTACTTCCACTCGAACGTGATGGCCATTCAGGAAGACAGCATCACGGTGCAGACCCCGACCGAGACGCTCCACCTGCCGAATCAGTTTGTCTTTGCGCTCACCGGCTACCACCCGGACTTTCGCTTTATCCAGTCACTCGGGATCCGGCTGCGGGCCGATGATGACAATACGCCCGAGCACAACCCGGAGACGCTTGAAAGCAACGTGCCGGGCATCTATCTCGCGGGTGTGGTTGTTGCGGGTAATCGCACGCACGAGATCTTCATTGAGAATGGACGCTTCCACGGGCGCCTGATCGCCGATCACCTTCGCGGGCTTTCGCCGGCTGAGGACGCGGAGGCCCTGGTCGGCGCCCGCAACGCGCCACGCAACCTTGAGTAGCACGAGTAGCGCTCGCTCGAAACGCAGCGAAGGCCGCCCACATGGGCGGCCTTCGCTTTCTAACCCTGTGAGGGATCAGCGGGCGACGGCGTGAAACGCAACACCATCCCGCACCACCACCACCGGCGTTCCGGGTGCGTAGCCATAGCTGCTCGGCACCGGGGCCTGTCGACCGGCCAGCGGTCCGCCCACCACCGAGGCATAGGCCACTGGCGCTTCCTGCGGTGGAGCGTCGGCCGGCTGGGCCACGGGCGCCGGCTCCGGCGCATAGCTCTGCTCGGTCGGCGCAGGCTGGGGATCGGGTGCCACATAGGCCGCGGGTGCCGCCCGCTGCTGCAGCCCGGCGGGCTGAGGCACGCTCAGGTCCGGCACCTGGATGTCGTCCATTACCTTCAGGGTCAGGCGGGTTTCGCCCTTCAGCGTCGGCCGTGGTCCACGCCGTGGCAGGTTCAGCAGATCGATGGGCCACAGGATCGGGATGGACCACTCCACGATGTCCCGCACCGGGTGGCCCTTGCCCAGGATGCGCCCTGTCCGGTCCACGTTATAGCCCGGCACACCGACCACCTTGGCCTCAAGCGGAACCACCTCGTCCCGAACCACCATGCGCTCGAACTTCAGCTCCATCCATCCCTTGCCCACCAGATGGCCCGGATCCTTGAAGTCTTCAAAGCGCCCCACCAGCACCGTTCCATACGGCAGCGAGTGCCCGTAGCTTTCCACATGCGTCACACGGCAGAGCACCGGGTCGCCTACCTCGGTCGTCTTGGACGACAGCCGGGGCTCAGACACCATGCACTGCACCAGCGACCCTGCCGGGATCAACTGCTCGCCCGCATGGGCTTGTTGCGGCATCATCATCGGCGCCGCCGCCATCACCGCTACCAATCCGAATTGTCCAAATCTCTTCATCACAGGCCCTCGTCCATCGTGTCCGGGCCTGAGGCAGCAAGCCCGCCGTTCCACCAAAAGCCCGGCCGCTCGCACGTGCAATGGCACACGCCCGCTCGCCGACCTGCGGCCACATTGTTCAGGAAAGAACGACTTCAGCATGCGCCGACGGTAACGAAGTCGTCAACAGCTAATCGCGAATATACCGCGCTTTGGCGCGCGCGTGCAGCCCTGCCAAAGTTTTGCTAGCCAATCACCCGCCGCAGAAACCCCCGGATGCCCAGCGTCGTGAGCAGCGCCAGAAAGACGCACAGCATCACCACCACCAGCACCTCTGGCATGTGGGGCAGACCGGTCGTCAGCGCCCCTCGGAGCCCCTCGCTCATGTAGACGATGGGATTGAGCAAAACCGCGTACTGGAGCCAGCGCATGTGCACCAGCGCCGCCCAGGGGTAGTAGACGCAGCCCAGAAAGGTGATCGGCATCACGACTACGCCGAAGATCAGCCCAATCTGCTGCGGCTTTACGCTGGTGCCGATCGTGAGCCCGAGCGCACCGCTGACCAGGCTTGCCAGCGCCATGACGAGCAGCAGAAACGGCCAACTGGAGACGTGCGCCACCACGGGCGTTGACGGCACGTAGTACGCCATGGGGAACACAATCGCCGCCGCCACCATGCTTTGCACCGCACTGAAGCAGACCTTCTCAATCGCCACCGCGGCCACGGGCAGCGGACACATCACGCGGTCATCGATCTCCCGCGTGATGCCAAACTCCTGCGCCAGCGGCAGAGCGACCGCCGCTATGCCCGAAAACATGATGGCCACGGCCATCAGCCCTGGCAGCAGGATGGTTGAAAAGTTGGCCCCGCCGCCGGCTGCCCCGCTCAGCGTCGCCGTTGGATTCATGCCCGCGCCGGCACTGCCCATGTGCGGCATGATCACCGTGAACACAAACAGAAACAGTAGCGGATTCATACAGACGCGGATCAGAAACGGCACGATCTCCCGCCGTAACACAAACAGATCGCGCAAGAAGAGCCCTGCAAACGCGCTCACATACTTCCGCCGGCCCGCCGGCCGCCCCGTTGTTCCTGCTGCGACTGCTGTTCCCATTCCGATCTCCTCGCTGCCCGCACCACTCCGTCGTCCATCGCCACCCTACTCCCGCAGCGCTCGCCCGGTGAGCCGCAGAAAGACGGTCTCCAGGCTTCCTTCGGCGATGCGCAGGTCCCGCAGACCCCACGCGTCGGCCTCGCGCACCACCTCGCCGAGCAGGCCGTCTTTGCTTTCGGCCAGCACGCGAAGGCCGCCGTCTGTTCCTTCCACGCCCGTCACGCCGCTGAGCCCGCGCAGCCGTGACGCCAGGTTGTCGCGACCGTCGGGCCGCACGAGTTCCAGGCTGTAGATCTTGCCCGTGCCCACGCTTGCCTTGAGCGCCGCCGGCGTGTCCTCGACCAGGATGCGCCCATGGTCGATGATGGCCAAGCGGTCGCACAGCGCGTCCGCCTCTTCCATATAGTGCGTCGTCAGCACCACGGTGATGCCTTCTCGCTGCAGCCCGCGCACAGACTCCCACAGCGCCAGCCGGCTCTGCGGATCGAGCCCCGCGCTCGGCTCATCCAGAAACAGCACCTTGGGCCGGTGCGCGATCGCCCGCGCAATCTGCACCCGCTGCGCCAGGCCGCCGCTCAGCTGCTGCGGCCGCGCCGCCTTGCGCTCCAACAGGTGAAACTGCTCGAGCAGCCCCTCGCTTCGCACCTTGGCCTCTGCCCGGCTGAAGCCAAAGTACAGGCAGTGGAAGTACAGGTTTTCAAAGACCGTGCAGGCCCGGTCCAGCGTGTTGTACTGCGGCACCACGCCGATCTCGCGCCGGGCAAGGGCCGGCTGCTCCACCACGTCGATCCCCGCGATGCGGACGCGTCCCGCCGTGGGCAGGGCCCGCGTGGTAGCGATCGAGATGGTCGTCGTCTTGCCTGCGCCGTTCGGCCCCAGCAGCCCAAAGATCTGGCCGGCGGGCACCTGGAGGTCGATCCCGTCTACTGCAACGACCTGGCCCTTGCCCTCGTACACCTTCCGCAAGCCCTGCACTTCAACAATCATCGCGCCCTGCTTCTACCCTGCTGTCCTGCTGCTCGCGCCTGGCCCTGCGCCGCCGGATGTATAGAGAGCGAAACCCGGCTGGCCGTTGCACGGCAGGCTCGCCCGCGTGTGCCAGCGCCCTGCTAAAGGTCTAGCGCCCTGTTGGCGTAGGGCTCCGCTGCGCTCGGCACGCGGTACTCACCGTCTTGGACAGGTCATCCCGCATAAGGGTCACCCCACGCGCACCCGCCTCCCACCAGATGAAGCGTTCCGCCGCATACCGGGCGCCCGACGCCGACGGCACCGTCGCGAAGATCACCGTGCCCCCGGCCAACGGCAGAAGCGCCAGGTGGTTCAACCCAGCGTTCACGTATTCCACCGTGAACGCCCCGGCCGGCAGCCCAAGCGACACCGCAGCGCCATCGCACCGATACAGCACACGCGTCCGTTGCACCGGAGTGTTTCCTTCAAGGTGCAGCGTCAGGTCCGTCGCCCATCCAACCCGCGCCCCGCCCAGCAGCACTGCAGCTGCCAGCAGGCTCCAGACCAGCCGCCAGCCGCCACCACCTGTATGCAGGCTCCCTGTTCCATCAGCCATCTGACCATCTCTCCGGCGCCCTGCGCCTTTCACCGTTGCTCCCGTCGTACCGTGGCCGGATCACCTTAGCCGGTAGACTGCCACATCCCTGTCAGCCGGCTTGCCCATGTGCCAGCTCGTCTCGGTCAGCTGCTTGCCATCAGGAGAAAGCGTGTCCGTCGCCTTCTCATAGGGTGCTCCCTTCACAAAGTCCGTCCGCTCCAGCTGCCGGTCTGCCTCGCGGCGTACCGCGACCTCGACACCCGACACGGCGTGCTCTCCACCATACGGCACCCTGGAGCCATCCAGCGGGGTTACAAACCACAGCCCTTCCGCGGGGAAGGTGAACCGCAGGCCGCCTTTTTCCGCCGCCGCTATCTCGATCACTGGCGATACGTTCAGCCCTGCGGAGAGACTGCGCCATGTGCCACCGATTCCCGTGCCTGGCCCTTCGCGCTGAAAGGTCTCAACCTTCGTGTGCGGTGTTCCCGCGTCATCGGTCGCCACCGTGTGGATGGCGAACGAGCGGCCATCCCCGGCCAGCGTGAAGCGGCTTGTATCGAGTGTCTTGCCGTTGCTCTTGTGCACCCGCACCCACTCCCGCTGGGCTGTCCGCCGGAAGCTCGTGGTCCGGCCCGGTGCCGTCGCGGAGTCGCTGCCGTCGTTGCTTACCTCGACCGTCGTCCCTTCCAGCTCAAAGCGGTAGCTGTGCGGCAGGGGCGTGATGGTCACCACAAAGCCCACAAAGTGGCTTGCCGCCCTGTCCAGCTGCCACGTCCCTTCCCATGGGTTGGGCGCTGCCTGCTGCGCTGGCAAGGCCATCCCTGCCACCGCCCACCCCAACACCACTCCCGGCCATCGCGTCATGCCCCAGAGTGTAGCGCCTGGAGGCAGGCCCGAAGCGACACAACGCCACGAAGCAGCCCTGGCGCTGCCACCTGCAAAGAGGCAAAATAATCCGCCGAGCCCTGTCGATTTCCTCCAGCCTCGATCGACGTATCAGCAGAACGCGGGGGTGCGACACACGCGGCCCAACCGCCGCACCTCCGCAGCCCAATCCCGACTACAAGGACAACACCATGCGATTCATGATCATCGTCAAAGCCACCCCGGACTCCGAAAAAGCAGGCGCCCTTCCCGACCCGAAGCTGATGGCCGAGATGAGCCAGTTCAATGAAGAACTCATCAAGGCCGGCATTGTTCTCGCGATGGACGGCCTCCAGCCCAGTGCCAAGGGCGCCAGGGTCAAGTTTTCCGGCAGCTCTCGCACCGTGATCGACGGCCCCTTCACTGAGGCGAAGGAGCTCATCGCCGGCTTCTGGATCTGGCAGGTCCGCTCGCTCGAAGAGGCCATCGAGTGGGTCAAGCGCTGCCCCAACCCCCACGCCGTTGACTCTGAGGTCGAAATCCGCCAGGTCTTCGAGATGGAGGACTTCGCGCCCGTTCTTTCCGAAGAGGAGATCCAATACAAGGTCGCAAAGCGTGCGCAGCTACCCAACCAGGCACTTGAGCGGTAGCCGGCACTTGCCTCTATCACGTCGAAGCTGCTGTGATCGGTAGCCATGCCCGCCACCGATCCACAGCACGCTACCCACCGCACCGTGGAAGCCGTGTGGCGCATGGAGTCTTCGCGCGTCATCGCCGGGCTTGCACGGCTCACCCGCAACGTCGGCCTCGCTGAAGATCTGGCACAGGAGGCCCTCGTCGCCGCGCTGGAACAGTGGCCACGCACCGGCATACCCGAGAACCCCGCAGCCTGGCTGACCACCACGGCCAAACGCCGCGCCAGTGATCTGTTTCGCCGCAATGCCGTGGCCGGGCGCACCGTCCAGGAGCTCGGCCGCGACCTCCAGGCACTCGAGCAGACCACGCCCGACCTCGACACGGCGCTCGACAACACCGTCAGCGACGACCTGCTCCGCCTTGTCTTCATCGCCTGCCACCCCGTCCTTTCAACCGACGCCCGCGTCGCCCTCACGCTTCGCCTCCTTGGCGGCCTTTCCACGGAGGAGATCGCCCGCGCCTTTCTGACGCCGGAAGCTACTGTCGCCCAGCGCATCGTCCGCGCAAAGCGCACCCTTGCCGCCAAGCGCATCCCGTTCGAGGTCCCTCGCGCCCCCGAGCTCGCCGCCCGCCTCGCCTCGGTCCTGGAGGTGATCTACCTGATCTTCAACGAGGGCTACTGCGCTACGGCCGG
Source organism: Acidobacteriaceae bacterium (assembly GCA_965199635.1). Lineage (GTDB taxonomy): Bacteria > Acidobacteriota > Terriglobia > Terriglobales > Acidobacteriaceae > Edaphobacter. The sequence goes on along the minus strand of CBDASL010000001.1, from coordinate 53,589 downwards.
CGACCAACTCATGCGTCCTTCCCTGTGCGACGAGGCGCTGCGCCTGGGCCGCATCCTCGCCGAACTCACCCCCGGCGAGCCCGAGGTGCACGGCCTGGTTGCTCTGCTGGAGATCCAGGCCTCACGCACACGCGCCCGCACCACCCCGACTGGGGAACCCATCCTCCTGCTCGAGCAGAACCGCGCCCTGTGGGACCAGCTCCTCATTCACCGCGGCCTCGCTGCCATAGCCCGTGCCCACCGGGGCGGCAAAGCTCCCGGCCCATACCTGCTGCAGGCCGAGCTTGCCGCCTGCCACGCCCGCGCCCGCACCCCGGACCAAACCGACTGGCCCCGCATCGTCTCCCTCTACACCGAGCTGGCCCACCTGACCCGCTCGCCGGTGGTTGCCCTCAATCGAGCAGTCGCCGTCTCCATGGTCGACGGCCCCCAGGCAGCCCTCGACCTCGTCGAAGCCCTGGCAGCCGATCCAGCCCTGGATCGCTACCACCTGCTGCCCAGCGTCCGCGCCGATCTTCTCGCCAAGCTGGGTCGGCACGCTGAGGCGCACGATTGTTTTCACCGGGCGGCCGCCCTCACCCAGAACACCCGCGAACGCGACCTGCTCCTCGGCCGCGCGACCGGCTGCCCGCCAAAACACGCCCCGGTCGGATCAACGGCGACAGACGTCCCGCCAACATAGCGATCTCGTTCTCAGTCACCCCTTGCGTCGCGCAGGAGCTAGTGAGTACCGTGTCTGGTCTGCCATGCGCTGCTCTTCACGGCGCGTTGAACCAGTCTGGAAGGAGACAGGGAATGAAAGCTTTCGCACACCAGATGCAAGACGGTCGATCTGTGCTGGTTCCAGTCGAGTTGCCGACGCCCCTTCCGAAGTCGCATGAGGTCGTCGTCTCGGTGAAGGCTGCGGGCGTCACGCCGACGGAACTCCTTTGGTATCCCACCACGCACAACAAAGACGGCAGCACTCGAGTCAGCGCTGTCCCGGGTCACGAATTTAGCGGTGAAGTCACTGCCACCGGAGCAGACGTGTCCCGATTCCGGATTGGCGACCAGATCTTCGGCATGAGCGATTGGTTCGATAACGGTGCGACTGCCCAGTTCTGCGTGGCGGGTGAGGATGGCTGCATCCTCAAGCCGGCAACGCTTTCTCACATCAACGCGGCAGCAACTCCGATCTCAGCGCTGACAGCGTGGCAGGGCCTGGTGGAACGGGCCAACATCCAGCCCCAGGATCGGGTGCTGATTGTTGGCGCCTCAGGGAGCGTCGGTCTTATGGCCGTGCAGATCGCCGTGTTGCACGGCTGTGTCGTCTTCGGATCGGCCGCGGCGAGTGCCGGGCAGACGTTGCGGTCCCTCGGCTGCCAGCAAGCACTGGACTACAAAACACAGCCGTTCCACGAGCTCCTCTCGGACATGGACGTGGTCTTCGACACGGTCGGCGGCGACACTCTGGCGCGCGCGGAAAAGATTCTTGCGCCAGGGGGCCGCATGCTAACAATCGCAGCGGACGCCGAGGGCACCAGCGACCCGGCGATCAAAGCAGCATTCTTCATAGTTGAAGGCTCAGCCCCGCAGCTCAAGCACATCACCAGTCTCTTGGAGCAGGGCAAGTTGCAGCCCTTTGTCAAAGCAGTTCTGCCCCTTGCGGAAGCGGCCCAAGCCTACTCGGGAGAGGACGGAGGATCAGGTCTTGGAAAGCTCGTCCTTGAGGTTGACGACCCGGCTCTAAGAGCTAACCCGGCGGAAAGGTGACGATGGTCGTGAGATCGGCTCGGCTGCATCTGGCGCTCGATCATCGATTCGTGCAGGCGTACACTCCATCCATGTCCAAGGGCTGGGAAAGCAAATCCGTCGAAGAGCAGCAGAACGAGCGCGTCGCCCAGCCGGTGTCACCCGTCCGCCCCGGAACGCCGCACCCGGAGCACCAGAGGCAGGTGCAGGCGCTCGAACTCCAGCGCGAGCGCATCCTGTCCGAGCGCACCTCGAGCCCGCACCGGCGTTCCGCCCTGACCAACGCCCTCGCTGATATCGAAGAGAAGCTCGCCGAACTCGGCCGCGCCATCCACCTTTAGCGCCGGCCGCAGCGCCGCGCCAGGGACATCTGACGGCCAGGCCTAGCTCTTGCGTCGCACCAGCGTTGTGGAGTTGCCCTGGTCAATCGTCGTTAGCAGGATGCTGTGGATGTTGACCCGCGCCGGCCGCGTCACCGCCCACACGATCGCATCGGCGACGTCCTCAGGCTGAAGCGGCGTGATGTCCTCGTAGACCTTGGCCGCCCTGGCCTCGTCCCCGCGGAAGCGCACCAGGCTGAAGTCCGTCGCCACCATCCCCGGATCCACGGACGTCACCCGCACCGGCGTTCCCATCAGATCCAGCTTCAGCCCCTCGCTCAGCACGCGCTCTGCCGCCTTGGTCGCACAGTAGACCGACCCACCCGCATAGGTCTGGTGCCCTGCCGTCGATCCCAGGTTCACCACGTGCCCACGCCCGCGCCGCACCATGCCCGGCACCACCGCACGCGTGACGGCGAGCAAACCGCGCACGTTGGTGTCGATCATCTCGGCCCAGTTTTGCTCATCGTCCTCCCACAGCTTGCCCATCCCGCGACTCAGCCCGGCGTTGTTCACCAGCACATCCACGGCACGCCACGCCTCCGCCAGGCTTCCCTCATCGCCCAGCAGACCCCGCACTGCCGCACCGTCCGTCACGTCCAGCTCCTCACAGCGGACCTCTGCCGCGCCGGCCCCACGCAGCTTTTCCACCATTGCGTCCAGTCTTTCCCGCCGGCGCGCCACCAGCAGCAGCCGGGCACCTTCCTCAGCGAACGCCGCTGCCGTCGCTGCCCCAATGCCTGAACTCGCGCCCGTCACCAACACCAGCCGCCCTGCTACTGTCTCCTTCGCCATCTCTCACCAACCCCTTTGAAGACTGTCTTCTTCCGATCAGATGCGCCCGCCGTCACGCCGGTCAGGTCTGGCCATGGAACCGAGACGAGAAAGGGAGGCCGATTGCTCGGCCTCCCCTGTCTCACCCCAGTACTTCGAGGCTCTTACTGCTGCGGTGTTGCCGTCCCGCTTGCCGGGGGCGCTGCCTGCCCGCCTGCGGGCTCAGCCGTCTGCTCCACACCGATCGCATTGCCCGAAACAACCAGGTTCACGCGCCGATTCTGCGCCCGGCCCTGTGCCGTATCGTTGCTCGCCACCGGGTCGTTCTTGCCAAAGCCGGTTGCCGAGATGTTCTCCATCTTCACGCCCTGGCTAACCAGGAAGTCGCGCACCGCACCGGCGCGGTTTTCGCTCAGCTTCTGGTTGTACTCGTCGCCGCCGACCGAGTCCGTATAGCCCTCGACCTGCACCTTCAGCCCGGGGTAGGCCTGCAGAATGCCCGAAACCTTCGCCATGGCGATCTTGGTCTCCGGCTTGAGCGAGTACTTGCCCGTGTCGAAGAGTACGTCCGACAGGTTGACGATCAGACCACGCGCCGTTTCGCTGGTCGCCAGCACGCTGTTGAGCTGGGCGCGCAGCTTTTCACGAACTTCGTTGGCACTGTTGGCGCTCTGCTGCGCCGCCTGGGCCTGTTGCTGGGCCTGTGCTGCCTGAGCCTCGGCCCGCGCACGATCGGCATCAGCCTGCGCCTTCGCAGCAGCTGCCTGCTGGGCCGCCGCCTGCGCCTGAGCTGCCTGTACCTGCGAGGCTGCTGCATCCAGCTGCGCCTGCTGGCGCGCGGCGATCTCCGCCTGACGACGCTCTTCCGCCGCCTTGCGCAGCGCGACCAACCGGGCATCTTCGTACCGCTGCACGGCGCCGCGGGCGAAGGTGATCTCCATCTTTTCGTTGCGGTGCTTGTTCTGATCCATGTCGGAGGCGTTCTTCAGCGCGGTATCGGCCTCCTGCATGATCTCCGGGGCATACTTCACAGCACCTGCCGCGGTTGCGGCACTCTTGGCGTTGTAGGCCTCGTAAAGCTCGAGCGGGCTGTGCTCATCCCGCGTGATCGGGGCTTCCACGCTCTTGGAGCCGTCCGTGTTGGCGTAAAGACCGCGGGGCAACAGGGCATAGTGGGCGTTGACCGTCTCCAGCACGCCGTTGGTCTTGTCCTGAATGATTTGATTCTGCGCCACCACAACGTCGCTCGGCTGCTGCACGGAGAAGTATGGCTCTGCCGTGACGATCAAACCGAAGGACTGAAGGGATGTCGTAGCTGTAATGTCAGCTTTGGTGCCGCTCGGCAGGATCTCGCCCAGGTTATTGGGCCGTCCGTCGGGTGTGATCGCCCACAGGACGTAGGTCAGGTATTCCTTGCCGAAGCCGTTCGCCGGCGTGAGCCCTTCCAGGTGAACATCCACCGTGATCTGGCCTTTTTCGCTCTTCACCTTGGCATTGCCCTTGGCCGCTGGAAGCAGCTGCGTGCCCTTGAAGGCGATTGTGGTGGAGCCGCTGCGGTGGAAGTAGTTCACGGCATCCAGATCACGCTGCACAACCTGAACGCGGTACAGGTAGGTTCCGTCTTCACCCTTGGCGCCCTGTTTCACCTCGGTGTTGGTCAGTCCTGAGGTTGGATTCGGCTCCTGTGCAGGCAAAACGGTTGCGGCAGACAGTAGTACACCGGACAGCAGCAGGGCCGATCCGCCCTGGAGTAAACGTACGTTCTTGATTCCCACAGTTCTTGTCTCCTCGCCGCCCGCCGGTTCTCCGGGTGTCTGCGGCTTCTCTATGCGATGCGTCGGGTGACGTAGGGATACCTGCCGCTGCAAACTGGGCTATACAGAGGTAATGTTGTCGGCTTCGTCACGGTGGGGGCGTGACCAGCGCTTCCAGCCCAAAACAAAGCGGGCCCGCCGTCTGGCGAGCCCGCTTTGGGGACAACTCCCGGCCTAGTTTGCCGGGGTGCCGCCGCTCTTCTGAACGAAGTGGTACGGAGGCCATGGGCCACTCAGCTGCATGCGGCATTCCTTCATCGTCTGCATGGCGGAGCTGTACTTGTTCTGGTAACGCTCCACGGTTCGGCCGTCGATCAGATGCGCGATATCCAGCAGCATCTTGCCGCTTTCCATGCGTTTGCAGGTGATCTCCTCCGCCAGGGGCAGAAACATGCGATGCACCTGGACGGACAGCGCCCGTGCCTTGGACTGCCGTTCCCGTTGCCGGGTCGCGCTTTCGCGCAGGCTGGTCAGGTATTGCTGACCTACCGTCATGTCGCGCAGCGAGTTCCCCGGGCAGGTGTCGTCGATCAGCACCTTGAGGTGCATCTCGGCCTTGCCCCGAAGCCGCTCCACATTGGCCTGGAAGTGTCGCTGGTTGGACCGAACCGACCGCCGCAGCGCGTCGTCATCGGCAAAGGTGGTTCCAAAGCGGAACGGAAGCACGGTGGATTGCTCCAGGCAGGTTCGCCGAAAGCCCTCGGCCACGACGCGGGCATGATCCCGCTGGGATTGCTGGTCCAGTCGAGCGGCGTCTTCTGGTGTGTGCTCGGAGACAATCACTGCCAACTCACTTGCTGGGAAAAGAAACGCCTGATTGCCGAACAAACCACTCACACCCTCAATCGGGGTGGGCCGGCGATGTCGGGACAGCTCAGGAAACGCCTGCCGCTCTGCGATGCAGTACGCGTACCACGCCATATTGTCTGACCTTCCTAAAACGCTCTCCGGTGCGATTTGCCGCCTCCGGGAACACAACGGGCCCAGACCTGCCATTACCTTTCGAGCACTCTGGCACGTACGTTGTACGCACTGCACCGAGTCGAACGGATAGTAAGCTTCAGAGCAGACCGTTGGCAATCGTTTGTTGCGAAGGTTGCTGGTCCTTCGTACCGTGAGGCTGCGGTACTATCCATCTGACGTCCCCCCCACCCTCCCCTACGATTCTCCCCAAGGCCCAGAGCACGCCCCTATGACCTCCACCCTGTTTCCTCCCCTAATGCTCCGCGCCTGCCTGCGATCCCTTGTCGCTGGCCTGCCGTGCCTGCTGCCAATCGGCATGGCAGGCCAGCAAGCGACTCCCCCACCGGCCACAGCGCCGGCCGCCACCACTGATGTGCTGATCTTTACCAACGGCGATCAGCTCACCGGCAAGCTGGTGCGGTCCACACCTGGCAACGTCGTCTTCCACTCGGATATGGCCGGGGACCTGACCGTGCCGGTCGCCAAGATCAAGGACCTGCGCTCGAATGGCAACTTTGCCGTGCTTAAGAGCAACCTCAAGATCACCGGGGCACCGGCACGTCCCGGCCCCATCCAGATCCAGGATGGCAAGGTGACCGTTGTGTCCAACGGCGCGCCGATCGAGACCTACCCGGTAACGGATGTCGGCTACATCATCGACGAGCCCACCTATCTGCGTGAGACGGCCCGCCACCCCAGCTTCTTCTACGGATGGAATGGCAGCGTCTCTGCCGGGGCGACCCTGGTGCGCGGCACCCAGAGCAGCACCACCCTGACCACCGCCATCAACCTGATTCGCACCTTCCCTACCGTTGGCTGGCTGCCCCCTCGCAATCGCACCACGGCCAACCTGACCGAGACCTACGGCAACTCCAGCACGCCGGACATCCCGCAGGCCAACCCGCCCATCGTGGCCTCCACCGTGCTCAATCGCATCTTCCATGCGGATGCCGAGCGGGACGAGTACCTGTCGCCTCGCTTCTTCGTCCTCGGTGAGGTCAGCTTTGACCACAACTACTCGCTCGGCCTGGCGTTGCAGTCCATCTATGGTGCCGGCGTGGGCTGGACGCCGATCCAGCGACCCAACCAGCAGCTCGATCTCAAGGTGGACCTCCACTACGAGCAGCAGGGCTTCTTCGACCCGGCCAACAACCAGAACCTGTTCGGCTCCGTCTTCGCCGAGACCTACCACTACAACTTCCGGCACGGCGTCGTCTTCACCGAAAACGGCAACGTGATCCCCAGCTGGACCACACCGGACGCTTACTCGGCCAACACTACGGCCGCCCTGGCGATGCCGCTCTGGACGCGCTTTGCCGCCAGCGTCGCCGCAACAGACAACTTCATCAACAACCCCTCACCCGGCTACCAGAAGAACAGCTTCCAGTTTGTGACGGGCATCACTTACACCCTGAAGTAGACGGCAGACTTCGGGCGGCAGCGTCCCCTCTCACGACACAGGCCGACCGGCCACCGGTCGGCCTGTGCTGCTTTGCGGCAGAGGCTAGTGGGCCGGGTGATGACGCAAGAGGCGCATCACAGGATCCGGCAGATCCTGCCCGGCGTTGCGCAGCAGAAGCGCCACATCCCAGATCTCGGTCGTGCGCAGCTCGCCACGGAAGCCGCGCATCCCAGGCGGCACACCGTTGGCCGTCTGCTGAAAGAGCAGGCCGACTGGCTCTGCAGCTACCGCAGACGCACCTGCTCCCCAGAACTGGCCTCCTGCGCTGCCCGTCCGGCCGGGCTGGCCATGGCAGCTGGCGCAGTGCGCCACGTAAACCCGCGCCCCCGTCTCAAACACCTCTTCACTTTCGCCAAAGGGCGCCTGCGGCAGCGGCTTGCTCGCGACAGTTCCGGTCGAGTCCGGGCTCGCTTCGGGCAGGCCGGCGGGTGCCTTGGCTGAGGGCGCACCCTCCAGCCCGTTCGGCGGCATCGCGCCAACCGGTGCCCTCCCGGCCTCCCCGGCTGGCGCCTCAGTGCGGGTCGCCGGTCGTACGTGGCTGCTCTCTGTCCTGGGTTGCTGGTGGTCCATCCAATACAGACCGCCGCCCATCACGGCTGATCCCAGCACAAAGGCACCGATCAATCGCCCTGCTACCGCGCCCTTGCTCGGTCGTCGTCTCGTCTTCTGTTGTCCCCTGGCCATCCCCTACCCTCTCCGGCGCGCGCAACCGGCCCACCGTCATGCCGCGCCCGATGTTCTAATAGAGCTCGGACGCTCGCCGGCCAGCCAGGCACGGAGCCAGTCCAACCGCTTCCAGGGTGCCTGACCCGACTGCGAACCCGATTGGCCCTGCTCACCTCGGCCGCGCTGTTCCGGTCTTCACCTTAGCAAAGCCTCATCTATAGGAGCATCTCGCTTGCGTCGTCTCCCGTTCGGTCTCACCGCAGCTCTTTCCGCGCTGCTGCTCATCTCGGCTGTTCCCTCTTCCGCCCGCGCCCAGTACACCCCCCGCCCCCGCCGCGAGACCAACGCCAACCGGCGCGCCCGGATCCAGCGTGAGATCAACGACACCTACTCGCACAAGATGGAGTTCTCCGGCGGCGGCGGCTTTCTGCGCTTTCAATCCGGGCAATATCTCCGACGCAACAACGAGATCACCTTCTATACCTCGCTGAACTACCTGCTCAACCCCAAGCTCGGCATCATGGGCGATGTGCACGGCGCCTTTGGCAACGCCCGCATTGGCAACAACAACTTCAACCTCGCCCAGGATCCGCAGATCTCGCAGTACATCTTCACGGCTGGGCCTTCCTACCGCTTCTTCGCCCAGCGCCGCATCGCGCTCACGGCCTTCGGCACAGGCGGTGTCGCCCTGGGCAACTTTGCCGGTGGCAGCAAGGGCTTCGCCCCGGATCTTCTGGGCATCTGGTCCACCACGCTCAAGCCTGCCTTCACCGCTGGTATTGCGGTGGACTACAACTTCTACCCGAACCTGGCCGCACGCATCACGCCTACCTATATTGGGACCACCTTTGACGGCGCGCCTGTCGCCGGTGTGCAGACCGTGCACGGCACCGTGCAGAACAATGTGGGTCTGAACATCGGCATCGTCTACCGCTTCCACCGCCTGAAGTAGCTGGCTCGTCAGGCGGCTAGGCCGACTGCCGGCGTAGCCGCTCCCGCAGCCGCCGGGTCTCCTCCCGATGGCACAGCAGGCAGAGGGTGCGCAGGTTGTCGAGGTCGCACTCCCCGCCGCCTTCAGCCACCGGCAGGATGTGGTCGGCCTCCCACAAGGACCGCCGGGCCGTAATATCCGCCATACCGTAGAGGCGCAGCCCTTCGGCCCGCGCCACGCCGCGGCTCCGCTTCAGCGCGGCCCATACCGCAACCGTATCCGCCGTGCACACCGCGCAGACGCCCTTGTCGCGCAGGAAGACCTGCTCCCGCAGGTAGCCGGGGTCGGACCGCAGCCGCCACTGGTGCACGCAAAAGTCCGAGCAGAACGTGCGCCGCCGCCGTGCGGCGATCTCCAGCTCACACCAGCGGCAGAGCGGCAGACCGTTTGCGCCCAGTGGCCGCGCCGCCCCGCGCCGGAGCCGCCCCGCCCCCGCCAGCACCCGTCCCGGCCTGCCTGCTCTCCCGTCCACCTTTCCACCCTAGCGCCCCTCGGTCCGCTCCGCAGCGCCTCCGAGTCGCTGCGACACTCCTCCGTCACGGTATTATCTCTCGATTTTTCATTTTTATCTTTCGATATGAACGGCGAGGAAGAGTCTAATGGCACATGAGCGACCATCAACCAGCCCTCAATCCCCTTGACCGCCTGAAGCAGGGCCTGCGGCGGTTCCGCACCGAGATCTATAGCCCCAACGCAGAAGCCTACAAACTCGCCGGCAGCACGCAGCAGAAGCCCCACACGCTGGTCATCACCTGTGCCGACTCCCGCATCGACCCCGAGGCCCTCACGCAGTCCGGCCCCGGCGAGATCTTTGTCACCCGCAACATCGGCAACATGGTCCCGGCCTATGGCGAGATGCTCGGCGGTGTTTCGGCTGTGATCGAGTACGCCGTCTCCGCCCTCAAGGTGCAGCATGTCGTCATCTGCGGCCACACCGACTGCGGTGCCATGAAGGGCCTGCTCCACCCCGAGGCCGTCGAAGCACTGCCCACCGTCAAGAACTGGCTCACCAACGGCAAAGCCGCCCTTTCTGTCGCGGAGACCCTGCAGTCGAGCGACCCGCAGCACCGCGAGTTGCTGCCCGTGCTCACCGAGCAGAACGTCCTCATGCAGCTGGCACACCTCAAAACTCACCCAGCCGTCGCTGGTGCCATCGCGCGCGGCGAGCTCTCGACCTCCGGTTGGATCTACGACATTGCCAACGGCGAGGTCCGCATCGCGGAGGCCGGCTCCACCACATTCCACACCGTCTCCGAGGCACAGGCCGAGGCCGATCTGATGGCTGACCCTGCCCTCGCCCACGCCGGGCAGGCTGCCCCCCGCGGCGGCACCAGCCGTGAGGGCAACGAATGATCGTTCCCAAGGCTCCGCAGATCGGGCGCATGATCGCCTATGTTGGCCGACCCCTGCTGGGGCTCGTGATCTGGGATATTGTGATCGTTCTCGCCTACAACCTGATGCATTGGGAGTGGGTGGGGTCGAAGAACGTACCGCTGGCGCTGTATGGCTCGGTGATCGGGATCATTGTCGGATTCCGGAATAACTCCGCCTACAGCCGCTGGTGGGAGGCCCGCACCCTGTGGGGCTCGATCGTCAACAACTCCCGATCGCTGGCGCGCCAGGTGGTCTCCACCATGCACCCCAATCCCGCGATGGACGGGTCAGACGTCGCTGATCTGGAGCACATCCAGCACGAGCTGGTGTGCCACCAGATCGCGTATGTGCACGCGCTGCGCCAGCATCTGCGCCAGCTCAGTCCCTGGGAAGAGCTGACGCCGCTGCTCCCTGCGGGCGAGGTCGCCCTGCTCCAGAACTCCAAGAATGTTCCCCTTTCCATTCAGCAGACCATGGGTCGCATGATCCGCCACAGCAAGGACCGTGGCTGGATCGACGCGCTCGAGTGGCAAGCGATGGATCGCAACATCGACGACCTGGCGGACGCGCAGGGCGGCGCGGAGCGCATCAAGAACACGCCACTGCCCAAGCAGTACGACTTCTTTCCCATGCTCTTTGTGCAGATCTACTGCCTGCTGCTGCCGATCGGCATGGTCGAGAACCTTGGCTGGTTTACGCCGCTCGGCTCAACCCTGGTCGGCTTCATGTTTCTGGCGCTCGACAAGATCGGTCGTGACCTCGAAGATCCGTTCGACAACAAGATCTACGACGTTCCGCTGACCGCGATCTGCCGCACCATCGAGATCAACCTGCGCCAGCTTCTGGGTGAGCTCGAACTGCCCGCCGCAGAGACACCGATCCACGGCGTCCTCTGGTAGCTCCACTCTTCGACAAAGAGAGACAAAGAGAAAGGCCCCACATTCTGTGTGGGGCCTTTCTCTTTGGCAGCACGTCCGACATCGACCCGACCGGGCCCAAAGGAAACTAGTTCTGGGTCGCGTCGGACCCGTGCTGCTTGATCATCTTGTTGTACAGACCGAGGATCAGGAACGGCGCGGCCCACTGGCCGATAAACAGTGCATTCTCATCCTTCTTGCTCGTGAACTTCAGCGTCAGCGAGACCGCCATGGACGCCAGCGAAAGACCCAGAAACACGCTGGACGGCACCTTGGACGTGTACTTCTCGATCGCTGCCGTTACCTGATCTTCTTGAGCCTCACCCTTCGCTACCCGATAATCCGTCATGATTCAAATCCTCTCGATGCGGCGCGCCGCGTGATAGCTGAATGGATGCACGCTTGGGGCAACATGCGGTCCGACAGCGAACCTTTTCTGCGGGGCTCCACCACACGCAACTTGCAGCGCCCTACGTAAGTGGGCGACGCCAGCTCGCCAACGCCCCGTGGCACAGCCGCAACACGCCCTGCGCCTGCGGCACCATACCTGCCTGGTCTCAACCATCCACCCCGGGTCCATTCGGTATGCTGAGGGAACCCAGTCATCCCACGCATCGTCCGCGCCCCCCTGGATCAAGTCCCAGGTGCGCGGCCCCGACCCATCGCAGGAGCCCGCTCGCCGCATGCCATCGTCCCCTCGCCGTCTGCCCTTGCTCCCGCTCCTGTTCACCACCGCTGCCCTGTGCGCCGGGCAACAGCCGCCACAGCCGCCGCCGTTCAGCTCCGTGCAGACCTTTGCCCCGCTCACCCTGCCGCAGCCGGCCAACGCCTTCCGCTCTGCCAGCGGCGCGCCCGGACCGCTCTACTGGCAGAACGAGGCCGACTACGAGCTCCACAGCACCCTCGATCCCGAGGCAAAGGTCCTTCACGGCACCGAGACCATCACCTACACCAACAACTCGCCGGACACCCTCGCTTCACTTTGGATACAGCTCGACCAGAACATCTATCGCCCGGATGCCCGCGCCAACCAGGCCAACGGCGGCTCGCGCCCGTCCCGCAAGCCTGCAGCCGACACCGAGGACAACCCCAACGGCCGCACCACCGAGGGCTTTGTGCTCGAGTCCGTCGAGGTAGAGCAGGCCGGCGCCCATAGCAAGCCCGCAACCGTCACCGCAGACACGCGCCTGCAGCTCCGCCTCGCCACTCCCCTTGCTCCGCACAGCGCCCTCAAGCTCCACATCGCGTACCACTACCAGATCCCCGGCGTGTGGGGCGGCCGCAACTCCTGGGGTGAATCCAAGCAGGGCCCCATCTTCGACACCGCCCAGTGGTACCCCCGCATGTGCGTCTATGACGACCTGCGCGGCTGGGACACCCTGCCCTACCTCGGCAATGAGTTCTACCTCGAGTACGGTCACTTCGACTACTTCGTCACCGTGCCGTCGTCCTACCTCGTCGCCGGCTCGGGTGAGCTCGTCAACCCGCAGGACGTCCTGACCAAACAGCAGCAGCAGCGCCTGGAGCAGGCCCGCACCTCCGACAAGACTGTCACTATCCGCGGCGTCGACGAGGTCAGCAACCCGGCCTCGCGCCCCAAGCAGACCGGCACCCTCACCTGGCACTTCCACATGGACCACACACGCGACGTCTCCTGGTCCGCCAGCCCCACCTTTGTGTGGGACGCCGCCCGCATCAATCTTCCGGACGGCAAGCACTCCCTCGCCGAGTCCGTCTACCCGCCCGAGTCCGCCGGCAACGACGCCTGGGGTCGCTCCACCGAGTACGTCAAGGACTCCGTCGAAGACTTCTCCCGCCGCTGGTTCCCCTACCCCTACCCGGCCGCCATCAACGTCGCCGGCTTCTCCACCGGCATGGAGTACCCCGGCATCGTCTTCGACGGCATCGAGGACAAGGGCAAGACCCTCTTCTGGATCACCGCGCACGAGATCGGCCACGACTGGTTCCCCATGATCGTCGGCTCCAACGAGCGGCGGAACGCCTTCATGGACGAGGGCTTCAACACCTTTATCGACATCTTCGAGTCGGCTGACTTCCAGGGCGGCGTCTACGGTCCCAAGCGCGACAGCGAATACTCCGCCGGTGGCGAGCCGGCCGACACCATTCTCAAGGTGCTCGACAACCCCGCCGCCCCGCCGGTCATTATGCCTGCTGACGCTTACACCGGCGCTCTCGGCCATCCGGTCTCCTACTTCAAGGGCGCCTATGGCATGGTGCTGCTGCGCGAGCACATCCTCGGCCCTGAGCGCTTTGACTGGGCCTTCCGCAAGTACATCCGCGACTGGGCCTTCAAGCACCCCTCTCCGTCGGACTTCTTCCGCACCATGGCGTCTGAAGGCGGCGAAGACCTCGACTGGTTCTGGCGCGGCTGGTACCTCAACAACTGGCGCTTCGACCTCGCCATTACCGGCCTCACCCCGGACCACATCACAGTCCGGAACCTCGGCCAGCTGGTGCTTCCCGCCACCATGCAGGTCACCTTCGCCGACGGCTCCACCACCCTGGTCCAGCTCCCCGTCGAGACCTGGCTGAACAAGACCGAGCTCACCTGGACCAGCCCCGGCCCCACCGCCAAACCCATCCGCTCGGCGGTCATTGACCCCGATCACCAGCTGCCGGACGACGATCGCGCCAACAACTCCCGGTAACCGGCGCTGCAGCCAGGGCGAACCACAGTCCCGGCTGCGCTCACGCATGAAAGATCAGACTCACCGGTGGAAACTTCGCTCCCTTCGCGTCTAACAACTAGACCGGGCGATACCCTGCCCTTGCGTGCGCCTCCCCCCTCCCATGCCCTCTCCCCTGCCCACAGCCCGCCTGCGCCGCCAACGCCGCCGCTCCGTGGGCTCTGTCTCCTGCGCCCTGCTGCTTTCGGCACTTGGAGTGGCGCACTCCCAGGACACCCCACCGCAGGCCGGCTCCCCCGCACCCAGCAACCTGCCGGACGCCCCCGGAGCCCCCGCTGCGCTGCTCGGCTCCGTCATCGACACCAACGGTAAGCCCCTCGCCGGTGCCCTGGTCACCGTTGCACCCGCCACTGGCATCGCACCGGCCCCCATCCTCACCGCGGAGGATGGCCACTTCGCCTTTGTGCAGCTTCCGCAGGGCGAGCTCACCCTTACCGTCGCACTTGCCGGCTTCGCCACACGCACGGTGGTGGACACGCTCCATGCCGGCTCCAACGGCACGCTCGCCCCCGTTGTCCTGCACCTGGCGGCCAGCGTCTCCGTCGATGCCGTCGACGCCCACGAGCTCGCCGCGCGGCAGATCCGGATCGAAGAGCAGCAAAAGCTCATCGGCATCCTGCCCAACTTTTTTGTCTCCTATGAGTGGTACACACCCGCTCTTTCGCCCGGGCAGAAGTTCCATCTCGCCTTCCGCAATGCCATCGACCCCGGCAGCTTCTTTGCCACGGGCATCGCCTCTGGCATTCAGCAGGCCACCAACTCCTTCCCCGGCTACGGCCAGGGCGTGGCTGGCTTTGGCCGCCGCTATGGCGCCAACTACGGCAACCTCGTCTCCGGCACGTTTCTCGGTGGCGCCATCCTGCCCACCCTCTTCCACCAGGACCCGCGCTACTTCTGGAAAGGCACAGGAACGGTCCGCTCGCGCGTGCTCTACGCCATCTCCCGCCCCATCATCCAGCGCGGCGACAACGGCAAGTGGCAGCCCGCCTACTCCAGCGTCCTCGGCGATCTCTCCGCCGGCGCCCTGTCCAACCTCTACTACGCCCCGGAAGATCGCCAGGGGGCCCGCCTCACCTTTATTAACGGCTTCATCGGCATCGGGGGCGACGCCGTCAACGATCTCTTCCAGGAGTTCCTGCTGAAGCGCTTCACACCGAAGGCCAAAAACCTGCCCCCCACCGCTCCCTGAATGCAACTGTTTCTCGAACGAACGGGATTAACTCGATCTCTACCTGCGGTCAGCGGAATTGTTCTCAGACCGAGAGAACGGAATAGAGAAGACGAGCAGTTCAACGAGACTGATCGCAGCTAGAACTATGAGGGGAAGCTCTTCAAGCTGCCGAAAATAGTGCACAACCAACAAGGCATGTGCGGCAGAGAGAAGAATAGTCCACGCTACTCCAGAGGCTGACCGGAAAAGACCTGAGAAGTAGCCGAACAGCGGGATAAAGACACAGCCCGTCCAGAAAAGCGCTTTCCCCCCTGAGACAACGTACTCCGGGACGCCATCCTGGCGGCCAACAATGATGACCGCCGCAGCGCATAGCCCGAGAACAATCATGGGCCAGTCCACCACGCGTCTAGGGGCATCTGGTTTCCGCTTGTGTAAGGTCATCATCGCCGCCCTACACTCACCTCGGTTCGCCATTGTGGTTGCCTTTGATCCCAGGTCATCAACCTACTGAAGTGCACTATGCGCAGACCTAAACCGGCACAGCCCGGTGCCTGACCTCTTCCTTCAGCATCTGCCCGTCCCGCACATGCAGAATGCGGTCCGCAATTGCCGCCGCCTCCGGGTTGTGCGTGATCATCAGCACGGTCTGCTGCATCTCGCGCGCGCTCTCCTGCAGCATGCGCAGCACGGCATCCGAGTTCTTCGTATCCAGGTTGCCCGTTGGCTCGTCCGCCAGCACAATCGCCGGCCGCGTGATCAGCGCCCGAGCAATCGCCACCCGCTGCTGCTCGCCGCCCGAAAGCTCGTTCGGCCGGTGCCCCAGCCGGCCCGCAATGCCCAGCATTGAGGACAGCTTGTCCAGCAGCGCCCGGTCCAACGGCTCCTTGCTGCCCGAGATCCCATGCGCAATCTCCACGTTGCCCATCGCGCTCAGCGTCGGTAGGAGGTTGAAGCGCTGAAAGATAAAGCCGATCTTGCTCCGCCGCAGCCGCGTCCGCTCACCGTCGGAAAGCGGCGCCAGGTCCACCCCGTCAATCACCACAGACCCTGTCGTCGCCGGCGTCAGGCCGCCCAGCAGGTGGAACAGGGTAGACTTGCCGGAGCCTGACGGACCCACAACCGCGACAAACTCGCCTGGCTGAATCGCAAAGCTCACGTCCCGCAGCGCCGGCACAGACACCTTGCCCGTCCGGTACGTCTTCCCAAGATTCTTGGCAACAATAATAGGGTCCATAAGCACGTCCCATTCTACGCGGCTCCCCGTCCGATCCAGGCAGGTCCGCAGGCAGCCCGCCGCCCGCAGCAGTCACCCTCTGGAGATCCCCTGGCACACGTCACCCACTGGCTCTTTCGTTTGGTCGCGCTCTATCTCGGCGTCGGCGCGCTCGGCACCCTCCTCTCCGCCTCCCGTGGGGAGTGGCACAGAGCTCGCCGCGGCCTCCTCACCATTCTTCTGGTCGCGGTCGGCTACGTTGGCCTGCTGCTTGCCATCTCGCTCCACCAGCCACAGGTCATCCTGCCCGCGTCGCACTCCCGCTGCTTTGAGCGCGTCTGCTTCCAGCTCCAGAGCGTCGACGAGCCCACCGGCTTCCGCCCGCGCGCCCCCAACGCCTACAGCACGCCGCTGCCCAACAACTCCGGCTCCGCCAACCCCGATCGCCTGATCCGCCTCCGCATCGCCGTCACCAACACCGCACCCAACCGCGCCGAAGGCGAGGCCAACCTCGTCGCCACCCTCGTCGACGCGCAAGGCCGTACCTGGCAGCAGGTCCCCGGCCTCGCCGGCGTGCCCTTGTCGGCCCGTGTCCAGGGTCGCGGCACCGCCATCTCCAGCCCCGTCTTCCGCGTGGCCCCTGACAGCACCGGCCTCCGCCTCATCCTCCAGCACACCGGCTGGTACGCCGGCCGCCTCACCCTGGGCGACCCTGAAAGCCTCCTCCACCGCCCCGAACAGATCGCCCTTCCCCCCGCCCGCCTCGTTCCCGCAGACGCTGAAGGCTCCCCCGCCCGCTAGCCCGACGGAGACGAGGGCGCCCCAATCGCCCTGGCCCCGGCCACCCACGAATCGTCTCAATTCGCCCCAAATCATCCCGCCCGCACGGGGCAGGCCCATGGTACTCTCCTCCCACAAACCAGTAGCTCGGTGCCGCGGTCGGCTGCCTTCTCCCCTCAGCCCGCTGCCTGTCAGCTTTCCCCGGGAGATCCCCCATGTGGCAGCACCCTCTCGATCTCTTCACCATTCACGTCGAGCACGCCGTGCTGCTCGGCACCTTTACCCTGCTCACCTCCATCAACTCCCTGGCACACCGTGGTGAGCGCGGCACCCGCTGGTTCCCCCTCTTCACCTTCACCGCATTTCTGGGCGCCGTGCTGAGTTGCCTTCGCGGCAAAGCGCCGGATGTCCTTGCCGTGCTCTGCAGTGCCATCCTCTTCTCTGTCTCCTGCCTCTTCCTGCAGATCGCCTTCGCTGAGTTCTACGCTGAGTTCTACCAAGACCGCCGGCGTCACATCCGCGTGCACCTTCTTCTTGTCGCGCTCAGCGTCGCCGTGCTTCTGCGCTGGGGCGTGATCGAGCCCCATCCCGCCCTGCGGATCAATCTGTATAGCGCCTGCGTTTTGGCGCAGCTCACCCTCAGCGCCACCTACCTCGCCCGCAAACTCCGAAGCGCCTCCACCGCCACCCGCTGGGCGACCAGCATGATGGTCAGCATCCTCGCCCTGATCGGCATCAATCTCGTCGTCCGCATGGGTTCGCTCTTGCAACGGGGCGCCCCCGCGCATCCCCTCCAGGGCACGCCACTGCTCAACGCGACCATGCTCTTCATCGCGGCCCTCCAGGGTGCCGCCGCCATCGCCTTTGTCTGGATGACGGCCGCCCGCTTGCACGATGAGCTTCGCCACGAAGCCACCACCGACCCTCTCACCCGCCTGCTGAACCGCCGCGCCCTCGGCCAGTGGGCCGAACGCGAGATAGCCGTCTCCCGCGAAAGCGGCTGGCCGCTCTCCGCCATCCTCATCGACCTTGACGAGTTCAAGGGCATCAACGACTCCTGCGGACACCACTGCGGCGACACCGTTCTGCTCGCCGTCGCCGATCTTCTCACCGCCTCCCTCCGCCCCGGCGATCAGCTCGGCCGTCTCGGCGGCGACGAGTTCGTCCTGCTCCTCCCCCGCACCCCGGAAGAGGTCGCTCTCAGCCTCGGCGAACATCTCCGCACCCGTCTCCAATCCCTTGCCTTCCCCCACACGGGCATCCCCCACGGCGTCCGCGCCAGCTTCGGCATCGCCGAGCTCGGCGGCCTCGGCCTCACCTGGGAGCAGCTCATCCAGCGCTGCGATGTCGCGCTCTATAACGCCAAGGCCCTCGGCGGAAACTGCGTCCTCGTCCACTAGGCCGCCCGGCGCCCCTCATTGCCCCCGGCCATGCCCCCGTGCCACCCTGATCGCATGATCCTCGGCCTCGGCACAGACCTTATCGAGATCCCACGCATCCGGCAAAGCGTCGAGCGCTTCGGCGACCGCTTCCTCGAGCGCGTCTTCACCCCCCGCGAGATCGCCTACTGCCAGCGCAAGCGCACCGGCATGGCGCAAAGCCTTGCCGCCCGCTTCGCCGCCAAAGAGGCCGGCGCCAAGGCCCTCGGCACCGGCATCGCCCGCGGCATCCTCTTGTCTGAGATCGAGGTCCAGAACCTCCCCTCCGGCCAGCCCACCATCCTCTTTCACGGCCGCGCCGCCCTCCGCGCCCAGCACCTCGGCGTCCTCTCCACCACCCTCTCGCTCACCCACTCGCGCGATCTCGCCATGGCCGTCGTCCTGCTCGAAGGCGATTCCATCTCCGGAATCACAGCGCGCAATACCCTGGAGAGCCCGAAACTCGCACCAAAGTCGTAGGCATCTCCATCCAATCGCCAACGAAACCCTGCGATATGCTGTCGCAAGCTGCCTCTCCTCACTCCCCGGCGGCTGCCCAGAAGGAGATCTATGCCGAGCCAACAAGAGGTCCACTGGTCGCAACTCAAGGTCGGTGTCATCGTCCTCATCGCGACCATCATCCTCGTCACCCTCTTGTTCCTGATGACCAGCTCCTCCGGCCTAGGCATCTTTTCGCGCAAAATCGAGGTCACGACCTACTTCGATAACTCCGCGGGCCTCAAGGAAGGCGCCGCCGTCAATCTCCAGGGCGTCACCATCGGTACCGTCAAGAACCTCTCCATCACCAGCGATCCCGCACGCAAACTCACCCCCGTCCGGATCGTCATGAAGCTCGACACCAAGTACATCAAGGACCTCCACTCCGACACCAAGGCCGCCCTCTCCACCGTCGGCGTCCTCGGCGACACGGTCGTCGATCTCAACAGCCAGACCGCCGTCGGCCCCCAGCTCCAGAACGGTGACGAACTCAAGACCCTCGAAACCCCCAACCTCCAGGACGTCGTCAAGTCCAGCCAGGGCACCATCGAAAGCCTCAACGTCATCCTGGCCAAGATGAACACCATCGTCGACAACCTTCAGTCCGGCAAGGGCTCGGTCGGGCAGCTCATCAACAACCCCGACCTCTACAACAAGGCCAACGCCGCCGTCGACTCCGTCTCGCAGATCACCGCCAAGCTCAATCGCGGCCAGGGCACCATCGGCAAGCTGATGAACGACGATGCCCTCTATAACCGCCTCAACGACACCGTCGGCCGCCTCGACACCATCGCCACCAACCTCCAGCAGGGCCAGGGCTCCGCCGGCAAGCTCCTCACCGACCAGACCCTCTATAACAACCTCAACAACACCATCAACAACGCCAACCAGCTGCTCGCCGACGCCAACGCCGGCAAGGGCGCCCTCGGCCTGCTCGCCAAGGATCCCCAGTTTCGCTCGCAGCTGCAGGACACCCTCACCCAGGTCAACAGCCTCGTCACCGGCGTAGAAAAAGGCCGCGGCACCCTCGGCAAACTCGCCACCGACGACCAGGCGTACACCAACCTCAACAAGCTCCTCACCGAGTCCACCCTGCTGGTCACCACCATCCGGCAGGACCCCAAGAAGTACCTCACCATCCACCTCAAGATCTTCTAGCGCGACCACCCCACACGACACACAGCAATGGCCCGGAGACGCTCTCCGGGCCATTGCTCGTTCAGCCACCAAACAGCGAAAGCCCCGGGCAAGAGCCCGGGGCTCTGTCATTCCGTTAGCTCGCCTAGTACTTCATGTTGCTCAGGTCCTCAATCAGGCCCGGCCCAACCGGATCCCAGCCCAGCGTCTTGCGCGTCCACTCGCTTGAAGCCGGCATGTCCAGCCCGGCGAAGTGCCCCAGCCATCCGAAGTGCTCGCCAGCCTTCTCCGGAGGAATGGACGTAACCGGCACCTTGAGCCCCTTGCCCAGCGTCTCCGCGATCTCCCGCATCGACACACCCTCCTCCTGCACCGCGTGGTACACCGTCACACCCGGCCCGGTCTTCTCTACCGCCAGCCGGTACAGCTCGGCCACAGGCTTCACCGGTGCCGCCGCCCAGCGCTGCGACCCATCGCCAACATAGGCGGCGACCCCCTTCTCGCGCGCTGTTTGCGTCAGGTAAGGCACCAGGCCCTGCTTTTCGGTGTCGTGCACCTGCGGCAGCCGCACAATGGCCACCCGCACCCCGCGCTCAGCCACAGCCCGCGCTACCTGCTCCGGCGCCCGCGGAATCATGGGCGACTCCACTGGCCGGTCCTGCTCCTTTGCGATCTGCCCAGGCCCGCTCTGGATCAGCCCTGTCCCGGAGGTCACTACCAGCACCGTCCCCGGCTCCATCACGGAGCCGATCGCCTCAATCGCGCTCCGCTCAGCCGCGCCACTCTCCACAAACTTTGTCATGTCGTCATGGCTGAAGGCCAGGTGCACCACTGCATCCACCCCGGTCGCGCCGCGGCGCAGGCTGTCCAGATCCTGCAGGTCGCCCCGATGCGCCTCAACCCCGGCCGCCTTCAGCTTTTCCATCCCGGCGTCACTGCGCGCCATGCCCCGCACCTGGTGCCCAGCCGCAACCAACTGTGGCAACAGCGCTGACCCAATAAAGCCCGTCGCTCCCGTAACAAAAATGCGCATCGCTCAATCCTCTTCCTGGTTGGCTGCTGCAGCCCGCGGGCCCATCGCAGCGTTGACGTCCACATCCCTCAGCACATAAACGGAGGCAATCTCCGCATATTCAGATATCCGGAGACGACCTCCGGTTGCATCTTCTTTTGCATACTGGAGCTATGCCCTCGCCCAACCCCGCCGCACCGCCGCCACCGTCCACCCGCAAACCCCGCGCGGACGCCCAGCGCAACCGCGAGCGCATCCTGGAGGTAGCCCGGCTCGCCTTCACTGAGCACGGCGTCGACGCCACACTCGACGACATCGCCAAAGAAGCCGGCATCGGCCCCGGCACCCTGTACCGTCACTTCCCCACCCGCGATGCCCTGATCGAGGCCGTCTACCGCAGCGAGGTCGAGAAGCTCGCCGCCTCCGGCAAACACTTCGTCGCCACCCTCCCGCCGCTCGAAGCCCTCCGCGCCTGGATGCTTCTGCTGATCGATCACGTCGCCGCCAAGACCCTCATCCTCCCCGTGATGAACACCGTCGACGGCGGCTCCATGCGCCTCATCGAGGGCGCCCGCAGCCTCACCCACGGAACCTTTCTTCAGATCACGCAGCGCGCCATCGACAGCGGCGACCTCCGCCCCGACACGGACCCCAACGACTTCGTCCGCACCCTGATCGGCCTCTTCCACACCACAGCCTTTCCCGGTTGGGAGGCCAGCGCCCGCCGCGTTACCGACATCCTCATCGCCGGCGCCCGCGTGTCACACTAGACAAACAACCCCACGGCCCGGAGACCCTCGCCTGATGTCGCTTCGCCCCCTCGCTCTGCCCCTCGCCCTCGCCGCCGTCACCGCCTTCGCGCCCGCCCAGACATCCTTCGCTCCGGCCGACAACTCCGCTCCTTCCGCAGCGCCCAAGGCCCCCGTCTCCTTCGATCTCTCCGCCATCGACAAGTCCGTCGACCCCTGCACCGACTTCTACCAGTACTCCTGCGGCAACTGGATCAAGAACAACCCCATCCCCGCCGACCAGGCGCGCTGGGGCCGCTTCAACGAGCTCGCCGAGCGCAATCGCTATCTCCTCTACACCGACCTCAAAAAGGCCGCCGCGAGTCCCACCTCGCCGCTCCAGCACAAGTACGGCGACTTCTTCGCCGCCTGCATGGATGACTTGCTGGCCGACAAGCTCGGCGCCAAGCCACTCGCCCCCGAGCTCGCCCTCATCGCCACCCTCGCCACACCCAAAGATCTCGCCGCCTTTGAGGTCAAGTCCTTCCACGACTTCGGCGGCCTCGGCTTCTTTGGTGTGGGCGTCGGTCAGGACCAGAAGGACTCCTCCAAGCAGATCGCCGAAACCGGCCAGGGCGGCCTCACCCTCCCCGACCGCGACTACTACCTCAACGACGACGACCGCAGCAAGACGCTCCGTGACCAGTTCCACGCCCACGTTGTCAAGATGATGACCCTCCTCGGCGACACCCCGGAGCAGGCCGCCGCCGAAGCCGACGACGTCCTCCGCATCGAGACCGCCCTCGCCAAGGGCTCCATGTCCCGCGTTGAACGCCGCGATCCCGCCAAGACCTACCACATCATGACCGTCGCCGAGACCGAGTCGCTCAGCCCCGCCTTCAACTGGAGCACCTACCTCCAGGGCGTCGGCCTGGGTGACGCCAAGACCCTCAACGTCAGCTCGCCCGGCTACGTCAAAACCGTGCAGGCCGTTCTCACCGACGAGAAGCTCCCCGCCATCCAGCACTACCTCCGCTGGCACGCCCTCCACGAGGCCGCCCCGCAACTCTCCGACGCCTTTGTGAACGAGAACTTCGAGTTCTTCGGCAAAACCCTCAACGGCCAGAAAGAACTCGCCGCCCGCTGGAAGCGCTGCACCCGCTCCACCGACGCCGCCCTTGGCGAGGCCGTCGGCCAGGACTGGGTCCGCCAGAACTTCCCGCCCGACGCCAAGGACAACATGGAGCACCTCGTCCATGCGCTTGAGACCGCCATGGCCGCCGACATCCAGCAGCTGCCCTGGATGGGCGCCGCCACCAAGGAACAGGCCGAGCTCAAGCTCAAGGCCATCACCGACAAGATCGGCTACCCCGAGAACTGGCGCGACTACAGCTCACTCACCGTCAAGCGCGACGACCCGCTCGGCAACCAGCAGCGCGCCGATCGCTTCGAAGAACAGCGCGAGATCGCGAAGCTCGGCAAGCCCGTCGACAAGAACGAGTGGTTCATGTCGCCGCCCACCGTCAACGCCTACTACATGCCGCCGCAGAACAACATCAACTTCCCCGCCGGCATCCTCCAGCCACCCTTCTTCGATAACCACCAGGACGCCGCCGTCAACTTCGGCGCCATCGGCGTTGTCATCGGCCACGAGATGACCCACGGCTTCGACGACCAGGGCTCCAAGTACGACCTGAACGGCAACGTCCGCACCTGGTGGACCCCCGCCGACCTCAAGGCCTTTAACGAGCGCACCGAGTGCACCGCCAAGGAGTACGACGGCTTCCAGGTCGCCCCCGGGCAAAACCTCAACGGCCACCTCACCCTCGGCGAAAACACCGCCGACAACGGTGGCATCCGCATCGCCTTCCAGGCCCTCGAAGACACGCTCCGGCAGCAGGGCAACGACGGTCCCGGCTTTGCCGACGGCAAGAAGGACGGTTACACCCCGCAGCAGCGCTTCTTCATCGCCTTCGCCCAGGTCTGGTGCACCAACCAGACCGAGCAAAGCGCCCGCGTTCAGGCCAAGACCGATCCCCACAGCACGGGCGAGTGGCGCACCAACGGCACCGTGCAGAACTTCGAAGAGTTCGGCAAGGCCTTTGGCTGCAAGGTCGGTGCCCCCATGCACCCGGCCAACGTCTGCCGCACCTGGTAGACCGCTCGGTAACCCTCGGGGAGGGTGGTCCACCACCCTCCCTCACCCAATTCGCCGCAGAGATTGGCGCAAAGCTTCGCGGCCTCTTACAATTGAGCCGAGCAACAGTCTCGGGTTTCAGACGTCTATCCAGCGTCACCCTGACGTTCACACCCTTTAAGAGCAAGGTAAGGAAGCAAATGAAGTTTCGAGGAATCGGCCGTCTCTCGATGGCTCTGGCAGCCTCCGTCGCCTTGGGGCTGGGAATGACCGCCTGTGGCGGGGGTACGGTCGGTTACATGTGGGTGGCAGGCGTTACCTCCACCTCCACCGGCGCAAGCCAGGTCGTCGGCTTCAAGATCGACAACTACACCGGCAACCTCACCAAGTCTCCCCTTTCGCCGTACACCTCCGGTGGATATAACCCCTCGAACGTGCTCGTCCGACCGGGTGGCCGCTTCGTCTACGTCGTTAATACGGGCACCTACAGTACCAAAATCAATCCTGTGACTGGCAAGCCCGTCAGCAACGGCGATGGCACAATCGCAGAGTTCAGCGTCGGCGGCGATGGCCGGTTGGTCTATCAGAATGCCTTCCAGACCCAGGGCAATACCCCTGTCTGGGCTGCCATGGATCCCTCCGGCAACTACCTCTACGCGCTGGACAGTCTCGCCCCCACGAACAGCACCTACGGCCAGGCCGGACTCGGCGACATCACGGTCTTCCAGATCGATCCCAACACTGGTCGCCTCGCCCTCGTCCCGAATCAGCAGATCAAGGATCCGAACGACCAGGCCATCAACTTCTTCCCGGTAGGCCCCAATCCCATCCGGACCAAGATCACCTCTGGTGGCTGCCTCTTTGTTCTGGACCAGCTTCAGACCTCAGACGCGCATCCCACTGCGATCTTCCCGTATACCGTCAGCAGCGGCCAGCTCATCCAGGCAGTGAACACCCAGATCCAGACCGGCGCCTCTAACCTCTCCTCCATCAACGTGGGCGGCGGCAACGGCACCGGCACCAGCACCGGCGGCTCCTCCGTCTACGCCACTGACATCGGCCCCCAGAATGGGGACGGCACAGCTCAGGGCAACGGTCAGATCTACGCCTACACCGTAGGCTCGAACTGCTCCCTGAACGCCGTCACCTCCAGCCCATTCGCCAACCTGGCTCCCGCACAGAATCCCGTCTGGGCACAGGCCGACTCCACTGGTAAGTTTCTGTACGTACTGAATCAGTCGAGCTCAAACAGCTCGCAGCCAAACAGCTCCATCTCGATCTTCTCGATCGACAGCACCGGCAAGCTCAACAATCCCGGCCTGGACTTGAACCCGAGCCCCACCGGCGCGGGCCCCACCTGCATGGCGGAAGACCCGACCAATCAGTACCTCTATACCTCCAACAGCATCGACGGCAACCTCGTCGGCAAGCGGATTAATACGCAGAATGGCGATTTGAACGATCTGCCGCGTGGCTCCCGCTTCACCGCCGTCACCCAGGCCAGCTGTCTCGCCATCAGCGGAGCGGTCGACTAGACCCTCCGCCCCGCTCCCCAACCAACCCCGGCAGCCGGTCGCCGGCTCGCACCAGGCAAGTCCCACCGACGCGCTCGCCCCTCTCCCGAGGCGGCGAGCGTGGATGGAAGCAGGTAAGGAAAGCTAGATGAACTGGAATCGTATCGGCCACGGCGCCCTCGCAACTGCAGTCTCCGCAGCGCTCGTCCTCGGCTCAACTGCCTGCTCCCGCGACTACACCGTCGCCTTTGTCTACGCCACTGCCTCCACCACCACGACCGACGGTGCCATCGACGGCTATCAGGTCGACTATCAGTCCGGCGCCCTCACCCAGCTCGCCACCTCGCCGCTCTCCTCCGGTGGCCGCAACCCTGTTGCGCTGGCCCCCTCGCCCTCTGGGAAATTTCTCTACGTCGTCAACCGCGACGACAAGACCATCGTCGAGTTCGCCGTAGGCACCGACGGCAAGATCTACCCGCAGAACACCTACAACACCGTCGGCACCTATCCCCTCGCGGTCTCGGTGGACCCCAGCGGCTCCAATCTCTACGTCGTTGATACCTACCGCCCTGGCTTCACCACTGCCTCCCCCGGTCCCGGTGACATCACCACCTTCCCCATCAACTCCGATGGCAGCCTTGGCACCGCCACCAGCGTTCCCGTCGGTAACGCGCCCGTCGGCATCTTCGCCGGGGAATACCGCACTG
The DNA here is from genome assembly GCA_965199635.1 of Acidobacteriaceae bacterium. Classification (GTDB taxonomy): domain Bacteria; phylum Acidobacteriota; class Terriglobia; order Terriglobales; family Acidobacteriaceae; genus Edaphobacter. The sequence goes on along the minus strand of CBDASL010000001.1, from coordinate 27,491 downwards.
GCGCCACCGGCAACTTCGTCTACGTCATCGATCGCGAAAGCTCCGTCGCCGGCTCAGTCCTCACCTTTGCCCACGCCAGCGGCAGCAACACCCTCACCCCGGTCGCCCCCGCCGCCAGCGTTCAGCCGGTCGTCAGCCCCGCCGATCCCTCGGTCGTCGGCACGCCAGCCGGCGTCACCCCCAGCGCCATTGCCGTTGATCCCACGGCGCGCTTCCTCTACGTCACCGACGCCACCTCCAACCAGCTCTATGGCTACACCCTCGGTCCTGACGGTCTTCCCCTTGCCATGCTGAACGGTCCCTTCGCCACCGGCTCCTACCCCTCCAGCCTGGCCATCGACCCGCGCGGCAAGTTCATGTACGTCACCAACCGCAACGCGTCCACCATCTCCGCCTACACGATTGACCTTTCCACCGGCAATCCCACGACGGCGAACGCTGGCACCGGCGGCACCCAGACCAACCCAACCTGCGTCACCATTGAGCCGGCCCTGGGTATCTACCTCTTCGTCTCCAACTTTGACGATCAGACGGTCTCCGCCCTGCAGCTCGACCCGCACAACGGCACCCTCAAGAACGTCCAGAACACCCCGTTCAAGGCGTCTGCGCTGCCCACCTGTGTCACCGCCGTCTCCAACGGCGCCCACGCCACGCAGGTCGTCGATCGCTAGTCCCCACGCTCCACGCTTTAACGCAAAGGCCTCCCACCCGGGAGGCCTTCGCACGTCAAGGCTGACACTCCCCCCTCACGTCCTCGAAGACCTCGCAAGCAGCCGCACGGGAGATCGCCACCAGCTCACGGCACAAAGCCGCCTCGCTGGCGCAAGCACCCGCCCTGCTCCACTACCCTAAGACTCAGCGGCCAACCTGCAGCAACCAGGGCACCCGCCCGTCTTCCAACCCCAGCTCCACGCAGATTGGGACCACCCCAGGATCGGACTGAACCCAGGTTCCGCACAGCGCAGGTCCTGACCTAAGTTTCCTGGATTCAAGATTTTGCGCAATATGTAGGGGGGGTGGGGAGGTAGGGCTTTAAGGAGCCGGCGGGGGCTGCACCCGCGGCTCCGCCTGCAGCTGCCGTCCGTTGCGAACCCACGCCCACCCCAGGATCCAACACCGCGCCGGCTTCTCCACCCAGCGTACCGTCCCGTACGCCAGCGCAATGATCGCCACGTAGGAGATCCATGGGTCCAGCGCCGTCACATGGAGCAGCTCCGGCAGGCGAAAGTCGTGAATCATCTCAAACACGTTGAAGTGAAGCAGGTAGAGCGCAAAGGTCGCCTCGCCCATCGCCACCAGCGGCCGCAGGGCAAACCCGCTCGCCACCAGGTTTGGCCCGCTCAGCCCCAGTACCAGCAGGCAGAACAGCGGCAAAAGCAGCGCCCCATGCACGATCACATACGGAATGTGCGGCGCCGCCAGATAGAAGAACACCACCAACGCCAGCAGCGCTGAGCCACTCGCCAGCAGCCGCTCCCGCTCGGCCCACCGCAGCATCCCGTGCAGCTTCGCCAGCGCCATCCCCGCCAAGAACGTGCACAGGTAGACCGGCGGCGTGTACTTCAGCACCCGCATCCAGTAGGTCCCGGTAAACCGGTCCGCTGGCCCCGCAAGGTGGTCCGGGTTAAGCAGGAAGTAGAGCGTGTGCGGCGTGATGCCCACCATCCAGATCAGGGCAATCAACCCCACCACCCGCCACGGCCGGTCCAGCCACCCGCCCCGCCGCGCCCACAGCACCAGCAGGTAAGGAAACGCGAAATAAAGCAGCACATCCGCGCTCAGCGTCCACGCCACCGTGTTCCAGAACGTTGCTAGCGACGGGCTCCACCCCTGCAGCAGTAGCGGCGTCAGTACCAGCCCCGCCCAGAACTCCCCGTGCGGCCGAGCCTTCCACTCCGCCACGAGCATCGGCAGGCTCAGCAGCAGCACAAAGGCATAGGTGGGGTAGAGCCGGGCAAACCGCGCCACCCAGAAGTCGCGCTTGCGCAGCGTCTCCGCCCGGTCGCCGTAGTTATAGGTCAGGATGAAGCCCGAGATCAGAAAGAAACAGCCCACAAAGATGAAGCTGTTATCCAGCAGCGGACGAAGCCAGTCCAAGTGCGGCGGCGTGAAGTGAAACAGCATGATGCTGATCGCCAGCACCGTCCGCACACCGCTCAGAGCCGGCAGCGCCGGCTTTCGTGCAGGGGCAGCCGTGGCTTGCAGCACCTTCGGGATGGACGTCGTCGCACTCACACCCTGGCTTCTGCGAGTCTATCCTTCCCTACCCCCTGCGCACAGACCCATCACCGTCTCGCCCCAGCCATGACTTGATTCCCTCTCCACGCGTCCGCCGACACTGGCGACGGCGCCGGCTAGTACTGCATCAGGTGGCCTCGCCGGCCATAGGTGTTCATGTAGTAGACCAGGTCCAGATAGCCATACCGACCCTGGTAGATGCCCACCGCCGGGAGCGTCCAGGCCGTCGCATACAGCAGCAGCCCGGCAACCGCCAGCGCCCTTCGCCAGCCCTTCCACGGCAGTGACAGGTTCTCTGCCGGCCGCTCCACAAGTAACGCCAGCAGCAACAGGCAGGTCACGTGAATGTTGATCCAGCGTCCCCAGTCCCGCGCCACCAGGAACAGCGCGATTGAGGCCAGCCCGGCGAGCAGGCCGGCTGCCACGATCCACCTCGTCCCTTGCCTCCGCCCGCTGCGCAGCCCGTCACGAAGCAGCCAGGCCAGGGGCAGCAGCGCCAGCAGCGCCGGGATCGGGTACCGCTCCGTGTAGTGATACGCCCGCTCGGCGGCCCGTGTGTCGTTGCGCGCCTCCGCTGGGCTTCTGCCCAGGTAGGCGATCGCTCCCCCACAGATCCCGTTCGGCTGGTCCAGCAACGCAGGCTGGCCCACCGCGGCACTCACCGTCTGGCACACCGTCTCAGCCTGGGCGAGGTCTCCCGGGTGACCTGCCACCAGCACCAGCGCAACCCCTGCCAGCACTGCCGGCAGCATCACCAGCCGCAGCGCCTGCCGCCACGGCAGGAGAACAAAGAAGGGCGCAAACAGATACGGGAAGAAGACCACCAGGGCCTCATGCGAGAACACCAGCACCGGCGCCGCGACCGTCAGCAGTGCACTCGCCAGCACCGCCCTGCGCCCGCGGACCAGCGTCAAACCCAACAGCGCCACGGCCACGAAGAGCAGCACCTCCTTGCGCACCGCGGAAGGGGGGTCCAGCACGGAAAAGGCGATCGTCGCGGGCGACAACAGCGCTAAAACCAGCGGCCACGACCAGCGCACCCCCGCCGTCAGCAGCCACACACACCAGAAAAACAGGGCATAGGCCGCGACCTGCACCGCCAGCGTCAGCCCCATCAGCGGCAGGTGCAGCGTCCGTGCCGCACCCAGCAACACCGCCCCTACCAGCCCCCGGCGCACCAGGCCGCCACTGTAGTTGATCAGCCACTCCCCATCGATCCACGGATGCACGACCTGCGCACTATGAAAGGCGTAGAGCGCCGTTACCGCCAGCGCGAAGACCAGGTACATCCCGAGAAGAAGCCGAAGTCGTCCTGCCACCATCACCTGCCGAGCCTACCAGAGCAGTTCCGCCTTTACGCCAAAGCGGCAGCCCGGAGGCTGCCGCTTCAAGCATTGCCACACTGGCACTTAGCGCGTCGCGGCCACCGGCTCTGCCTTGGCAGCACCGTTCTTCAGCGCCTCGGCCTTGTCGGTTTTCTCCCACGAGAAATCCTTGTCTTCCCGTCCGAAGTGGCCATGGGCCGCGGTCGTCCGGAAGATCGGCTTGCGCAGATCCAGCGTTTCGATGATGCCCTTCGGCGTAAGCGAGAAGTTTGCCCGCACCAGATCTTCCAGCTGCTTGGGATCGATCTTGCCCGTGCCAAAGGTATCCACCAGCACGCTCACCGGCTCCGCCACACCGATCGCGTAGGCCAACTGCACCTCGCAACGGTCTGCCAGGCCTGAAGCCACGATGTTCTTCGCGATGTATCGCGCCATATACGCCGCCGACCGATCGACCTTGGTCGAGTCCTTGCCGGAGAAGGCGCCGCCACCATGCCGGCCCATGCCGCCATAGGTGTCCACGATGATCTTGCGGCCTGTCAGGCCCGAGTCACCCATCGGTCCACCGATCACAAACCGCCCTGTCGGGTTGATGTGGTACTTGGTATCGGCGTCCAGCAGGTTCTCGGGAATCACGGCCTGGATGACGTGCTTCAGGATGTCAGCGCGCAACTGGTCGTTGGTGACCTGCTCATCATGCTGCGACGAGATCACCACGGCGTCGACACGGACAGGCTTGCCCACTTCCGCATACTCCACCGTGACCTGGCTCTTGCCGTCGGGCCGCAGATACGGCATCAGCCCGCTGCGCCGCACTTCGCTCAGCTTCTCGGTCAGGCGGTGCGCCAGCGAGATCGGCAACGGCATCAGCTGCGGTGTCTCATTGGTGGCATAGCCGAACATCATGCCCTGGTCGCCCGCGCCGCCTGTATCCACGCCCTGCGCGATATCCGGGGACTGCTTGTTGATCGTCGAGATCACCGCGCAGGTGTTGGAATCAAATCCATAGTCCGAGTGGGTGTAGCCGATGTCCGCCACAACCGACCGCACCAGCCCCTGGAAGTCCACATAGGCCTTGGTCGTGATCTCGCCGGCGATAACTACCAGCCCCGTGCACGTCAGCGTCTCGCACGCCACACGGCTCATCGGATCTTCGGCCAGGCACGCATCCAGAATGGCATCGGAGATCTGATCGCAAATCTTGTCCGGGTGACCCTCGGTCACTGACTCACTGGTAAACAGAAAACGGTCGCGTGTTGACAATGAAACTCCTCCAAAAGTTGCAGCCGGATGGGGCCGCACATGCTTGCTTGCGTAACCCTGTTATTGTACGCACCCGGTTCTGCGGTGGGCAAAGCCGCGCAGCGAGTGGCAGCCACCCGCCCGTGAGCGGTCCCCCGTTGCAGGGAATGGAATGCATACGGTTCGGACGAGAGCCCTTCCTGGTGGCTGCGCCCCCCCCTGCTAGCTGGAGCTGCCGGCCCCGGTATGCTGCACCGCGTGCTGCACGCCACCGCCCGAGATCACCAGCCGGTCCCGCAGGGCAAACCGCCAGATACACCAGCCAAACAGCAGCAAAACCGCCATCATCGCCAGCACGCCGGGCCACCGGAACGCGTCCACCCGCTCTCGCGCGGGCCGGCTCCGCTGGACCCCTTCGGCAAATGCGGTCAGGTCGGTGGTTTCAGCGTCTGCTGGCAAGGTGGCCAGGCAGGCCTCAAACCGGCCCATCCACGGCTCCGAGGGAAGTCCCAGCGTGTCCAGGTAGCCTCTTAGGATCCCTTTGCGAAAGATGCCCCCTGGCAGGTCTTGCAGTCGCCCTTCTTCAAGCGCGCGCAGGTGCCGCCCCGGGATCTTGGTGCGCTGCTCCATCGCCTCAAGCGAGATCGCACGCTCCTGCCGTTCCGTCCGCAACTCCTCACAGAGTTCTGTCATCGGCTCACAGGGAAGAGCCCCGGTAATCGCCCGGGTACCCATCAGTACCCGCAGCATAGACCCGAGAGTCCCCCTCGTCAAAGCGCTCCCAGTTACAATCCAGATGCATGTCTGCCCCTCGTGGAGAGCCGGCTTCTGCCCCCGCGATGGCGGAGCGCCCTGCCACGCTGCGACGGATTCCGTCGCTGGACGGCATCAGGGCTGTCGCGATCCTCATGGTGATGGGCATGCACACCCTTCAGCAGTACGCCGCCAGCCAGCACATCCCGCTGGTCTTCTTTATGGTGTTCAATGGCTCGCTGGGCGTGGCTATCTTCTTTGTGCTGAGCGGCTACCTCATCACTCGCCTTCTGCTCCAGGAGTTCGACCGCACCGGCTCGGTGCGCCTGCGCCGGTTCTATCTCAAGCGCGCTCTGCGCATTCTTCCCCCGCTCTATATGTACCTGGGCGCGCTCTGTCTGATCGTGCTTTCCGGGCGCCTCGCTCTGTCCCACCACGACCTCGTTAGCTCCCTGCTGTTCTTTCACGACTACGACCTGCGATCCTCCTGGTCCACCGAGCACCTGTGGTCGCTTGCCGTGGAGGAGCAGTTCTACCTCCTGTGGCCGCTGGGGTTGCTGCTGTGCCTGCCGCGCCGCCGCTCTGAGCCTGCCGACGCCGGCAGAAGCGCTCCCGCCGCCGGGGTCCACCGGCTCGACCGGTGGCGCGCTATCCAGCTGACCCTGGCCATCATCGCCCTCTCCCCCGTCATTCGGATCCTCTCCTTTCGCATCCCGGAAGGCTTCATTCACCATGGCGCCGGCTTCCACATGCATGCCGATCTGCTCAGCTTCGGCTGCCTCGCCGCCCTGGCCGAAGGCACCATCCGCTTTGAGCGGGTGTTCCGCTCCGCCACCCGGTCTCCCCTGCTGCTGCTCGCCGGCCTGGCCGCGGCCAGCGCGCTGGAGATGCGCTTCCAGAACTATTGGAGCTTCCCCATCGGCCGCACCTGCACGGGCGCCCTGATTGTTCTGCTGCTGCTGTGGTGCGTGCGCAACGCAGACGGGCTCACCGGGCGTCTGCTCAACTCCCCTCTCCTGATCCACATCGGCGTCCTCTCGTATAGCCTTTACCTGTGGCAAACCCTGTTTCTTAACGAAAAGAGCCAGACTCTGTTCCAGGGTCTCCCCTTCGGACTTCCCCGCGTGATCGTCTTCCCCATGAGCTGGCTCGCTACCTTTTTCGTCTCGGAACTCTCGCTCCTGCTGGTCGAGCGGCCATCGCTTGCGCTGCGTGATCGCCTGCTCAACCGGGCTGTGCGCTCACCCGAGCCCGAGCTCGGGGCGAGCGCCGGCCTGTTCCCGGCGGCCAGAAAGTAGCCATGCGCCTCTTCCTCCCAGAACGCATTCCCATCCCGTACGCCTTCCTGTTTGCCGGCGCACTCTTTCTGGCGCAGCAGATGGAGCACACCTCGCTGTACTTCAGCGCCTGCTCCTTTCTTTTTGTGATCGTCTCCACCTTTGGTTTCAACATCGCCGGCGGCCTCACCCGTCCGTCCGGTGCCTACCTCTTCTTCTTCACCACCCTGGCGCTGATCGTGGGGCTCTGCGTCAAGGCGATCCTCGGCGAACCCGCCGACTCCCACCTCATTCGCCCGCACCTCACAATCACCGCCTACCTCGTTGGCGTGTGTTCTCTCTCCGCTTCGCTCTTTGTGGTTCGCAAGTTTTCCCGGCGCAAGGCCCTGCTCGAGACACTGGTGAACGACAGCAACATGTACCAGGCCGCCGTCGGCTGTCTCGCAATCGGCATCATTCTCACGATCGCCACGCATACCGTCGATCGTGGCTCGGGAACAGTCTTCAGCGCCCTCATCCAGATCAACCACTTCGCCGAGCTCAGCGTCATTCTGGGCACCATCGCCAGTCTCCGCCGAACGGGCGGTCGCCAGAGCGTCGATTTCGTCGTACTGATTGGCGGCGGCTCCCTCTTCATCGTCAACGGCCTCCTTTCCTATTCCAAGGAAGGTTTTTTCGGACCTATTGCCTGCTGGGGCGTGGCCGCAGCGGCAGAAAGCCTACGGCTGCGCCGCAATCAGATCATCGTCGGCCTGATCTTTGTCGTCTTTGTTGCGCGATACCTTGTTCCGTACTCGCAATATGGTCGCGCCTTCAATGCGCCTACATTCGGTGGCAACATCGCTGTTGCGGCCAAGCTGCTGGGTGAACTCGGCACGGTGCGCCAGCTCTATCTGTCGAACCAAACCGAAGCCGTCAGCGAGCGATCACGAGGAGCCTACTTCAATCAACCCGAAGGCCTCTTCGATCGCCTCGAGATGGTCTCGATTGACGATCAGCTGATCGACGCGACAGACACCAACGGGCCCAAAGGCTATCTGCCGCTGCTGATCGATCTTGAGGCACTCGTCCCGCATGCCATCTGGCCAGACAAGCCCGCCATCCTGTGGGGCAACGTCTACGCTCACGAGGGCGGCCTCAACATCGGCGAAGACGACTTCAGCACCGGCATCTCCTTCTCACCAATCGGCGAGGCTTACCACCTCGGCGAGTGGGCGGGTCTGCTCGTAGCCGCTCCAGTCGTCTGGATCTGCTCCCTGCTCATCTTTGACTCCCTTTGTGGCGATGTCCGCAAGTCTCCCTGGGGCCTGCTGATGCTCGTCTACTTCGCGCACGTCGCCCCGGAGGGCTACCTCTCCGGCCTGATCTACTCAACGGTCTACGCCGGCTTCGCCATTGCCTTCGCCGCTGTCACGACCGGCTACCTTATGCCCATCATCGGCTCGTTGCTGATCGGCCCGGGCAAGTCGGCAGCCGACAACGCCCGCCCTATCCTCCCGCCGCTCTCCCATCGCCGCACCTCGCCCGATTCCCCGCCCGCCCGCTACACTGAAAGCACATGAACAGCCTGGTCGTCGGCAATCTCGTGCACCGCCCGCTCCGCTCCCTCATCAGCTCCGTCGCTGTAGCGATCGAAGTGGTCATGATCCTGTCCATCGCCGCCATCATGCTCGGCATGCTCAACGGCTCCAAGGAGCGCACCAGCGGCATCGGCCTCGATCTCTTTGTGCGGCCCTCATCGGCCACCAACTTCGCCGCCATGAGCCCCGCCGCCGCGCCCATCAAGGTTGCCGACGTCATCGCCAAGCTCCCCCACGTCCTTGTGGCCTCGCCCGTCAACGTCCAGTTCACCATGGGCAAGTCGGTCGAAAACATCTACGGCATCGACTACCAGAGCTTCAACGCGATGAAGCCCTTTGTCTTCCTCTCCGGCGCGCCCTTTCAGGGACCCAATGACGTCCTCGTCGACGACTTCTTCGCCGCCTCGGACGGCGGCCACAAGGTGGGCGACAGCATCACCATCCTTGGTCGCCCGTTCCGGATCGCCGGCATCGTCGAGCATGGCCGCGGCGGCCGCAAGTTCATCCCCATCCTCACCATGGACGAGATCACCAACAACCCCGGCCGGGCCAGCACCTTTTACGTCAAAGTCGACGACAGAAAGAACGACAACCTCGTCCGGGACGAGATCCTCCATACCCCCGGCATGCAGCAGTACACCGTGCAGACCATCGATGAATGGCTGAGCCTGATGACCCCGGACAAGATCCCCGGCTTCAACATCGCCCTCCGCATCGTCATCAGCATCGCCATCATCATCGGCTTTCTGGTCATCTTCCAGTCCATGTACACCGCGGTCATGGAACGCACGCGCGAGATCGGCATCCTTAAGTCGCTCGGCGCCTCGCAGTCCTACATCGTCTCCGTCGTCCTCCGCGAGGCCGGCCTGCTCGCCTTTGTCGGCATCGCCCTCGGCGTCGGTCTTACGCTGCTGATGCGCTCCATCTTCCAGGTCAAGTTCCCCAAGCTGGACTTTGCCGTCACGCCACACTGGATTCTCTCCGCCGTGCTGATCGCCTTCTCCGGCGCCATGCTCGGCGCGCTCTATCCCGCCCTCAAAGCCGCCCGCAAAGATCCCATCGACGCCCTGTCGTACGAGTAACCCCGCCGCGACTGGCGAAACATCTTCTGGCGCGCGAATGACCCCGGCGTTCGTCTCGCCGCTCCAGAACGCAACAACACTGTGCATGCCGTAGAGCCGCGTCGCGTCACCCCGCCCCATGCAACACGGGCGGTAAGATGGCACAAGGGCTGCAGCGCCCTGCACGCCACCCAGCGCAGGGCGGTCCTGGCTGCAACACACGCCCGGACTGCATGGACAGCCGCCACAACCCACTCACGACGGGGTTAGGGCTCACAGAAGCATCTCCCTCCTTGGCTATGCGCTCGATCCCCTTCTCCCAGCACGCCCCCACGTCGACCGGCCGTGCTGTCCGGCTTGCGCTGGCTCTCCTGCAGGCGCTGCTCGGCCTCGCCGCCCTTACCCTCCTTGCCCTCCACTATCGCCACCTTTCGGCCGACTTCCCCGACCACACACCCTGGATGGACTGGGCCAAGTACACCGATGAAGGCTGGTATGGCGACGCGGCCATCCGCCTCTTCACCCGCGGCCACTGGCGCGTCCCGGGCGACTTCAACCCCGCCGTCGCCCTTCCCGTCTGGCCCGCACTCGAGGCCCTGCTCTTCCGCGTCACCGGCGTCGGCGTCGTCGCCGCCCGTGCGCTCTCCGTCACGGTCTTCGTACTCACCGCCATGTCCGCCGCCTCGCTCGTGCACGGCGCCCTGTGGCGTCTGGCCCCGCGCCGCTCCGCATACCAGACACCCAGCCCCACCCCGCGCCTCGCCGCCCTGCTCACCCTGCTTCTGCTCGCCTCCTCCGCATATTGCTTCGTCTTCTCCCGCCTCGCCATCCTGGAGCCCCTCTGCGTTCTGCTGGGTCTCCTGGCCATCCAGGTGTCTATCCACCTCGGCCGCGCGCCTTCCACCGCCCGCGCCCTGCTGCTCGGCCTCCTTCTGGTGCTCATGGTCCTCACCAAGACGACCGCGCTCTCGCTCGCACCCGCTGCCCTCCTCGCCTTGTGGGCCGCCACGGGCTGGCAGCTGCGTCGCGCCCTTCCCCCCGCGCTCCTTGCCATCGCCACCGCCGTCGGTCTGTGGCTGCTCTATTTCCGCGCGGTGGTCCACCCTCATCTGCTGGAGGACTATCGCTACCTCTTCAACGCCAACGCCTACACCGGCATCACCCGCGCCACCGCCCTTGCCGTCCTGCACGACACCCTGCGCGACGTCACCTGGATCGGCATGAGCTCCACCCTCGCCGCCGTCGCTGCCATCCTTGTTGGCCTCGCCCTGCCCCGCCTCCGGCGCGACCCCCTCTTTCCCGCTCTTCTTTGCTGGCTCCTCGGCTATACCGCCTTTCTCGCCTACCACGACAACCTCCAGCCGCGGTACTACCTCGTCCTCGCCATCCCCCTCATCGTGCTGCCCGCCCTGTCGCTTGGCGCCCTCGCCCTCACGCTCCCCGCACCCACCGGCGTCGGCCTCGGCCGCCTGGGTGGCCTCGCGCTGCTGCTGCTCGTCACCTTTCAGACCCGCTACACCCTCCAGCTCGTTCGCAACCCCACGTATCGCTTTCTTGCCGCCGCCCGCGGCATCGCCGCCATCATCCATAGCGATCCTCGGCACCGCCCCCTGCTGCTCTCCATCAGCGGCTCAGATATCTCACTCATGACCGGCCTCCACTCCATATGCGACGACTTCGGCACCATGGACCTCATCGATCGCGTGGACCGGTACCAGCCCGGCTGGTACGCCGCCTGGAACCACGTCGAAGACGACAAGATGGACGACCTTTCCCCCAAGTTCCAGCTGGAACGCGTCGCCGCCTTTCCCGCCTACGACGACCCCGAACGCAACCTGCTCATCCTGTACCGGCTGGATACGCCCGGCGAACACAGGGCCCAGCTGCACCGCCGCAACCGCATTCCGCCCAACCTGCGCACCCGCTCCGGCCAGCAGCCCAGCCCGTCCCAGCTCCAGCACTAGCGCTCGATCCCATCCAGCGTGCAGTGCGGTCTGCCTGAGTTAAAGCAGCCCTTCTCCGCCTAGGGCTCCAGCCGCCATACCGCGACCCGGTTCGGCATGTTCAGGATCATGCGCCCAGCCGGCAGCTCCAGCAGCCCGGCATCTGCCGGCGGGTTTCGCGCATAGATCTCCACGCCATCCATCCCAAACCGCCCGTCTCCCACCGGCTGGCAGCGAAACTGCTCTGACGACAAAAACATGTGCGCGCACAGCGCATCCGCCGTCTTGCCGTCCACCGGCAGGCTCGGCCCCATGAACGCGTCAATGTGCTCGCGCCGGACAAACTCCTGGATGCCCTTGGTCGCCAGCTCCTTCTGGAACGCCACATCGCCCATCAGTCCGTCGATCGGCACAATCTCGATGTCTGAGAAGTAGGCGTAGACCCCCGGCTCGTCGTACGCGATCATCCGCCGCACGCCCAGCCGCTCATACAGCTCCGCGTTAAAGCTCGCCGGCGGCCGCGTCTCCCGCCCCTTCCAGAACTTCCGGTAGCTCACCTGGTACCAGCTCACCAGCACCACCAGCGCCGCTATCCCGCACGCCGCAACGGCCAGCGTCTGCCGCTCTCGCAGAATGGCCGAGCACGCCCGTGCCAGCAGCACCGCCGCCAGCAGCATCCAGCTCGTGTAGTACCAGGTCCACCGCGTCTCGCTCGACATCCGAAACACGATATACAGCAGGTGGCACAACACCCCCAGCGCAAACGGCAGCTCCACCACCCGGAAGAACAGGTCGCGCCGCAGCGCCGCCACCACCAGAAAGCTCGGCAAAAGAATCGCCAGCGCCACCAATGCCGTATGCGGCAGGTTCGACCCCACCGCGTGGTGAATCGCCCCCGAGCTCTTCAGCTGGCCGCTGATCGGCTGCACCGTGTGGAACAGAACGATGTTGCTGCCCACATAGGCTCCCCACAGCACCAGCGGGATCACTCCAGCCATCGCCTGCAGCCGCCGGCGTTCCCCAGCCTCCGCTCCCGGCAGCAAAAAGATCGCCGCAGCCGTCATCCCGACGATAAAGATGTTGTCCAGCCGGCTCAGCACCGCGATCGCCGCCACGCTGCTCCACATCACGGCGTTTGCTGCCGTCGGCCGCCGCGAGGCAAACCGCCACGTCGTCATCATCAGCAGCGACAGAAACAGCCCGCTCAGCGCCCCCTCGGTCCCCAGCTGCGAGCCGAAAACAAACGGCAGAAGCAGCGCAAACGCCACCGGCCACAGGTGCCCGCCCACCCGCCGCAGCACCCGCGCGACCGTCACCAGCATCAGCCCGTCCAGCAGCGCGATCAGCGCCGCCACCCCGTGGAGCGCCGGCACCCGCCCCGGGATCACCTTGTAGACCAGCGTCAGCAGCAACATCCACAGCGGGTGGTACCCATTGGTCGGCATCAGGGTATTGAACGTGCTCCCCATGCCCCGCGCCATGTTCCACGCCACCATCAGGTAGAAATAGCTGTCGTCGGCAAAGGTGCGGTTCGTCACCAGCAGCAGCACGGCCACCCAGAGTGCAGCCAGAACAGCAAACCCCACCGCCAACACCCGCTCCGCCCCGCTGCTCAGCAGCGACGGCATCGCCGCGCCCGGCCCAACGTCCCCGCTCCGCCCACCCGTCCTCATAACACTCCAGGCCCTGCCGGCTCGTTCCCCGGTGCGGGCATCCCCTTGGCACGGCGCTTGGCATCCACGCCGCCCGTCCGGGCGTCCCCCGTAAGCATAACTGCACGGTGGAGGCCCGCCCCGCCCCCATCTGCTGCCCTGTCGCCCCAAGAACCGGCCGAGCCACCCTCCGCCTGCTCGAAGCTGTCTTCTCCCCTCCGTCTCGCCAGGCAGCGCATCTTTGCTTGACACGGGCAAGCCCCGGTCGCTAGCATGAGAACTCGCGCACTGCCGTCCCCGTGCGAGTCGTGGGAGAATCATCGCCCGCAGCTCGGTGCAGGGAGGGGCAGGAGCCGTGGTGGATCCACCCGAGTCGCTCCGAGTCATCTCCGGACCACTCCAAAGCACCCACTTCACATGCCTCGCTGTTTCGGCCCCTGTGCGCGTCTCTGTCCGCGTCTCCTGCAGCCCGCACCCTGGGGCCCCTGCCGGAGTCCCCGGGCTGCCGTTGCTTTTCAGTTTGATTCAGAGATTACGGAGTTTCCAAGCATGTCCACGACCATCCCCAGCGGCAAAGACTTCCAGCGCAAGTGGTTTGTGCTCGACGCCAGCGGCAAAACCCTCGGCCGCCTCGCCACCCACGCCGCCAACCTCCTCTCCGGCAAGCTGAATCCGCTCTACACGCCCTATATCGATACCGGCGACCACGTCGTCATCGTCAATGCCCACAAGGTCGTCCTGACGGGCCTCAAGAGCGAGCAAAAGGTCTATCGCCGCTACACCGGCTTCCCCGGTGGCCTGCGCGAAGAAAGCTTCCGCCGCCTGATCGAGCGCCGGCCGGAAAAGGTAGTTGAAGAAGCCGTTCGCGGCATGCTTCCCAAGTCCAAGCTCGGCCGCCAGATGGGCACCAAGCTCAAGGTCTACAAGGGCGCGGATCACCCGCATCTCGCCCAGAAGCCCCAGCCCGCTGACCTCGTCGGCTAGGCTCCGGTCTCAGGCCGCTCCGGCGGCTGTTTCACCCGCACCACCCGCACCATCCAAGTTCAGCACCACAGGAGCAGCATGGCGGATCTGATTCAGTACTACGGCACCGGTCGTCGCAAGTCCAGCATCGCGCGCGTCTTCCTGCGCCCCGGCAGCGGCAACTTCTCGGTCAACAAGAAGGACGTCGACACCTACTTCGTCACACCCCAGCAGCGCGCCGCAGCCAAGCGTTCGCTCGGCATCCCGGACATCGGCGAGACCTTTGACGTGGTCACCACCGTCCGTGGCGGCGGTGTCATGGGCCAGGCCGATGCCGTCAAGCTCGGCATCGCCCGCGCCCTCATGGAGTTCAACCCCGAACTCCGCAAGGCGCTCAAGAGCGAAGGCCTTGTTACCCGCGATTCGCGCGGCAAGGAGCGCAAGAAGTACGGTCAGAAGGGCGCCCGCGCTCGCTTCCAGTTCTCCAAGCGATAAAAAACGCCTCGCAGCAAATGTGTTTTGCTGTTGCATTTCGCTTGTCGTACCACCGGTCAGGCCCGCCGCGAGGCAGCCTGGCCGTTCGCTTCACCCGCAGGCTTACCCTCGCGGTTCGGTGTCAAATCTCCCCACCCCGCTTGCCGGAAGGGATCAATCCGGGCTCCCGGCTCCTCGCCGGCACTGCCTTCCACCAAGGAGACTCACGTGGCCAATATCACCATGAAGGAACTGCTCGAAGCCGGCGTCCACTTCGGGCATCAGACCAAGCGCTGGAACCCCAAGATGAAGGAATACATCTTTGGCGAGCGCAATGGCATTTACATCATCGATCTCCAAAAGACGCTCAAGATGTTCAAGGACGCATCCAAGTTCGTCACTGACCTGACCTCTACCGGCAAGCTCATCCTCTTTGTCGGCACCAAGCGTCAGGCGCAGGATGCCGTCGCCGAAGAAGCGCAGCGCGCGGGCATGCCCTACATCAACTCCCGCTGGCTCGGCGGTCTGCTCACCAACTGGGTCACCGTGCAGAAGTCCGTCAAGCGCCTCCAGGAGCTCGACGACATGTCCGTCGACGGCCGCTACGAGCTGCTCACCAAGAAGGAAGTCATCAAGCTCGAGCGTGAGCGCAAGAGCCTCTCCACCTCCCTCTCCGGTATCAAAAGCATGCGCCGCCTGCCCGACGCCCTCTTCGTCATCGACTCCAACAACGAAGCCATCGCCGTCTCGGAAGCCCGCAAGCTCGGCATCCCGGTCGTCGCTGTCGTCGACACCAACTGCGATCCCACCGTGGTCGATTACGTGATCCCCGGCAACGATGACGCCCTGCGCGCCATTCGCCTCTTCACCACCAAGATCGCCGACTCCGCTTTTGAAGGCGTGCAGATGGTCTCCGACAAGGCCTTCTCGCAGGAATATGCTGACGTCCAGCAGACCCCGGTTGAGGCCCACTTCCTCGGTGAGGCAGAAGACACCACCACCGCTGAGGCCGCTCCCGCCGAGTCCGCCGAAGCCCCAGCGGCCGCCCCGGCGGACGAAGAGCCGGTGGACTTCGAAGCTGCCGTCGGTGGCAACATCCGCAAGGCTCCCGCTGCCGCCACCGTCCCCGAGCCAGAAGCAGTCTCGGCCGAGACCGGCGCCTAATCCCGTCCACCGCTCCTCTCCAAGGAGCCTGGGGCAAGCCCCCCGAAGAGCGTGGACATCCTCCACGCTCTTCGCGTTTCACCACACATTCATCTCGCACCGAGGATACTGACACTCATGAGCACCGCCACCGAAACAACCAAAATCGACGCCAAGCTCGTCAAGGAGCTTCGCGAAAAGTCCGGCGCCCCCATGGGCGACTGCCTCAAGGCTCTTCAAGAGACCAAGGGCAACATGGAAGAGGCCTTTGTGGTCCTCCGCAAGCGCGGCATGGCCTCGGCCGCCAAGAAGGCCTCGCGCTCCACCAACGAGGGCGCAGTCGGCACCTACATCCACGCCGGCGGCAAGATCGGCGTTCTTCTGGAGCTCAACTGCGAGTCCGACTTTGTCGCCCGTACCGACGACTTCCAGGCCCTCCTGCGCGACATCGCCATGCACATCGCCGCGACTGACCCGCGCTACGTCCGCAAGGAAGACGTCACCCCCGAAGACCTCGCCCGCGAAAAGGACATCTACCGCTCGCAGGCCGCTGCCACCGGCAAGCCAGCCCCCGTCGTCGAAAAGATCGTCGAAGGCAAGATGTCGAAGTTCTACGAGGAAGTCTGCCTGCTCGACCAGCCGTTCATCAAGGAGCAGACCCAGACCATCTCCCAAATCATCGCCACGGTAGTCGGCAAAATGGGCGAGAACATCTCCGTCCGCCGCTTCGCCCGCTTCAAGGTAGGCGACCCGAACTGGACCGTAGCCACCACCAAGCTAGCCGAGGAAACCCCCGAAGCCCAGGCCTAACCGCCGACAGCTTCGCCAAAGGCCCCGGCACCCGCCGGGGCCTTTCTACTTCTCTGCGAAGAACATCGGGTCTATAGCCTTGAGCACAATCACTTCACGTCGACTTACCCCTATGTCAAACATCACACAAAGTCTCGCCAATTCTTTCCCGTCGATAAGCACGATCTTCTTTTCGATCCGGGAGACGTACTCCTTTGCTTCTGCCGAGAACTGACTTGTGGTGATGAAGACCCCCTTCCTTCCTCGCTGCCCCTCCAGTGAACCTGCAAAGCTCTGTATGTCAGGCCGACCTACTATTCGATCGGTCCAGCGTTTCGCTTGGACGTGGATAACATCTAGTCCAAGCCGGTCTTCTTTAATCACTCCATCGATCCCATCGTCCCCGGATCTCTTTGTGGCATGTCCAGCATCCTCAACAGAACCTCCGTACCCCATCGCTACGAGCAGCTTGACAACCGCCTCCTCGAAGAAGCTCGGCGTGGACTTGCGAAAGAGATCGAGCAGTTCAGCTTGCAAATCCTCCTGTATGGTCCTGACAAGATCATGAAAGTCTTCGTCTGGTGTACTGGCCGTACTCCGGGAGTCGACGACCTTAGCTTCCGCTCTGCCACTACTGCCACCTCCCTTGAACTCGAGATACTCCGGGTAGCGTTCAAGATCCCGAGCAAGGAGTGTTGCCGGCTTTTCTTCCAATAGCTGATTGCCCCTCGCTGTGATGCGAAACACTCCCCAAGACACCGACTCCAGCAGACCAGCTTTACGTAAATAGGTGATCGCCCATAAAGCCCGGTCCATCACGCGAGTGCGTCCATTCGGTAACCGGTCGGCAAGTACATCCTCTGAGAAGTTAAAGAGCAATGTAAGGTGATCCACCACATCACCGGGCCTGTGTTCCTTACGGTCAGCGGTGTAGCGCAATAAGGGAAGCAGAAAAGCTTGGAAGCTAGGTACTGGCACGCTCGAAGCTTAAATCAGCCGAGTGGGAATCTCTTAGCGGTGTGTCAGGTGCGGCGCCTTCTTTACTCATCCGGGTGACCATAACGGCCGACGCCAACGAGTTCGCCCCCTACAAGGACTAAGTTACCTGGCAAGAACACCGGGCAGCCAGGGCACACTAGGCCAAGAGACCAATCCATGCCCCAGACACTCCACCAAATTCTCTGCCGCGCTACCTTCTTCGCCCTTCTCGCCCTCCCCATCGCCGTCCCCGCCCAGACTCCACAGCGCGGCCAGCCCGTCCCCGCCCCAGTCGAGCTCGCCCCCCAACCCGACCTCTTCACCGGCCACCTCCAGGCCTTCCCCCGCGTCCTCCCCGGCCCAGCTGTCACCCCCGCCGTCGCCCAAACGATCAACGTCGCCCTCGCCCGCGAAGAAGCCACCGTCCGCGCCGCCGCACAGGACTGCCGCACCTCCATGCGCCAGGAAGGGCACAAGCCCGCCAACGACGCCTGGCAGCGCACCGTCGCCGTCACCATGCGCGGCCCGCGCCTCCTCAGCTTCGTCGCCACCGACAGCTACTTCTGCGGCGGCCCCTACCCCAACGACGGCCTCCAAACCCCCTTCGTCTACGACCTCACCACCGGCCGCCCCGTCAACTGGCTCAGCCTTCTCCCTGCCGGCCCCTCCGCCGAGCGCGGCACCGCCGCCGACGGCAGCAAGGCCGGCTGGATCCTCTGGCCGCGCCTCCAGCAACTCGCCCACCAGCAGGCCGCCGGCGAGTGCAAGGACGCCTTCAGCAACGAGCCCGTCGCGTTCGCCATTTACCCCGACGCCGCCTCCCACTCCCTGAAGCTCTTCCCCGCCGACTTCCCCCACGTCATCCAGGCCTGCGCCGAACCCGTCTCGCTCGACATCCCCACCCTCAAGTCCCTCAAGACCCCCGCCGCTCTGCTCACCGCCCTCGAATAGCAAAGCCCCGGCCAGTAGCCGGGGCTCTCTCGCAACAGCTGCGTCTGAAGCCTACTTCTCGTCCACCTCGACCGCATGCTCGCGGTCAAACGCCTCGGCCCGCTCGCTCTTCGCATCCGCGTCATACTTCGCCGCCTTGGCCCGATCCACCAGCGCGTTCCCGGCATCCTTCACGTTGCCCCAGGCCTCGCGCGCGCCACCCTTCAGCTGGTCTTCCTTGCCCGCAACCTTCAGATTTTCGTCGCCCACCAGCGCGCCGGCCGCCTCTTCAATATGGCCGCCAATCTTCTGGAATACGCCCTTCACCTTGTCGTCGTTCATCACAAACCTCCGTCACCATTGGGTGCGCCCAACCCCACGCGGGTTGCCGCATCCCGCGTGCGCCCTTATCGCCCCCGCTCCAGCTCGCCCAGCATGCGCTCAAACCCCTCCTGCCATGCGTGCCGGTTCTCCGCCGAGGCATCCGGCGCCTGCCCCGCCCGCATAAACCCGTGCCCCGCCCCGGGATAGGTCATCGGGTCAAACGTCTTGCCCGCCGCCTGCATTGCCTTCATCGTCGCCGGCAGCCCCGCCGTGATCCGCGCGTCGTTCTGTGCATAAAACCCATAGACCGGCGCCGATATCCCGTCCAGCCCCGTCTCCGGCGTCGGCCCGTAGAACACATAGCTCGCCTGGAGCCCCTTGCGGTGCGTCGCAAACGCAAACGTCGTTCCACCACCCCAGCAGAACCCCGCCACACTCACCTTGCCCGTCACCACCGGGATTCTCCGCTCCGCATAGTCCGCCACCGCATCCAGGTCGCCCATCACCTGCTCCTGCGGCAGCCCGCTCACCGCCTGCACCACCGCGTCCACCGTCGGGTAGGCATCCGTCCCACCCTTCGCCGCGCTGCCCTGCCCCAGCGTGGTCGACCCCATCGCCGACATATCGTGCCCCATCGCCATTCCCCCACCCTTCGGCGTGGCGGCCCCGCCCGGCGCCGTCCCGCTCAGCAGGTCGGGCGCCAGCACCACGTAGCCCTTCGCCGCCAGCTCATCGGCCATCAGCTTGGCCCAGTCCGTCAGCCCAAAGATCTCGTGCACCAGCACCACCACCGGCGCCTTGCCGCTCGTCTCCGGGTAGACGACAAACGTGTTCACCGTCCGCCCCGCCGCCGTCTTCACCGCGACATACTCCCGGTGCCGCGGGCTCTTCTCCAGCGCCGTCCGCGCCCACTCCTGCCCCCACGCCGCCGCACCCGCCAGCGCCACCACGCCCAGCACCACCGCACTCCGTACCGCTCGCATCATCAGCATGCCCGCCAGTCTACCCCGCCCCCACCCTCAGGTTGCCTCCACTCACTACCTTCTTCTTTCTAGTGAAATCAGCTCCAGGCTTTTCACCTCCCTGTCATCTTCGCCCACCCCCGACCGGCTTCCCACAGCCCT
This sequence comes from Acidobacteriaceae bacterium, assembly GCA_965199635.1. Taxonomy (GTDB): domain Bacteria; phylum Acidobacteriota; class Terriglobia; order Terriglobales; family Acidobacteriaceae; genus Edaphobacter. Next base: position 7,695 of record CBDASL010000001.1, on the reverse strand, counting down.
TGCCCCATCCAATCGCTTGAAGATCGGGAGATCCATGGCTCACGTACTCGACCAGGCACCACCGCGCTCCAAGGCAGCCCCCAGCACCACCTCAAAGCCTCGCCGCGGCTCCAAGGCCACCAAGTCCGCCAGTCGTAATGCGGGCGCCCACGCCCCCAAAGCCTCCGCCGTCCCCTGGCCCGAGATTGAACGTGAAGCCCGCGATCGTTTCGGCATTCACGCCTTCCGCTCCGGCCAGCGCGAGGTACTCGCGGAGGTCTTCGCCGGCCGCTCCTGCCTCGGTCTCATGCCCACCGGCTCCGGTAAGACCCTCACCTATCAGCTGCCCGCGGTCTTCTTCCCCAGGCCCGTCGTCGTCGTCAGCCCGCTCATCGCCCTCATGCAGGATCAGCAGGAGCGCGCCGAAGACGCCCACCTCGCCGTCGAAAAGATGGACTCCACCGCCACCGTCCGGGAGCGCCGGCAGGCCGAGCACGAGATCGACACCGGCATCGCCCAGCTCATCTACGTCACCCCCGAGCGCCTCGAAAAGGAAGAGTTCCTCTCCGAGCTCCGCGCCGCCGGCGGCATCTCCCTCCTCGTCGTCGATGAAGCGCACTGCATCTCTCAGTGGGGCCACGACTTCCGCCCTGCCTACCTCGCCCTCGGCGAAGCCCGCGAAGCCCTCGGCAACCCACCCGTCCTCGCCCTCACCGCTACCGCCACTGAGGAAGTCGCCAAAGAGATCCTCCAGGTTCTTCGCGCGCCAGAAGCCAAGGTCGTCAACGCCGGCACCGAGCGCGACAACCTCTTCTTCTCCGTCCGCCACACCGTCAACAACGAAGCCAAGCTCTGCGCCATTACTGACATGCTTGCCACGGAAGACGGCACCGGCATCATCTACACCGCCAGCACCCGCGCCGCCGACGATCTCTGCCACTGGCTCACCGAGCACGGGGTTTCCGCCGGCCACTATCACGGCAAGATGTCCGCCCGCGACCGTGAAAAGGTGCAGGAGGAGTTCATGGCCGGCCAGCATAAGGTCATGATCGCCACCAAGGCGTTTGGTCTCGGCATCGACAAGGCTGACATCCGCTTTGTCTACCACTTCGAGTTCCCCGACTCGCTCGAGACCTACTACCAGGAGGCCGGTCGCGCCGGCCGCGATGGCCTCCCTGCCCGCGCCGTTCTTCTCTATCGCCTCGAAGATAAGCGCATCCAGAGCTTCTTCCTCGGCGGCCGCTACCCCAAGTCCGATGAGCTCTGCCACGTCTGGAAGGCCATGCTCACCGGCGAATCAAGCAAGCCTATGGCCCCTGCCTCCCATGCCGAAGCCGCCCCGGCTGCTGAAACTCACTTCAGCGCCCCCGCCTCTGATGGGCCCGTAGCTGTCTCCGCCGCCGAAGCGCATGCCGCGCCGAGCTCCAGCGCGCCGGCAGAAGACGAGTCAGACGATGCTGATGCTCCCGCCGAGGCCTCCACCGGTACCGATCGTCCCACCACCATCGACACCATCAGTCAGCGCTCCGGCGTCGGCAGAAAGAAGACCGAAGTCATCCTCCACATGCTGGTGGACTCGGACCTCGCCGTCCACGAAGGCGATAACTTCACCCTCACTCGCGACATTGAGCCATCAACCGCCGAACTCGACTTCCTCATCGCACAGTATGTCGAACGCTCCCACAACGACAAGGGTCGTCTTGCCGAGATGATGCACTACGCCGAAACCGGCGGCTGCCGCGTTCAGGTCTTCCGCAAGTACTTCGGCGAGTCCGAAGGCGATCGCTGCGGCCGCTGCGACAACTGCCGCAACGCCGCTGACCAGGCGGCCGATGCACCCAACGCACAGCACGGCTCCGCCTCCACCCCGGACGACACGCCGCTGGGGCACAGCGGTCTGCTTCAGCCCTCCTCTATCGAGAACCACCGCGCCGACGAGGCCCACGACGGATCCGCCGTAACTCGCATCGAGACCGCCATCGGCACCATCGTCACCACTGCCCCGGAGACCTTACCCAACCTCCAGGCCGGTGCGCAGTCAGAGTCCGACACCGGCAAACCCACCCTCGGCAAGGGCGACACGGTCAAGCACCCCACCTTCGGGGCCGGCAAGATCACCGAGGTTCTCGACGACCTCGCCATCATCCGCTTCCGCACCGTGGGGGAGAAGAAAATCAAGCTGGTTTTCCTCGAAGCAGCATCCTGAGTCCCTTCACCCACGCCGCAGGTTAACGTCGGGCCCCACCCGCTACAGGCACTCGCAGCGCGCCATGTACTCGGCAGCCCACCTAGCCCGCCCTCGCGGATCCTAGGCAGGGCGTCGCACCCATAAACTCTGGCGCAACGCCCCACCGCGCTCCCCTAACCTGATCGCAGTCCCCGGATCGTTTCGATCGGGGACTGCGCAGCACACAAGCCCTCTTAATCCAGACCTAACTCCCCTGAATCGAAGATTTTGCGCAACATCGTAAGGGGGGGGGGAGGGACCTACATCCCCCGCAGGATGTTGCCCACTACGCCGCCAATCACGCCGCCCTCTGCCGTCTCCGCAACCCGCCCCTCGGTTGGCAGGTACGGCGTCAGGGCATGCGCCAGACGCGCCAGCGGCAAGGTCTGCAGCCACACCCGCCCCGGCCCTGTCAGCGCAGCCAGAAACACCCCGTCGCCGCCAAAGATCAGGTTCCGGATCCCCGGCACCCGCGTGATCTGAAAGCTCACCGACGTCGTAAACGCCCCCACATGCCCCGGGTGCACCCGCAGCGTCTCGCCCGGCTGCAAATCCTTCACAATCAGCTCGCCCGAAAGCTCCAGCCACGCCGTCCCGTGCCCGCCAATCCGCTGCAACAAAAACCCCGAGCCACCAAAGATGCCCGCCCCCAGCGACTGCTGGAATCCAACTCCCAGCTGCACCGCGGAGGTCCCGCACAGAAACCCGTGCCGGTGCGCCATGTACTCCACCCCAGGCCCCACCTGCACCGGCACAATATGCCCCGGCACCTTGCTCGCAAAGGCGATCTCACCCCGCGCACCCACCGCCGTGTACTCCGTCATAAACAGCGTGCCGCCGCCGGCCACCCGCTTCAGCGCCCCCAGCAACCCGCCCCCGCCCCCCATCTGCGTGTGCGTGTTCATCTGCAAACTCGCGGACATCCACGACAGCTCGCCCGCCTCCGAAATCACCTGCTCTCCCGGCTCCAGCAACAGCTCCAGCACCGGCATCGTGGTTCCAACTATCCGACTCTGCATCGCCCTCTCCTTCGCCATCCCATCGCGCCGATCCTAAACCCTCGCCGCAACCTTAGCCGCAAGCTTTGCCGCCGCCGGACAGTCTCTCCTCCTGGTTACGTCCGGTACGATCATTCCGTTCCCACCCCCCGCCCCGTCCCACCCCATGCGATACTCAGCCATAGCATGTACAAGCGAGTCCTCCTCAAGCTTTCGGGCGAAGCCCTCGCGGCCGGTCGCGGCTTCGGCATCGACGCCATCTTCATCCACAAAGTCGCCGAGGAGATCGCATCGGCTCACGCACTCGGCTGCCAGATCGGCATCGTCGTCGGCGGAGGCAACTTCTTCCGCGGCGTCGCCCAACAGGCCATCGACATGGATCGCGTCGCCGCCGACCACATGGGCATGCTGTCCACCGTGATCAACGCCATCGCCCTCCAGGACGCCATCGAAAAGCGCGGCCTCTTCTGCCGCGTCATGTCGGCCATCGAGATGCACGAGGTCGCCGAGCCCTATATCCGCCGTCGCGCCATCCGCCACCTCGAAAAGAACCGCGTCGTCATCTTCGCCGCCGGCACCGGCAACCCCTACTTCTCGACCGACACCGCGGCCTCCCTCCGTGCCATGGAGATCCAGGCCGATATCCTCCTCAAGGCCACATCGGTCGACGGCATCTACTCCGCGGACCCCAAGCTCGACCCCACCGCCACCCGCTTCAACACCATCACCTATACCGAGATCCTCCAGCGCAATCTCCGCGTCATGGACACGTCCGCCGTTTCGCTCTGCCGCGACAACAAGATGCCCATGATGGTCTTCTCCATGCGTGAAGAGGGCAACATCACCCGCGTCGTCGCCGGCGAGCAACTCGGCTCTCTCGTCACCGCCTAAGCCTCTCGGCCGCAGCACTCACGCAGGCCGAATTCGCGCGCCACCCGTCGTTCGTGGCGCGCGGTAGTTCAGCCCGGCATGGGTGGCGCTCGGGTGCCGTACCTTGCTCACGCGGCCAGTCTCCCGCATGCGCCGGTCTGCTTCTTCCCAGCTCGGCAACGTCTCGTCCGCCTGCTCCCAGTGCGCCACCGACGCCTCGTCGCACCACTCCATCAGCTTCGGCATCGCCTTCTTGTGCGAGCCCGTCGTCATATAGTGCCGCATGCTTTCCTGGCTGTCCCACGCCGTCATCGTCCAGAACGTCCAGCTCCGATCCGGCAACAGCGCTCCCGTCTTGAAGCCCGCAGCCCGCTGCACCTGCCGCTGCGTCCGCACGGCGTCCAGGGCAAAGAACGGCAAATATCGGATAGAGCGAACGCGCAGACGGGTGAGACTCACAAAGGCCATGCCCCACAGTAGCCCGCCAGCGCACAGCCCTCAAGCGCCTCTTCCCCATTCTCCAAGCCACACCAAAAACGCAGCGCCCGCACGCCGCGGCCGGCACAAACGCGCCTGGGACGCCCTGCGGCAAACTTCTGAGCCGCGATCTTTCATCCCGCGCCCGCTCCGCGCACACCGCCCGTCTACAGTGAAGCCATGAACGTTGCCAACCCCGACGCCAAGCCCGACGCGGCCGTAGACGCCAAGGCGCTCTACGCCAAGATCAGCTGGCGACTCATTCCCTACATCTTCTTTCTCTACATCCTGGCCTACCTCGATCGCGTCAACGTCGGCTTCGCCGCGCTGGAGATGCGCCGCGACCTCGCCCTGTCGGCCACCGTCTACGGCACCGGCGCCGGCATCTTCTTTCTCGGCCAGGCCATGTTCGATCTGCCCAGCAACCTGCTGCTCGGCAAGGTTGGCCCCCGCCTCTGGATCGCCCGCATCATGATCTCCTGGGGCATCATCGCCACGCTGCATGGCGCTGGTCAAAGGCCCGCACAGCTTCTACGCCATGCGCCTGCTGCTCGGCGTATCGGAGGCCGGCTTCTTTCCCGGCATGATCCTCTACCTCTCCTTCTGGTTCCCCTCAGCCGAGCGCGCCCGCGCCGTCGCCAAGTTCATGACCGCCACCTCGCTCGCCGGCGTCGTCGGCGCTCCTATCTCCAGCTTCCTGCTTCAAGCCTCGAAGGCAAGGGTCCAGCCTGCACGGCTGGCAGTGGCTCTTTCATGCGTCGAGGGCATTCCCACCATCCTCGGCGGCATCTCCGTCCTTTTCTTTATGCGTGACCACCCGGACGACGCCCCCTGGCTCTCCGACGAAGAAAAGCACTTCCTCGATAAGCCGAACTCGAGCGCGACCGCCAGGAAGGGCGGCGCCAGCCGAAAAACACAACCTCATCGACGCCTTCAAGCTGCCCATGGTCTGGGTCCTTGCCGGCATCTTCCTGCTCGATCAGGTCGGCCTATACACTATCAATCTTCTGGATGCCGCTGGTTCTCAACTACCATCGTGCATCCTGCCCGCCAATGCCGCCGCCGAAAGAGCTCGCCAACGGCGCCGGCGACGCGCTTATCGTTCGCTCTCTCCACCCTTCCCTACCTCGCGGCTGCCGTCGTCACCGTCATCGTCGGCTGGTCGAGCAGATCAAGCTTCACGCGAGCGCCGCTTCCATCATGATTGCTCTGCATGCTCGCTCAGCGCTGTCGGCTTTGCCTGGGCTGCCCTCGCCCACTCGCTCGTGGTCGGCCTGGTCAGCCTTTACCCTCGCCGCCATCGGCTTCTGGTCAGCCTCATGGGCCCCTTCTGGGCCCTCCCCACCCGCGTCCTCGGCGGCCAGGCCGCCGCCGGCGGCGTCGCCATCATCACCATGGTCGGCTCGCCTCGGCAGCTTCGCTCGGGCCCGTTCCGTCACTGGTCGCTTGCGCGACGCTCACCCATGGCTTCTCAGCCGGCCTGCTCACGCCGTCGCCGGCGTCAGCCTGTTCTCGCCGCCGCCCTCTGCGTTGCGCTGCCTACCCGCGCCAGAAGCTCAAAACGGAGGCCGAAGGCGGCTGAACGCTCACCTCGGGCTCCGCTGCACGTCCAGCCCGCGGCCGCTCATAAACCTCCGAGCGCCGCCTTCGATCTCCTTCGGCTACTGAACTCACCTTCGGCCGATTACCGGAAACAGCTTCTCGATCGCGAAGGTCATGCATCTCCTTCGCTCATCGTCGTCATCGCGTCCTCGGCAAACACGACCGCGTAGCCATGCTCGATCGCCGCCCTCGCCGTTGACTCCACGCCGAAGTTCGTCGCGATCCCTGCCATCACAATTGTCTGTCACGCCCAGCGCGACGCAGCTGCTGGTCGAGCGGCGTCCCATGAAACGCGCCCCACTGCCGCTTCGTAATCAGAATGTCCTTGCCCTCGCGATACCCCGCCTCCGACACCAGCTCACTCGCCTGCTTCGGCGGCCGCGGCGCGTCCTTGCGGCATCATAGGCTTGTCCGCCGGCAGTCGCAGCAGTTCATCCAGCATGCACGTGCACATACACCACCGTGCCCCCGGCCCGGCGAAACTGACTCGGCCAGCCCCGCACATCGTCTGCACCACGTCCGTCCCCTTGTACGGCGCAAGGTCCCGTCCCGACAATTCCATGCTCCAGATCAATCAACACCAGCGCCGTCGTCGCTTCGCGTCCAATTCCAATGACATAAGCGTCTCCTCAAACAAGAGAAGATGCCAGCCTGTTCAGCCACAACGATCACGTCTTCCTTCACCGCCTCAACACCCGCCTGTTCGGAAGTCGGACCAAATCGGCCCAAATGCTATCCTGAGATCGTCAGAATTCAACCGGCAAAACCGCACCGCATTCTCCACGATGGCAACAGCAACGACTCGGGCCAGAGAAGGCATCCGTAGCGGCTTCCACCAAAGGCATCGCGAGCCGAGTACAAGGTAGCTGACATCACCCTCGCCGACTTCGGCCGCAAAGAGATCGACATCGCCGAGCAGGAGATGCCCGGCCTCATGAGCATCCGCCACAAGTACGCCGCAGGCCAGCCGCTCGCCGGCGTCCGCGTCACCGGGTCGCTCCACATGACGATCCAGACCGCCGTCCTGATCGAGACCCTCGTCGCCCTCGGCGCCGACGTCCGCTGGGCCTCCTGCAACATCTTCTCCACGCAGGATCACGCCGCCGCCGCAATCGCCGCCGCCGGCGTCCCCGTCTTCGCCTGGAAGGGCGAGTCGCTCGAAGAGTACTGGTGGTGCACCGCGCCAGGCCCTCGCGCATCCCGGCGGACCTCGGCCCCCAGCTCGTCATCGATGACGGCGGCGACGTCACCCTCCTCATCCACAAGGGCGTTCGAGCTCGAAGCGCGGCGATACCTGGGTCGACGGCCCCGCCGAGAGCCAGGAAGAGGGCGTCATCAAGAGCCTCCTAAAGAGAGATCCACGCCGAGACAGCCCAACTACTTCACCGGCATCGCGAAAGAGTGGCGCGGCGTCGCCGAAGAGACCACCACCGGCGTCCACCGGCTCTACAAGATGATGGAGCAGGGCAAGCTGCTGGTCCCGGCTATCAACGTCAACGACTCCGTCACCAAGTCGAAGTTCGACAACCTCTACGGCTGCCG